>CAVQQC010000001.1:0-172598 GCA_963714895.1 Candidatus Sulfomarinibacteraceae bacterium
TTTTTTGGATGGTAATGGATGAAATTGTGGATGGATGGCGTCGAGACGGAAGGGTACCCGGCACGGTCTGAAGCGCTATCCAAGCAACTGCAGAACGGTACCGAGACGTGTTGTGAAAAACGGGATGAGCAGTTCTGCAGGGTGTTGCGCCGGATCGCCGAAGGTGAATTCGGGGAGGCTCCGCTCGAGTTGGGAGATGACGCCTCCGGTGAGAAGGCGGCGAAGGGAGGAGGCTTGCTCCAGCGGTGATCTCGCCGCCAGTTCGCTGGCATCGAGGAATAGCCAGATCTGTTCGAGGGCGCTGAACAGGCGCGGCCAGACGACCCATGTCAGATTGGAGGCAGGATCGATGAATAGATCGCGCCAGGTGTCCGGGGACAGGCTGTAGAGCTTGCGCCGCCCCTGTGTTCGGGAGGCGACGAACCCGGACGACTTCATCTCGGCCATGGTCTTGATGATGGCAGCCGGGGAATAGTAGCAGTCGGCCGCGATGGCGCGCGGCGACCCGACCTTGTTGACCAACAGATACTCGAAGACTTCACTGCGGGCATTCACGCCCAGCAGGGCGCGCAGCCTCAACAGCAGATTGGCCGGTCGTTCGGGGCGGAAGGAATCGGCAACACCGCGCTCTTCGAATCGGTCGCGGATGAACCCGTATTCGGCAAACTGCGCGTCGTGATCCCGCACGACGGGCATGGGCTTGCCGGATTCGAGGTAGAAAAGGGGCTGAGGGTCTGATTCGCTTTTCGGGGACCGGAGTCCTTTGACGATCTTTGACCACTTGGCCCGGTTGACAGAGTCGGTCGTCGCAGCCGTCATCGCCGCAAGAACGGGTGCGCCGGCGAAGCGCTCTTCTTTGAGGATGCGTTTGAGACGTTGGACATTGATGAAATTCCCGTTGACGCTGAGCCACTCCTGGATCGCGTCGAAGAGGCGTGCATCGTATCGGCTGATGGTGCTGGAGAACAGGAAGAGTGCTTCGGGGTCGATGACTGAACCCGTCCAGAGTTCAGCCCTCCCCGCGATTCCCGCAGTCGTCCACTGACGCCAGACGAGGTCGAGAATACGATTGAGGAACTCTCGTCTAAAGTCGATCAGCTGATTGGGCATAACCGATGCTCCTGAGGAGGTCTTTCACGATGTGGGCGAATGGAGACCGTTGCGAGATGCGAGCGCCACGATGTCGACATCCCGCGTGGTCCGAGTGACGGTGCCGGTCAGGATCAGGGCCGATCCTCCGCACACGACGATCTCCACGGGTTCCGAGTGGTTTTCTCGAAGCCGAAACGAGACCGACTCAAGAGCCCGGTCCAGTTGGGTCGCATTGAGCGATATCGATTTATTATCTGTAGTAGTCATTATGACTACTATAAAATGAATGAATGATCGGTGTCAATCCCGAAAACCGAACAAAACAAAGGGTGCCTGGCACGCAGTCCGCCGCTCCTTTTGGTTTTGTCGATCGCCAAGATTGAGGTCCCTCCGCTCGCTCACTTCGTTCGCTCGGTCGGGATGACAGCGGGACTGTATGTTGGGTCCGCATCCGGGGCTCCGGCGTGGCGGCTTTGTGGCGCGGCCGTCCCGGCTGCGCGTGCAGGCCGACGCCGGGCGGGGGTGAACCCCGCCCCTACGGCTTTCAGGGGCGTTCGTGAGAACCGTAGGGGTGAGATGACAGCGGGACTGTATGTTGGGTCCGCATCCGGGACTCCGGCGTGGCGGCTTTGTGGCGCGGCCGTCCCGGCTGCGCGTGCAGGCGGGACGCCTGCACCACAAACGCGACTTTGCGGCCATGAGTCAGGGCGCCACCTTTCGAGTTACTTCTCTTCGATCCCGACCGGTCTGCGGTGCTTGACAGGCCACTCGGTGGCGCGACACGGGGCCAGGGCTACCGAATCCAGACGTCGGGTGAGAGCTCGGCCAAGGTGATCGTGGCGGTGCCGAAATCGGATCGTTGAGGTGCCGCACTTGTGCTACACTTCATTCGGAGGTCGGCATGCCTGCCAAGAACCCGAGGATCAGTGCGGTCGTGGACCGTGGGCTGCTGAAGTGGCTACGCGCCAGGGCGAAGAGCGAGGGCATCTCGGTGTCGCTGGTGGTGCGGGACCTCTTGATCCGCGTGCGAAACGAAGAGGACGAGCAGTACTGGGCCGCCGCCGGGGAGGAGCGCCTCGAGACGTTTTCACGCGATGAGGCGGTGAACCACGAGGACGTCTGGGGCTGAGCGGTGGCCGGCTACCGGCTGCTGTATCACCCGCTGGTGCTGTCGCGAGACGTGCCGCGGCTCGACCCCCCCGTACGGCAGAGAATCCGTGCCGCGATCGAACGTAAGCTGACGCTTCACCCCGAGTCGGCGGCAAAACCGCTGGCGCACACGACGCGGCACCTGTGGTCGCTGCGGGTCGGCGACTGGCGAGTGATCTTCTCGCTCCGTGAAGAGGAGGTCTGGATCCTGAAGATCGGGCACCGGCGGGATGTGTACGAGGGTCGCGTCCTATCGGCAGGTGCCCGGGGATTTCTCGGTGTCCGAGCCGTGAAACAGGTGTTTGCCGGGGACCGGCAGACACTGACGTGCGCACCGAAAGCCGGCCGAGGCTTTGCCGCAGGCGCCGCGTTTCCTCTTGGTGCAATGGTGGACGTGGTAGCCATCATGGGTGCTCACCCGTGCCGGGCCCCTTTTCTCAGCCCACGATTTCTTCGACGGTCGGCGCCACCTCGTCGAGGGTGATCCACGCCACCTCGGTTTCTTCGATGCGCTGGGGGTCGAACCGGTCGTTGCCGACGATGAAGAAATGCCGGGGCCGGTAGGCTTCGATGAAGCTGCGGGCGGAGCGGGGGATCGACTGCCTGCCGCTTCTGCCCGCCTTGACCTCGAGGCCGATGATCATGGCGCCGGTGTCGATCACGAAGTCGACCTCGGCCCTGGACGTGCTGCGCCAGAAGTGGATGTCGAGGCCGAAGGGGAGGGCCTTGCGAAGCTCGCCGAAGACCCAATTCTCTACCGTTGATCCGGCGTCGACGCGATCCTCTGGCGGTTCGAAGCTGTGAACGAGGTGATTGCGGATGCCGTTGTCGATGAAGAAGACCTTCGGCGTCTTCGTCAGCTCGGACCGGCGGCCGCCGGCGTACGGAGGAACGAGAGCGACGATGTGGCCCGTCTCGAGGATCTCGAGGTAGGCGGCGACGGTGTCGCGGCTGATGCCGAGGATCGAGGCCCACTCCGAGAGATTGACGAGGTTGCCGGCCTGGCCCGCGGCCAGTCGGAGCAGCCGGCGGAAGGCGTCCGGCCGGCCGATTCGGAACAGATCGCTGGCATCGCGCAGGATGATGGCCTCGACGAGATTGGCGAGCAGGTTTCCGGGAGATTCGGCGAGCCACACTTCGGGGTAGCCGCCGTAGACGACGTGCCGTTCGAGCCGTCGCTCGAGCTCACGCGGGCGGGCGAGAGGCGCGGTGTGATTCAGGTCCCGGCTCACCTCGTGAAACGACAGCGGCAAGAGCCGCTCTCGGGTCGCCCTGCCGGCGAGCGATTCGCGAACCGCGGCGCCGAGATGAAACGACGAACTGCCGGTGACCAGAATCGGCGCGCCGGTCCCGCGATCGACGAGGCCCTTGAGAAAGAGCCCGGCGTTCTCGAGGTGCTGGCTTTCCTCGAAGAAGAGCGTCAACGGCGTCGACGGAGTGATGGTCTCGAGGTCGGCGAGGAAGAGCGGCGCCGATCTGCACCACTGCTGGACGAGCGACTGCTCGCAATCAATGAAGAGCGCAGGCTTGGCGACGGCCTCGAGGTGTGCCCAGACCGCGGTCGACTTGCCGGCCTGCCGCGGCCCGACGACCAGGTGGGCCCGGTCCGTTTGCCGCCACTGGTCTGCGGCGGCCGCGAGGATGCGGCGAGGGATGAAGGGCTCCGGCAGATGGCTGCGGAACCACCCGGGGAGGCTCCCTGGTTTTTCGATCCACGGATTGTCGTGGAGGAGAATGGTCTGAAGATCGCGATCCATGATCTAAAAATAAGCCTGAAAAATGCGATTGTCAATCGCATTTTTCAGCCTGGCAGCCGGGACGGCTACCCCACAAGTCATTCACTCGCTTTTTCGGCTGGCAGCCGGGACGGCCGCCCCACAAGAATCACTGCATGGGTGCCGCTTATGTGTGCCACGTGAGCCTCTTGCAAAAACACCCGCGGGTGAACAGAGTCGCGGCACGATGACACTGAATAGGGAGGGGATAAACCCCTCCCCTACGGCTTTGAGAAGGCTCTTCACTAGTCCCACCCTTCTTCTTGA
Source organism: Candidatus Sulfomarinibacteraceae bacterium (assembly GCA_963714895.1). Lineage (GTDB taxonomy): Bacteria > Acidobacteriota > Thermoanaerobaculia > Thermoanaerobaculales > Sulfomarinibacteraceae > Sulfomarinibacter. Next base: position 4,284 of record CAVQQC010000001.1, read on the forward strand.
AAACCGTAGGGGCGGGGTTTATCCCCGCCCATGTTGAATATTGGATGAGGCGCACGTATGGGTTCGTGGAACCGTTTTCGTTTCAGCGCCTCATGTCGAATATCACCTTGATATGAACCACATAGGTGTATTTCTCATTTTCTTAAGGCTTCGAGAAGGGTACACTCACGCCCGAAGGATGGGGACGTGGCGAGGGATGTCCGCCACGGTGACACCGGTCGTTTTTTTTGAGGGGGCCAGGGACGCCGATCGAGGTGTTCGGCCGCCAAACGGGGGAAGCACAAGACATTCAATCAATGGTCTCGCCGTCGGGCGTGACGAGCCGTCGATTCGACGTGACGTCGCACCCGCGGCCGATGGGTGATGCTGCAAGAGCGCCCGTCGGCACGCGGTAGAAAGGGCACGAGTGAATAAGCGCCAGCAGATCGGGAAGATCGAAAAGTTGAGGTCGGCCATCGTGATCGCGTCGGTGGCGGCGGTTGCGGCGTTGTTCGGGCTGGCCTGGATCGCGTTCAGGGTCCACTCCGTGATGTACGGGTCGGGGGGGCTCCTCCACACCATCTTGATCACGGCCTACGGCGTGCTCATCCTGATCTATCTGCCGACGCGGATCATCCTTTACATCCTCTACCGGCCGTTCCCCGACCGGGGCTATCGCCCGTCCGTCACGGTGGTGATTCCGGCCTACAACGAGGGCCCCTTCGTCCTCAAGACCCTCGATGCCGTGGTCCGCGCCACGTACCCGGAGTCGAAGAAGCAGATCGTGGTGATCGACGACGGTTCGACGGACGACACCGCCGCGTCGGTGCGGCGATTCATGGAGAGCAATCCGGGCGCCGTCGAGTTCGTACGGTTCGAGCGCAACCGGGGCAAGCGGGAAGCCATGGCCGAAGGCGTCCGGCGGGCGACCGGAGAGGTCGTCGTCTTCATCGACTCCGACACCGTCGTCGAAGCCAATGCGCTGAAATACATCGTGGCGCCGTTCGTCCATCCGAGGATCGGTGGCGCGACCGGCAAGGTGCAGGTGGAGAACCGGTTCACGAACTTCCTCACCCGGATGCTCGGGGTGCGCTACATCATGTCGTTCGACTTCTACCGCTGCACGGCCTCGACCTACGGCGGCGTGAACTGCCTCAGCGGCGTGATCTCGGCCTACCGCCGCGAGCTCCTCGAGCAGATCATCCCGCGCTGGCGGGAGCAGACGTTCCTCGGCACCACCTGCACCTACGGCGACGACCGTTCGCTGACCAACTGCGTCTTGCGGGAGGGCTTCAACACCGTGTACTGCCGGGACGCCGTGGCCAACACCCTGGCTCCGGTAACGGTCCCGAGGCTGGTCAAGATGCTGGTGCGGTGGAACAGGTCCTTCGTGCGGGAGTCCATCATTCTCTTGAAGTACCTCTTCGACCGCCAGGTCATCAAGCAGCGGAAGCTCCTGTTCTTCGACTCGGTGCTCACCTGTCTGCTGCCGTTCTTCATGCTGTCGATGGTGGTCACCATGTACGTGAAAGTGATTCAGCAACCCTTCTACGGCTTCACGGTCGTCGCCTCGGTCATCGTGATGGCCCTCGTCTACATGATGTTCTACGTCAGGTCCGAGAAGGACTGGCAGTTCGTCTACGGCGTTGCCTACGCGTTCTTCTACATTTCGGTTCTGATCTGGATTCTCCCGTTCGCAACGCTGACGTTGAAACGGACCCACTGGGGCACGCGGTAGCAGCTGGCCCGCAGGTCTCACCAGTATCTTCCTTCGGGCTGCGAATCGCCGCATGGGTGCCACGTAAGCCTCTTGCAATATGCACATTCAAAGGCGGGGCAGGCCCCGCCACTACAGGGGAATGTCATTTGTGGGTAGGGGCGGCACCTGTGCCGCCCGGCCTCGATCAGGAGCGATACGTCAGATTTCGGCGGTCTATTTCGAACTTTGCAGGAGGCTCACGTGGCACCCGTGAGGGGCGTCTACCGGCACAGGGCGGCCCGTACTTCGCTGAGGTTGGCCTCGATCCCGGACATCTCCCGGCCCATGACTGCCCTGCGGTCGGCCAGCGCCGCCACCCCGTTGGCGTCGCCGAGCACTTCCAGCTCGGCTTCCATTTCGATTAGGTCGGCGATGTTGCTGCGCAGGGTGGCGACCCGTCCCAGCGACTCCGCAAATCTGGTGGCGAGCTCGTCGATCTGTTCGGCGCGCGCGGAATCGCCCGCCGCCCGGTAATGGCGGGCGGCCTCGGGGAGCTCCAGGCGACAGGCCAGCAGCCGGCCGAGCTGGGCGTGGATGCGCAGCGCAAGCTGCTCGTCGGGAGCCGCGCCAAGCGCGGTTCGCAGTTGTGTGACTGCCTCATCGTCGTGGTCGAGGTCGGCGAGAGTGCGGCCGAGGTAATAGCGAGCGATCGGTTCCTGCGGCTGTTCGTCGACCGCCACGGCGAACCAGGTGGCGGCGGCCTCGAGCTGGCCGGCCCCGAGAGCCGCTTCACCGGCGAGCAGGGCGTGCTCGTAATCCGGTGCGACGGTCGCCAGCTTGGCCGCGGCTTCGAGACCGCGGTCGTAAAAGGCAGCCGCGAGTTCGTCATCATCTGCTGCCTTCGCCAGGGCCAGAGCGGTGGTGGCCGCGGCGTAGCCGCTGACACGGTCGTCGGAGTCGAGTTCGAAGGCGCGTTCGAAGTGGTCGAGGGCGGCCGCGCGATCGCCGGCAGCCTGATAGGCGGCGGCGATGGCCTGGTGCAAGGCGGCCCGGTCAGGGTCGTCAATCAGGCTCTCCTGCAGCACCGCCAACGCGTCGGCGGTGCGATCTTCGACGAGCAGGCAGCGCGCCTGCATGCGCACCACCTCCGCCTTCCAGTCCGGGCTGAGCTTCTCGAGATCGAGCCCTTCAAGCACCACGAGGGCGTCGGTGCAGCGGTCCACCGCCATCAGCGCACGGCTCAGGGTCGCGACGTTGGCAGGGTCGTCGGGCCCGAGCTCAACGGCCTTCTGGAGATTTTCGAGGGCCTCGTCGTACTGTTTCATGGCGAGCTGGCAACGGCCGAGCATGAGATAGCCCCCCGGCCAACGGGGATTCGACGTGACCATCGCCCGGAAGTGCTCGGCGGCGTCCGCGAACTGACCCTGCCGGTAGAGCTCGCGGCCGGCGTCCCAATCGGCGGTGGCGGGTCCGGCTGCCGATACGACGATGAAAGCCGCGAAAGCTGCGATGACGAGAAGTCTGTATGACCGTTTCATGTGCACTCCCTGCGCGAGACGCCGCTCATCGCGGCGCAGTCGAGTTCAGTGGCGGCGTCCGACAAAGTGAGACCTCGCCCGGCCCGGGTAGTTCCATCAGCCTGCAATGTTCGTGGTCGATGTTGAATCGCAGTATGGCGCCCGGGGGCTTGGCACGCAAGGTGTCCATCTTCGGTGCCACTGATCTCAACCTCACCATGGATGCCTCCAAATCGACCCACTCCGCGAAACCTTCGTCGCAACATCTCCCGTGGAAATGCCGTATGGAGTAACAGCAACCATCGAAGGTTCGGGCGGTGCCCGTGAAGGAGGCTTTGATGCGACGTCTCGTGGTGGGTGCGATCTTGGCTTGTTGTGTGGTGGCGGCGATGCCGGCGGCCGGAGGCGAGGCCGAGCTCGAATTCCGGGTCCAGCGGTTGTCCGACCGGGTGGTGATCTTCACCGAGGTCTCGCCGTGGGAGAGCAACCACGTGGTGATCGTCGGCGCGGAGGGGATGGTGCTGGTGGACCCGGGCCACTCGGCGCTGATGGCGCGGATGATCCGCCAGGCGGCGGCCGAGGAGCTGGGCCGCGACCACTTCGCCTACGTCATCGACACCCACGGCCACTGGGGCCACACCTGGGGCAACTCGGGCTTTCCCGAGGCGCTGGTGGTGGGGCAGGAGGAGGCCGCGCGGGAGGTGGTGGCCGATCGCGCCAACCTCGAGCCGCGGCTGGCGTACCTCCGCGGTCAGATCGAGCAGGCGGAGGCTCAGGCGGGTGAGCTCGATCCGGCCAGCCAGGAGGCGCGGGACGCGGAGTTCCAGCGCGCCCACATCGAGCGCATGGCGGGGGGCATGGGCGAGCCCGGTTTCACCGTCGAGCCGCCACGGCTCACCTTTTCGGACCGCCTGCATCTCGACCTGGGCGACCTCACGCTCGAGATGGTCTTCCTCGGCGGCGGCCACTCGCAATCGGACATCGCCGTTTTCATCCCAGAGGAGAAGGTGCTGTTGATCGGTTGCTTCTTTCTCGAGCGCGGCCCGTTGCCGTCCTTTGGCGGGCAGACGGTGCTCGATCCGGATCGCTGGCTCGAGGTCTTCGACTCGTTTCTCGAGGACGAGGATGCAGTGGAGTACGTGGTGCTCGGCCAGTATTCGGTGTGGCCGCGCGAACGGCTGGTGGCGATCCGCGATTACATCGCCGAGCTGTGGTCGGGCGTGAAGGCGCTGGAGGCGGAGGGCCTGGACTTCGAGACGGCGATCAAGCAGCTGCCGGTGCCGGCGGAGCTCGACTTCGTGCGCGAGGCCGGGGCGAGCGAGGAGGAACTGGCGGGCTACCACCGCCGGGAGGCGGCCGAGTTGTGGCGGCAGCTCAAGGAGTCGGCCGCGGCCAAGGTGGCCGAGGCCATTGATGCCGGCGGTGCGGCGGCGGGGACGGCGCTGTATCTCCAGCTCGTTGCCGGCGACGACAGCGACGTGTACTTCAACGAGGCGGAGATCAACCTGCTCGGCTACCGCTATCTCGGCGAGGGCCGGTTGGACGACGCGATCGCGGTCTTCGAGATGAACGCGAAGCACTTCCCGGAGTCATGGAACGTGTACGACAGCCTGGGCGAGGCCTGTGCGGCCAAAGGCGATACCGGGAGGGCCATCGAACTCTACCGCCGCTCGGTGGAGATCAACCCCGACAACAGCAACGGCCTCCAGGCCATCGAACGGTTGCGGACCGAGTGAGGAAAATCCGCGTATACAGACATGAAGTTGTTCCACGTCATGCACCGTGATCTGCTGTTGTTCGGGGCCGCTTGCGCGCTCGTCCTTGTCGGCTGTGCACCGGCCGGCGTCGAGCCGGAGGCGCCGCTGAAGGCGCGAGGTCCTGAGGGGGCCGGCTGCTCGGCGGCTACGTTCATGGCCGGGGGCAACACCATCTTCGCTGCGAACCTGGACTATGTGCACTTCTGCAGGGGCCAGATCTTCATCAACCCGCGCGGGCTCCACAAGACCGGGGTGATCCCCGGCACCACCGGCGTCAATGCCGAGTGGGACTCGAAGTACGCCAGCGTCACCTTCAACTTCGTCGGCTACCAGATCGCGTGGGCCGGGATGAACGAGGCGGGGCTGGTGATGAGCACCATGTCGTTGAACCAGACCGAGCTTCCGCGACCGGATCCGCGGCCGGTGTTGGATTCGGGGAACTGGATACAGTACCTCCTCGATACGTGTGCCACGGTGGACGAGGTGCTCGCCGCGGATGAGGTGGTTCGCAACCTCACCGTCGATCACTACCTGGTGGCCGACCGCAGCGGCGCCGCCACGACGATTGAGTTCCTCGACGGCGAGCTCGTGGCGCACACCGGCGCAGACCTGCCCGTGAGCGTGCTCACCAACTCGCCGTACAGCGAGGTGCTGTCGCAGTGGCAGACCCACGGAGGCTCCGGTGACTACGGCGGGATGGACAGCTCGTCGCAGCGGTTCTGCATCGCGGCCGATCGGGTCACGGCATTTGATGGAGACAGCGCCGAGGAGGGTGTGAGCTACGCCTTTCAAACCCTCCAGGCCATCGCCGGTCAGCGCTTCTCCGAGCACACGTCGCAGTGGAGACTGGTCTTCGACACCGGGGCGCTGCGGGCCTACTTCAAGACGCACGACGACCGGACGCTGCGATGGGTGGATCTGGAGGCCTTCTCTCCCTGGTGCGGCCAGCCGGTGCAGATGTTGGACATCCACGCCCCCGTCGCCGGCGACGCGGGCCCCGCGTTCCACGACTACTCGCACGCCGAGGCTCTCGATCAGCTGCTGTGGTTCATCGACTTCTGGCCGGGCGTCGAAGCCACGCCGACGTCGGCCAGGCAGTTGCTCGGGTATTACGAGAACTTCGCCTGCGAATCGCCGCGGCGGCTCCGCCGCGGGACCCGTCGCGCGCGTCCAATCGTGCCTTAGAGCGCCATTGTGGAGGTGGCACCTTTGTGGCGCGGCCGTCCCGGCTGCGCGTGCAGGCGCCGCGCCTGCACCACAACGGACGAACGGTGGGCATAGAGCTGGGTCACCGGCGTGCCGCCCGAGCTCACCGCGGTCGAGGCGAACCATCAGGTGGGTCGTTCGAGGCCGAAGGTCTCGGAGTCCTCGTAGATCTCGAGCACCCTGTCGATCCCGAACTGCACCGGCACGTCGACGAGCTCCCGGATCGCGGGCTCGAGTTCCGGGCTGTCGGGTTCGGGTTGCAGTGCGGTGTGGATGGCCTCTTCGACGATCGCCAGCGCGGCGACGACCTCACCCACGGCGAAGCCTTCGCCGAGCCGTCGTTCCGCGAGGTCGCGGCACCAGTTCAGGAAGGGCTCGTTCTCGCCGCTGCGCACGGCGACGATGAGGTTCCGCAGCGTGACCCGGTGATCCCAGAAGCGCTGCTCGGCCGACAGTCTGAGCGGCTCCGCTGCGGCCGCCGAACGCGCCTCGAGGGCCGACTCGACGGTCTGCTCGATGGCCGCCTCGTATTTCTTGAGCAGCTGGTAGATTCGGAAGTTCGGCGTGACCCGGAGGTGCTCGAGGGCTTCCCGGTTGCGGCGGTACCACTCGAGGGGGTTGCCGCGGCGGTGTTCGAGGAGGAACGGCAGCCTCTCGAGGAGACACAACCGCGGCGTCGGCTGCCAGCCGAGGCGATGCCTGGTGCGACTGGCGTCGATCTCCATCCTGCGATCCACGTAGTCAGCCATCCAGGTGCGCTCGAACGGGCGCGCTCCGAAGGCTCGCCCCGCCAGGTCGCGGACCCAGATTCCGGGTTTGCACAAGACCTTCGGAAGGTGGATCGGCTGCCGCGGCCGGCCGTCGATGTGCGCTGTTGCGGCCCGGTAGAGCTCCTCGTGGGACACGGCCCCGTCCTCACCGGCGATCAGGACCTCCATGGGGTCGAGGTCGTGTCGCCGCTCCAGCAGGCGCATCATGAAAAAGGCCCCATCGCGAACGTGCAGGTACGGAATCGCCGATCGTCCGCGGCCGGCGATGACGCGGGCGTCCCAGCCCGACGACAACCAGGTGTCGAGCATGACCTGCAACGGCGGGTACTCGCACCAGTCCGAGAACATCGCCGCGAAGCGGACGATCACGGGTGTGAAGCTGTCCGTGAACTCCGCCAGCATCTCTTCGCCGGCGCGCTTGGTGCGGGCGTAGATGTGGCTGCCGTGCGGCGGTGTCGACTCGGTGATGGGCCGGCCCGGCAAGGAGAAGGGGCAGGCGGCCACCGAGCTGGCGAAGATGAAGTGATCGAGGTCCAGCATGCGGCTGTGCTCGAGCAGCGACCGCATGGCGTCGACGTTGGTGCGCTGGTACTCGAGGTGGTTTTCACCGCTGAAGTCGTAGTACGCGGCGAGGTGGATCAGGACGTCGGCGCCGCCTCCCGCCCGGATGCAGGCCATGGTCCTCTCGAGCAGGTCCTCGTCGGCCAGGTCGACCTGGTACCACTCCAGGTTCGGGTGGTCGGCCATCGCAGCCTCGATGAGCGGCCGGCGGTCGAGCGCGATCACCTGGTGCTGCCGTCGCAGCATCTGCACCAGCAACCGCCCGAGGAAACCCGAGGCGCCGGTGATGGCGATTCTGAGAGGTTTCGTCACCGGCCCATAGTAGCCGATGGCCGCTCGTGTCGGCCCCTGGAAGGGTGCCACGTTCACCATTGCACCAGTGTTGCCCGGAGAGGTGCCGCTGATCACAACCCCACAACGTGGCTTGTGCGTTTCCGCTAATGCCCCGCCGGGGCTGATGTTCCGGGTCGAAACCGATAGATCTGGTAGGGCCCTTTGCTCTTGACGTGGGACCGGCTGCGCATGATCACCTCGTGGAGGGCGCTGCAGGTGACGTAGAGGTATCCGTCCGGGCCGAAGCTGAAGCCGTCCGGCCAGCGCAGGACCGGGTCCTTGATCAGCGTCCGCAGGGTTCCGAACGGCTCCATCATGACGATGGCAGACTGGTCTGGATCGGAGAGAAAGATGTTGCCGTCGCGGTCCGTCGTGATCCCGTCGCTCATGGTCTTGAGCCCGAACTGCTCGACCCGTCGGTCCAATTCCCCCGGGGGCAGGGCCTCGTCGTCGAGATCCTCGCGCCGGATGCGGTACATGTGGTCGTCGGTCACCGGCGCGAAATAGAGCCACTCTCCTCTGCGATCCAGGGCAATCGAATCGACCCCGGGACGGATGGCGAAGATCCCGAAGATGGTCATCCTTCGGCCCTGGACCACGGGGACGTAGAGATCGGGCGTCACCGACGGGTGGCCTTCGAGGAGGCGTCGGGCGCTTTTATTTTCCACGTCGTAGACCACCAGCGCAGGGTTCTTGCGGAGGATGCTCGCATCGGCGATGTAGATCGTCGAGCCGTCGGGCGAAACCTGGAAGTCGTTGAGGTGCGAACCGATGCCCGCGATGGCGGACGGGAAGTCGTGCCGGTGCACCACCTCGTCGGTCGCCAGGTCGATCGCGAGGATCCGCGGCGTGCCGGTGCCGTGGTTCGCGTTGTCGAGAATCCACAATCTGTTCTGACGGTCGATGCGGAGCGACAGCACGCTTTGGTAGGCGAGGTCGTCCGGAAGAACACCTGGGTAGGGAACGGCCTCGCCGTCAACCCACTCCGCCACGTTGACCGGTGGTTTGGCCTCGGGGTGGAAGGTGAAGAAGATCCGGCTCGTGTCGGAGACGGCGATGTTGCCGGGCGGCAGCTCGAGGTCCGCCACCGTCTCGAGCACGGAAGCCGGCATCTCGGGCGTCGTTGTTCTGTCGGGGAAATGCTCGCCGCCTCCGTAACGGAATCGAATGAGGACGAACAGAAGGCCGATGAACGACAACGGCGATGAGCGCGTATTTGGCGAGTGTTTTCATGTGTGGCTCCGGCCTGACCTCGGCGTGTGAGATGTGCAGTATAGATCGGTGGGCCGTCCCACAGGCCGTTCGAGTCGGACCCGCAGTGGTAGGAGTCGGCGGCGCCTACCGGTCGACTCGATCGCCGAACAGGCTGACGAGCACGTCGCTCAGGTGGTTGCGCCAGGTCGACGGGTTATGGCCCTCCGGAACCTCGATGAAGTCGACCGCGTGCCCGGCATCGGTGAGGGTCCGGCGGACGTTGTTCGCGGTGGCGATGTTGGCCTGGTCGTAGAGCCCCGCGAGGATTGCGACTCGGAGCCGACGGTCGCGCTGGAGGGAGAAGGCCTCGAGGTCACCGGAGGTCAGCCGCCGCCCGGGGATCAACAGCCCCAGGCGTCCGTACGCGCGAGTCGGGGCGAGAGCGGCATCGAGGGCGTCCTGGGCGCCGTACGAGATGGCGAGGACGGCCCAGTCGTCGGCCCGTCTGCTGACGCTGTAGCGGGAGGCCAGCCACTGCGGTGCCTCCTCGGTGAGGAAGGCTCGAAGCGGCGGCCCCTCGTGGTTGTCGGGGTCGCCGGGAATGTATGAATCGAGGAACAGACCCACGATCGGTTCGATCTCTCGGTGAGCGATCAGCCAGTCGAATATTCGTGGCGCCTCGCCGTCGCGCACCACGCTCCAGCCGGAGTGGAAGACCGCCACCGGATAGGCGCCGTCGTCGCGGTAATCGGGTGGTAGATAGACGAGCACCCGGCGCGGTGCGCCGATGGCGAGGCTTTCGAGGGTGCCCTCGACCGTCCGACCCGCCGGGGCCTCGGGTGCGCCGCTGAGCTCGGGTGGCGGAACGTAATCCGGGGTCACGAACTCGGAGATGTCGTAGTCGCCGCGCGCCCACCCCCGGCGGGGGTTGTGCGGGTCGACCCGGTAGTCGGTCTCGCCGTGGACCACCAGGTACTCGACGCGGGCTCTCGGGGGCGACTCGGGTCTCGAGGCGGTACCAGTCGGTCGCACCGATCCGCTCCATGGCGCCGATCTCGAGGTCGAAGAAGCTGTCGTCCGGGCTTTCGCCCCAGCCGGTGACATCGGAGACGATGCGCGGCACCTCGCCGCCGGTCCTCTCGACCAGGAAGGTGATGAACGCGTCTGCGCCCGGGGCCGGCTGCTCGATGAGGGGGGTGGTCGCTTGTCCCGCCTCGATCTTCGCGACCGCGGCGCCGAGATCTCGGTCAGCACCCGCCGCCGGCCCCCGGTCGCGGGCGCACGAGACCGCGACGCCGAGGGCTGTCATCAGGACGACGGCTGGCGCACCTCGCATCGCCGGATTGTGGCACATGCCGGGGGGCGGTGGTGGGTTTTGTGGTGCAGGCGCCCCGCCTGCATGCAGCCGGGGCGCCCGCACCGCAACGAACTGAAGGAGCAGTGACGGGAGCCAGGCCGCGCCTTGCGCCGATGTGAGGTTGTGATCGGTGGCACCCGTTCGAATCGAATCGCTCAGTTGTCGAGCCACCGGCGGCCCCGATCAGCCTTCGCGCTCATTCTGTTCTACAATCCCTGTCCAAGACACTGGGAATCATGATCGGCAAGAAGCTTCTCCATTACAGGGTGACCGCCAAGGTCGGTGAAGGCGGGATGGGGGAGGTGTATCGGGCCGAGGATTTGAAGCTCGGGCGCGAGGTGGCGGTCAAGGTGCTGCCGGACGAGGTGTCGGGGAGCCGTGAGAGGTTGGAGCGGTTCGCTCGCGAGGCGCGGGCGGTGGCGGCGCTCAACCACCCCAACATCGTCACCATCCACTCGGTGGAGGAGTCCGACGGGGTCCACTTCCTGACCATGGAGCTGGTGGAGGGCCGGACCCTGGCGGAGCTCATTCCCGAGGGTGGGATGGAGACGGCCCGGCTGGTGGAGGCGGCCATCCAGATCACCGACGCTCTGTCGGCCGCCCACGACAAGGGGATCGTCCACCGCGATCTCAAACCCGGCAACGTCATGGTCACCGGTGACGGGCGGGTCAAGGTGCTGGACTTCGGTCTGGCCAAATTGGTGGGGCCGAGCCCGGTGGGGGAAGAAAGCGAGCTCGCCACCGAGACCGCGCTCACCCGCCACGGTGCGATCATCGGCACCACGGCCTACATGTCGCCTGAGCAGATCGAGGGCCGGGCGCTCGATCACCGCACCGACATCTTCTCGCTCGGGATCATCCTGTACGAGATGGCGACGGGATCGCGGCCTTTCGACGGCGAAAGCTCGGCATCGCTGATGTCGGCGATCCTCAGGGACGAACCGCTGCCGGCGGCCGATCGCCGCACCGGGATTCCGCGCGAGCTGGTGGGCCTGATCGATGCGTGCCTGCAAAAGGACCCGGAGATGCGGCCGGCCACCGTCGCCGAAGTGGGCGAGGCGCTGCGGGAGCTTCGCGGGGATGGCGCGCCCGAACCGCGCCGGAGCCGGCGGATGCCGTTGCTGCTGGGTGCGGCCGCGATGGTGGTGGTGCTGGCGGGCGTCGGCTGGATGCTGGTGGAGCGCAATCGGGCGCTGGCCTTCCAGGCCGAAGCTCTTCCCCGGCTGTCGGAGCTCGCGATCGAGCAGAAGTATCTCGAAGCTTTCGAGTTGGCGAGTGAGGTGGAGCGGGTTGCGGGGGTGGGCTCGGTCTCCGACGAGGTGTGGAGCTCCATCGCGAAGACCGTGTCGATCACGTCCGAGCCATCGCAGGCTTCGGTCTCGGTGGTTCCGTTCGGAACCGAGGCCGAGCCCCGGGTGCTCGGCACGACCCCACTGTCAGACATCCGCATACCGCGGGGGCCGATGCACTGGCGGGTGGCGCGTGAAGGGTATGTCGAGGCCGAGTTCGTCTCGATCTACGGGCCCGACGAGCCCTTCGTTCTGTTGCCGGAGTCCGACCGCGGCCTGGAAATGGTGCGGGTCCCTGGTGGCGACGTCGAATTGTGGATCATGGGCTCGGTTGTGCCCAGACCCAGGGTGCAGATCGGCCCCTATCTGATCGATCGCCACGAGGTCACCAACCGCGCCTACGAGGAATTCGTGAAAGCCGGCGGATACGAGCGCGAGGAGTTCTGGAAACACCCCTTTCGCGACGGTGAGCAGACGGTCTCCTTTGCCGAGGCCATGGCAAGGTTCCGCGACCTGACCGGCCGGCCGGGCCCGGCGGGGTGGCGGGTCGGGAGCTTCCCCGATGGTGAAGCGGAACTGCCGGTGACAGGGGTGAGCTGGTACGAGGCCGCAGCCTACGCGGAGTTCGCAGGCAAGAGCCTGCCGACCATCTACCACTGGTACTTCGCCGATACGGCCGGCGATCTCCAGCTGCTGCCCGGCTTCTATCTTTCCGACAGCAATTACGGCGGCGCGGGGCCGCGGGCCGCCGGCGCGAACTGTGTGACCGGGTCGTACGGTGCCCACGACATGGCGGGCAACGTGCGCGAGTGGGGCGCCAACCCGGTGGCTTCGGAACGGATTGCATTCGGTGGGGCGTGGACCGATCCGTCGTACATCTACCTCTTCCCCGAGCGTCTCTCTCCCTTTGACCGCTCGCCGGAAAACGGCTTTCGCTGCGTGCGATATCTCGAGGGAGGCGAGCCTCAGCCGGAGGCCATGGCAGCCCTCGAGCCGTCGGGCCGGCGAGACTACAGCCTGGAACAGCCGGTGGGCGACGACATCTACGCCGCCTACTCGGGGTTTTTCGACACTGCGCCGGTGGCACTCGAACCGCTCGTCGAAAGCACCGACGACAGCGCGGAAAACTGGACCAAACAGAAGGTCTCCTACGCCGCCGGTTACGGCGGGGAGCGGATGATCGCCTGGTTGTACCTGCCGCGCGATGCCAAGCCGCCGTATCAGGTGGTGATTCAGATGGCCGGCGCCGGCACGTTCTACCGCCGCACGAGCGAGACCGAGGCGTCGATCTTCGGTTGGTCGTTCGCCGAGCACATCCTGCGCAGCGGCCGCGCCGTGCTGCTGCCGCTGTGGAAGGGTTCGTACGAGCGCTCCGACGACTTCGATCCGCTGTCCTCACCGGGCACAGTTCTGCGCGAGCACGTGGTCCAGTGGGTCACGGAGCTACGGCGCTCGGTGGACTACCTGCAGACCCGCGATGACATCGACCCGGGGCGGATCGCCTACCAGGGCATCAGCTACGGCGCCCTGTGGGCGCCGGTCTTCATGGCCCAGGAGCCTCGCCTGAAGACCGGCCTCGTCATCGTCGGCGGATTCCTGTCGTTTGAGCTGTCCTCCGGTTCCATGCCGCCCGAGATCGATCCGCTGAACCACGCGCCGCGGGTGACGGCCCCGGTGCTGATGCTCAACGGCCGGCACGATCCGATCTTCATCTACGAGACCTCGCAGCTGCCGCTCTTTCGCAACCTCGGGACCGCCGACGCCGACAAGCGGCACGTCACCTTTCCGGCGGGGCACTCGACCTCGAGCTGGCGGGACGAGTTGATCCGCGAGAGCCTCGACTGGTTGGATCATTATTTCGGCAAGCCGTAGGGACAGCCGCTGCGGTGCAGGCGGTTCGCCTGCTCATTCCATCGAATCACAAGAAAGTCGAGGAAGTTCCTCCCGGCACCGATAGCGAGAGGGTTGCGATTCTCCGCAACCCTCTCAATCCTGCGGTTGATCCCAAAACCGCCGCACCTCATCGTCCCGGCCGGTCATTTCCCAGCGGATCAGAGAGATCGGGATCATGCCGGCGGCGAGGAATTGATCGTGGAAGTCCTCGAGATTGAATTGGTCGCCGAGCTGGATCGCCCGGTCGGCGAGCAGTTGATCGATTTGAACCTTCCCCATCTGGTAGCTGATGCCGTACCCCGGCTCGCGGAGGTAGATCTCCGCATCGACCCGTGCGGCGTTGTCCTCCATCATCGGCGTGCGGTCGACCATGTAGCGTGCAGCCTCCCGGATGGTGAACTCGTTGGTGTGCAGCCCGACCTCGGCGCGGTTTCTCGCTGCCCTCGCGATCTGGAATATGTAGAAGAGCTCCCGGGTCCTCGGCAGGTCGTCCAGAAGGCCCGCCTGCAGGAACATCTCCTCGATGTACAGTGCCCAGCCCTCGATTCGGCCGCTGTCGTAGTACGGCCCGCGGATGGGCCGTTCGTCGCGATCTTTGATCGCCATGTCGAAACGGTGGCCGGGAATGACGGCGTGGACGTGGTCGGGACGGGGGTCGCGATACTGGATCTCTTCCCAGAAGTTTCTTTTTCCACCGGGCCGTTCTATCCAGGGCACGTTGTGCCCGAACTCTCCGATGTCGTCGGGAACGGTCAGAATGCCCTCTTCACGGATAAAAGTGCGGATGTGCTCGTCGGCCTCGCGGATCCTTTGTGCGTAGTCCTCCGCGCTCGCTGCGGGCTCGAGGGGCGGGATGTCGCGATTCTTGTTGCGCTCCAGCGCGAGGAAGGCCCAGCCCCTCTGAATCTCCCGGTCCCCGATGGCGATGATGTCCTCGGTGGTGAACGGCATGTAGAGAACGTTTGCCAGGTACCAGTCGTAGTGCTCTCGCCCGATGCCGGCCGGAGCATCCATTTTGGTTGCCTGCAGCCAGTCGCGGAATGCGATGACCGCCTCCAACGCCGCCTCGGCTTTCAAAACCAGGTCCGGGTGGTGCTCTCCGAGCCGTCCGATGAGGTCCCGGTACCAGCCGATGGTGCCCTCGGGAGGAATCTCCCGGTAGGGATGGCCGTGCCCTATGCCGTCATGCTGTTGCAGATCTCGGAGCGCCGTTGTGCGGAACTCGCCGGCGCCCTCGGTCAGGTTGTCCCTGGCCTGGCCGAGGAAGGCGGGCACCGCCTCCAACCGGCGTGTGAATTCCGACAGCTGGTCTTCGCTCACGGGCAGCTCTTGAAAGGCCACCTGCTGCACGGCGCCGACGTACATGCCGGGGTCACGCGCCCACGGCCGCAGCACGCGGTGCTCGAAGTTCAGCTCGTTGAGCTGGGCTCGGACCAGGAGGTAGTCCACCTTTTCGGGGACCGTCCATCCGGAGGGGTCGATGGTTTCGAGATGGTCGAAGAAGCCGCGCAGGCCCTTTTGCCGCGCCGCCATCGCCTCCCGGCTTGAGTCCGGGAACCCGTCGATTCTCGGCGGCCGGCGAAATTCGAGAAATTCCTCGTTCAGCGCGACCAGCGCCTGATAGTCACCGGTTCCCGCGGTCGTCGCGCACGGTATGAAACACTGGAGCAGCCAGGCGGCGCCGATAACGCAGAACGTTCTTCCTCTCATGGCCATCCCCCTTCCGGAAATCGCGCCACGAGCATAACGGATGCCGCGGCCACAGGTCGCAACGTGGGGGTTGCCCATGGGTGTCTCGTCCATATTGACACCTGAGGTGACGGCGACGGATGCCTCCAAATCGACCCACGCCGTAACCTCCTCGTCGCAACATCTCCCGTGGAGATGTCGTATGGAGCAGCAAGGGCCAACGGAGATTCGGGCGGAGCCTGAGAGGGAGGCCTTGATGCGGCGGAACAAAAGGTGCCTGGCACGTAGTTCCCAGGCTCTCGTCGCCGGCGACGAGAGCCCCGCGTTCTTCGACTATTCGCACGCCGAGGCTCTTGATCAGCTGCTGTGGTTCATCGACTTCTGGCCGACCCAGGCCACGCCGACTTCGGCCAGCCAGTAGCTCGGGTATTACGAGAACTTCGCCTGCGAGCCGAGGCAGCCGATGCGTCGCGTGTCCCGCCGCGTGCGCCCGGTTGTGCCGTAGCGGTCGAAGCCTCCGACCACAGTGATCGTGGTCTGGTTGCGGCTTTCTGAAAAACTGAGGGCTGGAGGTGGAAGTCGCGTTCCGGGTACCCGCAACAAAACTGAAGGTGGGCCAAGGCCCACCCTACGTCGGATCCCCGACAGGTCTGCGGTGTTCGGCGGGCCATTCGGTGGCGCGAAACGCGGCCAGGGTTCCGACGAAGAAACCGGAGGAGCGACCGGCGACCGGAGAAAGAGAATCACGGCCGCTCCGACTACCAGAGACAGGGCCACGATGACGGCAGTCACGCGTGCAAGGGTCGACATTTTTCCCCCTGGGTGATGTACGAAACATCGCACCAGAGGGTGCAGCGTTGCCCTTTCGTGAGGTCGTGATCAGTGGCCCCCTCTGCGGGTCAGGGCCATTGCGCCCGTCGGATGCTGACGATCGCGCCGCAGGCTGCCGCCAGGTGATAGCTCGTGTAGCTCTCTCCCGGGAAAACCACACCGCTGCGGTCCCTGTCATACCAGAGCCCGTCGGATTCCTGGGACGCCTCCAGGTAGGCGATCCCCCTCGCAACGACGTCCGATCGCCGCCGGCCGAGAGCCATCAGAGCCATCAAGACTGCCGAGGAGATGAGCGGATTGCTGGGGCCGGGCACGTAGCCGCCAGTGCCGTAGCCGAGCTTGGATTCGCCCCAGCCGCCATCGTCGTTCTGAACCGATTCGAGCCTGCCGATCGATCGCTCGGCTCGAGGGTCGTCGCGTATGCAGCCGCATCGCTCGAGAGCTTCGAGAGCCTGGGCGGTCCCATAGAGATGGTTGACCATCCAGCGGCCGCGCCAGGTGCCATCGGGTTTCATGCGACTCCACAGGAACTCCACACCTCGGTCGACCGCCCGGGTGATGCGATCGTCCCGATCGAGCACGTCTCCGCGAAGCTGCGCCAGGAGATAGAGCACCCGCGCCGTGATGTCTTCATCCGGCAGGTCGCTCATTTCCGGCCCCAGCAGGCCCATCGCGGCCAGGGGCTGCCGGCGGCCGTCGTTGCTGAACGAGGCCCAACCTCCCCTGTGGTGTTCCATCGCCAGCACCCACTCCACGCCGCGCTGAAATGCCTCCTCGCAGCGATTGCGAAACGGGAGCAGCGCCAGCAACACGATGGCCGTGTCGTCAGCGTCGGGGAAGCGGTCGTTGTCTTCTCCGAAGTACCAGCCGGCGGGTGCACGACTTTCGCGCTCCAGGCCGGTCGATTGGCCCTCGCCCGAAGCCTGGTGATCGACGAGCCACCGCACCGCCTCAACCACCGCAGGGTCGTCATCGGGTGCACCCGTTTCAACCAACGTCACCAGCGCGAGTGCGGTCATGCACGTGGTGCCGTGGGTGAAGGGGAGCCACGCCCCCCGTTGATCGTGAACCGTCCACCGGTTGAGAGCCTCGATTCCCTTGGCAACGAGGGGTCGGTATCGTCCGGACGGCTCGTTGTCCAGCGCCATCAAGCTCAGCATCGCGGGCCAGCAGAATTCCCCGATCGTGCCGTTACGTCCCGACCGTTCGGCAATCCAGCGCCACGCCAGCTCATCCGCCTTGGAGTCCGGCGCCAGCCGGTTGATCAGTCTCGACGCGTTGGAAACAACAGAGATCGCCAACAAAGCCGCCGACGCTCTGAGTTGACGAGCATATGCTGCGAGGCGACTCCGCCCCTGCTCCCGCCACCCCGGCAGTCCGGCGGCCTCGCGCGCCGGAGATGCGCTCGGTTGATGGTCGTTGATCGCGATCGGCTTGCCGGCGTCGGCGAGCCGCCACCGTGTTGATGCGGAGATCAGTTCTTCGACGAGTGCCACCCTGATGAAAGCTGGCACCCATGAAACAATGCGATACAGTGATGCCTGGCATCGGGAAAGGAAAACAGCGCCATGAAAATCGAAGTCTTCGAGATGGAACGGATGCAGTCGACCTGGGAGAACGTGGTCGAGTACGACCTCAGCGAAAGCGGCGTGCTCCCGGTCTCGCTGCGCGAACTGTCTGAGATGGGATTCGACCTGGAGTGGGCTCTCGACACGCCGCTGACATACAGCCAGTCCAACGGCACCCCGCAGCTGAGAGAAGCGTTGTCCAAGATCTATCCCGGCACGACCATCGAGAACTTCGAGGTCACCAACGGAACCTCGGAGGCCAACTACCTGACCGCTCTGACCCTGCTGCAGGAGGGGGACGGGTTCGCGTTGGAGGTGCCGAACTATATGCAGCTCTTGGGAGTTCCCCGGAGCGTCGGTGCCGAAGTGAGCACTTTCCGATTGTTGCAGGAGCAGAACTGGGAGCCCGATTGGGCGGAGTTCGAGCGGGCAGTCACTCCCCGAACCCGGATGGTCTACGTCTCCAACCCCAACAACCCAACGGGTTCAGTGCTGTCCACCCCTGCCATGAAACGGATCGTGGAGCGTTGCGAGGAAATGGACGCCTACCTGCTGGCCGACGAGGTCTACCTGGGAGCTGAGATCGACTGCCCGCGGACCGCCAGCTTCTGGGGCATGAGCGACCGGGTCATTGTCACGAGCGGTTTGTCAAAGGCCTATGGTATTCCCGGAGTTCGTATCGGTTGGATCGTCGGCCCGGAGGAGGTGGTCCGCGAGTGCTGGTCGCAGCACGATTCGGTGACGATCTGTCCGAACAAGCTCTCGGACGCGGTGGCGCTCATCGCGGTCCAACAGGAGAACCGCGAGCGGCTTTATGAGCGTGGCCGTGCGCTGATCCAGAGGAATCGGCGGATCTTCGATGAGTGGGTCGACGGGTTGGGGGAGGGGTTCTCCTACATTTCCCCGCAGGCCGGCGCAATCGCTTTTTTGAAGTACCCGTCAGCGACGCCGAGCCTCGAGTTGGCCGAACGGATTCGCCGTCATCAGAGCACGCTCGTGGTGCCCGGGATTCACCTGGGCCTCGAGGGCTACCTTCGCATCTGGCTGGGAGGGAAGCAGGACTACTTCGAGGAAGGATTGCGGCGGATCGCCGAGGAGCTTTCCTGACATCGTCATGGGCGCCGGGTGTGAGCGGTCAAGGAGTATGTCGCATGGCGGGAGTCGAAGGGCGCGTAGCACTCATCACGGGCGGGGGTCGCGGCATTGGGCGTGCGACTGCAGAGCTCCTGGCAACCCGTGGCGCCAAAGTGATGTGCGTCGCCCGGAGCCAACAGGAACTGGCCGATGTCGGGCTCGACTATTCGGTTGCAGATCTCGGAAGACCAGAGGGTTGTTCGCACGCGGTTGCTCAAACCGAGCAACGGCTGGGACCGATCGACATCCTCGTCTGCAACCACGGTATCGGGTCGGCACACGAGAGGGTCGTCTGGGAGCAGCAACCAGACATCTGGAGTGAGACGATGCGGGTCAATCTCGATGGTCCGTTTCATCTCTCGAGGCTCGTGATGCGGGGAATGGTTGAACGCAAGTTCGGACGCCTCGTGTATACGAGCTCTACGGCCGGCCTGATCGCAGAATCCGCCGGAAGTGCATACAACAGCTCCAAACACGGGCTGCTGGGGTTGATGCGCTCGGTCTCGGTGGACGGCGGAGCCTACGGCATCACTGCAAACGCTGTGTTGCCGGGCTGGGT
This sequence comes from Candidatus Sulfomarinibacteraceae bacterium, assembly GCA_963714895.1. Lineage (GTDB taxonomy): Bacteria > Acidobacteriota > Thermoanaerobaculia > Thermoanaerobaculales > Sulfomarinibacteraceae > Sulfomarinibacter. Next base: position 23,620 of record CAVQQC010000001.1, read on the forward strand.
TCGGACGGAGATGGCCGAAAAATCGGCTCGCCAGGAGGCGGAGGATCGGGGCATCACGACCGATCAGGTGTGGGAGGAACGAGCGGCGTTGTATCCGCCGGGCCGCGTTGCGACGACCCGGGAGGTGGCCGAGGTGATCGCTTTCCTGGCCTCAGAGGAATCCAGCGGCGTCAGTGGAGAGGCGATCAGGGTTGCACTCGGCAGCGTGTGGTAGGAACACCAGGGTGCCACCGGGGGGGGCGAACTTTGCAGGCTCCCGGAAGCCTGGCTGGCTCCGATACCTGTGAAGGTGGCACTCACGTGGCCTCAGCCTGAGGCCAGCTTCGCGTACACCGCCTTCGATATCTGAATGTCCTGAACCGCGACGCCCGTCAGATCCGCGACGGTGATTTGCGAGTCGGAAGTCCGCCCGAGCGCGGGGTCGGTGATGACGTTGCCGAGCTCGACGACATCGTCGATGCGCAACTCACCGGCCTCGACCGCGTGGAAGATCTCGCCCCGTTCACGACACTGTTCGATGCTGTCGGCAACCACTCGATCCGCCTTCCCCAGAATCGCGGGATCCAGCTCGCACTTCCCGCGGGTGTCGGAGCCCATTGCGGTGATGTGGGTGCCCTCCCTGATCTGGTCGGCGCGGAGAAGGGGTGTGTGCGACGGGGTGGCGGTCACGATGAGATTGCACGTGGCGGCGACCTCGTCGCCGATCAGCGTGGTCCTGATGTCCAGGCCGTGCGCACTCATGGCATCCCGGTAGGCGTCCAGCTCGTCCTGGCCGGTGCCCCAGACGACGAGATCCCGGCAATCGACGATCGGAAGCAGAGCCTCGACCTGCATCCTGCCCTGGACACCGGCACCGAAAACGCCGATGCGCTCGACCTTGCTCGGGGCGAGGTACTTGGCCACGACCGCGCCGGCGGCCGCGGTTCGGACATTCGTGAGGTGGCACTCGTCGAGAAGAATGCACTCGAGCCGGGCAGTCTTCTGGCTGAACACCAACATCAGACCGTCGGCCGCCGGCAGCCCGAGGTCGACGTTGTTGTAGAAACCCGACGCGACTTTGATGACGAAGTGGTCATCGTTCTTGATATAGCCGTACTTGATGTGGACGTCGCCGGGGGGATCCTCGAAGATCAGCTCTCCGACCGGCGGCACGACGACCCTGCCCTCGGAATAGGCGACAAAGCCGTCTTCGATTGCCGCCGTCACGTCGATTTGCCGTAACACTTCCTCGATCTGCTGCCGACGAAAGATCTGTGGCATGAGTCCTTCTCCACATTCCCGGTAGTGTTTCCGTTCGCATTGTCGCATTGCCAAATCCGTAAACGGACTCACCTTTACAGATACGGATTCGGATCGGGCAGACCGGAGTGTTGCGCCGTTGATCGTTCGCACACCGACGTTACCGTCGGCAGTGTGTCGCGCGGGAATGGACGGAGGCTGAAATGAAAACCAGTGGAGTGGTCGCGTTGTTGTATCTCGGGTGGTTCTTCGCCGGACCGGGGGTCGCGGTGGCCGCGGCGCAGTGCAACAACAACGCGGACTGCGGCCTCATTGGGTACTGTCAGAAATCAACGGGAGACCGTGACGGGGTGGGCGTCTGTACCGCGCGGCCGTCAGCCTGCCCGGATATCTGGGTGCCGGTGTGCGGATGCGACGGCAATACCTACGGCAACAACTGCGAAGCTGCCGCGGCGGGGATCAATGTCTTCGCGTCCGGCGTCTGCGGCCCGTGCCCGTTCGACCCATCGACCGACTGCGTCTTCTCGAATGCGCTGGAGTCCGGTGGGCCGAGCCGCTGGAGCGTGGCCGTCGGGAATTGAGAAAACGGCTGTCCGGGTCTCGTACTGAGACACGGGTGATCCGAGATGCAGGAAACATCTCTGAAGGTGGGCCAAGGCCCACCCTACGAACCCGCTCGAAACCTGGGTCCGAAGTAGGGTGGGCCTTGGCCCACCTTCAGAACTCTACGAACCCGCTCGAAACCTGGGTCCGAAGTAGGGTGGGCCTTGGCCCACCTTCAGACTCTGCCGTTTGAGCTTTCGACAACATCGCTGCGCGTTCATGTTGAGAGTTGCCGCGGATGTTCATATCCTCGAGAGTGGGGGATTCGATGGGCGATGATTTCAACCTCGATCGGTTTGTTGAGGCGCAGGATCTGGTGTACGACTCGGTTCTAGAAGAGCTGGAGGCCGGCGAGAAACTCAGCCACTGGATGTGGTTTGTGTTTCCGCAGATCAGGGGTCTCGGTGGAAGCCCGATGGCGGAGAAGTTCGCGATCTCTTCGTTGGAGGAAGCGAAGGCTTATTGGGCGCACCCGATCCTTGGTCCGCGGCTGGAGGAATGCACTCGGCTTGTTCTGGCGGTGGAAGGGAAGAGCGCCGAAGAGATTTTCGATTCTCCGGACGACCTCAAGTTCAGGTCGTGCATGACGTTGTTTGCCGAGTGCGCGAGAGGCGGCACCTTGATCTTCTTCGAAAGCCTCGTCAAGTATTTTGGTGGGGAGGCTGACCAGGCGACGCTTGGCATTCTCGAGCGGATGAGGTGAATTGCGGCCGAGATCAAGCGTTGTTCGCTCTCGGGTGCCGGCTGTCTGCTGGAGAGCAGAGCCTCAACAGATCAGTTCTTGCGCAGGGGGTGCTGCCAGCGCAGACCCGGGAAACGGTCAAAGTCCGAGTCTGTGGTTACGAAGGTGCACCCGTGCTCGATTGCCACGGCGGCGTGGTGGGCATCGGCAACGAGCTTTCCGGCTGCCCGGGAGCGACGGCACAAATTCTCGAAGATCTCGATGTGGCGCGGTCCGGGATGGACGAGCCGCGCGTTGGGCCGGGCCATGAGTTCACCGACGAATGCAAAGACCTCGTCCAGGGTCGATGGTTTGCGAAAAATCCTGGGATTGGTGGTGATCCTCACGACCCCGACGATCGCGAGCGACGACAGGGCAAAGGGCTCATAGCCGTTCGCCAGGTCCGTCAACCACTGCGCGTAGGCGGCGTGATCTGCACACGAATCGGTGCGGTGGGCGTAGATGAGCACGTTGACGTCGGGAAGGAACACGATCGTCGCGCCCTATCGCCCGTATTGCTCTTCGTCTTCGGCAACCATGAGTTCACGAGGTCTGTCGAGGTCGATCGCCGGGTATGGGCCGCCTCCGCCGACGGTGACCAGGCGAAAAGGTGGCGCGTCGACCGGTGATGGATCTCGTTTGACGGCGTCGTCGAGCACCCCGGCGATGTAGGCGCTGACGCTGCGGCCTTCCGCTGTAGCCCGGCGCTTGACAGCTTCGAGAATGCGGTCGTCGAGTGAAATCGTCGTCCTCATGCATATAATCATAATCACATGATGTTAGATATGCAACCCTCGAGTCTGGGTTTCATCGGAGTATCTGGCGTTGGATGGCTTGTAGATCTCACGAGCTGGCGTCACGACTCCCCTTATCCGACAGTTCGGTGAACCAGGCATTTGGGTTGACTCACCACGAATATCAACGTATTGAACCGACATGAAACGCATGAAGATTCTGATGGACGAGGAGTTGCTGGCCAGGCTGGACGACGACGAGGAGGTCCGGCGGAGCGGTCGTTCCAAGGTCCTCCGTGGGTTGGTTTCGGCTTATCTCGAGAGTCGGCGCGATGAGCGTTTGGACGCCCAGTATCAACAGGGCTACGGCAACGATCTTCGAGTCAGCGAGGAATTCGCCGGCTGGGATGAAGAGGGCTCGTGGCCCGGATGACAGGTGAGGGTTTTTTAGACGTTGTCGGCGATAGGTTGTTGACGTTTTTGGATGATCCAACGCGACGACGGGTCACCGATGCCTCTTCCCCCTACCGTCCGTCACCCCACCGCTGTCTCCTGCGCTCGAACTCCTCGAAGATCGGTCTGTCCCTCGGATCGAGGTCGGTTCTCATGAAGCGTTTGGCGATGGCTTTGGCGGCGTCGGTCGGGTCGGGGTTCTGGCAACAGATCAGATCGACCGCGTCGACGAGTTGGAGCGGGGGGAAGTGGATCAGCACCGAGCGCCATTCCTCCCGATCGAAATCGCCGGAGTTGGGTCGTCCGGGGGCAAGGAACTTGTTGTACCAGTTGTCGGGGAGATCCGGATCGCAAGCGTTTCGATAGAACTGGATCATATAGGCGGACCAGAGCCGACCGTCAGCTCCCTGCTTTGACCACGCGTCGCCGGAGATGTAGGCGCCGAGGACGTAGGCGGTTGTCTCGTTGACCAGGGCAAAGAAATCACCGTGGGTCTCGGAGTACGGTGGAATGAGTTTCTCTTTTGTGAAGATGGCGTGGACGCACTCGTGAGCCGCGGTGTCCATGAGATCGAATTCGGGGAAGAAAGAGCTGGTGCTGAAGGTGATCGTGTGCGATTGCCTGTTGTAGGTTCCGGCAACCGAGGTCGGAAGTGGTTGAGCCTTGACTTCGGGGGCCACCATTCCGGAGCCGATCTCGGCGAGCGCGGCCTGGACGGCGGCGGTGCCCTTCTTCTGGATCCACCGTTCGAATCTCGCTGGGTTGTCGAACCGGTTCGGGGGCCCGATCCACTCGTTGGCGACGACTCCGCCGACTCCGGCGAAGATGAGGAGCCAAGCCGCAAAACCCGGGTGGAGGCGGGCCAGCTGGGCAGCGCGTGAGGTCTTCACTCGCTTGGGGATCAGGCCAACAGCGAACGCCGCAATCTTCCGGACGGGCGGGCGTGGGATGCGGGGAATCCGGGGGAGGCGCCTGGGCCTCGTGAGGCGGTACCAGATCTCTTCCGAGGAGCTGAATTCGAGGGGGACCCTGTCGGGCGGTGGTGGTGGCGATTCTGGGCTTTTCGCGGGTGTCGCTACCGTGAACGGTTTCCTCTCCACGGGTCGCGCACGAGGCAGCCGAGGCCAAGACCACGCGGGGCTTTGAGGTCATGTTCCCCCAACGAACGGAATTCTGTTCAACGGTGGATCAGGTTACATCGAGCATCTATTTTATCATGTCGTGGTTAGAAGAGACAATCGAGTCTGTCGCCCCGCTGGGGCTTTTCTCATTTTCTGGTCTTGATCCCTGGGGCTTGCGCCCCGGGCTCCATTCTGCCGCCGCTTCGCGGCTGGGCGTTTCGCGTTTTGAAGGGGCGGGGCAGCCCGAATCACTGCTGCCATAGGTGGGATTTGTGGTGCAGCCGGGACGGCTGCACCACAAAAGGAGTTCGTGCCTCGGTGAGGTGCCTATCCCAACAAGCGGATCTCGAGGCGCCGGTCGCAGGCCCGGGCCCAGCGGTTCATGAGGTCGATCGTGGGGTTGGAGCTCCACCCTTCTGCCCGGGCGATGGCTTGTTGGCTGACGGCCAGCTTTTCAGCGAGTTGTTTCTGAGTCAGGCCCGCTTCTTCGCGGGCGGTGCGGAGTAGATATCCGGGCACGTCGGTTTCGCGGTCCGGGAGCTTTCCCCACGCACGAAGTTGCCGCCACTCGAGGAAGGCGCGGGGCCGCCGGCGAGTCAGTTGAGGCGTGGTTGCGGTGGTCATGTGGATTCCTCTCGAGGCCCGCTGTTCGCCCAGCTTTCGAGTGAGTCGGAGTCGGGTTCGGATTGCGCCCATGTTGCGCTGAACGCCCGCAGGGCGTCGAGGGCGTGTTCGAAACCCGACTCGCGAGCTCGGAGAGTCAGTCGTTCGTCGTCAATTTCCTTACGGCGGGTCCGGTACACCAGGAACGCGTTCGCACCATCAACGCCTGATTTCCAGTACGACCAGGCTCCAAGACGATCCACCAGGAGGTCCTCCAAGCTGACCAGGATGAGGTCGTATCCGTACACCTGCAGGTGGCTGGATCTTTCCTCAGGACCCAGTGAATCTCCCGGAAATTCCAGGAAGATTTCCGCCTCTTCGTTGATCCAGTGCCGGCCCGTCTTTTTGAACCCGCTCGACTCGAGGGCGCGTCGAACAGTAGCCGGCACAGAACCGACGAAGTCGAGGTCTCCGGTGGTGTATGCCCCGCCGGTGAGAATCTCGACAGCCGCGCCTCCCACGAGCACCGGCACCTGCTCCTGTTCGACGAAAAGGCCCTGGATCCAGGCCACGATCGCTGCAGTTCGGTGCGGCCCTTCAGGAATTGAGAGTGCATCCTCGAGTTTCATAGAAACAACTTAAAAGTTGTGTTGACCTTTGTCAAGAAGGAGTAAACCGTCGCTGGCAGTTTGAGGTCTGCTGCGAAGTCAGTATTACCTTGACCATTGTTGAAATGAAGAGTCCTTCCCTTTCGCTGGAGGATTGTGGTGCAGCCGTCCCGGCTGCACGTGCAGGCGGGATCCGGCTTCGCCCAAGGCTACGCCGTGACAGGCCAGCCTGCACCACAAGGGGGCGAGGCGGGTGCACCCAATTCGTCCGGGGAGCACCCTGTTATCCTTCCTTCAAGGTGATCCGATGCGAAAGGTACTGCGAGTGATGCTGTGGGTGTTTGCCGTTGCCGTCGTGCTTCTGATGGTGGCCGTGGTGGTGGTGACCAACCCGGTCGGGGCGCGCCCGTTTGTATCGGAGGTGTCGGCGGATCCATCCCTCTTGCGGTCCGATGTCGAGGGGCTTACCGGGCTTCCAGGTTTTCGGTGTTACGAGCGGCCGCATGATCTCGATCGTGCCGCGGAGTGGGTGAGGGCGGCCCTCGAGGAGAGCGGCTTGCCGGTGGAGGCGCAGCTGTTCGGATTCGGTGGCCGGCAGTTCAGGAACTTCCTGGCTCACTACGGCCCCGCCGACGCGCCGATCCTTGTGGTCGGCGCGCACTACGACGTCTGCGGCGACCAGCCCGGTGCGGACGACAATGCCAGTGCAGTGGCGGGTTTGCTCGAACTGGCGCGGTTGCTCGGGCAGCACCAACCAGAGGTGACCCACCGCATCGAGCTCGCATTGTGGCCGCTCGAGGAACCGCCGAACTTTCGCACCGAGAACATGGGTTCGGCGGTCCACGCGGATTCGTTGGCCAAACGCGGTGCCGACGTCAGCGGGATGATCTGCCTCGAGATGCTCGGCTATTTTTCAGACGAGCCCGGCTCGCAGAAGTACCCGGCACCCGGGATGGGGCTTTTCTATCCGACCCGCGGCGACTTCATCTCGGTGGTGGGCAACGGCGGGTCGTGGGGATTCACCCGCCGCGTCAAGGCGCGGATGGCCGGGGCCACCGAGCTACCCGTCAGGTCCATCAACGCACCGGCGGCGGTGCCCGGGGTCGACTTTTCCGACCACCTCAATTTCTGGCGGCACGGTTGGAACGCGGTGATGGTCACCGACACCGCCTTCTTCCGCAACCCGAACTATCACGAGGTCACCGATACCGCCGACACCCTCGACTACGAGCGGATGGCCCACGTCGTCACCGGGGTCTACGCCGCGATGACGGGACTGTGACGGGCGCGGCGGAAAGAAACCGGTGCCCTCGGGTGTTCTAGGCTAAGATCCTCGGAAGTTACTCATCACAACAGGTGGATTGATATGAAGCTGACACAGGGCCAGCAACTCGGGCATTACCGCATCGACGGCAAGATCGGCCAGGGCGGCATGGGGACCGTCTATCGCGCCACCGACTCGCGGCTCGATCGCGAGGTCGCGATCAAGGTCCTGCCGGCGGAGGTCACGGCGGACGTGGAACGCCGGTCGCGGTTCCGTCAGGAGGCGATGCTCGCCGCGGCGTTCAACCACCCCAACATCGCGACGGTGCACGACGTCGGCGAGCAGGACGGGGTGACGTACATCGTCATGGAGCTGGTGCGCGGCAAGTCGCTGCGCGGCCTGGTCCGCGACGAGCCGTTGGAGATCGGGCGCGCGATCGACATCGCCACCGGCATCGCGGCGGGGCTGGCGAAAGCACACCACGAGGGCGTGCTGCACCGCGATCTCAAACCGGACAACGTCGTGCTCACGGACGAGGGCGTGCCGAAGATCCTCGACTTCGGTCTGGGCAAGCTCATCGGAGATGCCGACCCGGAGGGCGGCGGGCCGCTGACCGAGGCGCCTACGGTCACCGCCCAGACCTCGCCTTACATCACCCGCGCCGGTCAGGTCATCGGGACGCTCGCCTACATGTCGCCCGAGCAGGTGCACGGCCGGCCGGTCGATGCCCGCTCGGACGTGTTCTCGTTCGGGGTGATGCTGTACGAGATGCTCTCCGGCAAGCGGCCGTTTGTGGGCGAGTCGACGCTGGATACGGCGACCGCGATCCTGCGCGACGACCCTCCGCCGCTCGGGGAGTTGCGCCGCGACGTGCCGCCGGGGTTGCAGACGATCCTCGACCGCTGTCTGGAGAAGGCGCCCGGGGAACGCTTCGCCTCGGGTGACGAGCTGCTCGACGCACTGCTCGTGCTCAAGCGTCAGCGCGAGGCGCCGGCTGCCGGTATCGGCTCGCTGCTGCGGCGTCCGGTTGTTCTCGTCGCGCTGGTGCTGCTTGTCGGGTTAATCGGCGCCGGGATTGCCTGGGTGCTCCACCACAACGCGCGAGTGTCGTGGGCCCGCAATGAGGCGGTGCCGGAAATCGAGCGGCTCCACAGCTCGGGCGACAAGGACGGCGCGATGCGACTTCTCTACGAGGCCTCGGAGATCATCCCCGACGACCCCTACCTGGTGGAGTTCATCGAAAACATCGGGATACCCGTGTCGTACAGCTCCGATCCGCCCGGCGCCGTCGTCTGGGTCAAGGGCTACAACCACCCCGAACGCGAGTGGATTCGGCTGGGCGAGACACCGCTCGAGAACGTGGTCGTCGCCCAGCCCGCCCGCTACCGGGTCGAGAAGGAGGGCTACGCCACCTTCGAGGGTGCGCCGTTCGGCGGCAAAATGGCTTTTCGTCTCTTTCGGGAGGATGAGATCCCGGCCGGGATGGTCCGGGTGGCGGCCGGCAGCGCCTCGTTCGGCGCAGGGGATCCGGTCGCGCTCGACGGGTTCTGGATCGACACCTACGAGGTGACTAATCGCGAGTTCAAGGCGTTCGTGGATGCCGGCGGCTACCGCGAGGATCGGCTCTGGCCGGCGGAGTTCGACCGCAGCGTCTTCGTCGACACCACCGGTCGCCCCGGCCCCGCCGGATGGGCGCTCGGCGACTACCCGGAGGGAGAAGATGAGCTGCCGGTCGGTGGCGTCAGCTGGTACGAGGCATCGGCGTACGCCGCGTGGGCGAGCAAGAGCCTGCCGACTGTCTTTCATTGGCGGCGCGCAGCGCAGCAGAGCATCTTCAGCGAGATCCTGTTGTGGAGCAACTTCGACACCAAGGGGCCCGTCCCCGTCGGCACCTCCGGGGGAATCGGACCCAACGGCACCTACGACATGGCCGGCAACGTCCGCGAGTGGTGCGTCAACCGCGCCGGCGGCGACACGCGCCACATCCTGGGCGGTGCGTGGTCGGAGCCCGACTACCTCTACCGCAGCACCGATTCGGCCGATCCTCGCGATCGGCTGAAGATCAACGGTTTCCGCTGCATGCTGACCGACGGGCCGCTGCCGGATGCTTCCCTCGTCGAGATCGAGCACGCGGTTGTCGACCACCGGGCGGACACTGCGATCGACGACGAGGCCTTTGCGTTCGTGCGGCAGAGCTTCGACTACGACGACCGCGACCTCGATGCGAAGGTCGAGTCGACCGACGACGGTCCGGAGTACTGGCGCCACGAGGTCGTCTCGGTTCTCGCGGCATATGGCGACGAGCGGCTGGCGATCCACCTGTACCTGCCCAAGAATGCCGAACCGCCGTATCAGGCGGTCGTCTACTTCCCGCCGTCGAGCGCGCGCTACCTCACAAACAGTGCAAACCCCAGCTTTCCGTTCGGCTACTTCATCCCCAAGAGCGGGCGTGTCCTGGTCTATCCGATTTACCAGAGCACCTACGATCGCCAGGTTGAAAAGCACGGCCCCAACGACGAACGGGACGAGACGATCCAGATCGCCAAGGACCTGCGGCGGACAGTCGACTACCTCGAGACCCGCCCGGACATCGACGGCGACCGGCTGGCCTTCTACGGGCTGAGCTGGGGCGCTTACATCGGTCCGCTCTTGACCGCGATCGAGCCGCGATTCGAGGCGAGCGTGCTGGTCGCGGGTGGGCTGTACCGCTTGCCGAGCGACTGGCCGCCGGCCGATGTGCCGCAGAACTTTGCGCCGCGGTCGACCGTGCCGACGTTGATGATCAACGGGAAAGCCGATTTCCAGGCCCCGGTCGAGACCAACATCCAACCGATGTTCGACATGCTGGGGACCCCCGCCGAGCACAAACGCCTGGCCCTGCTCGAAGGCGGCCACGTCCCGGCCTCGCCCAACGAGGTGATCCGCGAGGTTCTGGACTGGCTCGATCTCTACCTCGGACCGGTCGGCACCACCAGCCGATCGGGGAACTGACGCTCCCGAACGTCGTAGGGGAGGGTTTTTCCGAACTCCCGGCGCGTCCCGAAAGCGAATTCGCGTCGACAATGCGGTGTACGCTCAACCCGGCGCCGTGGTGTCTTACCGCCTGCACCGATTCGAAGGCACCGGTTTTTCGTGAGCCCGACAACGCGGAATTTTGCTCTCCGAAATACGCCGGCTGCACGGCGAGCGATGGTCGGTGCTTCGGATCATGCCGGATCATGTCCACCTGCTCGTCCATATCGACGGTTCGCTGGTCGATTTCATGCGATTGTTCAAAGGCCGAACTGCCCGGCTCGTGCGTGGACGGGTCGACGGGCCGCTGTGGCAGCGGAGTTTTCACGACCACCTCATCCGTCGCAACGAAGACATCACGGCAACTCTGAAATATCTGTTCGAAAACCCCGTGCGTGCCGGTCTGGTAAGAGATTGGACGGCGTACGCGTGGTGTGGATCCCTGAGATGGCCGGGAATCGACTCTGAATTTTTCGCGGTGAACCCATCCGATGTTGTGTGGACGGAGATGTTTGCAGGAGGCGATTGATTCGGCGACGTGAGACTCTGTGGCCGGGCGGGGATAAACCCCGCCCCTACGGCTTTCAGAGGCGTTTGTGAGAATCGTAGGGGAGGGGTTTATCCCCTCCCGCCGCGTCTGGTTCTTGTGATCAGTGGCACCCGTCCGGAGATTTCTGGCATGATTGCGGTGGCGGAAGCGTTATATGAGCGTAGCGCTCATCGCGCCGATGGCAGGTCTCCAATGAAGCTATGCGTGGATCACAAAATCGACCTCGTATCACGCCGCGGATTGCGGCCGCTGCTATTGCCGGCTGTGGTGGCGGTTTCCGCCGTGACCCTCGCGGGCTGCGGTCTGTTTTCCGGAGGCGGGGACACCGCGGGGGCCGACACTCTTCTGCCCGCGGTCGAGGCCGTGCCGGCGCGCTTCGGCGGCCTTCCGCTCGAAGAGGAGCTGAGCGGTGTCGTCAGGGCCAGAAACCAGGTCGAGGTCCGGGCCGAAATTTCCGGCGCCGTGGTCGAGGTGACGGCGCGCAACGGCGACACGGTTGCCCGTGGCCAGGTCCTGGTGCGCCTCGACGACAGCCGATTGCGCGAGCAGTTCCGGCAGGCCGAGGCGAACGCCCGCCTGGCCGCAGCAACGGCCGCCGAGGCGCGCGCCCAGGTCGCCGAGATCGAGGCCGACACGAAGCGCACGCGCGCCCTCGCGCGCGACGCCCTGGTCAGCGATCTCATGCTGGAGACCAGGGAGGCCCAGCTGGCGGCGGCCGAGGCGCAGGCGGCCCAGGCGGAGGCCCGCGTCGATCAGGCGCAGGCGGTGGTGGAGGAGCGGAAGGCCGACCTCGCGCGTTCCGTGGTGCGGGCGCCGACAGACGGCCGCGTCGGCCAGCGCAACGTCGAAGTCGGCATGGTGGTGGATGCCGGTGCGCCGCTCTTTCTGCTCGGCGATTTCCAGGACCTCGTCGTAGAGGTCCCCTTGACGCAGCGCATGCTGCGCAGCGTGTCGGAGGGAACTCCGGTGGAGATCGGCACGCGGGACCTCGAAGCCGAGCCGTTCCTCGCATCGGTGTCCCGCATCTCTCCCTTCCTCGAGGAGTCGAGCTTCAGCACCGAGGCCGAGATCGACGTGCCGGACGGGGGCCGGGGGCTGCGTCCGGGGATGTTCGTGACGGTGCGGGTCCTCTACGGGAGCAGCCTGCAGGCGACGCTGGTGCCGGCGAGCGCTCTCTGGGAGAACCCGGGCACCGGCGAGCCGACCGTGTTCGTGATCGAGGATTCCGGCGGGCTGAGCGAGCCGTCGAGCCCCGGCATGGAGATCCCCGAGAACGCTCGCGCGACCTCCATGCGAACGGTCGAGGTCCTGGCCGAGGGGCGCGGGCAGGTCGGCATTCGCGGCGTCGATGAGGGCGAGTGGGTCGTGACGCTCGGGCAACACCTGCTCTACCGCGGGTTCCAGGACGGTGGGGCCGAAGGCTCGGCGGCGCGGGTTCGGCCGACCAGTTGGGCGAGCGTCCTCGGACACCAGGAGCTGCGGCGTGAGGACCTGCTCGCGGCCTTTCTCGCCAAACAGCGGCAGCTCGCGAAGGCTCTCGGCGCGGAGCTGCCGGAGAATCCCGAAGCGGCCGACGCAGCGCTTCGGGATGTCGGCGTCGCTCGGGAAACGCCGGCGGCGGTGAACTGAGATGGCCGGTCTTTCCGATCTCGCGATCCGGCGGCCGGTGGCCACGGCCATGCTGTACCTGATTCTGATCGTGGTCGGGCTGGTGGCCCTGCGGATGCTGCCGGTGGATCTGCTGCCGAAGGTGGAGTTCACCGAGCTGACGGTGCGGGTGAGCTACCCCAACGTCGGGCCGGAGGAGATCGAGCAGATCATCACCGACCCGATCGAGAACGTGGTCTCCGGGCTGCCGAATCTGGAGCGGGTGACCTCCCAGTCGGAGGAGGGCTCGAGCCGGATCCGGCTGCGTTTCGCGCGCGGAACCGATATCGACGAGGCGGCCAACGACCTGCGCGCCGCGCTCGACCGGCTGCGCGACGAGCTGCCGCAGGAGGCGGAGACGCCGCAGATCTTCAAGCTCGATCTCGACATGATCGAGGTCGTCAGCCTCGCCGCCACCTCGAGCCGCGACCTCGAAGAGCTGACCCGGCTGCTCGAGCAGGACCTGTCGCGCCGCTTCGAGCAGGTCCCCGGCGTGGGTGCGATCATCATCCGCGGCGGGGTCAACCGGGAGATCCGGGTCGATCTCGACCGCGACCGGCTGCGGGCCTCGGGCCTGACCGCTCTCGATGTCCAACAGGCCCTGCTGCGGGAAAACGTCACCCTGCCGGCAGGCAACGTGAAGAGCGGGTTGAGCGACATGTACGTGCGCGCACTCGGCGAGTACCGGTCGGTCGATCAGGTGGCGCGGACAGTCATCACGAGCGCACGGGGCAAACCGATCCGCGTCCAGGACGTGGCGAGGGTCGAAGACAGCTACGAGGACGCGCGCTACCTCGTCGAGATGAACGGCATGCCGGCCGTCAGCGTCGGCATCCAGAAGCAGAGCGGCGCCAACACCGTCAAGGTGGCGCAGTTGGTCCGCCGCGAGGCCGAGCGCATCAACGACGAGCGCGACGACGTCCACCTGACGGTGGTCACCGACCAGAGCGATTTCATCCGCCAGTCGATCGACAGCGTCCGCAACTCGGCGATGTGGGGCTCACTGCTCGCCGTTGCCGTGCTCTACTTCTTCCTCCGCAGCCGCTCCTCGACCACCATCATCGCCCTGTCGATCCCGATCTCGGTGATCGCCACCTTCGGGGTGCTCTTCTTCGCCGGGCTGACCCTCAACCAGATGACGTTCGGCGGGCTCGCCCTGGGCGTCGGGCTGATTGTCGACAACGCCATCGTCGTGCTGGAGAGCATCGTCAGGAAGCGTGAAGAGCAGGATCTGCCGGCCGAGAAGGCGGCCGAGGTGGGCGCCCGCGAGGTCTCCGGCGCGATCGTCGCCTCGACCCTCACCACCTGCGTCATCTTCCTGCCCGTGGTCTTCGCCAGGACCACCAGCGGTGCGTTGTTCCAGGCCCTCGCCCTGGTGGTGGTCTTCGCTCTCGCGTGCTCGCTGCTGGTCGCGCTCACGCTGGTGCCGATGCTGGCGGCGCGCTTCCTGCGGGTCCCGAGCGCCGCCGAACGCGAGGGCTCGCGTTTCTACCGGGGTTTCCGGCGTCTCGAGGGCCGGTACACCGGCGCTCTCGAAAGCGCCATCCGCCACCGCGGCCGGGTGTTCGCGGCGACCGGCGCCCTGCTCGCCCTCGCCCTTCTCCTGTGGCCGCTGATCCCGGTCGAGCTGGCGCCGCGCACCGAGGCGGACGAGCTCGACATCGAGCTCGAGATGGCGCGTGGCACCAACATCGCGGTGGCCCGCGTCTACCTCGACGAACTCGAACGCAAGATTCGCGGCGTGATCCCGCCCGGCAACGTCGACATCGTCTCCACCGAGGTGCGCGGCGACAGCGCGGCCGTCGAGCTCAAGCTGGAACCGAGCCAGAATCGCACGCTCGGCAGCACCGAGATGGCGGATCTGGTGCGCGCTGCGGTCGACGGGCAGGTGCCCGGCGCCGAGATCGACGTCGAAGCGCAGCAGGGGCTGTGGATGCTCAATCGGGTCTTCAGCTCGGGCGGGGGCCAGAACGCGCTCGAGATCGAGCTGCGCGGTTGGGACCTCGAACAGGCCGATCGAATCGCCGCCGACGTCCGCCGCCGGATCGATGCCCTCGACGGCATCACCGACGTCAACGTCAGCCGCCGCGAGGGCCAGCCCGAGGAGCGGCTGGTGCTCGATCGCGAGCGCATCGCCGAGCTCGGCTTGTCGGTGCGCGAGGTGGGCCGCACCCTGCTCGCCAATGTCGGCGGGCTGGAGGCCGGACGGTACCGGGAGGGCGGCGACGAGTATCCGATCGTCGTCCGCTTGCGGCCGGAGGACCGGCTCACCGCCGAGGACCTGGACCATGTCGTCCTGAGGACTCCGGCCGGCGCCGTGGTGCCGCTGTCGGCCCTGGTCGAACGGCAGCGGGGGCGCGGGCCGGTCGAGATCGAGCGCACCGACGGCCAGCGCGTGACCTACGTGACCGCCAACCTGGAGGGCGGGGTCGCGCTGGGTGATGCGGTCGAGCGGATTCAGACCGCGCTCGCGGACATGGCTCTGCCGGAAGGATTCTCCCTGCTGTTCGGCGGCCAGTACGAGGAACAGCTGGCCGCGAGGCGCGACTTCACGATCGCCATCTTGATGGCGCTGGCGTTGGTCTACATGTTGATGGCCGCCCAGTTCGAGCGCTTCATCGACCCGCTCATCGTCATGCTGGCGGTGCCGATGGCTTTGGTGGGTGTGGTGCCGACCCTGCTGTTGACCGGTTCAACCTTGAACATCCAGAGCATCATGGGGTTGGTGATGCTGATCGGGATCGTCGTCAACAACGCCATCGTGCTGGTCGACGCGATCAATTTGCTGCGCCGCGAATACCGGATGGGAGCCGCGGAGGCGGTGATCGAGGCCGGTCGGCTGCGGCTGCGGCCGATCCTCATGACCACCAGCACCACCGTGCTCGGTCTGGTTCCGTTGGCCATCGGGATCGGCGCCGGGTCCGAGATTCAGGCGCCCCTCGCGCGGGTGGTCATCGGGGGTCTCCTCGCCTCGACCCTGGTGACCCTGTTTCTGATTCCGGTGGCCTACAGCACCGCCTCCGGCCTCATCGCCCGCGCGAAGAGCGGCCGGTGGTCGGCCAAGGCAGCCGAGCCCGACGGCGCAGACAGGGCCACGGCCTGAACGCCGAAACGGTCTTCAGAGGCAGCCTCCAACAGCTTCCCTGGGCTTGACTTCGGATTCGCGGCGTTGAGGTGCGGGGTCATTCCGCAGGATTGGCGTCCATTGGTGCCATGGAACGCATCGTTGGGTTGTGGGTCCGTTGGAATGCTCGCTGCGCGGGGAAATTCTCTGCCGAACGGCTGTGTTGAGAGAGCCATAACGTCAGTTTGATGTGTGAGGCTCGAAATCTGAGGGCGCCCTCGAGGGTTGCCGGCACAGCGACGGAGGTGGGGACCATGGTGGATATCGACAAGGCAGTTCAGACGCAACTCTCAAATATCCAGAAGAAGACCGGTAAGACCCTTGACGAGCTCTACGCTTGGCTGGGTTCGATCGGGCTTGGCAAGCACGGGCAGCTGCGTGACGCGGCGAAGAACGAGCTCGGGCTCGGCCACGGGGACGCGAACACGCTGGTGACGCTGTTCATGCGTTCGACCGGCGCCGCGGCCGCCCCGGCGGCAAGTGCCGACGCCGCGGTCGACGAGATCTACACGGGGCCGAAGGCCTCGCTGCGACCGGTGCACGACCAGGTGATGGCGGCGATCGGCGGATTCGGGGAATTCGAAATCGCGCCCAAGAAGGCATACCTGAGCCTGCGTCGGAACAAGCAGTTCGCGATGGTCGGTCCGGCCACCAAGACCCAGGTCGAGATCGGTCTCAACGCCAAGGGCCTGCCGGGCGGTGATCGTCTGATGGCGCAGAAGCCGGGTGGGATGTGCCAGTACAAGGTGCGGATCGCGTCAGCCGACGACGTTGATGACGAACTCGTCGGTTGGATCCGCGCCGCCTACGATGCGGCGGGTTGAAGAACTTGGTCGCGTCTGAAGACTCGAGGTTGTCTCTGAAAGCCGTAGGGGAGGGGTTCATCCCCTCCCTTCGTCCCTGACGAACAAGGTGTCTGAAGACCTGCGGCCGGGCGGGGATAAACCCCGCCCCTACAAGACGATGAGGCGAATGAAAGCCGTAGGGGAGGGGTGCATCCTCCCGCGCCGGGTCAGAATTTGAGCGTGAAGATCGTGGTGCCGTACTTGAAGGTGGGTTCGGTGGGGCCCGCCGGTCCCTTGTAACGATCGGGGATCGCGTCCCATCCTTCGTAGATGCTGCCGGCGACGAAGATGCGCTGTTTCTCGGGTGGGGTTTCCGGCTCCTTGCCGAAAACGTCGTACACAGTACCGGGCGGGACCTGACCGATGACGTCACCCAGGGTCACCAGTTCGTCCAAGCCGTCACCGTTGACGTCGACGAGGATCCAGCCAACCTTGAGGACCTCCGCGTAGGTGCCGTCCGCGAGCATGCCCTGGATCTCATGATTGAAGGCGTCGATCATCTCTTCACCGCCTGGCAGATCCCGCCGTACGGCGAGGTGCAGCGTGCGGCGAACCAGCGGAGTGGTGCCGATCTCCAGTTTCGCGACGGCCTCGTCGGGCTGGTAGGACAGGAGATAGCGCGCAACCAGTTCGTCGACGAGCATGTAATCGACGTCGCCGGCGAGCAGCTTGTCGAGGTCGTCCTGGTCGTCACGTCCACTGATGAAGTGGATCCCGGAGCCCTTCTCGATGACGTTCCCGTAGGCGTAGCGTCCCACGGCCGCGACCCGCTTGCCCGCCAGGTCCGACATCTTTGTGGCCGCCACGTCGCTGCCCTTTCGGCCGACGAGCACGAGCCGGTTTTCCAGGTACGGATCGGAGAAGATCAGGTCGTGCTCGCGCTTTTCAGTGCGCCACATCGCGGCGCTTCCATCGATGGTCCCGTTGCGAATCCCGGCCTCGACTTCTTTCCAGCTGACGATTTCTGTCGTCGCAGCGATTCCGGCTCGATCGAGCGCGGTCATGACCAGCTCGATCGCGACCCTTTGTCCCTCGGGCCTATCAGTGAAAGGAGGCCACAGGTCGGACGCAAGGTGCAGCTCGCCAGGTTCTGTCGCCAATGCGAACGCCGGCAGTAACGTCAGCCACACGACAACGCGGAGAACCCGTCTCCAGGTGCGAGCGGATTTTACAGAGTCGTGCGCTTCAGGTTTCGTTGAGTGCATGGTTCCGCTCCTCATCGTCGTTCGGGCGACGCAGATTCTCGTTGTGTGTTGCAGTGCATCCATCTTATCGAACCCGGCGACTGCCGACGCAAATTCCCGATGGGATGACTCGGATGAAAACCTGGAGGCAGGCGCGGATCCGGCTTCGCCTTCAGCTGCGCCGTGACAAGTAAACCCCGCCTCTACGACGTCAAGGTGAGTTGACGATTTCGCTGAGCCGGACACCGATCTGTTCCTCGAAACTCCGGGTCGCCTGTTGCACAGCTTTGCGCGCCGAATCGTGCGGGAGGGCTTTCCACGCGTCCCGCAGATCGTCCGGCCGGTCCTCAACGAGTAGCTCGATCAGCTGCTGCGCCTGGAGACAGTCCTTCCTGGCTTTTGCCTGGAAAGTGGGAGATCGCTTGCCAGAGATCCACAGCTTGTGGAGGGCGAACCGGGCCCAAGGTAGATCTGTCGGACCTTGGCGCCCTCACTCCGCTGGAGATACCAGTAGACGTTGCCTTTGGGTTTCTTCGACGTGAATGACCCCGACATGGCGCCGTCCATGACGGATGCCGCCGAGGCCGGGATCATTTGGTCGAGAAGCTCGGCATGGAGTGTGAGGTGTGATTCGGGGAGCCGGGTGATCATGATCAATCTCCAGGTTATACGTATGGCAGCACTACTTTGCGTATAACTTGAGGTGAATTGCGCTGTTCGCCTCCGTGGTGCGCGATCAATGACCCCTATTTCTGACGGCCCGCTGCGAGGAGGATGCCCACCGATTTGAGGGTCTCCTCGAGGGGCAGGGTCGAACCGATGGGCAGATTGTGGGGAACGTTGTCGCCGTAGAAGATCAAGGCGACCCGGTCGCCGATCATCATCGGGATCACGACCGCCTCCTTGGGCCATTCTCCACCCAGCGCCTGGACCAGCTGCAAATTGCCGCGGACGTGATCGGGTTCGGCGCGGAAGATCTCGTGATCGCGCATGGCCTCGGAGATCACGGAGTATTCGTTCGCCTGCAGCCACAGTTGACTGATTCTCTCGTTGGGTGGGAGGAGCGTCTCCTCCAGGCCGTACTGAGCAAGACCTCGAGCGCTGCGGTCGTGCACCGCGAAGATCACCCCTCGGAAGAAGATCTTTTCGGCGATCTCGAAGATCTCCCGGATGATTTCCGCGGTCACCGCGGGCGCCGCCACATCGTCCATGATCTCGGCCATGGTTGGCTGTCCGGCAGCTTCGTCGTCTTCTTCTTCGATGGGCTCGGGGGAGCGGGTGGTCTCGTCCTGCACCCGGGCCGCGTCCAGCGCCACGCTGCGGGTGTCCAGGGGCGACCCGGCCATGAAGTCCTTGGCATCGACCTCGATATCTCCGAAATGCTCGACCTCGAGATTCCTGAACTTGAAGTAGCCGGTTTCCCACTCGAAGATCTCGCGGATGACCTGGCTGACCTGGTGGGTGAGGATTCTCTGAACGTCGGCTTGCGTCATTGCCCCGTATGAAACCAGGATCTCTCCGAGACGTTTGTCCTCGCGGGACTTGTGCTGTACGAGCAGGGCATGGTCGAGCTGCCTGCGGCTCACGATGTTGAGAGACAAGGCGATGCTGCCGAAGGTCTCGCGGATCGAGCTCGACGCGGCGTAGATGATCTTGCCGTCCCGGAACAGGACCATGCCTTCCTGGGTGCCGGTGGTGAAGTTCAATTTGCCGGTCTTCTGCGACTCCGCCAGAAAGATCAGGATCTCCGCCGGGCCCATGTCTTCGAGTTTTCCAACCAAGGCCACTGTGGGCCCTCCTCTCTCGACGCCGAAACTCAATCGTGTGAGTTTCCCAAGATGTGAATACTTGAATCTTAGACCATCACGCGACTTCCTTCATCGGGATCGCGTCGAAAAGTCGAATTCTCGGGGATGGGGCAATCGCAGTTGCGGACGACACTCGTCGATGGTTGGTCCGGGGTCACGGTGCGTTGATTCACTGGCGGCGCAAACAACTCAAATCCATGCCATCATGTGCTCACGAAATCTGAATGAGGGAGAAAAAGATGAAGACATCCATGGTTGAAGAGGGTCTGGTTCGAACGGTCCTGCTGCTCGTCGTTGCCCTGGCACTGGTTGCGGTTCCTGGGGTTTTCGCTGACGAGGATTCCGGGAGCGATGTGTTCGGAGTCGTAGTCACCGCCGATGGTACCGCCTGGCCCGGTGTGCTCATCTCGTTGACCGGTGGCGACGTCAAACAGAAGACGGTGTCGGACAATGACGGCGCATTCCGATTCACGTCGATTCCGCCCGGCGACTACGTCGTGGTCATCCAGGCGCCGGACAAGGAAAAGATCAAGCGCGAGATCCCCGTCACGGACGGAGATGTGGACCTGGGCACGATCGCCTTGGATTGAGGCGGCGGTTCGAGTAGGGCTGACCCGCGGCGATCCTGAAGGTGGGCCGAGGCCCACCCTACTTCGGACCAACAATCCGAGCGGATCCGTAGGCTTCAGCCCACCATCAGATTCGCCTGTGTACGTGACGAACCCGAGTGACCCGCGGCGATCCTGAAGGTGGGCCGAGGCCCACCTTCAGAATCGTTTCAAGTTGTCGGCAATGCGAGGGCGCAGACTCAGCCTGAGGGAGAGGCCTCACATGGCCGGGGGGTCGATGGCATCCGGTACCTGGTTCTCGATCGGCGGGATCGACTGCAGGTAGGCGAAGATCGCCTGCAGATCCTCGTCGGTGGCCATCGCGAGATTGAACCACGGCATCGGCGGCAGGATCGGGCGCCCGATCCCACGGTGGGTGCCTGTCCGCATGGCGTCGATGAACTCCGACTCGGTCCAATCGCCGGTTCCGGTTTCGACATCAGGCGTGAGGTTGGCCGAGAAGGAAACGCCCCACGGTCCGACGGCGGCGGTCTGGTGTTCGTTGAACAACACCCACTGTCCGGGACCGATCTGGTCGAAAGTGAAGTCGGGGATCTCGAGATCCGCCGGGTGGCCGGAGAGCAGCCGGCTGTCGTCCAGCCCCATGCCGCCACCCGAAAGGACCTTCGGCGTGTGGCAGTCGTTGCAGCCCCCGATGTTCGCGAGGTAGCGGCCCTGTTCGATCATCTCCGCGGCGGTCGGCGGCGGCGCCGGTTCGGGGTCGGCTGGGAGGCAGCCCCCGAGCACGATCACCCCGGCCACCAGCATCATCCCCGAGCTATGGCGTGAAAATCCGAGCGTCATCCAAAGCCCCCTTTCCTGTGCATTGCATCTGTTCGTTGTCGAGTCGTAAGGAAAAACTAGAGATCGAATCGCAATTTGTCAATACGGCCCAATCCGGGCTCTTCGGGATCGAGCTCAGGATGCGGCTGCGAGGATGGCCGCGGTGTGGACCACGGTGGTGTCGAGTATCTGGACTGGAAGATCGATGCTCGGTCTCCTGGCGCCCCGTCGCCCTCGTGACGAAACCTGGTGAGATATGCAGGCTTGCCCGAACCCCGCCCTACGACTTTCGGGAGCGGGTAACGGAACGTTGAGGCCGATGAGAACCGTAGGGGAGGGGTTCATCCCCTCCCTTTCGATTGCTGTTGCCCGCGATTCCACCCAATGACGGGTCGCTGCAAGGGGCTGAGCTCTTGAACGTTGTGGTCGACGGCGGGTTACTGGAAGTCCCTGGGTATCGTGTCGGTCCAGGTCTTTTCCCGCACCAGTTCTCCGTTTTCCTCGAGCCTGCGGGTGTAGCGGTAGTGGAAATTCTCCAGGTCGCTGGTGAAGATGAGGTCGGCCTGCCACACCAGGACGCGGTCCTCGAGGGTGACCTCCATGCGGTGGCTCCCGGTCATGGAGGTGTTCTCCGGGTGGGCGTCCGAGGTGCGGTGCTCGATCGTTTCGCGGTAGGTCTCGGTGCCCCAGGGGTAGCGGGTGGCGCCGTCGTTGGTTGCGGTGACGATGACCTCGCCGGTCTGGGGATTGCGATCCACGGAGGAGATCTCGCCGTACCCCGAGCTGGTGCCCGTGTCGATGCTCTCGAAACCGGCCAGCTGAGGGCTTTCGGTTGGCGGCATGAAGTCCGGCGCCTTCCCCGGGCCCGGTCGGCACGACCGGCAGGACCAGGTGCGAACCGTTGGCGCCGCCCATGTACAGGGAGGTCGTCACGGCGTGGGGCGTGGGCCACAGCATCGGCCACTGGGCATTGTTCACCGACAACCGGATGCGGTGCCCCGCGGGGAACACCCAGGATGTGAAGTGCATCTCGATCTCCAGGGGGAAGATCCGCCCGGGTTCGATGTCCTCCGGCTGGCGGGCCGACTTGCGGTGGGTTCCGTTGAAGCCCGCGCCCGCAACCAGGGTGACGGTGCCGTCGGGCGCGACGTCGGAGAGGCGGACGAACCAGTTCGCCCTGGTGGCGTCGGCGGACACCCGGAGCACGGCCTCGGGCAGCCCGAGGATCTCGGTGGCCTCGGCAAGGGGCTCGCTGTCGTAGACCAGGCTGAAGGCGTCGGTGCCGCGCTGGTCGTGGGCCACGTCGCCCCACCACATGACGGGGCCGCCGGCCTCGAAGCCGACGCTGGGCACGCAGCGCAGCTGGTGGGCGGTCTCTTCGGGGGCCACACCTGACAACGTGTGGTTGGGCTGCGGGTACATGATTTTCTCTTCGACGCGCTTCACCGGCCAGCCCTCTTCCCATCGCCAGAAGCCCGGCGCGGTCTCGAGATACGGCCCGGGGGATGCCACTCGCGGACGTAGACCGCGAAGCGGGGCTCGTCCATGATCCCGGTGTCCACGCCCTTCAACCACTGGTCGAACCAGCGCACCGCCTCGTGCCGCCATTCCATGCCCGGCTCGGGATAGGGATCGTGCGGCCAGGCGTGGGACCACGGACCGATCATGGCCTTGACCGGAGCTTCGAGGTTTTCGAGCATCCGGGGCAGGCTGTCACGGTAGCCGTCGTACCAGCCGCCGATGTGGAAGGTGGGGATCTTGATGTCGTCGTAACGGCCTTTCAGCGAGGCGCGGTCCCAGAAGGGGCCGTCCCGCTGCTGGCGCTTGTAGGTCATCATCCAGGGCTGGGTGTCGAAACGGTCCCGGAAGTAGGCCTCGTCGATGACGTAGTCCGGGGCGCCGGGCCGGGCGTTGTCGAGGTCCTGGCTCATCTCCCAGGAATCCAGGTGCATGATGCCGTCCATGTAGTGGACGTCATCCTGGTACAGATCCTCGGTGGCGTCGACGGCGATGATGGCCTTCAGGGCCGGCGGGTTGAGGCGGGCCATCTGGATGGAATTGAAGCCGCCCCAGGAGATGCCGAACATGCCCACGTTGCCGTTGGACCACGGCTGTTTGGCGAGCCAATCGATGACCACCATCCCGTCCTGATGTTCCTGGTCGGAGTACTCGTAGGGGATGAGCCGTCCTTCGCTGTTGCCGGTACCGCGGATGTCGACCCGGGCGACGACGTAGCCGCGTTCGACGAAGTACGAGTACAGCGAAAAATTGCGGGCACGGGACTCGGTCTTGCGGTAGGGCAGGTACTCGAGAATGACCGGGAAGGTCTTCTCGCCGCCGACTCCCGCCGGCATGAAGAGGTCGGCCGCCAGCCGCACACCGTCGGGCATGCTGATCCAGGCCTCCTGCATTTCAACCCGGTACTCGGGGGCGGATGGCGCCTGGGCCGCACCGAGGAGGCCGCTGCCCGCAGCGAAGATCAACGAGGCCAGAAGGCAGCCGTCAGGTTCGGACGAAATCCAATCGCGAGGTCTCGAGGTGGGCGCATGGTTTTTCTCCCTGCACCAGAATAGCGAGACTGGAGAACCCTGGCACGAGGATCCTCCGTCCGGGTGGGCGGGTGAGACCGCAGTAGGGTTCCGGCGACGCCTCGGACTCACGGCTCGACTGCGCCCGGTGTGCACGACGCCGGGTTGCGCGGCCGGCCGCGCTGGTCGGTGGTCGGGCAGCCGGTTGCGGTGCCGATGGCCGGACTGCCCGCCCCGGGGAGCACGGTCTCGGTGAGGCCGCCGTGGTCGCCGAGGGCGCCGAGCAGGGGATCGGCGAAGACGGTGTTGCCGGCGCAGGCCAGTTCCGATTGACCGCCCGCGTTTTCCTGCGGCCACTGGGAGTTGGCGCCCTGGCCGGTGTGGAGCCGGTTGCAGCTGGTGTTTTCCCAGATGAAGACTTTGGTGTTGTCGGCGATGAGGGTGTTTTTGAGCACCAGCAGATCGCCGCCGGCGATCGCCGAAGCGAAGGAGAACTCTCCGACGGTCGAGTTGCCGGCGATGGTGACCTGCCACAGCGTCCCGGTGACGTTCTGGTTGACCGACATGCCGGCGCCGAGGCTGGTTCGGGCGTGGTTGCCGGCGATGGTCACGTTGGTCATGTCGAGGGTGGTCACGCCCGGGTTCTCCCAGACAAAGAGCCCGCCCGAGCTGTCGGCCGTGTTGCCGGAAACGGTGCTGTCGGTGATCTCGACCTGGACGCCCTGAAGGTAGAGGCCGCCGGCCTGGCTCGGCGACGGCAGGTCGTTGACGACATTGTCGGCGACCGTGGTCTGAGCGATCGTCATCGGCCCGACGCCGTCGTTGGAGACCCGGAAGAGACCGCCGCCGAGGGCGTTGGCGGTGTTGGCCGAGATGACCGAGCCGCAGATGTCGAAGGTCTGGCTGACGCCGTCCATATAGATGCCGCCGCCGTTGCCGCCGCTTCCGGGGTTGCCGCCGCTGCCGGTGGCCGAGTTGGTGCGGACAGTGGAGTTGACGAGCTCGAGATGGTTGTGGAGGTTGCCGATCGCGCCGCCGCTCGAGCAGCTGTTGTCGGTAAAGGTCGAGCCCGAGATGACGGTGTTGCCGGTACCCAGAGAGTAGACGGCGCCGCCGGCGACATCCTGGCCGGTGCTCGGGCCGATGTTGTTCTGAAAAATACAGTCGAGGATGGCGAGACTGCCGCCGAGCCGGAAGACCGCGGCGCCGCCCGAGTCGACGTCGGTTCCCGGCAGGTGGGCCGTGGAGCCGTTGACGAGGTTGAGAAACTGGAGGGTCAGCAGCGGATAGTCGCGGTCGAAAAACGAATCGAGCTTGAGAATGCGCGTGGTGCCGCCACCGTCCAGGGTGATAAGACCGCCGCCGTCGATGACGAGGTCGCGGGTGATCGCCTTCTCCGAGGTCACGACGATGGTGTGGGGCGCCGGACCGCAATCGAAGGTGATGGCCGGAGCGCCGGTGTCGGCGAGGGCCGCGTCGAGGGCTGCCTCGGTGCAGCCTGCAGGCGCGCCGAAACCGACGACGTGCGCTCCGGTGGTGGCGGCGACCGCGGCGGGCAGCGCGCAGGTGCTGCCGTTCGTGCAGCTCTCGTCGATCTCGCCGTTGCAGTCGTTGTCCCTGCCGTCGCAGGTTTCCGGCGTGGCGGTGCCCGACCACGGGCACGTCCTGCCCGACTCGAAACCATCGGTCCAGATTTCCTGGGCGCCGGCCTGCAGCGGCGCCAGGAGGACGAGACCGAGAGCGAGGACGACCGGGCCCGGGGCCGCGTTGCTATCTCTCGATTTTCTGATTTCAGGCATGGGCGGGGGACCTCGCGCTCTTCGAATCGTCGAGCCTCTTCCCAGAATAACGGGAGACGAGCGTCGGGTCCGTAGCTGGGGTCACTTTTTCCCGTGGCGACTGTTGGACCCATTCGCCGGAAGCCGGCCTGAAGGTGGGCCGAGGCCCACCCTACGCCGGGTCCCCAGACCGAGAGGACAGGCAGGGTGGGATTCAGCCCACCATCAGAGTCGATCAGGTCGAGGCGCCGCTCTTGATCGTGGCCAGGGCCTCCTTGCCACTCGGGCTTTCAGGATTCAGGGCGAGCGACTTTTCGTACATGGCCGCCGCCCTGTCCGTTTCGCCCTTGCGCAGCAGAGCCTCGCCCAGGCTGTCGTAAACGTTCCATGATTCGGGGAAAAGCTCGACGTTGATCTCGAACATCCTGACGGCTTCGTCAATCCGGTCCTGCTGGATGAAGGCGTAGCCGTAGGCGTTGAACTCGGCCTCGAAATAGAAGTAGCCGGGCGACTCACTCTCGCGGTCTGCGAGGACCTGGCTGATCGCATTATCGCCTGCTCCTTCACCGAGGAGTTCGAACACCGTGCGGGCGGCCGAAGCCTGACCTGAAGCCTCTCTCCAGAGCTCTGTGATCGAGGCGTGGTTTCCTTGCGCAGAAAACCCCGGACTTTCCACCAGTGAGGGGAAGCGGGCGGCCAACTGGTTCTCGGCCAACACGGTCTGGATGCCCTGATTCGTTTCGGCGGCCTGGGAGACGGCGTTCCAGAGGGTGCGGATGTACTCGACCCGCGCTTCGGCGCCTTCGATGCTGAGTTCGCCATTCCAGTGTGCGGGCATCAGGGTTGTGAAGCGCTCCCTGTCGGCGAGGAGGCGGTCCCAGTTGGCGAGCATGCGCGGAAAGTCGTGCTGCACCCCGGAGCGCACGCTGAAGCTGGCCAGACAGCCGGGGGTGTCGGTCAGCCAGACGTCGGCCATGGTGTCGCCGGTGAGCAGCAGCCCGTGCTCGGGCACGAGAATCGCTGTGTCGCTCGAGGTGTGCATACCGCCGATGTACGAGAGCTCGAAGGTGGTGTCGCCCAGGTCCAGCGTCATGCGGTCGGAGAAGGTGAGGTTCGGCGGAGCCTGCTCTGCTGCCGCTTCGATTGCACTGAAGTTGAGCCGGTTGAGGATCAGGTCTTCTTTGAGCGCCGCGGCCTCGGGAGAGTCGGCGGCGAGGCTCTGCAGTTCGGCTTCGATATCGGCGATTCGCCCGGGGTACCACGCGAGCATCCGGTCGCGCTGGCCGGCGGCATCGGCCATGCCGGCCGCGATCAGATCGTGGCCGACGATGGTGCAGTCTGAGTAAACCGCGTTACCACCGGTGTGATCCCCGTGCTCGTGGGTGTTGATGAGGTAGGTGAAGTCCGAGCGCCCGAGCTCGCGGGCGATGGCCTGGCGAAGCTGAGAGTCGACCTCCGGCACCCCAAAGGTATCGACGACAACGATGCCCTTGTCGGTGGCGAAGGCGAAGGTCGTGGTCGACGAGATGTGGTCGCCGATCCAGAGACGGATCGCTCCGTCACCGATCTTTTCCACGTGCAAAGGCAGTCCCGCAATTTCTTCGGCGCCTGCCCACGAGACCGCAAGCAGCAGCGAAAGCACCACAGTCATCCAGCATCGGTTCTTCATCTCTTCCTCCCTCGTCTCGCAGTGGCCGGGCCTCCCGGCGGTTTCAAAATATGGCTCGATGCAGCGAAAGCACCTTGGTTCACACTGTTCATACGGTTAGCGGTGAGAGGGGTTTCGGGTGGCAAGCCGCGAGGTGACGGGAGTCTCTTCGGGAAACATCGGCGTGGCGACACCGTTATTCTCATTTGCGTCCCGGCGCATGAGTTGACTATGCTGCCTGGACTGAGTGCAACCAGCCTCTGGAGAAGCCTGAGTGCCGTCTACAACCGAAATCGACACGCCCGAGAACCTGCGCTTCTACCAGCGGCGGGTGGCCCTGCTGGGCAAGGTCTTGACGATCGTGTGGTTGGTCGGCAACGGCGCCACCACGGCGATCTATCTGGCCATGGGCTACTGGCGCGAGCTCTTCACTGTCGGCAACGCGCTTTCCTGGCTGGCATTGGGCATCTGTTTTGCCGTGTGGCAGGTCTGCCGCCGGGATGTGCGCTCCCACCGTTTTGTGAGATGGGTCGAGGACGCTTCGTTGTTCGGTTCGTCGGTGGCCGTGGCTCTGATGGGCAGGAACATCGCGCCGCAGGGGCTCGATCTGATGTCCGAATACCAGGGTGTGGATCTGACGTCGCTCTCGTCGGAAGCCCTGGCCATGGTCGCCGGGCTGCAGCTCGAACAGGTGCTCACCGCCCTCATGCTCGGTCTGGCTTTCGGCTACGTCGTGCGGGCGGCCCTGGTGCCGAGCACGGTCTGGCGGACGACGTGGATCACGTTGTTGGCCGCCGTCCCGCTGCTCGTCTTGTATGTGTTCCACTGGCTCCCGGTCGTCGTCGACAGTTCATTGCGGGAGCACATCGGGTCGGTCCAGATCGTGTCGTTGGTCGTCGATGTTGCGATCTGGTGGACCCTGGTCACGATCGTGTGCGCCTCGATCACGCGCATCATCCACAATCTGCGCCGCGAGATCCGCCAGGCGATGCGGCTCGGCCAGTACACGCTCGACGAGAAACTCGGTGAGGGCGGTATGGGGATGGTCTACCGCGCGAGCCACGCCATGATGCGCCGCCCGACGGCGGTCAAGCTGCTGCAGGTGGAGAAGGCCGGTGCGGCCTGTCTGGCGCGCTTCGAGCGTGAGGTGCAGCAGACGGCGCGGCTGACCCACCCCAATACCATCACCATCTATGACTACGGCCGCACCCCGGAGGGCGTCTTCTATTACGCCATGGAGCTGCTCGAGGGCGCCACCCTGGAGGCGGTGGTCCAGAGGGACGGGCCCCAGCCGCCGGCGCGGGTGGTGCGGACGATGGAAATGGTGGCCGGAGGGCTGGCCGAGGCGCACGGCCTCGGGATCATCCACCGCGACATCAAACCGGCCAATATCTTTCTCTGCCGTCAGGGCGGCGAGCTCGACATCGCCAAGGTGCTGGATTTCGGTCTGGTGAAGGTGGTGGAGGGGCCGCAGGATGCAAACCTGACCCACGACGGGGTGGTCTCCGGCACGCCGCAGTACCTGGCGCCCGAGGCCATGACCGACCCGGACACGGTGGACGCCCGCAGCGATCTCTACGCCCTCGGCGCGGTCGCGTACTTTCTTTTGACGGGCGAGCAGGTCTTCACCGGCAACATCGTCGAGATCCTCGGCCACCACCTGCACAGCGAACCTATCCCGCCGTCCACGAGGCTGGGAAGGGAGGTGCCGCCGGAGCTCGAGGCCCTGGTGCTGCAGTGTCTGGCCAAGCGGCCGGAGGACCGTCCGCAGAGCGCCCGCGAGATCCGTGAGCGCCTGGCGTCGATCCGCGACATCCCGCGCTGGCGCCAGAGAGATGCCCGCGCGTGGTGGTCCGAACACGGGGCGAGCCTCGAGCGTGAGCCGGTGGATGCCGAGCACCTGGCGGTCACCGAGACGTTGGCAGTGGATCTGGAGCGGGTCCAGTAGGGGAGAAGTGGTGCGGCCGGGACGCCCGCACCACACCGGCATTGATTTCGTGATCCGGTTTGTGGGGCAGCCGTCTCGGCTGCCGGATCGGGAATCGGATTGCGCAGCGGCGCCCCGCAATTCCGAGGTGGCGCACCGCAACGCTCGCGAAGTTGCCAGCAACGTTGCAGGACCGAAAAGCACGCTTTCTCGATCTCCCTGGCGGTGCGACAATGCAGGAGAGCTGCCCTCACATGATTTCGGGAGGTCGTCATGCCTTTGACAGGGGTCCACTTCCTGCTCAGCTATCAGTGCACCCACGAGTGCGACCACTGCTTCGTGTGGGCGAGCCCGCGGGCCGGTGGCACCATGAAGCTCGAGATGCTCACCAAGGTACTCGACCAGGCTGGTGAGCTGGGGACGGTCGAACAGATCTACTTCGAGGGCGGCGAGCCGTTTCTTTTCTACCCTCTGATGATCGAGGGGATCCGCCAGGCGAAGGAGCGTGGTTTTTCCACCGGCATCGTCACCAACAGTTACTGGGCCACCGCCGAGGCCGACGCGGCGCTGTGGCTGGGGCCGCTCGCCGAACTCGAAGTGGCCGACCTGAGCGTGTCGAGCGATGCATTCCACGCCGGTGAGGAGGAGGACCCGAGGCCGGGCTTTGCGGTCGCGGCTGCGAAGAAGCTCGGGCTCGACGAGGCCGTGATCACCATCGACCCGCCGATGGTCTGCGCCGCCCCCGACGAGAAGGGTCTGCCAATTATCGGCGGCTCGGTCCGCTTCCGGGGTCGTGCGGCCGTCAATCTCACCGCGGATCTCCCGCGTCGCCCATGGACCGATTTCGACGAGTGCCCCGACGAGGACTTCCTCGACCCCGGCCGGGTACACGTCGACGGCTACGGCAATGTCCACCTCTGCCAGGGGCTGCTGCTGGGCAATGTGAGGAGGACGCCGCTCAACGAGATGATCGAGGCCTACGACCCCCACGAGCATCCGATCATCGGACCGCTGCTGGCCGGCGGCCCCGCCGAGCTGGTCCGGGTCTACGATCTGCCCCACGAGGATGGATACGTGGATGCCTGCCACCTCTGCTACGAGGCGAGGTGCGCGCTCCGCAAACGGTTCCCCGAACACCTGGGGCCGCCGAACGTCTACGGTGCGTAGGAGAAGCGGTGAAGGAGGAACAGATGAGCGAACCCGGATGCGCGACCTGCACGTTCAGAGCAAAGTTCGATGAGAAGCCCACGTCCATTCTCGGGCGCGTGTGGCGCTGGCACACCAACTTCTGCCCGGGGTGGAAAGCCTACATGAAGTCGCTGCCGGACGACGAAAAACAGGCGCTGGTCGAGAAGTACAACTTCCCGGCAACCAAGTTCGCCTGAGCAGCCTTGGCGCACGGCCCAAACGATCAGTTCGTGGCCCGAGGGGGTTCAGATTTCAAGCTTGTGGGGTGTCACCGTTTGCTTGGAGGTGCCGCGATCCTCCCGCTGCTGCCGCCTGAGGAAGGGGCACGTTGACACGACCTCGCCCCCGTTCATAGCCGGGCACCGGGATGCAGCAGCCAGGGACGCGAGGTAGGGGCACCCTGCGACCTGCGCCCGGTCAAGACTCTGCGGAGCTGACCTGAGATCGACCGATCCCGGCCGGTCGTGCAATCCGTGGACAAACACCGCCGCTTGGATTGTCGGTGGTGTCAGGACCTGGTCGGCGGAGCCCAGAGCGTGCCTCGGGAAGATGACGGCCATGATGAGCACGGTGAGGACGATCGAAAGACCCAATATGAGCGTTGCCTCGATTGCTGAGCGCATGGCGTTGCACCTCCTGAAATGTCCCTTTGGAAAACACGAAGAAGCGCCCGGGGCTTCCCGACTGGCCGTGGGGTCACGCAACTGGCTGCCCGAGCCGAGGCCCCGCGAGACCTGCAGAGAGGTGTTATCTCAACCGAGGTCTTGATATCGTGAGCCGATTTCAGACCCACAAGGAGGATGGCTCACAGAGAGCTCGGTGCCTCAGAGCTGCGATTTGAAGTAGTTGACCGATTGTTTGAAGGTCTTCCAGACGTGCTCAACCTCGTCCTGGAGTGATTCCCACGAGGCCTCGCCGGAGTTTTTGAGCTCGCTGAGTTTTTTCGCGGCGGCGTCCCTCGCGTCCCGGACGTTTTCGACATAGGGCGCAAGCCGTTCCTTCGTTGCATCGCTCGCATCCGCGAGCTTGGCTTCGAGCTTGCCCAAATCGGCGTTCCAATCGTCGAGCTGGGCTTTCATCTTTGCAATGTACTCTTCGCGGTTGGCCATTGTGGTTCTCCTTTTGTACGTACAACGTGTGATCTCTGTACGACATTTCGAGTATCGATTCGGGCCGCGTGTGTGGAGGGATTGTAGCGCGATACTGCGTTGAGGGTCTCAGGAACGCATCGTCGCTAGTACCAGATCACCTCGCGCCGGCTGGTGCCGCAGCCCGCCGCCGATACCGGCAAAACCTCCGCGGTCCCCGTTGCGATGCGTTACGCGGTCCACGCAGCCGCCGCGGCATCGAGCAGGTCGTCGGCAGCCACTCTTCCGGCACCCGCGCTCCGTGGTTCGTGAGAGACGGCGTGGACGTGTGGATGTCGTCCGCAGTAGTATGGCCGCCGACACACCGAACGCCGAGAGTTGATGGGGGAGAAGCGATGCAAACAGCTGTCATCATCGTTCAGATCGTCATTGCCCTGGGGATCTTCAATGTCTGGATTCTGCGGTTTGGGCAATCCACGGGCTGGCGGGGCGGCGCCGCCGCCAACATGAAGGAAGAATTCCAGGTCTACGGTCTTCCCGAGTGGTCAGTGCGGGTTGTGGGATTCCTCAAGCTGCTCTTCGCCGCGTGCCTGATCGCCGGCATCTGGTTTCCGGCACTGACCCGTCCGGCGGCGATTGGCATCGCGATTCTGATGCTCGGCGCTGTCGCGATGCATATCAAAGTCAAGGACCCGCTGCAGAAGTCCCTTCCTGCCTTGACGATGCTGATTCTCTCGGTCTTCGTCGCAGCAGGCTGACCCGGGCTCCCGCCGTTTGCTGGAATAGAGGTCCGGCAGCTCCGGTTTTCCTGGCGTGGATCTCACACACAGTCAGGGTCTCGATGTGTCCGTCCTGGGATGTCATCTGAGATGCTCCATTGGCGAGACCAATCTGAAAGGGCGGGAGAAGAAGAAATGACAGCGTCCAATAAAGCGAAGTTGCTGTTTGTTGCGGCCGCGGGGATCTCGTTTCTGTTTTCGGTCTCTCTCTGGTTTTCAGGCCACCGGGAAGAGGGTCTGTTCGTCGGACTGTGGGTGCCGTCGATTCTCTCCCTTGGCGGCCTCCTCTTCGCGAACCGGGGCCGGACGGGCTGATGAGCACGCTTGCCATTTTTGTTCTGGGGCTCATTGTCACCGGAATGACCCTTTCGGCGGTTTTTCTGATCGGACTCGATGAAGCCGGCGACCCAGCCCAAAGCAAGCTGAGCGACCTCTCGTCCCTCGAGAAGAGCCTGGTGGATCGCCCGGGCGTGGCCGAGCCCGAAACGGTGGACGAGACCCCATAGTCCGCCGGGGAGACGTGGCTGCTGCCGAGCACGGCCCTATAATGCGCTTCGAAGGGCGGATTTCGCGATGAGCGACGAACGCAGCCACATGGAGATTCTTCGCGACCTGTTGGAAAGCCAGCTGCTCGGCGTGCTGGCGACCCACCATGATGGCGAGCCCTACACCAGCCTGGTGGGTTTCGCGGTGACCGGAGACCTCAAGCACATG
The DNA here is from genome assembly GCA_963714895.1 of Candidatus Sulfomarinibacteraceae bacterium. Lineage (GTDB taxonomy): Bacteria > Acidobacteriota > Thermoanaerobaculia > Thermoanaerobaculales > Sulfomarinibacteraceae > Sulfomarinibacter. The sequence goes on from CAVQQC010000001.1 coordinate 56,177, forward strand.
CTCTTCGTGACGGGTAAAACGACGCGCAAGCGCGCCAACCTGGTCGGCGATGCCAGGGCCTCGATGTTGGTGGACAACCGCACCAACCGCCCGGCAGATTTCACCGAGGCTTCAGCCGCCACTGCGGTCGGTGTCGTTGAGGAGGTCTCGGGCGCTGAACGGTCCGAGTTCGATCGCCTCTATCTTGCCAAGCATCCGCACCTCGAGAGCTTCGTTCACTCGCCGAGCTGCGTGCGGTTGCGGCTCAAGGTCTCGGTCTATATGGTCGTGACCCGTTTTCAGCACGTGATTGAGTTCCACATCGACTGATGCAGCTGATTGTCGGCCTCGATCAGATCGGCGACGACGACGGCGGCCGGGTCGGGGGCAAGGCGGCTGCGCTCGCCGCTCTCCAGCGGACCGGTCACCCCGTGCCGCGGTCTCTCTGTCTGACCACAGATGCCTACGATCTGTTTGTCGAACAGGGCTCACTGCGGGCCTGCATCCAACAGGAGCTGGGGCGCAAGAGCTTCGAGGACATGCGGTGGGAGGAGATCTGGGATGTCGCGCTGCGCATCCGCAACCGTTTCTTGAGGACGCCGGTGCCGCAGGAGATCGTGGCGGCGGTCGAGACTCACCTCAGACAGAACCTGCCGGAGGGCCCGCTTGCAGTGCGCTCTTCGGCTCCCGGTGAAGACTCCGCGGGAGCTTCCTTTGCCGGGCTCCATGAGAGCTTCGTGGGTGTGCAGGGTAATGCGGCGGTGATCGAGGCCATTCGCGGCGTGTGGGCGTCGTTGTGGAGCGACCGCGCTCTCCTTTACCGCCGCGAGCTCGGGATCGATGTCGACACCAGTTCGATGGCGGTGGTGATCCAGGAGCTGATAGACGGCGCCGTTTCGGGGATCGTTTTCGGCGTCCATCCGACGGACCCGGAGCTGGCAGTCATCGAGTCGGTCTACGGGCTCAACCAGGGTCTTGTCGACGGCACCATCGAGCCCGATCGCTGGACTCTGGACCGGGCAACGGCTCGGGTTGTGTCGCACGCCGCGCCGGGCGAGCGCCGCCGGTTGGTAGCCCGGGATTCGCAAACAACGGTGGAGGATGTGCCTGCGTCGTTGGCGGAAATTCCACCGCTCGATGCGGAGGGCCTGGCGGAGGTGTTTGAGGCGGTCCGCGCTGCCGGGGCTCTCTTCGGTGCGCCGCAGGACGTCGAGTGGACCATCGCGGACGGGCGGCTCGTGCTCTTGCAGTCGCGTCCCGTGACGACGTCAACGGCGGTCGAAGGCGACAAACGGGCCTGGTACCTGAGCCTGACCAGGAGCCTCGACAACCTCCAGGGCCTGCGCGAGCGGGTCGAGCGCGAGTTGCTTCCGGCAATGGACCGGGAGGCGGCCGGAATCGCGCTTCGCGATCTCGCGGCGCTCGACGCCGAGAAGCTGGCGGATGAGATCGAGCATCGACGGGCGGCCCACGATCGCTGGGTCGACGTCTACTGGCGGGACTTCATCCCGCTCGCGCACGGTATTCGCCTCTTCGGACAGTTCTACAACGAGGTCATGCGGCCCGAGGACCCATACGAATTCATGGAGCTGCTGGCGGCGACACCGATGCTGAGCGTGCGCCGAAACCGGACGCTGTCGCGGCTCGCATCGAAAGTGCGGGAGGATTCAGAGCTTTGTGCCCGCCTCGCCGCCGGTGATCCCGGCGGCGCCGACTTCGAACTCGAACTCGAGGACTTCGAGCGCGAGTTCGGCGACGCCGTCTTTGCCGACCAACAGTGTTTTGGAAATCGAGCCCGGTTGGTGCGGTTGGTCATGGCCCTGGCGTCCGCACCGGGCACCGCCGAACCGGTTTCAGTTTCGGACATCGAAGAACGCACAGCGGACTTCATCAGCCAAGTCGAGGATGGCCGGCGGGGCCTGGCGCGGGAGGTGCTCGATATCGGGCGGGCAAGCTATCAACTGCGGGACGATGACAACATTCATCTTGCCCGTCTCGAGGCTCTTGTGCTGGACGCGGTCGAAGCTGGGCGCCGCAGGCTCCGCGACCGACATGACGAAGATCATCTGCAGATCGACCTTGAAGGCGTCGTGCAGGCCTTGCGCCATCCCAACCTGGTGGTGGAGCTGAAACCGGTGCAGTCGCCGCCGGCGGTCGAAGAGGGCTTTCGCGCCCGGCCGCGCCAGTTGGTCGGCCAACCGGCCGGCCCCGGAGTCGCCACCGCAACCGCCCGCGTGATTCGTGACGTTGCCGATCTTTTCGAATTTGAGGCCGGCGAGGTTCTGGTGTGCGACGCGGTCGACCCGAATATGACCTTCGTGGTGCCGATGGCGAGCGCGGTCGTCGAACGGCGGGGCGGCATGCTCATCCACGGCGCCATCATTGCGCGCGAGTACGGTCTGCCCTGCGTCACCGGCGTTCCCGGGATCACCAGTCTGGTTGCCACCGGCGACCGGTTGGCCGTAGACGGCTACCTTGGGATCGTGACCGTGCTGTGAGTCTTCTCCCCCTTTCAACGATCAAAGCGTTATCGTTGCCGGTATTGATTGAGGTCGAGACTCTGGCCGGTCTGGAATTCGCGGTCCGGATTTCTCGTTGGCCGGTTGGATCGTGAGGAGGACCCATGAAGTATCAGTACGCACTCTTCATCTCGGTTTCGTTTCTCGTGGCGTCGACCGCCGCGTGCGGCGGGGGCCAGCCACAGGCTGTTGCTCCGGCGCCAGAGCAGGCGTCGTCGGTCGCGAACCCCGACGCTTCCGGCATCATCGACCAGACGGTGGAATCTCTGACCGGCGAAACGGTCGATCTCGCATCGTTTCGTGGGCGCCCGATGCTGATCGTCAACACCGCTTCGAAATGTGGCTACACACCGCAGTACGACGGTTTGCAGAAACTCTACGAGCGGTATCGCGAGGCGGGCCTTGTGGTGATCGGTTTTCCGAGCAACGACTTCGGCAACCAGGAGCCCGGGACCGCGGAAGAGATCGGCAACTTCTGCAGGCTCAACTACGGCGTGTCCTTCCCGATGATGGCCAAGGTGCACACCAAGGGCCCGGAACAGGCGCCGGTCTATCGCGCGCTGACGACCGCGAGTGACGAACAGTTCCGGGGTGAGGTGCGCTGGAACTTCACGAAGTTCCTGGTGGATCAGAACGGCCGCGTGGTGGCGAGGTTTGACTCGGGAGTCGACCCGCTCGACGAGCAGATCACTTCAGCCGTCGACGCGCTGCTCGGCGGAAACGCTCCGGCCGGCGAGCCACCGGACGCCGAGTCAAATTAGCAAGGGGCGCATCAGATGAAATCATCACAGAAAATCGTAGCCGCCGTCGCTCTCGTTTGCGCCTTCGCCGTCTCCGGTTCTTCGTGGGGGGGCGACTCCGACCGCTTTGTGCTCGAGCTCGAGGCCGGGCCGGCGTGGCAGAGCAAGAACACGGTGCAGATTCCCAACGACCCGAGCGGTACCCGGTTCTCGCTCAAGGACCTGGTTGGCACGGGCCCCTGGGCCGCAGGGCGGCTCTATTTCACCTGGAACATCAAGCCCAAGCACAGCCTCCGGCTGATGGCGGGGCCGCTCTCCTACACCGCGACCGGTATTTTTGACGAGCAGGTGAACTTCGCGGGCGAGTCGTACCAACCGGGGTTGCCTGTCGAAGCCACATATAAGTTCAATTCGTGGCGGCTGGGCTACCGGTGGAAATTCAAAGACGGCGAGCGGTGGACTCTGTGGGCAGGTATCACCGCCAACATCCGGGATGCCAAGATCGCCCTCGCTCAAGGAGAGACCTCCAGCGAAGACACGGATGTGGGCTTCGTGCCGCTGTTGTCCTTCGCCGCCGACTATCGCTTCGCCGACCAGTGGTACGCGCATTTCGATTTTGAAGGTCTGGCGGGTGGGCCGGGCCGGGCGATCGATACGGCGCTCAAGGTCGTGTACGAGATCAACGACAGCTGGGGCGTCAGCGCGGGTTATCGGATGCTCGAGGGCGGCGCCGACGTCGACGAGGTCTACAACTTCGCCTGGTTCCAGTACGCGGTTGTGTCGGGCATCTACAGATTCTGACGGTTCGGTGTCTCGCGGGCCCGGCCGGGCCGGGAGCATCCGACGCGCCGTAAGTGGCACCGTCGGGAGTCTGGGCGGACCCCATCGGTGATGCCGCCTGCGTTATCACGACCTCCTCTGGAGCGATGATGGCCCTTTCGGCCTGTGATCGCCGTGGACGCTACGAGATCCTCAGCACCTCGTCGACGTCGGTGGTTGGTTGCCGCGTCCGCTCGACGATTTCCCGGTAGCCGCTCCATATGTGTTCCGCCGGATCATCAACAGTTCCCGCCGTCACCGGTTTGAGGTGGATAAAGGCCAGCAGTGCGTCCAGGTACGGGTGAGTGGGTGTCTGGCATCTTGAATTTCGAGGGGCCAGACAGCCCGAAACCGCTTTGCCGCAGCCGGACGTCTTTGCCGCAGTGTTCCTTACTTTGCCGAAGAAAAGTGTCTATATTTCGCACAGCTCTTGAAAACGAGACGCGATTTCGAAATGAGACTCGAAGACGGCACTCGGCCGGTACTGTCTCTTGTGTTCCCGAATCGCCTTCTTTTTGTAGAAACGGATTCAGACGACGGTTCAACATTTGAACCGGAAGGAGACATGATGGCTATCAGCACACGGCAGAGTGGTTTGACGCGCCGGTTGGTGACAAGGGCACTGGTTGTCTTTTGCATCATCGGTGGGGCACAGGTGGCGTTGGCGGCCACCGAGGATGCGAAACTGGTTCCTTCGGATGGCTCGGCAGGCGCCCTTTTTGGATCCTCGGTCGCTGTTTCGGGGGACACAGCGGTCGTCGGCGCCTACGGGGAGAATTTCGTCGCGGGCTCTGTGTACGTGTATGTCCGCAGCGGCTCCACCTGGATCCAACAGGCCAAACTGATGGCCCCATCTCCCGACTTTTACGACTATTTCGGTTGCTCGACCGCGATATCGGGCGACACCATCATTGTCGGCGCTTCCGGCGATGACGCAGAACGAGGATCGGCCTTCGTCTTCACCCGCAATGGCACCACCTGGACACTGCAGCAACACGTGACCGCGGTGGACGCTGATCCCGGCGACCGGTTTGGTTTCTCCGTCGCACTCTCCGGTGACACTGCGGTCATCGGCTCGTACCTGGACGACGATGGGGGTATGAACGCGGGTTCGGTCTATGTCTTTACCCGTAGCGGCGTCACCTGGGCCCAGGAGGCCAAGTTCACCGCATCGGATGTTTACACCTTCGACTGGTTTGGCTACAGCGTGGCTCTCTCGGGTAACACCTGCGTCGTCGGCTCAGTCGGGGATCGATGGGAGGAAGGCTACGGGGTGGTGACCTGGGGATCGGCCTATGTCTTTACGCGAAGCGGAACCACCTGGACCGAGCAGCAGAAGCTGGTTTCCCCGGTAAACAGTGACTTTTTTTTCGGGACGGCGGTGTCTGTCGCAGGCGATACAGCCTTGATCGCTGCACCCTCCTTCAGTCCGAGTCCTGGGTTTGTCTACGCCTACACGCGAACCGGCACAACGTGGTCCCTCCTGCAAACATTGGCGGCGTCAGACGGCGCGGCGGGCGACAACTTCGGCATCTCTACTGCGCTTTCCGGCGACATCGCAGTCATCGGCGCCTGGGAGGATGACTCTCGGACGGGATCTGCGTATGTATTCAGTAGAACCGGCGCCACGTGGAATGAAAAGGACAAGCTGGTTGCATCGGACGCCGCGATAGGAAATGCTCTCGGTTTTGCGGTGGCTTATTCGGGTGGCTCGGCCTTTGTCGGCTCGCCGGAGACGACGGAAGCCGGCGCCTATTCGGGGTCGGTCTACATCTTCGGTCTGGTGCCGGACTTCGACGGCGACGGCGTGCCGGACGACGTGGACTGCAACCCGAACTCGGATCTCAGTCCGACGGTTGTGATCGACGGGATCGACACCGGTGTGCCGAACACTTTGTTTGACGACGGGTGCACCATTGCCGATGGCATCGCGGCCATTGCGGCTGCCGCCTCCAACCACGGCCAGTTCGTTTCGGGTGTTGCAAAATATCTGAACGATCTGAAGAAAGCCGGAGTGATCACCGCCCAGCAGAAGAGTGCGATCCAAAAAGCCGCGGCCAAGGCGAACCTTCCGTAGGCGATTTCATTGTTGAAAAGGCCTCCCGCTTTTTCGGCGCTCGCTCTCTCCGGAGGGTGAGCGCCTTTTTCGTGGGTGCACCTGGGTCGCCTTGGTGGATGCCCTGCCGGGAGAGGTGGCGGTGTGAGTCAGGTTCGGGTGGTCTGGCCCCAGAATCCGCCAGGCACTGCTTTCGAGTGGCGCCGTCGTGAGTCTGGGCGAACCGACCCCGTGACGCCGCCTGCGTTATCATGACTGCCCTGGAGCAACGATGACTCTCTCGACCGGTGATCAGCCCTGATGGAGTGGAACCAGGCCGACCTCCAGGATCTGGAGACCGCCGCCGGTTTGTTGGAGAACCCGGGCTTCATCGCCAGGGTCTCCGGCGTTGTCGGGATCCCGATCGAGTACGTGCTCGATAGGCTCCCCAGGGCAGCGGGCGACAAGATCACCAGGACCGTCCAGAAATCTCTGCGCGCCGCGGTCAAAGCGGCGACCCTGACGCTGGACACCCGGCGACGGGGCAGACCGTGGCGAAGAAGCCACACGGTTGCGGTGGGTCTGTCGGGCGGGGTGGGCGGAGTCTTCGGTCTGGCCGCACTTCCCATCGAGCTTCCCATCACCACGACCATCATCCTGCGCTCCATCGCCGACATCGCTCGTAGCGAGGGAGAGGACCTGACGACGCCGGAAGCGAAAATGGCCTGTCTCGAGGTCTTCGCCATGGGCGGGCCCTCGCAGAAAGACGACGCGACCGAGTCGGGCTACTTCGCCGTTCGTGCCGCCCTGGCCCGCGCGGTCAGCGAGGCCGCCAAATACATCGCCGGCAGAACGGTCGTCGAGGATGGCGCGCCGGTCATCGTCCGTCTGTTGGCGCAGATCGCCGCACGGTTCAACGCCGTGGTCGGTGAGAAGATCGTGGCCCAGGGAGTGCCCGTCATCGGAGCTCTCGGCGGCGCCACCATCAACGTCCTCTTTATCGACCACTTTCAGGACATGGCACGCGGCCACTTCATCGTGCGCCGTCTCGAACGAACCTACGGCGAGAATGAGGTCCGGACAAAGTACGAGGCGTTGCGGAGTGGGCGAGAGTGAACGCGGCCATCAGGTCGCAAACTCGACACCGGACAACATCTCACCGGTCTCGCGACATGACGTGGTGAGCAATGCTGGTGAGCGCCACGAAGGTCGAGCCGGTGTGGTGTATCAGCCGATCGCGGCGCGCCTCTTGCCTGCCTCGGTGCTCATGAACCGCGCCTCGGGGTTCTTGCCGACCCGGCCGAGGTCGAGCCGGTCGGCGTCCCAGCAGGTGCCGATGGTGGGGTTGTCGGAAATCAGGCCATCGGTGTGGTGGCGGATGGCCTGTTCGAGGAGGACGAGTCGGTGGGGGTCGAGGGTGAGGAGGATGCCGATGAGGGTGCCGAGCATGTCGGCGGCGCGGGGGCCGTGGCCGAGGTCCTTGTCGTCGTTGAGTCGGCAGGAGTCGTGGAGGACGGCGAAAAGCCGGACGACGGTCTCGTCGGCGCCGGTTTCGGAAGCGAGCTCGAGGCCGTTCTTTTCGACTCGGGTCCAGTGCGACGGGCCGTGGATGGAATGCGCACCGCAGGCGAAGATCGCCTGGGCGTAGCGGCGGATGGCTTCCCAGTCTTCATCGGTGAGGGTGGTTGGTTCGAGGCCGTCGGCCGGCAGGTCGCGGGTGGGTGCAGCCATGATCAGTAGTCGATCCTGAAGCAGTCGTTGATCCACGCCACAACGTCCTTCGAGCGTTTGCCGTCGCCGCGTCCCTCGCGGAGGCGGATCTCCTCCATCTCGATCGAGCGATCGCTCTGGCTGAGAAGTTGGCCGCTCTCGAACGTCAGTTCGAGCACGCGCTCGTACTTGTAGGCGGGGTGAAAGCCCATGTGGACGTAGAGTTCATCGATGAAGTCGGCGCCGAGCAGGAGGCCGCCGGTAAAGGGGACGAGGTAGGCAAGGCCCGTGGCATCGACCCAGGGTTGCTCGTCATCGAGTTCGAGGTATCCGCTGAAGAGGCGATCAAGAACCTGGCGGTTCGAGCGCCAGCGGTCGGGCTCCGACCACAGTTTGAGGGTGTCGAGCACGAGGTGGTTGTTGCTGATGGCATAACCGCAGGTGAAGCCGCGCCAACACGCGGAGTTCGGGGCCGAAGTCTCGATGCCGTGGAATTCGGGGTCGAAGAGTCCCTCGCCGCGAACTCCGCAGAGGTCATAAATTGTGCCGTTGATGCGGACGGTTTCCGGGACCTGAGCGGTCATCGGCTCTCCAGAAATTGCGTTTCCACCCTCGGTTTCTATTCTATCACTTTGTCATTTCGAACGTAGTGAAAAAATTGATAGGTTATAACATGCCTAATTGTTGCGGCCGCGCGGTCGGGAGGACAGGGTGGGACGGTCGAGAGGTGTGTCGGGAGGGGAGTTGGATTGGCGCCTCTGAAGGTGGGCCAAGGCCCACCCTACCAGCCCCCGCGGGATGTGAGTCCGACGTAGGGTGGGCCTTGGCCCACCTTCAGTCTCGCCGCATCTGGGGCGGCGTCGTCAGGGGAGGGGGGTGTCGAAGGCGTCGCCGAGGATGGCGTCGAGACGGTTGCGGCTGTCGCCGGCGAACTTCAGAAAACGGACCGCGATGCCCTGGATGCCGTCGCGCTTGGGGTCGGCCTGACGCACCACCACAGCCTTGACCGTCAGGGGCTCATCCTGACCTGCCACATCGATCGCAATGATGACGTGTTGTCCGGGCAGGAAGAGGGTGTCCGTTTCCACCAGCATCCCGGATGCGGAGATGGTGACCACTGCGCCCAAGGCCTCGTCAGCGCCGTCGGCGACTTCGGCCAAAAAGCGCGTCGACAGGCGGAGGGTGGTGCGGGGTGCGATGTCGAGGAGTTCCGCCACGCGTTGGCCGATGAGTTCGGGGGGGTCGCCCGCCAGCATGACCCTGTTGACGCCGCGGCCGACGAGGGCGCGGGCCTCGTCGGATGCGCCGGGTCTGGCGAGGACGAGGATCGAGGCCTTGTTGGACGCCGACGAGGGCGAGCGGATGAGCGCAACGACCTCCTCGAGCGTCATGGCGGTCGGTTCGGAGTCGAGGATCACGAGATCGACCCGGTCCGCGTAGGCGAGCTTGGTCGAATCTTCGGCCGAAGTGACCTGAACGACCTCGAGCTTCTGGCGATCGAGCACCGGCGCCAGCCCGTCAAACGAGCTCCGCCCGATGCCGGCGACCAGAACCATCGGTCGTTTTTCGAGCACGATGTCCTTTCACAGCCCGAGACTGCGCTGCTTCCAATCTTACCGGACACTGTGCAGTCGTGAACACACCGCCACTTTGGAGTGGCCTGCAGGGCGCGAAACCGGTGGGTCGACGGCGGGGGGCCTATCCGGGCAGTTTCTCCCAGTCCGACTTGGGCGCGTCCATGGCCAGCGCGAGGCCGCCGTCGGCGCCTACGAACACCGGGTCCTTCACCTTGCGGATCTTGCCGCCACCGAACTCGAGCAGCGAGTTGGCGAGGAAGGCCCCGAACCCCGGGATCGCCGAGGTGCCGCCGGCCAGGATCACGTTGTTGCGGACCTGCTCCTGGTACTCCGATTCTGCCGCGGCGATGAGGTCGAGCATGGTCTCCGCTACCGGTGGGCCGAGAGCTTCGCAGGCCTGCCGCATCTCTTCCGTGATGTCGATCTCCGACGGCTTGCCGGCGATCGGCACCGAGACCACGACCGGGTTGGGCGTCTTGCCCATGAAACTCCATTTTTCCTTCCAACCGCGCACGGTGTGGATGGACACGCTGATGCCGGGGTGGCGCTCCTTGAGGAGTTTGGCCAGCTGTTCGTCGATCCAGTCGCCGGCGTTGGTCAAGGTCCGCTGGTCCTCCTCGGTGGGGTAGCGGCCCCGCATGACACAGAAATCGGTGGTTCCGGCGCCGACGTCGACGACGATGGCGTGGAGCAGGGCGTCGAGACCGTAGGCGACGGCGAAGGGCTCGGAGACGATGATCAGCCCATCGACAAAACCGCGCATCGCCTCACGGACGTGCTGTTTGTTGACCCTCAACGCTTCGGCGGGGACGCCGACGACCGCCCGGACCTTGGCGCCGTTCTTGCGCTCGGCGGACACGCCGGCCAGATCCATCAGGTGGCCGAGCAGTTCGCGGATCGCCTGCTGGTCCTTTTCGGATCCCTCCTTGAGGAGGCCGCGCTCGAGCGGGCGGTGGAGGTCGAGCATGGTGCGGTTGTCGACCGCCTCCTGGCCGAAGATGACGTCCTTCTTGAGGATCTTGCGGGCGACGGCATCAACCGGCCAACCGACGTAGCTGGCGACCACGTGCTTTTCGCCGGTCGACGTCGAGATCGCACTTTGTGAGGTCCCGAGGTCGATTCCGATCATGATTTCTTGACCCTTTTCGGTCATGTCGTATCCCCCTTTTCAGCAGCACTGACTTCGAGCGCATAGCCTTGGATGCCCGTGAACAGGGCTTCGGCAATACTCTGGCGGTACTTCGGAATGGCCAGGAGCCGGGCTTCCCGGTCATTCGAGAGGCAGGCGACCTCGGCCAGGATCGCCGGCATTTCGGTGGCGACCAGGACCGCGAACGGTGCTTTCCTGACGCCGCGGTTGATGATCTCGGGGTTCTTGGAGAGCAGGGTTCCGTACAGGGCCTGCCCGACCCACTCCGCGAGGCGTTGCGACTCTTGTTGGCGAACGCCGAGATAGATGCCGTCGAGGAGGCGCCTGCTGTCCGCGATCGAGAACCCGGAGTCGAGGTTCTCGGCGGCGGCGAGGTCCTTGAGGAACGGGTCGACGGTGGTCCCCGCCGAGTAGGTTTCAAAGCCTCTGGACTCACGGTTGGGGAGCCAGTTGACGTGGATCGAAATGAAGAGGTCGGCCCGCGACTGGTTGGCGATCTCGGCCCGCGCCTGGACCGAGACTTTCTCGTCGCCGTTGCGGGTCATGATGACCTGGCTGCCGGCGCGTTCGAGCAGGGCCCGCAGTCGGATCGCGATGTCCCAGGTCAGGTCCGACTCGTACATGCCCCAGTGGTCGAGCTTGGTGCCGCTGTCGATACCGCCGTGGCCCGGATCGACGACGATCCGCTGCACCGCCAGCGGAATCACCGCGGGATCGATCGCGCGCGTCTGGCTGCCGGTCAGCATTTCGGTCAGATGGCTCAGACCGCTGCTGCTCTCGCCGGCTTCCGGAGGCGTCATGTCGGTGGCGACAAAGTAGGCGTCGGTGAAATCAGCGGCGTTCCTGTTGGAGCTCGCGGCCGAGTCGATACTGATAACCAGCAGAACGATGGCGATGACGCCCAGGGTCCCACCACCCGCGAACATCGCTCGCCGGATGCGCTGCATCCTGGCCATCCGCTGGCGGCGGATCGTCCCTTTCGGCTGATTGCGGATGATCTCGAGGTTTTCCTCGGCCATACCCTGGAGGAGCTGCCGTTTGAGGCGGTGTTCAGCGCTCATGACGCACCTTCCCCGGGGACGTGGAAAACTCCACTGACCCCGAGCGGTGCGACAAACGCAACGGGTTCGGGCGGCGATAGTGGCACGTCTTTAATCGTATCACGCGACGGGGTCTGCACTCGAGGCTGTGGACCGGCGAGATCCGGTCGGTGATATCGTGGCATCACCCCGATCCGCAGTGCAGGAGAACTTCGTGGTTTGCCGGCAGAAGCGGGCATGGTTGGCGACAGAAGCGGAGGAGACCGAATGAACGCGTGGCCCCCAATGATCCGCCCCGAACCCCCGCCCGTCTTCACGACGGCGCGGTCGGCAACGGCGGCTTCGGCAGTCACCCTGCCGCTGGCAACCGACGTCTGGCAGAGGACCCGCGACGTCTGGCAGCAACTGGTCTCGATCTGGAACTTCCAGCTGCTGTCGGTCGACGGCAGGCCCCTGACGGTCGGCAAGGTCGTGATCGCCGTGCTTGTCCTGGTGGTCGGGCTGCCCATCGCCCGCCGAGTGATTCGTCGGATTGCGCACCGTGTTTTTGCGCGGATCGGGCTCGAACCAGGCGCCGCGGCCGCGTTCGAAACCCTGGTCTTCTACGCGCTGGGTGTGTGCCTCGTAGTATTCGCCCTGTGGGTGGCGGAGATCCCGCTCACCGTGTTCACCCTCGCCGGCGGCGCGATCGCCATCGGGGTTGGTTTCGGCAGCCAGAAGATCGTCAACAACTTCATCAGCGGCGTCATCCTGCTCTTCGAGCGCCCCATCAAGGTGGGCGATCTCATCGAGGTCGGCGAGACCTTCGGCACGGTCGAGAACATCGGCGCCCGCAGCACCAAGATCAAGACCTTCGACAATTTCCACATCATCGTCCCGAACGGGACCTTTCTCGAACAGAACGTGATCAACTGGACTCACTCCGATGACATCGTGCGGGCGAAAATGAAGGTCGGCGTCGCCTATGGGTCGCCGACGCGGCGGGTCGAGGAGCTGCTCCTGCAAGCGATTCGAGAGCTCGACAAGGCGGTGATTCCACCGGAGCCCGAGGTGTTGTTCGAGGACTTCGGCGACAATGCGTTGATGTTCGAGGCGCTGTTCTGGGTCGTCATGCGCCGTCCCATGGAACGCCGCAAGACGCTGTCGGATCTGCGCTACCGGGTCGACGAGCTGTTCCGCGAGGAGGGCATCACGATCGCGTTCCCGCAGCGCGACATTCATCTCGACAACCTGTCGCCTCTCCAGATTCGCCTGCTCAAAGACGATCCTGACTGAGGAGGGCCCCCGGGCCTTTGCTTCCGAGCCTCAGTGGTATGGTGTCTCCATGAAGATAGAAATCAAACGCTGCCTGTTTTGAAACAATATCCGCAAGGGGGCCGGGAGCCTCCAAAGGGAATTGGAAACAAGCCTTGGCGTGACGCCAAAGATCCGATGGGGCGGCGCGGGTCAGCTCGATGTGATCGTGGACGGCAACGTGGTCTTTTCAAAACAGGAGACCGGCCGGATGCCGACCGCCGACGAGATCGTCAAGATCCTCAAGCCCGTCTGAAGAACGCTCGCCCGGACCTCATTGTCCAAATGGCACGCGAGACGCGTGTCCCATCCGGCTTCGCCCCAAAGGCTTCGCCGTGACAAGCGCTGGTATTCATGCTTGTGACGGCGTAGCGCGAAGCGCGTAGCCGCATGGGGCGGCCGTCCCGGCTGCCTCGTGGGTGGTTCCTGCACCGCCACCTTTTGCGACCTCGGTGTGCTGATGCGGGGTGCCTTGGTTCCTTCAGAGTGAAAAGGGGTTCTCGACCATCACCCCGTCGAAATCCTGGCCGGAGTTGAGGTCCTCGCTGAGGATGCGCCGGCATCCGCCGGTCCGTGCGGCTTCGATGATGAGGGCGTCCCATACCGCAATCTGAAAGCGGCGGCCGGTGGCGATGGCCCGCCGCACCAGTTCGGGGTCGGTCGACACCACCGGCAGGGAGCTGAGTTCTTCAATGATTTTCGACGCGGAGTCGCCGTCGAGCGGTTCCAACAGCTTTCGGGTCAGGACCCACCAGGTCTCGAGCAGCACCTGGGTGCTCACGACCAGCCGATCACCGACCTCCAGGATTTCGATCGCGACTCGTTGTTTGGCCGGTTCGGCGCGATCAAAGGCATAGACCACGATGTTGGTGTCGAGAAAAACGCTCATCAGGGTTGGTGAACCGACAGGTCGCGAGCGAGACGGTCTTCGTAAAGGCTCTCTCGAGTCCAGGTTCGGCCTCCGGGGCCGCTCGATGCGGTCGATGTGCGTGCGAGATGTGCCAGCCGTGCCCTTGCCGAAGTCTCGACATCGGAGCCCGCGTAGCTGGTGAGAAAATCGCGCAGCACTGCATTGACCGATGTTCCCTGCGAGAGCGCTCGAATCCGGGCTCGGCGAAGCAGTTCGTCATCGATGGTGATGGTCAGGTTCATGATCCGTGCTCCACGGGATCAGTGTAGCACGGACATCGCAAATCGGGGAGGTGCGACATCTCTCACCAGGCGGAAGCAGATGATGAAGCCGCTGTCGTGGGGAGCGTTAGTGGAGCGGAGGTCGCTGTCGGCGTTGAAATACCGATTGCCACCGCAACAGGTACAAAGCCGTTCCGGCGGCCGTCAGCACCAACAGACCGACGATGTTCTCAGGTTCTCGTGACCGTATGCGAACAGATTATGATGGGTTGGTGATCAGGGGAATTCGGAGCGACGCGTGACGAAAAACGATCACGTCGGGGAGTCAACGGCCGGCGGCACGAGCGAGTCGGCGGCATCGCGCAAAAACGACTGCGTGGTAGCCGGTCCCCCGCGGCGGCGGACAAAACGGCATTTTTCGAACGAAGGGGCGCACTCCGACTGCGCCCTCGAATGGTGGTTCGTGCAGGGAGTGGCGGACGCCGATGACGGCGGCAGGTCGTACTTCATGCTGTCGCTGTTCCGTCACCGCCTTGAACGCAGCGGCGGAGCTCCCGGCCACGGCCACGCGCTGATGATCTCTGTGCTTGACATGGCGGCAGGTGAAAACCGGGTCGCTTCGTGGATCGACGCGCCGGGGGCCGACTCGGTTGTCGCCCGACCCGGTGTGCCGTCGACGACAAATCTCGACCAGCGGCTGGCGGCGGCCTTCGTCGACGAAGTCCACCGCCATGGCCCGCTGCGCGGTATCACGAAGACCGGAAGCCTCCCGCAGTTCGGCAGCCGACCGTTCCGGATCAACTGGTGCGGACTGGAGATGGAGCAGCGAAGCGACGCCATGGATCTGTCGTTCGAAGAACCGGAGAGCGGGCGACCGTGGCGGCTCCGCCTCGAGCCTGCGTGCAGGCGGGCCGTGCTCGATGCGGCGCGTGGCGTCGGAAAACGCGGCCACGGCATGGAGCTGATCACGTATCCGCGTCTGACGGTTCGGGGTCGGGTGGGTGACGCTGCGGTCGAGGGCGCGGCGTGGTTCGATCATCAGTGGGGAGACCGCGGTTGGTTCTTCTCCGACGGCAACTCCGGGAGGGTGCTCGGCTGGGAGTGGCTCGGTGTCAATCTCGACGACGGCCGCGACGTGATGATCGGGTTGCACCGCGACGCCGAGACGGGCGAGGTGACCGACAGCCACGCCTCGGTGTGCGAAGACGGCGACATCGTGCACTGCACCGGGGAAATCGACATGGTCCCGATCCGGCGCTGGCAGAGCCCAAGGACAGGGATCCGCCACGCGGTCGCATGGCGAGCCAGCGCCCCGGCCCTCGCGATCGATCTCCGCTTCGATCCGGTTGCCGATGACCAGGAGGTGCCGGTCTTCGGTCTGGCGAGGGCGATCTGGGAGGGTGCGGGAAGGGTCGTCGGGACCCTGAATGGTCGAGCGGTCCAAGGACGCGCCAGGGGAGAGTTCTTTGGCGACGGCTATGTGTTTGATTTCAACCAGCACCTGGAGGAGATGCGCGGGCGGATCGACGGCCACATCAAGAACTTCCTGCCACCGGCGCTCGAAACCTCGAACGTGGAAGCGTTCATCGGTCCCCCGAGGTGGAGCTACGAACCTGAGGCTTTTTCGCAGATGCTGACCGATCCCGTCTGGGACCTGGTATCGCGGCGCGGCAAACGGTGGCGCCCGGTGTTCGGCCTGTTGATCTTGGATGCCCTCGGCGGCAACGTTGCTGCCTTCGAAGAGCTGGTGTCGGTGCTGGCCGAACTGCTCCACACCGGAGGCCTGATCATCGACGACATTCAGGACCGCTCCCTCCTCCGGCGCGGGGACGAGTGCATCCACCTGCGCCACGGTGACGACGTGGCGATCAGCGCCGCCAACACGCTGTACTTCCTGCCTTCGGTGCTGGTGTCCGAACACCCGTTGCTGACGCCGTCGCAGCGTCTTGCCCTGCACGAGACGACTGCACGACAGATGCTCTCCGCTCACTTCGGGCAGGCGCTCGACCTCTACTGGTCGCGCAACATGGATCGTGAACACCTCCGACGCTGGCTCGGCGAATCCCTCGAGGCGAAGATCCTGCAGATGTACGTGCAGAAGACCTCGGCGCCGCTGATGGCCTTGGCAACCATCTCTTCGGCCCTCGCAGGCGTCGATCAGAGCGCCGAGACGGCCTGCGTCGAGTTTGCGAGGGACCTCGGAGTCGGCTATCAGATTCTCGACGACGTCCAGAATTTCAGTGTCTCGCCGGAGTGGCGAAAGACCTGCGGTGAGGATCTGGCAGAGGGCAAGATGACGATCGTGCTGTATTCCGCGCTGCGACGACTGAATGATCCGGACCGCGCCGTCCTCGAAGAGATCGTGTGCTCGCCCGAAGTGCGACGAAGCCCCGAGGGTCTGGCGGAGGGAATCGATCTGATCCGTCGATCGGGGGCCTTGGAGGCGTGCAGAAGCCGGGCCGACCAGCTCGTCGAGGAGAGTTGGGGGGTGGTGTCGGATCACCTCGAACCGTCCGAAGCCAAGATTCTCCTGCGCGCCCTGTGGGGGGCCCTGCTGGACCAGGAACTCTCGGTGTGAGGCGCCCGCAGGGTTCGCACGCCTTTGTCGCGAAGCCGAGATCAACCGAGGCCGGGGCCTTCCGCCAATCAGCGGGTTGGTGTGAACTGCTGGTCCGGCCGTGAGTTCGGTCCCGCTCGGCGTTCAGTACCTCGTGGGGACGCTGCTCATCCTGGCGGTGCTGGCCGTGATCGCTGCAGGTTGGGCCGCTCAGCGGCGGATGATCGGTCTTTCGGCCCTGCTCGCGACTCCGCATGCACTGTCGGCGTTGCTGGTCGTGCCCCACTACTGGAAACCGCCGAGCGTCCTGGTGATCGGTATCGCGCTCGAGGACGTTCTCTTCATGGCGGGTGTCGGTGGTTGGGCGTGGGTGTACGCGGTGCTGATGGTGCGCAACCGGATCACCGTCTCACCCCGCCTGAGAAGGGGCGCACGGCGTTACCTCGTGATTCTCGCCGGGTGCGGGATTGCCGGCGCCGCCATTGCCCGGCTCCCGGGAGGTGCTCGCCTGCCTGCGATTCTCGTCCTCATGGCGCTGGTGGTGGTTGTCGGGGTGGCCCTGCGTCGAGAGCTGTGGCCGCTGGCGGTGTACGGCGGTCTTTTCTCGGGTCTGAGTTACGCCCTCACCATGTTGGCGGGTGCGGCGGTCTGGCCGGATTTCATGGACCTCTGGCGAGCGGAGAACCTGTGGGGACCGCGGCCGATGAACGTGCCGCTGGAAGAGTTCACCTGGGGGGCGCTGTTTGGGCCGTCCTGGGCTCTGGTGATGGCCTACATCGTCGACGTCCGCATCCTTCCGAAATCCGCAAACCCCGACTGAGGTTCCGAGGGCTAAGACTTGTCGACCGCCGTGAGTCGCACCCGTCGAACCTCCGCGCCGTTTTCGTCATCCAGAAAAAACAGCTTCGGGTGGGCGTGCCGGGTGGAAATTCCGCCGCGGTCGAACTCGTATCCGATGAAGGAGTAGGTGTAGCCCACGGCGTCCCAGGCGCTCGGGAACGCGCCGTTGACGGCCATTGTGATCATGAGCGAGGCGCCCGTTCCGGAAGATTCTGCCGTGCCGTCGCTCTGGAGTTCAGTCGGTTCGAGGAGCCCCAGGTTTCGTTTCCAAAGACTGACCCTCTGTAGATTCATGATGTGTCCCTTCAGGTCTTGAAACTGGGAATCGTTTACCAATTTGAGGGCCGGATTCATCGGGTGTCAAGGAAAATCTCGATTCCAAGCGATCCCGAGCTCCAGAACCGCTGCACGGCATCGGTCAGATCTTCGCGCTGTCACGAGCTTTTCGGTGCGGGACAATCGAAAGAAGGTCGATCGTCGCCCAGGCGATGGCGCTCTTCAAGGACGCCGTCACGCGCTGGCCGTGGCACAACCAGGCGGTTGATTCGTGGTTGTGGTTGATGACGGATGGGATGACGGCGGCTGGCGTCGTTTCTCCAACCGGATGACGCTGGCGGTCTGATCAGCGGATGGTGACCCGCGCCCCGGATTGGCTGGGTTCACGTTGTTCGTTGTCCATGAACCTCGTTTCGGCCAATTCAGAGCCGCCGTCAAGGTAGAACCATTGCTCCCCGTCGCAGACCCGGGTGGTCGGTTGTGCACGGCGGAGGACGTCGATCGCCCGCATGGGTCCGGTGGTTTCGCCGTTGTCGTGAATCCAGTAGGGCATGTCTGCCTCCCGACCGCATGTACTGCAATGCCGGTGCCAGGATTCTCGCCGTTCTGGTGTTGAGGGGTTCCGTCAAATTGTTCAAATTCGGGACAGATGTTTGGAGCGAGCCCCGGTGTCAGTGATTCGCGTCGGTTGTGAGCGCTTCGAGTTCTGCGGCTGCCTGCAGGAAGTCCGGGTCGTCGGGCCCCCAACTCGCCTCCATCATTTCGACGGCTCGCCGGAATGCGACCTCGGCCTCGTCGGGTCGCCCGGTGTCGCGCAAGACGCGGGCGAGATCCGCAGTCAGGAGACCGAGATACGGTTCGTCGGGCGAGTTCGCCTGGAGGTCGGCGATGGCCCGCAGGTAGAACCGCTCGGCCTCTTCAAACCGCCGCTGCCTGACATAGAGCCCACCGAGGGTTTCGAGAACCGGTGGCGCCTCGTCGTCAGCCCCTGCCGCCTGGATGGTCGCCAGCACATCGTCGAGCTCCGTCTCGGCTTGCTCGAGCTCCCCGAGGTCGATCAGCGTCCGCGCCAGGCTGCGCCGCATCCAGAAGACCTCGCCGTAGGTCGGCCCCCACGTGGCGTTTGCGATCGCGATGGCGCGGCGGATCACGGGCTCGGCATCGGCCGGGCGCCCCATCCCGCGATAGATGTTGCCGAGGGTCGTCAGGCTGAGGGCGACGTGGGGGTGGTCGGGACCGAGCACTTTCTCTCGGATGGCGAGCGATCGCTGTTCGAGAGCGAGGGCCTCGTCGAAGCGGTCCTGGTCCTGGCACACGATGGCCAGAGTGTGGAGGCTGGTGGCGAGGTTCCAGTCGTTGGGCCCGTGGTTCGCCTCGTCGATCTCGGCCGCCCGCCGCCACAGGCTCTCGGCGTCGGCGAGATCGCCGGCGAAGTAGCGCACGCCCCCGAGGTTGTGCAGGCTCTGGCCGATGTCGGCGTGGCCCGGCGGTAGGATGCGCTCGCGCAGCTCGAGGGCGCGGCGGTGGATCGCCTCGGCCTCGTCGATTCGGTCCTGGTGCCACAGCACGTTGCCGAGGGTGTTGAGGCTGAACGCGAGGTCGGGTTGGTCGCCGAGCCGCCGCTCGCGGATCTCGACCGATCGCCGGGCCGCCGCCTCGGCCTCCGCGTAATGGCCCTCGAGATCGAGGAGGGTCGCCTGGTAGAAAAGCGCTCCCGCCAGGGCGAGCTCGTCGTCACCGGCGAATTGCGTACGGGTGCTGACCGCCCGTTCGAGCAGCGGCGCGGCGCGGTCGTACTCACCGAGGGCCGAAAAGACCCGGCCCATGGTCTCCATGAACGCCGCCTGGGTCTGCGGTTGGTCGTCGAGTTCTTCGATGCGGTCGGCGCCGCTGTCGAGCAGCTGGCGGGCGGTCAGGTCTTCTCCCTGCGCCAAAGTGGGGTCGGAGCGGTCGAAGAGACCGATCAAGAACTCGGAGACCTCGCGCGCGGTGGCGGCCTCGCGGTTGGCGCGCTCGGCCTCGCGTCGGATCCTCTCGGCCTGAACGGTCATCGCGGCGGCGAATACCACCAACATGATCAGGGCCATCGTCGCACTGCCGACCAGGGTGCGGTTGCGGCGCGCGAACATCCGCATCTGATAGAGCGCGCTCGGCGGCCGCGCCAGGATCGGCTGCGATTCGAGGTGGCGCTCCACGTCCTCTGCCATCGCCGCAGCCGAGGCGTAGCGGCGGTCGGCCTCCTTTTCGAGGGCCTTGCCGATGATGGTTTCGAGATCGGCGTCGAGTTTACGGACGCCGTGAAAGGTCGTCCGCAGGGGCTTGGGCGGGTCCTCGCAGATAACGCGGATCGCCTCGGCGATGGCGGCCGGAGAGACGTCGTAGGGCAGCACGCCGGCCAGCATCTCGTAGAGGATGACGCCAAGGGCGTAGACGTCGGTGCGGGTGTCGATGGCATCCATATCACCGCGCGCCTGCTCCGGGCTCATGTACTGGAGGGTGCCCTTGATGGTGCCGATCTCCGACATGGCGGTGACTGCGACATCGGAATCGGTGATCCGTGCGAGACCGAAATCGAGGATTTTGAGGGTGGGTCTGGCGGCGCCGGTGGTGGCGCTGGTCAAAGACGTGGATTCACTGGTGACGATGATGTTGGCGGGTTTGAGGTCACGGTGAATCACGCCGCGCTGGTGGGCGTAGTGGACCGCGTCGCACATGGTCTGAAAGAGGTGCAGCCGTAAAGCCAGCTCTTGCGCATCGACGGTCCTCGGCCGGGCCTCGAGCCAGCGGTTGAGGGTCTCGCCCTGGACCAGTTCCATGGCGAAGAAGTCGTGGCCGTCGTCGGTGTGGCCGGACTCGTAGATCGCGGCGATGTTGGGGTGTTTGAGGCGGGCCAGGGTCTCGACCTCGCGCTGGAACATCTTCGTGTGGTAGTCGTCGATCAGGTGGTCGCGGCGCAGGACCTTGAGCGCCACCCGCCGCTTGGGGTGTTCCTGTTCCGCTTCCCAGACGACACCCGTGCCGCCGCGTCCGAGCTGGCTCAGGATCCGGTAGCCGGCGACGGTGAAGGGCAGTTCGGGGACGGCGCGCCTCGTGTGGGCGTCCTCGCTGGACATCGTGGCCTCGCCGTCGGGCCCACCCGACACCGAGATTGTCAGATCCTCTTCGTTGTCGATCGGCGGGTTCGAATCGTCTGGCATCTTCGGAGCTCCTCATCGCGGTGCGGTGGCCGACGTCGCAGGCCGTTGGTTGTGGTCGGTATCCTCATGGGCTGCAACAACCGTCCCCGTGCCGGTCATTCCTCGCGCCGAATATCGAGGGATGCAGAGACCGCGGGCATCCTGCAATATTCAACATCGCTCGGGCGGGGATAAACCCCGCCCCTACGAGGGCACGGCGTTTCTGAACGTCGTAGGGGAGGGGTTGATCCCCTCTCTTTCCGGTATCTCTGTGCCCCGAGTCTGTTCACTTTCAGGTGTCACTACAGATTGCTGAAGTGCGGGTTAGGAGTTCTCGAGTGGCAGATCGAAACAGCTGTTCATGCTGGAGGCGAAGCGGAACTGGAACGCGGTCTCTTCGATCTCGAGCTTTTTCAGCGCGTCGGCGCGGGGCGAGGCGCCCAGCTTCAAGGCGGGGGTTGCGGATGGTCGGCCCTTGTTCCAGAGCAGGCTCATGTCGGTGGTGACGCTGAAGTCGCCCTTGAAACAGGTCCGGCTCTTGAGGAGGCGGTCGTCGAGCAGGCTGTAGAGGTGGCCGGTCTCGTCGAAGTGCTTCTGTTGCCCCGAGGTCGGCACGGTGAGTTCGAAGTAGACCTCGCCGTTGCCGTCGCGGGCCACGGTCGTGCACCTGTCGGCTTTCTTGGTGATGTCGATCTCTTCGACGATCTTCGGCAGACCCCAGATCCGGGTCCCTCGAATCTGGTTCTCGAGCGAGGTGACCGGCATCGAAAAAACGTAGTAGCCCTTCTTGGCGAAATCCATCACCAGCGGCAGGACCGGGGGCGCCCAGCCGTCGACCATGACCGGGATGGTCATGGCGATCTCGTTGTAGGGGGCGATGTTCATGACCTTTTTGTACTCATAGCACGAGAGCAGCACCACCGCCCGGCCGCGGGGCATCTTGACGGGCCTCATGGAGGGGTGGGGCATCATCGCCTGCGCGCGCCGGAAGTCGCAGAGAAAGATCGCGATCGCGCAGGTCACATCGGCGTAGAAGGTGGGGAAGGAGTAGGTCTTGGATACGCCGTCCGCCAACTCCAGCGGCGCCGGCGCGGGGAGCACGGCAAAACGCGTGAAGAAGGGATCGTCGAAGTCTGCGAGGTTGTCGATGAGACTGGGATCGAGACGGTTGTTGGGCTGCATTGGGGCCTTCCGATCTTGGGAAACCTACCACTTCGGCGAAGTCGACACCACTCCGAGGATCGGCAAGCGCTCGGGTGCCGGTTTTGGGCTATCACTATGACGGTCTGTGCGGTACAGTTGTTCAGAAGCTTCGGCTTTGCAAATGGTAGTGATCAATGTCTGAGCAGCACTCCATGTTGAATCTCGCCGAAGAGCTCCGTGCTCGGGTGGCTGAGTTGGATCGAGTGCGTCGACACCACGGTCACGAACACCCCGAGGCGACGGCCGACCCGAAGCAGATGATGGCCGACATGGTCGTCGCCGATTTTGCTGAACACCCACATGTGATGTTGTTTGTTGCGGACCTTGTCGAGGGCCGGTTCCTTCGTTTCAACACGGCCGTGTGTGCTGTTCTCGGATACACCGAGCAGGACCTCCTCGAGGTCTCGTTTATCGATCGGGTCCACCCCGATGACCGCACCAAGACGATGCTCGAAATGGGGCGGTTGACAGCCGGCGAGCAGACTCGAGGCTTCAGAAACCGCCATCTCGACGCCGATGGCGCCTACCGGGTCTTCGAGTGGACCGCCATCGCCGACGAGAGCCGTGAGTTGTGTTACGCGATGGCGGTTGAGATCACTGAATAGTCGATCCGCCGGGACAGGCGTCAGTTGACGGTTTCGTCGTGGTGGTCCGGTCGCAACCGCTGGTCGTCAACCCGGTGGTCTGCCTCTTCCCACTCCTCGATCATCTGGCGGCTGCGGGCGCGCCGCCGCTGAAAAGCGACCAGCGCGAGGAGCGTGACGGCCATCCACAGCGCACCGGTACTGGTGAGAAAAGGCAGCCAGGTGTTCCAGAAAGCGTCTTCTTCGAAGAAGGCGTTCTCCGCCCGCGACAGCGGGACCCCGGTGGTCTGGACGAAAGCCTCTTCAAAATCAAGACCACTGCCGATGCCGCGCAGCACGGTGGCCGGCGCCAGCGTTCCATAGTCGGACTGGAGGTATCGGACAAATGCAGCCGACAGTGCGTAGGCCCGTCGAACTTCGGCGTCGCTGCCCTGGAAAGCGGCATCCAGGCCTCTGGTGGTGCGGAGTTTTCCTCCCAGTACCGCCATCGCGAATCGCGCCCGGTCCTCGACGCCCCACTCGCGGGCGGCCACCGTCGCCACGCCTTCGTTGAACCAGCGCGGAACCAGGCGGCCGCGCGCGGCCTGCGCCACCAGCACGTGGGCGACCTCGTGGTGCACCAGGGCGCGCAGGTTGCGATCGGGGTAAGAACGAACCCTGGCCGGGAAGAGGACGATCAGTCTCTCGTCGCCCCTGGCATACCCGCTGACCCAGGACGGTACCTCCTGCGCGAGGGGTGATGTTTCGGGAATCAACACCACCCGGATCGGCGACGAGAACCCGGTCATCCCGGTGAGCAGAAGTGTTTGCGAGAAGTCGTCGTTTTGGAGCGCGCGGACCTCGCGGGCAACCGCCTCGAGTTCGGGTGGGGCGTCCACCAGCAGCTCAGGGGCCGGCATCGCGCACAGCGGAAGGGCAACCGCCACGAGAACGCACCCGAGGCATCGCGCGAAAAGAGCCATGGCTCATTGTGACATCTCGAGTTCTGTCGCCGCTCCGCGGCTCACCATGAATTGCGGCCGTGATCCTGGGGCTCACGCCCCAGGCTACCCTCTCTCGCCCCTCCGGGGCTTGGCGAAAGCGGGATCGAGGTGCGAACGCAACGTTGTGATCGCAACGACCGATCTGAGGAGGTGTCGAGCCCGGAAAGGGTGAAGCCGCGGAGCGGCGACAGGTTATAGCCTGGGGCGTGAGCCCCAGGTACGCGGAACACGAAAAACAGCAAGCCGCGGAGCGGCGACAGAATCGCCGGCGAAGGCCGTCAGTTCGTCGAGGAACTCCACGCGTTCATCGAGTTCGACTCGAAGCCGTCGGCAAAGACCCCGAACCCCGTATAGCGGTGGAGCTTGAGGGTCGACGACAGGATGTCGCCCTCGAGCCACGCCACGGAGCCGTCAGGCGTGCTCGTGAAGGAGTTGTCCCGGACTCCCCACCCGGGCCCCGCCGGGCTCATCGCTTCGGGGCCCTCGAGAAACGTCCCGGCGCCGTCGATCTGGCCGATGTGAAAGACCCGGTCGTTGAGGGTCTTCCAGCCCACCAGATAGCGCGCGGGAGTCTGCGTCCCCAGGCGTGCCAGCACCGGGTCGCTTTCATACCGGCCGTTGGTGTCGGTCAGCCAGACCACACTCGTGCCGGTGCCGCCACCGGCGGTGGCGAGACCGACCCCTGAGGTCAAGGACGGGTCGGGGTTTTCTGCGTTGAACACCACTTTCCAACCGGTTTCGGCGGCGGCCATTTGCCCGAGTTGCAGAGAGACGCCGCCGCGGCAGTCCCCCTCTGCGGTCTGGATGTTCGTCGAGTGATTCATCTTGAGGCCCGGCGGGTCCGGGTAACAGTCGGTGGAGCAGAAACTGGTGAACGCCTGGTCGCCGGAGTGGAAGCCCACCAGTTCGGCCATCGAGTGAGAACAGCCCCAGGTCCACCCGCCGCCCTGGAGGACGCCCGAGTCGTTGACGTACTGCAACTGGTCGCCCTCGTGACCGGCCACCCATCCGGATACTCCGTGGACCGCCCAATAGGCGGCATACAGACCGTTGCCGTAGGCCAACCGGTGGTCTCCGAGCGGCGACGAATCCTCGGTCAAGCTGTAGTTGAGGTTGGTGATCCAGATCTGCGAGCCGTTGGCGGCGCGTTTGGAGAGAGAGAGGGTCACGCCTTCCTTGAGGAGCACGGCATAGGTCCCATCGCTGTGGGCCACCAGACCGCGCACCCGCCGACCGGCAAAGGAGTGGGTCGCGGCGATGGATGAACCCGACACCACACTCACGTGGCCGTCGCCGGAGGGGTCGCTCCACCCTACGAGGTGGGTTCCGTCCGCCCGCGGCGCAAGATAAAGACGCGGCCCGAGGGTGCAGGGGTCCCAGGTGCAGCGGCTGGAGGACGAGTACTCGAGCTGCTGAGGAAGGGTCAGCGTCGTGGTCGTGATGGCCGACTCGATCGGCCCCGCCCCCAAGGCCGAGGCCGCGCACAGAAGGGTCGTCGCCAGCCCGATCCATCGCTTGAAGTTCAACGTGTCGTCCCTTCTCGCGCCCGACCGCTCGATCTCGAGGGTATCGAGAACGGCAGCGACGCGCGGTGGCCCGGATCACAGACTTGTCTGGCGGGGGTTGCTCCGCTGCCGATCGCATGCGGGAGGCGACCACCCGGCGAGGCCCCGATTTGCTTGACATCGCGGGAGAGACGACTTATTTTAGATTCAATCTCATTTTGTGCGCGAGATCAGCCAGCGTCGTGACGGGCCCCAATCGGGGACCGTCGTTCGAGCCCGCGGACCAGCCGCCGGTGGCGCACTCTACCCACATTCGACCCGAAGGAGAAAATGATGCGAAACCTGATGAAAAAAATCGTGAGCACGGCGAACCCGGTCCTGATGGTTGTTCTCGTTGCGATCGTCGCCCTTGCCGCCTGCGCTCCGCAGGGGACCCAACCGAGCCCCGAACTGGCCGCGATGTCAGAGCGTTGGGAGCAGGGCATCAACACGGGAGACCTTGATCTTCTGGCGTCCATGTACACCTCGGACGCCCGATTGATGGCGCCCAACAAACCGATGGAGCAGGGCAGTGAGGCCGTCAGGGCGGCGTTCGGGGAATTGATTGAGGGCGGGATAACCGGCGAGATCGACACCCTCGAGGCCGCCGTCTCGGGAGATCTCGGCTACCGGGCGGGCACGTTCTCGTTGTTTGCAGCGGACGGTTCCCCGATCGACACCGGCAAGTACGTCGAGGTGTGGGAGAAGAACGCTGCCGGGTGGCAGATCGCCTACGACGTCTATAACAGTGACCTCGCAGCTGACGCCGGTAAGACCTTTGTCAGCATCACCCATGAAGTGAAGGACAAAGACATCTGGCTCGCTGCGTGGACGGGGCCCAACAGCCGCCGCGCGATTTTTGCCGAGCACGGCGCCGGCGCCATCAAGGTCTTCTCGAGCCCGGACGATCCCAAACGGGTCGGACTCCTGGTGGAAGTCCTGGACATGGACGCCATGGTGGCATGGCTCAATTCACCGGAGTCCGCCGCCGCCAAGGCCGAGGACGGCGTCATTGATTCCTCGATCCGCGTCATGACCGAAGTGAAGTAGCTCGCAGAACCGACCGGGATTTCAACAAAGAGGGCGCCTGATGGCGCCCTCTCGTTCGTTGTGACGTGCGTTTCACTGCATCCGTGTCGTCCGGTCGCGACAGAGGATGACCCCTGTGGGGGTCAGCGGCGCAGCAGGGCCAGACTCTCGATCTGGCTGGTCTGCGGCATCATGTCGACGGCCTGGACCGTGGCGAGTTTGAAGCCGCCCTTGATGAGCGTGGCCAGATCGCGGGCGAGGGTTGCGGGGTCGCAGGAGAGGTAGGCGAGGGACCGCGTCGTCGAGTCGATGATCGTCTCGAGGGCGGGTGGGTCGCACCCGGCCGCGGACGGATTGAGGATGACCGCTTCGGGCTTCTCAGACCGCAGACGGCGGATGGCGCGGTGGATCGGGCTGGCGAGGACCTCGACGTTGTCTACCCGGCCCGCCGTGATCGATGCCTTGGCGTCCGCCACCGACCCTCTGACCCCTTCGACGCAGAGGACGCGGCGGAAGTTCTCGCGCAGGGCGAGCCCGTGGGTCCCGACCCCGGCGTAGAGGTCGAGAAGGAGCTTCCCACCGCCCAGGAACTCGGCCATCCTCTTGTGAATCTCGGGAAGCAGCCCGAGGTTGACCTGGAAGAACGAGCCGGGCGAGACCCTGAGGGTGAGACCGGACGATTCGACGAAGACCTCGCGCGCACCGTAGACGGGCTCGATCGGCCCCTTGACGACCTGGGGACCGTCTTTCGGATTGAGGTTGACCCCGATGCCGGCGACGTGAGGGCAGGCTCCGGCGATCGCCTCGATGGGGAGCTTAGGCAGCTTTTCGGCCCTGATGACCAGGGTCAGGTGTTGCATCGCCGGGTCGCTGCCGCAGCGCAGATCGATGTGGCGCAGCGCAAAAGGGAAGCGGGCGCGCGAATTCAGCAGACGGCGCAGTTGCTGGGTGGTCTCGAGCAACTCGGGAACGAGCACCCCGCAGTGCGGCGCATCGACAACCTCGCGGGTGCGGCGCTGGAAATAGCCGAGCGACGACCGGTGGTCGCGGTTCGAGGAGATCGCCATCTTGGCCCGGTTGCGGTAGCCCTCGATCCGTGGCGAAGGCAGCGTGCCGAGGACCTGGCGGGGGGTGAGGCGCAGTTTGTCGTTGAGCGCCTCCGCGAGCCGGCGCCGTTTGCCTTCGAGCTGTTCGCCGTAGGGTCGGAGCAACAACGAGCAGGCGCCGCACTCGACGCGGTGTGGACAATCGACGGTTCGGTCGGCGGTATTGTTCATCTTCGGAGTGGAGCTTATCGGATTTCCTGCCGCCGTGCTGTCTTCTTATCCGCGTGCCGGCGGCGAATCCAGGCAATTCTCGATTTCAGAAATCGCTACAATCGCCGGGTCGGGTGGCGATCAGGCGGATCGGACCGCCGGGGGGTTGTCCAATGAAGGCCGTCATTTTCAAAGAGTTCGGAGCGCCGCTCGAGGTCGCACAGGTGGACGATCCCACGCCCGGCGACAGTGGCGTCGTCATCAAGGTCGAGGCGAGCGGCATCTGCCGCAGCGACTGGCACGGGTGGCGGGGGCACGATCCCGACATCCGGCCGCTTTCCGCACGTGCCCGGTCACGAACTGGCCGGCACCGTCGAGGAGACAGGTCGCGAGGTGAAACGGTGGAAGAAGGGTGATCGGGTGACCGTGCCCTTCGTCTGTGGTTGCGGTACCTGCGCCGAATGCGCGAGCGGCAATCACCAGATCTGCGACCACCAGACCCAGCCCGGCTTCACCCACTGGGGATCGTTCGCCGAATACGTCGCGATCGATCACGCCGACATCAACCTCGTGGGTCTGCCCGGAGTGATGGACTTCGTGACTGCGGCCAGTCTCGGCTGCCGGTTTGCGACCTCGTTCCGGGCTGTTGCCGCCCAGGGTCGTGTGGTCGAGGGCGAGTGGGTCGCGGTTCACGGCTGCGGCGGCGTCGGTCTGTCGGCCGTGATGATCGCTGCGGCGCTGGGTGCAAGGGTCGTGGCGGTGGACATCGACCCGGTGGTCTTGCGGTTGGCACGTGACCTGGGAGCTGAAAAGGTGATCAACGAGCGCGACACCGATGACGTTTCCGGTCGGATTCACGAACTCACCGGCCGCGGCGCCCACGTCTCGATCGACGCGCTCGGCAGCGCCGCCACCAGCGCGAACTCCATCTCCTGTCTTCGCAAACGGGGCCGCCACGTCCAGGTCGGGCTCCTGGCGGGCGACGACTATCGGCCGCGCCTTCCCATGGATCAGGTCATCGGCAGGGAGCTCGAGATCCTCGGCAGCCACGGCATGCAGGCCCACCGTTATCCGGAGATGCTGGATCTGATCGCGGCGGGCAGACTCCAGCCGCAACGGCTCATCGGCAAGAGGGTGTCGTTGGAAGAGGCGCCGGTGGAGTTGATGGGAATGGGCAGATTCGGCGCCGTAGGCATCACGGTGATCGATCGCTTCTGACGCCCTCGCCGTTCTCCCGCAATGACGGCCCGGATGGCAGGAAGACTACGGTGGAGGAACAGTCGACCAGTCGGAAGTACTGCCGCTCTCGAACCCATCTCTGAAGACGATCGGTCCCGACCGGATCGCGTGCAGGGAGAGAACTGTGTCGAGACAGATGTGGTCGTTCTTGTCGACGACGACAGCAAACTCCTGGGGAAAGGTCGGATCGGTGTTGAAGAGCTCATTGCTGAACTCCTCGACCGGGCCGTCGTTGGAACGCAGCCTCAGATCGAGAACGTGGGCGGGACCCGCAAACCCCTGGATCAGGGTATAGAGGCCGAAGCCATTCAGCGTGACCTCGTTGTCCCCTGGGCCAACGGCAGGTGCGACAAACGCGGCGTTCGGGACGGCATACTCGACATAGGTTCCGTGATTGAGAATCTCCACGAGAGACAGGGTCCCTCGGAGCCGGCGCGGTTCCTCCAGAAGGCAGTCGCACGGATCGAAACAACCGTGGAGGTAGGAGCTGTCGTCGGCCAGACGGTACTCGAGCACCGCTTCGGGTGGAATCGGTGAGGCGTCCACGACGATCAAGGTGTCGCGACAGGCCTGTCCGTTGATGGATATCGGGATGGTGATCGAATGGTCGTCCGCTGCAAGCGGCAGCCAGCCGCTCGAGAAAATTTGTGGCGCGCCCCCATCGACCACCAGATCGAGGTCGAGAGCGTGGGCCGGTGGCGAGGGACCGCTGGTGCGGCGGTAGACGCCTGAACCGGTGATTTCCACCTCTGCGGCGCCGAGAGTCGCGATCCAGTAGAGGCTCGTCACCTTCTGCGAAATGATCGCGCAGTCTATGGTTTCTGGTCCCAGCGTGAAGGTGCCACGAAACCTGGTGGCCTCCACCAGCAGACACTCACACGGTGGAAAACAGCCCTCCACATAGCTGGCGTCGTCGGTCAACGCATACAAGGTCTCGCAGGTGGCGCCGGCGGTGGAGAGCGCGGGCACGGCCGCCACAGCTCCCACCACGACCATGATGCGAATTCCGGCAAGAACCCCCGGCAACGCCACACGACCTCTCAACATCTCTTCTTCATCACCAACCAAGATAGTGCATTGAGAGCCACCTGGCCATTGGTCCCGGATTGAGAAAATTCAGAAAACTGTTTGAGATGTAGTATCATTTCCCTAGTTGCTCCAGTTCGACAAGTTCTGCGCATTCCAGGTGGAGAGGGCCAAGAAGTCTGGCATTCCACAAGATCCCGGGGAGGGCATCATGATGCGTCGTTTTTCGGAAATCACGATCGAAGGTGGCGTCTCGCTGGTGGTGTTCGGGCTGGTTTTGGCATCCCTGGTGGCGCCGAACCCCGCCTGGGCCCAACAGACGCAGAAACCCGCCAGCGCCGCCCAGCCTTCCTCGCGAGCCGCCGCGTCCGCCCCGACCACCCGGCCGCCGGAACCCCCGGCATCGGGACCCGCGTACGAGTCCGAGTACTGCGAAGTCCTCACTCGGTTCAACGCAGAGAAGAGGATCACCGGCTCCGAGGTTCGGAACCGTTACGTAGGTCACTACAACCTGGCGGATGACCCGCAACACCTGCGGACCTGGAGTGTCGAGGCGGCCTGCGGTGAGTTTCTGGTGGCGGTCCCCATGTGGGCGGACGTCTCGCCACCGGTCCTCGAGCACAAGGGCGGCAACATCTTCGAGGATTCCATGGGGTCGACCTGGGCGTTTCAGGTAGGGTCGGATGGAGCGGTCAGGAGTGTGACCATCACCGATCCCGCCGGCAAGTCCACCGTCCAGCACTGGGGAGATCCCCACGAGAATCTGAACGGTAAGCACATCAAGGACTGGGAAGGCAGAAAACAGTGACGTTCCTGCCCGTGCGTCCCCTCGGTGGCGTCGCCTGGCTTGCATCTGAGCGCCTCGCAGAATTTGAAATCAAGCAGGAAACGAAATCTCGGACAGGCGTTGGCGGGTCCTTCAGGGCCCGCCCGTGGGAGGCTGAAATCGGCGTCCGGGTGGCGGGCCCTGAAGGACCCGCCTACGTCTTTGAGGAGATTCGCGCCGATATGGCCCGCACCGTCCAACTCCGAGGTGATCTCCGGGTAGGGGCGGCATAGGTGCCGCCCGCGGTGACCGTTTGATTGCTATTGCAGAGAGTTTTTCTGCATGCGATGCGAGAATCGCTTACGAGGAGAGCACCGCGTCATGAGCGAAACGAAAAAGAGAACCCCTGCCCTTGCAGCGTTTCTGGTGATCGGGATCGCGTTCATAACGATCGGAATGAGCGGCAACTCCGCCTTCATACCCATCGGCTGCGCGTTCATCGTCATCGGCGTTGCGGGCATTGCACGTTCTAGAAAGGCCGAGAAGGACGTCTCCGCGCCCGACGAGACAAGAGAACCGTGACCCGACGCGCAGACGCGCTGTGCGTGCGGCTGACGCGACACTTTCCCCGGGCCCTGAGTGCGGCCTCCCTGCTTGTCCTGTCGCTCGTGCTCTGTGGTTCGATCTCGTGCTCTCGGGCTCAGGACCCGGTACTGCCGGTGTACGAGGAGCCCATGCACCGGTTGGTCTTGGAGAGCCTTCCGGTGCGTGTGCTGGACGTCCAGGTGCCGGTCGGCGGCACGTCGCTCTCCCATCTCCACACCGACCCCGACCGCGAATTCGAACTGCGCAATTCCGGCCCCCAACCGGTGACGCTGGTGGTGATCGAGGTGCGATGACCTGAGGCCTCGGTAGCTCCACCGGGCAAACCCCATCGCGGTCGCTCGATCGGGTGCGCAACGTCCTCGCCTTGACCCGGCGCATCGCTAGAGATCAGGCGCGTCCTCGACGGCGAACCGCCACCTTCCGACAAGACCGTCCATCCCGATCGCAAAGCCGGTGGCGCCGTCGCTGCTGAAACCCGCCGCGTGGAAGCGTCCCTCGGCGATCGGTCTCCAGGTGAGGCCGCCGTCCTCGGAAAGATCGGTCCCGGAAGGTCCGACCGCAATCAGCACCCGGGGCGTTGCGTCGGACACCGCCACCACACACTCGCGGAAGCCGGACGGCAGGGTTTCGGCGGTGGTCCACGTCGCCCCACCGTCCACTGTCACGGCGGCGGTCGCGGTGGAGTTGGGTTCGTCGAGGTAGTCGCCACCGACCGCGACGCCCCGGCGCTTATCCGCGAAATACAGCGAAAAAACGCCCTGCGACGACTGTCCGGAACGAATCGGGGTCTCGGCAACAGTCCACGAAGTTGCGGAGTCGGTTGAACGGAAGACCCGTGCAGCGGGGCCGCCGGTGGCGAACCAGACGGTGTTTTCTCCGCGCACCGTCAGGCAGGTGCCCGATGCTGCGAAGTTGGCCTCGCCCGCGAGGGCTGGCGGTCTGCTTTCCAGGGGGAGCTCGCTCCAACTCGAGCCACCGTCGTCAGTCCGGATGAGGAGAAACCGGCCGTCGATCGGGTCGCCGACCGCGATGCCGTGGAGGTCATCCCAGAAGGACACGGCGTTGAAGAAGACCCCGGGCGTCTGGTTCTCATACGTCAGTCGCCAGCTTCGGCCGCCGTCATCCGTGCGGTAGATCTGCGCCGGAAGCCCCGCGCTCAAAAGCAACGCGCGATCCCGGTCCCAGGCGTGGAGATCGCGGAAATCGCGGTCCTCGGCCCCCGGGACGGTTCCGAAGGTCCAGGTCTCGCCGCCGTCGAGGGTCCGCAAGAAGGTGCCGCCGCTGCCGCTCGCCCAGGCCACGTCGGCGTCGACAACGTGCAGGCCCCGGAGGCTCGCGGTCGTGCCGCTGCCGCGAACGACCCAGCTTCCGGTGAACGGCCCCGATGGGTCGTCGACGGCGCAACCGACCGTTGCCGCGAGCACGACGAATGCAAAGGTCCACCTCATCTGAGCCCCTTCCGTCCGCGGTGCGCTCAGAATGACAGATCGCAGGCCGGAAGGAAATCCAACCGTCCCGTTGCCCCGCGACGCTGCCGGCCCGGGCATAATGCTGCCCATGAGAGCTGACCTCGTGATCTTCGACCTCGACGGCACCCTCGTCGACTCGCGGCTGGACCTCGCGAATGCGGTCAACCGGATGCTCGAGGATCTCGGTCGCCCCACCCTCCCGGTCGCACAGATCGTCGACTTCGTCGGCAACGGTTTAGCCCGATTGCTGGAGCGCGCGGTGGGCGACCCGGCCCTGGTGGATGCGGCGCGGCCGCTCTTCGAGCGCCACTACGGTGACGCCCTGCTCGTCCACACCCAAGCCTTTCCGGGTGTCGACCGGCTGGTTCGAACACTCGCTGCGGACCGCACACTGGCGGTAGCCAGCAACAAGCCCGGCCAATGGACGCGGGCCATCGTCGCCGGTCTCGGGTGGTCGGATGCAATCCGCCACGTCGTGGGAGGCAGCGATGTTGCAGCTCTCAAACCCGCTACCGATATGGCGGAACGGCTGTTCGACGAGAGCGGATGCTCGCGTGATGAGGCGGTGATGGTGGGCGACATGGAGGTCGACGTCGAATTCGCGCGCGCCGCCGGTCTGCCCTTCATCGGGGTGAGCTGGGGTCTGGCTGGCCGCGAACGCCTCGAGGCCGCGGGTGCGCAGCGGATCGTCGATTCGGCTGTCGAATTCGAAGCGGTCCTCGACGAGGATTCAGTCTGCTTCTGAGGATGCAAGAAACCGAACCGTGCGAGTGGCGAGACTCGTATACTCTCGGCTGCATGGCGCCGTTGATCACCGCTCGCGAGATTTCCCGATCCTTCGGGCCCCGGACCCTCTTCGAGGGTCTGAGCATCACGATCAGCGAGGGCGACCGCGTCGGTGTCATCGGACCCAACGGCGCCGGCAAGACCACCATGCTGCGCATCCTGGCCGGCACGGACGAGCCCGATTCCGGTGAACTCCATCGCCGCCGCCACCTGCGGGTGGCTGATGTGCCACAGGACGACGTATTCGAACCGGGTGCCACCGTGCTCGAGGTGGTGACGTGCGGCGCGGAACGCGGGGCGAGGGCGACCGAAGACGAGACCGAACGGCAGGTCCGCGTCGCCATCGCCCTCGACCAACTCGGTTTCCGCGCTCCCGACCAGCCGGTTGACCACCTCTCGGGTGGTTGGCGCAAACGGCTGGCGATCGCGACCGCTCTCGCCGCCGATCCGGAGGTGCTGCTTCTCGACGAACCCACCAACCACCTCGACCTCGACGGCATCCTGTGGCTCGAGAAGATGCTGCTTTCGAGCCGTCTGCTCGCCTACGTCGTCATCACCCACGACCGCGCCTTTCTCGATCGGGTGGCGAATCGGGTGATCGAGGTGGCGCCCCAATACCCCGGCGGCACCTTCGTCGCGGCCGGTACCTATGCCGCCTTTCTGGAGAAACGGGCGCAGCACCTGGAGGCCCGCGCCCAGTACCGGGACAGCCTCGCCAACCGGGTGCGCCGAGAGCTGGAGTGGCTCGGACGCGGGCCCAAGGCGCGGACCACCAAGGCACAGGCGCGGATTGACGAGGCCGAGCGTCTGATAGCCGATCTCGCCCAGGTCCGGGCCGAGCTCGCCACCTCGAAGGCGGGCATCGAAATGACCGGGTCGGGACGCCGTACCAAGAGGCTGTTGGTTGCGTCGGAGGTCTCGAAAACGCTGGGCGATCGGCAGCTCTTACGGGACCTCGACCTCGTCTTGCTCCCCGGCCGACGGCTCGGCGTGGTCGGCACCAATGGCAGCGGCAAGAGCACCCTGCTCAAGTTGCTCGCCGGTGAAATCGAGCCCGACGGCGGCCTCATCCGCCGCGCCGAGCACCTCCAGATCGTCCACTTCGACCAGGGCCGCGAGCAGCTCGATCAGACCGCGGCCCTGCGCCGTGCGTTGGCGCCGGAGGGCGACACGGTGGTCTACCGGGGGCGTGAAGTGCACGTGGTGACGTGGGCCCGCCGCTTCCAGTTCCGCGACGACCAGCTCGACCAGCCGGTGAGCGAGCTTTCAGGTGGAGAGCAGGCGCGCGTCCATATTGCCCGTCTCATGCTGCAACCGGCGGACCTGCTCCTGCTCGACGAACCGACCAACGATCTCGACATTCCGACCCTCGAAGTGCTCGAGGAGAGCTTGCTCGATTTCCCGGGCGCGTTGGTGCTGGTCTCCCACGACCGCTACCTGCTCGACCGGGTGAGCACGGTCCTGCTCGGCCTCGACGGCGAAGGCGGGGCGACGCCCTTCGCTGATGTCGACCAGTGGTTGACCCACCGCGAAACCGCGGCGGCGGCGCCGCGCCGGGAGAAGACCGAACGCCGCCAGAAAAAAGTGCGGCGATCCGGGCTCACCTATCTCGAGAAACGCGAGTACGAGGCCATGGAGGGGACCATCCTCGCAGCCGAGGCCGAACTCGAGGCGGCGGCCGCCCACCTCGCCGACCCGCAGGTGGCGTCAGCAGCTGACGCCGCGCACCAGGCCTTCCTCGCCCACGAAAAGGCGAAAGAGAGGGTCGCCGAACTCTACCGCCGCTGGGCGGAACTCGAGGAGAAGGCGTAGCCTGCGCCACCTCGGCGACCGGCCGGCGGGGCGGGTACAGGGCGGCACAGGTGCCGCCCCTACCCCGGCTCCAAAGGGTGGTGGCGGGCCGTCAACGACCCGCCTTTGCCACTCTCGCGGTTTTTGTCCGTAATTGCAGGTGTAGTGGCGGGGCCTGCCCCGCCTCGGCGACCGGGCCCGGCATCGCCTACTTCTTGTCGCGGTCCCAGCCCCAGTTCTCGTAGTACTGCCAACTCGCCATCGAGTTGAGCTCCTTGATCTGGCGGTCCTTGGCAAGCAGGTTGGCGCGCAGGACGTCGCCGATCGAGACCATGCCGAGGAAACGTTTGTCCTTCTTGACCGGGATGTGGCGCACGAAAAGACCGAGAAACATCTCTTCGAGCTGGGTCAGGGTGGTGTCGTGCGCGGCGAAATGCAGCGGCGAGGTCATGTGGTCGCCGATCCGGGCGCTCTTGGGGTCGAAAGCGGGATCGCTGCTGCCGCGCAGGTAGTCGCGCTCGGTCCAGATGCCGATGAGGTCGTCGCCCTCCTTGACCAGAATGGCGCCGATCTTGTTCGCGTTCATCAGATCGATGGCCTCGGCAATGGTCTGGGTTTTGGCGACGTGTACGATTTCGTTGTTCTTGTCGAGGACGATGTCTTCAGCGGTCTTCAATTCTGCCTCCTTGGATCGCGGGGCCCGCCGTCGGGCGGGAAAGTAGGAACGTTAACACGGCGCCACCGATCAGCAGTGCCACGACATTCCACGGTGCATCGAGGCGGATCGTCGAGTACGTGATCGAGGCGGCAACCATGATGGTGGCCGCAATCTTTGACCGCAAACCGATCGCCCCGTGCTCGCGCCACGCGGAGATCATGGGCCCGAACCGCGGATGTTCGTGCAACCAGGTGTGGAATCGCACGGAGCCGCGCGAATAACATGCGGCCGCAAGGAGGACGAAGGGCGTCGTCGGCAGCAGAGGGACAAAAATGCCGACAAACGCCATTGCCATGCTGGCGTGGCCGATGAGAAGGTAGGTCGTTCGCATGCGAAGGTATCAACCGCCGCTCGAGCGTACATCTTCCCACAAGTGATCGATGTCAATCCTGCAGCTGTGGAAGTTCGGGCGGCTCGTGCCCCGTGCTCGGTCTTTCGGCCGCACGGAACTCAGCCAGGGTGCCGACAAAGAAGCCGGTCGAACGCTCGGTCACGGCGCCCAGCTCGTCGGTGACCACGCGCAGGTTGTACTCGCCCCAGATCTCGTCCATTCGAGACAGGGGAACCAGGCCCTGCGCCGTGTCCCGGAAATACTCACGGTGGGCAAAGCCCTCATCACCGGATGAAGGCGTCGAGGTCTCGAGTCGTCCGGACTGCGGGTACTCGACGATCAGGGTTTCGTGATCCGCGGGGAGGGGAGGCGCGCCCTCGACCGCGAAGTGGAGGACTGCCCAGCCCCGGAAATCCTCGGGAACCACATGGCGTTCGGGGAGCGTCGCGTCCATACCGAAGGCCGTTTGCACCCGATAGAGGCCTTCGGCGGTGAAGGCGTGGCGAAAGAAGAAGAACACCGCGGCGCCGATGAACAGAATCAAGGCCGCAGTCACGCCGACAATCCGTCCGATGCTCATCGTGGGTATACGGACGACGCGGGCAAGGGATGCAAACTCATCGTCCAGGCGATCAGGGGACCCAGGCGTAGCCGATCTTGAAGAAGGCGGCGCGGTTGAGCTGGGTCAGATCGATCGAGCTGTCGGCCTCGTAGTTGTCGGTGTAGCCGAGGTAGAGGGCGGTTCTGGGGTTGATCTTGTAGGTGAAGAGCCACTGGGTCAGGAGATGGTTGAAGACCGGGTCCCGGCCGTCCGCATACAGGTCGGAGTTGTAGGCGTAGTCGGCGTACTGGAGGATCAGGCGGACAAAGGCCCGGCGGTTGAACTGGTAGATGGTCCGCAACTCGCTGAGGTTCGCTGTATAGAGGCGCCCTTCGTCGATGTCGAACTGCTCGTAGGTGTGGGTGAAATCAAAGCGGAGGTGGCGGCCGGCAAAGAGTTCGAACGACGGTCGAACACGGAGCCGCATGCCGGGGCGGTTGTGGGTGTAGTCGATGCCGTCTCCGCCTTGAACGCGCAGACCGAAAACCAGATTGCGAGCGGGCTGGAGGTTGAGGTCCACCTGATAGGTCCGGTCGTCGTACTCCTCGCCGAGGTACGTCTGCTTGCCGTAGTAGAAGATCCCGAACACCGTAGACTGGAGCGGGCCGTTATAGATGACGAACGTCCCCGGCGCGCTGCGCAGCATGTTGCCGTGCCAGTCGTCGTCGCGTTCGTAGCCGAGCCAGACCTGGAGACGGTTGTACCAGTGGGTGGGATCGTTCTGCTGCCACGTGTGGAGGTAACCGGTGTCGTAGTGTTTGAAACCGGTCTGCGGGATGAAACCCAGATCGGCCCGGAAACCCGGGCTGATTTCCCGGTACATGCCGTAGACCTCGTAGCTCCGGGTCTGGTGGGCGTAGAAGAAGTCGATGGCGTGGCCTTCGAACTCGCCCGTCGCTTGTTCCTGAGCCTCGGCGATGTCGTCCGGATACAGGGTCTTCGACTCCAACAGCTGCAGCCTGAGCGTGTCCTTCGGGGTGAAACGGAGATCGAGGTCTACGCCGTAGAGCCGGCTGTAATAGTCGTCTCCCTCGCGATCGGTGATCAGGGCGCCGACGGTCGAGGATGTACCGATGTCGTACCGGTAGCGGAAAACGGTTCCCGTGCTCTGCTCGTCCCGTTGCGTCGAAGACGACCACTCGGTTGCGGGGAACAGGAGATTCGTCACGTCGTCTCGCGCGGAAAAGAAACCGATGGCGCTGCGCCCGATCTTGCCCGCCACCTTGACGCCCCACACCGGGTCGGCCAGGGTCCGGGTGTAGATGGCGGTGAGTGGAGTATCGAAATAGTCGAAGCCCTCCAGAAAGAAAGGGCGTTTTTCGGGATAGTAGAGGCTGAACTTGGTATTGATGTCGAGTTGGGCGGCGTCGGTCTCGATCTGGGAAAAGTCCGGGTTGATGGTTGCACTCAGATTGAGGTTTGGAGTGACGCCCCATCGGGCCGTCAGTCCGGGTTCGATGGTTGAATCCACCTCCTGAAATGTGCCGTCCGGGAAGGGCTCACGTTCCTCGCTGTAAATGGCCGAAATGGTCGGATCGAACTCGAGGGCGCGGCCCGGGCTGGCGCCGGCAAAGCCGTGGATCCTGTCGGCCTGGCACAGGTAGCAGTTGTTGCTGCGGTCGCGCGGGAAGAGGCCTATCTTGTGGGTCACCAGGCGCGGATAGGAGCGGACCGCGTCGAAGCCCCAGGTCTGTTCGCCGTCCTTGGGCTGAAAGCGGAGAGAACTGAAGGGAATGGCTATCTCAACCACATAACCCTCACCGTCGATACGCCCGGCGGAATCCCAGATGGCGTCCCACTCGAGGCCGGTTCCGGATGGAGTCTCGATGCCGTCGGCCTGGATGCCCAGGGGGTTCACGAAGAAGTCGAACGACCTCCGGTCGTCGTTGAAGGTGTCGAGAACCAGCGCCACCCAGTCGTCGTCAAATATTTTGTCTCGGTCCGAGAAACGGGCTCGGATCGCCGCCGGGTTGGGGTCCAGGGCCCGGAATGCTGCGTAGAAGTGGCGGTCGTCGTAACAGATGAAGACCCGGGTTCGAACCGGCGCCGGGATGTTCTCACCCGGCCGAACCTCGACTTCGATTTCGAGAACCAGAGCCTCCTGCCAGGCGGGGTCGTCGAGCACCCCGTCGACCCGTATCCCGCCGTCGATCTTCGGCACTTGGTGGGAGTCGGCGGCCCGGGTCGTGGCTGGAGAGAGCGCGGCAGCGAGGGCAATCAAGCCGAGCACGATTCGAAGTATTCTCGCGGAACCGGTCACCCAGTCCTCCGGATCTGCGAGTTGGCAGGTTTCTCCATGGTGGTATGGACCCTTCGGATCGGGCAACTCAGCGGGAGCCCTCCGGCTGCTCCGATTGTCGCAAATTACGGATGGAGTTCGGATTTGTTGCGGGTGGTTGCTCGGGGATGGGTATCGGGAGGCTGGAAGACCGGTGGCAGACTATTGCTGGAGCTCCTGGAGCAAGCGATCGAAGCCGAGGATGACGTTGAGGGTGGTGACCTCGGGCATCGCCTCGCTTTTGATCGCGAGCAGACGACCGTCGGCGGCGATGTCCATCACGCGAAGGGTGGGATCCTCGAGGACCAGGGTCGGTTGTCCCAGCTGCAGAGCCGGCTCATACGTCACATCCACTGCGACCAGGCCCAGGCTTGTGTGGAAATAGAGCCGCCTTCCGTCGCGCGACCACAGGGGCGCTGTTCCACCGCCACTTGACACCAGTTGAGCCCCTTCTCCGGGGGTTGGCGGATAGGAACGCACCCACACCTCTGGGGAGCCGGACTGGTCAGACACGTAGGCGATCAGATCCGAGGTCGGGGAAAAGGCAGCATCGCCCTCGGTGGCTTCGGTGGCGGCAAAGGGCAGCGGGTCAGCACCCTCGTCGTTCATCGGCAAGAGAAAGATATCGGTCAACGTCGAGGGGTTGCGTTCGACATAGGCGAGCCAACGGTCGTCTCGCGACCACGAGGTCGGGAACTGCGCCCCACCCGCCTCCAGCGGCATCGAAATGGACCCATCGGGCTCGATGATGAAGAGTTTCTCGATCCCCGCCCGGTACGAGCCGAAAGCGATACGATCACCTCGTCGCGAGGGCACCGGGGTGCCGTCCCAGGCGGGGTCGACCGTGAGCCTGGTGGTTGTGCCCCTTCTCAAATCGTGAGCATAGATGTCTGCGTTGACGTCGATGTTCGCAAAAAGAACGCGCTCGTCTTCGAGTCTGGCAGCGCGGATTGTCTTCTCGCTCTCGATGATTTTCTCGGTGGAGCCGTCGAGGCCGACCCACACCAGTTGTTGGTCGGTTTGCGGCCGCCCACCGGTGGCGTAGACGAGCGTGCCGCCGGGTGAGCCTGACCACTGGCCGGCGTCGTAGTCGGGATCGACCAGCAGATTGTCGGCCAGTTCGATCGACGGTCCGGTGAGTGCTGGAGGGTCAACGGTCATCCGAGCGCCAAAGAGCTTGGGGCCCACGTTGTACAGAAGGTAGGGCGGTTGAAACTCGGGCCGTAGACCGCCCTCGACGAGGGTGGTCCGGCGGCCGGACTCGAGGTCGTACACGAGGGTTCTGGCGAAGCTCGTTTCACCCGCACGCCAGGCCATATAGAGGATCGACCCGCCGCCGGGAAGCAGGCTCGGGAAGTTGTGCTCCTGCTCTCCGGCGGAGGTATCAAGCTCGGCCATGATCTCGGGAGATCCACCCTTTGCGGGCACTCGCTGGGTCACCAGCCCCTCGGCGCGAGATGACGAAAAAATGATGGTGGCTTCTTCTGGCCAACTTCCACCCCACGGATCGTTGACATCGCACACCGTTTCCACGACGCCGCCGCCCGCCACCAACGTCTTGCGCAGCTTGCCGCGGGCAAAAAATGCGACCCACCGGCCGTCGGGTGAGAAGAAGGGTTGCATGGCGCCCTCGGAACCAACCACGAGACGTCCGTCTGAAACATCCAGCGACCGCAGCCACAACCGGGTATCGACCGAACTCTCGCTGTAGTAGTCCACCAGTGAGCCCCGGTCGGCGACCGCCACCGCGATGGTGCGGCCGTCCGGGGCGACTCCGATGGTGTTTGGAACCCTGCGGCCCATGGCCAGCATCTGGCCTTCCGGCAGCGCAACCTGGAGGTGGGAGACCGGGGCATCGGTGGCCGTTTCATGCCCCACCCCGCCGATCAAAAGGGCTCCAGCGAATCCTCCGGCCACAAGCCCGGCCGCCAGCCAAAGCCAGCCCTTCGCCGGTGTGTCAATTCGTGGCATCCGCGTGGCTTCTACAGCGTGCGATGCCTCCTCGGGGTCGGCGAGCACGCGCTCCAGAGTCCATCGCGCGTCGCCGAGATCACGCAGGCGTTTTTTGAGGTCTTTTTCGAGCAGCCGACCCAACAATTCGCGAAGCCGCCACGGGAGGTCGGAGGGCAGTTCCCGCCAGTCCGGTTCATCCTTGACGACGGACGCCAGGACATCGGTCACCGTGTCGCCGCCGAAGCACCGGTTGCCCGTGAGCATCTCGTAGAGGACCGCGCCGAAGGCCCAGATGTCGGTTCGTTTGTCCGTGGTCTGAGCCCGGGCCTGTTCGGGAGACATGTAGGGTGCGGTGCCGCTGAGCACTCCGCCACCGGTCATGGCGGTGAGAGTGGGGGACTTCGAAACCTCGGTGTCGGCCGGTGCCGATTCCCAGACCGTGGCAAGACCGAAGTCCAGGACCTTGACCGCGCCGTCGCGAGTGATCATCACGTTGGCGGGTTTGAGGTCGCGGTGGACGATTCCACGGTCGTGGGCGGCTTCGAGGCCGAGGGCGATCTGGATCGCAATCGGGACCGCTTCGGCGGCGGCCACCGGACCGCGGGCAATGCGCTGATCCAGGCCCTCGCCCTCGACCAGCTCCATCACCAGAATGACGGTTTGGCTCGGGGCTTGGGGCTCGGGGCTCGAACCGGCTCTCGGCGGAGATTCGAAATCCGCGGCTTGCACGCGGGACGCGTGCGCCACAAACCCTTCGTCATCATCTTGGGTCCCTTGTGGGGCAGCCGTCCCGGCTGCCATGTGGGTG
The DNA here is from genome assembly GCA_963714895.1 of Candidatus Sulfomarinibacteraceae bacterium. Taxonomy (GTDB): domain Bacteria; phylum Acidobacteriota; class Thermoanaerobaculia; order Thermoanaerobaculales; family Sulfomarinibacteraceae; genus Sulfomarinibacter. The sequence goes on from CAVQQC010000001.1 coordinate 97,990, forward strand.
CTCACGCTCTCGAGGCCGTAGAGGGTTGCCACGTTGGGGTGGTTGAGTGAGGCGAGGACCTTGGCCTCACGTTTGAGCCGGGCGCTCCGCTCGGTGTCCCCGGCGAAAGTCGGGGGAAGGACCTTGAGCGCCACCTCGCGATCGAGGGTGGTGTCGACGGCGCGCCACACCGCACCCATCCCGCCCTCGCCGATCTGTTCGACGAGACGGTAGTGCAGCAGCGTCGATCCATCTGTGAGTTCCATTGTCGTGTGAGGTCCGTGGACCAGTATACGCGACTCACTCTCAATTTTACCGAGAACCGGCGGAAGGGGTTCTCTTCATCGGCCCCTGACCCTCTCGAGGGCACGGATTCTCCGATGCGCTGCACCAGGTGTGACACCACGACTTGCCAGAACGTCCTATTGAACATACATTGAGTCTACGTCTCGAAAATTTGAAACGCGGCCGAGGTCGCATCATTTGGAGGTTATCCATGCGCAGAACACACGGTGTGGCGATTGTTGTTGTGGTTTCTTTTCTGGTCTGTGCCAACGGATTCGCAGGCGGTTTCATGAAATACGACGGCGTGAAGGGAGAGTCAAACGCCACAGGACATGAGGAGTGGAACGATATTCTCGCCTGGAGCTGGGGGACCGGGACACCGAAGCAGGCGGGCCGGGGAGGGTGCGGGAATGTCGACCGCCAGTATCTGGTGGTCACCAAGTACGTGGATTCGACGACGCCCGAGTTCGTTCGATTGGCCGAAAGCTGCGCGTCGGCGGACGAGGTGATTCTCGAGGTGCCCATCCTCCCCGGAAGCGACGGCGGGACGCAACGCTTCCTGCGTATCCGGATGGAAGATGTCCGGGTGAGGAAGATCGAGATGGGCAGCAGCTCGGGTGATGAGATTCCTACGGAGAACCTGAGCCTGGATTTCAGAAGTGTGGAGATCGAGGTCGTGCCTAACCGACGCGACTAGCCCGCCTGCGCGGGGCAGGGAACTTCCGGCTACGATCTCGCAGCCGTCGAGGGCCCGGGTGATACACTTCAGAGTGCTGCGAGTTCGTTCGATCTCGCGGCACTTGGAGGGGGCCTTGAACAAAACAGGACTCGTGGCGCTGCTGGCGGTGCTCTGTTTCTTTGTCGGCTGTCCGAAAGACGAGACGAAGGCACCCGAAGACACCTCGACGCCCGAAGAGACGGTGCTGGTGGTCGCCGGCGACCCGGCGCCGGGCTTTGAACTGGCGACCCTCGACGGTGAGGCCTTCAACCTCGAAGCGCAGCGCGGGAAGGTCGTCCTCGTCAACTTCTTTGCCACCTGGTGCCCGCCATGCCGCGAGGAGCTGCCCTTCCTCGAGAACGAGGTCTGGCGGCGTTTCGATCCCGAGAAATTCGCCCTCATCGTCGTCGGCCGCGAGGAAGGCGACGAGGTGATCGGCGCGTTTGTCGAGAAGAACGGCTATTCCATGCCGTTTGCCGGTGATCCTGACAAGGCAGCCTACGACCAGTACGCTACGCGTTTCATCCCGCGCAACTTCGTGATCGGCCCCGACGGAACCATCCTCTTCCAGTCGCAGGGCTTCGAGCGCGGAGACTTCGACACTATGGTCGCCGTGATCGAGCAGGCTGTCGACGCTCTCGGGTAGCTGACAAGGGCCGCCGGACCGCCCAACCCGAATCGGCGAAGTCGATCTGAGACGCGGTATCTAAACGTGTCGAAATATTGAGATTCATACATTTGAACAAATGTCAGTTAATGGATATGATGATCCCAGCCGACATCGCTCGCAGTTGCATTGATCTCCGAGACGCGGAGGATGGGTATGGGAGAGCTTTTCAAGGACAAGGAACACCTGGTCAGGGTGGCCGGTCTCCTGGCGGTCGGGCTGGTCGGGTTTCTCGTGCTGCGCGGTTTGTTGATTCCGGCCGGTTTTGGAGAAATCGGGCACTTTCGAGCGAGCGCTCTTGATGACAACCGCAACCTGCCCCTGCAGTTCGCCGGGCGGGCGGCGTGTGAGACCTGCCACGACGACGTCGCCGAAGAACGCGCCGGTGGGGCGCACCAGGGAGTCGGCTGCGAAGCCTGTCACGGGGCGCTCGCGCTCCACGCCGAGGACCCGGAAGCGCTGGTACCGGAGCTTCCGCCGGCGACTCCCTTGTGCGTGTCCTGCCACCGTGCGGGTGCGGCGAAACCTGACTGGTTCCCGACCGTGGAACCTGACGTTCATGCGGAGGGTGAGGCGTGCGACGAGTGCCACATGCCGCACGCCCCCGGGATCTGAGGAGGGCGGAGATGTCGGTCGACCGTCGCAAGTTCGTGCTCGAAAGCGGGAAGTATCTCGTGATGACGGCTGTCTCGGCCCGCGCGATCCAATTCGTCGCTGCGGGGACGCCCGAGGCTTCTCCCGACTACTCGCTCTACGACCACTGGTGGGCGATGGCCATCGATGTCGAGAAGTGCATCGGTTGCGGTGGCTGTGTCAGGGCGTGCAAGACGGAGAACAATGTGCCCCTCGAGCCATTCTTCTTCCGCACCTGGGTCGAGCGCTACCACCTTCCGGAAAGCGACATCGAGCACCCGTTCGTCGATTCGCCCAACGGCGGCTACGACGGATTCCCCGAGCGCCACCGAGCGGGTGACGGGTCAAAGAACTTCTTCGTGCCCAAGATGTGCAACCACTGCGCCCACTCGCCGTGCGTTCAGGTGTGTCCGGTCGGCGCCACATTCGAAAGTCCGGATGGGGTGGTGCTGGTCGACAAGGACTATTGCCTCGGGTGCCGCTACTGCGTCCAGGCCTGCCCGTACGGGTGCCGCTTCATCGATCCCCGCACCCACTCGGTGGACAAGTGCAGTCTCTGCTACCACCGCATCACCAAGGGTCTGACGACCGCCTGCAGCGAGGTCTGCCCGACCGGCGCGAGGATGCTCGGCGACCTCAAGGACCCGTCGGATCCGATCCACGATTTCCTGCGCGACAACATGGTGCAGGTTCTCAAACCGCAGATGGCGACCGGCGCCAAGGTCTATTACGCCGACCTCGACGGCTCGGTGCGGTAGGAGGTCGGCATGGACACCGTTCTCGCCATGGTCGAAGGCTTCATGTACCCCAACGAGATCGAGCTCCAGTGGAGCATCTTGATCGTCCTCTACCCGTACATCACAGGGTTGGTTGCGGGCGCCTTCATCCTCGCCTCGCTGGAGCGGGTCTTCAATGTGGAAGAGGTCAAACCCACCTACCGCCTGGCGCTGCTCACGGCCCTCGCCTTCCTGGTGGTTGCGCCGCTGCCGCTGCAGCTCCACCTGGGGCATCCGGAGCGTTCAATTCAGATGTACCTGACCCCCAAGACAGACTCCGCCATGGCGATGTTCGGCTTCGTCTACCTGTGGTACCTGATGGGGGTGCTGGTGCTCGAGATCTGGCTCGACTACCGGCGCGATATCGTGCTCAAGGCCCGCAACAGCACCGGCTTCGTCCGCGACTTCTACCGGGTGCTGGCTCTCGGTTCGGACAACATCAGTGCGCGGTCGTTGGAGATCGACGACCGCCTCGGCCGCTTCATCACCATCGTCGGGATCCCGTCGGCGTTTCTGCTGCACGGATATGTGGGGTTCATCTTCGGTTCGGTCAAGGCCAACCCGTGGTGGTCGACGCCGCTGATGCCGGTCGTCTTCCTGTTCTCCGCCATCGTCTCGGGCATCGCGCTGGTCATGCTCATGTACATGGCGGTGTCGTGGCTGCGCGGCAAGAAGATCGACATGCCGTGTCTGGACACCATCGCCCGCTACCTTCTGTACGCATTCATCATCGATTTCTCGCTCGAGATGCTGGATCTGATCCACCGCATGTACGAGGCCGACGAGTCCTTCAAGAGCCTCGACTTCATGGTCAAGACCAGGCTCTTCAACTCGCAGATCCTGGTTCAGATCATCTTCGGCACGCTGTTGCCGCTGGGCATCCTCGCCTTGACTCAGGTGGTGCGGCTCACCGAAAGGGCGCGCAAGAACGCGTACGCTGTGGCCGGTGTCCTGACCCTGATCGGGATCTTCGCCATGCGCTGGAACGTGGTCATCGGCGGGCAGCTCTTTTCCAAGAGCTTTCTCGGCTACACGGTCTACAAGATGGACTTCGCCACCCGTGAAGGTATGCTGCCGGCGATCATCCTGATGGTGCTGCCGTTCTTCATCCTGTGGGGCCTGATCCGGATCCTGCCTCCGTGGGGCGAGGAAGAGATGGAAGCCGCGCCGACCGAACCTGAAGCGCCGCCCCTGTCGTCCTGACTCGTCACCCGTCCGCGCCGGGGGAGCAGGGGAGCAGGGGTTTCAATTCTCAATTTTGAATTTTGAGTTTTGAATTTCGGACGACACAACAGGAGCCGGGTCGTACTGCAGCTCCCAACAGACGGGATCGTTCAATACCATCTGCATTCATCTGCGTGATCTGTGGGCAGACCAGGTAAGTGGGTGGCATTCAAAATCCGAAATCCGAAATCCGAAATCCGAAATTGCGATGGCTCCCTTTCTCCCTTTCCCTCCCCGACCCCTCGGGTCATTTCTTGGGCAGAATGTTCTGGTTCACTCGGAACAGATTCTTCGGATCGTACTTCGCCTTGACCTTGGCGAGCCGGTCGTAGTTGCCGCGATAGCTCGCCTGCACCCTCTCCTGGCCTTCCTCCATCATGAAGTTGACATAGGCGCCGCCGGAGGAATGGGGGTGGACGTCGTCCCAGTAGCCGACCGCCCAATCCCGCAGCAGGTCCTTGTTGGCAGGGTCGGGGTCGACGCCGACGATGACCCCCGCCCAATTGGCCTCGCGGTAGCTCCACGCCGTGTCCTCGGGGCCCACGCGATGGGGCGCTCCGTCGATGGGGTAGAGGTGCATGGTCGATTGCATGGTGGGGAGCTTCTTGCCCCACTTGGCGTGTGCGGCGATCGAGTCGTCGCTGATCTCGGTGAAGAAGTCGGCCCGCCAGTACCACTGGTGGCCCGGGGGATACAATCCATCGAAGGCGGAGTTGAGGGCCGGAAAGGGCATTTCACCAACGCCGGGGAGATCGGGCTTGAGGGCGAGGATGGGAGCGAACACCTCTTCGGCCTTTGCGAGGTCACCCGTGTAGCACCACACCACGCCGCACATCTTGTGCAGATGGAGGTGTTGGGGAAACGGCGGCGCCGGCGGCACGGTGAGAAAGGCGAAGAACCCGGTGAGGTCCTCCGGCGCGGAGAGGATGAAATCGCGGTACCACTTCATGATCTCCTCGGTGCGATCGAGTTCCCACAGAGTCGGCCCGCCGAAGATCGTCTTCACCGGGTGTCCCTGGAAGAGGAAGGACGTGACGACGCCGAAGTTGCCGCCGCCGCCGCGCAGGGCCCAGAAGAGGTCAGGGTTCTCCTTGGCGCTGGCCACCACCATCGAACCGTCCGCGAGCACCACGTCGGCCTCGAGCAGGTTGTCGATGGTCAGACCGCAACCGCGGCTGAGGTGGCCGACACCACCGCCGAGGGTCAGACCGCCGACGCCGGTGGTCGAGATGATCCCGCTCGGGACGGCCAGACCGTAGGCGTGGGCGGCGTGGTCGACGTCGCCCCATCGGCACCCGCCCTGGACCCGGACGGTCTTGTCTTTCGGGTTGACCCGGATGCCCCGCATGGGCGAGAGATCGATCACCAGCCCGTCGTCCACCAGACCCAGACCGCCGGCGTTGTGCCCGCCACCGCGGATGGCGAGAGCGACGCCGTTGTCGCGAGCGTAATTGACGCACGTCTGAACGTCGGTTGCGTCAACGCAGAGGGCCAGGGCGGCCGGTCTCTTGTCGATCATCGCGTTGAAGATGGCTCGAACTCCGTCGTAGTCGGCGGATTTGCGGGTTACCAATTCGCCTCGGAGGCCGGCGGCAAGGTCGTCGAAACTCATGTGGAACTCCGTTCGTCAGTGGAGGCTCCGCGTGCTGGCAGGCTGATTCCCACCAGGGGCCGAGCCGTCCGAGGATTGTGACTTCCGTTTCGAGCGGAGGTCTTTATTAGATTGAGAACCTATCTCTATTTGTAATGTATACAGCTGCACAACTTAACCGTCAAGCCTCCTTAACAAGAAACGCCCCGCGCCCGGGTGGGCGCGGGGCGTGAAGACCCTCGGGCCTGGAGCGGCCTACGGGGTGTGGGACGACCAGGCTGAGAAGTTCCCGTCCTCGAACCCGTCGTTGAAGATGTTCGGGTCGACCACCACGTCGTTGTCGACGATGGTCAGGGTGAGCGTGCCCACGGCACCGATCGTGATGTCGGGGATGTTGGTTGTGCCCAGCGAGAGGCTGATGGTCTCGTTGCCCTCCACCTGACCGTCATCGGTGATGGTGAGGGGGAAGACCAGGGTGGTCTGCCCGGGGAAGAACCGCACGATCTGTGGTGGTTCGTCGAAGTCGGCGCCCGACGCGGCGCTGCCGGAGACGACCAGCTCCGCCGTCACCTCGGTGGCCCGCGCCGCGCTCAAAGTGACGGTGACGTTGTAGGTCCCGGCGTCCTCGTTCACCGACGCGGAACCCTGGGCGAAGGCCATCGTGCGGTCGAGATCGGCGTGGACGGTGATCGTGGCCGAAGCCGCGCCTTCGTTGTCAGCGACGTCCGTGGCCCTGCAGCTGAGTTGGTAGTCGCCGCTCGAGGGCCGGCCACCACTGGTGGAACCAGGTGACGTCGCCCGCCGTCTGCACCCAGGTGGCGCCGCCGTCGGTGGAGATCTCGACGAAGTCCACACCCGACAACGAGTCGGTGGCAGTGCCGGTGATCGCGATCGGCGTGGACGTCACCGTTGCGTCATCAGTGGGCGAGGTGATGCTGCAGGTCGCCGCGGTTTGATCGGCGCCGAAGACGAAGTGCGCCGGACCGTCTGACCACGCAGAGGCCCCACCGTGGCTGTCCCGGGCATTGACCCGCCAGTAGTAGCGCGTTTCGAGGACCAGGTTCGCGGACCCGGCGAGCTCGGCGAGGGTGACGCTGATGGCGCCGGTCGCCTTGGCGATCGGGAGCACCGACGGGTCGTCGATCTCGGGCGAGGTGAAGGCCGGGTCGTCGTCCACCTGGACGCGGTAGCCGGCCACGAAGTCGCCGTTGTCCTCGTCCGGATCGGTGGACTCGAGCCAGGCGAGACGGCCAGCAAGGGTCGCCAGCTGGCCGCCGTCGGACGGGCCGACGAGAACCGGCACCGTGGGCGGGTGGTTGGTGAGCTGGACGAAGAAGGTGGCCGTTTCCATCCACGGGCCGGTGTGGGCGGTGTCGTCGGTGGCCCTGCAGCGCCACCAGTACTGGGTTTCGGAATCGAGGTCGACGTCGACCGTCCACGCGGTGGTGCCGGCGCCGCCCGCCACCACCGGCACGTCGGCGACGACGTTGGTGAGCCCGGCATCGTCGAAGACCTGGAACTCGTAGGTCAGGGGATCGCTCTGGTACTCGACGGCGTTGTCGACGACGAGGGTCGGCCGAACGGTGGGCTCGTTGCCGCCCGAGGCCGGTGAGTGGAGGGTTGGCGCGGAGGGGATCGGCTCGGCGACCGAGATGTTGTCGAGGAAGATGTTCTCGACGCCGCCGTAGCCGCCGATGACCCTGAACCGCAGACGGAGGTTGGCGACCTTGTAGCTGCTGAGCGAGAGCTGCTGGCGAACCCAGGTGGCCGAGATCCAGTACTCGTTGAGGTTGAGAGCCGACTGCTCCTGCCATGTGAGGCCCCCGTCGGTCGAGAGGTCGACCCGGAAACCGTCTCGATAGGGCAGCTCGCCGCGGACGTGGTAGGTCAGGAGTGGATCGGTGGCGGTCGAAAGGTCGAGCTCGTCGCCGAGGACGAGCCGAATATCACTGCCGCCGAGGCGGTTGCCTGCCGTGCTCAGGATCGAGGTCGTTCCCCGGAAGGGGTTGGCGGCGGTCGTCGACCACTGCCCGTTGAGCCACGCACCGTCGCCGGCTTCCAGGCCGTCGAAGTACGGGTATTCGAGAGTGCCGGCGCTTGAATTCTCACTGACGAGGAAATTGTCGATGTGCCAGCCGTCGGCGATGTTGTCGCCCGCGGTTACGAGACGGAAGCGGATCCAGACCTGGCCCTGGCCGCGCCACGGCGCGAGGTCGAAGCGGCGGGCCACCCAGCCGGCCTGGGTGCCGTTGGCTCCGTAGAGGATGGTCCACGACGCGCCGCTGTCGCTCGAGATCTCGAGCCGGCCCCAGTGGCTGCCGGGGAGGGCGAAGCGGTCGTGGAAGCTGAGCACGGGCCAGGTGGTGGCCGACAGGTCGACCCCGGTTACCGCCCAGGTATTGGTCGACGGCGCGAGGTCACCGGGGGAGTCACCGAGGCTCGCAGGAGCCGCCGACGCCGCCCTCCTGCACCCGCCCCCACCCGCCGGTGAAGGTCCAGGCGCCGCTGTCGACCTCGAAGTCGTCCATGGATTGGAGGGGCATACCCAGGGTCATGGCAGACGAGCTGTTGGACGGCGAGTAGGTGTCGCGTGTGTCCACGAGATAGACGCGGTAGTTGTAGGTCCTGCGCGCCTGGAGTCCGGTGTCGACAAGCTCGGTGACAGTCTGCTCGGTGATGGTCTCGATCAGCGTCGAGCTGGTGTCCACCGTTGCGGTTTCGGAGCGGTAGATGGCGTAGGCCTTGAAGTCGGAGTGGTCGAGGTCGTTCCACCGCAGCCTCATCGAGGAGATGGTGACCTGGTCGGGGGTGGCGAGGGTCAGGGTGGGCGGCATGTCCTCGATGCTGACGTCGTCGATGAGGATGTTGGTGGCGCCGCCGTAACTCGCCGCCCTGGGAGAGGAAGCGGATCCTGACGTCGCTGTGCGGGTAGGCGGCGAGGGAGATCTGGTATCGCCTCCAGTCGGGGACGGAGGACTGGCCGAAGGCGGTGTCGGGGAGGTCCGCCCAGTTGACGCCTCGGTCGATGGAGACCTGGGCGCGGAAGGCGGCGTAGTAGGCGACGGCGCCGCGCAGCCAGTAGGTGAGCTGGGGGTTCGAGGCCGAGGCCAGGTCGAGCGAGCCGGCCAGCTCCATCGAGTGCTCGGTGTGGGGATAGATGGACCCCTGAGGAGTCGACTGCGCGGTCCAGGCGCCCGCGTGCGGGCCGGCGGCGGTCGGGTCCCAGGCTGAGGTGAGCCAGTTGCCGGTGCCGGACTCGAAGTCGTCGAAGAAGGGGAGCGGCACGGCGCCGCCGAGGTGCTCGGCCACCGACAGATCGTCGATGTACCAGCCCTCGTCGAAGTTGGCGCCGCCGGTGGAAACGTTGAACCGGATGCGAAGGTTGGTGGCGGTCTTCCAGGGCGAGAGGTCGATCGACTGTTCGGCCCATGCGGTGCGGGTAGCGGTCGCGGAGTAGACCCGGTACCAGGTGGAGCCGTCGGGCGAGACCTCGAGGAAGCCCCAGTCGTCGGCGAGATCGGCGCGGTCGAAGAAGCGCAGCACCGGCCAGGTGGATCCCGAGAGGTTGACGGCGGTGAGGATGTAGGTGTTGGAGTTCAAGGGGGAGTTGTCACCGGGGGAGTCGTTGAGGGAGAAAGCGCCTTCATAAGGGCTGGTGCCGTCCGCTCCCCAGGTGCCGGTGGAGTCCCAGTTGTCGAGGTTTTCCATCGGGTCGGCAAACGGGAAGGTGAGCGGGACGGTGGTGGCGGCGCGCTCGTTCGACGGCGTGGCCACGTGGCGCGAATTGAAGACGAAGACGCGGTAGTAGTAGGTGGCGCCGATGGAGAGGCCGGTGTCGGTGAAGGTGGTGTCGGTCGAGGTGGCCGAGGAGAAGAGGAAGGTGCTGGCGGTGGTGACGTTGGCGGTGGTGGAGCGGTAGACCTCGTAGCGGTTGAAATCGCCGAGGGCGCTCTCGGTCCACGAGAGGTCGACGGACTTGAGGTGGGGCATCGGTGCGGCGAGGGTGACGGGCTGCGGCATGTCCTCGATGCTGACGTCGTCGATGAGGATGTTGGTGGCGCCGCCGTAACCGCCGCCCTGGGAGAGGAAGCGGATCCTGACGTCGCTGTGCGGGTAGGCGGCGAGGGAGACCTGGTATCGCCTCCAGTCGGGGACGGAGGACTGGCCGAAGGCGGTGTCGGGGAGGTCCGCCCAGTTGACGCCTCGGTCGATGGAGACCTGGGCGCGGAAGGCGGCGTAGTAGGCGACGGCGCCGCGCAGCCAGTAGGTGAGCTGGGGGTTCGAGGCCGAGGCCAGGTCGAGCGAGCCGGCCAGCTCCATCGAGTGCTCGGTGTGGGGATAGATGGACCCCTGAGGAGTCGACTGCGCGGTCCAGGCGCCCGCGTGCGGGCCGGCGGCGGTCGGGCCCCAGGCTGAGGTGAGCCAGTTGCCGGTGCCGGACTCGAAGTCGTCGAAGAAGGGGAGCGGCACGGCGCCGCCGAGGTGCTCGGCCACCGACAGATCGTCGATGTACCAGCCCTCGTCGAAGTTGGCGCCGCCGGTGGAAACGTTGAACCGGATGCGGAGGTTGGTGGCGGTCTTCCAGGGCGAGAGGTCGATCGACTGTTCGGCCCATGCGGTGCGGGTAGCGGTCGCGGAGTAGACCCGGTACCAGGTGGAGCCGTCGGGCGAGACCTCGAGGAAGCCCCAGTCGTCGGCGAGATCGGCGCGGTCGAAGAAGCGCAGCACCGGCCAGGTGGATCCCGAGAGGTTGACGGCGGTGAGGATGTAGGTGTTCGAGTTCAAGGGGGAGTTGTCACCGGGGGAGTCGTTGAGGGAGAAAGCGCCTTCATAAGGGCTGGTGCCGTCCGGTCCCCAGGTGCCGGTGGAGTCCCAGTTGTCGAGGTTTTCCATCGGGTCGGCAAACGGGAAGGTGAGCGGGACGGTGGTGGCGGCGCGCTGGTTCGACGGCGTGGCCACGTGGCGCGAATTGAAGACGAAGACGCGGTAGTAGTAGGTGGCGCCGATGGAGAGGCCGGTGTCGGTGAAGGTGGTGTCGGTCGAGGTGGCCGAGGAGAAGAGGAAGGTGCTGGCGGTGGTGACGTTGGCGGTGGTGGAGCGGTAGACCTCGTAGCGGTTGAAATCGCCGAGGGCGCTCTCGGTCCACGAGAGGTCGACGGACTTGAGGTGGGGCATCGGTGCGGCGAGGGTGACGGGCTGCGGCATGTCCTCGATGCTGACGTCGTCGATGAGGATGTTGGTGGCGCCGCCGTAACTCGCCGCCCTGGGAGAGGAAGCGGATCCTGACGTCGCTGTGCGGGTAGGCGGCGAGGGAGACCTGGTATCGCCTCCAGTCGGGGACGGAGGACTGGCCGAAGGCGGTGTCGGGGAGGTCCGCCCAGTTGACGCCTCGGTCGATGGAGACCTGGGCGCGGAAGGCGGCGTAGTAGGCGACGGCGCCGCGCAGCCAGTAGGTGAGCTGGGGGTTCGAGGCCGAGGTCAGGTCGAGCGAGCCGGCCAGCTCCATCGAGTGCTCGGCGTGGGGATAGATGGACCCCTGAGGAGTCGACTGCGCGGACCAGGCGCCCGAGTGCGGGCCGGCGGCGGTCAGGTCCCAGGCCGAGGCGAGCCAGTTGCCGGTGCCGGATTCGATGTCGTCGAAGAAGGGGAGCGGCACGGCGCCGCCCACGTGGTCGGCCACCGACAGATCGTCGATGTACCAGCCGTCGTCGAAGCCGGCGGTGGAGGCGGTGAGGGTGAAACGGATGCGGAGATTGGAGGCGGTTTTCCAGGGCGAGAGGTCGATCGACTGTTCGGCCCAGGCGGTGCGGGTAGCGGTCGCGGAGTAGACCCGGTACCAGGTGGAGCCGTCGGGCGAGACCTCGACGAGGCCCCAGTCGTTGCCGTCGGCAAAGGCGAAACGGTCCCAGAAACGCAAGACCGGCCAGGTGGAGCCGGAGATGTCGATGGAGGTCCGCGCCGATGTTGTCGAGTAGTCGTAGGTGGCTCCCGGGGAATCGGTCAGCGAGCGGCTGCCACCGTGCTGGTCGGTGTCGGTGCTGTTCCAGCTTCCGCCGCAGGTTCCAGCTCTCGAGCGAGCCCTCGAAGTCGTCGGCGAACGGGTAGGGGTTGCCCCCGGTTCGCCGGGTGCTCTCCGATGCGCTGTCCGGCGAGTGGGTGCCGTAGGGGTTCACCGCATAGACCCGGTAGAAGTAGTCGGTGTCGACCGCGAGTCCGCTGTCGGTGAAAGCCGTGAGGTCCTGGCCGAATATCTCGGCCACCAGCGTCGATCGGATGCCCACGCCGCTCACCGTGTCGCGCATGACGGCGTAATGGGAGAAGAGGACGTCGTTGCAGCGCGTCCACTGCAGGCGGATGGAGTGCGAGGTGACCTGGTCGAGGATCGGCGCCGGGACCACGGTCGGGCTCTCGGCGACCGAGATGTCGTCGACGTGCCAGCCGTCGGCGGTCACCGAGGGGTCGGTCGTGATGCGGAACCGCACCAGAACGTTGTTCGACGATTTATAGGCCGAGAGGTCGAGTCGTGCGCGCTTCCAGCCGTCCGAGCGTGCCGTTGCTGTAGGAGGAGAGCAAGGTCCAGGAGCTGCCGCCGTTGGTCGAGATCTCCACGTTGCCCGAGTCGCCGGCCGCAAACGTCCAGTGGTGGATGAAACTGAGCACCGGACTCGAGGACGAGGTGAGGTCGATGGGGCTGACCAGGGTCAGGCTCTGCGACGCGATGTTGTCGGCGTAGTCTGCTGCCGGGCGAGTCCGACCAGCTGTGGGTGCCGGAAGAGGCATCTTCATCTGACAGCGCCCACGGCGGGTCCGCCGACCAGGCGGTCCCGGTGCCTCGCCGTCGTCCAGGAACGGGTAGTCCATGCCGGCCGGGGTGGTGGCGTCGACCTCTTCGCTGAGACCGTGGAGGTCCGACGTGGTGAGCACCATCACCTTGTAGTAGTAGGTGGTCTTGGGCGTGACGGTGATGTCGACGTGGTCGGTCACACTGGAGTCGTCGATCTCCGCCACCAGCGTCGCCGTCCGCCAGTCGAAATCGGCGGGTCGCGGACCGGTAGATCCGGTAGGCCGCAAAATCCACTTCCGGATACTCGTCCCAGTACAGGTCGACCGAGTTCGGAGTGATCGCTGACCGGTGTATCGAGGATGACCGCGTCCGGCCCCTCGGCGATGGCGACATCGTCGATGTACCAGCCGTCCTGGTTGACGGTGCCATCCGTAACGAGGCGGAAACGGATGCGCACGTCCGGGTAGCCGGCGTAGGCTGCGAGGTCGATCTGGTCGCGGACCCACTGCACCCGGGCCCCGGTGTAGGTTGCGACGGGCGCGTCCCAGGAGGAACCACCGTCAGTTGAAACTTCGACGTAGCCGAAGTCGTAGCCTGTCTCGATCTGATAGCGGTGGTAGAAACGCAGGACCGGCCGAGTCGCCGACGAGAGATCGACCGCGGAACCGAGCGTCAGCGAGGCGTCCACCCACGTGCCGTACAGGGTGGACGGGCTGTCGGTCGCAGAGTGTGCCGGAGAAGAGTAGAACGCAGTCGTTGCGCCCCACGGCGCCTCCGCGGTCCAGTTGCCGAGGCCGCCCTCGAAGTCGTCGGCAAAGGGATACCCGACGGCCTCGACAACCCCCCACGCTGCGAGCGCGAGGATCAAAGAAACAACTATGGAAAGAGCCGACGACGCGGTGTGACGACGGTTCATGGTCCGCTCCATTCTTCGAGGCGTGACATGGGGATCGAATGGACGGCGAGAGCCGTCCGGTAGTGCGCGACCGGCTGGCCGGATGTTCCGCTCAAAGGCGCCGCCGCCCGGTTTGCGTCGGTCGGCGTCTCGAATTGTTGTGAGGTCTCCTCCGATTGAATGACAATTCACTGCCCTCTGAGTGCCGACGGAGTGCAAGAGCAATGCCATGAAATCGGAACGATTACCACTTCTCTTTTCGATCAGGTGTCATGTCTTGAAACACTCTTCTCGATACGAGGCATAAAACTAAGACTTGTTCAAGCGTTCATGTATCAGGCTGACTTCAAGGCCTTGGAGTATCGATCTGTCGCCCCCTCCGGGGCTCATGATTTATCTGTGACGGAGGGTCCTGGGGCTCACGCCCCAGGCTACATTCTGTCGCGCCTCCGGCGCTCGATAGTCCGCAGAGTCGTCGTGAAGATGAGGCGGGGAAGGGTTCATATCCGATGACTCTCCGGGGTCCGTAGAGTCGCCGTGAAGATGAGGCGGGAAAGGGTTCACATCCGATGACTCTCCGGGGTCCGTAGAGTCGTCGTGAAGATGCGGCGGGAAAGGGTTCACATCCGATGACTCGCACCACAGTCCGTCGTGTGACGGGCGTCCGCGGCTCGGAAACCTCGGTGCTGACGTGGGCCCAGCCGCGGAGCGGCGACAGGAAATAGCCCGGGGCGTAAGCCCCGGGATTCGCGACCAGCCAATAGAGATGAGCCCCGGGAGGGGCGACAGAATTCCGGCGAGGGCCTCTGGGATCGACTCGGGGAGGGAGGTCAGTTCGAAGATGACGGGTTGGATGGCGGGGAGGTGCCCGGGTCGGACGAAAAACTGCGGACGAGGGATTGCCCCCCGTCCGCGGAGACCGTGCTCAGTCGTCGTCGCCGGACATGGGGGCGAAGTTGGCGTGGACCAGCTTCCAGGCGCCGTTGATCTTGGCGTAGACGCGGGTCGACTTGGCGGCGTTGGCGTGGGTCATGCCGTCCTTGTCACGGTTCATCCCGAGGTAGTTGTAGGTCAGGATGGCGACATCGCCGTAGACCTGGACCTTGGGGTTGGCCATCTCGGCGACGACCACCGAGCCGGGATTCTTGGTGAAGGCCTCGGCGAATTTGGCGTTGAGGGCCTTGCCGTCGAGACGGGTCGGATACTGGGCGTTGAACTCGGTGTAGTCGTCGGCCACGGACGCCATCATCTTGGCGGGGTCCTTGGCCATGTCGGCGGCCCACTGGCTCTTGGCCAGGGCGATGATGTCCTCTTCGACACCGGCGCCGGCGACGGCCGGCAACAGGAACAGAGCTCCGACTATCAGGACGCTTGCAAAGACATTCTTACGCATCATGTACCTCCTCGGTTGAACGGGTCCGCGTTTCGCCGGTTTCGGCGTCCACGCTTCCCGTGGGTTGTTGGTGCCCGCCTTCGGGTCCGCGTGTCGGGTTACGACCCTGGAAAAGTGGTTCGCAGGACGTCGAACCAGTTGGTGACCAGGGTGACGTGGCTCTGAACGCTTCGAGCCTCGGTGCCCAGCAAAACGACGAAATTGTCACCGTCGGGCATGGGTTCGAAATCCGAGAAGACGCTGCCGCTGACCGCGATGCCGACCTGGTCGCCGGAAAAGGCCCCGGCGGTCAGCTGTTGCGGCCTGCCGGCGCGGAACGTGCCGTCATCGCCGGAGACAGTCGCGGCCATCAGGCCGTCCTGGCTCCGGAAGAAAAGTTGCGAACCGTCGCGGGACCACGCCGGCCAGCTGCCGCCGCCGTCGGAGACCTGCCACTTGCCGCCTGCGGCCGGAAAGGGTCGGACGTAGACTTCGGACTGTCCGGACTCGTCGGACATGTAGGCCACCCACCTGCCGTTCGGCGAGATCGCCGGAAAACGTTCGAAGAAGGCTGTCGCGAGAAAGACCTCGGGTTCGCCCGAACCGTCGGCTGGCACCGCCCACAGATCGAAAGTATCGGCCTGGACCTCACCGAGGATCCACTTGCCGTCCGGCGACCACGACGTGGCCCAGAAATCGTGATCGATCTCGGCCAGGCGCTCCGCCTCTCCCGAACCGTCGGCCCGTTTTCTGTAGGGGTTCTCACGGCCGTCCTGGTCGGAGGTAAAGGTCAGATACTGGCCGTCGGGCGACCACACCTGGTCGCCATCGTAGCCGTCGTGGAAGGTGAGACGGGTGGCGACCTCGCGCTCGAGGTCGTAGACCCAGACGTCCCAGTTGCCGTCCCGCAGGACCGTCAACGAAAGCTTTTTACCGTCCGGCGACAGCTTGGGGTTGGCATAGGTCCCCGGTTGCGCCCACAGCGGCGAGACCACGCCCTGGCGGTTCATCTGCATCACCGGGTACTCGGGGACGCCGACGACACCGCTGACGTAGGCCAGGGTCCCGTGTTGCGAGAAGCTGAGCTGGGAGCCGCCGTTGGAGCTGTTGGCGGTGACCCCTTGAACGATCGGCGCCGGCGACCCGGTGGCTTCCATCCGTTTGACGTCGAAGGGCATGGCGAAGAGCGTGTTCTCGCGAATGTAGACCAGGTGGCCGGACGGCACCCAACGGCCGTAGGCGCCTCCGCGGTGGAGCACCTTGCGTTCGCCGGTGGCCAGGGACACCGACTCGATCACGCCCTCGTCGGCGCTGGCCGAACCGTCGAGTATGGCTGTAAAGATGACGTGTCCCCCCGGGACGACCTGCGGCCAGTAGTGGGCAGCCTCGCCGTTCGCTGCTTCGAGCGTCGTCAACGGGACAGGCTCGCCACCGGCGGCGGAAACCGTGAAGAGACCACCGCTCCGGGTCGGCGCGATCACAATCGTGTTGTCGGGCCCCCAGCTCGCGCCGCGGCTGCGGTTGACCTTGCACAGGGCGATCGGAGTGCCGCCGGTGATCGGCACCTTTTTGAGTTCGCCCGGTGTGACGAATCCGACCCACTGGCCGTCGGGTGAGAAGAAAGGGTTGTAGGGCTGGGTCGACGAATCCCCGGTGACCAGCGGTGTGCCTTCGAGCTGGTCGAGAGCACGGACCGACATCGTCCGTCCCGCCGCGCTGTCGGATACGAGGATCATGCGTTGACCGTCGGGAGAAAGCACCGCCGCCGCGCCCAGCTCGACATACAAGGGGTCTTCCGAGACCTTGACCTCGAGCCGCATGGTGGGTTCCTCCGCCGCGCCCCGCGGCCACAAGAGGGCGGTCAGTGCCAGCACGACCGCCAGAAGACCGGCGACGGCCCACGGCAGCAGACGACGAAAGCCCGCGGGTGAAGCCGCGGATGTGAGTTCGGCATCGGCCTCCGGGTCCTCGAGATAGTGTTCGATCGCGATCCGCGCTTCGCCGATGGCCTGGAGGCGCTGGCCGACCTCTTTTTCGAGGCAGCGCTCGAGGAGGCGGCGCACCGCGGGCGGGGTGTCGCCGGGGAGCTGGTCCCACTCGGGTTCTCTGGCCAGGACCCCGGCCAGGGTGTCGGACACGGTTCGGCCGGCGTATACGCGGTTGCCGATCAGCATTTCCATGAGCACGATCCCGAAGGCCCAGACGTCGGCGCGCCGGTCCGCGCTTTCGCCGCGCGCCTGCTCCGGACTCATATACGCGGCGGTGCCGAGAAGGACCCCGGCGGTGGTCATCTGCGCCGTCAGGGTGGGCGACAGCGAGACGCTCTGCGGTCTTGAGCCGGACGCGGCGTCGGAGGTCTCGAGGGCCTTGGCGAGCCCGAAGTCGAGGAGGGTCACCCGGTTGTCGGCGGTCAGCGTGATGTTGGCGGGTTTGAGGTCGCGGTGGACGATGCCCTTTTCGTGTGCAGCTTCCAGGCCGTCGATGATCTGGAGAGCGATCTTGAGCGCCTGATCGACCGGGACCGGCCCGCGGTCGATGCGCTGGGCCAGGGTCTCGCCCTCGGCCACCTGCATGATCAGCATCTTCTGCCCGTTGATGTCCTCGAGACCATAGATGCCGGCGATCCGCGGGTGGTTGAAGTTGGCCAGCAGACGCGCCTCGCGTTCGAAGCGCGCCAGGCGCTCCGGGTCGGCGGTGAAGGCCTCCGGAAGCACCTTGATGGCGACCTCGCGTCCAAGCTTGGTGTCTTCGGCCTTCCACACCTCACCCATCCCGCCCTCGCCGAGCTTTTCCAAAACTGTGTAGTGCGCCAGCTTCTGACCGATCATGAGTTGTCTCCCCCCCCCGGCAGCCGGCACCCTGAGGCTCGGCTCGCAGACCCATCGCGCGACCTGCAAGCACCGTTGAAATGGCTGTGGTGGCGCGCAGTGTATCAGTTTCGAAACTCATTCTCAATTATTTTCAGAACCCTGAGGGTCCGCGACTGGGAGAAATTCCGGCCGGGGCGCCTCAGGCGGGGTCGGTCTCGCGGTTTAGAAGGGGATCGTCGAAGGAGATTCGTTTGGGGATGACGACGATCCCGCTCTCGTCGACCCAGAATCGTCTGCGATCTTCGTCGGGGTCCTCGCCGATGACCGTGCCGGGGGGAATGACGACCCGTTTGTCGACGATGACCCGCCGCAACCGGGAGTGCCGGCCGACCTCGACGCCGTCCATGAGAACCGAGTCCTTGACCGACGAGTAGGAGTTGACGCGAACTTCGGGCGACAGGATGGAGCGCTCGACACGGCCGCCGCTGACGATCGCCCCGTTGCAGATAAGCGAGTCGAGGATGGTACCGAGACGGCCGCCGGGCTCCTCCTGGGCGAAGACGGTCTTGGCCGGCGGGAGTTGCCGCGGCAGGGTCCGCAACGGCCACTCGCGGTTGTAGAGGTTGAAGGTCGGATCGACTCCGACCAGATCCATGCTCGCCTCGTAGTACGACGAGATGGTCCCGATATCGCGCCAGTAGCGGCCGCCCTCGCGGTTTTCGTCGACGAAGGGGTAGGCGTAGAGGGCCCCGGTATCGACCAGGGACGGCAGCACGTCGTGGCCGAAGTCGTGGCGACTCTCCTTCGCGGCATCGTCATGGAGGGCGTGCAGCAGCACCTCGCGCTCGAAGCAGTAGACACCGAGGTTGACCAGCGACCACCCGGGCCGGCCCGGGATCTGCCGGGGCTCGGCGGGTTTTTCGGCGAACGAGAGAATGCGCCACTCCTCGTCGACCTCGATGACGCCGAAGGCGGAGGCCTGGTCCACCGGGACCTCGATCGCGCCGATGGTCGCCAGCGCCCGGTTGCGGTCGTGGAACCCGATCATCTTCTGATAGTCCATCGTGTAGACGTGGTCGCCCGACAGCACCAGCACCCGCTCCGGGCGCTCGTGCTCGATCAGGTAGATGTTGTGGTACACCGCGTCCGCGGTCCCTTCGTACCAGCGCTGGCCGATCCTGAGTTGGGGCGGGACGGTGAAGATGAACTCGTGCAGCCCGGGAGAAAAGAGCTGGCTCCAACCGAGCTGAATGTGGCGCTCGAGGCTGCCCGACTTGTACTGGGTGAGGACGTAGATCTTGCGCAGGCCGGAGTTGACGCAGTTGGAGAGGGTGAAATCGACGATGCGGTACATGCCGCCGAACGGCACCGCAGGCTTGCTGCGGTCGCGGGTCAGAGGAAACAGACGCTCACCCTGGCCGCCGGCCAGAACGAGGGCCAGGGTGTCGTGCAGGATGGTCGTTCTCTGCGGCATGACGGTGCTTCTTTCTGTTGTTCCTTGAGGGTATTCCCTTGCGAAGTGAACTTCAAGGCCTCGCTTCAGTGAGTGGGTAGACGCACGAGGCCTGCGCGGATGAAAACCACCGCGTACACCGGAACCCCTACGGATTCACGGATCTTCGAGGCCGCAAATCCCACCGTTTCGATGAGCGGCAAAGGTTCTGCGACGGGTGGGAGCGGCAAGGAGCCGCCAGTGGGAAGAGTGAACTTGCGGGTCAGTCGTCGTCGTCGGCCACGGCCGCAACGGCATCGTCGTCGACCTCGGGCTCGTCATCGTCGTCGGCTGTTGCGACGATCTTGTCGTCGTCCTCGACATCGACTTCCTCGTCCTCTTCGACGCGCGCCTTCTTTCTGGTCGGCGGCAGCGGTTTCGGTTTGCGCGCTTCCCGCGGCGTGAATTTCTTGCGCACCTGCTCGAAGGCCTGGCGCAGGTCCTCGATTGTTTCCATTTCTTCTGCAGTCAACTCGCGGAGCTTGGGTTCCGCGATGTCCCTCCGGTACTCCAGAATGGCGCCCCGGTTGAGGTTGAACAGATAAAACGTCGCCGGGGTGCCGGTTCCCAGGGTCACGTCGCGCACCACCGGGCCGCCTTTCTCGCCGGCTTCCAGGTATCCAAACCACAAGGTCTCTTGCTTCACAGCCATCTGCGGCCCTCCATTGCTCCCATCAGCAAGTCTATATGGTGAGGCATGGCGGCCCGACAATCAAGTGGGTCGAAGAAAAAACCGAGGACCGCCGGAGGCCGGAGGTCACGGCTTGAGGTTTTGAACTTACTTCAAACAGCGGTCGTGACCGGAAGAAGTTCAGGTCAAAACGAAATCGGGCGGCGTCGGCGGAAGGGCGTTGCCGGTCAGCGCATTCCAGGCTGCGAGGAGCCCTGGGTCTGATTCGATGGGTCGGTTGAGGCTCAACAGGTAGGCCTCACCGAGGGCCCGGCCCATCCGCCGGAATTCGTCGAGCCCGAGCGTTTGCAGATCGAGCCCCAACAGTTCGAGGTAGTCGTTCTGAAGGTCCTCGGGCCACTTCCTGACGATGCTCCGGGGGAACGGTCCCTCCTCGAGGATGAGTTCGATCACCTGTGGCGGCATGGGGGTCATTTCGTGTCTCCCGGAGTCAACGTGGATCATGGGTGGTCTCCGGGGAACAGTGTCGGTCGCGGGCTGCTCCAGCGCTTGACGAAAGGCGCCGACATGTTGACATTTTGCGCCAGTGCCCGTTGCCGGCAAAGGGTGACAGCGACCGAGCGAAAGGCGCGACACTACAGCTCGAGGCCGAATATGGAGCTGATATGGGGTTCTCATCGATCCGAGTGGGGACGGAGTTGGCTTGATTTTTGAATACGGATAGTTGACATTTGATGTCAGTCGGGCTCGCGATTTCGAGACGGGGCCTGGCTGCCGGCGCCTTTTTGACCGAGCCGCCGGTGGCGGAAGGAGCCTGCAATGCCGTTTTCCACCATCACCTCGTGGGCGAGGCTGATCTGGGAGGGCCTTCGGACTTACGGAGTCGACGCCGACACGGTGTTCAGAGAGGCGGGTCTGGATCCGGGCGCCCTCAAGGACCCCGGCGCCCGCTACCCGTTGGCGTCGATGTCCCGTCTCTGGTGCCTCGCGCAGGCGCGCAGCGGAGACCCGTGCTTCGGTTTGCGAGCGGCGGAGCAGTGGTACCCGACCACCTGGCACGGTCTCGGTTACGCGTGGCTGGCGAGCGCGACTCTCGAGGAGGCCCTCCGGCGTCTGGTGCGCTATTCAGCAGTGGTCTCAAACGCGGCGGAGTTTCAGCTGGCCGAGGCCGGGGGCAGTTTCAGGTTGGTCATGCGGGCTCACCGTGAATCGGGGGTGGAGCCGAACGCAGTGGCGATCGACGCGGTCACCGCCAATGTGGTTCACATGTGCCGCCTGACCTACGGGGCGGACTTCAATCCTGCCCGGATCGAGCTGACCCATCCCGGGGAAGGGTGCCGCAAGCTTCGCCGGGAGTTCTTCCGCTGTCCGATTCGCTACGACGCCGACGAGATTGCCATCGAAATCGAACGCAAGGTCGCGTGCAAGCCGTTGTCCACGGCGAATGCCGATCTGGCGCACGCGAACGAACGGGTCATCTCGGATTACCTCGCAGAACTCGGCGGCGGCGGGGTTGCGGCGAGGGTCAGGGCCCGGCTGGTCGACGGCCTCCCGTCAGGTGACGTGACCGAGAAGAGCGTGGCCGAGTCCCTTCACATGAGTCCGCGCACGCTGCAGCGGCGATTGAGCGAAGAAAAAACGACCTACAAAAAGGTCCTCGAGGACACCCGCAGACAGCTCGCCGAGAGATTCATCCGCGATCGCAGCCTGACCCTCAACGAGATCACCTACCTGCTCGGCTTTTCGGAGATCTCGAGTTTCTCGCGCTCGTTCAAGAACTGGACCGGTATGGCGCCCACGGTCTACCGGCAAGCTGCCGAACGGTCCGAATAGGCACGTCCTACTCGATGCGCTTGATGATCACGATGCTGGTGTCGTCCTGCGGCGGTGCGAAACGCACCATGTCGTCGCGGATGGCGGTGACGATGTCTCTCGGCGAGAGGTGCTTGACCCGCCGGATGGCCGCTTCGAGGTGGCGCGGCGTGTAGGCGCGGTCACCGTCGGCGTGCTCATACAGCCCGTCGGTCTGCAACAGCAGGATGTCGCCGCGTCCCATCAGGTTGACCTCATTGACCGAGAACCGCTTCTTGTGGGGCAGGGGGCCCATGGTGGCGGGCTCGTCGATGTCGCCTTCGGTCGGGAAGACGCCGATGGGCAGCACGTTCTTCATGCGCTCGGGGTCGATGTCGACCAGCCGGTCGTATTCCGCGGAGAAGACCAGCGGCCGCGGGTGACCGGCCGAGATGAAGCGGAAGGTCCCACTGCTGGCAATTTCGCCGTAGACCATGGTGATGAACTTGCTGACGCTCGAGGACTTGGCGAAGCGGTTGTTGAGGACCTCGAAGAGCTTGGCCGTGACGTGGCCCTCGGTCTCGAGCTCGTACAGGACCCCCGTCAGGAACGCCTGGTGGAGCATCGCCGTGAGCAGGGCGTCGGTCATGTCGTGGCCGGTGGAATCGGCGACCACGATCCCGACCCGGTCCCGGCACTGCTCGAGCCGGTCGGCCAGTTCGACCTGCCCTTTTCTTAGGGCCTTTTCGATACGAGCGCCGAGGTTGTAGCGGCGTTTGAAGTCGACAAAGATGATGTGGTCGCCGCCCAATACGCCGTTGAAGGGAAAGGTCTGGCCGTAGGCCTCGATGTTGGGCAGACTCAGGGTGTCCGGGATCCAGTGGACGTAGTCCATCATCGACCGGAAATTCGCGAGCTCGGCCTCGAGCTTCGTGATCCGGTCATCCGTGTGTGCAAGGGACGATACAGCTTCCATGATTTCTCTCCGAGTCGAGCCGCCCTCCCAAGCAGACCGACCTAACCCTGATTCAACCACAACCGCGGCCTCTTCTATTCCCGCAATCACCGTAATTCATGAAGTTCTCGCGGCCGCTCAGGATACGCTCTTGACGTGCGAAATCAATCCGCAACCACATTTTTCACGGCTTCATGAAAGCAGCGTGAAGAAAAGGCGGCGAGGCGATTCTGTATCATGCGGTCGCCCGAATCAGCGCAACTCGCGCAACCTGGCGAGCCAGGCCAGCGGACGATGGGGACCACTGCGCAGCAGCGTCAATTCCACGGTGCCGTTTTCCGTCGTGAGTTCGGTCTCGCTGCAGCATTTTTCGACCGCGGAGATTTTCGACCCTGCCTGTTCGATCAGGGCGTCCGCGGCCGCGTCGAGGGTCGATCCCAAAATCCTGCCGTCGAAACCGACGATGGCGGCAGGCCGCGGCAGAGCGCCGAGGAGCCCGACCAGGAGATCCCGGTAGAGCGAGGTGCGTCCCTCCATGGCGCTCTCGACCTCTTGCTGGCGGTCGAGCACCGCGTTGAGCTGCCGGGCGACCGCGCCGAGCTCGTCCGGGTACTGGGCCGCCGCCCTGCGATCGAAGCCGCCGCCGGCGATCGCTTCCGCCACCTTCGCCAGCTCGTCGAGCCGTTCGAGCAGAGTCCGGTTCAATGCGCGTGACAGAAAAGCCAGGGAGAACAGCGCCAGCAGCACCAAAAGGGCGAGGATGGTCGCTCGTTGGGATGCGGTTGTCTGCGCCCGCCGGTCGGCCTCGACCATCGCCTGGTGGTTGATCTCCAGAAGATGGATGACGCCGGCTTTGACGGCCTCGAACTTTGGAAAGGTCTCCTCGTCGTAGGCGCGCAGAGGCTGTTCGGGAGTCGCCTCCAGCAGCTGGTCGCGGGCAGCGGCGAAGGCCGCGAACCGCTGCTCGATGTCCTCGATGACCGGCCGCTCCTCCGGGAGGGTGATGTTCGCTCGAGCGCGCCCCAGCGCCTGACGGAAAGATATTTCCGAGGTCTCGAGTGCGTGGCGCGCGCCTTCCCTGCCGAGGAGCAGAGCGAGGACCGCGCTGTCCTGCCGTTCCAGAGACTCCATCATGGCGGTGGAAGCGCGCACGCTGTCGAAGTTCTCCGTCAGCACCTTGCCGATGTTGCTGCCGAGGGTGTGGAAGCCGAGGGCTGCGCCGGCCGCGATGATGACGAGGAGAATCACCAGGTACCAGTAGCCAAGCAGGATGCGTGTGGCCAGCCTCATGATCAGACCTTGGCGGCAAACCGGGCGACTGCGCCGGAGCTTCCGATGACCACGAGGATCTCGCCGGCCTGGAGCGCTTCGTCCCGACTCGGGTTGGCGACGATCTTGCCTCCGCGGTGGATGGCGACCACGGTGATGTCGAATCGGCGACGGACGTCGAGTTCCACCAGAGTCCTGCCCACGTACTGCGCCGGGACCTCGAGTTCGGCAAGCTCGATATTGTCGCCGAGGTCCACCCGGTCGAGCACGTTGGGGTGGGAAAGCCGATAGGCGAGGCGCTGGCCCATTTCAACTTCCGGGCTCACGACCTCGTGCGCTCCCACCGCCCGCAGCACTCGGGCGTGAAGGTCGCTGAGCGAGCGGGCGACGATGCGTGGCACTCCGATCTGGCGCAGCAGTGCGGTCGCCAGGATCGAGGCTTCCATCGACTCGGCGCCGATGGCGACCACCGCACACGACATCCGATCGAGCCGCAGATCGCGCAGCGCCGCCTCGTCGGTCGCGTCGGCGCGCACGACCGCGTCAAGCTCGGTGGCCATCCGGTTGACCTCTTCCTCGTTGATGTCGAGGGCGAGCACGGCCTGGCCCTCGCGGGCGAGACTCGTGGCGACCATCCTGCCGAACATGCCGAGACCGATGACTGCAAACTCTCCAACCATGCGGAAGACTCCCTTCACCCGACCATGATTCTGGCCTCGGGGTAGCCGACGGCGGTTTGCCGCTTCCTGCCGAACAGGAGGGCGAGGCTCAACGGGCCGATGCGGCCGATGAGCATGACGACGATGACGACCAGTTTGCCCGACGTTTCGAGAGTCGAGGTCGCGCCGAGTGACAGGCCGACGGTGCCGAATGCACTCACGGTTTCGAACACCAGCGGCAGGAAGGCCTGGTTCTCGAGGACCAGCAGCATTGTCGCTCCGCCCACGACGACCAGTACGGCGACCACGCCGATCGCCGCGCAGCGGAACACGGTTTCGAGACTGATCGTACGTTTGAGCAGCACCACCTGCTGCCGCCCGCTGGCGATCGCCGGGATCGCGCTGAGCAGCACCACCAGGGTTGTCGTCTTGATGCCGCCGCCGGTTCCTCCGGGCGAGGCGCCGACGAACATCAGCACCATGACGAGCATCAACGTCGCCGGTTGCAGTGCGTCGAAGCTCACCGAGTTGAAGCCGGCGGTACGGCAGGTCACGCTCTGGAACAGCGCATTGACCAACTTGTCGCCGGTGCCGAGACCGGCCAGCCCGTGGTTCCATTCGGCGAGAGCAACCCCCGCAAACCCGAACACGGTCAGGGCCGCCGAGGCCAGGAGCACGATCCGCACCTGGGTCGCGAGACCGACGTGGGCGCTGCTCTTGAGCCGCAACCAGGCAAACGCGAGCACCGCAAATCCGAGGCCGCCGAGGGTGATCAAGGTCGCCATGACCAGGAGAACCACTGGCTGTTCCCGAAACCCTACGAGCGAGTCCGAGTAGAGGGCGAAGCCGGCATTGCAGAAGGCGGAGACGGAATGAAAGATGCCCGTCCAGGCGGCGGTCAACGGCGACGCCCCTCGCTCGAGTTCGACTGCGCCGAGGATCGTCGCGCCGATGCCCTCTACCAGCAACGTGCTGACCACGATGAAGCCGATCAGGCGGTAGGCGGCGGCCACCGACGGCAGGTCGAGCATGGCCCCGAGCGCCTGCTCGCCGCGCAGACCGAGCCCGCGCCCGAGCAGGAGGGCGGCAAAGGTCGACAGGACCATGATGTTGAGACCGCCGATCTGGATCAGGAGAAGAACTACGAGCTGGCCGAAGAAGGACAGGTCATGCGGTGTGTCGACAACGATCAGACCGGTGACGCAGGCGGCGCTGGTCGCCGTGAAGAGGGCGTCGACCGGCTGCAGAGGCGTGGCGTGGGTGGAGGCGGCGGGAAAGGTCAACAGCAGGGTCCCGAGGCCGATGAGCAGTACGAAGCTGACCAGAATGAGCAGCGCCGGTCGGCCGTAGAAGGACTGCAACACCTCCGAAAAAAGGCTACTGCGGGATGCGAGAACCAACAGAATGACGGCGTCGAAGGTCGCCGCGAGCGCGAGCGAGACCTCAGGCCGAGCAGCGGCGCCAAGGGCGGCGACCAGGAGCGAGATGGGCGCGAACGCGAACCACCGTCGGGGTTTCGCCAACCTGCGAAGGAAACCGGCGGCGGCGCCGACCGCGAGCATCTGCAATGCGATACAAACCGAATGCGCCGGCACTGTCCAGCCGATCCCGTAGCCGACCACGGCGACGGTGGCGAAAAGGGCGACCGTCACGAGGTGGCGGGCCGCCGGGCCGTTGAGGGCCAGCCACTCGGAGAGCTCGTCGTCCGGATCGGACGGCTCCCGGCCGAGGAGTGTGAAGCGCGTCCTCACCGAAAGCACGATTCGGCTCAGCAGATAGAAGTTCCACAACACGACGATGCCCGCGATCACCGGGTTGGTCATCAACGGTGGGATGAACAGCCCGACGTTGATGGCGAAGATCGCCATGGCGCCGAAGGGCCCCCACCGGCCGCGGCGAGCCTGCGCCATGATCGTCAGAATCAGAAGGACGAGGATGCCCGCCGAGTAGAGGACGCCGAACGGCGTCACTTCGTCGGAAGGACCGAAATAGCCATCCGGCATGGAGACCGCGAACTGCGCCAGCAACGCCGCCGCCACCGCGCCAACCTGCCGCGCAATCTGCAGCCGCGTGCGCACGCCGGGTTGGTGAGGGCCATCCTCGGCGGGAAGAGAGATCCGGGATCGCGGCATGGCCTCGATCATACTCCGGAGAAACCTCGTGTCAGGATGTTGAATTGGCAGCATCGGGCGTCGTTGCAGTTGTGCTGCTCGAAGTGAATCGGCCGGTTGAGCGGTTCAAACTCCGGACGTGACGTCGAAAGGCTGTAGGATCGACGACGGTGAGGCTCCACATCAGCTCCTCGGGCGGAAACATCGATCTGCGACGAATCGAGGCCGGCGACATGCCCTTTCTCCGCCACCTCTACTCGACGACCCGGTCAGAGGAGCTGGCGGTTCTGCCGCTGTCAGAGCCTCAGAAGGAGATCTTTCTCGCGCAGCAGTTTGATTCACAGCACCGTTCGTATCAGGAAGGTCATCCCGACGCGGACTTCATGATCGTAGAGGTGGCTGGGGGGCCTGCAGGCAGACTCTATGTCGACAGGGGCGACGAAGAAATCCGGATCATCGATATCTCACTGTTGCCGGAGTTTCGCGGGCGCGGCATCGGCGGGGCCATTTTTCGCGAGATTCTCGACGGGGCGGGTGATCGGATCGTGGTTCTTCACGTCCTAAGATCCAACCCTGCGATTCGCCTTTACGAACGGCTCGGGTTCGAGGTGGTCGAGGATGTAGATCCGTATCTTCAGATGCAGTGGCGGGCTAGCTTCTCGAAGGGTACGTCCCGAACAACGCAATGATGTAGTTGACGGCCAGCGAGGGCTGGATGTTGGAGAACGACTGGTTGCCGCCGGTGTTTCCAACCGTCACGCCGCCCATGGTCGTTGTCGGTCCCGAACCGGAATAGATGTCCTCGTTGGCTCGTGCCAGGTATTTGCCAGTGGGGTCGGAAGCGTCCGCGGCGGCCGTGGATCCGCTCAATTGAGCTGTGTGGGTGTGAGACGGCAGTTGCGTGACATTCAGAATCTCGTATTCGGAGCCACTCCTGGCGCCGAGTGGTCGATTTGAAAGCCCCGGGCCGTTACCCGCGTGGATTGCAACCCGGCCGCGAAGATCGGGAAGGGCAAAGGTGGTACGGCCGTCGCCTCCATAGGTCGTCCCGAGGATCGAGAACAGGGCACTGTTCTGGGAGATCGCGAGTAGCTGTCCCTCACAGAAGGCCCAACTCCTGGGTGCGAAATTGCCCCCGAACATCATGATCTGGCCTATGAATCCTTCCATTACGATCTCCTTCTGTCCCGTGTCGCCATGCCGAATCCCTGCCACGTCGTGTGAGCTGAATCAGTCAACTGGTCAGCTCCTCGAGGGGAAGACCCCCTGCAAACAGATGATGAAGTAAATCGCCAGGAATGGCTGTGTGTTGTTGACCGGCAGGTTGCCGCCGGTGTTGCCGATCGACAATCCACTCATGCCGCTGGCCGGGCTCGACCCGGCGTAGATGTCCTCGGTGGGTTGTGCCATGAATCTGCCGGTGGGGTCGGAGGCATCCGCGGCCGCTGAGGAGCCATTCAACGCTATTGCATGGGTGTGGGACGGTATTCGCGTGACATTCAAATAGTTTTGTATTGCACCCGTTTTCTGACCCTCCCGGTAGCTCGAAAGGCCCGGACCATTGCCGGGCCCGATCAGGAACCGGCCGCGGAGATCGGGGAGGGCAAAGGTGGTGCGGCCGTCACCTCCATAAATGGTGCCCAGAATGGAGAACAAGGCTGTGTTCGAAGAGATCGGCAGCAACTGCCCCTCACAAAAAGCCCAACTCCGGGGTGCGAAGTTGCCCGCAAACAAAATGATCTGGCCGATGAATCCTTCCATCGAGAGCTCCTTTGGTCTGTGACGGCCGCGTGTCCCGCTCCTGTCCCGTCATACGGACGGGTTGTTGGGGTTGCTAGTTTCTCGAAGG
This sequence comes from Candidatus Sulfomarinibacteraceae bacterium, assembly GCA_963714895.1. Taxonomy (GTDB): domain Bacteria; phylum Acidobacteriota; class Thermoanaerobaculia; order Thermoanaerobaculales; family Sulfomarinibacteraceae; genus Sulfomarinibacter. Next base: position 126,481 of record CAVQQC010000001.1, read on the forward strand.
GAAGATCCCCTGGATCGCAATGATGTAGTTGACCGCCAGCCACGGCTGCATGTTGTTGACTGACTGGTTGCCGCCGGTGTTGCCGACTACAGGGCCGGTCATGGTTGTAGTGGGTCCCGAACTGGAATAGATGTCCTCGGAGGTCTGTGCCGGGACTCTCCCGGACGGATCGGAGGCGTCGGCGTCGGCGGTGGTACCGCTCAACTGGATAACGTGGGTGTGTGACGGCAGCTGGGTCGTATTCAAGATGTTGTATTCCGTGCCACCTCGCTGGCCCTCGCGGAAATTCGGAAGGCCCGGACCCGTGCCCGGTCCGATGGGACCTCTCCCGCGGAGATCGGGAAGAGCGAAGGTGGTTCGACCGTCGCCGCCGTAAATCGTGCCTACCAGCGAAAAAAGAGCCGAGTTCTGGGCAATCGAAAGCACCTGACCGTCGCACAAGGCCCAGCCCCTGGGTGCGAAATTTCCACCAAACATGACGATTTGAGCGAGGTATGGTTCCATCGAATTCTCCCTTGGTCAGCGCTGGGTTGTTGCCGGCCGCGCGCGCCGGTTCGGCGAGATACCGGTCATTCCAACCGGACTGCCGCGAAAGGGCGGGGACCCCATGATTTTCACGGTCAGTTGAAGATGCATTCGAAATAACTCCCATCGGGATCCGGTTGGCGGGGGATGAGGAAAAGCTCCATCGTACCGAGCAGCGGGTGGCTGATCGCGTAAATGTTCTGCGGGAAGAAAAGACCACCCGGGCCGCGAAACATGAGTGCAAAGGGGTCCTGCCGCGGGGCGCCGGGATGTGCCGGGAGCGGTTTGGCCTCGATGAGTTCGAGCACCACAGGTTCGCCCTCTCCGATTGTCACGTTGAAGGTGGTGCCGACGTGGGGGCCGAATCGATCGAGAGTGAACGTGTTCTCCATCGTCTCCCCTAGTTGAACCCGATCTCGCACAGGTTTGCCGTGGGCCTTCGCGGATCGGGGCGTGGATTGATGAATGCCGGGAATCGCCCGAGCCTGGTGTGTTCAACGATGTGCGTGGCGCTCTTGACGGGCGCGGGGCCGGCCACCTCGAAGATCAACGAGCACCAATGGTCGGGCACGCCCGGGGGAAGCTCGGTGGAGTTGTCGTGGCGCCGGCGTTCCACGTCTCTCAGCACCAACACGGCGGGTCGCGCCTCCTCATCGAGGGGCGATCCGCACGCATAGAAGGTGTCGCCGACCAGCTCCTCCCAGGGTCGTTGGGCGATGTGGCCGATCCGGGTCGTTGCACCCGCGCCTTCCGATGTCCCGGCTGCGAGGGCGATTCCGCCGCCGATGCCTGCGGCGCAGGCGTGGACCAGAAACTGGCGTCTGTTGGGTTGGTACCGATTGTCTGGATCTTGCATGGTTATGCGTCCTTTTTCCGAATCACTGGCGCCGCAAGAGGAGAGTGAATCCGGCGATCGCCATGAGACTCACCAGAACCGCGAATCCGAGATTACCGGCCGCGGGCACGTTCGCAACGGAGCTGCCAAAGCCGCGGATCATCCAGTTGCCGCCGATAAAACCGTCGATTGTGGAGAGGATGTTGTCGGGCGGAAGCAATGGCGGGTTGGGTGGGTCGCCGGTCCACACGGCGAGCCACGAACGGCCCTGGCTGGCCCCGGTGTCGATGGCCGCCGGCTGGGTCGCCGAGGTCACGCCTGATGTGACGAACCGATCCACGACCCCGATGAGAACATCACCCGGTTGGGAAAACACGATGCCCGGGGCGAGTGGATAGACCGAGAAGGTGTTGCCGTCAACCACCTGGATGGTCTCGTTGAAGGTCGCCACCAGGTCAGCGCCGTTGGACGGGTTGCCGTCAGGGTCGTGGTAGACGACGACTTCGACGGGCGCGCCGGCCGACAGGTTGGGGCCGGGTGGAAAAAGGACCCAGATCTCTTCCAAAGTGAACGGCAGCGAACCCGGCGTGAACCGGTTGAACCACAGGAATTGTTGGGCGGTCGGTTGACCGACGCCAAACGCCCCTTCGCTCGAATCATCATCCAACACCAACTGGACGGTTGCGGGAGGAATCGGCGGCAGGGCCTTGAGCGAGGATTTGTGTGGCTGGAAGGTCGTTTGAAATTCCAACTCCGACGCCGAGCCCGTTCCGTAGACGATCAGCGCGACCGCGATGGCCCCGAAGATGATTTTTGATGGCGCTTTCATGGCTTTTCCAACCGGTCCTTTCTAGGGGGTGGTCAAGGACCACATTGTCGTGTCGCCGCTTTCAAATCCATCGGCGAAGATCAGGTTTCCGTCGCCGAAGAACAGATCGTCGAGCCACGCCGTGAAGTTCTGGCCGCCTGGCGTCGTGAACGTCAACGCGCAGCGTGCGGAAGAGGCGCCGGCGGTCGTGGTCATCGTATCGGAGACCTCGATCCACGTGCCACCCGTGCCACCCATGAGATCGCTGTTGATCGATTTCCCGAGACCGGTCGCGGGCGCGCCGCATACGGTGGTGGCGTAGAACTCGCAGCTTCTCGAATACGAAATGAAGCTGGTCGTGGTCAAACGCACGCGACCGGACAGGTCGTACTGCGCGGATGGCGTCACCTCGACGCACTGGCTGATCTCGAAGAGCGTGTTCGCCGCCAGCTGCATGATCCTTGCGGAACCCGATGCGGTCGAGCCGTCGGCATCGTCGGCATCGCGGATGATCTCCACAGGATCCGAGACGCTCCAGCCGTCGAGATCGGTGGCCGCGCAGTCGAAGTGGCCGTTCGTGAAGGTGTTGAAAGGATCGGAGCGGAAGGTCAGCACGAAGTCGTCGCCGGCCGTCCCGTCGCCGGTGCCGTCGAGCGGGTTGCCGGCGATATCGCGGATGGAGGTCGATCCGCACACGAGCACCCTCACCTGCGAGCTCGGGAGGTTGCCGGTGACGAGCGTGGCGGTGCGGGTCGGTTCGTCGTACGACACGGCCGTCAGCGGGATCGCCTCATCGTCGCCGAGCGGTCCTTCGCACATTGCGGTCGAGAAGTCGTTGTCGGGGCCGGCACCGATGACCATGTAGTTGGCCGGGTTGGTGACGTCGTCGCCTTCGCTGTCGCCGGGCGGGTCTCGCACCGCTTCGGAGAAGGTCACCCGCAGTGAGCTGATCGGCGTGAGCACGGTGCGGCACGCCTCGAGTTCGCCGGCACCCGGGTCGGCCTGAAGGGCCGTGACGGTCGGCGGCGTGGTGTCGGTGGTGGTCTCCTCGTCGTCAGTGTTGTCCTCGGCGTCGAGTTCGGTTTCGTTGGCCGTCACGCTCGCGGTGTTGGTGATGATCGGCGGTGGGTCGGGGTTGACGGTCACCGAGATCGTGTACTGCGAGGACCCGCCTGCAGCGATGGCTCCGAGGGTGCAGGTCGGCACACCATTCGGGTCCTCGGCACAGCCGGAGGTCGACACCAGCGTCACCGACGCGGGCAGGGTGTCCGTCACCTCGACGCCGGTGGCGTCGGAGGGCCCCTGGTTGGTGACCGTCAACGTGTAGACAAGGGTCGCCTCCGGGGACCACGGGTCGGGCGAGCCGGTCTTGTCGAGCACCAGATCGATCTCTCGCGTCACCGAGGTCAACTCCGAGGCACTGTCGTTGGCCGGCACCGTGTCGGTTTCGTTGACCGCTGTGATGGTGGCGGTGGAGTCGATGACGTCGGTGCCGAAGACCGTTGAATTGTCCACGGTCAGCGTCACCTTCAAGGTCTCGCTTGCGCCCGCCGCGACATCACCGAGGGTCCAGGTGGGGTCCGCAAACGAACCAGCGCTCGGTGTCACCGAGTCGACAGTGACCCCGTCGGGCAGGGTCAGGATCTCGGAGAGAGTCACCCCTGAAGCGTCGGATGGGCCGTTGTTGGTCGCGGTCACGGTGTAGACCAGGTTGCCGGCGCCGGATCCCGCCACCACCGGGTCGATGGACTCGGTGGTCGAAACTTCGAGATCAACCTCTCGCGAAACCGAGGTGGTTTCGGTCGAGGTGTCGTTCGCGGCGGAGGTGTCGGTTTCGTTCAACGCCGTCACGGTCGCGGTCGAACCGATGACGTTGCTGCCGGCGGCCGTCGAGGCGGCCACGGTGAGCGTCACCGTCAATGTCTCGCTCGCGCCGCCGGCGAGATCACCGATGGTCCAGGTGGGTCCGGCCCACGACCCGGCCCCGCTGGGCACCACGGAATCAACCGAGGCCCCCGCCGGCAGCGTCAGGACCTCCGACACCGTGACACCGGTCGCGTCGGCCGGTCCGTTGTTGGTGGCGGTCACGGTGTAGACCAGATTGCCGGCTCCGGAGCCGGCGACCACCGGGTCGATGGACTCGGCCACGGTCACGGCGATGTCGACGATTCTGATGTTGCCGAAAACGAGACCTGTCACGTCGACGCCGCTCTCGGTTGTCACGCCAAATACCGCCGGCGTCGTCGTCTGAACGGCACCCGCCGGTACGATCTGGCGAACGAAATACCTTCCTCCGCCCACGTTGGAGAAACCGAAGAGGCCCGCCGGGCCGGAGGCCGTGGAACCGACCGCGAGGTCGTCACCGACGCCGAAGTCCGGTGCGCCGTCGCCGCCGTCCCGCCACAGCTCGATCGTCACCATCGGGAATGCCGGGTCGCCGGTCGGGCTTCCATCTCCGTTGAGGTCCTCGAAGACCAGCCCGGAAATGCTGACGGGTGTGAAGGATCTGAGACCGGCGTCGATGGAGAGATCTTCGAGAGTGAAGGACACATCGGCCTGACCGTCCGCCGGATCGAAGTTGCTGTCGAGTTCGGTATCGCCGCCCTGTTCTTCGGGCGAAAGTTCGGTTTCGGCCGGGGGACTCACCGTGAGCGTGTACGAGCCAGGCAGCTGAGCGGGGAAGAGATACACGCCGTTGACGTCGCTGGTGGTCGAGAGGGCGACCGATCCGGAGAGCGCGACGGGGATGGCGTGGGCGCCCGGTTCCCCCGCGTCCTGGATGCCGTCGCCGTCGGCGTCGCTCCACACGAAGTCCCCGAGGTTGGCGGGAAGGTCTTCGGCGGCGATGACGCCCGCGGCCACTGTGACGGTTCCGTTGACCACGATTGGTGTACCGGCATTGGTGTTGTCCGCGATCACCGTCGCCGGATCGAGCGAGGCCGAGATTCCCTGTTCCAGTTGGACCGTGCTGAAGGCCCGATCGATCTGGTATGCGGAGGTGGCAGGGGCCTGGACGGTGTTACCGGAGATGTCGAGGTCCAACGTGTAGACGCCGTTGGTTGCGTCGGCGTCGATCAGAATGCCCTCGCCAGTCGGGCTGGTGATGGTGTTTCCGGTGAGGACCACCTTCCAGAGACCGCCGGCGCCGGTCGACGCGTCCTGCGGGCGCACCCGGATTCCGGCTCCGGATCCGGTGCCCGCCACCGTGTTGGCGTCGATCAGGAGATTGGCGACGATGTCAGCGGAGGCCGAGCCCCCATCGATGAAGATGCCGTTGCCGGCGGGGTCGGAGATCTGGTTGTTGCGGATGATCACGGATGTTCCGGTGGCAGCGCCTTCGACGTCGATCAGGATCGCCTGAGACAGGGGGCTCGTGATCTGGTTGTCTTCAATCGCCAGCCAGGCACTGGTCCCGTTGCTGCCTCCGTCACCCAGGTCGATATCGACGGGGCTCCCCGATCCGGCGGCTGCATTGAAGATGTTGTTGACGATCCGACCGAGGATCACCGGCCCTGCCGGGCCGCTCGGCGACTGGACGTCGATCTTGATGCCGTCGTCCTGCAGCATCGTAAAGGTGTTGCCCTCGGCGATGAAGTTGACGGACGGCGCGCCCACGATCTCGATCTCGACCGCGTCCTGGTTGTCGGCGGGGGTTTCGAACAAGTTCCCCCGGACCTCGAGGGTGGTGACGGTGGACCCCGATACCGCCATCAGAACGCCGGCTCCTCCGTATCCCGGACCAAAGGTGTTGTCGAGCACGGTGACGACGCCGTCAATATTGGTGAGTGAGAGGACACCGGTGGCAACGCCGGGGTCGGCGTCGAGCACAAAACCGCTCAGCGTGATGTTGCCCGAGTAGCCGGCGGCTCGGAAGGCCGCACCCATTCCGCCGTTGACGGTGGCGCCGAGAGGGTTGGCTGCATTGATGGTCAGGTCGCCGACAGCCGGCAGTGTGAGTGCGCTGCCCATCTGCTTGAGGTCGACATTCTCGTCATAGGTACCGTCGGCCACCACGATGATGTCGCCGGGGATCGCATTGTCCACGGCTTCTTGAATCGTCGCGAAGTCGGTCGGAACCGAGACCGTGGCGGCCGTGGAAAATGTCGCTGATACGAGCCAGGCGGCAATGAGCGCAAGGCTGGTCAAAACGTTCACATTCCAGGTGCGGTCCGTCTTCGCGCGCCTTCCCGGGTGGGTCGTCATAGCCGCATCTCCAATGACTGGGGTTGGTTGACTCGCGCGGCGGGTCCAACCGGAACTCTTTTTGCCCCTGTTGTGAACAAGAATCAGTGGAAGCATGTCGATTGTGCCGCGCCCTTTCGATTGGCAGGATCAAAAAAGAGGGTGCCCGGCGAGCGCTCCTGGTGGTCTGGCCACGTTCGAAACAGTCTATCACCGGACAGAGATCAGTCGAGTCCATCCCGGTGATCCCACCACCCGGCTTTTTCGATCCACGATGTGCGGCTGGCCGCGACGGCTGCGCCCGTAAGACAGCTTGACGACCGGCGTGAGGAACTTCCGTTGGTCTTTGCCAGGGGTCGGAAATGGGTAGTGGTTGGCCCTACCGGATCGAAATCCACTGTAAGATGTGTCCCGATCTGCCCCGCCGCGTACCTGAGACACATCCGGACGTGACGGCCGGGGCGCGAAGGAGTACCCATGAAGAAGACGTTTCTTGTGTTGTTCGTGTGCTGTGCGATGGTCGCGGTGGTCGGTTGCGGCCAATCGGAGCCGGTGACGGAGACTGAAATGGTGGTGGAGACGGTACCCGCCGAGGTCGTCACCGAAGACGTGGAAATGGCCCGCAACGACGTCCTGTTCACCTGCAACTGCGGGCCCGAGTGCGAATGCGGCTCGGTGAGCGCCGAGGCCGGCACGTGCTCGTGCGGCACCGAGCTTGTGGCGGCCCATATGGTCAAGGTCGAGGGCAACGAGGCTCTGGTGTGCGGTTGCGCCGGCGACTGCACCTGCGCGATCAATGCCGACGACGAGACCACGTGCTCGTGCGGCACCGCGATCCGGCGGGTGAGCCTCGAGGGCAGCGGCATCTACTTCTGCAACTGCGGCGGTTCGTGCACCTGCAACTTCGTGTCCACCGAGCCCGGCAACTGCGCCTGCGGCATGGAGCTGATCACCAGCTGAACCCGGGCTGAACCCTTCGAGGCATCGAGCGCCCCCTTTGCGCAGCGGAAGGGGGCGTTTTTTGGATATGAAGCCCGGGTAAGAAACGTCGTACGGGGCGGGGTCTGTGGAATAATCCCGCCTTCACGGCGTTGACAACTTTGGTGATGTACCACGTGATGCAACCGAAAGGAAGGTCTCATGAGTCACCGGCTCCAGATCCGAGCGGCAGCCCTGGCCACGATGTTGTTGATGGTCCTGTTCGCCCTGCCGGCTGGTGCCGAAGGTGACGACGCGGAGGCCGCTGCGGCGGCTGAAGCGAAGGTTCTCGCCAACGCCAACAACCCGCTCGCCAACATGGTGGCCTTCAATATCCAGAACTACTACTACTCCTCTCTCTACGGCACCGACGACAGCGCCAACATTGCCTGGCTGCGATATGTGCAGCCGTTCGGCCGCTGGTTGCTGCGGGCCTCGTTGCCGATCTCCACTCTTCCGACAGCCGAGGCGCCGGACCCGGTGTCGGGTCTCGGCAACGCCAACGCCTTCCTCGCCTACCTCATCTCCGACCCGTCGTCGCCCGTCCAGTTCGGCGTCGGGCCGTTGTTCGGTTTCCCGACGGCGACCAACGACGCCCTCGGCACGGACACCTGGGATGCCGGAGCGGCGGTGGTGTACTTCAACGCGAAATCGCGCAGGGTGCAGTTCGGCGGTCTGGTGACCTATCAAGCATCCATTTCCGGTGACGACGACGTCAGCCAGATGGCTCTACAGCCTTTCTACATGTTCCAACTCGGCAAGGGCACCTATCTTCGCGGCGCACCGGTGTGGGCATTCAACCTCGAGAACGACACGTACAGCGTCCCCTTCGGTCTCGGCATCGGCCAGGTCATCAAGAACGGGAACACGGTCTACAACATCTTTATCGAGCCCCAGTGGACGATCCTCCACGACGGCATCGGCCAGCCCGAGTTCACGGTCTTTGCCGGGCTCAACATCCAGTTCCTCGGGAAGTGATGCAGGACGACAGATTATCGGCGGTGACGCATTCCGCGATCACCGTATTGAAAGACCAAAAGGAAACGGAGAGAGTCATGAAGAAGAACGAGTATTCCCGCAAAGTCCTGGCGTCTGTGGTGGTGCTGACGATGGTCGGTTTCGGCGGGTTGGCGGTCGCGGGCGATGAAACCGCGGCCCAGGCCGGCGAAAAGACCGGCATCGAGGGCCAGTTTGTCCGGGTCGCCGAGAACGACGAGGGCTGGGTGGTGCTCGGCTACACCACGGCCAACGGCTCGGTGAACGAAAAATGGATGCTGCTCGACATCGGGCTGACCGTTCAAAACGGCGTCAAGGACCAGAAGATCACCCGCGACCAGATCAAGCTCGTGACTCCCGGCGACCAGGTCATCTCGATGGCCACCCAGGAGGAGTACATGAGCGGCCACGCCACCCTCGACGCGATGAACGCGAGAGCCAACATCGAGTCGCAGTCGATCAACTACTTCCCGAACGGCCGCACCCGGCCGTGCCGGATCGGTTTCTTCGGCAACATGGATCAACGGGTGGGCAACCTGTCCTTCGACGAGGTCACCGTTGACGATCGCAGCGCCTGCATGGGCCGGGTCTACTTCCAGGTGCCCGAGGGCATCCAACTCGGCCAGTACAACTTCGACGTCCAGTTCGCCGAGAGCATTGTCAGGGTGCCGTTCAAGATCATGACCAAGGAAGAGGCGAAGACGTTCGAAAAAGAGTGGAAGCAGGAAGAAAAGAAAGAAAAGCACTAGGACCGGCTGACCGTTCTCACCGGTGTTCCCTCACGGAGGAACACCGGTTTTCTATTCACCGACGGTCATGCGCATCCAGCCTTCGCCGCAGGGGCCTGTGTGGACCAACCAGGAAAGTGAGGAATTCATGAAACAGAAAATCGCAGGTCTCACCGCAATTGCGGCGTGCATCGCGTTGGCGATGGTCTCGCCGGCGTCGGCACAGTCCTTCAGCAAGATGCCGCAAGAAATCACCACGCCGGACAGAACCGAGACGAGCATCGGCACGCTCGAGTTTGCGGACGGGGTACCGACGGCGGAGACCGCAACCAAGGTCTACGACACCCTGCTCTTCACCCGCGCACTCAACGCATACAACAACAGCTTCCGCGGCGCCTCGGCGCTGGCCCTGGTCAAGGGCTTTCAAAGTATCGGCGCCGACTTCAACGACGTCGTCATCTTTTCCGAGTTGATGGACTCGCATTCGCTTTTCCTGACGCCCAACGCCGACACCGTCTACTACCTGGCCGGGTTGGATCTCAGCAAGGGGCCGATGGTGATCGAGCAGCCGTCGGACGGGCTCGGGGCGGTCAACGACATGTGGTTCCAATGGGTCATCGATATCGGCAAGCCCGGGCCCGACCGTGGGCTCGGCGGCAAATACCTGATCGTCGGCCCCGGCTATGACGGGACCCTGCCTCAGGGCGGTTACTTCATCGCCCACTCCAAGACGAATCTGATCCTCTATGCCGCCCGGGCGTTCATCGCAAACGGCAACGATCCGAAGCCGGCCGTGGACAACATCAAACAGAACCTCAAGATCTATCCCTATCAGCCGGGCAGCTTCGGCACCCCCATCGCGGAAGCGCTGGAGGGCACGGTTCGGCTTGCCGGCGAGCCGAAGATCCCCGAGATGAAGTTCATCGAGGGCACCGGGCTGTCCTTCAACACCATCCCGCCGAGCGACTTCGGCTTCTTCGAGATGATCAACGAAAACGTCCAGAACGAGCCCGCGACCAGCTACGACGTCGAGCTCGCCGGGCAGCTGGCCGCCATCGGTATCGTCCACGGCAAACCGTTCAATCCGGACGCTCGTGAGCGCAAGATCCTCGCCGACGCCGCGGCGGTCGGCCAGGCCGTCGGCCGTTCGTTGCAGTGGCGCTTCGCCCAGGCGCACCCGGAGTGGGCTTACTACGAGGGCTCGAACTGGGGCAACATGCTGTTCGAGGGTGGGGCCCTTTTCGAGACGCCGCCGCCGGCGTACGAGGACGGCATGTTCAAGCCCTACCCGCCGACCGGCGCGCGCACGCTCGACTCACGGACTGCGTTCTACTACGCCTACACCCTCGACTCGCCGGGAATGATCATGCGCATCCCGGGAGTCGGGTCGCAGTATCTGATGGGCTTCCTGGACTCCGACGGCAACGCCTTCGACGGCGCCAGGACCTACAAGGTGACCCTGCCCAAGGACATCCCGGCGCGGGCCTTCTGGTCCTTCACCGTGTACGACAATCAGTCGCGCTCGATGCTGCAGACACCGCAGAAATATCCCCGTGCGGGCAGCCAGAGCTACCCGTCGCCCGCCGCCGAGACCAACACCGACGGCACGACGACGGTGTACTTCGGTCCGCAACAGCCGCAGGGCGTCGCCCGTGGCAACTGGATCCAGACCATGCCCGGGAAAGGCTGGTTCACGATCATACGGCTTTACAGCCCGCTGCCCTCGTTCTTCGACAAGACCTGGCGACCGGGCGAGATCGAGTTGGTCAAGTAGACCGTACCGACGAAGATGATGGGGCGGACGGCGCATCGGCGCCGTCCGCTTTAACCCGCACTTCTCACCAGCTTTCGTCACGAGGGCGACGAGGCGCCGTGGCCAGGCTTGCTTTCTCACCTTGGGGCGCGGAGGCGTACTGTGCAGTACGTTGAGCACCCCAAGGTGAGAAAGCATGTCTGGGTAGGATGCATCGTCGGCCGCAGTCGACAGATGGTGAGAAACGCGGGTTAATTTCAAGGGCGGCGATGATCGCGGTGTCGTTGCCCATCGAGGTCCTTTACCGACGCGTCAGCGGTGGCTCCGTCCGTCCGGTCAAAAACTCTCCCGGCGACTGACCGTGGGTCGGGAGTCGAGTCTCCATCCGAATCCAGGGTGAGTACATCGGAACCCCGACTCCAAAATATGATCCACGGAAACCGGTTATAGTGTGTCGCAGATTCGCAGAATCTGCTGGCCGTGGTTCCGGGGTCTGGAGAGGGATAGTGACTGACAAGATTTCGACGGTGCTCCTGGCGGGAATCGGCCGCGGCCCGTTCAAGGCGATTGCCCCGGTCCTCGATCGCCACCACGTCAAGATCGAGCACATTACCGAGCCGGAGGAGGCTGTTGCGCTCGCTTTCACGAAGCCCTTCGACCTGGTGATCTTCGATGCCGAGCCCGAACGGCTCGGGCTCGCCGACCTGGTCGGCAGGCTTCGGATTCGGGGTTGCGCGAGCCGTGTGTGCTCCCTCTTGGTGGTCGCCGGACCGGGCGCCGGTCAGGAAGCGCGCGGTCTCATCGGCCGCGGCGTCAACCGCGTCGTGACTCTCGACATGACCGAGGAGATCATCGATCAGCACGTGGCCGACCTCCTCGATGTCGCACCGCGCGCCGCCGTTCGTTTCAAGGCGCGGCTGACCACCGTCCTCGACAATGGGACGGTCGAGATCATCGGCCGCACGGAAAACGTGTCGGTGACCGGGATGTTGCTGCAGACCGGGACGACCCTCGAGATCGGACAGATGGTGTCGTTCGAGTTCCTCGCCAACGGCGGCGGCGAAATGGTGTCGGGAGAGGCCTGGGTCGTGCGGCACGCGGTTGCCGAGCGCGGCGGTGTCGACGGCATCGGACTTCGTTTTCTCAAGTTCCACGGCGACGGCCGCGAACGGATCGAGGCGGTTCTGACACAGGCGTGCGCGAGTTCCTGAGCGTCGGGTGGCGGCGTCGGCGTCGCCATATTTTCACCTCCTGGAAGGTGGGTGCTGCGACCGAGTCGTGATATGTTCCCATGCGGTATTCGTCCGAGGGATCGGAATTTTCTAACGACCGATAAACGGGGGAAAAAATGAAGAGAAACGTGATGGTGGCAATGGTGGCGGCTTTGTTGTTGAGCGTGCCCGGGGCCTGGGCGCAACAGGAAATCGTCGACGAGGTGATGGCCGCCTGTGCGATGGAGATCGAGACCTACTGCAGTCAGGTGACCCCGGGTGAAGGCCGGCTTCTGGCCTGCGCCTACGCCCACGAGGACAAACTCTCCGGTGGCTGCAGCTGGGCGATCTACAAAGGCGTTGCGGAGCTCGAGGCGTTCGTCGATGCGGTGGTTGAGGTTGCGACGGCGTGTGAGAGCGATCTGATGGAGTTCTGCGCCGACGTCGAGCTCGGCGAGGGTCAGGTCGCGACCTGCCTGCTCGAGCACAAGGCGGAGGTCTCGGAAGGCTGCAGAATGGCGATGGACGACACGGGTCTCGAGGTCGTCGAAGACGAATAAGTCGCTCGAATCGCAAGAAAACGGGCGGGACCAACCCGCCCGAAGGTTCTCCGCGAAAGGGAGGGGTTCACCCCCCTCCCTTTCTTGTTGTCGTTACGGCGTACAGTTCACAACGTGGACCTGGTCGGTTCCGACAATCACCTGTCCACTCAGCAACGTGCCCGTGAGCATCAGCTGTCTGGTCGTGCAGGTCAGCGCGATGTCTGCAACCGTGAACCGTGCGATGAGATCGACGTTGCCGTCCGAATTGACGTCCTTGAAACCCTTGCCGGCGAGGGCCGCTTCCTGGCCGGTTGCACCCAGACGCAGGCTGGCGAGGTCGATTTGATGCGGATCAAACGTAGGGGAGCCGAACACCGCAACCGCGAGCTTCCCGGTGTCCTGGGCGTCCACGTGATTGTTCGCATTGTTCGGGTTGATATCGATGGAGAGTTTCTGCTGACCCGGCAGGTAGGCGAAGTTGTCCAGGACCATATAGGTGGTGTCGTATGAGAATTCCGCCCAGGCTATGTCGACCGGACTGTCGACGCCGAAAAAGTCCCACTGTCCAAGCCACCAATGAAGGGGTGACGGAGAACACCTCGCCGGTGGACAGTCGAACGGTGTACATCCCGGCCGAGAGATAGAAGGGGGACAGATCAGTTCCAAACGCGGAGGTCCCCGCGGGGAGGTTTACCCGCAGGCCCTGGGCCGGGAACACGTAGAGCGAGAGGTTCCAGTAGGTGCGTGCACCGACGAACTCCGCGCCCCGGAGGTGGATCGGTGAGTACGCGGAGTCCGAGGAGGGAAAGGTCACCAGGCACCCGTCGTCGCGAGTCGTGAAATCGATGACCGTCGACGGGGTCCCGACAGCCGCCTCCCACGTCGAGCGATCGGTAAAGGTTTGTGATTGCGTTGCACCAGTCAGGGCTGGCACGAGCAGCGCGGCAAAGCAGACGCTATTGAGGAATCGGGCCGCCGGACGTTTTTGATATGGAGTCTTCATATCCGCACGATTGCACACTTGTACAACGATAGCAATACCCTGGGTGGACAATAACCAGAATTCTGTACACAGGGCGGACAGGGCTCGCCGGTGGCGCCGGCCCTTGGGGTCCAGGAAGTGTGGTGGGAGATCACCCGCACCGATGCCCCGATTTCGATTTGGGGCTGGTCTTCGGGGAAACCCACCGCCCGCAGGTTCGTACTCCTGCCCAGAGAAGTGACGATCCGCGGGCAACGGTCGGTTCGCCGACACCGGTCGCGAGGTCCCGCGGCGTCGCCGGGTTGGGGGACTTATGAGGCTGGGATGCAGTGGCGGGTGTGATCGAAGGTGCTTCATCGCGGCGGGGATCGGCGCGGCGGCGTGGGCTGCGGTCCCAGCGCCCCTGCGCGGGGACCAGGCTGCCGCCGGGGCGGGCAAGACCGGAACAGCGGGCGGGTTCGAGGCCGTGGTGCGGCCACCGACCCTGTTCGCCGGGATCCGCAAGCCGATCACCGAGCGGGCCGAGCTGGTACCGCGGATCGAGATGCTCGAGGCGGCGTGCGGCGACCAGGTCGAGGGTCCGCTGACTCACATCTTCCGGTTCGACACGCCGGTCGAGGGCTACGACTCCGAGATCGGGTTCCCGGTCTCGTCGCCGGTGAACACCGGGGAGGTGACGACCCACACCCTGCGCGAAATGCACTTCTTCAGCCGCCTCCACGACGGGCCGACGGAAACCCTGGGAGAGACCATGGGCTCGTTGTTCGCCCACATGCGAACCAGGGGCCTGTCGCCCGAGCTCGAACTGGTGGAGGTGTACGACGGGCATCGCCCGGGGCAATCGCCGGGCGGCCCGGTGCAGGTGATGGCGTCTTTTCTCGCGTGGCCGGAGGTCTATCGCGCCCAACTCGAACGCGTGCTGGGACCGGCCGCGGCCGCCGCGATCTGGCAGGGGGGCGAGGCGCTGACGCCGCACACCCCGGTCGATCCGCGCTGTGCCTGGGTCGGCCAGAGCATCGAGCGGCTCAAGGCGCGGAGCACCCCCGATCAGCAATTCGACATCCTGTCCCGGGTGGCGCTGGTGCGGCCGCCGGAGGAAGTTGCCGCGTACAAGGCCATCTACGACGCCACCGGCGACATCAACGCGGTGTTCGAGGCCCAGGAGGCGAAGCTCGCGACGACCCCGACCGGAGGTTTCCTCGACCCGCCGCGGTGCGACGGCACGACCCTTCACGTCAGCAAGGTGGCGCGAGATCGTGCGGCTTACGACGCTGCGACAACCCAGCGCGAGAAGCGGCAGGCCTTCTGCTTCTGCAACCTGATCCGCGAGGCCGAAAACCCCGAGGTCGACCCGATCTTCTGCTACCGCGCCGCGGGCTGGGCGCGCCAGTTCTGGGAGCCGATCCTCGGGATGGAGTTCACCAGCTGCACCATCACCCACTCGATCCTCAAGGGCGACGGCTTTTGCGCCTGGGACTACCGCCTCCCGAGGCCGTTGACCGCGACGGCCTGACCAGGAAAAGGTGCCAGAACGCAGTTCCGCAATTGGAGCTCTATAGCTGCTGATACCAGGGCGGGTTACGGGGTGTCCGGCTGTTCAGTGAGGGTTCCGTCGATTAACCGGTGGCTTTCGAAAACCGTGAGAACGATGATCGTGGTTTCGCTGAGCTGGTAGACGATGCGATAGTTTTCAAATACGACCTCGCGAATGTCGGATCGATCGATTTCGGGAACGATTCGGCCCGAGGCTGGGAAGACCGCCGTGCGCTGGACCGCATGCAGAATCTTCCCCACGCACTTTGCAGCCGCCTGCGGTTTGTCGCGGGCGATGAGATCGCCGATCTCAAGCACGTCGAGGCGCGCCCGCTCGGACCACAGAACTGTGGTCTTCATTCCTGGTCGCCGTATCTCGTTTGGACCTCTGCGACCATGCTTTCGTGTGTGACGACCTTGCCCGAATTGGCGTCTTCGAGACCCCTCGCGACTGCGTTGACGAACCGGACGCGTTCGGTCAGCGAGTCAAACTCGGCGGGGGAAAGGAGCACGCCGGCCGCGCGGCCGTTCTGAGTGATGATCATGGGTGCCCCGGTTTCGGCCAGCCGCTTGAGCAGTTCCGACGCTCGAGCCTTGAAATCACTCAACGGGACGATGTCTTTGGCGACTCGTAAGTTCGACATGGTGGACTCCCTACGGATGGAATATAATCCATAAGAAGTCAGAATTCAATACTGAAATGAATTTGCCAAGGTGCCAGGAGAAACTTTCATAACTTTGTTTGCTGGCACCACTGAAGTTGAGGAAGTTCCTCCTGTCACCGACAGTTTGTCGTAACTGCGGAACTCCGGACCCGGTACCGATACCGATACGGGCTGTGGGCATAATGAACCGTACTTAATTGTTGGCATGAGCAAACATGAGAAGGAGATGCATGATGAACCGCCGACTGATCGCAACCCTGATCGGATCGATAGGCTGCATTCTGTTCGTCGCGCAGCCGTCGCCGGGACAGGAAACAACGGGGGCTGAAAATGGACCGGGTGCTGCCGCCGCCGCCGAAGGGACCGGCACCGCCATCGTGCGGGTAGTGACCGAGCCCGAACTCGTCGCCGGCGGCACCTTCACCTTCACCGGCGTTCCCGAGGGAGACCTGGTCCTGACGAGCGGGGGACAGGGCACTCTGACCGCGGAAGGGATGGCGGTGGGGAATCAGGTTTCCAAGCTGTCGGAGGTCGATCCGCAGGCCGCGACCGCCGGCTATACGCTGACCGACATCCGTTGCGACGACCAGAAAAGCCCCAACCCCAGCATCGGTAAGTTGGAAAACGGTGCGGCGATCTTTCGCATCGAGGAATCCGAAACGGTGACCTGTGAGTTCGTGCTGTCGAAGCGTGACGCAGTTGTAGCGCGTTCCGGAGTCG
The DNA here is from genome assembly GCA_963714895.1 of Candidatus Sulfomarinibacteraceae bacterium. GTDB lineage: Bacteria > Acidobacteriota > Thermoanaerobaculia > Thermoanaerobaculales > Sulfomarinibacteraceae > Sulfomarinibacter. Next base: position 142,939 of record CAVQQC010000001.1, read on the forward strand.
ACTGCATCTGCCCGAAGGAAGGTCGCTGGAACGCGCAAAACCTCGAGGGCTCGATGGACTGTAAGGGAGCGTTCGTCATGAACCGGAAGTTCAAGCCGGTGCGCGACAACGGAATCATCCTCGTCATGGAGGAGGACTGCTCGAGCCTTTTCGGCGACAGCACGACGAAGAAGGAGGCGGACGCCCTGATGACACGGGTCGACGGTTGTGGCTACAAAGGCACGTTTGAAAGTGAGGAGGAGGGGGTCGACATGGTCATCGATGTCATCTGGACCATCGAGAGTCCGGAGCGCATCACGGGGGAGATGACCTCGAGCACCTCGCAGATGGGCATCACGTGCGACCTCTACCGACCGTTCGAGCTCACTTTCGACAAGGCGCTCAGTGATGACGAGTATGAGAAGTGGGAGAAGCGCATCAGAGAGAAGATGCGTCACATGAAGTGATGATCAGTCGGCTTCACTGAAGTCCCGAATCGGTGCCAAATAAATGGGTGCTCGGTGAGCCTCTTGCATAATTCGAAATCTTCCGCCGAAATCGGACTTTTCGCGCCTGATCGAGGTCGGGCGGCACAGATGCCGCCCCTACCCACAAAGGTAATTCCCTTGTAGTGGCGGGGCCTGCCCCGCCTTTGAATGTGAATTTTGCAGGAGGCTCAGGTATCACAAGTTAACAATCACAGGGCGCCCGCGAGCCGAAGCTGTAAGGAAACCGGATTGAGGCATAGGGGAGGGTGCAGGGGAATTGGCACCAGGGTCCGCCAAAACCCTGGTTGTGAGGTTGTGATACTTGGCACGATTTCCGATTTCGATTTCCGACGTGAACCCGATGACCCGGAATACGCCACGCGGCTCGACGGTCTCGACTCCGCGATTTCTCGACGATGACAACGGCGCAATGGTGAATGTGGCACCCAGGCGAAGATGCAATTCAGGGCCGCTCGCCGATGCGAGCGGCCCTGAATTGCTGTGGTGCGAAAGGGGGGACTCGAACCCCCACACCCTTGCGGGCACAAGAACCTGAATCTTGCGCGTCTACCAATTCCGCCACTTTCGCACGTAAGCGGGGGGTGCATGGTAGATCAGGGTGGCCGGAGCGTCAAGGCCAGCGACTGTCCAAATGTCTGAAAATGCCCTCCTGACGAACGTCGGATGCTGTTATCGTGGCGCGGAGAATCCTCCTCGAGAGAAATCTCCAGAAAGAAGGATGTGCGATGCGTTTGAACATCAAGGCGTTTGCCCTGACCTGCGGCATTCTGTGGTCGCTGACCATGCTGTTGATGACCGTTTTCATGGTCCTGCGCAACGATCTGTGTACTTTCATGGACAACTTCTCGGCCATCTACTACGGCTACACCGTGAGCTGGTCCGGGGCCATCATCGGTAGCGCCTGGGGCTTCGTCGACGGGCTGCTCGGCGGCGCGATCTTCGCGTGGCTCTACAACAAACTGGCCGGCGCGCAGAGTCCGGCATGAAGCTGAATCTGGGCGGCCAAACGTACGGCAGCCGGGACGGCTGCCCCACAATTTCCCCGGCAGAACAAATTGGTTTGTGGGGCACGCGTCTCGCGTGCCGGGCGGGCAGCCGGGAATTCAAAATTCAAAATTCAAAATTCAAAATTGACTCCAGTGTGTTTCAATAGCAACCATGGCAGCAACAAACAGAGAAAATGAAATCGACGCGGCCGGGGTGCTGGCCGCTATCCACGAACGGGGACAGAAGGGCCTGACCATCCAGCAGCTGGTCAACCAGGTGGCCGCCGAACAGGAAATGGACCGATCCGAGACGCGGCACCTGCTGCGCCCGGTCCTCAAGAAACTCCAGCGCGACGGGTTGGTGGTGCTGGGTCGCGGCAAGCGCTACTTCGTGCCGGAGGCTTCGGATCTGGTGAGCGGCCGGCTGCGGCGGGTGCCGGGAGGCCACGTCGAGTTGGCGGCGCCGGGTCTTCCGGGGCCGCCGGTGCGGGTGCCGCCACGTGGTCTCCGCGGGGCCCTTGACGGCGACACAGTCCTCGTGCGGTTGGAGAAGCCGCGCAAGAAGGCCCGCGCGGACGGCGTCCGCGAGGCGGTTGTGGTGAAGGTCATCGAGCGCAGCCGAACCGAGGTTGTCGGACGGTGGATGGTGGGCGGAGGACGCCCGCACGTGCGGCCGCTCGATCGTCGGATGCGGTTCAAGGTGACGCCGACGGGCTCGCGGGTGGAAGGGCAGCCGACCGAAGGCGAGATGGTCGTGATCTCGTTGGACACGGTCGACTCGCAGGGCGAACACGCCCGCGGCGTTCTGTTGGAGCGGCTCGGTCGCGTCGAGGATCCGGGGGTGGTGGAACGCGTTGTCCTGCGGCTCAACGGCATCGAGACGGAGTTTTCCGCCGCGGCCCTCCAGGAAGCCGAACTCTTGCCCAGTGAGATCTCGGCCGAAGAGATCGCCCGCCGCGAGGACCGGCGGGGCGAGATGACGATCACGATCGACGGCGCCACCGCGCGGGACTTCGACGATGCGGTCAGCGCGAGGCAGGGCGACAACGGCGCGATTGTGGTCGAGGTCCACATTGCCGATGTCAGTCACTTCGTCCGCCCCGGCATCGCCCTCGACGACGCGGCGCGCGAGCGCGGCACCTCGGTCTACCTGCCGGGTGTGTGCGTGCCGATGCTGCCGGAGAGGCTGTCCAACGATCTGTGTTCGTTGCGCGAGGATGTCGATCGTCTGACCTTCAGCGCGCGTTTCACCGTCGACCGCAAGGGCGGGATCACCTCGACATCGACTTACGATTCGGTGATCAGGTCGCGCCGCCGCTGCACCTACGACGAGGTGGCCGAGTGGTTGGCCTTGCCGCGGGTCGAATGGCCGGCCGAGACCGCTTCGTTCGCAGAGTCGCTCGATCTGCTGGCCGAGGCGGCGAAACGGTTGGGCGCCGCGCGTCGTGAGCACGGCAGCCTCGATTTCGACCTCGCCGAGCCCGAGCTGATCCTCGATCCCGAGGGACGGGTGGTGGCGATCCAACCGGCGGCCCGCAATCGCGCCCACCGACTCATCGAGGAGCTGATGGTCGCTGCCAACCGGTGTGTGGCGGGGATCCTGATGGAGGCCGACCAACCGGGGCTCTACCGCGTCCACGACGAGCCGGAGCCGTCACGGGTTGAGGAACTCAAACAGGTGGTCACGGATCTCGGTTTCCAGCTCAAGGGCGATTCGCGGTCGCTCGAGCCGTCGGCGCTGCAGGACCTGCTCGAGGCGGCAGACGGCCGGCCCGAAGAGCGGTTGATTGACATGCTGGTGTTGCGGACCCTGGCGCGGGCGCTCTACAGCCCGGAACCGCGGGGTCACTACGCCCTGACCACCGAGGAGTACCTCCACTTCACCTCGCCGATCCGGCGCTACCCCGACCTGGTGGTGCACCGGATGCTGCGGCAGCTCAACCACGATGGGCGGTTGCGGGAGGGTGAAAAGCGGGACGTCGTCGAAGCCGAGCTCAAGGAACTGGGCGAGTCGTGCTCGGCCGCCGAACGCCGGGCCGAAGCGGCGGAGCGGTCCGCGGTCGAGTGGAAGACGATCATCTTCCTCCGCGAGCGGGAGGGCGAGGTCTTTGCGGGCCACATCTCCGGGGTGACCGACTTCGGGCTCTTCGTCCGTCTCGACGAGATCTCGGTGGATGGAATGGTCCACATTTCCGAGCTCGGCGACGACTACTACCAGTACGACGACCGCCACCACCGGCTGGTGGGGGAGCGAACGGGCAAGGTGTGGCGTCTGGGCGATGCCATCGAGATTCGGCTGGTGAGGGTGGACCTCGAGGCGATGCAGCTGCAGTTTCTGCCGGTCGGCGTCAAACCCGACGCCCGCGCCGCACGCAAAACCGGGCGACCGCGGAAGAAGACGTTGAAACGTTAGAACGTTGAACGTTTGAAAGTTTCCCTCCGCTTTTCGGGCAAGCGACGGTCGAGCGAGCCGCGGAGCGGCGATAGGTTGTAGCCTGGGGCGTCAGCCCCAGGGTCGCGAGAATTTGTTTCAGACCAGCCCCGGAGGGGCGGCAGATGCGAGGCCTGCCGCCCCTCCGGGGCTGGTCTGTTTTTTAGATACCTGTCCCTGGGGCTGACGCCCCAGGCTATTCTCTGCCGCTCCTTCGGAGCTCAAAGGGCTGAAGTCGGCCATGGTGGTGGCGGGCCCTGAAGGACCTGCCACCACTCCATAGCCCAAGGCCCATAGCCTAGAGCCCACAGCCCACGGCCCAGAGCCCAAGAGCCCACAGCCCAAGGCCCAAAGCCCATAGCCCATAGCCCAGTCTGAACATCTTGTTGCGACTCGACAGCCGACGCGGGTTTTGTCTTGACAAACGCTTCTGCGCGACCTAACTTACAAAACGAACGTTCGGTTTTTATGTAGATGCCAAAAGGTACCAACGGACGCCAGGCCGCAAGGTCGGAGGTCGCGACCGCCGGGGTGCTGGAGGCTGCGCTCGAACTGTTTTCCACCCATGGGTACGGGGCCACCTCAATGCGTCAGATCGCCGAGGCCTGCGACCAGTCGGTGGGCAACCTCTACCACCACTTCGGCTCCAAGGAAAAGATCTACCAGAACCTCATCGACGATTACTGGGCCCGGCTGTTGGAGCCCGAAAACCCGCTCCAGAAGGTCTTTACGCGGGCCAATTTCCCCGATGACCTCGAAGATCTCGCGGCTGCGATCGAAGCCACGGTGGAGGAGAACAAGGCCTCGATTCTGCTCGTCTTCGTCGACGTCATCGAGCACCAGGGCCGCCACATCCGCTCTTTCTACGAAAGCATGGCCGACCGCTTCAGGGAAAAGTACGGCCCGCACTTCGAGGAGCTTGCCAGGGAGGGCCGTCTCGCCGACGCCGATCCCCTGGTGGCGGTGATGGTGGCGACCCGGTGGCTTTTTTATTTCTACACGGTGGAGAAGTGTTTCGGTGTGCCCATGCACTTCGGCATGGACGCCCATCAAGCGGTGGACGGTTTTATCCGCATTTTGCGTAACGGGGTGCTGCGTCGCGAGGACAGCGGCGTGGTACCCGAGGACAAGGAATAGGAGGAAGGAACCATGGAACGTCGGAAGCAACTCAGGGTGCTTGTGACGGTAGGACTGGCGCTGGCATGGGGCTGGCTTTGCCCGTGGCGGCCCAGGTCTCGACCGGCACGATCGAGATCAACACCGTCGACGAGCAGGCGCTGCCCATGCCGGGTGTGACGGGGCGGGTGGTCAACACCGCAACCGGCGCCCAGCGGGCCTCGGTCTCGGACGTGGCCGGGCTCATCATCATCCCGGCGTTGCCGCCGGGCGAATACAACGTGGGCGTGGAGTTGGACGGGATTTGCGCCGGCCGACAGGGACATCACGATCCGCATCGGCCAGATCGCAAGGTTGGTTTTCACGATGAAGGTACAGATGTCGGAGACCATTACGGTGACCGGTGAGGCGCCGGTGGTCGACGTCCTCAAGAACGACTCGTCCACCAACATCACTCCTGAGCAGATCGAGGATCTGCCGGTGCCGTCGCGCGAGTTCGAACGGCTGGCCTATATCGCGCCGGGTACGAACCGCGAGCGCGGCGCCTACCGCTTCATCCAGAGCGCGGTGGTGGTCGGCGCCGGCGGCAACGCCAGCCAGACCACCTTCATGGTGGACGGCGTCGAGCTGACCGACCAGGCCCTCGGACTCTCGCCGGCGCACGCTTCTCGATGGACGCGATCCGTGAGTTCCGGGTGGTGACGGCGCGCTTCGACCCCGAGATCGGCGGCTCGCAGGGCGGCGCTCTCAACGTGGCCACCAGGTCGGGCGGCAACGACGTCCACGGGACGGTCTTCGGTTTCTACCGCGGCGCGGACTTGCGGAAGACCGGTGCTCTCGAGGTGAGCAACGACGAGTTCCAACGCTACCAGGTCGGCTTCACCCTCGGCGGCCCCATCTTCCCGCGACAAGATGCACTACTTCGTCTCGTTCGAGCAGATCGGCCAGGACAACGTGACCCTGTTCCGACCGGGCGGTGCCTGTACGTCAACGATGCCGAGGACATCCCGGACCCGTTCGATCAGACCCTCGCTCTCGGCAGCCTCGACGCTCCAGTTCGGTCAGATCGGCGTCGGGTTTTGCCAAGGTGGTCTACGAAAAGTTCAGCCTGAGACGAACTTCCGGGTCGGCGGCGTCTCCGCCGAGTCGCACGGCCAGCAGCTCAACCGTGACAACTGGAACGTGATCGTTCGGCCATACCAAGGTCTTCGGCGAAGGCGACCGGGTCAACGAGCTGCGGATCCAGGGCGGGCAACGCTATTACGAGGAGCCCACCAACTCCGACGCCATGGAAGAGTGGTTCACATCGGGCACACACCCTCCAGATCGGCACCAACACGGTCGGCGATCTGCGAGGGCGACGGCTGCTACTTCGAGTTGCGGGACACCTACCACTGGCACCTGACAGGCAACCGCAGCACTCACGATCTCAAGGTGGGCGGCGCCTGGATGCACATCGACGAACGAGTCGGACATCCCGGTCTATCAGAACGGGACCATGCTCTACGTCACCGACACCCGCGACCTCCCGTTGGTCTACGTCTACGGCGTCGGTTCAGCGGATGTGAAAAAGAAGACCGACCTCTTCGGTGTCTTCATCAACGACGACTGGCGGCCGCTGCCCAACTTCACCTTGAGCATGGGCATCCGCTACGACTACGACACCCAGGGCAACAACCCGGACTTCGACGCCTCGCCGCTGGTCGGCCCGCGTTCGGTCGACTCGAACAACATCCAGCCCCGCGTCGGCTTCAACTGGGACTATCGGCAATGACGGCAAGAACATCCTGCGCGGCGGCGCCGGTCTCTTCACCGGGCGCTATCTGCTGGTGCCGGCCTTCACCGAGCTGCAGCAGAACGGCACCACCGGTCGGGTGATCGGATCCAACGTCAACGGTCTCTTCTTCGGACTGCCCGCCGGCCTACTGGCTCAACCCGGCTGATCCCCAGCACTCGGGTCTGCCGTTGGCGCCGAACGCGACCATCCTCCAGGACAGCCTCAAGGCGCCGGAGACCCTCCAGGCGAGTCTCGGCTTCACGCACGCCCTCGGCAACACCGGTCTCTATCATCGACCTCGAGGGGATCTACGCCAAGGGCGACGACGAGATCACGATCCGTGACACCAACTGGGCGTGGCAACTCCAACCCGGTGCAGCCTCAACCCGGCGTGGGACCAGATCAACACCTACGGCAACGACGGCCGCTCCGAGTACTACGCGGCGGTCCTCGGCGTCAACGGGACCTTCGGCGCCGGCCACGTCGTGACCTCCTCGATCACCTGGACCGACAAGAAGAACATCTCCGATGACTTCAGCCCGGTCTTTCCCTTCGGTTACCCGTCAGACCCGGCGGACATCGACGCCGAGTTCGCCCGCAGCCGCGGGGCAGAGGACATCCGCGTGGTGCTCTCCGGCATCTTCCGGTTGCCGGCCAACTTCAACATCGGCGCCACCTACATCTACGGCACCGGTCTGCCGTGGAATCCGATCTACGGCTACGACTACAACGGCGACGGCAAGAACTCCGACCGCGTGCCCGGGTGTGGAACGCAACAGCATGGACGGGCCGCGGTTCTCGCCAGTTCAACCTGCGGGTGTCGTGGACCTTGGGGCTCAAGGGCGGCTCGGGACTCGAGTTCATCGCCGAGGCCTTCAACCTCTTCAACACGGTCAACTACGACGTGACCTCGGTGGACAGCGCCGAGTTCTTCAGCCGGGCCGACACTGCTCAACCCGAATCTGCCCGTTCACAGCGAACCCGGGCTACGGCGAGTACCGCGCCACCCTCGACCCGCTCGAGATCCAGCTCGGCGTCCGCTGGCAGTTCTGAGGAGGTCGGGAGTCGAAAGGCAGAGCATGATCCGTTGATCTGATTCGCGGGCGCGCCGTCGCGGCGGCGCGCCCGTGTTTTTTCGAAGGGGAGCAGTGAATGATAGAAACCGGTTTGAAGGATAAAGTTGTCATCGTCACCGGCGCGGCGGCCGGGATCGGGCGCGCAACCGCTGAGCGGTTCGTCGCCGAGGGCTGCAAGGTCGCGGCCTGGGACGTCAATGAAGCGCCTGCGAGTGCTGGTGTGTTTCAGAAAGTCAACGTGGCCGATGCTTCCGAAGTGGACGCCGCGGTGGCCGAAGTGGTGGATCGCTGGGGGCAGGTCTACGCCCTGGTCAACAACGCCGGCATTGTCCGCGACGCCCAGCTCGTCAAGTTCAAGGACGGCGAGGTCGTCGCGCGCATGACCGACGACAAGTGGGACGCCGTGATCGGCGTCAATCTCAAGGGCGTCTTCAACTGCACCCGCGCGGTGGCGCCGTCGATGATCGCGGGCGGCACCGGTGGCGCGATCCTCAACGCCTCGTCGGTGGCCTGCCTCAACGGCAATTTCGGACAGACCAACTACGTCGCCACCAAGGCCGGTGTCATCGGCATGACCAAGACCTGGGCGCGCGAGCTGGGCAAGTTCGGGATCCGGGTCAACGCGGTGGCGCCGGGCTTCGTCAAGACCGAGATCATCAACGCCATGCCGCAGAAGGTCATCGAGAGCATGGTGGCGCACACGCCGATGGGACGGATCGGCGACACCAAGGACATCGCCGAGGCCTACGTGTGGCTCGCCTCCGATGCGGCGGCGTGGGTGACGGGGACGGTACTCAGCGTTGATGGTGGATTGGTAATCGGGACGTAGATTTCGAATTTCGGATTTCGAATTTCGGATTTCGGATTTCGGAATTCGGAATTCGGAATTCGGAATGCCGGCCAACCAGACGGCACGCGAGACGCGTACCCCACAAGGCTTCGGATCCGATTTGTGGGGTAGCCGTCCCGGCTGCCAGGCGGGGTTTTGGGGGAGAGGTAAATGACATACGCAACGATTGTCTCGACCGGGCGTTACATTCCTGAAATCGAGGTGTCAAACGACGATCTGCGGGAGCGCTTCGCGCAGCTCCCGGAATTCGTCGACAAGATGGAGGAGTCGACCGGGATCCCGACCCGGTGGTGGGCGCCGGAGGACTGGTGTGCTTCGGACATCGCGCTGCCGGCCGCACGGCAGGCGCTCGAGAAGGCAGGCCGCAGACCCGAGGACGTGGACCTGATCATTCTCGGCACCGACTCGCCGGACTACATCACCCCGGCGACCTCGGTGGTGCTTCAGCACAAGCTCGGTGCCAAGAACGCCGGCACCTTCGATGTCGGCTGCGCGTGCGCGTCGTTTCCGACCGGTGCGGCCATTGCGGCCGGTCTGATCGCCGCCAACCGGGCGTTGAAGACAGTGTTGGTGGTCGGCGTCTACAACATGCACAAGCTGGCGTCGCCGGACGACCCGATGGTCTTCTTCTACGGTGACGGCGCCGGGGCGGCGGTCCTCGAGCCAGCCGATGACCCCGGGTTTGTTTCGTCGGCCTACAGGGCCGACGGCTTTTACAGCGGCCACTGGGGCATCTACGCCGGTGCGACAGCCGAACCGGCGACAGAGGAGGCGGTTCGCGAGGGCCGGACCACGGTCAAGATGATCGAGCGCTACCCGCCGGAGATCAACCACGAGGGCTGGCCGGCGGTGGTGCGCAAACTCGCGGCCAACGGCGGCTTCGAGCTGTCGGACATCGACTTCACGATCTTCACCCAGGTCCGCAAGCCGTCGATCGAACTGGTGATGGCAGATCTCGGGCTGCCGATGGAACGCACCCACACGGTGATGGAGAAATGGGGCTACACGGGGTCGGCGTGCGTACCGATCGCGCTCGACGACGCGCTCGAGCAGAGAAAGATCAAGTCGGGCGATCTGCTCGTCATGGTCGGCTCCGGTGTAGGGTATAACCAGGCAGGCGTCGCCTTTCGGATGCGGTAGACGGAACGGGTGGTGATCGAGGAGAACAGAAAAGAGTTCTTAGTTTTGAGTTTTTAGTTTTAAGTTCCCTATCTTCCACTCAAATCCCGGGGAGGGGCGATGGCGAACTCAAAACTCACAACTGAGAACTCATAACTCACGATGATCAGGGAGAGGTTTATGGGCAGCAAGGTGTTGAAAGTACTTCTCGCGCTTGGGGTTCTGATCGTCGTCCTGATCATCGTGTGTGTGTGGATGGTGTGGAAACGGCCGCTCAAGGTGGATGCGATGTTCTCTCGGATGGCGCTCTCGAAGATCGGGTTTGAAAAAACCACCGTCGCCATTGCGGCCGGCAGGATGACCGTGTGGGTCGGCGGCGAGGGGCCCTGCATGGTGTTGCTGCACGGTGCGGGCGATCAGGCGGGCGCGTGGGCGCGGATGGTGCCACCTCTGCTGGAGGACTACCGGGTCGTCATCCCCGACCTCCCGGGTCACTGGAAGAGCGATCCGAAGACGGGTCCTCTCGGCATCGACCAGGTCCTTTCCGGGCTCGAGGCGGTGATGGAAACCGCGTGCGCAGGTGAGCCGGCGATTCTGGTGGGCAACTCGATGGGGGCGTGGATCTCGATGCTCTACGCCGTCGAACACCCGGACCGCGTGGAGCGCCTGGTGGCCATCAACGGCGGTGCGATCCGCGAGGACAACCCGCAGGTCAACCTCTTCCCGACGACTCGCGCCGAGGCGCACGCGACCATGAAGGCGCTGATGGGCCCGGCGACACCGCCGGTTCCAGATTTCGTGCTCGACGACGTGATCCGGTGGGCGCGGGTGGGTCCGGCCGCCCGGCTGGCACAGACCGCCGATGCCATGGATGCCTTCCTGCTCGACGGCCGGCTCGACGAAGTCACGGTGCCGGTGGAACTGGTGTGGGGTGATGCTGACGGCCTCCTGACCATGGACTACGCCCAGAGGCTTCTCGACGGTCTCCCGCGGGCGCGGCTGCACACGGTCCACGGGTGCGGTCACGTGCCGCACCGCGAGTGCCCCGACAAGACCCTCGAGGTACTTCAGGCCGCGCTGGCTCTGGCGCCCGTTGAATGGGAGGTCGTTGAGGAGGCGCCGAGCCAGGAGGAGGAATCACCGTGATCTGCGGCGACATCATCGGCGAGCGCAGCCGCCTGTCTCCCGACCGCACGGCGGTTGTCGACGTGGCCAGCGGACGCCGCCTGACCTACCGCGAGATGAACTCGCGGGCGGCTGCCTGCGCCCGAACCTGGCTCTACGGGCTCGGACTCAAACCGGGCGACCGCATCGGCATCCTCTCCGGCAACCGGCTCGAATTTCTCGACGCGTTCTTTGCCGCCGGCAAGTCGGGCGTGATCCTGGTGCCGCTGGGGACCCGGCTGACCGCTGCGGAGCTGGCGGTGATCGCTTCCGATTGCGGTCTTTCGGCGCTGGTCTTCGGCGACGACCACGCGGAGACGGTGAAAGATCTGGCCGGCCGCATCGATGTCGGACGGTTGGTGGCGCTGGACGAAGGCGCCGGGATCGACGCCGCCTCGTGGAACGAACTCCAAACACGGGTGGGGCAGGGCGATCACGTCCCCTCGGTGTGCGCGCCGGACGACCCCTACTGTCTGCTCTACACCTCGGGAACCACCGGGCGGCCCAAGGGCGTGATCACGCCGCACCGCATGGTGGCCTGGAACGCCTACAACACGGTGGCGTGCTGGCAACTGACCGAAAACGACGTCAGCCCGATTTTCACGCCGCTCTACCACGCCGGAGGACTCGGCGCCTTCTTGACGCCGATCCTGCTGGCCGGGGGCACCGTGATCCTCCACCGCGAGTTCGATGCCTCCGAGGTGTGGCGTGTGATCGAAGACGAGCGCTGCACGGTGGTGCTCGGCGTGCCCACGATCTGGAAGATGCTCGCGGAAGCACCCGAGTTCGACAGCGCGGATCTCAGTCACGCTCGTTGGTTCATATCCGGCGGCGCACCGTTGCCCCGCCACCTGGTCCAGATCTTCCGCGACCGCGGCGTCGTGATGAGACAGGGCTACGGTCTGACCGAGGTCGGGGTGAACTGTTTCTCGATGACCGACGAGGAGGCGTGGACCAAGGCGGGCTCCATCGGCAAACCCTTGATGTTCACCGAGGCGCGGGTGATGGACCCCGACGGCAAGGAGATGCCGCCCGACGAGGTCGGCGAGTTGTGTTTCAGGGGGCCGCACGTCAGCACCGGCTACTGGAACAACCCGCAGGCCACCGCCGAGGCCCGCGACAAGAACGGCTGGTTCCACACCGGCGACATGGCGTGCCGCGACAGCGACGGCTTCTATTCGATCGCGGGCCGCGCCAAGGACATGTTCATCTCCGGTGGGGTCAACGTCTACCCGGCCGAGATCGAGAACGCCCTCCTGCAGCACCCGCTGGTCTCCGACGTCGCGGTTGCCGGGGTGCCGCACGACGTGTGGGGAGAGATCGGAGTCGCCTTCGTGGTGCCGGTGCCCGGCGAGGATGTCGTGACGCCGGAAGTTCTGGCCGACTACCTCGGCGCCCGGCTCGCGCGCTACAAGATTCCGAAGGAGTTCCGGTTCGTCGAGGCGCTGCCTCGAACGGCATACGGGAAGGTCGTGAAGGGGGAACTTGTGGAGTGGTGGGAGAAACAGGATTCATGAATATTTCGGATTTCGGATTTCGGATTTCGGATTTTTCCCGCACCCGCCCCAGTCTTCAAAGGGGGTTGGCCGGTAAATCCGAAATTCGAAATTCGAAATTCGAAATTTAACAAAAAGATCTATTTTGGAGGACTCGTGAAGAAAATCTATATCGCCGCATACCATCAATCCAAGTTCGGCAAGCTTTTTGACATGACGGTGCCGCAGATCGTCGCCAACACCGTCACCGAGACGGCGGCCGAGATCGGCGCGGACCCGGCCGTCATCGATGTCGCGTCGGTCGGCGCGACCTGCAACTTCTCGCTCAACCAGCAGGGCCTGCTGGCCGGTCTGGTCGCGATGGTGCCGGGTCTCGGCGCCAAGCCCATCGAGTCGGTGGAGAACGCCTGCGCGAGCGGCGGCCAGTCGGTCTTGAGCGTGATCGGCAAGCTCCAGATGGGGCTCGGCGATGTCGGTCTCGCGGTCGGGTTCGAGAAGATGCGCAACGACGAGGGCAAGATGGACGGCGCCCTGATCGGCGAGGTGCTGGGCTATTTCTCGCACCCCGACGAGCGCGAAGGCAAGGTCTACATCTTCCCCCACCTCTTCGCCGAAGTGATGCGCGACTACATGGCGGCCCACGGCACCACCGAGCGCGAGTTCGCCGAGATCTCGTCGCGCGAGTACGGCAACGGCAACCACAACCCCTACGCCCAGATGCAGAAGGTCCAGGTGTCGGTGGATGAGGCGGCGACCGCCGAGGGCCGCAACCGCTACATCGTCGAAGGGCTGCCGCTCAAGACCTACGACTGTTCGCAGATCACCGACGGCTACGCCGGTCTGATCGTCGCCACCGAAGAGGGCCTCGCGAAGCTCGGTATCGCCAAGGCCGACTGTGTGGAAATCGCCGGGTGGGGCCAGGCCACCGATCCGCTGCTCAAGGCGAATCGCGACATCCTCAAACCGGCGGGGGCCTTTGCCGCCATGAACGCCGCCTACGAGATGGCGGGCGAGAAACCCGCCGACGTCAATGTCGCCGAGATCCACGACTGCTTCACGGTGATGGCCGCGATCGGCACCGAGGTCATCGGCAAGGCCGGTTACGGCGAGGGCGCGCGCTTCTGGGCCGAGGGCAAGGCCGATGCCAAGGGCGAGTGCGGGATCAACACCTCGGGCGGTCTGATCGCCAAGGGCCACCCGGTGGGCGCGACCGGGGTCGCCATGATCGGGTGGTCGGCGTGGCAGCTGCAGGGCAAGGTCGCCGGCCGAGCTCCAGGTGCCCGACCCGAAAATCGCGGCCACCTTCAATATCGGCGGACCGATCTGCGCGTCAGTCTGCACAGTTCTCCGCCGGGCGGAGAACTGAGTTTTGAGTTTTGAGTTATGAGTTTTGAGTTCCCATCCATCCTCCATCCTGAGGGGGTGGGTGGGACCCCGCTCAATGCTCCAGAACTAAAAACTAAGAACTAAGAACTCAAAACTGACGAGGAGTTTTCACATGGCGAACGAGTTGACACCTGACCGTAGCGGTCACCTGGACGTCGATGGCCAGCGCGTCTGGTGGGAGTACTTCGGGAAGGGTGACCGCGAGGCGGTGTGCCTGCTCAACGGGCTCGCGATGCACACCAAGGCCTGGTACGGCTTTCTGCCCCTGCTCACCGACGAGTACGACGTGATCCTCTACGACTTCCTCGGGCAGGGGGAGTCGTCGAAGGAAGACATCCCGTACTTCATCGACGAACTGGCGCGGTATCTGGCGCTGATCATGGACGAAGTCGGCGTCGAGAAGGTCCACCCCATGGGGATCTCCTACGGCGGTTTCATCGCCCTCGAGTTCGCGCGCCTCTACCCCGAACGGCTCCACACCCTGATCCTGTCGGGGATCCTCGCCAGCCGTGAAAAACTCTTCCAGATGTACCAGGACATCTCCCTGCGTTTCTACCGTGGAACCGAGGGGGAGTTCGAGCTCTACACCCATTACATGTACGAAAAGATTTTCTCCGAGCGCTTCGTCAAGAACATTTCCGACGAGCAGCTCGCGGCCATGCGGCAGCGTTTCTACGACCGCTACATCGACTACCGCTACTGTCTGATCCGCTTGACAGAGGCGCAGGACCCGTTTTTCGCCAACATCGAGGAACGGGTCGAGGGCTACCGGAAGGTGACGGCGCCGACCCTGATCCTGGCCGGCGCCCACGACCGTGCGATCCCGCTGTGGCAGCAGGAGAAACTGGCCGAGTACTTTCCCAACAGCCGCTACGAACTGGTGCCGGAGAGCGGCCACGTGGTCTACATCGAACGCCCCGATATTTTCTTCCCGGCATTGAAGGCGTTCATGACGGCAAAATCGGTGGATTTCGAAATGCCGGGTGGTGAGGGTGCCGCGTGAGCGACGGCACTGCTCCGCTCTTTGTTCAGAGCGAGGGCGCCGGGAAACCCGTATTGCTGCTCAACGGCATCGCCATGACGGCGGCCTCGTGGCAGGTTGTGGCACGGCCGCTGGCGAAGAGATTCAGGGTCGTACGGTGCGATTTCCGCGGTCAGTTGATGACGCCGGGTCCGCCACCTCACGCCGTCGCGGAGCACGCGGACGACGTAGCGGCCCTCCTCGATCACCTCGAACTCGAGTCGGTGCACATTGTGGGCACGTCGTTCGGCGGCGTGGTGGGGACGCTTTTTGCTGCGCGGTACCCGGCGCGGGCCCGATCCCTGATCACCATCGCCTCGGCCGACGGGTTCGACGAACAGATGGCGGACGAGGTGGCGCGGTGGCGGCAGGGGTGTGTCGAGTCACTCGAGGGCGGCGACCGTGGGTGGCTGTCCGATGTTCTCGAGCCGGTGGTCTACTCGCCGGAGTGGGTGGCCGCCCACACCGCGGAGCGCGCGCAGCGGCGCGCTCAGATCGCAGCCCTTCCCGACGCCTGGTTCACGGGACTGATCGGGCTCCTCGATTCAGCCCACTCGCTGCGGCTCCGTGACGAGCTCGCTGCCATTACCTGCCCGACCCTCGTGATCGCGGCCGAACTCGACGGGTTCGTGCCGCACGATCGGGCCCGCGGCCTTGCCGCCGCCATCGCGAGTGCGCGTTTCGAGATGATCGCCGGCGCCGGTCACGCGGTGGTGGTTGAACAGCCGCAGCGGATCGCCGAAATCTGTACTGATTTCCTCGCCGGTTTGGCCTGACGCCACAAGATCCCTCCGCTCGGTCGCTTCGCTCCCTCGGTCGGGATGACAGTGAGAAAGGTCGTTCGCTCCCTCGGTCGGGATGACAGCGAGAGAGGTCGTTCGCGCCCCCGGTCGGGATGACACATTCGGTTCATCCGGAATTTCGTGGGATGAGGGAGACTCTAGAACGTCGATCGAGGACGAACGCGACTATCAGATTCTGACGTAAGCCGCGGAGCGGCGACAGCGAATAGCCCGGGGCGTGAGCCCCGGGAACCGCGGTTCAGTTCATATTTTGAGCCCCGGCAGGGGCGACAGACCACGCCGCGACGGGGATCCTCTGTGTCGATGTTGCCCACCTGTCGCCGCTCCGCGGCTTGGCGAATTAATTGTCCCTCTGTTCCTGGGGCTCACGCCCCAGGCTACAACCTTTCGCTCCTTCGGAGCTCTCGTCCGGCAAACCCGCGATCCCACGTTTTCCCGGATGAGCCACACTTTCCGACGGTCATCCCGACCGGAGACCCGGCTTGTCACGGCAAAGCCCATAGGGCGAAGCCGAATGGGGCCCGCGTCACCTGTGCCTCTGCCCCTCCGCCCCCCCCGCCCCCGGCGGGTCGCCGATCTGCCATAATCACCGACATGGTGCTGACCTGGTCCGAAGCGGGTGTGGTCGGTGTCGGTCTGACGGCCGGCGCGGCGTTGTGGCACCTCGGGCGGGTGGTGCCGCACCGGCTCGGCCCCGGGGTTTGGCTCGGGTGGCTGCTGGTGGCCGTCGGACAGCTTCTCGGGACGCCTGCCGTATCTGGGGGAGCTCGCGGCGCCGGTGGTGCGTTGGTGGTGGCCGGCCTGATGATGATCGGGCTGGCGCCGAGCGACGCGCAGCACGGCCGGAAAACGGCGTGGGTCGGCGGGATCATGGCGGTGGCGGCGATGCTCGCGGTCGCGGCATTCGCGCTGCCCGGGGTTCTGTGGCGTGGTCTGTACGGTGTGGCCCTGTTTGTCGTCGCCGTGTGGCTTGGACAACAAACCGGTGATCGCCACTCGCGGAGGCTCTTCAGCCTCGGCGTCGTGCTGCTGGCCCTCGCCGGTACCGCACTGATGGTGACATCCATCCGTCCTTCGTTCGGGCTGATTTCAGGCGGAGTGGTCGGCGTGCTGGTATTCGGCGGCATGGTCGGGGTCGCGGCGGCAACCATCCTGGACCAGGTAGGAGCCGAGGTCTCCGCCCTGCGGCATCGACTCGGCGTCCTCGAAGAAGACCACGAGCACCTGCTGCGTCTGTCAGAGGCCGATCCCCTCACCGGTTGTCCGACGCGGCAGGCGTTGCGGGCGTGGTTCGAACGGTGGGACGGCGGACAGCCGGTGTCGGTGGTGCTGATCGATGTCGACAACCTCAAGCGGATCAACGAACGTCACGGCCACAACGTCGGCGACGAGGCCCTGCGGTTGGTCTCGGGCGTGCTGATGGGGTCGATCCGGCCCGGCGATCTGGTCGTGCGCTGGGGCGGCGACGAGTTCGTGGTCGTCCTGCGCGGCGCCGATCACGAAGCCGCCAAACGACGGTTCACGGGGTTGATCAGCAGCCTTCAGGAGTCGACCGAGGCCTTCCCCCACGAGGAGACCCTGCGGGTCGACTGGGGGGTCTCGTCGTGCACCGCGCCGTCCGACATCTCCCGTGCGCTCGCCGAGGCGGACGAACGTATGTTCGCGATGAAGCGGCGCCGTTAGGTTTTCACCGGCTTCCGACAGGTCGAGAGTCCGAACGGGAGATAGCCGGGGCACCACGCCAAGATCGCGGTTGCCAGCGGAATCAGGCCGATGAGCCCGAACCAGTTCTTGTAATAGTAGCCTGCGGCAAGGATGGCGATGCCGAGGATGCCCCGGATGACGCGGTCGGCGCTTCCCATGTTCTTTTTCATGTTCTGTCTCCTTTGACTCTGATCACAGCAACACGTGCCGGTTGTCGTCTATTCGCTGTTGCGGCCGGGAGGTGATTTTCCTCACGTTGCAGCCGTCCTTCGATCCCGGTGGAGAATGAGAATCACGCGGCCCTTGTTACGATCTTCCGGTGACTGAGTCGAAGTCGAGAACTGCCGCGGAGGTTACGGCCGACCGCACGCTGGTCAAACGCTGCCTCAAGGGAGACGAGGAGGCGTGGGTCGAGCTGTGGGCCCGCTACGGCCCGGTCGTCAAGGCAGTGGCGCGCCGCGCGGGTTGCGACTCAGAAGAAGCGAGAGATGTCCTCCAGCGCGTGGCCCTGGCTGCCCTTCAAGGCCTGGACGGCCTGCGCGATCCGGAGAAACTCGGGGGATGGTTGGCCGGGACGGCCCGCTATCAGGCGTTCGATCTCATCCGTCGCCGGCGTCCCGCCGAACAGCTGTTTCCAGGGTCCGCGGTTCATGAACCATCCCCGGAAGAGTCCATGCAGAGAGACCGCGATGTCGTGATGCTCCGGCGCGCCCTGTTGGACCTCGACGAGCGCTGCCGCAGGATGATTCAGAAGCTCGATCTCGCGGACCCGCCGGTCAGCTATCGCGAGGTGGCGGAGGCCGAGGGTCTGACGCCGTCGTCCGTGGGGCCTATCCGGCGGCGTTGTTTGAACCGTCTGAGAAAAATCGTCGACAGACTGTCTGATCGGCCCTCCGGTGCGCACATATCGGGTGAGGGATGAGATGAGTCATTTGGATCTCGATCGTCTGTTCGACCTGGTGGGAGGTTCCGGCACCGCCGACGAAGCCTCCCACCTGGAAGAGTGCGGTTCGTGCCGGAGCCGGCTCGAGCTCTGGCGCACCCGTGTGGACGATCTTCGGGCGATCGAGTCCAACGCCGTGAGTTCGGCCGAAATGCACAATCTGCGGGTGCTTTATCGTGAATTCGGGCCGTCACCCGTGGCCCGGAGTTGGGTCGCGCGGCTGGTCCGCAGTTCGCAACCACCCGCCGCCGAGGCTGTTCGCGGAGGTCTGGCGGCAACCTTCGCGGCCTACGAGGCGGGTCCCTATCAGATCGTCCTGCAGGTGGGCCCCTCGGAAACCGAGGGACGGTTCGACCTCCAGGGACAGGTCGCGGGTGAAGCAAGCCAGGTCCCGGAGAGCACGCAGGTGGTCCTCTCATCGGGTCGCGGATACGCGGATCGAGTGACGGTCGATAGTTTCGGAGAGTTCCGCATCGCCGGGGTGCCCGAGGGACCGTGCCGGTTGGTGTGGTACGGCGGCGGCGAAAGGATCGATCTCGATGGCCTGCAAATCGGGGAGTGTGATGACGCCGACGGGAACTGAGCCGTTGCCGCCGGAAGTTCTTCGCACCCTTGCCGACGAGGGCGCGATCCGCGCCGGCGAGCACCTGGTGAGGTACGCCGAGAGCATGGCGCGTTCGCACCCCGGTGAGGCCCGGCGGTGGGGCGCGAGAATGGCCAGGGCGGAATACGAGGACACGATCGTCACCGGGTGTGCGCATTGGGCGGCCGGGGTGGCGATGTACCTCGCGGGAGATGTGGTTGCCGCAGAACCGACCCTCCTCGACGCCGCCAGGACGCTCAACGGGACCGACGCCGGGAGTCTCGCCGATCGGGCAAGATTGCTGCTGATCGATCTCCACGGCGAGAAGTTCGAGATGGGCCGCGCTCGGCGTCTGGCCGAAAGGCTGCATCACAACTTCAGCGAGCGCGGCGACCGCGCTCGCGCGGCCGCTGCTCTCGCCAACCTCGCCGGCGCCGAGGATGCCGCCGACCGGGTGTCCCGCGCCCGAGCGCTGTGGCGCCGGGCGCGCCGCGACCTCGAGCCGGGCTCGTTACGCAGGTTGTTGACCGACGCCAACCTCGCCAATGTTGCGGCCCTCGAAGGCCGCCTCCGCGATGCTGCGGACGGCCTTGAAGAAGTGGCTCGGGAAGCGCGGCGGATGGACATGGACGGGCTCGCGGTCAAGGCGGAGCTCAACCTCGCCGAGGTGGAGTTCGCGGCGGGAGATGTCGATTCGGCCTTCGCCCGTTGGGCGCGGGTGCTGACCGAGGCCCGCGAAACCGGCAACCGTGTCGCTGAAGTCGCCGCTGCGGTCGATCTTGCGGCCGCCGAGGCCGGGGTCGGCGACATCGGCGGCGCGCGGCGGCGGCTCGGAGCGACCCTCGCCGGAGCCCGAGAATTGGGTTTGGATGGAGAGGCTGCTCGCGCCGCCCGCCTGCTGGCGACGCTCGAGGCTGCGGCCGGGGTTGCGGGCGCGCTCGAACGGGCGGAAAGTGATCTCTGCGGACCGGAATGGACGGTGCAGCGGGATCTCCTGACAGTGGAGGTGGCACAGCTCGACCAGAGCATCGACCCCGGCCGGTTGTCCCGGGCCGCGAGGAGGCTGATCCGTGGCGGTCACCTGCAACGCGGCCGCCTCGGTCTGGCGTGGGCAGCTCTGCGGTCGCTCGATTGCGGCCGGACGTCGCGGGGGCGCAGTCTGGCTCGCGAGGTGCTCGCGGCGCGCGGCCTGTCGCCGTGGATCCGGATGATCGCGAATCACGTGCTCGGCCGCGCCGGCGGGCCGCGGCAGATTCGCTACCTTCTCGCGGCCGCGCGAAACGCCGATACGGTTCACGGCCGGCTTGCGGCCGCAGCGGATCGCCAGGCCTTTCTGACGAGGTGTGGAGAGGTCTATCTGGATCTCCTGGGCGCACTCATCGAACGCAACCGTCCGGCCGATCGCCGCCGGGCTCTCGGTATTGCAGACCGGATTCGCGCCGGGTGGCTTCTCGATGAATTGGCCCGCCGGTCCGACCGCGGCGATGACGACGAGGTGCGGCGGTGGCAGGACCTGCGCTGCCGGTTGGCGGCACTGCTGCACGATGTGGAGGGCGCGGGCGAACCGCGCGTCCGCCGGTCGGGGCTCAAGCTCCACGGCGAGATCAGAACCCTGGAGTTGGACGTGCGCCGGGCCGAAACCGAACTCGCTCGCCGCTGGCCGGTGGCGTGGAAAGGCGTCGATTCCTCGGCGGCCGATGACCTCCTGAAGGTCCTTCCGGAGCGCGACTGCTTTGTCGAATTTCTGCTCGACCGCGACAACCTCGTGGTGTTTCGTGTGTTCCGGGGATCTCTGACGGTCAGGGTTGTGGCGGGCGGCTCCCTCGAGCTGGCCGATCTCCTGGCGTCGGTGCGGTTTCATCTCGATGCCGCGACCTGGTTGGGCGAACGGTGGGGCGATGCCCAGAACGCGGCTCTCGACGCCAGGTTGCGCCGGCTGGGGGAAATCCTCCTGGACGGGGTGCCCCTCGACGGTGTCGACCGGTTGTGGATCGCACCGCACGCCCGCCTTTTTCACGTGCCGTGGCCGGCTCTCCCGCACCCCCGGGGCGAGCACCTGCTCGACGTGGTGCCGTTCACCCTGGTGCCCGGTGCGCGGGCCGCTGCCATGCTGCTCGGTGGAGACGTGAAACGGCCCGGATCGGCAGGAGTCGGCGGTGCGGTGGCGGCGAATTTGCCGTTGGTTGAACGGGAGATGCGCGAAATCGCAAAGATCGCAGGTGGCGCGAGCATGACGATCTCGACGACACGGGAAGGGTTTCTCGAATTGATGGGTGAACACGAACTCGTCCACCTCGCCGGTCACGCTTTGTTCCTCGACGGTCTCCCATTCGCGTCTGGTCTGCGGATGAGTGACGGGTACGTGACGGTCCACGATCTCGCGGCCACCAGGATGGCGGCGCGGTTCGTGTCCTTCGGTGTGTGTTCGGGGCTGCGTCTCGGGCGGGATACCGGCGACCGCTACGCGGGATTTGTATTGGCCTTGATGAGCGGCGGCGTGCGGACCGTGGTCGGGCCGGTTGCTCCGGTTCGCGACGACGTCGCGTACACGTTCGACATCGCTCTCCATCGTCGATTGGCTGCGACTGGAGACCCGCAGGCAGCGTTCCTCGGCGCTGTCGCCGCGGTCCGTGAACTCGATCCCCGGCCCGCCACCTGGGGAAGCTTCCACCTCTGGGGCGACCCGCGGGCGTGGGTGACTGCATGAGCCGCCGCCGAAGACTGCAGGCGGTGTCAGCTGCGTTGGCCGTGCTGGTGGTCGTGGCCGGTGGTGGGGCGCTGGCCGCCGAGGCTCCTTCGGTCGATCACGGTTCGGCGACCACCGTCCGTGGAATCGTGAAATCCGTCGATCCTCCGTTCGGTTTCGTGCTCGAGGACGGGACGTTTGTTCTTCTCGAGCAGGGCGCGCAGTGGGACGGTCTCCGTTGTGCAGCGGACCTGGTGCCGGGTGACAGCATCACGGTGATCGGGAGCTCGTTTGAAATCGGCGGACGCCTCGCGATCAAGGCGGGTGGAGTGCGGGTGGCGGCCCCGTCGGGCCGGGTCGTTCCCATCGGTTCACCGGTGTGCTTGCCGCCGCGTCTGGCCCCTCCCGGCAAGAAGTCATCCCGCGCCGCTCGTGCCGATCTGACGGCGGTGTGGCCGCCGTCGATCGCGAAGTCCGAGGACGAGTTCGAAGTCGAGGGCGTTGTCGTGTCGGTCGCCGAGGAGAGTTTTCTGCTCGACAGTGAGGGCGATGATCGCTTCACCGTCCTGGTGAACGAGGAGACCGAATTCGAGGATCTCGAGGGTCTCGAAGACCTCGAGGACGGTGACCCGGTGCGCGTCCGCGGCGCGCTCGATGGAGACGTCATCACGGCGTCCCGCGTCGAGCTGTCGGAGGGTGGTGACGGCGGCGGATCCGAGGGTGACGACGGAGTGGATTTTGAATCGACCGGTGTAGTGACCGAGCTTCTGCCGCCCGACAGCTTCGCTTTCAGCGACCAACGCACCTACCGGGTGGACGGCCTGACGGAGTTCGATGGGCATCTCCAGTCCTACTCGGGTCTGGCGGTCGGACAGTTTCTTGAAGTGAAAGCGGTGTATGAGGGCGGCAGCGCTTACCGCGCGGTCAAGATCGAGTTCGAAGGGGACGACGATGGGGGCCAGGGCTACCGGAGTGTTGAAGGGACCATCGCAGCCGTGTCTGCCGTGGATGTGACCCTGACGGATGACACCGTACTGTTCTTCACCGCCACGACCCAGTTCAACGGCGACGCCGACCGGCGCGAGGATCTCCAACCCGGTTGGGAGGTCGAAGCCACGGCGCTCTTCAACGCATCCGCCCAGTTGTTGGCAATCGTTGTGCGGGCGGAGAACCCGGCGCCGTCGACCACCACGGACCAGGAGTACGAGCCGCACGAGGCCGTCCTCGTGCTGGTGGACGGAGCCGACCCCCAAGCCGTGGCGTCGAGACACGATGGCGAGGTTTCGGGCCAGGTCTCGAACCTCGGCAGTCTGTTCACCTGGCAACAAGAGATCGACGACGAGCTACTGGCGCAGCTCGCGGCCGATCCCGAGGTGATGGCGGTCCAACCCAACTTCCTGTTCCGAGACCCCGAATCGACGCGTCGACGGTTCGTCATCGTCGATCGATCGCCGACCAGCGGCGAGTACACGGGCCAGCAGGCTGCGATCAAGCACGGGGTCGCGAATGCCCACGCCATCAGCCGGGGCGGCGGATCCGTCGTCGCCATCATGGACAACGGCGTGGACTACTGCCACCCGCTGCTCCAGGGACATCTCCTGGCCGGCGGGATGGACCTCATCGATGGCGATCTGCTGCCGTGGGAAACAGCCGACGGAATCGACCAGGACGGTGACGGTGAGATCGACGAGGCTGCCGGACACGGCACCTTTGTTGCTTCAGTCGTGGCCCTGGCTGCCCCTGGAGCACGGATTTTGCCATACCGCGTTCTCGACGACGACGGCGGCGGGACCGCCTTCAATCTGGCACTGGCGCTGGCCGACGCCATCGAACGCGGAGTCGACGTCATCAACCTGTCTCTGGCGTACCGCGAACGGTCCGTGGTCGTGGACCTCCTGCTCGAGGAGGCCGCGAGTCGGGGGATCGTGGTGGTGGCAGCGGCTGGAAATGAAGGCTCCACGACACTGCCGTTCCCGGCTATCGACAGCCACGTGCTGGCGGTGACCGCCCTCCGGGCGGACGGTGGTGGGCTCGCGGATTTCGCCAACCGCGGCGCTGCGGTGGTGCTGGCGGCAATCGGAGAGGACGTCTATGGCGCGCTCTTCGGAGGCGAGTACGGCACTTCCTCGGGCACCTCGATGGCGGCGCCGTTCGCCGCCGCCGGAGCGGCCCTGGTCAAGAGCCTCGATCCCGGGGTCTCCCCGAATATTGTCCGGCAACTGCTCCAACAGTCCGGCGTCTTGATCGCCGATGGCGAGTGGAGCGGTTCTTCGCTCGACCTCGGCAGGGCTGCAACCGCCGCCCAACCCTGAGCATTCCCCCGGGGCGGTCTGCGATGTGTCGATCAGATCGCGACGATGTCCTGGTAGACGATCCAGCCGCCGATGATGATCAGGAGGGTGCCCCCGATGACGGCCATCCGGGAACCGAATCGGTTGCCCAGGGCCTTTCCCCCGAGGGTGCCGATCAGAGTCAACGCGGCTGCCGTCAGACCGATCACCGCGGCCGGGAGCCAGACCTCGACCCCGAGGGCGGCGAAGCTGAGTCCGATCGCCAGCGCGTCGATGCTGGTGGCGATCGACAGCACCACCAACGACCACCCGCGGGTGGGATCGGAGGACCGGTCGTCGCGGGCGTCGCCCCGCAGCGCCTCGAGGATCATGCGACCGCCGACGATCGTGAGCAGAGCGAAGGCCAGCCAGTGGTCCCAGCTTTCGATCAACGGCCGGACCGATCTGCCGGCGACCCAGCCGATGATCGGCATCAGGGCCTGAAAGAGCCCGAAGTGCCACGCGAGGCGAAAGGTCTGGCGCCGTGAGGTCCCTCCCAGGGCCACGCTGACCGCGATGGACACGGCAAATGCGTCCATCGCCAGTCCGATGGCGATACCGAACAGCACGATCAAATCCACGTCGACCTCATCGGCATCGCAGAATAGCGGCGCTTGCGGGCGGTGTCGAGCCATCAAGCTGCCATCCGGTAGGCTATGATCCGGTATCACGGAGGCATAGCTGAAGCACGAGCACCACTTCGATCAACACCTGCCGATGAGCGGTGAGGCGCGCACGCGGTGGGTGGTGGCGATGACGGCGGTCACCATGGTGGTGGAGATTGTCGCCGGCGTGGTGTACGGGTCGATGGCGCTGCTCGCCGACGGCCTCCACATGGCTTCCCACGCTGCGGCGCTGGGTCTTTCGGCCTTCGCCTATGCCTACGCCCGCCGGCACGCGCACGACCGCCGATTCACTTTCGGCACCGGCAAGGTGAATTCCCTCGCTGGGTTTGCGAGCGCCGTGGTGCTGGTCTTGTTTGCGGTCATGATGTGCATCGAAAGCGTGAGGCGGTTTCTCGAGCCGGTGCCGATCGCCTACAACCAGGCGATCGCGGTGGCGGTGCTCGGTCTCATCGTCAACGGCATCAGCGTCTTCATCCTCCGCGAAGGCCACGATCACGGCCACGGGCACGGCCACCACGACTCAGACCACCACCATGAACACCATCATGACCACAACCTGCGCGCCGCCCACCTCCACGTGCTGGCGGACGCCCTGACATCGGTCCTCGCCATTACCGCCCTGCTGGCTGCCAAATACTTCGGGGTCAACTGGATGGACCCGGCGATGGGGATCGTCGGCGGGATCCTGGTTGCACGGTGGTCGTGGGGACTGATGGGAGCGACCAGCCGGGTCCTGCTCGATCGCCAGGCCCCCGAGGACGTGCTCGATGAGGTCCGAACGGCCCTATGCTCGAGTTCGGTCGAACTGGTCGACCTCCACGTGTGGGAGATCGGGCCCGGCTACCGGGCGGCGATCCTCGGTGTGGAGACCGCCGGAGATCTCGAGGTCGAGGACATCAAACGGCTCGTGCCGGAGCGGCTCGGCATCGCGCACCTCACGGTCGAGTTGCACCGATCGAAAAGGGCCTTGCCCGGGCGGGACCCCGCCGAGGTCTCGATGTGAGTCAGCTCCAACTGCTCGGTGAGCGCCGCTTCTGGCCCTTGTTCTGGACCCAGTTTCTGGGCGCGTTCAACGACAACCTCTTCAAGAACGCGCTGGTCATCCTGGTGGCCTACCGCTCGATGACCCTGCTCGGGCTCGGCTCGAAGACCATCGTGGTGGCCTGTGCGGGGATCTTCATCTTTCCATTCTTCCTCTTCTCCGCCACCGCCGGGCAGCTCGCGGACCGGTTCCCGAAGTGGCGGTTGATGCGGTGGGTCAAGGTGTGGGAGATCGGCGTCATGGCGTTGGCGGGGGTCGGCTTCGCCACCAACAATCTGGGTCTGCTGTTGACGGTGTTGTTTCTGATGGGGATGCAATCGACCTTTTTCGGACCGGCGAAGTACGCCATCCTGCCCGAACTGCTCGACGACGACACGCTGGTCGGGGGCAATGCGTTGGTGGCGATGGCCACCTTTCTCGCCATCCTCATCGGCACCATCACCGGTGGGTTGGTGATCTCGGGCGGCGATCGCTGGGTGTCCCGGCTCGGGCTGATGGTCGTGGTCGTCGCCATCGCCGGCTACGTGACCAGCCTCTTCATCAAGAAGCTGCCCGCCGCCAACCCCGATCTGCAAGTGAAGCTCAACCCGGTGACGCCGACGATCGACATTCTGAGAGTGGCGCGGAGTGTCCAGTCGGTCTTTCTGTCGATCCTCGCCATCTCGTGGTTCTGGTTCCTCGGAGCTTCGTTTTTGTCGCTGCTGCCGAACTTCTCGAAGGACGTGCTCGGTGGGGGGGAGACGGTCGTGACCCTGTGCCTCGCCACCTTCTGCGTCGGCATCGGCGCCGGATCCATGCTCTGCGAGCGTTTCTCGCGACGCCACCTGGAACTCGGTCTGGTGCCACTGGGTTCGATCGGGATCAGCGTGTTCGCGGTCGATCTCGCGTTTTCCGGGTGGCGGTTCACGACGCCTGTCGACAGCTCCTTCCTGAGTGTGGCCGGTTTTCTCGGCGCCCCGGGCGGGCTCCACGTCCTCGCCGACCTCTTCATGATCGCCGTCTTTTCGGGTTTCTACACGGTGCCGTTGATGACCTTCATTCAGCAGCGGTCTGCCGCCTCCGAGCGATCGCGGGTGATTGCCGGCAACAACATCCTCAACGCACTGTTGATGGTCCTGTCGTCGCTGATGCTGGTGGCCATGCTGGCTGCGGATGTCTCCATCCCCGGGATCTTCCTGACCCTGGCGCTGCTCAATGCGGCGGTGGCGGTCTACATCTACACGGTCATTCCGGAGTTTCTGCTGCGCTTTGCCGCCTGGTGCGTGAGCAACATCCTGTACCGCTTGCGGCTGGAGCACCCGGAGCACATACCGACCGCCGGCGCCGCGGTTGTCGCCGCCAACCACGTCACCTATGTCGACTGGCTGCTGATGGCCTCCGCCTCGACCCGCCCGGTGCGGTTCGTGATGGACCACCAGCTCTCACGAAACCCCTTGATCCGTCTCCTCGCCCGCGATGCCAAGGTGATCCCCATCGCGTCGGGTCGCGATGACCCGGAGACCCTGCAACGGGCCTACGACCGGATTGCCGAAGAGCTCGAGGCGGGGGAGGTGGTGTGCATCTTTCCGGAGGGGGGGCTCACCCGCGACGGCCGGCTGTCGCCTTTTCGGCCGGGGATCGAGCGCATCGTCGAACGCACGCCGGTCCCGGTCGTGCCGGTGGCCCTCGTCGGTCTGTGGGGGAGCTTCTTCAGCCGCTACGCCGGTCGCGCCATGAGGAGGCCCTTCCGCCGTTTCTGGTCGCGGGTCGAGATCAGGATCGGCGACGCCATCCCTCCGCAGGAAGTGACGGCGCAGACCGTTGCCGAGAGGATTGCGGCGCTCGGGGGGTGGGATGTGCCGGAGCCGCCGGAAACGGTTTCGGAGAATTCGGAATTCGGAATTCGGAATTCGGAATGACCGGTCTCCTACCCGGCACGCGAGACGCGTGCCCCACAAGCCAGACCTTGCAGCGATTGTGGGGCAGCCGTCCCGGCTGCCAGATGAGTGGTTGTGAAGAACGGAGGTTCACATCCCGTTTCGGTGGTTAGGTGCCGCAAAAAGAAAACCCGCCCGGAAGGGCGGGGGAACTGAAAACTAAGAACTCAAAACTAAAAACTGCAATTCAGCGTCGAAGACGCTGAATTGCTACCACATCTTGATTGCGACCCTGACCCCATCCTCGGTGGCGACGGTGACCAGCTCGCCGTTTTCTGCGGCGTGCAGGATATCGAAGATCATCTGCGGGTCGGCGGTCTGCCAGTCCCAGTTCTCGAGGGCCTCGAGCACGCCGTCGATCGGAATGTTGCAGCGGACCACGG
Source organism: Candidatus Sulfomarinibacteraceae bacterium (assembly GCA_963714895.1). Classification (GTDB taxonomy): domain Bacteria; phylum Acidobacteriota; class Thermoanaerobaculia; order Thermoanaerobaculales; family Sulfomarinibacteraceae; genus Sulfomarinibacter. The sequence continues at coordinate 170,865 of CAVQQC010000001.1, forward strand.
CGTCGTCGGCGTCGACCGCGATCCGCAGCGTGTCGCCGTCCTTGATGATGTCACATTGGCGTCGTCGGTCTGGACCTTGACCAGCGCTGCGTCGGGGCTTTCCAGAAGAGCACGGACCGAGGCCAGAACCAGGTCTTTCTGCGCCGTGACCTCGGGCGGGATCTCTGCCTCGTCAAGGGCCTCGTCGGGGATGAATGCGGTGGCAATGCTGGCGATGATCAGGGGGAACGGCACCTTGACGTGGACCGGCGAGCGAGCTCGATGTCGTCGTCGGGCGAGACGTCGACCACGTGCACGTCGACGACCATCCAGTCCATCATCAGGGTGGCGGTGAGCAGACCGACCGTGCCGGCAAGCAGCACCGCACCCAGGGTCGACATGCCTCGTTGGTTTTTCATTATTCGATCCAGACGCGGACGTTGGCTTCGTTGGATGTGACCTTGACGAGTTCACCGTTGGGCAGTTTGTCGAAGCTGCCCAGGAGGGCGGCGACATCGAGGGTGTTTTCGTCGCCGAAGGTGAGAGCGTCCATCATCTCCATCGGCATGGTGACCTCGACCTTGGCCATTTCGTCTTCCTTCTGGTTGACGGTCACGTAGAGCATCCCGGCCTGCTTGCGGACGTTGACGTCGGCCTCGTCCGAGGTCACGGTCACGAACTTGCCGTCGGGCGCGTCCTTCACCGCCGCCATGATTTCGGGGAAGTTGATGTCCATGTCGTCGTCGAGCTCGAGATCGACGTGTCCGTTGTGGAAATTCTCGACATCCACGTTGCGCAGCACCGTCAGAACGAGGTTGAGGGGCAGGTGCACCTCGACGTTGGTGTTGCTCGAGTTCTCGGTGACCGTGACATTGACCCACCGGGTGGAGTCGTCGGCAGAAGCTGCACGCGCTGCCATCAGAGCGACGATGGCGACCAGGGCGGACAGACTCCGTTTCATATCCCACCTCCGTTGTTGCGTCCATCTATATGACGACCGTGCGGCGAAAGCGTTAGCGGCCGTGGCTACAGATGACAACGGGGAAACGGGAAAAAGGTTCACAGGCAATTCGCGCATCGGAGGCCGATGCACGAATTGCGGCGCTGGCTCCGCCGGCGGTCGCACAGTATCTCCCTTGACTGTGGGAGAGATGGCTAAAATCCGAATCCGAAATCCGAAATCCGAAATCCAAATTCAGGCTTCGGGCATGACGAACCAGAGGATCAGATACACCAGGATGCCGGGGAAAGCGACGGAGATGATCGAACCGACGATGTAGAGCACGCGCACCATGGTCGGGCTCCAGCCCAACCAGTCGGCGATGCCGCCGCACACGCCGGCGATCATGCGGTTGGATCTCGATCGTTGAAGTTTGCCTGTGGCCATTGTGCCTCCTTGCGCCGCAGCGGCGATGCTCGCGAGAGTGTACGCCTTTGCGCGACGGTGTATTCCGCTCGAAGGGAAGGGTTGACAAAGTTCTTTAATTGGCTATATTGCCAAATATGGTTAATCAACGACGCCTCGGGGGTGACGTCAGGTTTCACGTGGAGAACGGGCCAAGGTGATGAAGGCATTGGCTCACGCCAGTAGACTCTTCATTGTCGATGAGCTTTCCCGGGGTGAAAGGTATGTCTGCGAACTGACAGAGATGATCGGCGCCGACGTGTCGACGGTCTCCAAACATCTGGCGGTGTTGCGGGAGGCCGGACTGGTGCTCGACGATCGACGCGGCGTGCAGGTCTTTTATCGTTTGC
>CAVQQC010000002.1:0-247811 GCA_963714895.1 Candidatus Sulfomarinibacteraceae bacterium
CCCATCGGTCGAAACTGGAGGCGCTACGGACGAGGGAGAACCCCGACCCAAGATGCGCCGCAAGGAGTTTGAGAAGGCGCTCGAGCCCCTGCAGGTCGAGCTGGTCAAGCTCCAGGAGTGGGTCAAGACCAGCGGGGCGAAGATCTGCGTCGTGTTCGAGGGCCGCGACACCGCGGGCAAGGGCGGCGTCATCAAACGGATCACCGAACGGGTCAGCCCGCGCGTCTTTCGCGTCGTCGCCCTGTCGGCGCCGACCGACCGGGAAAAGTCCCAGATGTACTTCCAGCGCTATATTCCCCATCTGCCGGCGGCTGGTGAGGTCGTGCTTTTTGACCGCAGCTGGTACAACCGGGCCGGGGTCGAGCGGGTGATGGGTTTCGCGACCAAGCGGCAGGTCGAGGAATTCTTGGAATATGCCCCGTCGATCGAGCAGGCGATCATCCGATCCGGGGTCATTCTGATCAAGTACTGGCTCGAGGTAGACATGGCCGAACAGGCCAGGCGTTTCGAGGAGCGCGACACCGACGCCCGCAAGATCTGGAAACTCAGCCCGATGGACCTCGAAGCGCAGGCCCGCTGGTACGACTACTCACGGGCGCGCGATGCGATGTTCGCGGCCACCGACACCCCCGAATGTCCCTGGTACGTCGTGCCCTCGAACGACCAGCGCCGGGCGCGTCTCAACTGCATCTCGCACTTACTCAGCCTGGTCCCCTACGAGGAAGTCCCGCGAAATTCGATCAAGTTTCCCAAGGCCCAGGCCAGAGGAAAATACAAGGAAGCGGACTGGCCGTTCAACTTCGTGCCCGAGCAGTATTGAGTCCCGGTCTGAAGCGGGCCATTTCCTGCTACTCTCTGGCGCGGATTCGGGAGACGGGCCATCCGCCTCCGGGAGGTGGTTTCGTGGCGACTTCACGATCGGCTACTTTTTGGATCGCTGCCCTGCTCATCTTCGGCCTTGCCCCGGCCGTGCTCGCCCAGGCTCCCGAGCCCGGGTCCGAAGCTGAACGGAGCGCGATCGTCGACGAGGGGGTGGTCCACACGGCGCCCGTGACGATCGACGGCACCGTGCTCTTCAGCCTGCGCGGCGTCTCGGCCTTGCCCGCCGAAGAGCGGGCCGCGCGCATTTCCAAAAGGATCGAGGGGGTGGCCCGCGACCCGGCCTTCGACCCCGCGAATCTGACGATCTCGGACGACGGAAGCATCACCAAGATCATGGCCGGAGAGGTCCTGATCCTGGGACTGGTCGACGCTGACGCCCGAGCGGAAGGTGTCGGGCGCCGCGAGTTGGCGGTCGTCGCCGTCGATCGAATTCGAAGTGCGATCAAGCAGTATCGCACCGACCGGCAGCCCGGAGCGATCCTCGCCGGCGTGCTGAAAACCCTCGGCAACACCGTGGTTCTGGCGCTCGGCCTCGCGGTGTTCTTGTGGCTTTGGCGACGCCTTGACGACAAGCTCTCGGAGCGACTGGAGCGGCGTCTCAAAGTGATGGGCGTGGAATCGGTCCAGGTCGGTAGCGCCGAGCGGGCCGGAGATGCGTTGAGCGGTGGGCTGCGGGCGGTCCGCACAATGGTCCTCCTGGCAGCCGTCTTCCTGTACTTGAACATGGTCCTCGGCCTGTTCCCCTGGACCCGCCCGATCCACGCCAAGCTGACGGGTTGGTTTCTCGACCCGCTGCGGGTCATGGGCCGCGGAGTGGTGGATTCCATCCCCAACCTGATCTTCCTGGCGATCCTCTTCCTCCTCCTGCGCTGGACTGTTGGGCTGATCCGGCTGTTCTTCAACGCCGTTGAGCGGGGTTCGGTGACTCTGGCAGGTTTCGACCCCGAGTGGGCGAAGCCCACCTTCAAGATCGTCCGGCTTCTGGTGATCGCGCTCGGGGTCGTGGTGGCCTACCCCTACATCCCCGGTTCGAGCTCGTCGGCCTTCAAGGGGGTGTCGCTCTTCGCGGGGATCATCTTCTCCCTCGGTTCGTCGTCGGTGATTTCGAACCTGATCGCCGGTTTCGCCATGACCTACCGGCGGGCATTCAGGGTCGGCGACCGGGTGCAGATCGGCAACGTGGTGGGTGACGTCGCCGAGGTCCGGCTCCAGGTGACCCACCTCAGGACTCCCAAAAACGAAGACGTGGTGATCCCGAACTCGATGATTCTGAACGGCGAGGTCACCAACTACAGCACGTTGGCGCGGTCCCGGGGTCTCATCCTGCACACGACGGTCGGGATCGGATACGAGACGCCGTGGCGCCAGGTCGAGGCGATGCTGCTGATGGCCGCGGAACGGGTCGATGGCCTGCTGCGCGAGCCGGCCCCTTTCGTTCTCCAGAAGGCGCTCGGCGACTTCTGCGTCACCTACGAAATCAACGTTTTTTGCGATCGGCCCCATGCCATGCCGCAGCTCTACACCGAGCTCCACCGCGCGATCCTCGACGTGTTCAACGAGTACGAGATCCAGATCATGACCCCGGCCTACGAGGGTGACCCCGAGCAGGCCAAGGTGGTGCCCAGGGAGCAGTGGTTCACGGCGCCGGCGGCGGCGCCGGGGGGCGGCGTGGAGCCCGGCTCGAAGTGACGGGGCGGCGACGACGGAATGCGATATTTCCGGGTTTGTGACATACAGGAGAAATGATGAGTGACGTCGTGGGACGACCGTGGAGCTGTTATCCCGATGGCCTCCAGCCCACGCGGCGCGCGTTTCTGAGGACGTTGGGCGCGGCCGTGGCCGCCGCCTCCACCGCGATCACCGTCGCGGTGGCGAATGAGGATGCCGCGGTCATCGCCGAAGAAATTCCGTCGTTCCCCGCCGACGGTTTCCCGGCGGGGTCGGTGCGTCTGAATTTCAACGAGAACCCCCTCGGGCCCTCCCCTAAGGCGATCGCCGCGATCCTCGAGGCTCTGCGTGAGGTTCTTGCGCCGGCCTGAACGGCCCCTCATCGTGCTCTGTACACGTTCCTCCGATGCCCGACCCGGATGACGAGCACAACGAGTTCCTCGTCGATGACCTCGTAAACGATCCGGTAATCGCCGACACGCAGGCGCCGGAGGCCTGAGAACTCACCCTTGAGCACGCCGCCGGCATGAGGTTCGTGGCAGAGGCGGTCGATTGCGGCGATCAACCGAAGGCGGTCGGGCTTGGTGATATTGGCCAGTGCTTTCGCCGCGGATTTCTTAATCTGCAGCGAGTAGGTCACGCTTCACCTCGTTCCAGTCAAGAACCGGGTCGGCGGGGTCCTGCAGCCTTTCGAGCGCGAGGCGGAGGTCATCCACGTCGGACAGGTAGTACTCGACGGCTTGGCGGATGATCTCGGCCCGGCTCCGATTGAGGGATCGCGCTGCAGCGTCGATGCTCTTCACGAGGTCGTCCGGTAGTCGGGCCGTCACCTGTGTCATTGAAGCACCTCCATGATGTCAAATGATATAACGTACATTGGCTGACATCAAGATGATCCCAATCGGTGACCGACGGGCTCCTCCGTTGAGTGGGTGTACTCTCGGGACAGACGATCGACGGGAGGCCGCCATGCTGATTCTGACGCATTCCCAGGTGCGCGAGCTGCTGCCGATGCGGGACTGCATGGAGGTGGTGGGGGAGGCTTTGAGTGACCTCGCCCGGGGCGACGGCGTGCAGCCGCTGCGATCGGGGTTTCTGCGGCCGGACCGGCAGGGGGTTTTGGCATGGATGCCGGGCGCGTTGGCCGCCGGCCGGCCGTTCGGAATCAAGGTGCTCAGCGTCGTCGACGACCCGGGCGAGCTCGGGGTCGGTTCGCACCAGGGCGGGGTGATGATCTTCGACCCGGCCACCGGGGCGCCGCTGGCGCTGCTCGAGGCCGGGGCGATCACCGCCGTGCGGACAGCGGCCGTTTCGGCCCTGGCAACCGATCGCCTTGCCCGGCAAGACGCTTCCACGCTGGCAATCCTCGGCGCCGGCACCCAGGCGGCGTCGCACATCGAGGCGATGCTCGAGGTCCGCCCCATCGAACGGGTCCGGGTGTGGAGCCGGGACGCCGAGAAGACGCGCCGCTTTGCCCGGGAACAAACCGAACGCCGCGGCCTGCCCGTGGAGGCGACGGCCGACCCGGCGGAAGCTGTCAGCGGGGCCGACATCGTCTGCACCACGACATCGTCCAGCGAACCGGTGCTGCCCGGCGCGTTGCTCGAGCCGGGGATGCACGTCAACGCCGTCGGCGCGTCAATCCCGTCGTGGCGGGAGCTTGACACCGAGGCGGTCACGAGGTCAAAGCTCTTCACCGACCGTAGGGAGTCTCTCGAGAACGAGGCGGGGGAGTACATCCGCGCCCTCGAGACCGGCGCGATCGGCGACGACCACCTCCAGGCCGAACTCGGCGAGGTCCTGATCGGGAGCCACCCCGGCCGCACCTCGGCTGCCGAGATCACCCTCTTCCGGTCGCTCGGTCTGGCGGTGGAGGATGTGGCAGCCGGGTGGTTGGTCTACCGGCGTGCGCTGGAACGCGGCGTCGGCGCCCGGGTCGATCTCGGCGGGTGAACCTGCCTCGGCAGCGGTCAGTCGCGTTCTTGGCCGGCCATCACGTTCAGAGAGGCCTCTGATGGTGGGCCAAGGCCCACCCTACGGTGATTCGCGATTTCATGGTGCGATTGTAGGGTGGGCTTCAGCCCACCATCGCGTTCTTCGTCTTCACTCGCCGGCATTGAGACCGACAATATCGTCGGGTTCGATCGTTCCCCAGTCGGGTTCGATCCAGCCTTTTCTGACGTGGTCGTGAAAACTCGAGAAGGGCCAATCCGACACGGATGTGACGCATCCGTGCTTCACCGGGTTGAAATGCGTGTAATCAACGTGGCGCCGAAAATCGTCAACATCGCGGATTCGGTGTTCCCAATATCGCCGCTGCCAAACGGCAACCTCGCGTCTTCGTCGTCGCGATGTACCCACTTTGTCGTCGGCGCCGCCTCGATCTCGGTACTCGCGGGAGAAGATCCCCTTGAGCTTTCTCCACCGTGCCGGGTATTCGTCATCGCCGTCGGGAAGTGCCCAGACGGTATGGAGGTGGTCGGGGAGCACGCACACGGCCTCGACCTCGAACGGCATCGTCGAGTTGGTGTCGTGCCACGCTTTGCGAAGGCATTCGACTCCCAAATCGGTGGTCAAGATGGGGCGGCGTTCGTACGTGACAACGGTGAAGAAAAAGACACCACCCTCGAGCCGTACCCGACGATACCGCGGCATGAAAAGAAGGTATCACGATGAGGGTCTGTGGATAGTGTGCGTAGGGTGGGCCTTGGCCCACCCTTGCGATCAAAAAGGTGTCTGATGGTGGGCCAAGGCCCACCCTACTCAACATCGCGTTCACAAAAGGTGTCTGAAGGTGGGCCAAGGCCCGCCCTACCCACAGCATCGCGTTTTACAAGACGGCGCTGAGGACTTCGTCCAGCGCGGTGATGGTCGCATCGACGTCGTGTGATTGGATCACCAGCGGTGGTTTGATCTTGATGACGTTGTGGAGCGGACCGTCGGTGGAGAGCAGGAAACCGCGCCACTTCATTTCGTTGACGATCAGTGCGGCTTCGGTGTCTGCCGGTTCCAGTGTGTCGCGGTCGCGCACCAGTTCGACGCCGATGAAGAGCCCGAGCCCGCGCACGTCACCGATAAGGTGGTGGCGCGCCTGCAGCGCGCGCAGACCGGCGACCATCCTTTCACCCATCTCGAGGGCGTGTTGTTGGAGGCCCTCGCGCTCGATCACCTCGAGCACCGCCAGACCCACCGCGCACGACACCGGGTTGCCGCCGAAGGTGGCGAAGAACTCCATGCCGGTGTCGAAGGAAGCGGCGATCTCGGGAGTGGTGACGACCGCCGCCATCGGGTGGCCGTTGCCGATCGGTTTGCCGAGAGTGACGATATCGGGCACCACGCCCTGGGTCTCGAAGGCCCAGAAGTGGGTGCCCACCCGGCCGAAACCGACCTGGACCTCGTCGGCGATGGTGACGCCGCCGCCGGCACGGATGATGTTGGTTGCGGCGGTGAGAAAACCGTCGGCCGGGACGACCTGGCCGCCGCACCCGATCAGCGATTCGGCCATGAAGGCCCCGACCTTGCCGCCTCCGCCCTCGATCCCGACCACCGTCGACCGGACCTCGTCGGCGTAGCGAAGACCCGCGTAGGGCCCCAGGTGCGGGCCCCGGTAGGGGTCCGGCATCGGGACCTTGTGGGCGTGCGGGGCGAGGCCTTCGCCTCCCGGGCCGTCGCACTTGTAAGGCGAGATCTCGATCAGCGACGGAGAGTGGCCGTGATAGGCGTGGTCGAGGACGATGATCTCCTTCGATCCGGTGTGGGCGCGGGCCAGCCGCAGCGCCAGATCGTTGGCCTCGGTGCCGGAGCAGACGAAGAAACAGACGCTCAGTGGTTCGGGAAGGGTGGCGGTGAGCCGCACCGCATACTCCGCCAGATTGTCGTGAAGGTAGCGGGTGTTGGTGTTGAGCTCAGCCATTTGCCGCGCAGCCGCCTCGACCACCCTGGGGTGGCAGTGGCCGACGTGGCAGACGTTGTTGACCAGGTCGAGGTAGCGGCGGCCGCCGTCGTTGTAGAGGTACTGGCCGTGCCCGCGGATGATTTTGAGGGGCTCCGAGTAGGCGACGCTGAGGTTGCGGCCGACGGAGCGGCGGCGCACAGCCATGATTTCCTTCGCAGAACGCGCGGGCGCGGTGGCCGGAGCGCAGGCGTCCATCAGCTTCTGGGTGGTCCGTCCGCGGTCGAAGGATGAGAGGCGTTCCAGAAGTCGCCAGACGGGCTGGGCCGAGATCTGGTGGTACTCGTTGTCCGGCTCCAGGTGGCGCCGGCGTGCCGATGTCAGGACCGACGCGCACAGGCGGGCGATCACGAGGTCGAAGACGAGCGACTGCTCGACTGTATTGAGGGGCCGGACGGCGTGGTAGCCGGCGACGACATGGGCCGCATCGCCCAGCGGCTCGTCGCGGTCGAGCATGAGGTAGGCGCACGAGATCGCGACCTCGGCGACCGTGACGGTATGGAGGATGTCGCCGAAATCGATCAGCCCGGCGAGCGCCGGTTCGCCCCCGGCGTCGTTCTTGACCAGAATGTTGTGGTCATTGGCGTCGTTGTGGATGACGCCGCGGTCGAGCGCGGCGAGCCGGGGCACGACGAGAGTGCTGAAGTGTTCGAGGTGCCGTTCGACGAGCGCGCGTCGCGAGGCGTCGAGAACGTACCCGGCGTCATTGGCGAGCGCGGCCGTGTGTTCGATGTCCCAGTTCATGGAGCGGTGGGCGCCGGGGTGGTCGAAATCCTCGAGGGCGAGATCGAGCCGGCCGAGGGTCCGCCCGACGCTTTCGAGAAAACGGGCCGGGCGTTCGCCGCGGTGGACCAATGGCGTCCCGTCGAAGTAGGTGACCAGACGAGCCCAACACGTCCCGCCCTCCATCTCCAGCGGTAGGACCGACTGCCCCTCACGGGTCGGGAGGATCCGCGGCACGAACTCGGCCACCGGAGTGGCGGCGAGGTGGGTGAGTGCCTCGACCTGGCACTCGACCATCTGCCGGTGGTCACCGGGCGGAGTGACCTTGAGCACCAGACGGTCGCCGCGAGCTGTTACGAGGACGAAGTTGCGGTCGATCTCGCCGGCCAGGGCCTGGGCTCGGCTGTCGATGCCCCAGTGTCGGCGGGCGATGTCCTCTGCGATTTTAGGAGAGAGGGGGGTGTCTTCGGTCACTCGGGAATCTCCTCGATGCTCGTGCGGTGACTGCCAACCCGCGCTCGACACCGGAACGTGACACTCCTCGAAACAGTGTGTACCGACCGTGCCGTTCGGGTGTCGTTCTGTTCGGATTTTCAACACGTCGCGCCCCTGAAATTCTATCACCCCGCGACGGAGGTCCCGGGAGACGGTGTCAGCGGGCTGATACGAAAACGCGCGGCCCGCCGGCCGCGCGTCGTCGCAACGTGAAGAGCGGTTCCGTCAGCCGTCGATCTCGGCCAGCAGCACCTCGACTGCGGTCTCGAGCTGTTGATCCTGCCCGACAGCTTCGAGCGCAGGGTCGTTGTCGACCGCGTAGTCGGGGTCGAGGTGTTTGTTCTCCATGAGGTCGCCCTCGTTGTCGAGGTAGCCCACCATTGGAATGCCGAACCTCATGCTGCTGTCCTGCAAGGTCTCCCACCACACCGAGGTGCAGGTTCCCGGCACCTGCATCCCCACCATCTTGCCGATACCGAGCGAGGTGTAGGCCACCGGGAAGCAGTGCGCGTCGGAGTAATTGCCCTCGTTCATCACCACGATCGAGGGCTTGGTCCAGCGGTGGACCGGCTCGACGCCGAGGTACTGGCCCCGAGGCACGGCCCGCGCATAGGTCTCACCGGTGAGCAGAATTGTCAGGGCCTCCACCAGGTTGCCGCCGTTGTTGAAACGGGTGTCGAGGATGATGCCCTCTTTGTCCACCGCCTTGCCGAAGACGTCCTCGAAGACCTCGCGGTAGCGCGAGTCGCTCATGGACCGGATGTGGGCGTAACCCAGCCGGCCGCCGGAAAGACGATCCACCTCGGCGCGGCGACCCCGCACCCAACGTTGGTAGAGGAGCTCGTTTTCAGCGCCCTGCGAGATGGGCTTGAGGGTCTCCTGCCATTTCGCACCGGTCGCGGGGTCGGACAGCGAGAGCCGGATGAGGTCGCCGGCCTTGTGGTTGAGGAGGGGGTACCAGTTCTCGCCGACGGCGATCTCGTGCCCGTTGACCGCCTCGATCACCGTACCGACCTTGATCTTGGTGTCGGCATTCTCGAGCGGGCCGCCGTCAATGATCTCGGCGATCTTGATACCGGCGCCGCCGTAGTCGGGATCGGGGAAGAAAGCGAGGGTCGCGGTGGCGTCGGCGGTGGGGTTTCGCGGACGGTAGTAACAACCGAGGTGGGAGGCGTTGAGCTCTCCCTGGAGCTCGGAGACCAGCTCGCAGAAGTCGCGGTTGTTGTCGATCGAGGGCAGGAACTTCGCGTAGGCCTCACGGTAGAGGTCCCAATCCACCCCACCCATGTCGACGAGGTAGAACTTTTCACGCGTCTGTCGCCACGCGTGCTCGTAGAGGTACTCGCGCTCCGCCGCAGCGTCGAGCTCCATCGTCGCCTCGAGCTTCACCGGTTTGACCTTGCCGTCGTCCACCTCGACGGACTTCAGACTGCTGTCGGCGAGAATGAAGGCCGTGTCGCCCTCGTCGTCGAGCACCATGGCCTGGGCATCTTCGGCATCGAGCTTGGCCAGCAGTTTGACTTCCTTTTTTCGCGGCTCGTAGACCCACAGGTCGTAGCCCTTCTCGAATCTCGCCAGATAGAGGATCTTCTCGCCGTCGGGGGTTATCTGCGCGTCGGCGAGACGGGCCGAATGCAGGGTCATGCGGATGGTGCGGTCCTCGATGCCCTCGAGGTCGAATTTCACCGGGTCGGGAAGTTCGATCTCGTCGCCCTTCTTCGACTCCCGGTGCTCGTCGTCATCCTTCTTGTCCTTCTTGCCCTTTTTCTTGTCTCCCTCATGGTCCTTCTCGCCATCGTCTTCTTTCTTCTCGTCCTTTTCCTTCTCCTTGAGCTGTTCGATCTCGGCCTCGGAGAGGTGGAAGCGGTCCCACGCCTCCGGGGTGAGGAAAGCGGCATAGACGTCGAACTTCGACGGCCACCCCGACTGCTGGCGTTCGCCGTGACGGTCGGTGAACCAGAACACCGCTTCGCCTTTCAAGGCCCATCGCGGCTGCACGTCTTCATAGCCGCTCTTGGAGAGGTTGATCACCTCGCCCTTGCCCGACGAGGCGATCAGTCCGACCTCGGAGGACCAGCGCTTGGGGCTCAAGAATTCGACCAAAAACCACTGTCCGTCGGGCGACCACTCGTACCACTGGTCGCCGTCGGCGTACGAATAGTTGGCGTCGCCCGGCAGGATGGTCCGGTTTTCGCCCGATGCCAGGTTGAGGACCTTGAGGGTCGTCCTCTCCTCGAGGTAGGCGACCTCTTTGCCGTCGGGCGAGTAGTGGGGCTGGAAGGTCTCGAGGTCGGTCACCACCACCGGCTCTTCCTCGAACGCGGTTGCGTTGAAGATATTCGGCTCCTCCTTGTCGGTGAGGTCCGTGCGGTAGATGTTCCAGCTGCCGTTTCTCTCCGAAGCGTAGAGAAGGCCGCGACCGTTGGGGTGGAACGAGACCGATCGCTCCTGTTCCGGGGTGTCGGTGATGCGGCGGGTGTCGCCGTACTTCACCGACGTGACGAAGATCTCACCGCGGGCGATGAAGGCGATCTCGCTGCCGTCGGGCGAGAGGTCGAAGTCGGTGATCTCCCGTGCCACGTCGGTAGGGACAACGTCGTTGAAACGGTCGTCGGCGGCGATGGTGATGTCGAGGCGGCGGGCGGCGGCTGCGCCGGCCGGTTTCACGAAGATCCCGCCGTCAAATCCGTAGCAGAGGTCGCCATCGCCGGAGATGCTCAAGAAACGCACCGGGTGGGTGTCGTGATCGGTGACCTGAACCGGCTGTGCGCTATCGGTGAGGGCGAGGCTCCAGACGTTGAACGAGCCGTCGCGCTCCGACAGGAAGTAGATCGAGTCTTCGTCGGGCGCCCACACCGGCTGGCGGTCGTCGGCGCCGAACTCCGTAAGCCTGGTGTGTTGGCCGGTGGCCGCGTCGTAGATCCAGACGTCTCGGGCAAAGGACGAGTTGTCGTGTTTGCGCCAGTCGTTTTCGAGCCCCTTCTCGTCGGAGTAGATCATCCTCTGACCGGCGGAGTCCCACGCTGCGGAGATGGCTGGGGTGGTGAGCACCTGTCTCGGCATGCCGCCGGTGAGCGCCACCGAATAGAGTTCGGGCTGGGCGCCGCGCCTCGGGTAGCCGACCATCGCCTGCGCGTCGAGCCTGCCCGAGGAGAACAGCACGTGTTGCCCGTCGGGGGTGAAATTCGCGGTGAGGTCGTCGGCCGAGTGGAAGGTCAGCCGCGTCGCCGTGCCGCCGCCTGAGGGCATGACGAAGATGTCGTAGTCTCCGTAGCGGTCGGAGGCGAAGGCGATCTTCGAGCCGTCGGGCGACCACACCGGCATGAACTCGTGGGCCTCGTGGACGGTGAGCTGGATCGCCTGGCCGCCGCTTGACGGCACCCGCCACAGATCGCCCCGATAACTGAAGACCACCGTCTCACCGTCGGGCGAGATCGCGGGGTAACGCAGCCACAGGGCGGTGTCGCCGGCCGAGGCGGGGCCCGCCGCCGCCAGGATTGAACACAGAGCGATCGCACCGAACACCAGGCTTCGAAGACGCATGAAATCCCCCCTCGATCAAAAGTGGAGCGTCGTCCTGAGACGGCGCTATCACAGTGTACGAAAGCGGGTCGATGCGGTTTCTCGCGAAGCTCGCGCCCGATGCTTCGTCGGCTCACCCGGCTTCTCTCGAACGGCACGCGAGACGCGTGCCCCATAAGATGTTGGACGAGGCTTGTGGCGCAGCCGCGCGGGCCGAATCCGAAATCCAGCATGACTTTGTCCGGATGGCGTAGGTTGGGCTCGAGGTCGAATCCATCCTCCGACGTGACCATCGCGATGCTGAAGCGTGGGCCAAGGCCCCCCGACAATGATCGGACCCTGGCGTCGAGCCGAATTGGCTACCGGGTGCCGGCCTTGGCCGACCGGCAGCGCCGGTGAACGTGTTCCAGCATCCAGTATCATCCTCCCCATGCCACGTATTCTGCGAGCCTTCCGAGTACCAACTCACCGAGCAGCGTTCGCGCTTCTACGCGGTGGCGGCGCCTGCGGCGACGCTCGACGAAGTCAAGGCCGTACTCGCCGGGCAGAAAAAGAAATACCACAAGGCCCGCCACCACTGCTGGGCGTGCCGGGTGCGAGACGAAAACGGACAGGTGGTGGAGCAGGCGCGCGACGACGGCGAGGTCGGCAAGCCCGGAATGAAGATGCTCGAACTGCTGCGCCACCACGATCTCGAGGGCCTGCTGGTGGTGTCGCGGATCTTCGGCGGCGTCAAGCTCGGCCCCGGCGGTGTCGGGCGCGCTTTCCGAGACGCCGCTGCCGGGGCATTGGCGGCGATCACGTAACGGGTCAGATACAGGTCACAGGATCCAGGATCCAGCTCTGAAGGTGGGCCAAGGCCCACCCTACAAACCCGCTCGAAATCGGTGTCCGAAGTAGGGTGGGCCTTGGCCCACCTTCAGACCCGCCGCGGTTGGGTGGAACCTGAATTTGAACTCAGGCCGTCCAACGTGCCGTCTTGGACAAGAACGATCCTGGATGCTTGATCTGCACCCGGGCCCCTCGACGTTCAGGTCAAACAACTACCATTCAGCATTCCGCGGCCGGTCGTGGACGAGATCTGTATTGACATGCAGATTTACATTCATAATAATATGCACGAGAGGACAGATCAATGAGAACAACATTGAACATCGACGACGAAGCTCTTCAGGCGGCGATGAAGTTCGCTCAAGGCAGCACGAAGACCGAGGTCATCAACGAGGCATTGCGGAGATTTGTCAGAGCAAAGATGCGCCGTCAGCTCCTCGATCTCCAGGGGAAGGTCGAGTGGGAGGGGGAAATTGACGCCCTGAGGCACCGCGCATGAGGGTCCTCGTTGACACTTCGGCCTGGGTGGATTTTTTCAACGGTCACCCCACCCCTCAGGCTGATGCGCTGGCGCAGTTGATTCGTGAGGAAGCCGATGTGCTGACCTGCGGTGTGGTGGCAGCAGAGGTGCTCCAGGGGATCAGGCGGTCGGCGAACCTCGCGAAGATCGAAAGGCATTTCCTCGATATGGAGTGGCTGACGCCGCGGGAGCCGGAGACCTACCTCGAGGCGGCGAATCTCTACCGAAACCTCCGTTCACGGGGGCTGACAATCCGCTCGACCATCGACTGTGTCATCGCCAAGCTCGCGGAGGAGAACGATGCATTGTTGTTGTCAACGGACCGCGATCTCCAGCTGATCATCGACTCGAAACTCCTCGACATTCGGTCCTTGCCTCTCGGTTAGGATCGGGCAGTCGACTCACCCGCCACATATTTCAAACCGCGGACAGCGCAGATCACGATCGCACGTCTGCGTTCATCTTCGTGATCTGCGGTTTCTTCGACAAATGGGCGGATTTCCGAAATCGGAGTTCCGAAAACGCCCACTGTCCCCGCTATGATGCCCATGGGCAAGCCGGGCCGATGCGGAGACCGGGATTTCTGAATAGGGGAGTTCGATGGGGAATCACGTGGCCGCTGTTGAGCTGACTCCGCCATATCTGGTTTTCGTCGGAGATACAACGAGGTCGGTGTTTGCGAAGACCGGAGCCGGGCTGGTTCATTGGTGCCGCGACCGGTGCCTCGGTCAATACCGGACGACGAGTGACGCCGTGAACCTGGGGGTGCCGGACCTGACGATTTCCGAAGCCGTTGCCGCGGGTGTGAAGACCATGGTGGTCGGAGTTGCGAACGTCGGAGGTTTCTATCCCGAGACCTGGATCGACGCGTTTTTCGAAGCCACCGGGGCCCGACTCGACATCGCGGCCGGCATGCATGCTCGACTCAACAGCCTCCCCGGTCTGGCCGACGCCGCAGCGGCGGCCGGGACGCGCCTCATCGATGTCAGGGTGCCGCCGGGCAACCTGCCGATCGGCAGCGGCCGCAAGCGCACCGGCCGGCGGTTGCTGACCGTAGGGACCGACTGCGCCAGCGGCAAGAAATACACAGCCCTCGCGATCGATCGCGAGATGGGTCGGCGCGGTTTCAAATCGACCTTCCGGGCGACCGGCCAGACGGGGATCATGATTGCCGGGTCCGGGATCCCGATCGATGCCGTGGTTTCGGATTTTCTGGCGGGTGCGGCCGAAATGCTCTCGCCGGACAATGACCCCGACCACTGGGACGTCATCGAGGGTCAGGGGGCCATTTACCACCCCGGTTATGCCGGCGTCACATTGGGGCTCCTCCACGGTTCCCAGCCGGACGCCATCGTTCTGTGTCACGAGGCCGGTCGCACCAGCCACGAGATGTGGGAGGATTTTCCATTGCCCGGGATCGAGGAGTGCATTGATCGTTATCTCCTCCTCGGTCGCACGACCAGTCCGGAAATCCAATGCGTCGGCATCAGCGTCAACACATCCAGGCTCGGTTCCGAGCAGCGCGCCCGCTATCTGGAAGACCTCGAGGCGAAGCTCAATCTGCCCTGCGTCGATCCCGTCGCTTCGGGCGTCGGTCCGATCGTCGATCTCATCGAACGGGAGTTCTGACCGCGTCGGTTTATTCGATGGTCAACCAGACCGCGAACTGAGGCGGCCGGTTACAATCGCCCCATGTCACAACCAGATACTGTGCAGGACAGCCCGGGGGGCGGCCGGACCGTCACCCGCTTCCCCCTCTACCTGACGCTGGCCGGTGTCTTTGTCACGATCTTCGTGGTCTTCGGTCTGGTGTTGATCCTCTTCTTCAACCGCGAGAGCCGCCGCATCGAGGTCATCGGCGCCAACGACCTCGTCGACCGGATCGGCGACAACGTGCGGCTGAGCATCGCCGAGCTCTACCAGCCGGCTCAGAACCTGGTCGACATCTCGTCGAAATCGGCGGCGCTCGCCGGCACCAGCCTCGACGAGCGGATCCAGGCACTGGGGGCAGTGACCGAGGCTCTGCGCCTGAACCCGACGATGTCGTCGATCTTTGTCGGGACCGATGACGGCGAGTTCTTTCTCGTGCGAACGGTCGGCGACCGCCGGATCGCCGCGCAGTCGCTGGAAGCCCCACCCGGCAGCCGGTTCGCGGTGCAGAGCATCGAGCGAGTGGATGGCCGGACGGTGGAAACCGTGTTGTTCCTCGATAACTCGCTGGGGATGCTGGGTTCGCGAACCGAGGAGGCGCCCGACTTCGACCCCCGGGAGCGAGAGTGGTACCAGCTGGCGATCGGGAGCACAAGCCAGATCACCACGGACTTCTACGTGTTCTTCACCACCGGAGAGGTGGGTCTGACATTTGCCCGGCAACTCGACGACGGCAGGGGAGTGGTCGGCGCCGACCTCGCGCTCGCCGATCTCTCGGCGGCACTCGCCCGGCAGCGGGTGACAGAAGACACCAGGATCGCGATCTTCGATTCCTCGTCCCGAGTCGTGGCGCTGTCGACTTCCGAGATCGGGGTCCCGGTACGGGCGCCCCAAGGGGATGAGACCGTGACCATGCCGCGTCTGGCCGACCTCGACGACCCGGTCTACCGCGAGCTGGCGGCCGCTCTTGGCAGCGAGGCCGGCAGCGGGCGGTTTACGATCGAGTCGGCCGGCCGAACCTGGCTTGCGTCGGTGTCTGCGGTGCCCACCCGACGAGGTTCGGACATCTTTCTCGCGACGATGATCCCACGCGACGAGTTGCTGGCGGCTGTCGACCAGGTTCGCGACCGGAGCCTTATCCTCTCGCTGACGTTCCTCCTGTTCGCGGTTGCGGTCGTGCTCTGGGTCTCGGGGAATCTGTCGGCGGCGTTGCGGGATCTGGCTCGGGAGGCGGGGGAGATCAGACGCTTCAGGCTCTCGCGACCGGTCGCGGTGCGGTCCCGGATCGCCGAAGTGGACGACCTCGCCATCACCATGGGCGTGATGAAGAGCTCGCTGCAGCAGTTCTTCGAGATCTCGAAAGCGCTGTCGGCCGAGAAGGACTACCGGAAACTGCTCGAGATGATCCTGAGGGAGGCGCGCAAGGTTGCGCACGCCGACGGCGGCGCCATTTTGATCCTCAACGACGACGACACCGCACTCGAGATCGCGATCCTGGAGAACGTTGAGTCGGGGGCCCACTTCGGGGGTACGAGCGGGAATGAACCGCCTTTTCCTGATGTGCCGTTTGCCGCCGAGCCCGGTGGCATCACGCACCCGGATCTGGATGGCGAGACTGCTCACCGAGGCGAGACTATTCGAGTCGACAGTCTCTTGAACGAAAGGACATTCGACACCTCCACGGTGCGTGAGCGTTATGGGTGGGCACAGGGGTCGAGCGCTTCGCTGCTCAACGTGCCGCTCGCCGACCAGAAGGGCGAGATCGTCGGCATTCTCCAGCTGGTCAACGCGCGGTCGATGTCCGGCGAGGTGACGGCCTTCGACCCCGAAGTGGTCCCCGCAGTCGAAGCGGTCGCGTCCGATGCGGCGGTGGCCCTCGATCTGCGGAGGATGCTGCAGGCCCAGAAGGACCTGTTGGACGCCATCATCCACATGGTGGCGGGCGCCATCGACGCCAAATCACCCTACACCCACGGCCACTGTCAACGGGTGCCGGAGATCGCCAGGGAGTTGGCCGAGGCCGCCCACAACGCCACCGACGGGCCGTTCGCGAAGTTTTCTCTGACCGATGACGAGTGGGAGGAGCTGCACCTCGCGAGCTGGCTCCACGACTGCGGCAAGCTGACCACGCCCGAGTTCGTCGTCGACAAGGCGACCCGGCTCGAGACCATTTCCGACCGGTTGCACGAGATCCGGACCCGCTTCGAGGTCCTGTGGCGCGACGCCGAGATCGGATATTGGAAGACTCTGGCGCGTGACTGTCCGGAGGATCCCGAGGCCAAGGCCGGTCTCGATCGGAGCCTCGACGAGATCCGCCGCGATTTCGAATTGATCGCCGAGTGCAACTCGGGAGAGACCCGGATGAACGAGGCGCGAATTCAACGGGTACGCGAGATCGGAGCCCGGACCTGGACCCGCCACCTCGACGATCGCATCGGCCTTTCGCACGACGAGCTCGAGCGCAAGCGGCGGACGCCGGATCCGGATCTGCCGGTCGAAGAGCCGCTGCTGGCCGACAAAGTGGAACACTTGATCTTCAGGGATGGCCCGCCATTCGGCGACAACCCCTACGGCTTCACAATGGACGTCCCCGAGCACCTCTACAACCACGGCGAGGTCTACAACCTGTCGACGCCTCGCGGCACCCTCACCGCCGAGGAGAGGTTCAAGATCAACGAGCACATCGTCGAGACCATCAACATGCTCGGCCGGCTCCCGTTTCCCAAAGAGCTGCGGCGGGTGCCGGACTGGGCCGGAAACCACCACGAAAAGCTCGACGGCACCGGCTACCCGCGCCGTCTCGCCGCTGGGGATCTTTCGCCCCTGGCGCGGATCATGGCGATCGCCGACATCTTCGAGGCGCTCACCGCCTCGGACCGTCCTTACAAACCGCCCAAGAAACTCAGCGCCTCGATCAAGATCATGAGCAGCTTCCGCGACGAGGGCCACATCTGCCCCGACCTCTTCGATCTGTTCCTCACCTCGGGCGTGTTCAGGAAGTACGGCGAGGAGTATCTCCAACCGGAGCAGGTAGATGCGGTGGAGATCGGGGAGTATCTCAAGTGACCCCGGTCGAAATCCCGGCGTCGTCGCCGGCGCCTTCCCCAATCCAGCCGTCCGGACCGAAGAAGGGGGTTTCATGAGGGCTGTCACGTTTCGCAGGTACGTGATGCCGGGCCTCGTCTTTCAGGGTGTTCTGATCGGGGGCGGGTACGGCACCGGCCGCGAGATCGTCGAGTACTTCATGCGGTTCGGGCCGCTCGGCGGCATCCTCGGGCTCTTCGCCGTGACCCTGCCGGTGTGGGCGGTCATGCTGGCGGTGACCTTCGAGTTCTCCCGCCTTTTCAAGACCTACGACTACCGATCCCTGCTGATGCAGCTACTCGGCCGTTTCTGGATCGTCTTCGAGCTGTTCTACATCACCCTCCTGGTGATCGTGCTGGCCGTGGTGGGTTCAGCCGCCGGCGTGTTGTTGAGAGATTTCTTCGGCATACCGTACATCGTCGGCGTGGTCATGATGCTCGGTGCGGTGGGCTTTCTGACCTTCAAGGGGAGCGGGCTGATCGAGAAGTCGTTTTCGGTGTGGTCGATCCTCATCTACGTCGTCTACCTCTCGTTCCTGGTGGTCTCCGCCCTGCGCTTCGGCGGTGCCATCGGTACCAACCTGACGAGCGGGGAAGCCCTTCCCGGTTGGGCGTTGGGGGGGTTCAAGTACGGCCTCTACAACATGTGCGTGATCCCGGCCATCCTGTTCTGCGTGCGCCACATCGAGACCCGGCGACAGGCCGTCTCCGCTGGCGTCATTGCAGCGTTCATCGGTTTGTTGCCGGCATGCTTCTTCTACGTCGCGATTCTCGGGCAGTATCCCGACGTCGTGGCTGTTGAGATCCCCGCCGTCCACGTGCTGGAACAGGCCCGGGCGCCGGCGCTGCTCGCTGCTTTCGTGATCATGCTCTTCGGCACCCTGATCCAGACCGGCACCGGTTTCATCCACGGCGTCAACGAGCGGATCGAGCATACGCTGGCCGCCCGCGGCAGGGCCTTCCCCGACTGGCAGCGGCCGGTGATCGCGATCGCCCTGCTGGTGTTGAGCCTTGGGCTCGCGAGGTTCGGTATCATCGCACTGGTCGCCCGCGGCTACGGCATGATCAGCTGGGGGATCTTCGTGATCTACTTCCTGCCGCTGGTCACCGTCGGGTTCTCCAAGATCATCCGGCAACCACGAGCGCAATGAACAGGGGCCGCCCGAGAGGTAAGAAACCGCCGGGGCGATCAGCCCCGGCGGTCCAAAACGGTCTGCAACGAATGAAGTTGTTTTACGAGTTCCAGAACCTCACACCGACGGTCAGTCCGAAGGTCCTCGGCCGGATCACGCCCAAACCGTAGTGGCCGTTGGGGAGATTGAGGCCCGTGTCGACGTTGATGACGCCGTCCGAATTCGTCAGGTTCCTGCCGTAGATCTCGAGGGACCATCGGCCGAAGTAGGTGCCCGCACGGAGGTCCAGCGTCACGTAGCTGTCGAGCATCATCAGGCTGCCATCGGCCGTAATCTCGTCGAAAGCGAACGGCCGTTCGCCAACGTAGAAGACACCGCCCCCGACGTATGCCAGCGAATCAGTCCCCACCGGCCACTCGTAGTCCGCCGAAAGCCCGAAGGTCCAGTCCGGGATGTAGGGCAGCGGATCGCCGTCGAGGCCGCCGATCGTGGGATCGTTCGTGTCCGAGGTGAGGAAGGCGTCCGTGTACGCTCCGTTCAAGGACAGCATCAATCCGCCCGTCGGGATGACGCTGGCAACGAACT
Organism: Candidatus Sulfomarinibacteraceae bacterium; assembly: GCA_963714895.1. Classification (GTDB taxonomy): domain Bacteria; phylum Acidobacteriota; class Thermoanaerobaculia; order Thermoanaerobaculales; family Sulfomarinibacteraceae; genus Sulfomarinibacter. The sequence continues at coordinate 19,045 of CAVQQC010000002.1, forward strand.
CGGCGCCCTTGCTCAATGCGGTTCCCCCGTTGGCGTTGACGCCGAAGCCGTTCACGATGGCCAACAGCTGAATATCCTGCCAGTCGAGGTAGAAGGCGCTGAGATCGAGCGAGAATTTGCCGTCGGTTGAGGTCGTCTTCCAACCGGCCTCGTAGCTGGTCAGGGTGTCCGAGCCGTAGGTCGCCGGCGTACCCTCCGGAGCATCTGGAGGGAGAACGTTCGGCCCGCCGGGTCGGAAGCCGGTGGCAACGCGGGCATAGATCGACGAGGTCGGACTCAGTTCGAAGCGCGGCGAGAGAGACCACGTGAACGGGCTCTCCGATGACTTCAGATCGTTGAACTCGGTGTGTCCGCCGGCCAGCGGTCCGTCACCGACCTGCGAGGCGACCTGATCGTTCCAGCTTTGGCGGAGACCGAAGGAGAGATCAAATACTGAAGAAGCGTGCCACGTGGCGTTGCCGAAGAGCGCGTATTCCTCGTACGAGGAGTCGAGCGTCACCACCGCCAGCGCCGGAAGACCCGCGGCGATGGCGCCGGTGTTGGCGTCGGTGGCGAGTATCTCCTGGGAAATCAGAGAACTCTCGTCCGTGTAGTAGCCGCCGACCAACCACTCGAAGGTCTCGGCATCGGCCGATACGAGGCGAAATTCCTGGGTGAACTTGTCGGTGCTGGTTATCTGCGGAAGGATCGCGCTCAGCGGGTTCGTCACGTCATTTCCGAAGAGATACGTCAGCAACGAAGCCAGCGGAGGACCACCGGTCAGACCCGAACCGATCGTTATGTCGGCGTTGATGTTCTGTTCGATCGTGCCGTAGCTCGACACCGAGACGAGAGTGACGGGGCCGAGATCCCAGTCGATCGTGCCGCTGAAAATCTCATACTTGGTGTCGATCGTGTCCGGGTAGTATCTGGACTGCACGAGGCCGTACAGCGGCTCGAGGGTCGTCGGGTCGGCATCGATGATGCCGGGCGCGCCGCTTTCGATCTGCTGCGTCTGTGCCGTCAGATAGAGCGAAAATTTTTCGGACGGTTCGTACAACGCGGCAAAGCGACCCCCATAGGAGTCGATGGTGTTGATGTCGTCTTTGACCATGGTGCCGTCGATGATGTCGATCGCCGGGTCCGTCAGGCTCGCGACCGGTTCGTTGCCGATCGAATCGATGAATCCGTCGTCAAAACGGTAGAACCCGCTGGCTCGTACGGCCCACGTGTCGCTGAGCGGTACGTTGACCATCCCGTCCAGGGTATAGCCGAGGCCGCCGTCATCGACCGTCTCCAGCCTTCCCAGGAATCTCGCTTCGAGTCCCTCGGTCGTGGGCCGGTTCGGAACGTACTTCAGGACGCCGCCGAGCGAACTCGCCCCGTACAGGGTGCCCTGCGGGCCGCGCAACACCTCGACTTGTGCCATGTCGAAGGTGTCGAAGTCACCGGCCAGGACCGCGCCGTTGGCCAGCCCTGTGCTCGATCCGAATGGCACGTCGTCGATGTAGATACCGACGGTCGAGGCGACACCACCGGTGTTGACGCCGCGCAGCGTGACGCGGGTTTGCCCGGGGGTGTCGGTCGTGATGGTCAAGCCCGGCACCAACGGCACGAGGTCCGCAAGATCCGTGACCTGGCGCTGTTCCAGGGTGTCGCTGGAAAGGACCGTGACCGACGCCGGAATTTCCAGGAGGGTCTGGGTCCGCTTTTGCACTGTGACGGACACCTCGTTGCTGAAGGTCAGGGACTCCAGAGAGAGGTCGAGCGTCCGTGTCTGACCTCCCTCTGCCTCGACATTCTGCACCACCTTGGGAGAGAAGGGTGCGAGGGATGCGGTCAACACGTAGGTTCCCGGGGGCAGCCCCGGAATCGCGTAGAAGCCGTTTGCATCGGTGACGGTGCTCTTGGGACTAGGGCCGCCGGTCACCGTGACCTGAACGCCCTGGAGAGGTTGGTTGGTCGGGCCCGTGATCGTGCCCTGGATGGTAGCGGTCGTCTGGGCCCACAAACCCGGCACGGCGACTATCATTGAGAGCACTACCACGACCAGAATTCGCATACTGAGTCCGCCGGCTTGCGGACCGAGAAAGTCGCCGCCAACGGTTTTGCACTCGACATGTTTCATCACTGCTTCCTCCTTGAAAGGGTAAGAGCGACGCCAGGGGGCGCCCCGATTTTCTCCACTGCGCGAATTCACGAGCCCACACCCCACCGGCGATTGCGTCCGTACGGGAGGGGTGACAGCGGTTGATGTGCCGGTTGCATGATTCTCGGAAGTAAGCTAGCATCCAGCCATGTATTCGTCAAGGTATACAAAAAACGTGACAGTTTCGGCCCCCCTCCGCACTCACAGATGTTCATGAGATTCAAACAGCACAGGGACGTGGACTGAGTGATGCCATCACGAACGACGATACCCGCCAACCAGGGACCAGTTGCAGAGGATCGACCGGACATGGTCTACCGCGAGCTCCGAGAACTCATCGTCTCGGGGCGCCTCGCGCCGGGGACGCGACTGGTCGAGACGATCGCGGCCGAACGCCTCGGCGTCAGCAGGACCCCGGTTCGGTCGGCCTTCCAGCGCCTCCAACAGGAGGGCTACGCGGTTGCGGCCAACGAGGGCGACGAGCGCCAGCGTCTGGTGGTCGCGCCGGTCACCGCCGCAGACGCTTCGGATCTTTTTCACATCGTCGGGGAGCTCGAGGGGCTGGCGGGCCACTACGCGGCGTCCAGGAGTCGTACACGGAGGGCGTCGCTGGTCCGGCGGCTCGAAGAGATCAACAACGAGCTGCTCCAGGAGGCCCAGAAGGAACGCACGGACGCCTATCGGGCGTTTCAGCTCGACGCGAATTTCCATCGCCGATACGTCGTGGACTCGTCCCCTCCCAGGCTGCTGGCCCTTCACGACGCCATCAAGCCACAGGCCGAGCGTTACGCGAGGCTGTACGTCGCCGCACTCACCGACGAACTCGGTGTTTCGGTCGCCGAACATTCCCAGATCGTCAGCGCCATCGAGGATGGCGATGCGGACACCGCCCAGCACGCGATCCAAACCAACTGGCGCAATGCGGCCCAGCGAGTCGCCGCCCTGATATCCGAGTGGGGCGAGAGCGGCGGGTGGTAGGAGAGAAGATTTTCACCCTGAACAGACACCGCGTCAGGGGAGTTGGTGAACGAATTTTTCAATCGAGGAGGGATCCATGAAGACTTCAGCTTTTCGCATTATTTCTCTCGCCGCCGCGCTCCTGCTCCTGGTCACGACCGGCCTTTTCGCCTTTCCCGGCGACGAGGCGCCGGCCGAGGAGACGGCCGCGGCGCCGGCGACCCTCGGCCCCACCGATCCGGCGGAGCTCGAGGCTTTCATCGACGGGATGATGGCCGCGCACCTGCCGTCGCGCAACATCGCCGCCGCCACGATCGCGGTGGTCAAGGACGGCGAACTCTTCTTCGCCAAGGGCTACGGTTATGCCGACCGGGAAAAGCGAATCCCGGTCAGTCCCTCCACGACCCTGTTCCGGCCGGGATCGACCTCCAAGCTCTTCACCTGGACCGCGGTCATGCAGCTCGCCGAGCGCGGCCAGCTCGACCTCGACGCCGACGTCAACACCTATCTGACGACCTTCCAGATCCCGGATACCTTTCCGGAACCGGTCACGATGAAGCACCTCCTGGCCCACACGGCCGGGTTCGAGGACGGCTCGCTCGGCTATCTCATCGTGAAAGACCAGGACAAGCTGGTGTCGATGCGTGAGGCGCTGAAGGCCCACATGCCCGAACGCGTCAATCCGCCTGGAGCGTGGTCGTCCTACTCGAATTGGGGGACCGCGCTCGCCGGGTTGATCGTCGAGGAGATCTCCGGGATGTCCTTCCCCGAGTACATCGAAAAGAACATCTTCGAGCCCCTGCAGATGACGCATTCCACCTTCCGCGAGCCCCTGCCGGAGGAACTCGCGCCGGACATGGCGGTGGGTTACAAGCGCGAAAGTGGACTGTACGAGCCCGGGTACTTCGAGTTCATCAGCGACTTCGGCCCGGCGGGAGCGCTGTCCTCCACCGCCACTGACATGGCCAACTTCATGATCGCCCACCTCCAGCTCGGTCGCTTCGGCGACCAGCGCATCCTCGAGGAGGCGACCGCCCGCCAGATGCACAGCCTTCTTCACACCGCCGACCCGCGGCTGCCGGGCATGGCCCACGGCTTCTACCAGGAGGACATCCGCGGCCAGTCCGTGATCGCCCACGCCGGGGACACGGTGTTCTTCCACTCCGATCTCGCCCTGCTCACCGACCAGGACGTCGGCGTCTTCGTCTCGTATGTGACCAACGGCGGCCGCGCGCGGACGGAGCTCATGGACGCGTTTGTCGCCCGATACTTCCCGAGTGAGGTACCGCCGCTCCCGGAGCCCCCCGAGGACTTTGCCGAGCGTGGCAAGAAATACGCGGGCAAGTACCGCTTGATCCGCCACAACTGGAGCGACCTCGAGAAGCTGATTTCGATGCCGAGCGCGGTGACGGTCGCGGTCATGCCCGACGGCACGCTCCTGACCGGCGGGATCTTCGAAGAGCCGTGGCGCTGGGTCGAGATCGAGCCCAACCTCTTCCACCAGATCGACGGCGGGATGACTCTCGCCTTCATCGAGGACGCCGACGGCGCACTCAATCACTTTGTTTTTTCGGCATTCCCGTTCATGCCGGCCTATCGACTCGCCTGGTACCAGGCCCCGACCTTCAACTACGTCCTGCTGGGGGTGGCGCTGCTGCTGTGCGTGACGACGCTCATCGGCTTTTTCCGGCAACGCAAGGCGAGGAAAGAGGACCCGTCCGGGGCGCGCTGGGCGATGCGTCTGGCAGCACTGGTGAGCACGCTGACGCTCCTCTTCATCGTGGCCGTCACAGTCATCGTCAGCTCGGCCGGAGAGGACCTCTTCTCTGGATTCCCGCCCTCCCTGACGGCGGCCCTCATGCTGCCGATCCTGACTTCGATTCTGACGCTGGGCGTCGCGGTGTTCGCTTTCCTGGGTTGGAAAAGGAGCTATTGGACCCGCTTCCGTCGGGTGCACTACACGCTCTTCGCCATCTTTGCCGTCGGTCTGGTCTGGTTCTACTGGTACTGGAACGTCCTCGGCGTCCAGTACGGATAGGCGGCCGGACAGTCCGCTGTGAGGTGAGTGAGGCACAGGGGAACCCCCGGGGCTGGGAGTATTCGTGACGACGAGGGACTACAGTCGGCTGATGCAAGAGATTTCGGGAGCGTTCTCCGAGCGCTTCCCGAGATCCGCCTCCGTCCAGCGCGACGCGTGCCGCAGCCTGGTCGACGGAGGCAGCCACACCATGCGGCTGATCCAACCCTTTCCGCCCAGGATCGTGTCGGCCCACGGGGGCTGGGTCCGTGACGAGGACGGGCACGACATCCTGGATTTCTGGCAGGGGCACATGGGCAACATCCTCGGTCACAACCCCGAGGTCGTCACGTCGGAGCTCGCGCGAGCTTTCGCCGACGGTTTCGGGCTGCAGGTGGGCATGACGGGTCGGCGGGAGGCCGAGGTGGCCGAGATCCTGTGCCGGCAGACCGGCGCCGATCGGGCGCGCCTGACCACCAGCGGCACCCTGGCGGGCATGCAGGGGGTGATGTTGGCTCGTGCCTTCACCGGCCGCGATCTGGTTCTGAAAGTGGGTGGCGGCTGGCACGGGGCACATCCGTGGTCTCTCAAGGGGTCCAAATTCCGCGCCGAGAACGGAGCCGGCTTCGGCGTCGTCGACAGCGAGGGGTTGCCGGCTGCCATGACCGACGACGTGATCGTCACTCCGTTCAACGACCCGGACCGGCTGCACGCGGATTTCGTGCGGTTCGGCTACAGGCTCGCGTGTTTTGTGGTGGAACCGTTGATCGGCGCCGGAGGTTTGATCCCCGCGACCCGGGAGTACCTCCGGTTGGCCCGTCAGCTGACCCACGAGTACGGCGCCCTGTTGATACTCGACGAGGTCATCAACGGCTTCCGTTTTCGGGCCGGCAACCTCGCCCACCTGTACGGGGTTGCGCCCGATCTTGCGGTCTACGGTAAGGCGATCGGCGGCGGCATGCCGGTGGCGGCACTCGCCGGCCGTGAAGACGTCATGGACCTGGCCGGGCGGGCTGGAGGTGGGCGGGTCGCTGTTCTCGGCGGGACCTACTGCGCGCATCCCGCTTCGATGCTGGCGGCCAAGATTTTCATGAGCTATCTCGTCGACCACGAGGACGAGGTCTACCCGAAGCTCGCCGACCTCGGCCAGAAGATGCGCGATGCCGTGGTCTCCGGATTCGCCGAAGAGGGTCTGTATGCAACGTGTACGGGAGATTGCCCGGAGTTGCCGTGCGGGAGTTCACTCGGCATGGTGCACTTCCCATACGACGAAGGCGCAACGATCGATACGCCGCAAGCTGTCCACGATCCGGCCGTGTGCGATGTGGTGCTGCGGAGTCAGGTACTCGGCCCGGCATTGTTGCTCGAGAACGTCCACCTGTTGCAGGGCCATGGTTCGGCGGCCACAACCCACACCGACGAGGACATGGAACTCTTGCGGGCGGCATGCCGGAGGGTGGCGCGGCGGGTTAAACCACATCTGAACTAGATCGTCGAAATAGGAGTCCAGAGATGCAATTCGAAGAAGACCCGCGGATCAAGGTCGCTCGCAGGGGCCTGGTGCTGGCCTGGACCTTTTTTTCTGTTTTCCTGGCGGCCGCGATGGGCGTTGCGGCGGCCTTCGGCAACGAACCGTTGCTCTTCGGCCTGCCGCGATGGGTGGCCCTTTCGAGCATCGTCGTGCCGGCCGTGTTCGTGGTGGCGCTGATTCCGATCGTCGAAAAGCTGATCCCCGACATCTCGCTGTCGAACGAGAAAGAGGAGGCGCCGTGAACCTCGCGCTGGTCTCCTTCCTCGCCTATACCGCGGTGCTGCTGGCGATCGGGATCTGGTCCTATCGCATCGTCGAGAAGGTGCCGATCGCCAAATATGAGGAAGAGTTCTATGCCGCCGGGAGGGGACTCGGCGGTGTCGTGGTGGCGCTGATCATCGCCGGCGGAATGGCGAGCGCGGGGACGTTCATCGCGGGGCCCGGCATGTGCTACGCCTACGGCTACTCCTGGGTCCTCATCAACGTGACCCAGACCTTTCTCAGTCTGATGCTGTTGGCGGCGGTCGGAATCATGGTGGGACTGGTGGCCCGCCGTGTGAACATCGTCACCTACCTCGACATCTACCGGGCCCGCTACGCGAGCAAGGCAGTGGTGCTGGTCATGGCGACCCTGGTCACTTTGTTGCTCATTCCCTACATGTCCACCCAGTTCGTCGGCGCCGCGCGGGTCATCGTCCAGATGACCGGCATGGGCTACTTCGCCTCGTTGGCCCTCGGGTCCGGGGTGGTCCTGGTTTACTGCGTGCTCGGTGGCATGCGCGGCACGTCGGTGGCGACGCTGTTGCAGGGGATCGTGATCACTGTCGGCACCATCTTGTTGTTCGTCGGGACCTACAGGGCCGCCGGCGGCTTCGAACGCTCGACCGAGGTGATTGCAGCTCTCGACCCCAAGTTTCTCTCGCCGACGATGAACGGCGACTTCACGTGGCCCTTCATCTTCTCCGTCGCATGCCTGTCCGGATACTTCGCCGCCGGTTCTCCGCACGGGATGCTGGGGGCCCTGACCTACAAGAACACGACCGCCCTCAAACGCGGGATCTGGATCGGCTCGATCCTGGTCTTCATCTGGACCATGCTGCTCTGTGTCGCGGGGACCATGGGCCGGGCGATCATCCCGAACCTCGAAGTCGCCGACGAGATCGCGCCGTGGCTGGCGATGAACGTCCTGCCGGGGCCGCTCGCCGGCATCGTCCTGGCGGGCATCGTCGCGGGAATCCAGACGACGGTGGCGGCGATGGCGATCGTCATCACGTCGAGCATCGCCAGAAACGTGGTCCGCGAACTGGAAATCGAGCTCGACCCGCAGCAGATGAAGACCCTGTCCAGGGTGACGATGACGACATGCCTTGTGGCGGCCATCGCCCTCGCGATGACGCAGCCGAAGCTGGTCCAGTGGATCATATTTTTCTCGCTGGGAGGGATCGTCACCGCCGCCATCGCACCGATCGTCATCGGCCTGTTCTGGAAGAGAGGCAACCGGTGGGGCGCGCTGGCCTCGATCTGCTCGGGCATCACGCTGTATGTGCTGGCTTTCACGGTGGCGCCCCAGATCGGTGTCTTCGGTATGCACCCGTCCTTTCCCTGCACGGTCGCCGCCGCGGTGGTGTACGTGCTGGTGAGCCTGGCCACGCCGCCGCCACCGGCGGACATCGTGCAGACTTTTTGGGGAAAGGTGCAATAGAAACCGGCGCCGGCGATGGTGCTGGAGACGGCGCCATCGGCCTGCAACTAATCGAGAACGCGAGGAGTTTTGGAATGCCTGAATTACGAATTTCCGGAGTCGATCTCTTTCAAGCCAAGATCCCGATGGTCGCCCCCTTCAGGATCGCCCTCGGGGTGATCAGCGAAGCCGACTATCTGTTCGTTCGCATCAATACCGACGGCGGTGTCTCCGGTTGGGGCGAGACCACGCCGATCTCACAAGTCACAGGCGACACTCAGGCGATCAACCTGGCGGCGGCGAAGGACCTCGCAAGGTTGATTCTCGGCAAGGACCCGCTCGATATCGAGGGTCGCGTCACGGAGATGGGCCGCTTCATGGTATTCAACTCGAGCGTCAGGGCGGCCTTCGACATTGCGCTCCACGATGTGGCGGGGAAGGTGGCGGGCCTGCCCCTGTACGCCCTTCTCGGGGGCGGCAAACGAATGCTCGAAACCGATGTGACGATCGGGATCGACGACCCGGAGAAGATGGCCGATCAGGCCTTGAAGCTCAAACGGAGCGGAGTCCCCGCGATCAAGGTGAAGCTCGGGACCAACGCCGCCGACGACGTGCGGCGCATCGAGACGATCCGAAAGGCGATCGGGCCCGATCTCCCGCTGCGGGTGGACGCGAATCAGGGATGGGATTTTCCGACCGCGGTGACGGTGTTGCAGCGCCTCGAGTCGTCCGGCATCGAATACTGCGAACAGCCGATTCCGCACTGGGATCACGACAACTTCAGGCGCTTGAGAACCCGGGTATCGACCCCGATCATGGCCGACGAGTCGGTCTTCGACCATCACGACGCCTTCAAACTCACGGCCGGAGGCTGCTGCGATTTCCTCAACATCAAGCTCGCCAAATCGAGCGGCATCCACGTCGCTTTGAAGATCAACGCGGTCGGCGAGGCCTGCGGAGTGAAATGCATGCTCGGCTGCATGATGGAGACCCGTCTCGGTCTGACGGCGGCGGCGCACCTGGTCTCCGCCAGACCGAACATCCGTTACGTCGATCTCGACGGCCACTTTCAGCTCAAGGAAGACCCCATCGTCGGCGGCGCCGTTTGGGACGGCGGCACGATCACCCTGCCAGAAGACCCGGGCATTGGAGCGGATGTGGATCCGGCCTTCCTCGAACGGTGTGAGCGTGTGACGGTGGCCTGATTCCCGGCAGCGGCGCCGGTCGACTGAAAGCATCGAACGGTAAAAGGAGAAATTCAATGTTGAGAAATGAAAGCCGAAAAATCTGGGCCGCATCCGTTCTCGCGATTTTCATTGCTCTTCCCGCTCTGGCGCAGACCGAACCCGATCCGCTCGCCGGACTCGAGACGTACATCGAAGAAGCGATGCAGCTGTGGGATGTTCCCGGTGTCGCCGTTGCCATCGTCAAGGACCACGAGGTCGTGTTCGCACAGGGTTTCGGGGTTCGGGATCTCGAGAAGGGTGGAAAGGTCGATGCAGACACGCTCTTCGCCATCGGCTCGAACACCAAGGCGTTCACGGCCACCGCGATCGGGCTGTTGGTCGAGGACGGCAAGATGTCGTGGGACGACCCGGTTCTCGAGTATCTCCCGGATTTCCAGATGTACGACGCCGAGGTCACCCGTGAGATCACCGTGCGCGATCTCCTGTGCCACCGGGGCGGTCTCGGGACGTTCCAGGGCGATCTGGCGACCTTCGGTTCGATTTACGACCGCGCCGAGAACATCCACCACATTCGCTATATCCAACCTGCCTATGATTTCCGAACCGGTTTCGGCTACTCGAACCTCATGTTTCTCACCGCCGGGGAGATCATCCCCCGGGTCACCGACTCCAGCTGGGACGAGTTCATCGACCAGCAGTTCTTCAAGCCGCTCGAAATGAACCGGAGCAGCACCACCTTCAGCGCCTGGAAAACGACGACCAACGTCGCGACCCCTCACGGGCTCGACGACGCCAAGGTCGTGCCGATCCCTCACGACGACGTGGACAATATGGCCCCTGCCGGCTCCATCAACTCCTCCGCCAACGACATGGCGCAGTGGCTGCTCCTCCAGACCGGTAACGGAATGTACGACGGAGTTCAGGTGGTTGACCTCGCCGTCATTTCGGAAACCCGCAAACCGCACAATCTCCAACAGGTGAGCGACAGCGCCAAGGAGATCAACCCGTGGACCCACTTTTCAGCCTACGGTCTCGGGTGGGCCCTGTCCGACTACAGGGGTCGCCTCGTGGTGTCCCACGGCGGCGGGCTCAATGGGATGATCTCGACGGTGGCGATGCTCCCGGAGGAGAATCTGGGCATCGTCGTCCTCACCAACTTCGACACGCACGGCCTGCGGCAGAGCGTCGTCAATCACGTGTTCGACGCCTATCTCGGGGTCGACGACCACGACTGGGACCAACTCTACGCTGAGGCCATCCAGGAGTATTTGGACGCCCGGCAATCGGCGAAGACCCAGCGAGACGAGGCGCGAATTCCAGACACCAGCCCCTCCCTCCCGGCCGAAGACCATGTCGGCAGGTACACCAGCGCGATCTACGGCGACGCGGAGATCACGCTCGAAGACGGCGTGCTTGTCATCGACCCCAAGGCCCATCCCGAGATCACGGGAAGTCTCGAGCACTGGCAATTCGACACCTACCTCTGTTCGTGGTCGGATCGGATGTGGGACGAGAGTCTGGTCTACTTCGATCTCGACGACGCCGGCAAGGTGTCACAGTTCAGGGTGACCGTGCGCCCGGACTGGGTCGACACGCTGGAGTACGTCTTCGTCAAACAGTAAGGGTGGGCGGAGAATGACAACGAAGGTGAACCTCGAAGCGTGTTTCGAAAAATTCCACGACACCTTCTCCCCGAAGATCGTGGGAGAGCTCAACGGCCAGCACGTCAAGCTTGTGCGCTGCGAGGGGGACAAGATTCCCTGGCATACGCACGACCATGAAGACGAGATGTTCTTCGTGCTGGATGGAACACTCGACATCCTGGAGAGAGACACGAGCGTCACGTTGACGGCCGGTGAGTTCTCCATCGTGCAACGAGGCGTCGAGCACCGCATTGTCCCGCACGGCCACGTCAAGCTCATGTTGTTCGAGCCTGCGGGCATTCGTCATACCGGAAACGTCACGACGGACATCACGAAGGAAAGCCTGGACAGGCTGGAACCGTAACATCCGGTGGTGCGAAAAGCACCGCAACCAATAACACTCCCGGGAGGGTCGGAACTGCCCGAAAAGGTTGGGGACCATGGACATCAAACTCGCAAGGCGCATGACCGGCCTCAGGGCCTCCGCGATTCGTGAAATCCTCAAGCTGACCCAACGCCCGGAGGTCATCTCCTTTGCCGGCGGTCTGCCTGCGATCGAGACCTTTCCGGCGTCCGAGATCGCCGAAGTGACGACTGAAGTGCTGGCTGAGAACGGCGCCCTGGCGTTGCAGTACTCACCGACCGAGGGCTTTCCGCCGCTTCGGGAAGCCATCTCCGGACGGATGAACACGGTCTTCGGAACCGGGGTGTCGGCCGACGAAATCCTCATCACCAGCGGGTCGCAACAGGGCCTCGATCTTCTCGGCAAGGTCTTTCTCGACGAAGGCGACGTCGTATTGTGTGAGAGCCCGACCTACCTCGGCGCCATCAACGCCCTCAAGGCCTACCAACCCGAGTTCGTGGAGATCGCCACGGACGACCACGGCATGGTCATTGCTGATCTCGAACGGCGCCTCACCGAGCTCGATCGCGTCAAGCTCATCTACATCGTGCCGGACTTTCAAAATCCGAGCGGCAGAAGCTGGACGCTGGAGCGGCGGCAGCAGTTCATGGAACTCGTGCAGCGGTTCGGAGTTCCGGTGGCCGAGGACAGCCCGTACGCCGAAGTCCGCTTCGAGGGGGAGATCGTACCGCCGATGAAGGCCCTGCCGGGCAACCAGTGGGTGGTCTATCTCGGGACCTTTTCGAAGGTCTTCTGCCCCGGGATGCGCATCGGTTGGCTGTGCGCCGTCGAAGAGATCTACCGCCGATTGGTGCACGCCAAGCAGGGGGCCGATCTCCACACCTCGACCCTCGGCCAGATGCAGCTGTCGGCCTACCTCGAGAAATTCGACATCGGCCGGAACATCCAACGGATCATCGGGCTCTACAGAGACCGCAGGGACACGATGCTCGGTTCCATGCAGGAGCACTTTCCATCCGGAGTGACCTGGACCAGGCCCGAAGGCGGTATGTTCGTCTGGGTCACCCTCCCTGAACATCTCGACGCCCGGAACCTGCTCGTCAAGTGTCTCGAAAGAGATGTCGCTTTCGTTCCGGGCGGGCCGTTCTTCCCCAACGGCGGCAACGAGAACACCCTGCGCATGAACTTCTCCTCGGCGTCGCCGGAACGCATCGAGGAGGGCGTCAAGCGCATGGCGGCGGTGCTGCGGGCGGAAATCGAAACTTCCTGAGGGCAATCACTTGGCAAAAAAATCAGAGGGAGACCGGAGAGATTTTCATGAATTCCTACTTTCGAGTAGACAAACATACTCAATGATCTGTATAGTACCTCTAAGTCGATACCCAATGCTGGGGGTCATGCCAGGAATGTGCGACCAACGACCGAGTCCAAGATCACCTCAGGCCGTGGCTGAGTCTCTTCAATCGGGGGGGCGTCATCGCTAAACCGGTCCCGGCTCCGGACAGTTCGCCGTGGAAGACGGCGGAGGAGCGGGCGCTCGAGCGCGAACAGCTCCGCGAGCTCAAACGGGAGGCCGTGCTGCTGGCGGCGGCCCAGGAGTTCAACGAGCGCGGGTTTCACGCCACCACCCTGGATGACATCGCGAGACGGCTCAACGTCACCAAACCGACGATCTACTACTACGTGACGAACAAGGACGAGATCCTCACCGAGATCTTCCGCGCCGGGTGCGGCGCCCTCGCCGATGCGGCCGATACGGTCGACGCGTCGGAGCTGACGGGTCTCGACAAACTGGCCGCGTTCATGCGCAGCTACGCCGAGTTGATGACGACGGATTTCGTCCGCAACGTGGCGCTGCTCGAGGACAACTGTCTGGGCCCCGAGATGCGCGCCGAGGTTCGCAAGATCAAGTCCGCGATCGACCGTCGCTTTCGCACCTTTGTCGAGGAAGGTATCCGGGACGGCGCGATTGCCGAATGCGACGCGAAGCTGGCGGCGTTCACGATCGCCGGGGCCCTCAACGGCATCGCACGGTGGTACCAGACCGGCGGTCCGCTCGACCCGCGAGACATCGCAGCAATAACCGTCAATCAGCTCGTCGCCGGGCTCAGGGCCCGATGACGATGCGTGGAGAGCGCTTTTTACCGCGTGAGGGCCGCCGGACGGCGGTTGCATCGCATCAACAGGATGATTGGAGGAGCCCATGAGTGTCGGCATCATCGGATACGGCGCGTTCATCCCGAGGCGTCGGATCAAGCTCGAGGAGATCGCCAAGGTGTGGGGCGCGGACGCCCCGTCCTACAAGCGGGGGCTGCAGCTGAACGAGAAATCGGTGCCCGGCGCCGACGAGGACACGGTGACGATGTCGGTCGAGGCGTTGCGCAACGCGCTGGCCCGGTCGGGCGGCGTCGACCCGGCCGAGATCGGCGCCCTCTACGTCGGCTCCGAGTCGCACCCCTACGCGGTCAAACCGTCGGGCACGATCGTGGCGGAGGCGATCGGCGCCACCCCGGACATCCACATCGCGGACTTCGAGTTCGCGTGCAAGGCGGGGACCGAAACCCTCTTCGTCGCCCAGTCGCTGGTCAAGGCGGGCGAGGTCAAGTACGCGGTCGGCATCGGCGCCGATACCTCGCAGGGCGCCCCCGGCGACGCTCTCGAATATTCGGCGGCTGCCGGCGCGGCGGCGTTCATCTTCGGCGACGACGACAAGCTCAACCTCGCCGAGGTCGTCTCCACTTACTCGTGGACCACCGACACGCCGGATTTCTGGCGCCGGGAGTACATGCACTATCCACGGCACGGCAGCCGGTTCACCGGCGAGCCCGCCTACTTCCGCACCACCATGAGCTCGGCCAACGGCATCATGGAAAAGGCGGGCCTGAAACCCGGCGATTTCGCCCACGCCATCTTCCACCAGCCCAACGGCAAGTTCCCGATGCGGGTCGGCAAGAAGCTCGGTTTCACCGACGAGCAGCTGAAGACCGGTTGGCTTTCGCCGTGGCTCGGCAACACCTATTCCGGGGCGTCGCCGATCGGTCTGACCGCGGTGCTCGACATCGCCAAACCGGGGGACCTGGTGCTGATTACCTCCTTTGGATCCGGTGCGGGTTCGGACTCGTTCGTCTTCCGCATCCAGGACCGCATCGAGAAGGTCCGCGACCTCGCGGCCAGGACCCGACCGCAGCTCGATGAGAACCAGATCTACGTGGACTACGGCACCTACGCCAAGCTCCGCGGCAAGATCCGCATGGCCGAGTGAGGGAGGTAGGAATGCGAGACGTAGCGATTGTCGGAGTTGGAATGACCGAATTCGGCGAGCTGTGGAGCAAGAGTCTCCGCACGATCTGGGCGGAAGCGGCCTTCGCCGCTTTAGCCGACGCCGGAGTCGAGAAGGTCGATCTCATCACCATCGGGTGCATGTCGCCCGGTCTCTTCGTGGGCCAGGAGCACCTCGCCTCTCTGCTCGCCGACGAGCTCGGAATGGCGGGCACGCCAGCTTCTCGGGTCGAGTCGGCCTGTGCGTCCGGCGGGCTGGCGCTGCGAACCGGCTTTGCCGAGGTCGCCTCGGGGTTGTCGGACACGGTGCTGGTGACCGGGGTCGAGAAGATGAACGATGTCGACGGCGCCGATGCGACCTATGCGTTGGGCACCGCGGCCGACCAGGAGTGGGAGGGTTTCCACGGCATCACCTTCCCCGGCCTCTATGCGATGCTGGCGCGGGCCCACATGCAGCGCTACGGCACGACCGTCGAGCAGCTGGCGGCGGTCGCGGTCAAGAACCACGCCAACGGGCTGCTCAACCCCCACGCCCAGTACCACCTCAAGCTGACGATCAAGAGCGCGCTGGAATCGACGATGGTCGCCGATCCCCTGCGGCTGATGGACTGCTCGCCGGTGACCGACGGCGCGGCGGCGCTGGTCCTGACCACGGTCGAGAACGCGAAAAAGCTCGGCGGTAAACGACCGCTGGTCACCATCACCGGCTCCGGGCTCGCGACCGACACCATCACGCTCGCCAACCGCGACGACCTGACCGAGCTCAAAGCGGTGCGGCTGGCGGCCGACCGGGCCTATCAGATGGCGGGCAGAAAACCTGAAGACCTCGATGTCGTCGAGGTCCACGACTGCTTCACCATCGCCGAGATCATGGCGACCGAGGCGATCGGGCTGTTCGAACGCGGGAAGGCCGCTGCGGCGGCCGAGCAGGGGCTGACCGCCATCGGCGGCAAGATCCCGGTCAACACCTCGGGCGGTCTCAAGTCCAAGGGCCACCCGGTCGGCGCCACCGGGGTCGCCCAGGCAGCGGAGATCGTGACCCAGCTGCGCGGCGAGGCCGGCAAACGGCAGGTCGCCGGCGCGAAGATCGGTCTCGCCCAGAACATGGGCGGGTCCGGCGGCAGCTCGATCGTTCACATTCTGGAGGTGGCATCATGATTTCCCCGGGTCGATCCTGGCGCGAGTTTCCGCAGCGTTATCGTCTCGAGGCCGAGAAGTGCACGGCCTGCGGCAAGGTGCACTACCCGCCGCGGGTGGCGTGTTCGAAGTGCGGTGCGAAGACCTTCGAGACCATCGTCCTGCCCCGCGAAGGCAAGGTCGTGACCTACACGGTGGTGCGGGTGCCGCCGGCGGGCTTCACCGAACAGACCCCGCTGCCGATCGCGCTCGTCGAGCTGATGGAGGGGGTGCGGGTGATGGTCCAGATCGGCGATGTCGCCGACCCTGACAGCCTCGAGATCGGGATGCCGGTGCGCCTCGAGTTCCGCCGCATCTCGTGGGACGGCGAGGCCGGGCTCATCTTCTACGGCCACAAGGCCGTTCCGAAGACCTGAAGCCTGAGCTGGGCGATGGCGCTCTTCAGACGACTGCTGGTGGCAAACCGCGGCGAGGTGGCGGCGCGGATCCTCCGCGCCTGCCGCGAGCTCGGGATCGAGACCGTGGCGGTCTACTCGACCGCCGACGCGGACTCGCCGCACCTGCGAACTCGCCGACTGTCGCGTCTGCATCGGCCCCGCGCAGTCGACCGACTCCTACCTCAACATGGACGCCATCCTCCAGGCCGCCGAGCAGAACGACTGCCAGGCGGTCCACCCCGGCTTCGGCTTTCTCGCCGAGAACGCCCTCTTCGCGGCCCGCGTCCGGCAGCAGCAGCTGGCCTGGATCGGGCCGCCGCCGCGGGCGATCGCGCGGATGGGCGACAAGGCGGAGGCCCGGCGCGCCATGAAGGCCGCCGGTCTGCCGACGATCCCGGGCACCGAGGGGATCCTCACCGGAGTCGAGGAGGCGCGGGAGGCGGCCGCCGCAGGTCGGCTACCCGGTGCTGCTCAAGGCCACGGCCGGCGGCGGCGGCAAGGGGATGCGGCGGTGCCGGCGACGAGGGCGAGCTCGCGAAGGCGTACTCGCCGAGGCCTCGCTCGAGGCGGAGAAGGCCTTCGGCAACGCCGGCGCTCTACCTCGAGAAGGTCCTGCTGGGCGCCCGCCACATCGAGTTCCAGGTGCTGGCCGACGTCTACGGCGCGGCCATCCACCTCGGCGAACGCGAGTGCTCGGTCCAGCGCCGCCACCAGAAGCTGCTCGAGGAGGCGCCGACCCCGGCCATGGACGCGGCCAGCCGCGACGAGGTCGGCCGCAGGGCCGCGGCCGCGGCGGCGGCGATCGGCTACACCTCGGCGGGCACCATGGAGTTCCTGCGCGACGCGGACGGCAACCTCTACTTCATGGAGATGAACACCCGCCTCCAGGTCGAGCACCCGGTGACCGAGATGATCACCGGCGTCGACATCGTCGCAGGAGCAGATCCGGATCGCCGCCAACCGGCCCCTCGAGATCTCGCCAGGACGACATCGCGATCGACGGGCACGCGATCGAGTTCCGGATCAACGCCGAGGATCCGGATCGGGACTTCCGCCCGGATCCCGGGCACGATCGCGGTCTTCGAGCCGCCCTCCGGCGACGGCGTGCGCGTCGACACCCACGTCGGCGTCGGGCTACCGGATCCCCCCGTTCTACGACTCGATGATCGCCAAGCTGATCGTGCACGGCGCCGACCGCGACGACGCGATCCGGCGGTCCGAACGGGCGCTCGAGGCCTTTCGCATCGAGGGGGTCAGCACGACCATCCCCATCCACCGGCGGATCCTCTCGGAGCCGGCTTTCCGCGAGGGCGCGCTACGACACGCTGTGGCTGGAGCGGCTGCTGGCCGGATCGGAGAACTGAGCCATGGCCAAGGTGATCCTCCATCCCATCGGAACCGCGCTCGAGAAGGCGCTCGACCCGGCCGAGGCGACGAAGAACGCCGCGCACCTGGCCGGCCTCGAGGCCGCACTCGACGACAAGCGCGACGAGGTGCGCGCCGGCTGGGGCGAGAAGTACGTCGACCGCGTCCACGCCAAGGGCAAGCTCACGACCTGGGAGCGGATCGAGCGCCTGAAGGACGACGGGCACCGAGGTCCTCCCCGTCGGCACCCTCGTCAACTACGGCCTCACGTTCGGCCCCGACGAGCGAGACCTCGCCCGGCGCCGGCGTGGTGACCGCGTTCGTCCGGGTCGCGCGGCCGCATCGACCGTGGTCATCGCCAACGACAACACGGTGGCCTCCGGCTCGTGGTGGCCGCAGGACGCCGGAGAAGATCCAGCGCGCCCAGGAGATGGCGCTGCGGCTGCGGGTCCCGGTCATCTACCTGATCGACTGCTCCGGGCTCTACCTGCCGGAGCAGAGCCAGCACCTTCCCCGGGCAAGACCGGCGCCGGCGCGATCTTCAAGATGAACACCCTGCTGTCGGCGCACGGCGTGCCGCAGATCGCCGGCGTCTTCGGCGACTGCATCGCCGGCGGCGGCTACATGCCGATCATCTCGCGACGTGGTCTACATGACCGAGCAGGCCTACATGGTCATCGCCGGCGCGGCCCTGGTGAAGGGCGGCAAGAGCCAGAAGATCACCAGCCTCGACATCGGCGGTCCCGACGTCCACGTCCACCTCTCGCAACTGCGCCGACCACCGGGTGCCGGACGACCGAGGCCTGTCTGAAGATGATCCGTCGGCGAGGTGGAGCGGCTGCCGACCAGCGCCGCGCCCTACTACCGCTACGGCGGTCGACCCGGCGCCGCCGCGGTTCCCCGCCGCACGAGCTCGTCGAGCCTCTTCCCGGTCGACTACCGCATGCGCTACGACATGCGCGCAGGTGCTGGCCCGGCTGCGTGGACGACGGGCTCTTCTGGGAGGTGCCGCCCGAGGTGGGCCCGGAGATGATCTGCGGCGTCGGGCGGGTCGGCGGGCTCTACGCCGGCTTCATCGCCAACAACCCGGGGCTGACTCCGCACCCGACCCTGCGCGGCGAGCAAGCGGCCCGGCGAGCATTCTCTACCGCGACGGGATCGCCAAGATCAGCCAGTTCCGCCGCTGCTGCAACGACGACGGCATCCCGATCGTCTGGCTGCACGACATCTCCGGCTTCGACATCGGCGCCGAGGCGGAGAAACAGGGCCTGCTCGGGCTACGGCTCCGAGCCTGATCTACACCAACTCCACCAACACCGTGCCCATGATCACGGTGCTGCTGCGCAAGGCCTCCGGCGCCGGCTACTACGCCATGGCCGGCATGCCCTACGACCCGGTGGTCGCAGCTCGCCACGACCGATCTCGCGGCTGTCGGTGATGGAGGGGCGAACGCTGGCGATCGGCGCCTTCAACACCAAGCTCGACGACAACTTCGAGATCGTCGCCGAGACCGAGGAAGAGCGGGAGAAGATCCGCAAGGGGATGGAGGAGGTCGAGGCCCGCATCACCGACGACATGGATCCGGTCAAGGCGGCCCGCCAGATGGACGTCGACGAGGTGGTGCGGGTCGGCGAGATCCGCTCGTACCTCGAGGTGCTGGTGGAGGCCAGCCTACCAGGGCTATGGCTATCGCCGCGTCAAGAACCCGAGGATCTGGTCGCTTCACGACATCGCCATTCTCGGGGAGGGCGGACGGTGAACATCTTCCCGGCGGTCGAGGTGCTCGTTCGCAGCGGCGATGTCGACGGCGAGTTGGTCCTGGAGTCGCCGGCGCCGGGTTGGTGGGCTGCCGCGCCGCGGGTCGGCGAGGTCGTGGTTGCGGGGTCCCGCGCGGGACGGTTGACGTCCCTCGGCAGAACCGTCGAACTGGTGGTTCCCCATGGCGTGACCGGGCGGGTGGTCGAGCGCCGGCTCATCACCCACAGCGACCCGGTGGGCTACGGAACCGTGTTGCTGCGTTTGATGCCGGTCGCGGCATCGGATGGCGAAGTTCGTGGTGGCGTTCACCCGGGGGAGGCCGTCAGCGATCTGCCGGACGGCGCTTTTGCGGTCGTCTCGCCGACCCACGGCATGTTCTACCGCCGTCCGCGGCCCGACGAACCATCCTATGTCGAGGTGGGGCAGATCGTGGAAAGCGGTTCCACCCTCGGGCTGGTGGAGGTGATGAAGTGTTTTTCCGCCATCACCTACGGTGGGCAACAGCTGCCCGCCCGCGCCGAGGTCGTCGAAATCCGTGCGGACGACGGGGCCGAGGTGAAAACGGATCAGATCCTGTTCGTCGTCAAACCGGCGTGATGCATCACGCCCGTTCGACGTGTGGAAGGAGGCCGGTGTGGATTTCGAGCTGACCGAAGATCAGAAGTCGATCCGCGACATGGCGCGCGAGGTGGCCCAGAACGAGGTCGTACCGCACGCCGCTCGGTGGGACGAAGAGGCGCATTTCCCGCGCGAACTGTTCACGAAACTGGGAGAGCTCGGCTTTCTCGGGGTGACGATCCCGGAGCAGTACGGCGGCGCCGGGCTCGGCTATGTCGAGTACGCGACCATCGTCGAGGAGTTCGGCGCCGCGGACGGTGGCGTCGGGCTCGGTGTCGCGGCCCACAACTCGTTGTGCACGAACCACACCTTTCTGTTCGGCTCGGAGGAGATCCGGCGGGAGTTCCTGCCCAAGCTGGCAACGGGAGAGTGGATCGGGGCGTGGGGTCTGACCGAGGCCGGGGCCGGTTCCGATGCCGGCGGCACCAAGACGACCGCCGTCCGCGACGGCAACGAGTGGGTCCTCAACGGATCCAAGAACTTCATCACCCACGCGACGGTGGGCGATGCCGCGGTGGTCATTGCGCGGACCGACAAGGGCGGCGACCATCACGGGATCTCCGCGTTCTTCGTGCCGTTCGACCGGCCGGGAGTCGCTCCCGGCAAGAAAGAGAAGAAGCTCGGGATGGCGAGCTCCGACACCTCGTCCCTGATCCTCGAGGACTGCCGCATCCCGGCGGGCTACCTGCTGGGTGAGGAGGGACGACGGGTTCGTCCAGGCCATGAAGGTTCTCGACGGCGGACGGATCTCGATCGCCGCCCTGTCCGTCGGCATCGGCCGTGGCGCGCTCGAGGCCACGATCGAGTACGCCCAGGTGCGGGAGCAGTTCGGCAAACCGATCTCGTCGTTCCAGCTCACCCAGGCCAAGCTGGCCGACATGGCGACCCAGCTCGACGCGGCCCGCCTGCTCACCTGGCGATCCGCGGCGCTCAAGGACCAGGGCAAGAACGTCACCAGAGAGTCGTCCATGGCCAAGCTCTTCGCCTCGGAAACAGCCGTGCGGATCGGCGAGGAAGCGGTGCAGATCCACGGCGGCTACGGCTACACCAAGGACTACCCCGTCGAGCGGTTCTGGCGCGACTCCAAGCTCTGCACCATCGGCGAGGGCACCTCCGAGATCCAAAGGCTGGTCATTGCGCGCGAGGTGCTGAAGGGAAATTGACGCCGGGCGGGTCGACGATCCTGGCGGATTTCGGATTTCGGATTTCGGATTTCGGAATTCGGAATTCGGAATTCGGAATTTCCACGCAAACCGCTCACGGAGAGCTGGCGTCTGAACGCCGTAGGGGAGGGGTTTATCCCCTCCCTTGTACTTGATGGTGCGAGGCCATGTTCCTTGTGACGACCGGGCGACGGCTACTCCGCCCCCGAAATCTCATCCGGCACCAATGCATAATGTGGGTGATGAGATCCGTTGCCCTTCTTATCGTGCCGGTGTTTCTTGTCGCAGCGGCGACGATGAGTGCGCAGGAGTTGATCCCGATCGACGTCGTCGTGGAAACGGTCGGGAGGGGCGAGACGGGTACGGTGGTCGCCTTGACCGTTTCGATCCAACCCGAAGATCGTGCGCTGGTGGGGGGTCGGATCGAGCTGCGGTCCGCGATTTCGAGAGATGGTGAGGTTGTCGAGGACCTGAGCACCGCCGTCGCCGTTGATGACCTTGGGAATGCAACGGTGTATCGGGAATGGCCCTCGGGGATCTACGACCTCGATGTTACCGTCAGTTCACTCGACAGGCCCGCCGTCGGCTGGTCCACCGGCGAGGTCGAGGTTCCCGATGCCACCGGCCCCGCCGCGATGCCCGCTGAACATGGAAGCCCGGTGGAGATCACTCCGGCCCGGGACGACGCGGTCCGTTTCCTTCCGGTGCCCGAGGTCACAGACCTGGAGGCGTTCCACATCGCGGTCGAGGCGCCCGACGGCACCGCGCGGGTCGAGTTCTACAGAGACTCCGAGCTGCTCACGAGTCGCCGCCGGCCGCCGTGGTCGATCCGGGTTTCAACGAAGGAGATCATCCAGCGCGCGAGATTCCGGGCGGTCGCCCTGGATTCGATCGGGCGGTTTCTCGGAGAGGACGTGATTGTCATCAACGCCCCCACCGGTGAGAGCCGGATCGAGATTCTCGTTTCGCCGGCGAGTGCAGCAATCGACGGCCGCCTTCCGATCACGGTCGCCGTCACCGATCAGCGAGAGATCCGGCAGGCGAGCCTCTTTCTGGACGACACCGTCGTCGCGCGCTGGGAGGCTTGCCCCTGCGTGACCGAGGTCCCGATTCGCGACATCGAGAAAGCGAAGATCATCTCGGCAGAGATCGTCGATTCTGCAGGCATTCGCTGGGTCGAGGTCAGCGAAGGCAGCGGGGGCTTCGCGGGAACGGTCGATGTCGATCTGGTCGAACTCCAGGTCCAGGTCTTCGATTCCCACAACGTCCCGGTGTCGGATATCGAACCGGATGATTTTTCGGTCTTCGAGGGCGGCCGCGAGGTCGAGATCGACGGTGTGGGGAACCACGCCGACCAGCCGCTGTCGATGGTGGTCGCGGTCGACTCATCGGGTTCGATGACCGAGACCTTTCCCGAGGTGCGGCAGGCGGTATCTCTCTTTGCCAAGAACCTCATGCAGCCCGGGGATCAGGCTGCGTTGATTCGTTTTTCTTCCGAGAGTGAGGTTCTCGTCTCCTGGTCTTCGGACCCGGAGGACATCGAGCGCGGTCTTTTTGACGTGCTCCCGGATGGCTCGACATCGCTCAACGACGCGATCATCCAGGGGCTGATGGATCTCCACAATCTCCGCGGCCGCAAGGCGTTGGTTGTGCTGACCGACGGGTGGGACAACAGCTCATTTGCGTCATTTGCAGACACGATGTGGTTTTCCCGCTCGATGCGGGTGCCTCTCTTCATCATCGTGCTCTCGACGACCGACCCGTTCAAATATACGAGGGGCTTCGGCCTGGTCGGCCTCAAGAACCGGCACCGGCTGGACACGCTTGCCCGCAAGAGCGGCGGTCGGTTTTTCTTCCGGGTCACCCTCGACCGGCTACCGTCGATCTACGCCGAGATCGCCGACGTCCTCCGCTCGCAGTACGTCATCTGGTACCGACCCGACCTCGTCGAGGACGACGACCGGTTCCGCTCGATCAAGGTCACGGTCGCGGACAAGCGCTTCAAGGTCAGAACCATCAGCGGGTACTACCCGCGGTAGGCCAGTGGTCTCAGAACGGTTCGGCGAGGTGGACATTCGAGGGCTGAGAGGGGAGCCTGGCTGAATTCGGAATTCGGAATTCGGATCATTCTTGTCCAAGACAGGCATCTTGGTCGGCTCGAATTCAAATGCAGGTTCCACCCAACCGCGGCGGGTCTGAAGGTGGGCCAAGGCCCACCCTACTTCGGACCCGTGCGTCGAGCGGGCTCGTAGGGTGGGCCTTGGCCCACCTTCAGAGTTGTATCCTGCATCCTGGATCACTCGTGCCTCGGTACGAGACCTGGATAGCCGTCCCAGCTGCCGGATGGGTCGGCTCTCGGGCCCCAAACCTCAAGCCTCAAGCCCCTTCGGCGGAGCCGGAAACGAGAAAAGCCGCCCGTGAGGGCGGCGAATTCGATGTTTCTGGTGGAGCCGAAGGGGATCGAACCCTCGACCTCAGCATTGCGAACGCTGCGCTCTCCCAACTGAGCTACGGCCCCACGCGCGGCGGATAATACCCTGATCGGCAACGGGTTGCAAGAGTGGCGGCCTCCGGCCCCGAAGGCGGCGACAGACTTTAGCCTGGGGCGTGAGCCCCAGGATGCCCGGTTGACAACAAATGTCTGAGCCGCGGAGCGGCGACAGAGGTGATGTCGAGGTGTTCTGTCGCCCCTCCGGGGCTTTTCGTTTGTTTGGGGTCTGAACCCCCGGGCTCACGCCCGGGGCTACAACCTGCCGCCGCTCCGCGGCTTGAGGGGTTTCGTCAATCATGCGTCCGGAACTGGCTCTTCGGGCATTGATCCCTCCGCCGATCCGCCGCTCGGGCTCGCCACAGCGCTGCTCAACAGCAATTCGTGAGCCCGGCTCACGAATTGCTAGTCGACCTTGAAAGCGACCTCGATGGCGGCCTGCCACTCGATCTGGCCGTCGGCGCCGAGGCCGCCGCGGAACTCCTTGACCTCGAACCAGGCGATGCCGTGCACGCTCTTGGAGGCCTTTTCGATTGCGGTCTCTATGGCTTTCTCATAGCCCTCGGACGAGCAGCCGGTCACCGAGATCTTTTTGAAGACTTTTTCTGTCATGTCGCGCCCCTTTTCGTGATGAGATTCTGTATCCGAGAACAGCCCGGCCGCCGCCGCTGTTCCCGATGTGAGGAGAACTACTTCTTCTTTTTCTTGGAGCCGTCGGGCTGGCCGTCGAGACCCGACCACAGGTGCCACGCCGAGTCCAGGACTTCGCCGCCGTACCAGACGGCCCGGGTGAAATTCTCCACCCAGGGATCGAAGCCGGGGATGATCCGCAGGTTGTCCTCCGTAGCGAGGGTCGCGGGGTCGTTGGGCAGCCGGTCGAGCGCCGTGGCGGCGCGACGGAGGCGCCAGCCCCAGGATGCCTCTTCGTGGCACTGGTCGAGGCGCCGGGCCCACAAACGCAGGACCGCCGCGGTTCTGACGGCGTTGGGCTCGGCTCCGGCCGGCACCATGCAGGGGACAAACGGGTCCATCCCGACGTTGTGGAGGGTCACGCCGGCGGTTCGTTCGAGGGCGTGCAGGCCACGGCTGACGTCGGCGTGAAAGAGCGCGTTTTCGAGCTCCGCTTCGACGCCGGTCCCCTCGCAGCCGTCGAGGATGCGGTGGCGGTCCTTGGGAGTCAGCAGGAGCGGCGCGGTGACGGCAAACCGGGCGCCGGCGTTCTTGAGTTGTTCGATCCGGCGTTCCACCTCGGCGGCGGCGCCGGGGAAGGGGAAGAGCCCGAGGACGGCGCCCCAGGGACTCGAATGCCAGGCAGCGGGAATCTGCAGGCCCTCGCTCAAGGGATAGGGCAGGATCGGCAGCACCATGGTCACACGCGGAATCTCGCCGGACCCGTCGAGACCGAGGTCGCCTGGCGTGATCTCGGGATCATCCAGCACGACCAGCGCAAATCCCCCGCGCTCGAGAAAACGGTGCAGGATGTCACGGCGCTGGACCGCGACGCGGGCGAAGATCATGGCGCGGACGGGCTCTCTGGGGATCGAACCCTCGGCGGGCAGAATCCTGACCGGCGCGTCCTCCCAGACGACCCCGAGCCTGATCGGGTCGAGCGTCACCTTCTTGCCCGGGAGGTAGCCGGGACGCAGGACGTGGGTCACGGGCAGGAGATCGGGGTAGGCGGGTTCGATTCTACGCACCGCGGCCCCCTCCGAACATCTCGTCGATCGCGGACGGGGTCGAACGGCCGAGGCGGCGCGCCACGTACTTGGCGAGGACGTCGGTTTCGAAGTGGAGCTCGGCGCCGGTGCGAAGCCTGCCGAGGCTGGTCGCCTCGAGGGTGGTGGGGATCAGCGCGACCTCGAACCAGTCGCGCCCGAGACCGGCCACCGTCAACGACACGCCGTTGAGGGCGACGCTGCCCTTCGCCGCGACCTCCTCGGCGTGTTCTGCCGGCAGCGAGAGCCGCCACCTTTGGAAGTCTCCCTCAGGCCGGATCGTGAGGACCCGCACCACCCCATCCACGTGCCCCTGGACGATGTGGCCGCCGAGACGGTCGCCGAGACGGAGGGCCCGCTCGAGATTGACCGGTTGCCCGGGCCGGGCGGCGTGGAACAGGGTTCGTTGCAGGGTCTCCGATGAGAGGTCGGCTGAAAAATGGGTTGCAACCGGCTCGATCGCGGTCAGACACGCACCGTCGACCGCGATGCTGTCTCCGGCCTTCGGGGCCTCGCCGTCGGGCCAGGTCACGGACACGCGAAGCCTGGCGGAGGCGCCGCTGCGCGCCAGCCGCTCGATGGTGCCGACGACCTCAATCAGCCCCGTGAACATCCGCATCCTCCAACCGAATGGCCCGTAATTCGAGGTCGGTTCCGCGCCGCTCGAAGACTTCGAAGTGAAAACGACGCGCCAGGTCGAGGGTCGGGATGCCCCGCCCCGCCACCGTCGCCGGGGCGGGGCCGCCGATCAGGAAGGGCGCGACGAAGATTGCGATTTCGTCGATGAGATCGGCGTCATGGAACGAACCGTGGACCGTCGGCCCGCCTTCGACCAGGAGGGCGGCGACCTCCTTGCGCGCCAGATGGTCGAGGAGCGCCTCGAGATCGATGCGGCCGTCATCTCCAGCCCGCAGCTCGACCAGTTCGACACCCGCATCCCGCAGCCGCCGGCGATCATCGGCCGAGGCCTGTGCGGTGTGGGCGATGAGGGTCGTCCCGGGGTCGTGCTCGACCACCCTGGCTTCGCTCGGAGTCCGCAGGGTGGAGTCGAGGATGACCCTCCTCCAACCACCGGCCGGGTTGAGGTCGAGCCGCCGCGTCAGCCGGGGGTCGTCGGCGAGAACCGTTTCCACACCCACCAGGATGGCGTCGTGCTCCTCACGCAGCTCCAGCCCACGGTGACGAGCCTCCTCGCCGGTGATCCACTTCGATTCGCCGGTGCGGGTCGCGATTCGCCCGTCGAGGGAGACGGCCGACTTGAGGGTCACCCACGGGCGGTGGAATCGGGCCCACCGCAACCAGCGCCGGTTGAGTATCCGGGCCCGTTCCGAACCCGGCCCCTCCTGGACTTCGACGCCCTCGGCACGCAGACGATCGATACCACCACCGGCGGTTTGGGTCGGTTCGCCGAGAGCGACGACGACCCGGCTCACCCCTGCGGCCAGCACCGCATCGGTGCAGGGCGGCGTCTTGCCATGGTGGGCGCAGGGCTCGAGAGTGACGTAGAGGGTGCCGCCACGGGCCCGGCTGCCGGCCTCCGCGAGGGCCGCCACCTCGGCGTGCGGCCCGCCGAAGACGGCGTGGTAACCCTCGCCGGCGAGACGGCCCGCGGCATCGAGGACGACTGCTCCGACCATCGGGTTCGGCGAGGTGCCGTAACGTCCGAGGGCGGCAAGCTCGAGGGCTCGCGCCATCCAGCGTTCGTCGCGTTCGCCGAGAGGGACGTTCGGTGCGTGCGATTGCCCGGGACCGACCCGTGTCGGTCCTGAAGGAGCCTGGTCCTTGCGTTGTGATCCCCCCGGTCGCGGTCGCCTCACACCAGTCCTTCCCCGATGTCCATCGTCTATACAGTTTTCGGGGTGTCCCCCGGGTTGATATCGAGCAACGAATCAACGAACTCCGCGGCGCGGAAGGGCAGGAGGTCGTCCTCGGCTTCGCCGACACCCACCCATCGTACCGGGAGCTGGAGTCGATCCGCAATGGCGAGAATCACGCCGCCCTTGGCCGTGCCGTCGAGCTTGGTGAGAACCACCCCGGTGACGCCGGCGGTGGCGCCGAATTTCTGGGCCTGTTCGATGCCGTTGGCGCCGGTGGTCGCGTCGAGGACCAGGAGGACCTCGTGCGGCGCTCCGGCGACCTCGCGGGCGGCGATCCGTGTCACCTTTTCCAGCTCCTTCATCAGATTGGCCCGGTTGTGGAGCCGGCCGGCCGTATCGACCAGGACCTCGTCGATCCCCCGCGAGCGTGCCGCGGCGATGGCGTCGAAGACGACCGCGGCGGGATCGGCGCCTTCCTGCTGGTGGATGACCGGCGCGCCGACCCGTCTCGGCCCACACCATGAGCTGGTCGACCGCCGCCGCACGAAAGGTGTCGGCAGCGGCGAGGATGACCGTCGCCCCGGCCTCCTTCTTACGTTTTGCGAGTTTGGCGGCGGTCGTCGTCTTGCCGGTCCCGTTGACCCCGACCAGCAGGGTGACCCTGGGCCGGGCCTCGTGTGCAGACAACGGTTGTGCGGTCTCGGCCTTCGCAGGAGATCGAGAAGTCTGGCGCGCACCGCCGGTCTGAGTTCTTCGGCAGTGGTGATGCGGCCTCCGCGGACCTCTTCCCGGAGTTCGTCGACCAGGCGCAGCGACAGATCGACGCCGGCGTCAGACGCGATCAGGGCCTCCTCGAGACTGTCGAGAACAGCCGGTTCCACCGGCCCGGTGCGGCGGAAGGTCTCTCCCGCCCTCTCCAGGAACTCGGTGTGGGTCATGAACAGACCCCGTTTCAGCTTGCCGAGAAAAGAACGCGCCATCAAACCCCCAACTCGGGCGGATCGTCGGCCCGTCTTCAGGCGAGCTGTTCGGCAAACACCTGAGCGGCGCTGCGCAGTCGATACAGGGCCTGCGCGCGCGAAGCCGAGCGATCCACGACGAGCACCACATAGTAGCCGTCGGGGAGCGCCTGAGTCAACGTGAGCAAATGGGCGCCCTCGAGCACGAAGCTGTCGATGGGCCCGGCATTCGCGGAGGCCGTGAGTTCGTGCAGGCGGCGGAGAAAGATGCTGTGGTAGGCGCCCTCGACCTTGAGATCGAACGGATCGCCATGGCGTGTCACGAATTCGACCGCCTCACCCTCGGGGTCGACAAAAATGGCGCCCAGGGCGTGCGGAACATCGACCAGGAGGTTTGTCAGCAGGTAGTGAAAGGGCATTCAACCGATCCCGAGGAGCGCCCGCGCCGTGGCGGCCTCGTTCGAATCGGGGGCGTCGGCCACCACCTTCTCGAGGTACTGCCGGGCCTCTGCCTCCTCGCCCATGATCATCAGCAGTTTGCCGATCTCGAACGCGACCTCGGTCCGATCCGGGAACTCGAGGTTGGCTTCCTGGAGAAAGGTCAGCGCGCGTTCCGGCTCTCCCTGCCGTTGGGCAAGGTCGGAAAGCTTGAGGTAGCCGTTCAAGACCGGGTTCGGGGGCAGGATGGACTTGCGGAAATTCTCCTCGGCGGCGCCGAGCTGTCCGCGCTGCAGATAGGTGATGCCGAGGTTGTAGTAGACCTGCCGCCGGTGGGGGTAGGTCGAGTCTCCCAGCACCGCGATGAAATCCACTTCCGCCAGGTGGAACTGCTGCATCGAAAGGTAGGTGGCGCCGCGGTTGTTGCGGGCGTCGGTGAATTGGGGCGCGAGCTGGAGGGCGCGGTCAAACGACGCCAGGGCCTGGTCGGGCTGGCCCAGACTCAAATAACAGAGCCCGATCATGTTCGCATTGGTGACATTGCCCGGCGCCAGATTATCGGCGGACTTGAAGGCTTCGAGAGCATCCTGGTAGCGGCCCTGCTGCATGAAAACCGAGCCCTGCCGCATGTAGGTCAGGGAATGAAGCGGAGCGCTGGTATCGCCCGAGGTTGGTTTTGGAGCCGGCGCCTGCGACGTTTCTTTGGACGCGGTGTTGGAGCTCGCACAGGCGACGACGACGGAGAGGCACGAGAGCGAAACGACGGCGACGAGACGATTCATGAGACCTCCGATGGAGTGGGCAACTGAGATTCCCTGGCCGGCGGGCTGACGTCTCCCGCTTCGACCGCCGCCAGGAAGGCGTCGATGACCAGCGGGTCGAACCGGGAACCGGACATCGAGCGCATCTTCGCGAGCACGTATTCGAGGGTCATGGCCTGTTGATAGGGCCGGGTGGTGGTCATCGCATCGAAGGTGTCGGCGACCCCGATGATTCTCGCCACCATCGGGATCTGATCGCCCTTGAGGCGGTCCGGATAGCCGGTTCCATCCCAGGTTTCGTGATGGTTGCGGATGCCGGGGATGATGTCCTTGAGCATCCGGATCGGGCTCATGATCTGGGCGCCGATCGACGGGTGCTGCCGCATGATTTCGAACTCGTCGTCGGACAGGCCCCCGGGTTTGTTGAGGATGCCGTCCTTGATGCCGAGCTTGCCGACGTCGTGGAGGATGGCCGCGATGTGGATGCGGAAGACCTCATCCTGTTTGAGACCGAGGTGGCGCGACAGGGCCATCGAGTACGACGCGACCCGTTCCGAGTGGCCGCGGGTGTAGGGGTCCTTGGCATCGATGGCGGCGGCGAGCGTGCGGATGGTCTCGAGGAAGAGCTCCTGGTTCTGGCGCAGGGCCTGTTTGAGCCGCCGCACCAGGGCCTCGATATTGCCCGCCATGTCGTTGAAGTTGTTGCCGAGTTGGGCGAGCTCGTCCTCTCCACGAACCGTCGCGCGCACCGTGAGATTGCCTTCGGCGATCTTTGACGAGGTGTCGGCAAGCTCCTGGAGCGGGGTGATCAGGCGGCGGCTCAACAGAAACCCGATGCCCAGTGCAATTACCGCGGCGAGAGCCGTGAGACCAAGGGTGCGCAGCTGGCTCCTTCGCACGGGTGCGTAAGCCTCGGCGGCGCTGCGCTCCATCAGCACGCTCCACTCCTGGGTGCCGACCGGGGCCATCGAGCCCAGGACCATCCCGGCCTCGAGGTCGCGAGGGTGGTTGTAGGCAAGAGTGAGGCGCTGCGGTTTCCGCAGATAGTCCTTGACAAGGGGGGCATCGGAGAGGTCGAAGAGGCGCAGGGCGGGGCTCGAAGAGATGATCACCTGCCCGCGTCCGTCGATCAGACTCACCAGCAGGCCGGCATAGGTTGGGGCTGCCAGCTGGGCCTCGAGCGGAGCGAGATCGAGCACCCCGGAAAGAGAGCCCCAGATGTCCCCGGTGCTCGTACGCAGCGGGAAGGCCATCACCGCTTTCGGAGGTTGGTTCATCGGCAGGTCGAGCAGCACGCGCTCTACGATCTCGCCTCGCGCCGTTCGCTCGTGGGCCTCTTGAATCGCCGCGTCAAGGCGGGCGATGGTCTCCTGCCCCAGGGACGGTGCCATCGCGAACGCCCCGGTGCCGCGGTTGGGGATGATCTGCAGGTAGACGAATGCCCGGCCGGGCTCGGCAGCCATGCCCTCGAGGAGGGTGGCAAAACCGTCCGCGTTGATCCTCTCGGCGGCCGCGAGGGCGAGCGCGGCGCTGGCCAACTGGGTCCGGTGGCCGTCGTAAAAAAGGGCGGTCTCGCTGGCGAGACTCACAGCCTGACGCCCCAGGTAACGGTTTTCAACCGTCCTCAGGTTGAGCCGGCTGGCGTTGGTCAACAGCAAACCTACCGCGACCATTGGAACCACCGTGACCAACACGAGAGTGGCGGCAATGGGGTAGGTAAGGCTGGATCGGAGACGTGCGATGATGCCCATGTCGAAGGTGAAAATATATCATGAACGCGGGGCGTGATCATTGACGAGCCCGCGTTTCTCATTGTTTCTATTGACTTTGGAGGTTGGATGACCATCGATCGTAAGACCGCCGCCCAGGCCCTCCGAGAAATTTCCGTTCTGCTCGAGGTCGCGGGTGACAACCCGTACCGGGTGCGGGCCTTTGCCAACGCCTCGCGGGCGTTGGAGCGCATCGAGGGCGACCTGGCGGCGATGATCGACGGCGGTACGCTGCTCGATGTGAAAGGTCTGGGGCGCGGGACGGTGGCGGTCGTCGAAGAGCTGGCGGCGGGCCGGCAACCCGAAGCGCTCGCACAGGCGCACGCAGCGGTCCCGGAGGGCGTGCGGGACCTGTTGGGGATCCCGGGGCTGGGGCCGAAAAAGGTCCGTGCTCTGTGGCAGGACCTGGATGTGACGAGCCTCGGCGAGCTCGAGTACGCCTGCCGGGAGAACCGGCTGGTCGAGCTGTCCGGGTTCGGCGTTGCCACCCAGGGGAAGATCCTCGACGGTCTGGCCTTCGCGCGGCAGGCGGGCGAGCGGCGGCTGATGAATGAGGCGTGGTCGGCGGCGGAGGCCCTGAGGGAATCGTTGCGGTCGGCGCCGGGGGTGCTCGAGGTCGTTGTCGCCGGGGAGGTCCGCCGTTGCTGCGAGACCGTCGGTTCGATCGACATCCTGGTGATCGCGAATGGTGACGGTGCAGCGGTGGAGGTTGCCATTCCTGGTGCCGAGCGCCTACCTGAAGGGGGATGGCGAGGTCGCCTCGCCGGCGGGTTGCCGTTCGCCCTGCGGAAGGTGGGGGCCACTGAGGCGGGAACCGGCCTCCTGTGGACAACGGGTTCCGAGCAGCACCTCGCGGAACTGGTGGCGCGCGCGGAAGCGGGTGGCATGGTGTTGAACCGCGACGGTCTGTGGCGAGGAGACACGAAGGTCTCCTGCGTGGACGAGGCTGCTGTGTACGAGGCACTCGAGTGCAGCTGGGTGCCGCCGGAGTTGCGCGAGGGTGAGGGCGAGATCGAGCGCGCGGCCCGCGGCGGGCTGCCCGAGCTGGTGACGATGGCAGACCTGTTGGGAGCCCTTCACAACCACACCACCGACTCCGACGGGTCTGCGTCGGTCGAGGACATGGCGAGGGCGGCCGGCGCGCTCGGTTGGCAGTTTTTCGGGGTGGCGGACCACTCGCCGGTTGCGGTCTACGCCCACGGCGTCGACGGCGAGAGGCTGCGCGACCAGTGGCGCCGCATCGATGCCTTCAACGCGGTCGGCGTTGGCCCGCGGATCGTCAAGGGGCTGGAGGCGGACATCCTCAGCGATGGAGGCCTCGACATCCCCGAAGGTTGTGAGGAGGGGCTCGAATACGTGGTGGCTTCGGTCCACTCGAGCTTCCGGTTGCCGGAGGAGCAACAGACCGAGCGCCTGCTGCGGGCGGTGGCGCACCCCGCCTGCCGGGTGCTGGGTCATCCCACCGGACGCCTCCTGTCGGCCCGGCCCGGATATGCGGTCGATCTCGAAAAAGTGCTCCAAGCCTGTGCCGAGCACGGCGTGGCGGTGGAGATCAACGCCAGCCCCTACCGTCTCGACCTCGAGTGGCGGTGGGCACGGCGTGCGCTGGAACTCGGTCTCAAGCTGGCGGTCAACCCCGACGCCCATTCGACGGGCGGCCTCGCCGACGTGCGTTGGGGTCTCGCGCTGGCGCGAAAGGCAGGCGCCACCGCCGCCGATCTCGTCAACTGCGCACCGATCGAGGAGTTTCTTGGCGGGGGTTGAACGTTCGAGAAAACCCGCCTTTCAGGACGCGCTTCCCGAGAGGAGCCACCTTCAACATTGTTGGCCCGCGTCATCTTGCCGACGTAAGCGTTCGTGCGTCCAACAATATTGAAAATGGCACCTCCGCCGCACGCGAAGCCGGACACCTCCGCCGCACGCGGCTTGTTTGTGGCGCAGGCGTCCCGCCTGCGCGTGCAGCCGGGACGGCTGCACCACAAATTTCCGACGAGGCCTCTCCCTGGTCGAGATCCCGATTCTCTCGGCTGCATTGCCCGTGAGTGCCCCCCTTGGGGATGTTTGCGACCGGAAGACCCCGCTCGTGTCGCCGAAAGGCGACTGCAAAATCCCCAAGGACGGCACGTCCGGTGAACGCGGACGATGCGCCAAGCCTCAAGCCTCAAGCCTCGAGCCCCAAGCCGCGCAAGGGTGGAAAATCCGAAATCCGAAATCTGAAATTCGAAATTTCGAGTACAGTCGTGGCAGGAGGATCATTGCCCGACCTCGTGCTCGTGGTGGAGGACGACCCGGCCAACGCCGTGTTGGTGGAGGCGATTCTGACCACGGTGGGCAACTTCGAGGTCGTGTGGTCGGACGATGGTGATGAGATTCTGCAGGTGGTGGCCGAGCGCCCCGTGGCAGCCGTGCTCATGGACGTGTCTCTCAGTCACACGCGGGTTGCCGGCGACAAGGTCGACGGGGTCGAAATGACGCGCCGGATCCGCGACCTGCCGCAGGGCCTCAACCTCCCGGTGGTGCTTCTGACCGCCCACGCCATGAAGGGGGACCGGGAGCGCCTGCTCTTTTCGTCGAGCGCCAACGACTACGTGGCGAAACCGATCGTCGATCAGAAGGGCCTGGTGTCGCTGGTCGAGCGCCACATCCGCGCCGCCAAGGCGGTCAAAGCCGAGCTCGAGGCGCGGCACCGGGACCCCAGTGGATCCGTCTGAGCCCGGCCGGAATGGGTGGATCGACATCAGCCGCCCCCTGCGGGAGACCACCCCGGTGTGGCCCGGGGATCAACCGTTTCTTCTCCACCAGCGGCGCGAGCCGGCGTTCGTCCTCAGCCGCTGCGCGGCCAAACTTGAGTTTTGAGTTTTTAGTTCTTAGTTTTGAGTTGTGCTCCGGATACATCGAACCTGGATTGAGCGGTCTTTTCGAGAACTCAAAACTCAAAACTCAAAACTCAACACTAAGAACTCGACGTCAGTCGCGGTCGGGATCGGCCTCATTGAGGAACCGCGCCGCCTCTTCGGGCGGTGTCGGGTTGATGGTGTAGCCCGAACCCCACTCGAACCCGGCGGACCGGGTGATACGCGGGGCGAACCCGATGTGCCAGTGGTAGTCCTGGTCAATGGTGGTCCAGTAATCGGGCTGGCCGGGACGCGGGTGGGGGCTCGGCGCGGTGTGGAGCACCATGTTGTAGGGCGGATCGTTGAGGAGTGAGCGGATCCTCCGCAAGAAGTCGCGCAGGATGACGGCCAGCCCGTGGAGCTCATCGTCGGTGGCGATCGCAAAGTCGTGGCGGTGGTGCCGTGGCAGGATCCAGGTCTCGAAAGGCACGGTTGCTGCAAACGGGGCCAACGCGACGTACTGCTCGGTATCGATGCAGATCCTTTCACCCAGACGTATTTCCTGGCGGATCACGTCGCAGAAGAGACAGCGTTCTTTGTATCGAAAGTGCTGTCGGCACGAGTTGAGTTCCTCCACGACCGCGGTGGGAATGATCGGGGTGGCAATCAGCTGGGAGTGGGCGTGACCCACCGACGCGCCGGCGTCGCGGCCCTTGTTCTTGAAAATCAATATGTAGCGCAGCCTGACGTCGCGCCGCAGGTCGATCAGCCGCGCGCGCCAGGCCTGCAGCACGAGGACGATGTCGTCCACACCCATGTCGGCCATCTCGAGGCTGGTTTCCGGTGTCTCGACGATGACCTCGTGGGCGCCGACGCCGGCGACGGTGTCGTTGAGACCGACGGCTTCGCGCAAGACCTCGCCCTCGACGCGGAGGGCAGGGAAGCTGTTTGCAAAGACCCGCACCTGCCAGCCATCGGGGTTGCCGGCCCGTGGAATCGAGAAAATGGTCGGCGCCGTGAGGTTCTCGTTGCCCGGGGCAAACGGATCGTCGGCGGGAGCCGGGTCGGGTGGGTGATCGATCGTGAATTCTCCAGGACGTTGTTTGCGCTCCGGAGCGATGATCGTCCAACGGTGTTTGATGGGGCAGTAACGGATCTCGGACACGCTATTCATCCTTTCGGCGGCGACCGCCGTACTCGACGTCGACCGCGAACGGGTCGAGCAGCAGTGCACCGCCGGCGGGGAGATGCCACTCACCGAGCCGCACTTCCAGGCGCGTGCCCGCCAGCCCGTCCCACGGGAGCGAAATTTCCGCGACGCGGCCGACGGCGCCCGCGGCCACCGGGTGTTCGAGCGTCCCGGGGCCGAGCTCGATCTCGGTCTCGTTGCCGTCGACGGCCACCAGTTTGACCACCAGCCGACCGTCGTCGAGGAGCGCCTGCAAAGCCGCCGTTCCCTCGATCATCAGGTGGAGGTGGTCCCGCCCTCCCCACACCGCCATCCTCCGCAGCGGACCGCCGCCGACGGACGTGACCCATGCCGCCCGCGACCACTCGAAGTAGCTGGTCACGCGGCCGTCGATCGCCGGCGGTCGCCAGCTGTCGGAGACCGGAACGCGCAGCGCCAGGGTTTCGGTCTTGAGCGGTTTGGCGAGATCGACCGGGCTGTCGATCCCGGCCTGGGTGCAGGCGTCGGCGAGGTGTTGCCGGAAGATCCTGTCATACAGCGGTGCGAGGGCGGTCGGGTTGTCGTCGCCGAGCCACCAGAACCAGTCCGAACCCTCGGCCAGCAGCAGCGACGGCGGACGTTCGCCGCCGGATTCCGCAAGGGCGGCGCGGACCGCGGCCAGGATCTCCCAGGCGTGGGACTTTTCGTGGTGGCCGATCCACGTCGCGAAGATCGAGTTGATCCACGAGCCGGGGTGCAGTTTTTCCAACCGGGGTGGCGAGGCCGAACCCGCGGCCTCATACAAGGTGACGGGCGTCAGACCGGACGGTTTTTCGTTGAGTCGATCGCAGAGCTCGCGCAGGAATTTCTCGCCGCCCTCCGGGTAGTAGAGCCACGGGTTCTCACCGTCGAGGGCGATCGTGATGTGGGCGTCTCCGGGGAGCGCGCGGGCAAGTTCTTCCAGTTTGTGAACGAGATCCAGGGCGGCCACGCCCTCGTCGTGCCAGCCGCCGTACTGAAAACCGATGGCGTCCGAGAGCTGGCGGTCGCGGAAGAACAGCGCCGGGCCGCCTTCCGGGCCCTGCCATGGTTGGTAGAGTTCCTTCTCGGCGTTGCCGCCGTTGCGCAAGGGCCGACCGAGGCTGCGCTCGAGGATGCCTTCATCGGTGACCAGCCACCGCACCCCGGCGCCCGAGTACGCCGCGACGGCGTCTGACGACACGGAACCCTCCGGCGGCCAGCAGCCGCGGGCATCGAAGCCGTGTTCGCGCATGAAGGCGAGACCGCGCTCGAGTTGCCAGACGGCGTCCTCCGGGAATCGGAAATCGGGCACCGCGGGCGCCGGAAACGGCGCCCAGCTGTCGGTCACGATGGCGGTGTCGATCAGCAGCGGCATGATGGGGTGGGCATAGGGGCTGGTGGAGATTTCGACCCCTTCCAGGGCGCCGACCCGCCGCCACAGCTCTACGAGTTCCCCCGGCTGGGCGAACAACCAGTCGCTCATCGCCTGGTGGTCCTCGGCGCCGAAGTTCCTGCCGTGGTGATAAAGCGGGGCCAGCCGGTCGTCGGACCACGCCTGGGCGCCCGCCTGGGCGAGGACGAAGAGCACCTGGAGGTCTCGCAGGTCGCCGGGGCCGAAGCGGCTCTCGAGACGGCCGTTCGACGGCTGTGCCCGGGTGCGCCGGGCGAGCTCGGCGAGACGTGGGTAGCGCTCGAGTTGTCGCGGGTTGACGTGGACCGCCCAGGCAAGGAGGATCTCGCGCTGCGCC
Source organism: Candidatus Sulfomarinibacteraceae bacterium (assembly GCA_963714895.1). GTDB lineage: Bacteria > Acidobacteriota > Thermoanaerobaculia > Thermoanaerobaculales > Sulfomarinibacteraceae > Sulfomarinibacter. The sequence continues at coordinate 56,028 of CAVQQC010000002.1, forward strand.
GCCGTCAGCTCTTTCGCCGGCGTGACAATGGCGTCGACGACCGGGTCGGTGACGGTTCGGTCGCGGTAGGCGATGATCTGTTCGAGCAGGGTGGGCACGATGTTCAGAACCTGGCCGCGGCCTCCGGTGGCCTCGATCGCTCGGGCCAGGGTGGTGTATGTCCCTCCCGCGTGGAGGGCGACCCATGGTGCATGGGAGATCCCATCGGCCGTGCGGTAGGCCGGTTGGTGGAGGTGCCAGAGAAAGGAGACAGTCGTCATCGAGAGGGGATCAGCAGATCAACCTTCCGACGGGCCGTAGGAACTTTCGTTGAACGATGACATTTCCTCGATTTCCTCTTCCGTCGAAAACAGCGTCTTTTGATTGTTGCCGCAGATCGGACAGATCGCCTCTTTGACCCGCGCGCCGTCCCATTCGAAGGTGTAGATGGGGCTTTCGCACTCGAGACAGATGACAAAATCCGGTGTGCTCATCTTCGACCTCCCGTCACAGCCATTGTCGTTGTTCCGGCCGCGGCTGTCACGTCCGGGCACGAAAGAGAACTGTGATGCGGAACGGCCGGGACGTTCGGAATCTCTTCAGGGATTCGGGTGATTTTGGTTATTGGATCTTGGATATTGGATCGAGCACCGGTTCATGGCAAGCCGCCATCCAGCATCCAACATCCGAGGCTCGTGCAATATTCACATTCAATGGCGGGGCAGGCCCCGCCACTACAGTGGAATGTCCTTTGTGGGTAGGGGCGGCACCTGTGCCGCCCGACCTCGATCAGGGGCGATAGGTCCGAATTCGGCGGTATATTTCGAATTTTGCAGGATCCAGCATCGAGCACCCAGCATCCAACATCAAAACCCCTGGCAGCCTGTGATCGAGCCTGAAACCGAGTTCTCAGGGGCGTCTACTCCTGCCCGGGCACCTCGAGGCGCAGCAACTCGATCAACTCCTTGCGGCCGAGTCCACCGATGACGTCCTCGGTCGGCGCCACGACCCGTTCCATGAGGTCGACCTTAGCGCGGATCAGTTCGTCGATGCGTTCTTCGATGGTGTCGCGGGTGATCAGCTTGAAGACCTGGACAAACCGGCGCTGGCCGATGCGGTGGACGCGGTCGGTCGCCTGGTTCTCTTTCGCCGGGTTCCACCACCGGTCGTAGTGGAGGACGACCGACGCGCCGGTGAGGTCGATGCCGACCCCGCCCGCGAGCAGGCTCGCCAGCAGGACCCGTTCGTGCTGTTCGGAGTTGAAGCGGCGGATGATCCGGCCGCGGTCGCGGGTCTCGCCGGTGAGGACGAGGTGCGGTGTGCCTTTGCGGTCCAGGCGTTGGGACAGGAGATCGATCATCTTGACGTACTGGGAGAAGACCACCACCTGGAGCCCGCCGTCGAGGGCCTCGTCGAGGATCTCGTCGAAGATCTCGATCTTGGCGGACTCCGCCGGTTTGCCCTCGCCTTCGGCCACCAGCGCCGGGTGGTCGCACACCTGTTTGAGGCGCGTCAGGAGGGCGAAGATGTGCATGTAGGGGATCTCGCGCCCCTCGTCGAGGAGCAGTTCGGAGATTTCGGCCGAGTAGCGGGCGTGGATGGAGCGGTAGATCGACTCCTGGGCAGGGAGCAGGTGACAGTAGCGCAGGTCCTCCACCTTTTCCGGGAGGTCGGCGAGCACCTGTTCCTTGACCCGGCGCAGGGTGAGCACCCCAAGCCGCTGCCGGAGGACGTGAAGTTGGTGGTGCGAGGGGTCCCGGTGCGTGGTGCGGAAATCCCGCTCCGAACCCAGGTAGCCGGGGACGATCAGGTCGACCACCGACCACAGCTCGAGGAGCCGGTTTTCGAGCGGCGTGCCGGTCAGGGCGAGCCGGAAGTCGGAGGGGATCTTGCGCGCCGCGCGTGCCGCCTTGGTGCGCGGGTTTTTGATCCGTTGCGCCTCGTCGAACACCGCAACCGCCCACGAGTGCTCGAGCAACTCGTCGGTGGAGCGGAAGAGAATGTCGTAGGTCGTCAGGACCACCGCACCGCCGCGAAGACCTGCGAGGGTTCGCGACGGACCGTGAAAGAGGCGGACCCTGAGATCTGGGGCAAAACGGCTGAGCAGGGTGTGCCAGTGTTCGAGGACCCCGCGCGGGCAGACCACGAGGGTGCGCGCATCGGGGTCGCGCTGGGCGAGCAGGCACAGAAGGCCCATCACCTGATGGGTCTTGCCGAGCCCCATATCGTCCGCAAGTAGAGCTCCGACCCGCACCAGGTAGCGGCTCCACAACCACGCGACCCCCTCCGACTGGTAGGGCCTGAGCTGCGACCGCAGACCGGGTGGCTGGCTGACGCCGGCGGCTGCCTTGCCCTGCAAGACGGCGGCGAGCTCGCGGAGCTCGTCGTCCGGGCCCTCGACCGGGAGACCGGTTTCGGCGACCAGCCGGATGAAGGCCACCCGGCTTCCGAGCAGACCGAGGTCGCGGCGCCGGCGCGGGATCTTGAAACCGAGGGCCTCGAAGGGCTCGGTTTCCGGCGCTCTGACGATGGACTCGCCGATCCGGGTGAATCCGACCTCGATCAGGGCCAGCGCCTCGCTCCACTCGACCACCGTGCCGGCGGCCGAAAACCGGGGTCGGATGCGCACTTTGCCGTTCGGCGTCTGCTCGGCCTCGAACGAGATCGGATCTGGCGTCAGGGGTTGGCGGAAGGTGGCCAGCTGGCCCAACGGCAGATACCACGAGTGGTTACGCAGCTGGGGATGGTCGAGATTGAGGTATCGCAGGGCGTCTTTACCGGTGAGAACACGTCGCCCCTGGCGGTGAAAGGGGACCAGCGGGGTCGCGGGATCCAAGAGGCGGCACAGGTGATTGCCGATCCGGGCCCAGCGGCCGTGAATGCGGCCGTTGAGGTCGGCGCCGGTCAAGACCTGGCCCGAACCGAGCCGATATCCCGGTTCGAGAACGATGCCTTTGTCGTCCCAATCGGCGATCAGGACCGGCCGCAGCCGTGCCTCGGAGAGTTCGAGTTCCGCCAACTCACCTTCGAGCCGGATCGAGGACAGAGACCGCAACATCGGCAGCGCAGTGGGGAGGTTTGACGCGGTGAAGAACACCAACCGGGTGTCGTCCGAAGGCAGCACGATGCGGACCTCGACCTCGTTGCCTTCGAGGCTGGCGACCGCCGACCCGGTTCGCTGCAGGGAAAGCTGCAACTCGAGGGCGGACCGGAGATCCTGTCCGGTGAGGTGACTGAGGTCGACCCGTTCGGCGGCCGATCTGCCGGGCGAGATGAAGGGGTGGCGCGAGTTGGCGCGCCACATCGCGCCCGGACCGAGACGCTGCATGGTTGCTCGGATGTCGAGCCACTGGAGCAGGGTGGCGGCGGCGTGGTAGCAGAGAGAGTCCTGTTCTCCGCAGGACGAACAGGCGCTGGCCAGAAACTCCTCGCGGCCGATGTCGGAGATCCGGACCGCGCACGCCGGCGATACCATCTCGGCGTCGAGGTCCTCACCCGTCCAGGTGATCTTCACCACGCGGCGCCCCTGGTAAAGGTGATAGCCGCGTTCGGCGACACCGCGCGGCAGCTTTCCCAGGACCTCGCCGGTGTGAATCTCGAACAGACCGGATCGGGAGTGGAACATCCGCCCGGGAGTGGAGTCCGACGTCATAGCCCATCAATATAGCAGGGAACGGGTCGGGATTCCCGTGCCGTGCGCCAGGCGCACGGATTCAATTGATCCCGATTCAGTTCTGTGGACGGAGGGATTTCGAGAGCGCGGCGAAGCCGAAGCCGAGGAGGACCCCGACCCCGCCGACCCCGAACCACAGGGCGTCCGGTCCGAGGTGCTCGTACACGGCGGTGCCGGCGACCGGACCGACGACAAATGCGGCGGAAAAGGCGAGTGTGTAGGCGCCCATGTAGCGGCCAACCTGGCCGCGGCCGGCGCGTTGGGCGACCACGGTGTTGGAGATCGGCATCGCCAGCATTTCGCCGATCGTCAGCACGACCATCGCCGCCACCGCGATCGCGTACGGCGGGCCGAACGGCAGCAGGGCGAGACCGGCGCCGACCAGAAACGCGCCGACGCCGACCGTTCGCAAGGCGTCGAGGTTTTCGACGGCCCGGATCACCAGCATCTCGGTGAGTGCGATGAGCAGAGCGTTGATCGAAAGCAGCAGCCCGATCGCGCGTTCGGAGGCGTCGTAGAAAGCGCGCAGGAAGAGCGGCATCGCGGTCCAGACCTGGAAGAACGTCATGGCGAGGACCATGATCAGCAACAGGAACAGGAGAAATGGCCCGTCCCGCCACGGCGAGCGTCCGTGGGGGGTGGCCGCAGTGGACTGGTCCTCCGTCGGCCGGACGCCGGCGCCGAATGCCACGACCAGCATCAACCCGGCCAACCAGCAGGTGACGGCATCGCCGACGAAGATCCAGAAATAGCTGTAGTGGGCGAGGAGGCCGGCGATGGCCGGTCCGACACCCATCCCGAGGTTGGCGGCGAGGCGGATCAGCGCGAACGACCGCTTGCTCGTCGTCGGAGAACTGTAGTGCGCCACCGAGGCCATGAGCGCGGGACGAAAGGCGTCGGAGACGGCCGCCAACACGAAGATCCCGACCGCGAGCGATGTGAAGGACTCGAGTCTCGTGAAGATCAGGAAGCCGGCGCCGCTCGCGAACAACGACATCTGTTGCACGCGGAGGGTGCTCACGCGATCCGACAGCCATCCGCCGGCGTAGGACCCGATCATGGAGCCGAAGCCGAAACAGCCGATGATCTGGCCGGCGCGAACCGCCGTGAGCCCGAGGTCGATGGTCAGGTAGAGGCTCAGAAACGGCAGCACCATGGTGCCCGCCCGGTTGACGAGGAGCGCCCCGGACAGCAGCCACACCTCACGCGGGAGACCCGAGAACGAGGCGCGGTAGGCGGCGGCGAGTGAACGAACCATAGTCATGGGAGCAACCGGTGACGTGATCGACGCACCCGGTCTGAGCCGCGGAGTATAGCCGCCTTCGGTCAAGATCAAGGTCGAGAGCGAGTAACTCGTTTCAAATGTGGGGATAACGCGCCCCGGGGCATTGAGCCCCGGGGCCTTTTTCGTTGACGGGCGCACCGGTCGGTGACACATTCCCCCGGTCCGGGAGGTACTGATGTTCGAGACCCTGTGGCCCGCGTTGCTGATTTTCTGCCTTCGCTGCATCGATGTCTCGTTGGGGACCATGCGGATGATCCTGACGATCCAGGGCAAGCGATCGTTGTCGGCGGTCATCGGCTTTGTCGAGGTGACGGTGTTCATTACCGCCGTGGCTTCGGTCGTCAGCGGACCGCTCGACCCGCTGCGGGTCCTGGCGTACGGCGGGGGGTTCGCGGCAGGGACCTATCTCGGGATGACGCTCGATCGCCGATTGGGGCTCGGCGATGTCGTGGTGCGGGTGATCTCGAAGTCGCACAAACAGCTGGTCGCCGCCCTCTCGGCGGTCGGCTTCGGCCTCACTCTGGTCGACGGACGCGGCGGCCGGGGGAGCGAGGTCGGGGTCGTGTTCTCGGTGTGCCATCGCAAACGGCTCGCCGAGATGCTGGAGATCATCCGCCAGGTGGATCGCAGCGCCATCGTGACCGTCCAGGAGGTCCGTGAACAGGTGCACGGCTTCTTCAGCCGCAAGCGGCCCGCGCCACCGGTGACGGCTCGCGCCAATCTGGGCTGACGGCAGAGCCTCGAGCCAGGTTCGCGATCGCACGGGTGGGAAAAACGCCGCCCGGCGACAGCGACTGCGACAGGGGCAGCGACGGCTGACAGGACCAGGGACGGCGCAAGTCCCGGGCGACGGCAGCCGGGACGGCTGCCTCACAATCGCTCCAAATTCAGGCTTTTGTGGGGCACGCGTCTCGCGTGCCGTGCCGGCGGGCGCCTCGCCCGACGGCCTCAGAACTTCGGGTCGCCGCCGATCCCGGGTTGGTCCGTCGGGTAGAGGTATCCGTCCTTGATCTTCACCGTGTCGGGGGCGGGATCGCCGATGAGACCGATGTGGCCGTCGAGATCGGCGAACTCGACGTTGGGGCGTGCCAGCGCGTAGTGCAGGCCGGCGGCGATCGAGAAGGCCGACTCGTCCATGCACCCGATCATCACCTCGAGACCGGCGGCACGGGCGACCGAGTTGACCTGGAGCGCGTCGGCGATGCCCCCGACCTTCATGAGCTTGACGTTCACCATGTCGACCAGATTCCGTCTGGCAAGCCGGAAAGCGTCTCTGAGATCCATGAGGCTCTCGTCGGCCATGACCGGGACCGACACCGCGTTCGTGACACTGCCGAGGCGCTCCGGATAGCTGCACGAGGTGGGTTGTTCGAAGATCGAGAGGTTCGCGGTCCGGCAGAGATCGACGAACTCCACCGCCTGCTCCACCGAATAACCCTGGTTCGCGTCAAAACGGATTTCGATCTTCGAGCCGACCGCCTCGCGAACGGCGATGAGCCTCTCGGCATCGAGACGGTGGTCGATGCCTCCTTTGAGTTTCAGGCATTTGAAATCCTTGCCGACCCAGGCGCGGGCGCGTTCCACGGTTTCGGCAAGGGGCAGGATTCCGACCGTCACGGTGGTGAGGATGCGGCTGCGAAAGCCGCCGAGCAACTTCCACAACGGCAGGTTCGCGGTCTTGCCGAGAATGTCGTGGAGGGCCATGTCGACCGCTGCCCGCGCCGAAGGGTGGGCCACGAGCGGTTCCCGCACCCGTTCCAGGAGCATCGAGATCCGCAAAGGGTCCGAACCGACGAGGAGCGGGCGGGCGATGTCATTGAGGGCTGCGAGAACGGTTGCCGGCGTTTCGCCGGTGACCTCGAGGTCGGGCGCGGCGCAGCCGAAGCCCACCGGGCCCGAGCCGGTGTCCAGACGCAGAAACACGTTGCTGGCCGAGTCGAACGTGTCGTAGGCGATGGTGTAGGGCTCCTCGAGCCCCATTGCGACTTCGACGACCTCGATCGCTTTGATCCGCATCAGTACCGCCGTTCGTAGATCTCCTCGAGGGTCAGCGCCTTGAGGTGTTCGATCAACTCAACCAGGTTGCGCACCATCACGTCCCACATTTCCCGGCCCTTTTCGGGGGTGGCCCGGGTCGGGTCGCCGAGCACGCCGGACGAAGAGATCTTGGCCGTCCGGGCGTACCACTCGACGCTGCGCCGCGCGGAGAAATCGAGGTACCTGCTCGAGAAGGACTGGACCTCGCGTTCGGCGAGATCCATCCGGACCAGGTGCGGCCGGGTGGCGAGGCTGGTGCTGGTCTCGATCTCGCCGGCGTGGACGTCATTGTCGGTCTCACACAAGCTGTCGAGGTCGACGTCGCTGGTCTCGCCGGTATCGACGGTGGTGAAGATGTGGGCGTCACGGTTGATCATCTGGGCGGCGAACTGGAGGGTGGCCTGGTTGCCGCCGTGGCCGTTGATGATGACGAGTTTGGTGATGCCGTTGCGGGCGCAGCTCATCCCGACGTCGTAGACCATTTTTGCCAACGCATCGTTGCTGACCCCGATCGTCCCCGAGAAATCTTCGTGGTGAAACGACACGCCGTAGGGGATGAGCGGCAGGGCGAGAGGTTTCGGTTCGCTGCACTCGGCTGCGACCCGCTGCGCGAGGTAATCGGCGTCCCAGGCGTCGGTGTCGAGGGGAAGGTGAGGGCCGTGCTGTTCGATGGCGCCCACCGGCAGCAGCGCCACGTCGACCTCGCGAAATCTCTGCTCCGCCTCCGGCCACGTCAGTTCGCCCAGGAGGTGGTGGTTGTCGGTGGTGAATCTCCGCCGCCCGGTTCCCGCCGGGGAGCGCCCGGAGGCCGCTTTCGACTCGAAGGCGTAGGGGCGGTGGAGATCGGGGTCGCCGAGAGGGTCGAACGGCAGCCACATCCGACCCCTGCGGCGAACCGCGCCGTCGGCGTGTTCGAGTTGGACCCGGATCAGGTCGGCCCGCAGGGCGGCCGGCACGCCGTCGATCGGCGCGTGGTCGTCGTCGAACCGGAGGCGAAGGACCTCGGGGTGAGGCCGCGGGGGGTGGGCCATGGCCGCGACCGCGGCGGCATCACCGCGCTCGACCAGGAGGTGCATCATGTGTTCCGCGCCGGCCGACTCCTGGTGCACCCGCTCGGCGGCCAGACGACTCATGGCGTGTTCGATCTGTTCCGGCGTGTATCCGCAACGGCCGGGGTCGGCGCCCACGGCGCGCAGCATGCCGACGATCCGTCGGCACTTTTCGCACTTGCCGCACGGCCGCGCCTGTTCACCTTCCTTGTGCGCCGCGTGGCACGAGACCTGGAGGCGTTGCAGATCGGGGTAGCGTTCCACCAGCGTTTTTTCGATCAGAAGTTCGGAGAGCGGCCGCAGGATCGAGAACTGGGCGATATCCCACCCCTTGCGGCGGTAGAAACGCGACAACGAGTTGTCGAAGAAACGGCTCTGGTCATAGAGGCCGTCATAGTGCGGGATGGTCCCGTGCCGGGTACGGCGGGTGGTGTCGAACTCATTGCCGATGACCACGCAGCCGATGCCGCGCGCTCGCGCCAGCGGCAGGACGCCGAACAGGAAGACCGCGACCGTCCACAGGCGAATCGGATACTCGTCCGACCGGACGGTCGCGAAATCGGGGCGGATGAACGGGAGCCGGCGCAGCATCCACGAGAACACCCTGTCCGACGATGTCCACACCCGGGAGGTCAGGGGTACGTGCTCGGCGAAATGGCGGTGGGCGTTGAGCGCGGTGAGCCAGTGGCGGCCGGACTCGTTGACGTAGACCGGGTGGACCTCGGCGCCGATCTCCTCGAGCAGCCCGTAGCTGAGCAGGCTGTCCTTGCCGCCGGAGGAAAGGATCGCGACCTTGGAGGGGTCGTTGTGCAACGGCGTGCCGGGGGCGGGCTCAGCGTCTGGAAAGACCAACTCGGACTGGAGGTAGCTGTCGCGGCGTTCCGGCGCGATGTCCGCTGCGGCCCCGGTGAGAAAGGGATTCGGTTCGAGGAACTTCTTGACGAAGATTTCGCGCGCGGTGTTGGCGGCGGCGTCCCGCAGAAAGGCGCGATCGTGGCGGTCGAAGGGTCCTCGAAAAACGATCTCGCGGCAGAAGAGCCCGTAGTTGAGCGCCACCTGGGCCGCCACCAACGACGCCAGGTTGAGGGAGGCCGGGTCGCCGGCGTCGAAGACGTCTTCTTCCCACTTGTAGGCGAGCTCGGTTTCCTCGGTCGTGCCGCCGGTGGTCACTCGGTAGGGCGCTACCAGACGGCGCGGCTCCACCTTGACCGGGCCGACCTCGAGGCGGTCGATGGTCAGAAGTGCACTGATGGGGCTGGACATCGCGCAATCACTCCCTGGCCGACGGGATCGGCAGGTGAGCGGCAATGACGTCGGCAAGACCGCCGGCGCCGTCGCGGAGGGCGTCGAAGGCCGGCCGGCCGGTGTCGGCGGAGATGGCGGCGCACGCGGCGTCGATGGCGTCGCCCGAAAGCCCCTCGTGGTTGAGCGTGACGGCCACCACCGGCCGCCCGGAGATCAGCTCGATGGCCTCGATCTGGCGCTCGAGCGGGTGCATCGGGTGGCCCGGAAAGCCGTCGTACTCGTCGCGCGCCGGCGCGTGTTGCAGGACGACGATGTCGGGCCGGCCGGCGGCCAGAATCTCGAACCCGCCCGGGTAGGCGGGGTTCATCATGCTGCCCTGCCCCTCGATGATGATGATCCGGGGACGCCGTTCGGACCACGCCGACCACACCGCGTGTTCGATCTCTCCGGCCACGAAATCGTTGACGATGGAGTCGAGGATGATGCCGTGGCGGGCGCCCTGCATCCACGCCGTCTGGCCGGTACCGACCATCTCGGTGCTGACGCCGCGGGCCTCGAGTTCGTCCGCCAGCAGCCACGCCGTGGTCCGCTTGCCCACCGCCGAGTCGGTCCCGAGGAGGGCCACCTTGAGGCTTCCGACCTCTTCGATCTTGCTGGCGAAGAAGTGGAGCTCGTTGGTGGGTTTCGGTTTACGAACATCGTGGAGGGTGACGCCGCGATCCGCGGCAAGCTCTGCGATCTCGGGGTCTTCGGACAGATAGTCGTGGAGACCGGAGACCACGTTGAGTCCGAGTTCAACGGCGCGGCGCACGTCAGTGCGGGCAGCGGGGTCGAGCCGGCCGCCGTCGGGGGCGATCCCGATGACGAGGTGCGTGGCCGCCTCACCCCGGCTGGATGCCGCCTCGACCGCAGCCTGAAGGCTGGCTTCGACGGGGATTCCGGCGGCGCGGCCGTCGAGCACGTCCCCGGCGTCCTTGCCGGCGTGGCGGGAGTCGACCACCGAAAGGACGCGATAGCGCCGCGAGCGGCGAACGAGCCCATGAGCGGTCTTGCCGTTGGTGGTGCCGAAGGCCCCTTCACAGTAGACGATGGCGTTGCCTTCCAGGCCCGCGGTTGAACTCATGCTTTCCTCCCGGTCATGACGACGACGTAGCGGTCGTGGGGCAGCGGGTTGCGGCCGTGTCCGTCGAGAAACGCGATCAGACCTGCGGTGGATGCAGGCAGGACGCTCAAGCCCTCGACATCCCGCACCTTGCGTGCAAACCGCTGCATACCGCGGTCGCTGGCCGAGGCCGCCCACCCGTTGGACGACCGGATGGCCGTCAGCGCGTGGTCGCCGTCGAGCGAGTGCCAGTTGATGAGGGGCTCGTTGACCGGGGTTTCCCGGATGGTCGAGGGCGCGAGATCGATGCAGTGGGGGAGCCCTTTGAGAAAGGAGTGCACGATCGGATTTTTGCCGACGGTCGAACCGGCCACCATCCGCGGGATCCGCGAGGTCTTGCCGCGCCGGTAGAGACTGACGAAACCGCGGTGGATCCCGGCCAGAGTGGTGCCGTTCGACACCGGCACGGCGACCGCCGCCGGCGCGTCCCGCAGCTCGTCGTAGATCTCGTAGGCGATCTCGCCGTAGGCGCGGAGCTGGAGGGCGGTGTTGGCGCCGCCGGGGTTGGCGTCGTAGAGCTCGTCTCTCTCCGCCCGTTCCCTGGATGCGTCGACCGCGGCCTCGTAGTCTCCGGGGTGGCGCACGATCTCGGCGCCGTTCGATTTCATTTCGTCGACACGGGTCGGGTGGTATGTCGAGGGGATGAAGACCAGGCAGCGCAGGCCTGCGTACGAGGCCGCCAGGCTGACCGCCGCGCCGTAGTTGCCGCAGGTGGCGGCGGTCATGGTGTCGAAACCCCGGCGCAGCGCGTCCAGAGCCTGGGCGAAGGCGATGCGGTCTTTCTGGGTCCCGGTCGGGTTGCCGCCGTCGAACTTGAGGTAGAGCTGGCGGAGCCCGGTCTCGCGCTCGATGTTCCGCGCGCGGGTGAGGTTGGTGTCGCCGATTTCCGAGTCGAAGATGTTCTCGTAGGCCTCGAGCCGATCCTCGAGACCCATTTCACGGTCGGACGCGATCTTGACCTCGGCCTGGAGTTCGATCGGCAGCGGCTGGGCGAGGGACACCGCCCCGTCGAGCAGAAATGGCGTTTCCAACTCGGGGCCCGGCTCGGTCGGGGTGTCGTTCAGGTCGGGGCTCACTGAATATCGCCTTCTCTCTGCGCGGTGCGACGTGCCTACGGGATTCTATATCCCGATTCCTCGTTTTGATCTCCGGTCCGCGACTATCTTCGCACGGCCGCCGTTGCCGGTGTTTCGTTACACTGTGGCAATGACAACGCGTATTGTCCTGGCTCTCGGCGGCGGTGCGGCCAAGGGCCTCGCCCACGTCGGCGTGTTGCGTGGGCTCGAAGAGGACGGCCTCGAAGTCGCCGCCCTCGCCGGGACCTCGATGGGGGCCATCGTCGGGGCGCTGTCGGCCCGCGGCATGAGCGGCGCCGAGATGGCCGGGTTCTTCAGCGCGGTCGACTGGTCGCGGCTCGGCTGGATCATGGCCCGATCGATCGGAGGCGCCGCCTTTCGCGACCTGGTGCGGGAGACCCTCGGCACTGGTGCCATCGAGGACCTGCCGCTCCCGTATGCCGCCGTGTGCTGCGATCTCGAAAACGGTGAAGAGGTGGTGCTCCGTAACGGTCCTCTCGAGGAGGCGGTGCGCGCATCATCGGCCATTCCGGGGATTCTCCCACCGGTCGAGATCGGCGGCCGCACCCTGGTGGACGGGGCGATGGTGACGCCGGTCCCGGTCGCCGCCGCCGCCTCGCTGTCGAGTGAACCGGTGCTCGCGGTGAACGTGCTGCAGCTCGCCCCGCCGGTTCAACACACCAGGCAGGCCGTCGGACGCCTCCTCGAGGCGGCGACACCGAACCCGATCCTGGAGCGGATCGAGGGAGTGCTCGGGCGGCACCGGAAACGCCTCTTCGCCCGCCGCCCGATTACCCTCAACCGTCTCGACGTCCTCATGCGGTCGACCCACGTGATGCAGTACAACCTCTCCCGGCAATGCGATGCACGCGTGGACATGATCGAGCCCGACCTCGGCAGGTTCGGGTGGTTCGATTTTCATCTCGCTCCGGAGATCATCGACGAGGGCTACAAGGCGTACAGGGTCTTTCGCGACGGGGAGTGAGGGGTTCTTCCATCCTGGGGAGGATGTCATCTCCGTCGCCCAGGGTCAGGAACAGGGCGACAGCGGCAGCGCCAGGTTTCAGCGGCAGGATCCAGCGGCAGAACTCAGCGGCAGGATTCAACAGCAGTGACCGGTGGCAGGGGCTGGTTCAGTGATCGGGGGCCGCGGCAGCGGTCGGGGTCGGCGACCGGGGTGTGATCATGGTGGTCGCGGTCGCTGTGGCTGAAACTGCCGCTGCCGCTGTCGCCGTTTGCTGGTGCTGTCGCTGTCAGCTGCCGCTGTCGCCTGCCGCTGCCCACGGTCGCTGGTGGCGGCGACCGGTTCCTGATGCTCGAGTCTACGGCTGCGGAAGCTCCTGAACGACCCCGCCCCAGATCCCGGACGCGAGGTCCTCGGCTGTGACGGCCGACCGTGTGGAGCTTCCGGAGTACTGCGCGGGGAAGGTGTAGTGCAGGCCGGATTGTGACGCCGTCAGGAACTCGGTGTCGTGCCGGATGGTTGTGGACCCCGGTTCGTTCTCGATCGCGATCGAGATCCGAAGCTCCCGTGCCTCAGTCTGTCCGAGCATCTCGATTACCTTTTCAATCGGGATCGTCACCGACACCTCTGCGGTGGCGGTCGCGTCCTCATTCGTAGTCGGAACGCCGACCGACATCTCGACCGCGAGCTCGCCGGGCTCATCGCGGCCGGCGAGGAGACGCCGGAGACGTGACGCCGATCGACCCTCCGACGTCCCGGCACGCGCGACGAGGGTGTGGTCGATCTGGGACGCCGGCGCGATCGCCGGCGACCCGTATCTCATGGAACTTGCCGTCGAGCACGCGATCGACCTGATAGGTCAGGACGTACCATCCACTGCTTTCATCGCTGAGTTGCTCGATGACCCTTGCCGCTGCCGATCACGCGGCCGCCTCCGGCTTGCGCCAGATGCCGCTGGGAACCCACCGGGTCGAGCAGCAGAAAGTCCACCCCGAGCTCTCCGGAGTTCTGATTGAAGGACTGGACGATTTCCGCGCCCGAAACTCGGCGGCCCGGCTGTGTTTGGCGGAGATCCGGGTGGCCACCGGGTACACGGCAAAACCTGAGGCGGCGAGCTCGCGACCCAACCTCGCTGTGCTTTCTCCGAAATTCGGTCTCCAGGAGCTGTGCGGCCCGTGACGCGGCAAATGCCTTATCCAGTAAGAAGATCTTTCCTGAAGTAGAACTCGCCCGGGTTGCTCGTCGAAACCGGTCCCGACTGCAATCAGTACCCGCGGCTCCCAGCCTTCTGTGGCCGCCGCCCAGTCGTTCATGCGGTCGAGCGGCTGTTGGATCACCCGCTCCTCTTCCGCGATCGCCCGGCGGGCCAACATTTCCGCCGCGACGATTTGGGCGTCGTTCGGCATTTCGCCCTGCTTGGCGGTGATATCCGTGCTGAACGCCTTGAGATCGCGCATGTACTCGACGCGGATGCGCTCGATGGCGTTCAGCGAAAAGGGGAAGCTCGCAAGCCCGTCGAGAGCGGTTCGAAGTTCCTTCTGCGTCGGTGAGACCTTCCCCCACGGTCCGCACGCCGTCCGGTCCGGCGACCACCAGATCGACCGGGCCCAAACGGATCAGGCTGTCGGCCCGCCGCGCAAGCGCCGCGAGGGTGGGGGCCGTGTCCATCGACCCGGTCAACCCGGTTTCGACATACACCGTCACCGGGAGAACGCCTTTCGCCGTCGATTCCACCGGCGTCGGAATATCAGCTTCAACCGCGGCGGCGTCCGCGGCGAACGTCTGCGAGCGAACCGGTTCGAGCCCGATGACCGCCACCTCCTGCCCGTCCTCCGTGACGGTAAGTTCGCCCATCGTCAGATCGGTAACGGGCTTCCCCTCGGAATCTCTGGCGGAGACCAGAAGCCGGACCGCGGAGACCTCGATCCGCTCGCCGAATGACCCGCTGGGCGGCGGCGGTTCTTGTTGTGCAACGGTCGCCTCGGCCCACACTTCGTTCCATCCGGCCTCACCCAACTCCTCATGGCGGCCGGACCAGCCCGCCACCTCGATGCCGTCGGGGAGCTCGGCGGCGATGCTCGCGACGGCTCGCTCTCCCGGGAACCAGAACACCTGCTGGCTCAGGACCTGCTCTCGAATCTCGTCCAGCGCATTCGCCAGAGCGTACATGGTGGTGATTCTGGTGCCATCAGGCCAGCCGTCGTCGCGGACCTTGCCGGTGCGCAGGACAAAAAACGGGACGCCGATTTCAGAGAGGTATGCGCGGGCCTGTGCCGGGGAGAAGAGGCTCTCGTCGTCCTGTTGCCCGCCTCCGAGAACCAGAACGACCGCTCGTTTCCGGGGCCCCGATGCAGCTACCAGGCCCGAAGCAGCTACTGCATCGGCCAGGCGTAGGTCGCCTTCGGTCGGGGTCGCTGAAACCGCGAAAAAGGTCCTCAACCATCCTTCTTTTCCGGACGGTCCTCGGAGCCTGTGCACGGGCTCAGGCAACCATGCGAAACCGCCGACTCGGCGAAGCCGAGCATCGGGTATGACGAACCACAGTTTCGAAAGGTTGAAAAGAGACGATTCTGCCTTGCGCCAGGCGTTGCCGATACGAACCCTGGCGCCGGGCGAATTCAGCAGCGACCGGTAGTCGGCTTCCGGGTCGAGCACAAAGACGACCTCGGCGCCCGCCCGGTTCGTGATCTTGACACCATCGCCGAGCATCGGAGGGTCCGAGACGATGTTCTTCTTCTCCTTCGTGTCCTCGAGTGACAGCGCTACAGCGGTCATGGTCACCCGGGATTCCCCGCCGAAATTGGATACGATGGCGACCCTCTCGGCGCGCGAGCCATCCGGAAAGACCACTGAGGCAGCAATGATTTGGTCCGCGTCGGACTGGCTGCACGGAAATTGAAATGATCCCCTGTCGTCGAGAAGTCTGAGTACGTGGCCGTTTTCGGTGACCACGATCTGAGTGGGGTCGGATTTTTCCGGATGAAACCACACCAGGTGCCCGGAACATACGCCGTCGGGGGTCGGTTCGGAGAGCATGATCGCGAGATCGGCCTCCATGCCGGGTCGGTTGACCCATCGTTGATGCCGTTGAGTCACCCTGCCATCTGGCGCCTAATCGGATCAGCTCGAGCAGGTGCACGTGAGGTGCCGGGCCGAAATCGACCGCGCACCAGGGCTCAGAGGATGTCGCCACGCAGACCTTCTTCCCGTCAAGGGAGAGGTCGGCGGGTTCTTGGGTCACGCCGAGTTCGACCTCGATCCGATGCTCGCCGGTGATCAAACCGATCGGGAAGGTGAGGATCTGCAGGTCTGCGGCTGAGAAAAGAGGAGGACAGAAGATCGCCGCCATCGAGAGGATCGCGGCGATTCGAGTCGAAAACAGCTTGGGAGCTCGACAACTCACGGCTCTCATCCTAGCCCGAACATTCATCGAACCTGCCGCTGTCGTCGCCCCCGGTCGCCGGCGCTGCCGAACTATGAGTCCGGTTCCCGCAACCCGTTTCTTCGGTTGCGGGAAATCCGGGACAACCCCGCCCCAGATCCCGGACGCGAGGTCCCCGGCTAGGGCGGGTCGGACCATCCCGCCACCTCGATGCCGTCGGGGAGGTCGGCGGCGATACCGGCGACGGACCGCTCGCCCCGGTACCAGACGACGTGCTGGCTCAGGACCTGCTTCGCGATGTTGCGGAGTGCTTTCCCCAGATCGAACATGGTGATGGTCTCGACCCCCGCCGGCCAGCCGTCGTCTCGAACCTTTCCGGTGCGAAACACAAACAGCGGCACGCCGACCTCCGAGAGGTAGGCGCGGGCCTCTGCCGGGGTGAAGAGACTTTCGTCACGCAGCTGTTCGGGGCCGAGAATCAAAACGATCGCACGCTTCCGGGGCCCTGACGCCGCCACCAGACCCGAAGCAGCGACGGCGTCGGCGATGCGTCGTTCCCCTTCGGGCGGAGTCTCCGCGGCCCTGAACAACCACCACACCCCTCGAACTCCTCGGCGGTGTTGACGATCTTCCGCCCGGCGGAGTCGGCCGTCGGGCAGGACGAACCACAGCTTGGTTATCTCGTAAAGAGAGGAGTCAAACTGGAGCGCTACGTAGCCCTGACCCGACTCGTATCCGGGAGAGTTCCGAATCGTCTCGAAAGCGGGCCCGGTCTCCGGGTCAACCACGAAGACGATCTGGGCGTCCGCTCGTTCTGCAAGGGTGGCACCCGTACCGAGAATCGAAGGTGCCTTGACGATTCTCTTCTTCTTCGTGTCCCCCAGCGACAGCGCCACGGCGGTCATGGTGACCCGGGACTCCTCACCGTAGAGAAAGCCGCTCGCGACGGCCTCGGCGCGCCGCCCGTCCGGAAAAATCGCCGACGCGGCGATGATCTGAGTCGAGTCGGGCGAACGGCACGGGAATTGGAACGAGCTGAGGTCGTCGAGCAGTTTGAGTGCGCGGCCGTCTTCGGTGACCTCGATCCAGCTGGGGTCGAGCTTCTCCGGGTGCAGCCACACCAGGTGTCCCGAGCAGACGCCGTCGGCGGCTGGTTCGGAGAACATGATCGTCAGTTCCGCCTCCTGGCCGGGGCGGTTGACCCATCTGTGGTGGCGTTGGGCCACGCCGCCGTCGGGGCCCCGACGGATCAACTCGAGCAGATGCACGTGGGGCGCCGGGCCGAAATCGACCGCGCAGCCGGGATCGGAGGCGGTCACGAAGCAGACCTTCTTCCCGTCGAGGGAGAGGTCGGCGGGTTTTTGCGTCACGCCGAGGTCGACCTCGATCCGATGTTCACCGACGATCAGCCCGATCGGGAAGGTGAGGATCTGAAGATCCGTGTTTGAAAAAAGAGGAGGACAGAAAATCGCCGCGATCGAAAGGCACACGGCAAGTCGGATCGTAACGGTTCGAATTGACCGTTGGTTCACGGTTCTCATCCTATACGATGTGGTTGTCGTATTTGGTTTGAGTCCGTGTTGCCTCTTCTGTTGCATCGATCCTTCGTTTTCGGAGGTCAAGTCCATCCAGATCTCTCAACGTGGGAGTAGTGGCAATTTTGGGGATTGGGTCACAGAGAAGGATCCCAGGAAAGACGTTGAGTTTGTGAGAGCCGTTCATCTTTGACCTCGGTCACGAGCATCCAATTCCGACAGGTCTGATTTCCAGCCACCCCACGCGCCGGATTTCAGATCCTCGACAATCACCGCCAGGGTCTCGGGGGGCACGGACCACTCGATCGGAAAGTCGAAGTACATCCCTCCCAGTAATCCGATGGCCGTTTCCAGTTCGTGTTGAATCACCGGGTCTTCATTCCCAGCTTGGACCGCGATCGAAAAACGTAGGGGCCTTTCCCCGCCCTCGACGAACAGCGGCGCGATGGGGGCGAAGCTCACCGCGACGGTCGCGTCGGCCACAAGAACCTGGTTCTCTCCCAGATGGGGCTCCGAAATTGAAACATCAACCGGGAGCTCCCCCGCCGAACCCGAGCCATCGAGCAGTTGACGCAACCGCGCCTCGGAGCGTCCCTCCGACGTCCCGGAGAGCACGACGCCGGTCGTCTGCAGCACGGCATCGTCCCGGGTTGTCGTGACATTCAGCTCGCGGTAGATACCAGCCGGGGGGCGATCCACCTGATAGGTCAATTGGTACCATCCGCCGCTCTGCTCGATGATCGTGTTGAGGTCCTTTTTGCCGAGGACCACACCGCCGCCGCTCGGGGCCGCAAGGTGACGTTGGGAACCCAGTGGATCGACCTGGAGCCACGACGGAGTGAACGTCCCGACGCCGGTGCCCCGATTGCTGTAGAACTCGTTGAGTTTTCCTCTCCCACTGTGTTCGGAGGCTATCGACGACCCACCCATGCCGACGGAACGACCGACGAACGGCACCACCAACCAACCACCCGCGGCGAGTTCTCTCCCGAGATCCTCCACCCACAGTGACCGCCTGACGCCGAGGTCTCTCGACTCCAGATTGACCTTCGAAGCGTTCTCCGGCGAACGCCGCTCGACGGTCGGCTGATAGAACTCCCGCGGGTCCTCATCGAAACCCGCTCCGACCAATAGCAGCAGGCCCGGATTCGTGGCCGACTCGGCCTCGGCCCAGTTCTGGATCCGGTCCAGGTGGCGGCGGACCGCGCGGTCCTCTTCGTGAATCGCGAACCTCACCGAGGGGATCAGACCCTCCTCGGAGGGGTTGCTGGAGGCGCCCTGGTCGCGCATGGGTCCATTTTCGCGAAGAAACCGGGTGCGAATCTGGTCGATCTCACCGGGGCCCGAGCGCGCCTCGGCCAGCTCGAGGAGGGCGCTGCGAATCTGTTCGGCGTCTCGCGACCCGTCGAGGACCGTCGTCAACCCGTTCCGGGCCTCCACGATGCTCACCGGGCCCAACGACGCGAGCCAGTCCGACCGCTCGGCGAGGAGATCGACCGCGGCGAAGAGGTCCGCAGCTCCGGAGAACTCGAGATCGGCGAATATGGCCACCGGAAGTTCACCGACCACTGTTTGCGGCTCCGGAGCCATCTGATCGGCGCCGGTCGTGGATAACCCGGTCGGCTGCAGTGCGACGACGCCCGCCAGGGGCTCGAGGTCCAGTACGGTGGCCTGATGCCCATCCTCCGTGACGCTGATGTCCGTCGCCCTGAGATCCGTGATCGGACTCCCCGACGAGTCGCGCGCGGTGACGAGCACAGTCACGGCAGTGACATCCACACGAGCCTCGAGCGCAGGAAGATCCGGCGGCTGCTGATCAGTTGTCCTGGCTTCAGCTTGCAGTTCGTCGCCGTCGGTATCGACGACCTCATTCGTCCGACCGGCAATCGCGAGACCGTCTGGTAGCCCGGAGGAGATCCGAGCGAGACTGACATCACCCTCGTACCACGCCACGCATTGCTGGTTCAATGCGCTCCGAACTCCGTCCAACGCAGCCGCCATCGCATCCATGTTCTTGATCTGCACGCCATTCGGCCACCCGTCGTCCTGCGGCTTTCCGCTTCGCAGGACGAACAACGGGACCCCGACCTCCGCCAGGTAGTCCTGCGCCTGCCGCGGAGAAAACTCGCTGGCGTCGCGGTCAGACTGCTTGCCGAGAATCAACACCACCGCCCGGCGGCGCGGACCGGCCGCCGCCACAAGCCCCGACGCCGCGACGGCATCGGCGATTCTCGGCGTCCCGTCGGCCTCGATGGATCCGAGCTGGAAAAGCAACAGCAACCAGGCGTCCTTGCCTCTGCTGAAACCGTTGACCCGTTGGAGCCTGCTGTCCGGCAACACGAGCCACATCTTCTCGGCGGCGGTGAGGCTGCCCACCGCCCGGTTCCAGGAGTCCTTGGGTTCGGCCTCGCCGCTACCCGATTGATGCATGAAGTAGTCAGGGTTCACTTTGACGGATGAACCGGTCGGTAGCTGCACCTTCGACCATCCGGTCGACATCAGGTACTGGGAGTTGGCGCTCGGGTCGAGCACGAACACCACCTCGAACCCAGAGTTCTCGACTGTCTCGAAACCATCGCCCCAGGCAGAAGCGACCGCGCTGCAAGGGTCCACGCTCCTGATCGGCGGCGACCAGCGGGATGGAGGTCAGGGAGGTTTCGGTTCGACCACCGAATGTGTCGGACACGGCGACCGCCTCGGCCCGCCTGCCGTCGGGAAAGATCGCCGACCCTGCAATCACCTGAGGCGAGTCGGAATCCGCGCACGGAAACCGAAAGGAATGGCGATCGTCACCGATCAGCAGGGGGCGGCCGTCATCGGTGATCTCGAGAACGATCGGGTCCGCCTTGTCGGGGTGAAACCACTGCACTCGACCCGTACAGACCCCGTTCGAGGGCGCGTGATCGAGTCGAATCGAAAGCTCGGCCTCCTGGCCGGGGCGGTTGACCCAACGGTGAGCGGAAGCGATGATATCTCCCTCGTCGTTCTGTTGGACCAGTTCGAGGAGGTGGACGTGAGGTGCCTCGCCGAGATCGATCCGGCAGCGTGGGATGGCGGCTGTCAAACGGCACACCGGCTCACCATTGAGGTGCAGATCGGCCGGTTCCCCGGAAGTCCCAAGGTCGACCTCGATCGTCTGCTCGCCGACCACAAGACCGATTGGAAACGAGAGGATGGCGAATTCGCCGTCAGCGAACCCGATCATCTGGAACGCGAGTGTTGCTACGACCGACGCAACGACTCGTCTCACCATCGGCCACTCCCCCCACCGACCTCAGACTGGATCGGTCCGGCGCCCGCATCATAGCCCGCGCGATATCGACCCAGAACTCTCAGTCATTATCTCAAAAGCAAGTTGAATGCCAAGATTCTCCGGTGTTCGGCAGGTCACACCTGATGCAGGTTGTGGTCGTCGGGTGTCACATCTGTGTTCGAGAGGACAATGCACCTCTGCCGCTGCCGCTGCCGCTGCCGCTGCCGCTGTCGGCTGCCGCTGCCGCCGTCAGTTGCCCTTGTCCCAGATCACTGACGCTGTCAGCTGTCGCTGTCCCAGATTGCTGGAGCCGGTAGCTGACAGTCGCGTGCGATCGGCGAGGGCGTATTCGAAATCCGATAGAACCCACAGACTATAAATTGGCCGGCCGCGAAGTCCCAGTTCGCCAGCTCCCAGAAGTGCTCGAGGTACTTCGGGCGCGCGTTGCGGTAGTCGATGTAGTAGGCATGCTCCCAGACGTCGCAGGTGAGAAGCGGAGTGCACGGGTAGGTGAGGGGGGTCTCGGCGTTGGCGGTGGTGACGACGGCGAGCCCACTCTCGGGCTTCATCACCAGCCACGCCCAACCCGATCCGAAGCGGCCGATGGCGGCTTTCGTGAACTCCTCCTTGAAGGCCGCGAAGCTGCCGAAAGCGGCAACGATCTTGTCGGCGAGAGCACCTGTCGGTTCGCCGCCACCGGTGGGGCTCAAGGACGACCAGTAGAAGGTGTGGTTCCACACCTGGGCCGCGTTGTTGAAGAGACCGCCCTCGGCGCCTCGCACGACGTCCTCGAGGCTCTTGTTTTCCCACTCGGTTCCGGCCGTCAGCTTGTTGAGGTTGTCGACATAGGCCCGGTGGTGTTTGCCGTAGTGGTAGGCGATGGTCTCGGGCGAGATGTGGGGGGCGAGCGCGTCGTCCGCATAGGGCAGCGGCGGCAGTTCGAATGCCATGATGTCCTCCTTTGGTTGACGACATCATACACCCGTGATCTGCAACCGCGGTTGAGATTGCGGAGGTGATACAGGTATTGTTGTGAGAACCGAACAATCAATCGTTCTATCAGACCGGTTCGGTCGGTTTGCCTGCGCCGCCTTCCTCGACGACTGTGGTCTCGTCTTCAGTCGCGACCAGGTGCATTCCAAGGGCCGCGAGCGGAGGGCCTTCGGCCACCAGCAGAATGAGACGATCGAGTTGCTCCAGACGGGCGTCGTCCACGTGAAACGAGGTTTCGTCGTTCTTGAAGCCGACCAGCCGCAGTACGGCGTTGCGGTGTTCCTGTTCGACGGCGTGCAGCGCGGCCAGAGACTCGGGGGATTGGGGGTCGATGGTGACCTCAACGGCCTGACCATTCTCGATCTTCCGATTCCACTTCGGCACGTCGATGCCGCCTCCACCGAGCAGGTCGATCCAGGCCCGCGACCGTCGCCCGAGTTCGTCCGGCGGCTGCTGGATGGCCACCACCGGGTGTTCGACGCCGAATTCGGCGTGCACCATCTCGGCCACCAGGAGGTTGAGCTCGTCATTGGTGGTGCATGCAATCACCAGCGAATCCCGCTCGACTCCGGCCTCTTCGTAGGTCGCGGCGTCGCGGGCATCGCCGACCATGTTCGGCAGCCCGGCAGCGCGAAACCGTTCGAGACGCCACGACGAGGCGTCGATACCGACGGTGGTTCGTCCGGCCGACGCCAACACCCGGGCCAGGGTCTCGCTGAGGGCGTTCGCTCCCACCAGCACCGCCTTGCGGCGTGCCGGATCGTCGGTGTAGCCGAGGATTCTCGGCAGGACCAGGGCGGTCACCGTGGCCCACGCTCCGGTGGCCAGGATCGTCAGATAGACCAGCCCTTCGAGTTCGGCCGCGCCGGGCAGACCGGCCTTGCCCATCTCCCGGGCGGCCAGCGACGCGACGGCCGCCGCGACGATGCCGCGGGGGGCGGTGAGGGCGATCACGGTCCGTCCTTTGAGGTCGAGCTGGCGCGGCCAGATGGACAGCGCCACCGAGAGGGGGCGGACCAGCACGATCAGAGCCACCACCGCCAACACCCCACTCCAACCCAATGAAACGACCGCACCAAGGTCGAGCTGGGCTGCGAGCAGGATGAAGAGCATCGAGATGATCAGCGTGGTCAGTTGTCCCTTGAACGCCCGCACCGTGACCAGGTCGGGGAGGTCGGCGGCGGAGATGGTGAGACCCATTACGGTGGCGGCGAGGATGCCGGACTGGTGGGCCTGGTGCTCGGACACCAGATAGCACACCATGAGCAGCGCGAGGATGCTGAGGTTCCTCAGCTCGCCCCCCACCAACCGGGTGCGCAGGATCATCTTTGCGATCGCCCCGGCGACAAAGCCGAGGACGATCCCGGTTGCGGCCAGGGTCACGACCTCGCCGGTCAGGGCGCGGAAGGGGATCCCGGCGCGTTCGATCCACTGCAGCACCAGATAGGCGAGGATCGCGCCGATGGGATCGACGATGAGGCCCTCGGAGAGGAGGATCGTCTTGACCTCGCGCGGCGCGATCATGTGGCGGAGAAGCGGCACGATGACGGTCGGCCCGGTGACCGTGACGATGGCCCCGAAGAGCGCCGCAGTCGTCCACGGCATGCCAACCGCCCAGTGCGCGACCGCGGCGGACGCCACACCCGTGACGCCGACGCCGATGGTCAGGAGATTGCCCACCGCCGACCCCACCCGGGAGAGGCGTTGCGGGTCGAGGGAGAGCCCGCCTTCAAAGAGGATGATCGCGACGCCGAGGTGGATGAGGGCTTCCAGTGCGTCGCCAAGCGCCTCCGGGTGAACGAAGGCAAGACCGAAGGGCCCGCAGAAAATTCCGAGCACCAGCAGCGGCATGATCGCCGGCAGCTGGAACCGTTCGGCGATGATCTGGCCCGCGATGCCCAGCGCCACCGCGGCGACGAAGGTCGTGAGGATGGTCTCCATGATCGGGACCCATCATACCGGTGCGTCGGGCGGGACCCAAACAGGGATCAAAACGACGCCTTTTCTGGTAAGTTGGTCTGAGGAGCTGAAAGGAATCCGTTGGTGAGGTCAGCATGAGCAGCCGGGACAAGCAAGGGAAACGCGTAGCGCGGAGCGAAGAGGTCGAAGAATTCGAGGACGAGATCGCGATCCACCGCCCTCGTGTCGAGCACGACGAACAGAAGGAATACGAAGAGTGGCGCAAGGAGCGGGGAGAGCGCGGCCGCAAACGGCGGGGCCACCGCGATCACGAACACCACCGCAAGGAAGAGGAAGAAATCTGAGATCCGGCCTCGTGAGTGGATAGAGAATCAGATCAAGGCGAGATGCGCGGGGTGCGGAGCGATCGACCGTCCGTGATGTAGGGTGGGCTTCAGCCCACCATCAGATTCATTCACCTACGAGGCGAACCCGAGGGGTCTGCAGCGATTCTGAAGGTGGGCCAAGGCCCACCCTACGAAGACCCACGAATCGATGAGTCAGAACCACCGCTTCCGCCAGAAGTAGATCATCAGTCCTCCGGCGACCGCCGCCATCAACAACAACGCCGCCGGGTATCCCCAATACCAGTTGAGCTCGGGCATGTTGAGCGGGCTGGCCGCGGTGTTGAAGTTCATCCCGTACAGACCGGCGATGAACGACAGCGGGATGAAAATGGTCGCGATGGTGGTCAAGACCTTCATGATCTCGTTCATCCGGATCGAGATCCTCGTCAGATAGAGATCGTTGAGGCTGGCCACCATGTCGCGGTAGGTCTCGATGATGTCGACCGCCACCGTGGCGTGGTCGGCGACGTCCCGGAGATAGACCTGGGTCTGCTCTCCGATCAACGGCGACTCGATCAGCAGCCGATTGCGGAGCAAGTCGCGGGTCGGCCACATGGATTTGCGGAGCAGCAGGAGGTCGCGTTTGATCACGTGCAGCCCGTTGAGATCTTCCGGGGTCGGGTTCTCGAGGATCGAGGCCTCGAACTCCTCGAGGCGGTCGCCGATGTGCTCGAGAACCGGAAAGACGTGATCCACGATGATGTCGATCAGCGCATAGGCGAGGTAGCCGGCGCCTCCTCCGCGAATACGGCCCTTGCCGGACTGCAGCCGCTGGTAGACGGGCTCGAAGAGCCCGGAGGTGCGTTCTTGAATCGACAGCAGCAGGCCGTCCTGAACCACCAGGCTGATCTGTTCCTTGCTCAGCCGGTTGCCGCGGGCGTTGAGCGAGAAGTGGTCGAGAACGAGGAAGAGCGAGTCCTCGAAGTCTTCGACCTTGGGGCGTTGCCCGACGTGGAGAACGTCCTCGAGCGCGAGAGGGTGCACCTCGAGACGGGCGCCGAGATCCGCTATCTGCGCCACGTCGTGGCCTTCGACGTCCACCCACGCGGTCAATTCGTCGCCGATCCCGAGGAGGCCGTCAGAGTCGTTGAGTGGGATCTCCTTCAGCTCGGTGGGGTTGAACGCGATGATCCGGCCTCCAGCCGGCTCGGTCACCTCGGCACGTGAAGGGAGAGTCCCCGGAGCGGTGCCCGGAGGGTGTCTCTTCTTTGTGATCCGAGCGCTGATTATCCCAGGCCAGTTTTTCGGGTCGAATTCTGGTTTGTGAGCCATACCTTGATTGTAGACCGTCGCGCGGCGACTGCCGGGCGCTCAGCCCTCAGAAAAGGCTGCGGCCCATTTCCTCGGCGCGCCGGAGGCCCCCCGAAAAAGAGTCCGGGACCTCCGCGGACGGGCAGATCGCGTTGAAGCCGCACCACGCGCAGAGCACGCCGGGCCGGGCGGGGAAATCGCCCGCCGCTTCCACTTCGGCAACCAGATCGAGGAACCTGTCGACCAGTTCCCTGGCCCTGTCGCGGTCCACCTGCTGCCACCTGGTGGTCCCGTGGCGGAGGTAGTGGTAACCCGCAAGCGCCTCGTCGTCATCGTGGTGATCGAGAACACAGGCCGCGTAGAGGGGCGCCTGGAGCCCTTCGGAAAATTCCGACCCGTCCCCTTCGGATCGGGACGTCTTGTAGTCGATGACAAAAAGGCGCCCCTTGTCGGTGCGGCCGACGCGGTCGGCAAATCCGGTGAAGAGCACGGCGTCGGAGAGGCGCTTCGACAGCCGTTGTTCGAGGGAAACCGTCCGCGAGAGGTCGCGGGTGAAGGTCTCGTTGAAGAACCGGGTCAGCATCTCCCGTCCCAGGCGGATGTACTCCTCGTCGTCGTTGTTGATCCGGATCACGGCAACCGTGCGATCGCGTCCCTCTGTCCAGCGACGTGCGAATTCCGTGAGGACCGCGGCTTCGTCAGGGGCGGTGCCGGCGTCGCGTTGGGCGTAGAGCCACTCCAGCACGTCGTGAACGGTGGATCCGAGATAGGACTCGATCGACCGGAAGGCTTCCTTGCGGCCCTCGAGGTAGCGGAAGCGGTAGCGCAGCGGGCACTGCTGAAAACACTTGACGCGGGAGAAGGAGTAGGTGTTGGACGGAGATGGGGCAAGCGTGGGATTGGTCATCGGTTGGAGTGTAGCTGAGCGTCAGTTTTGAGTTTTAAGTTTTGAGTTTTGAGTTCTCGGAACCCATCCGTGAGCGTTCGGAGGTTTCCAGTCGGTTGGGGTGTGGGTGAAAAATCCGAAATTCGAAATCCGAAATTCGAAATCTCTATATGGGGTTGGGCACGTCGATGAACTCGACCTCGAGGCCGTGCCGGTCGGTGAGCCAACGCCCGAGGGCGCGGACGCCGAAGCGTTCGGTGGCGTAGTGCCCCGCTGCGAGATAGTGGACGCCGTCCTCGGCGGCCTGGTGGAGAACCCACTCGGTGGCCTCTCCCGTGACGTAGGCGTCGAGACCAGCCGCCACCGCCTGGTGGAACTCCCGTTGCGCGCCGCCGGTCACGATCCCGACCGACGAGATGGCGCCGGAGCCCCCGGGAAAGACCTGGGGCTCCCGTTCGCAGGCTTCGGCGACCGCGGCGTAGAACTCGAGGGGATCCACCGGTTCGTGAAAGACCCCGCACACCCCCGTCGGCGCGCCCGAGTGGATGCCGAACGGCTCCAGCTCTTCGAGACCGAGCCGGCGGGCGAGTTGGGCGGCGTTGCCGAGTTCCATGTGCCGATCCAGCGGAAGGTGATAGGCGATCAGGGAGATCTCGCGTTCGATCAGGATGCGGATGCGCTCGCGCAACGTGCCAACGATCCGGGCCGCCTCGGAGGCGTTCCACAGGATTCCGTGGTGGACGAGAATGGCGTCGGCGTCCCGCGCCGCCGCGAGTTCGAAGAGAACGCGTGAAGCGGATACCGCGGTCACCACGCTGCGGACCTCGGGACGGCCTTCGACCTGAAGTCCGTTGGGGCAGTAGTCGGCGGTTCCCTCGGCTTCGAGAAGCTCGTCGAGCTCGGCCACCAGCTGGAGAAGGTCCATGGCTCATGGTACCGCACACCGCTAGCAGCAGTAGAATGGTCGGACGATGGGAAACCGATTTTTTGCCGCAGGTGTGGGTCTGGCTGTGCTGGCAATTCTCACAGCCGGGTGCCATCCGGAAGAGCCGGTCGCACCTCCGCAGTTTTCGGTACGACTGCTGACCTCGCCCAGCCTGAGTGGTCGCTGGGAAGCGGCTGCGGAACGGGGGCTCGGGTTGATCGCTGCGGAGCTTGACGCCGATGTCGCCCGCCACCGGGTGGGCGACGGGCCCCTGGGTCAGGGGCAGCTGACGGCCGAGGGCGAGCAAGACGGCGACCTCGTCTTCTGCGTCGGAGGGGGCTTTGAGAAGGCCCTCTACGCCGCGGCCGGCGCCTCTCCGGGGACGGTTTTTGTCCTGCTTCCGGGACGGGCCCGCGCCGCCAATGTGGCGGGTATCGAGTTTCTTCCCGAGGGCGCCGGGTATCTCGCCGGCGTGATCGCCGCCACCGTTGCGCCGGCCCCCCGTGCGGGGATTCTTCGCGGAGTTGGAAGGCCCTGGTTGGAGGCCCTGGAACGGGGCTTCGGCGTGGGCTTCCGCACCCACCAGCGGCGCGCCGTGGTCGCGACGGAACACGGCGTGGAAGGCGTCTGGGCCCTCAATGTCACCGACGTGAATGTCGCCTTGTATGCCAGCGACGAGCCCGAACCCGGGGTGATGGAGGCCGCCCGTGAAGCCGGTGTTCGCCTGATCGTCACCGACCCCCGCCTGATGGTGGATTTCTCTGACATCGTCGTGGCCGCCATCGACCTCGATGTGGCCGAAGCGATGCTGCGAGTGGCGCGCGAGGTCCGTGATGGGACCTTCGTGGGTCAGGTGTATTCGTTCGATCTCGGCTCGGGCATCCTCGATGTCACCCTCAACCGCGAGCTCGATCCGGCGGTCCTCGAAACCGCCACCCTGGCCCTGGAAGAGGCGCGCGCCGAGGTCACCGCGGGGCTGATCGAGATCGACCAGCTCGGACTCTAGTACCAGTCTTGAGTTTTGAGTTTTTAGTTTTGAATTTTGGGCCGCGTCCCACCGACGTGAAATGTTCGAGTGTTCAGGGTGGGTGGAACTGTGTGTGGCGGAGGTGTCCGGCTTCGCCTCCGGCTACGCCGGGACAAGCCCAATCTCGCGTTCTTTGGAGGTGTCCGGCTTCACCTCCGGTTACGCCGGGAAAGTCCCAATCTCCCGTTCTTTGGAGGTGCCATTTTCAATATTGTTGGACACTTGAACATCCACTTCGGCATGCCGACTCGAACCAACAATGTTGAAGGTGGCTCCTCTCGGGAAGCGTGACGGGAAAGTCATCCGCCCACGAACCTTGACAACGAGCGGTCGTGAGCTTATTGTAGCGTTAATGCTACACATGTAGCATGAGCGAACGAAAGGGCCCATCATGATGGTCAACCTCAAAGACCTTCCACGGCTCAGTCCGACCGAACTCGAGGTGATGAAGATTCTGTGGGAAGCTGACGGTCTGAGCGCACGTGAGGTCCACCAGCGGATCGGCGACTCCATGGACTGGGCCTATTCAACGACCCGGACCACGATCGAACGAATGGTCCGCAAGGGTCTGGTCAAAAAAAATATCTTTCACGGGCTGCACCTCTACACGGCATCGGTTTCGCGGGCCTCCGGTCTCGCACGGATGGTGCGGGATTTCGCGCGCCAGGTGCTCGAGACCTCCCATGTGCCGGTGGTGTCGCTCTTTGCCGACAGCGGCAAGCTCAACGACGATGAAATCGACGAACTCGGCCGCCTGCTCGACGACCTCGACGGTCGGGAGGCGTAGATGTCGTCGAGCTTCTTTTTTCGCTTGCGGGGTGGATCGATGTTCTTGCCGTCAACAGCCTTCTGGCAGGTGTGGTCTTCGCGGTTGTCTGGGTGGTGGCCCATCTCGCGCGGAGCCGTGGACCGGCGCTGCAGGTGGCCCTGTGGAGCCTGGTCCTGATTCGGCTGGTGTTGCCGCCCGGTTTCGGCCATCCCTTGGCGGCGGGTGCCCTCGTCGAGAGGTTGGTCCCGCGCTCTGCCGAGGCAGAATCGGTTACCGGGCACGGGGGCGGCGAAGAGGTCTCTTTTCTGACGGCCCTGCAAGCTGATCCGCGAAGCCTGGGCGAAACGCCAGTCGAAAACTGGCGTGTGGTGGCGGTGGTCCTCTGGAGCCTTGGTTTTCTGGGAGTGGCGGCCGTTCAGTTACGGCGTCTCCGGGCGGTGCGGCGGGTTCTTGCTGGGGCGCGCTTGTGCGGCGATCCGGCGGTCCTCGCTGCGTCTGACAGTTGGCGACGGCTCTTGCGGGTCCGTCGCGCGGTGCGGGTCGTGACCTCCGACAGCTCGATGACGCCGTTCACAGTCGGCGTGATTCGCCCGGTCATCTATCTTCCGTCGGCCGTAGAGGGCGACAGCCGGTGCATGGCCGCGGCGATCGCCCACGAGATGGCGCACGTGGCGAGGTTCGACGCGATGTGGCTCGGCCTTCAGCAGCTCATCCAGACGGTGTACTTTTTCAATCCGGTGGTGTGGATCGCCGGATACCGACTCAACGACGCCCGCGAACAGCTGTGCGACGCGACCGTGGTGAGTGCCGGCGGGATCGCAGCGCGGGAATACGCCGGGGGTCTTCTCGACGTCCTGCGGCTCGAGTTGCGGGGAGCTGGTGTGCCAACCATGACAGCGCGGAAAAGGAGGATCAACGTGCGGATACTCAGCATCTTCGAGCGTGAAGGTGGTCGCCGGCCCAGGATCGTCGGCGCTGTTGTTTTCTCTGTTGTATTTGGAATGTTCCTGCTGCCGCTCGGCAGCGGCGGCGCTTCCGCCCTGCCCGCCCCCGATGCGGTTGGAGTCTCACAGATTGATCACGGTCAGATCGCGGGCGTCGACTTTGAAATCTCCAACCCGCTTCCGGAGGGGCGCATCACGTGGAGTTGGGGCCCCGGTCATCTCGATCCGTTCACCCACGAAGAGGTTTCTCACAAGGGCATCGATCTGGCCGCACCGGCCGGTACGCCGGTGACTTGCCCCGCCGACGGCGTTGTGCGTGTCGCGACCCGGGTCTACGAAACGTCACCGGGGTCGGGTACGGTCATCCTGATCGACCATGGAAACGGTTTCGAAACCTTTTTCGCCCACCTGGGATCACTGGCGGTGGTCGAAGGTCAACAGATCGAGAAGGGTGCCGTGATCGCCACCGTCGGTTCGACCGGGAAGTCCACCGGACCGCACCTCCACTTCGAGGTCCGGCAAGACGGAGAGAGTGTCAACCCCGCGGGTTTCGTGGAAGAGTGGAACTGAAAATTTCGGATTTCGGATTTGTCCCATCCACCCCCGACTCCCGGACGATCGGCGGGTGGGTGGCGATTCAACTCAAAACTCAAAACTCAAAACTAAAAACTCAAACCTGTGGGCCGATTCTCGCCCTGTCCTCGATTTATCGCGGGTATATGATGTCCGCCAGGGAGGATCGAGAGATGCCCATCGTTGTCTGGCACAACCCTCGGCTGAACGAAATCACGGCAGGCGGTCAGCCTGCTCCGCGAGCGCGGTGTCGAGCCCGAAATCGTCGACTACCTGAAAGACCCGCCTTCGGCCGCCGAGCTCGACCGGGTTCTCAAGGCGCTTGGAATGCAACCCAGAGACCTCATGCGCCGCAAGGAAAAGGAGTTCGCCGAGCTCGGGCTGGCGGACGAGTCGCTCGGCCGCAAACAGCTGATTGCGGCGATGGTGGAGCACCCCCGGCTGATCGAGCGCCCGGTGGTGTTGTCGGGCGATCGCGCGGTTCTCGGGCGTCCCACCGAAAAAGTCCTCGAACTGATCTGACTCAAACCAATCCGCGCCACACAGGTTCGACCCGTCGGTAGACGGCGTCCCAGGTAAAGGCGGCGAGTGCTTCCGGCATGGTGAGCGCGGGATCGCCCACGGGCGGTGCCTCGAGGGCCGTCGCAAGGGCGGTCTCGAGGCGATCGACAAAGATTGGGAGGTCCTGCGGGCGGGGGCGGTCGACGGTTTCCAGTCGCGGCATCTCGACCATGGTCAGCGGGGCGCCGAGCCTGGGCGCGAGTTCGTTTCTGACGCCGGCAAGATCTGTGGTGACCAGCCGGCAGCCGCAGGCGAGGGCCTCTACCACGACCAGCGGCAGTCCTTCGTAGAAAGAGGGCAGCACGCACACCGTCGCGCGCCGCGCGAGGTCGGCGAGACCGGGCTGGGCGAGTTGTCCGTGTTGCACGACCGCGGGCGCCATTTGGGCCATGCGGTCGCGGATGGCGTCGGCTTCGGGCCCGGCGCCGCCACCGGCAACGTGAAGCAGGAGGCCGGGTCGTTGGCGGGCGAGGCGTTCGAAGGCGTCGAGCAGCCACGGCAGGCCTTTGGCGGCGCTGTACTTGCCGATATACAGGAGGGCCGGCTCGGCGTTCGGAACCCGTCCGCGGGCGTGGAAGATATCCTCCCGGTATCCGGCGCCCACCGTGTGGATGCGGTCAGACGCGATGCCGAGCCGTTCGGCCAACACTGCACGGTGGTCGTCGTGCAGAACGAGAAAGGCCTCGTTGCGGGCACACTCCCGGCGGACGCCGTCGGCCAGAGCGGGGCACAGTTCCATCTGGCGAAGACCGGTGGCGTGGCACTGGGTGACGACCGGGATCGCGGGCGCCACCTCCTTGACCAACGCCGACATCAACCACACGTGGTGGGTTTGGATGAGGTGCGGCCGGAACGTCTCGATCAGGGGGCCGAGGAGATCAATCCAGGCCCGGCGATAGGCCGCGAGCCGGGTCTCGGTGAGGTCCGAAAACCGGGTGCTCGGGTAGGGCATGACATCGCTCATCCCCGGGATCGCGAAATCGAGCGGTGCTTGGCCGAACAGCAGCGGTTGGATGTGCTTCGGATCGAGCCCGCCGACATCGGGCCGTGAATCGTCGACGGGAACGCCGACCACCACCCGTTGCTCGTGACCGGCCGCCGCCGCTCTGCGGACCATGGCATCGAGGGTGATGCCGCTCCCGGTCAGGGACGGCCGTTGGGAGAGAAGGTGGAGGATGCGCACGGGCGTATCTTATTTCGGATTTCGGATTTCGGATTTCGGATTTCGGAATTTCGGAAGAGCGTTTCACGCATTTCGGAATTCGGCGAATTCCTGGGTCGCTTTCGTTTATCCACACCCAAAGGCACGCGGGACGCGTGTCCCACAACCATCGCAAACGGGTCCGAATTGTGGGGCAGCCGTCCCGGCTGCCGTGCGGGTGGTGGGATGGAAGATCCGAAACGTACGTCTCCGGTTCGCTCAGGTTGTGCCTCTCCAGGTTCCGCAACGCCAGTGGTGGCGGGCCGTAAACGACCCACCTACGGCCTTCAGATACTGACGTGGCCTTGCGAATCAACTGTAGGCGGGTCCTTCAGGGCTCGCCACCACTGATCTACAGATCTCCCCCGTTGCTCGGTCAGCCTGACTCAACCGGAGACGCGCGATCCGAAATTCGAAATTCGAAATCCGAAATCCGAAATCAGATATGAGAGGATATTTCCATGCAACACGTACGAGATGAGCTTCTGGCCCTGTGGTTTGGCGACGACACCGATGATTCCAAGGTGGCGGCCGAGAAGAAGAAGCTGTGGTGGGGCCACAGCCCCGAGACCGACGAGATGCTGCGCGACCGGTTCGGCACGGCGTCGACTTCCGGTGCGGTGGGCATCCTGGACCACTGGACGGGTTCGCCGCGCGGCCGCCTCGCCCTGATCCTCCTGCTCGACCAGATCCCGCGCGCCATCCACCGCGGACAGCCCGAGGCCTTCGCCTACGACGCCGACGCGCGCGGGGTTGCGGCGAAGGGGCTGGCTTCGGGGGCCGACCGCCTGCTGCGGCCGATCGAACGGGTCTTCTTCTATATGCCCTTCGAACACTCGGAAGAACTGTCCGACCAGGAACGCAGCGTCGCCCTGTTCAGCGAGCTCGCCGAATCGGTCCCCGACGGCGACCGCGAGACCTTTGACTTCTTCCTCGACTTCGCGGTCCGCCACCACGCCATCATCGCCCGCTTCGGCCGGTTCCCGCACCGCAACGCCATCCTCGGGCGCCAGTCCATCCCGGAGGAGCTCGAATTTCTGAAGTCCCCGGGTTCTTCGTTTTGAGGTGTATCCGAGGGTTCTCTGATCTCCGTCTTTGATTGCGCGCTTCCCGAGAGGAGCCACTTTCACCATTGTCTGCCCGAAACACCCACCGACGTGAATATTCGTGTGTCCGACAATAGTGAAAATGGCACCTCCGCCGCTCGCGGTTCTGCCCGCCCTGAGCACTCGGACGTAAATGTTCGGTGGGCGGTCGGGAAGGCAAAAATCCGAAATTCGAAATCCGAAATTCGAAATTCCGAATTCCTCTTTATACTGAGCCGATGACCGAGAAGGAAACCACTCCCGAATCCTGCACCGAATGCGGCGGCACCGGCTGGGTGCTGACCGAGAAGGACGGCGTCGAGCTGGTCCGGCGGTGCAGTTGCGCCGAGGGCCGGGTTCGCGAACGGCTGGTGGCGCAGGCCGGGATCCCGGCCCGCTACCGCCACTGCACGCTCGACACCTTCGAACTGTGGAACGCCAAGGACCCGACCCTGGCCAAGGCCAAGCGCCAGGTCCAGGAGTTCGTCGATCTCTACCCGGCCGACGAAAAGGGGTTGCTGTTGATGGGTTCGGTGGGCACCGGCAAGACCCATCTGGCGGTGGCGGCCCTGCAGCAGATCATGAAAGAGAAGCGTCCGGTGGTGCACGGACGGTTTGCCGATTTCACGTCGCTGGTGCTCGAGATCCAGATGACCTTCGACGGATCGGGCTCGAGCCGGACGATCCTGGAACCGCTGGTTGCGGCCGACGTGCTGGTTCTCGACGAGCTGGGCGCCGGGAAAACCACCCCGTGGGTGATGGACCTTCTGTACTACCTGGTCAACACCCGGTACCTCGAGGGCCGGGTCACCATCTTCACAACCAATTTTTCGGATCGCCCAAGGAACCACGAAGAATCACTGTCGGATCGCGTGTCGCAGAGAATCCGGTCGCGGCTTTATGAGATGTGCCGCCCGGTCGAACTGCGTGGAGTTGACTACCGCGCCGAGCACCTCGCCTCCCGTGAGGGGTTTCTGAACCCGTGAGGCGGACGGCGGCGATCCTCCTGACAGCGGTCCTCGGGGGGTGCGCCAGCGCACCGCCCGCCCTGACACCGGCGCGCCCGACGCCGTCCGGTCCGTCGCCGACCCCGGCAGCGACCCCGGCTCCCGGTCCGACACCGCCGCCGATGCCGACCAGAGTCCCGACGGCGCCGCCACCCGCGGCGATGCCAACCCGCGATATGGACCCGCCGTTGGTGCGGGTGCTTCTCGAGAGATCGAGCGCACCGGTCGTCCTGCCCCAACCCGGGCGCGCCTATAGGGTGACGGTTGACTCCAGGACTTCCTGGTTGTGGGGACCCCTCGAGTTGAGAGTGTCCGCGGCGGGCCCGAGTTGGTGGCAGGTGGGAGCGTTCTCCGATGAATCGTCGGTGTCCGCCGCGATCGCCGGAATCCAGCGGGGTCTGGGCGCCGGGATACAGATCAGCCGGGGCTCGACGGCCACCGGATTGACGAGGCTGCGGGTGCGGTGGACCGCGGGAGAGCCTGCGAGTCCGGCAAACGTCCTGGCCTCGCTCGGGTTTCAGGGGACCTTCCGGGTCGCCGAGACCGGGGCCCTGAGGATCGAGGGTGTTGAAGGTGCGGTCGTCACCGGCACGGGAGAGTTCGTCATCGAGCCCGCAGGCGACTGGCCGGTGGCGGTGGGCGACCGTCGCTACCGGGGCATTCTGCTGGCGCGTGCGGTGGGGAACGAGACCCTCGTCATCAACCAGCTCAACCTCGAGCGCTATCTCCAGGGGGTGGTGCCGGCCGAGATGGGGCCCTCGCAGTTCCCCGAACTCGCCGCCCTCAAGGCGCAGACCGTGGCCGCCCGCACCTACGCGGTGGCGCACCTCGGCGACCACGCGGACGAGGGCTGGGATCTCTGCGACACCCCGGCCTGCCAGGTCTACAACGGTGTCGGCGTCGAGCATTCGTTGTCGAACCGCGCGATCGCAGAGACGGCCGGGTTGGTCGCGGTCTTTGCCGGCCAGCCCATCGACGCCATGTACACCTCGACCTGCGGCGGCCACACCGAGAATTCCTCGCTGCTCTTTTCGGGCCGCGCCCAGCCCTACCTCATGGGCGTGCCCTGCGCCTGGGAGCGCCCGATCCGGCTGGTTGGAATCGGCGGGGACGGCGCGTGGATGTCGTCCACGGATTTCTCGGCGGCGGTGGCGCGCGAAGTTCTCGAACTGGTGCCGGGCGCAGCACCGGTCGAGGTGGTGCAGAAACTGCGGCAGTTGACGGGAAGGGTGTCGCCGCTGCCCGACATCACCGATACCGCAGGTTATTCGCAGGCCCTCCTCGAGGCCGTCGGCGTGGACCCACCGGAGGGGATCGCACCTGCGGTCAACGGGCTCGACCGACTGCTCTTTCTCGCCGATCTCTACAACGTTCCCCTCGATCCGCCGATGACCGGGCTCGCAGGCGCGTGGCCCGCAGCGGCGGCGCTCGCCGCCCTCGAGCTGAGCGGAGAGATCGAGCGCGATTCGGGGGAGGCCGTCCCGCGGCCGGTCGGCGCCGGGATCTTTCCGCGCCGGGCGGATCACGGCGAGGACCTCCCGATGCCGTTGCCGCTGTGGGAACGATGGAGCGGCGGGCACCGGCGCCGCGCCGCCGCCGAGGTGCTGCCGGGAACCCTTCTCGAGCGCCTGCGCTTCGGCGAACGCGTGGTGGCGTTGACCATCAGGGAGTCGGGCGGCGACGGCGAGGCGGACCGGCGCTCGGCGTGGCGCGAGTGGGTCCGCGAACGTTCGTGGCCGGAGCTCGAACGGTCGCTCGGGGTGTCGGGTCTGGAACGCCTGACGGTGACGGCGCGTTCTCCATCGGGAAGGGTCATCGGATTGACGGCGGTGAGCAGGTCGGGGTCGGTCAAGGAGTGGAAGGGTTTTGACGTGCGGCGGGCGCTCGACCTCCCGGAGACGCTGTTCAGCATGAATGTGCTTACCGCCCCGGACGGAGAACGTCGCGTGCACTTCCTGGGACGCGGTTGGGGACACGGCGTCGGTCTGTGTCAGAACGGCGCGTACGGTCTGGCCCGGTCGGGCATGGAATTCGAGCAGATCCTGCAGCACTATTACACTGGGATCGAGCTCGTGCGGTGGGCTGGAGCTGCCGGGTCCGCGGCGCCGGCCAGGTGAAGGCGAAGGGAGCGACAGGTTGAAATTCAAACTCACCGATGAGGACGCGTTCGGATTCCAGCTGCCGACGACGGGAGACGAGACATTGAATTCGATGGAGACCACCTGATGGCGGACCGACCCGTGCTCGATCACATCGGAATCGCCGTCGCGTCGATTGCCGAGGGGCGTCGCCTGTACGAGGCGTTGGGTCTCGTGGTCGAGGGCGAGGAGGAGGTCTCCGGTCAGGGCGTCCGGGTGGCCTTTCTGCCGGTGGGCGACGGGCGTCTGGAGCTCCTGGAGCCGACGACCCCGGACTCACCGATCGCCCGCCACCTCGAAAAACGTGGCCCGGGCCTGCACCACATCTGCCTCAAGGTGGAGGACGTCCGGCGGTCGATGACCGACCTGCGCGAGCGGGGATTCGAACTGCTCTCGGAAGAACCGCAACCGGGGGCGCACGGGTGTCTGGTGGCCTTCGTCCACCCACGATCGACGGGCGGCGTGCTGCTCGAACTGTCGCAGCCCGCGAGGGCTGACGGGGACTGAGGGGCGCTGGATGGACGGTATCGAAACCGGATCGCTGGTCATCGTGAACTGCGGTAACCCGCGCGAAAAGATGTGGGGGTCCTTAGTACGGCTGGACACCTCGGGCGTGGTCGTTCGCGGCCTCGAAATTGAAACGATGGACGATTGGCTGCGCCAGGAACGAGGGGGCGGCGAGGCGCTGATCGGCCCCAGCACCTTCTTCGTCCCCATGCACCGGGTCATCCGAATCGATCTCGATGAGAGCCGGGGCGCCCTCGAGAGCTTCGCCGACCGGTTTCGCGCGGCGTGCGGCCGGGATGTCCGCGACGCCCTGCTCGGCCGTGACGGAAGCGCCGAGTGAGAGCCCTTTTTCTGGCCTTCAGCGCGATCGCGATCGCGGTCTGCGCGTTGCCGGGTGTGGCTTCAGCCCAGTACCAGGGAGAGGTGGACGTCGACGCGGTGGTCGTGCCGGTGACCGTGCGGAACAAGGCCGGCAGGGTGGTGACCGGCGTGCCCCGCGAGAACTTCCACATCCGGATCGACGGCATCAACGTTCCAATCCGTGATCTCGATCTCGAGAGCGACCTCCCCATCAGCCTGTGCTTCATTCTCGACACCTCCGGATCGATGACCGGCCGCAAGATGGGCGGCAGCCAGCAACTCATCACCTCGTTTCTGATGCATCGGCGGCAGGAGGACCAGATCGCGCTGTGGACGTTCGGCAACGACCAGGTCGTGGAACGGTTTCCTTTCGGCATGGGGTGGTATCTGCTGCCTCGGGTTCTCGAGACTCTCGAACCGTGGAGCACGACCGCCTTGTACGACATGGTGATGAGGATTCCTGAGGCCCTCGAAAAGGCGCGCCATCACCGGCGGGCGGCGATTCTGCTCACCGATGGGGTCGACAACGCGTCTCTGATCGGAGCCGCTGAGGCGACTGCGGTGGCGCATCGCCTCGACACTCCGATCTATGTCCTCGGCGTCGAGCCTCCGACCTCCTCACAAGACGGCGGTCCGGCGTCCTATGAGGAAATCCTGACCGGGATCGCCGACTCCTCAGGCGGCCACTACCGGCGAATCCCGGCCGCCGAAGACATGCCCGAGGTCGTGGACGACATGCTGAAAGAACTCTCCTCCCGCTACATCCTGACATTCGTCACCTCTGGCGTCGGACAGGTCAAGTGGCGGACCATCGAGGTCACCGTCGACGGATACCAGGCCACCACACGGTCGGGCTATATGGGGACGTTGCCCTGACGGGCCGATGCTGGATGCTGGATCACCGCTGTCCAAAACAACTCCTGAACTGACCTTTCCACACTGAAAACACAGAGGTTGAGGATCGGTTATTGCCATTTTCAGAAAGAGGTCCTCGGTTACCGAGAACGGCTGTCCAGGTCTCGTACTGACGCACGAGTGATCCGGGATGCAGGATACAGCTCTGAAGGTGGGCCAAGGCCCACCCTACGAACCCGCTCGACACCAGGGTCCGAAGTAGGGTGGGCCTTGGCCCACCTTCAGACCCGCCGCGGTCGGGTGGAGGCTGAAATTGCACTCGAGCCGTCCAACATGCCGTCTTGGACAAGTGTGATCCAGCATCCAGCATCCTCCTCGGGCCCTGCCTGGGCCCGAGGAGGCATGGTGTAATACAATTATTGCGACAGAGAGTTCGTCGTTTCGAATCGAATAATGAAAATCGGAGTGGTGGAGGTATATATGCGCAAGGCTCTGCTCGTACTGGGGATCTGTGTCCTGGCCGTTCCGGCCTGGGCGGGTGGTGGATACAGCCTCTTTGGCACGTGGACAGAAATCAACGAAGACGCTTCTGCTCCCGGCGCGGGGATGCGTGTTTCAGTCGGCGGGGAGAACTGGGTCGGAGATCTGACCTGGACGTGGCTGGAAAAACAGGACGACGTCAGCACCATCGCGGGGTATGAAGACAGTATTCAGGTCATACCCACCGATCTCGGTGTCCGCTACATCTTCAACACACAGGGCTCGTTCAAGCCCTATCTCGGTGTCGGCGCCACGTTTTTCTACGTCAACCTCAACGATGGGGATGCCGACAACGCGTGGGGCGGCTACGGCGTTCTCGGTTTCAGTCTCGGCCAGAGCCGGACGAGGTTCTTTGCCGAGGCGACCTACCGTTTTGGCAGCAGCGATGTGACGTACAACCTCACTCCGGTCAGCGTCGTGACGGGCTCGATGGATGTGGGCGGCCTCGGCGTCAATGCCGGGGTGGTGTGGGCCTTCTGACCTGACAAGATCCGCGATCGGACGGGCGGCATGTGTGTCGCCCCTGCATGGACTTCGAATGAAGACCGTAGGGGCGGGACATGTCCCGCCCTGATCACTCGTCCTCGACCACGACGGCAGTGCCGTAGGCGAGGAGTTCCGACGCGCCCTGCATCACCATGGAAGTCGCAAACCGGGTGCAGATGACGGCGTTCGCGCCCAGTTCTTCGGCCTCTTCCACCATCCGGTCGAGGGCCTGTTCGCGGGCCTCGGCCATCATCTTGGTGTACTCGGAGATCTCGCCGCCGACCAGGTTGCGGAGCATGGCCATGACGTCCTTGCCGAGGTGACGCGCGCGGATGGTGTTGCCGCGCACCAGACCGAGAGTCCTGACGACGCGTTTGCCCACGATTCGTTCGTCAGTGATGACGATCATCGCTCCACCTCCCGATAGCGGTCGGTCTTCGCCGAGGCGATGCGGTCCAGCACCACCGAGGTGAAGAGGAGAGCAAGGGCGCTCAAACCGCCAAAAACCAGCATCTTTTCGAAGAGATCTGCCGATGATTGCCAGAACTGCCATAGCCCGTAGACGCTGACTGTCGCCAGCCACACCAGAGCCAGCACCCAACCGGTGCCTCGAGCCAGCAAGCTGGAGGTACTTCGCGGCCGCTCGTCCCATTGATCGTCGTCGGGTTTCGAGAACTCGGTGGACATGGTTGCCTCCCTGATGGCCTGCAGGTCTGCCAGCAACCCGCGGCAGTGGGCGCAGTCCTCGAGGTGAATCGCGACCTTCTGTTCCGCGGACTGAGTCAACTCACCGTCGAGGTGTCCCGAAAGCATGGTCTCGTCAAATGCGCGGGGGCACTGATCAGGCATCTCTGACCTCCCCGGTGCTGCGCTGTTTGTCACGCACCAGATCGTGGAGGAGCCGGCGCGCCCGGTGCAGGCGGGACATCACCGTTCCCCTCGGTATGTTGAGTGTGGACGCGATTTCTGCGTAGGCGAAGTCCTGGTAGTCGCGGAGCACCAGCACCTCGCGGTAGCCCGAAGGCAGATCCTGCAGGCACTCCCAGACCAGCCGCTGCAGTTGACCCCGTTCCGCCAGAGCCTCGGGGTCGGGGCTCTCGTCCCTCGGTTCGAACCTCAGAGCGTCGTCGTCCGCGGGTTCGAGCGACTCCGTTCTGCGGATGCGGTTGCGGCGGGCACGGTCGCGAACCAGGTTGCGGACGATTCGCATCAGCCACGGACGGACCGGCCGGGTGGAGTCGAACCGGCCCAGCGAACGGAAGAACCGCACCATCGCGTCCTGGGCCACGTCGAGAGCGTCGTCGGGGTTGCCGATGAGTTGGAGGGCGAAAACGTAGGCCTGCTGACGGCAACTGCGAGCAAGTTCGTCGAGCGCCGCCGTTTCGCCACGCTGAGCCAGAACCACGGTCTGCGATTCAACCGGCAGATCGACCGCAACGGCGGCGGGCACGGGCTGACGGCTGGTCATGGCGACACTCACACCTCTCTTACGTTCGCGGCGGGCGGGTATTCCAGGTTTCTTCCAACAGTTTCACAACCTGTTCGTACCCGGCCCCGTCCACCGCGTCAAAGTGACTCTTGCGGTGCGAGTCGATGTCGAGGACCCCGATCGGGGTGCCCGATGCATCGTGAATGGGCACGACCACTTCGGACTGACTCCTGGCGTCGCAGGCGATGTGAGACGGGATCGCGTGGACGTCGTCCACAACCTGGGTCGCATCGGTGTCGATCGCCGCCCAACACACGCCCACATGGTTCTCGAGCACCTGGCAGGCCACCGGGCCCTGGTACGCGTCGACCACGAGCTCGCCGCCCTTGAGAAAGTAGAAACCGGTCCACGACACCCCGGGCACCTTGTGGT
Source organism: Candidatus Sulfomarinibacteraceae bacterium (assembly GCA_963714895.1). Classification (GTDB taxonomy): domain Bacteria; phylum Acidobacteriota; class Thermoanaerobaculia; order Thermoanaerobaculales; family Sulfomarinibacteraceae; genus Sulfomarinibacter. The sequence goes on from CAVQQC010000002.1 coordinate 96,943, forward strand.
GGAGCAGCGCGGCGGCGGTCGCGCAGTGCGCCGTTCGGTCGTCGCACTTCGTCAACAACTCTTGAAGTTGCTCGACGATTCTCTCGTAGCGCTTCAGTTTACCCTCGTTATTCACAATTTTCTCCAACGCGTCCGAGTGCCTTCGCCGGTTGCGGCTCAGTTCGACCGATCGGGTGGGCTGGAAAATCCGAAATCCGAAATCCGAAATCCGAAATTGCGCGACTCACGATCACATCTCCTCCGGCACCGGGATCCCCAACAGCTCCTCCAACAACACCTGCATCTCGTCGCTGAACAGGGTGAAGACCGCCCTGCGAAGCCGTCGCTTGTCCTGATCGTCTTCCGGAACCACGGGGTGGTTGTGGTAGAGGCGGTGAAAGAGCTGTGCCATCTCGTGCGCATGCTGGGCGAGCAGCGAGAATTCAAGATTGGTCACCGCCTGGGCGACGATCTCGCGGCGGCGGGCCATCTGCAGGACGAGGTCCCACAGATCGTCGGTCAGATCGACGCCCACGAGGTCAGGAATCTCGGTGGCTTCGAACCGGCCCTCGCCGCGCCGTTCAGCGAGCTTGGTGAAGACCTTCTTGGCCCGCACCGCCGAATACTGAAGATAGGGGCCGGTGTCGCCCTCGAAGGCCAGCGCCTCATCGAAGTCGAAGGCGAGCACCCGGTTGCGGGACTGGCGGGCCATCAGGTAGCGGAGAGCGCCGACCGCGATGGCCTGGGCGCGGTCGGCCACGTCGGCCGGGGCGCCGCTGCCCTGGAGCCTCCCGACGACTGCGTCCTCGGCGGCGTCCACCAGCACATCGAGGAATTCGTCGGCCTTGACGCCGATACCGCGGCGGCCCGACATCTCGACGTAGGCCTTGGCCATCTCCTCATCGCTGAGCCCGAAGGAGGTCTCTGTCCGTTCTTCGATGACCCGCACCGCGGCCGGCGTCAGGGCCACCATCTCGTAGGCGAAGTGGATCGAGTTGTCGGCCCCTTCCGGATGGCCGAGCACTCTGACCGCCTCCTTGACCACTTTTTGCGGGTAGGACTGGCGGACGTCGATGACGTTGTAGACCCGGTCGCCGGCGCCATAGGAGCGGCCGGGCAGGTTTTCCCCGGTGGCCGAAGAACTTTGCACGAGAAGGTCGGGACCGCTGCCGTAGTGCACCGGTGCCGCGGGCCCGGAACGGCGCCACGCGGCGAAGGCGCGGTAGCCGAAATCGTGGCGCGAGCCGTCGCCGTCGCGCAGCAACCCGAGCTTCCACAGCTGGTAGGCGATGTCCTTGGCGGTGTAAGTGATGGTGCCGTTGGAGCGCACCAGGATCTTGTCGGGGTCGTCCATGTCGGCGAACTCGGGGCTCGCCGCGAGTGACATCACCCAGCACCCCGAGTTTTTGCCGGCGTCTTCGAGCCGGATGGCGCCGGCCTCCTCGAGCAGCACGAAGGCGCGATCCCAGAAACCGAGCCGGATGATGTCGGACTCGTGCGGCAGCAGATCGTAGGGCACCGCGAGGCGGGCCATGGTGGCGAGGTGACAGCGCACGTTGCCGTCGGCGATGGCGGCTGCGAGCCGGGCCACTGCGCGGCCGTTGAACGCCTCCCCCGCGACTACTGCGCCGCGCAGCAGGTGCAACGCCTGGTCGAGCTCGAGTTCGTCGAAACCGGCCTCGATGTGGTGCAGGATCTCGGCGCGGTGAGCGGTGAAATCCGGGTCCTCGGCATAACGGTTGGTGACCCTCGGGTAGATCTCCCAGCACAGATCGTCGAAGTCGGTCGTCGAGGCGGTGGGCACCACGTCCCCGGGCGCCCTCTCCATCACCATCTCGATAAGTTCGTCGCGGCGGCAGGGCTCGACCCCGAGGCTGGCGGCGAGCTCGGTCTCGGGCAGGTAGAGCAGACCCACCACGACATCCGCGACCTGGACGCCGGTGTCGTCGATGTAGTTCTGCACCTCGACATCGGAGCCGAGGTGGCGCAGACAGCGAACCAAAATGTCGCCGAGCACGGCATTGCGCAGGTGGCCGATGTGGGCGGCTTTGTTGGGGTTGATGTTGGTGTGTTCGACAATGGTCTTCGAGGCGACCGCCTCGACCGCATCCGCTTCGCCCTCGAGAAGTCCGGTGAGGACGCGGTCGCGATGGAGAAAGAGGTTGAGAAAGCCGGGACCGGCGATCTCCACCCGCGCCACCTCGTCGGGCCACACCGCCTTTTCCGCGATCGCCTCGGCGATCTGCCGCGGCGCCCGGCGCAGGACCTTGGCCAGGGGCAGGGCGCCGGGCCAGGCGAGGTCGCCGAGATCGCGCCGCGGCGGTACCTCGAACACCACCTCGTCGGGTCGGTGATCAAAACCGGCCTCCAACGCGGCGACAACCGCCTCCGCGGCGCGTAACTTGATCGATTGCAGCGGCATCAGGCTCCTCCAGACTCGACGCGCGATTCTACTTCATCCCGATTCTCACTGGGTCGTTGCCCGAGAGTGCTCCCTCTGACAATGATCGGGCCCGAGGGGTATGCCCGCAGTTGGCTGCCGAGCTCCCAACGATTGTCAGAGACGGCCTGCCGGTGGAGGCGAATGCCCGAGAGAATTCCTGCCCACAAACGGAGAGTCTGAAGGTGGGCCAAAGCCCACCCTGGGTCCGACCCACGAACCGAGCGGCCTGGTAGGGTGGGATTCAGCCCTCCTTCAGAGGCGTTGACGTGTTGCGGGCGATCCAGATGACAGAGAAGGTCACGGCTCCGACAGCGAGGCTCGATGCGGGTATTCTTTGATGGAAGGAAGTGAGAAGTGCCTTCCGCGGAAAAATGGTCGTTGTTGACCGAAATGAAAAGGCAGGATTCGTAAGTGGACATGACGGCTGATTCACGGAACGCGGTCCCCGGCAAGGTTGGTTACGACGCCGGAGGCGCTTCGGGAGAGCCGCCCGTACCGGTGAGGGATGAAGGTGGGTTGAAGTCGCACCTTCGTGAGCCCGAATTGTGGGTTCTCTTCGTCGCCCTCGTTGTCTACTTCGGTCGACTGTTGTTTCTCTCGGAAACGCTCTTCATCAGGGATATTCACCTGATGTTCCTGCCGAAACTTCAGTACCTGGGTGATCTCCTCAGGGCTGGCGAGGCGCCATTCTGGAACTGGTTGCTGCACGGAGGACAGCCATTCCTGGCGAGGCCCCAGAGCCAGGCGCTGTACCCACTGCATCTATTGACGGCGATTTTCGATCCGGTGAGCACGCTCAATATCGAAATTTTCCTTCACATTGCACTCGGTATTGCGGGCACCTATCTGTTGATCCGGAGAATCGGTTTGGGCAGAGATTCGGCATTCCTGGGCGGGGCCGTCTACGGCTTCAGCGGCTACCTGCTTTCTTTGACATCGAACATCTTCATGTTGTTTTCGCTCTGCCTGATGCCAGTCTCGGTGCTCGCCTGGCACGAATTCTGGTTGTGCGGTCGTCGCCGGTGGATGGTCGTGGCAGTGGCGGTGACCGCCCTGCAGTGGTTGTCGGGAGGTGCGGAGGTTCTGGTTCTTTCGACGGTGTTTCTCGTGATCTGGGGTGTGACCTTCCCCTATACCCGACCGATGGTGCCGAGGATGACCGCATTCGCTGCTGTCCAGGTCCTGGTGGTGGGTCTGGTGGCGATTCAGCTCATCCCGATGCTCCACGTGATTGCCGGCTCGGCCCGTGCCGAGGGTCTTTCTTTCGACAACTGGTCGAATTGGTCGGTTCATCCGAAGAGACTCCCGGAACTTCTGATTCCGGGATTCATGGGAAGAACGGACACGCTCGCCGCAACGGACTATTGGGGCGGCAGCCTGGTCACGGAGGGGTTTCCGTATGTCTTGAGTCTCTACCTGGGCGTCCTGCCGATTTCTCTGGCGTTGTTTGGATTTGCGAGTCGAAGCAATCCTGTGGTGACTCGAAAGGTACGTGTCGCGTTGATGTCGTTGATCGTCGCGTTCGTGGTTCTCGCTCTGGGCCGGTACCTACCTGGAATGAGGGCGCTGTACGGGTTGATTCCCTTCGCGGGTCTCATTCGCTATCCGGTGAAGTTCTTGGCGATCACCGTGTTGCCGATTGCGCTCCTGGCGGCGGGCGGGCTCCACGGACTCGCGGAGAAAAACCGGCGACGGGATCGCTTGACACTGTGGATTGTTACGGCTGCGGCCCTGCTGGGCGGTGCCGTTTGTCTGGTGTGGGTGTGGTCCACCATTGGTTCGGCAGGCTTTGCGACGGCGGTCGAAGGCTATTTCGGCCCGGGATCGGCCGGCGCCGCGGCCGGACTGTCGGCGGCAGCGGGGCGTGCTGCGGCTGTGTGGTTGGCGGGGCTGGGTCTGATCACTCTCGGGAGTGGGTCTCGGCGGAGATGGCCCGCCTACGGACTGGTTCTACTGGTTGTGGCCGATCTCCTGTCGGCGGCACGCATGGTCAATCCCTCGACCTCGGCCTCTCTGGTGATCGATCCACCGCCGGTGGCAGCGTACCTGTTGGAGGGTAAATACAAGGGTCGGCTGTATCGCGACCCGATGCCGGAAGACCGCGTCGTGAGAGCGCCGAACCGGGACATCGCTCATCTCGTTCGAGTCAGCCGCGAAGTGCTCGATTCCTACGTGTGTTGGGCCTACGGCATCCCGACGATCTTCCACGATGATTATGACAGCCTGGCCTCTCGTGAGGTGCGGCAGCTCGGTGCCCGGATGCGGGCTTCCCAGTGGAACGAGAGACTGCCGTTGCTCTCCGCGTCTTCAGTGAGATGGGTGATCACAGATCGCGTTCTCGACCTGCCGGCGCTGTCGTTTGTGGGCCTGATTCCCAACCTGAGCAATATCGAGTTCAGGCTCTATGAGAACACGATGGCGTTGCCGTTCGCCTATGTCGTGCAGCGCGCGATCGTGGCCGGATCGCCCGAGGCAGCGTTGGATATGGTCGTGAACCGAGATTTTGACCCCGGTCGAGAGGTCGTCCTCGAAGGTGTTGTCGACGACGCTCCCCTGGGGTTGAGGGACGGCGACGCCGGCGCGATTCTCCAGGCCGAGATGGCTCCGAACCGATGGCGCTTCCAGGTCGAGACCCCTCGCGGTGCTTATCTGGTCTTCAGCGAGATTTTCGATCCCGGCTGGCGGGTGTGGGTCGACGGACGAGAGGTCGAGGTTCTGCACGCCAACGCAGCGTTCTCGGCGGTGAGCCTGACACCCGGCAAACACGTGGCGGAGCGGCGATACCGCCCGCCCGGGTTAGTCGCCGGAGCGTTGGTCTCGACCGTGAGCTTTGTGATCTTGTTGACCTGGGTGACGCGCCGCTATCAATCTTCGACGATTGCCAGCCTCGGGTGGCTGTCCTCTCCGTCAGCCGAGTGCCACCAGGTACCAGATGGCGCCCACGAGCACGCTACCGGCGAGGGTCGTGATCATTCCCAGCTTGAACCGGAACATGGCGACGAAGGACCCGGTGACGCGATCACCGCCGATACGACGTCGAGGGTCGACCACACCGGCACCAGCAATCGCACACCCAGGACGCTGGATCTCGTTCACCGATCCGAAGAGGGTGTGGAGCGAGAACCACACGGCGAGGTTGAGGACGACGCCGACCACGGCCGCCGTGATCCCCGACAGCGCGGAGCCAAGCGACCGGTTGCCGCGCAGGTGCTCGATATAGGGTGCGCCGAGAAAGATCCACAGGAAGCACGGGGTGAAGGTGACCCAGGTGGTGATGATCGAACCGATCACGCCGGCCAGCATCGGGTCCAGCGCGCCGGGGTTGCGGTACGCCCCCATGAAACCGACGAACTGCACGACCTGAATGAGGGGACCGGGAGTGGTCTCGGCCATTCCGAGGCCGTCCAGCATTTCGCCCGGCTGCAGCCATCCGTGGGTGCTGACCGCCTCCTGCGCGATGTAGGCCAGCACTGCATAGGCGCCGCCAAAGGTCACCACGGCGGCCTTGCTGAAAAACACTCCCTCCTCGACGAAGATGTTGTGCGGGCCGAGGAACGACGGCGAGCAGCAGCGAGCGGCACGAGCCACAGACAGAGCCAGACTGTCAGCACGCGCACCGCGCGGCCGACGGTCGGGCGGGCGTGTGGCGGCGGCGTCATCGAAATTGCCGGGCCCGCGTTCGGCCTCCGCCACGGCGCCGAGCCGTGCCCGCGGATGACGTGAAAGGTGTCCGGCCAGATTCGGCCGCCGAGGAAGCCGATCGCTGCCGGCGCCGACCACGATCAGCGGGAACGGCACGTCGAGAAAGAAGATGGCGACGAACGCGGCGGCCGCGATCCCGATCATCACCCCGTTCTTGAGCGCGCGCCGGCCGATGCGGATCACCGCCTCGAGCACGATCGCCATCACCGCCGGTTTGAGCCCGAAGAAGATCGCCTCGACGACGCCGACGCCTTGAAATCCGGCATAGAGCACGCTCAGCCCGAGGATGGAAAAGAAACCCGGGCAGGACGAACAGGGTCCCGGACATGAGACCGCCGACGGTCCCGTGCAGCAGCCAGCCGATGTAGGTGGCGAGCTGCTGCGCCTCGGGCCCGGGCAGCAGCATGCAGTAGTTGAGGGCGTGCAGGAATCGGTTTTCGCTGACCCACCGCTTCTCGTCGACCAGGATGCGGTGCATGACCGCGATCTGGCCGGCGGGCCCGCCGAAGCTGAGCGCCGCGACCCGAATCCATACCCGGACCGCTTCCGCAAAAGAGACGTTGGATGCGGCCACCGGGAGCCCGGCACCATCGGCGATCGGCTCCTTCGGAACTGGGTTTCGTTCATGGCGCCTCTCCGGGCACGCCCTGAAAAGAGGCACGGAGTTCGTCGAAGAGGACGGCGCTCGCGGGCGATCCGTTGCTCGTCGTCATCGGTGGCAGGCCGTAATGCCGCTGCAGCACGACGCCGATGCCGGCGGCTCTCGGGCCGGCCGAACTTGGAGTCCTTGAGGTCGAGGTCGTGCACGATCTCGGCGATCCTCCGCAGGGCGGGTTCGTCGATGCGCAAAGCGATCCAGCATCACCTCGAAGGTGCACCGGTCCCCTTCGTGGGTGAATTCCGCTTCGTACATGTCGAACCGCACCTCGTCGGCTTTCGGCTCGTGCTCCCGTCCCGCCACAAATTTGAAGACTCGCGCCGGGATCGACGAATCGTCTGATCAGCCAGGCGCTTGCTATGCGGTCGACGAACACTCCCTGGCGGGTGACCCAGGTGCGGCCCTGTCAGCGAAATCGGTTCGTCCATCGGTCGCCTCCTCGCCCGGCGCGGAGCCGGCCTTTTGTCGCGACCAGTCTCGAGCTCTTCCAGCACACGTCTCGACAGCGTCCCTGCCGTCGGCCGAAAAGAAGTCGACCGACCTGATTTCGCCCAGCCTGCTCCTCAGTTTCGCCAGTGCACCTCGAGAGTTGCCTCGGAGTCTGTTGCGTGTCGCCTCCAATCGCGCAGCATCTCGCGCAGGCCCCGGCCTCCTCGGCCAGCTCACGGTACTCCGCCTCTCGCGCGACCTGAAAGGCTCCTCGACATCGCCGTCGGTGAGGCCGGCGACGAAGTGACGCTTCGCACACACGAGGCCTCGCCGCCACCGGCGACGATCTCCGCCCGCAGCCACTCGAAGTCCTCCCGCGTTCCCTCTCCGTTCGGCAGCGCGTAGACCGCCTGTTTGATCGCCAATGCCCCGAGCCGCTGGAGTCGCCGCCGGACCTTGACGCGCAGATAGCTGGGCTTGGCCGGAATCTGGAACAGCAGCAGGATCCATCTGGCATCGCCGATCGGTCGAGATTCGATTTGATTTGATAGCACATATGAAACATAGATCGACACATATGTTTTGTCAACATGAAATTGGTGGACTTTGCCCGCAGTCCGCATCCAGCATCGCGGCATCGACTGCCTGTAATTCCTCGGATCATGGGGGGCCGAGGGTCGAGATCGGCCTTGCAGCCGAGCTTGGCAAAAATGCACTGCAGAGGTACCATGCCCCGGCGCCGGTGCAGGATTTCACAAGCACCGGCGTGAGTTCTGAAATGGAGACCTCGATGGCTGTCGATCTCAAGGGCCGGTCCTTCCTCAAACTGCTCGATTTCTCTCCCGACGAGATTCGGTATCTGCTGCAATTGTCGGCCGAGTTGAAGGCGGAGAAGAAGGCCGGTGTGCGCCGCCGCACGCTCGAGGGGCGCAATATCGCCCTGTTGTTCGAAAAGCCGTCCACCCGGACCCGCTGCGCCTTTACCGTGGCGTGCATCGACGAGGGGGCGCACCCGGAGTACCTGGGCAAGGGCGATATCCAGTTCGGCAAGAAGGAGACCGTCGCCGACACGGCGCGCGTCCTCGGCCGGATGTTCGACGGCATCGAGTTCCGAGGCTTCGCCCACCAGACGGTCGAGACCCTGGCCGAGTACGCCGGCGTGCCGGTGTGGAACGGGCTCACCGACGACTGGCACCCGACCCAGTTCCTCGCCGACGTGCTCACCATGCAGGAGGAGTTCGGCGACCTCAAGGGCCAGACCCTGGCCTACGTCGGCGACGGCCGCAACAACGTCGCCAACTCGCTGATGGTGGGGTGCGCCAAGCTCGGCATGCACTGCCGGATCGTGTCGCCCGAATCCCTGTTCCCGGAAGCCGATCTCGCGGCGGCGGTGCGCGAGATCGCGTCGTCGACCGGCGGTACGTTGGTGGTGACCTCGTCGATCGAGGAGGGCGTGGCCGGAGCCGACGCCATTTACGCCGATGTCTGGGCCTCGATGGGGGAGGAGAGCCTGATCTCCGAGCGGATCCGGGTACTCGGCGCCTACAAGATCACCGTGAAGATGATGGCGATGACCGGCAAGCCCGGCACCATCTTCCTCCACTGCCTGCCCGCCTTCCACAATCTGGATACCGAAGTTTCGAAGCAGAACCCGGACATCCAGGAGGTCGAGGACGCGGTCTTCGAGGGACCGCAGGCGCGGGTCTTTGATCAGGCCGAGAACCGTTTACACACGATCAAGGCCGTCATGGTGGCGACCCTCGGGAGCTGACCCGGTATTTCAATTTGGACAAAGTGCGGCCGAGAAGGGCCGTTGAGAAAGGACCCTCCCATGAAAAAAGTTGTTGTCTTCGGAGCCGGACTGGTGGTTCGCGCTCACGTGCGGTATTTGCTCGACCATGGTTTCCACGTCACCGTCGCCAGCCGAACCGTCAGCAAGGCGGAGGAGATCATCGACGGCCATCCCAACGGGACCCCGATGGCGTATGACGTCACCGCAGAGCCCGAGCGGCTGGAGTCGATCATCGCCGACCACGACGTGGCGGTGAGCCTGCTGCCGTGGCAGTTCCACCCGCAGGTGGCCCGCGCCTGCCTCAACGTCGGCAAGCACATGGTGACCACGTCCTATGTCAAGGAGGACATGCAGGCCCTCGATGCCGAAGCCAAGGAAAAGGGGATCATCCTCCTCAATGAGCTCGGAGTCGACCCCGGTATCGACCACATGACGGCGATGCAGGTGATCGATCGGGTCCACGCCGAAGGCGGTGAGATCACCACCTTCCAGTCCTATTGCGGCGGCCTGCCGGCCCCCGAAGCCAACGACAACCCCTACGGCTACAAGTTCTCCTGGAGCCCGCGCGGGGTTCTCCTGGCGGGGCTCAACACCTCGCGCTACCGCCGCGAGGGAAAGGTCTCCGACGTGCCCGGGCTGGAGCTCTTCGACCACGTGTGGCCGGTTGAGGTGGCGATCGACGGCGTGCCGACCGAGCTCCAGGGCTACGCCAACCGCGACTCCATGCCCTACACCGAGGTCTACGGCATCGACCCGCGCGACGTCATGTTCCGCGGCACTCTGCGCTTTCCGGCCTGGTGTGCGATCCAGAAGCAGACGGCTCGCCTGGGCTGGCTGCGCACCGACGGCATCGACGGCCTCGAAGGCAAGACCTACGCCGATCTGACGGCCCAGCTGGCCGGTATCGACGGCACCGACGACCTCAAGTCGAAAGTGGCGGCCCACCTCGGCATCGATGCCGCTGGCGCCGAGCTCGCCGGCATGGAGTGGCTGGGGCTCTTCGGAAACGACCCACTGCCGGGGCCGACGGCGCCGGTCGACATTCTGACCAAGCGAATGCTCAAGAAGATGTCCTACGCCGAGGGCGAGCGCGACATGCTGGTCCTCCAGCACACCTTCGTTGCTGAGTTCTCCGACCGGACCGAGCACATCACCTCGACCATGATCGACTTCGGCATCCCCGGCGGCGACTCCTCGATGAACCGCACCGTCGGTCTGCCGGCGGCGGTCGGCGTGCGCTTCATTCTCGAAGGGCGCTTCACGCAGCCGGGCGTCATCGTCCCGGTGATGAAGGAGTTCTACGAGCCCGCGATCGAGGAGCTCACGAGGCTCGGCATCCAGTTCACCGATGAGGTCAAGGCGACGGCAAAGGCGTGATTCTCAGTTTTAAGTTCTTAGTTTTGAGTTTTGAGTTCTGAGCTAATGAGGTCTGGGTTCCGAATCCACCCATTCCGTGTGCAAGGATGGGTGGGCGGTAATTCAAAACTCACAACTAGGAACTGAGAACTGCGCTAGCGGTGTCTACCACCGTGAATGACGTTCTCCGCCACCGTGCGCTGATGGTCTCGGGCTCGATCGACCGCGCGATCCTCCATCTGGGTGCTCCGGCCGCCATGGCGGCGCTGCTGCAGGCCGGTTTCCTCGTCGTCGACACCTTCTGGCTCGGGCGGGTCGGGCCGGTGGCGCTGGCGGCCGCATCCACGGCCGGGTTCACCATGTGGCTGGCCCAGACTCTCGGCGAGGGCATGGCCTCGGGGTCGGGTTCGGTGCTGGCAGGTTCGGTCGGCGCCGCCGACGAGGCGGGCGCGACCCGTGCGGCCGCGGCCGGCCAGACCCTGGGAGTGTGGAGCGCCGCAATCGTTTCGGGGATCGGTCTCGTTTCGAGCCATGCGGTCTTCGTTTTCATGGGGACCGCACCGGATGTGACCGCCGAGGGCCTGCGCTATATGTGGGTGATCCTGGCCGGGATGCCGGCCTATTTCATCTTTGTCTGGATGTCGGCGGCGTTTCGGGCGGTCGGCGACGCCCGCACCCCGCTCAAGCTGCTGGCGGTGGCCGCTGCGGTGAACCTGGTTGCGGACCCGCTGCTGATCTTCGGTGTCGGACCGCTGCCGGCCCTCGGGGTGATGGGAGCCGCCATCGCGACCGTCCTTTCATGGTCGGTGGCCGCTGTTCGCGGGTGGGTCCTTCTCGGCCGGCTCGGGGTCAGACCACCGGCTCTCGGGTTTCTGGTGCCGCCTTTGGCGGAGACCTGGGCCTCCTTCCGGGTCGGCTTTCCGCTCGCCGTCGAGGGCGCGCTCTTCTCGCTGATCTACATCCTCCTGACCCGGGTCATCACCACTTTCGGCACCCCCGCCGTGGCCGCCCTCGGTGTGTGCCACAAGCTCGAGGTGCTCAACTATTTCGTGTGCGCCGGTATGGGGGCGGCGGCAACCACGCTGGTGGGCCAGAACCTCGGCGCCGGCGACTCCCGCCGGGCCGTGCGCTGTGCCTGGCGGACCCTCTTTCTGACCTGTCTGCCGGTGGGCGCCGTCACCGTGCTGCTCGTGGCCTTTCCGGAGGCGGCGATCGGAGTCTTTTCGAATGATCCCGGTGTTGTCCAGGCGGGCACGACCTATGTCCTTCTGGTCGGCCTCACCCAGCTCTTCATGGCCGCCGAGGTGGTTCTCCTCGGCGCCTTCGCCGGCGCCCAGTGGACCGCCGTTCCCGCCGCGATCGAGATCGGTCTCACCGCGATCCGGGTTCCGCTCGCCATGTGGTTGGTTTCCCGGGGTTGGGGTGTCGAGGCGGTGTGGTTCGCCATCGCCTCCACGACTGTCATCAAAGGCTCGATCCTGGCCGCGCTCTTCGCTCACCGCTACGGCCGCGGCTGATCGAGGAGGCAATGGGGCAGTGAGGCAGTGAGGCAGTGAGGCAGTGAGGCAGTGGCGCCGCTGCCGGATGAGTGGATCCAACATCCAGCATCTGCGTCGATCTGCGTGACCTGCGGTTTCTCCGCCCGGTTGGCCGGCATTCCGAATTCCGAAATCCGAAATCCGAAATCCGAAATTGCGATGAACCCCTTTCCCCCTTTCCCAGTGTCGGTCCTCAACCTACGCCCCGATGCCCGCCTTGCCACGGGAACGGCAAGATGCCTTACAATGACCCCGCACACGGGAGGAAATCATGATCGACACCATTCAGAAGCACCTCGGAGACAAGGCGTCGCTTCTCAGATACAAATGTACGGGCATCAGCAAGGACCAGCTCCATCTGCCGGGGCCTGACTTCGTCGACCGGGTGGTGGCGCACAGTGACCGCTCGCCGCAGGTGATGCTCTCGCTGCAACGGATCTTCAACACCGGTCGTCTGGCGGGCACGGGTTATCTTTCCATCCTGCCCGTGGACCAGGGGATCGAGCATTCGGGTGCGGCCTCGTTCGCTCCCAACCCGATCTACTTCGATCCGGAGAACATCGTCAAGCTCGCCATCGAGGGCGGGTGCAACGCGGTGGCTTCGACCCTCGGCGTGTTGGGATCGATGTCGCGGAAATACGCCCACAGGATCCCGTTCCTGGTCAAGATCAACCACAACGAGATGCTGACCTACCCCAACGACTACGATCAGACCCTGTGGGCTTCCGTCGAGCAGGCGTGGAACATGGGTGCGTCCGCGATCGGCGCCACCATCTACTACGGCTCGGACAATTGCCGTCGCCAGATCATGGAGATCTCGGACGCCTTCCAGCAGGCTCACGAACTGGGCATGGCCACCGTCTTATGGTGCTACCTGCGGAACCCGGGATTCAAGAAAGACGGCGTCGACTACCATTCGTCGGCCGATCTCACCGGTCAGGCCAACCACCTCGGGGTGACCATCGAGGCCGACATCATCAAGCAGAAGCAGGCCACCAACAACGGCGGCTACACAGCCATCGGATTCGGCAAGACCAGCCCGCTGGTGTACGACCAGCTGGTTCCCGACAACCCGATCGAGCTCACCCGCTGGCAGGTCGTGAACTGCTACATGGGCCGCGCCGGGCTCATCAACTCGGGCGGTGCGTCGGGTAAGAACGACCTCGCGCAGGCGGTGGTCACGGCGGTGATCAACAAGCGAGCGGGCGGCATGGGTCTGATTTCCGGCCGCAAGAGCTTCCAGAAACCGATGAAGAAGGGCGTCGCCCTGCTCAACGCCATCCAGGACGTCTTCCTCTGCAAGGAAGTGACCGTCGCATAGCAATTCAGCCCGCCGACCGGGTCGGCGGGCTGAATTGCGGCAAGCACCCGCAGCGGCTGCGGGTGCTTGGGGAGGGTTGGAGTTCGTGGCGCTGTTGACGTGCCGGGTTGGAGTCGTTTTTTGTGCCGCAGTAGCAGCGATCGTGTGGCTCGCGGTGCCTGCCGGTGCTGACGAAGAGAGCGCCGCACTCCCGACTGCCGATCTGAGCGCAGCGTTTGCCGACTGGGCGGCGTGGGAGGCGGAGGTCGCAAACCTCGAGGCGGCGGTCAACCGTTTCGCTGCCCTGTCGGAGGTCACCATCGACAGCAGCGAGGACCTGGCTCTGGTGCTGATGACCCGCGAGGAGGTCTACCAGCGGGCAGCGCAGGTCGAGGGGTACGTCCGGCTTCGGTTGCAGCTCGATGGCGGCGACGAGGAGGCCAGAGTCCGCCAGCAGCGCCTCGACGAGATTGATCAACGCTGGTACCGGGAGGCCTCCTCCTGGTTTTCTCCCCGTCTCGGTGCGATCGACGCGGCCGTGATTCTCGATTGGATTGCCGAGAGTGCGGATCTCGCGAGCTATGAGTTTCTGCTGGAGCGACTGGTGGGGAGCAAAGTGCACCACCTCGACCAGCATGACCAGCGGCTGCTGTCGATCGGGTCGGCAGCAGCGAGGCAGCTGCAACGGGCTCACAACACTCTGAACACCCTGGATGCTCCGCGGGTCAGCATTGAACTCCAGTCCGGCGAGATCCTCGAGATCACCCCGGCCCGCGCTAAGACCATGCTCTGGGAGCTCGAGAACGCGACGGACCGATCGAATGCCCTGAGGGTCTGGCTCGAGGCCCTTGGCGAACGGGCCTCAACGACCGCCGTCCTGCTCGAGGGAGTCGTCTCCTACAGGAAGATGTCGGCGGAGGCCTACGGCTACGGCTCAGCGCTCGAGGCGGCGTTGGCCGCTGACGACATCCCCGCCGAGGCGGTGATCAACCTCGTCCAGTCGACGACGGCGGAGGTCACCGGGCTGCAGAACTACCACAAGCTGCGACGGCGGGTTTTCGGGCTCGAGAGCTACGGCACTGCGGACCGGTTTCTGCCCCTGGGCGCCGCATTCTCCGACGTGCCCTTTTCTCAGGCCCGTATGTGGATCATCGAATCGCTCGCCCCTCTCGGGGCCGAAGCCCAGTCCCTGGTCGCCGCCGCCTTCGACGATGGGTGGATCGACGCCGTCACGCGTCCGGGCAAGCGCGAACACGGTGGGGCGACCTCGGTCATCGGCCGGCACCCCTTCGTGCTCGTCAACTACGACGGCAATCTCAACTCGATCCTCCAGCTTTCGCACGAACTCGGGCATGCGGTCCACAACCAGCTCTCGAGCGACGCGCAACCGTACACGAACTCACACCCGTCGAGCCTGACGTCGGAAGCAGTTGGGATCCTGTTCGAGACTCTGCTCGTCGACGACCTTGTCGATCGTAAGTTCGGCGGGGTGTCCGCTGACGTGGCGATCCAGAGTTTGCTGCGAGGCTTCTACCGCACCGTTCTCGAATCGGATTTCGAGCTGTCGCTCTACACCGAACCGCCGGTGTTCTCGTCCGCAGGTCTCGGCGCGCGTTACCTGGAAGCCCTCAATGCATTCTATGGAGACACCATCGTCTTCCAACCCTGGGACGGCGACGGGTGGCTTCAGACACCGCACTTCTTTTCCTCTCCGCTCTATCTGCCGAGATACGGGCTGGCCACGGCGGCGGCCGTGAAGCTCCTTGCCGATCTGAAGTCGCCTGATCCCGCGTCGGCGGCCGCCGCCCGGGATCGCGTCATGGCGCTGCTGTCCGCGGGGGGGAGTGACGACCCGTTCGTCCTGCTGAAGAACGCCGGCGCCGACCTCGAGCAATCGGAGACGATCCTGGCGGTCGGCCGCCGCCTCGACCACCTCGTCGCCCGACTTGAACGGGAGCTCGCTCAGCCATAGGCTGCGACCCCTAAACTCTGGCCTCGCTTCTTTCTCCCCCGAAACCCCTGAGCGATTCTGAAGGTGGGCCAAGGCCCACCCTACCAGCCCGGTCTGCTGTCAATGTCGCCTGATTGTCCGTGCCCCACTGCCCCAAGCCAAAAAAGCCCCCGCTGGAGGGGCGGGGGCAGGAGGAAGGGGAGGAGAAAGCCCGCGCGTTCTTACATGATGGCGTAGAGGGGGGTCTTTTCGCCGGAGCGGATGGCCGCACCCTTGGCCGCTACGGTCGGTAGCGCACGGTAGGCAAAGTGAATCGCAGTCTGGATCTTGTTGTGGTAGAAGGCGGCCTCGGCGTTGCCCATGAGGAACGCCTTGTAGGCCTTCTTGTCGTCGGTGCCGACGCCCTGCTCGGCGAGGATGGCCGCCAGCTTCTCTTTGGCGAGGATGGCCTGGTCCATCAGCAGGTGGGCGCCGATGACCGTGCCGACCATGTCGAGCAACGGCGGTGCGTTGAGCAGAATCAGTTGGATGGCGTCGGGGCGTTTGGTGATCTCCTTGGAGATGGTTTCGATCTGTTTGAGGGCCGCGGCCAGCATCCACGCCGGTTCCATCATCTCCGGGTCGGATTTGAGCTTTTTGAAGGTGGACTCGGCCATGCCCAACAGCTCGCGGATGGTTTCGCCGTTGTTCATCGGCAGCTTGCGGGCGACGAAGTCGAGGGCCTGGATGCCGTTGGTGCCCTCGTAGATGCAGGCGATCTCGACATCGCGCATGAACTGCTCGGCCGGATAGTCGCTGGTGTAGCCGTAGCCGCCGTGGACCTGCAGGCACCAGTGGGTGACCTGGAGGCCCCACTCCGAACACCAGGCCTTGCAGATGGGCGTCAGCATCTCGACGTAGCTGTGGTAGCGCTCGCTCTCTTCACCTTCGGTGAGGTGGGCCATGTCGAGGTACCAGGAGGTTTGATAGAGCAGGGCCCTCATCGCTTCGGTGTAGGCCTTCGAACTCAAGAGCATCCGGCGCACGTCGGGGTGCTCGATGATCGGCACCTGCGGCGCCTCGGGGTTCTTGAACTCTTTCCAACTGCGGCTTTGGAGCCGCTCTTTGGAGTAGGACAGGGCCTGCTGGTGGGCGGCGCCGGCGGCTGAGAGACCCTGCAGCCCGACGTCGATCCGGGCGGCGTTCATGAGGTGGAACATGAGCTTCATGCCCTGCTCCTCCTCGCCGAGCAGGTAGCCCTTGCAGCCGTCGTTCTGGCCGAACACCAGGGTGCAGGTGGGCGAGCCGTGGATGCCCATCTTTTCTTCGATGTTGTTGGTGAATACGTCGTTGGGCTCACCCAGTGAACCGTCCGCATTGACCCGGATCTTCGGGACGATGAAGAGCGAGAGGCCCTTGGTGCCGACCGGTGCTCCCGGGGTGCGAGCGAGGACGAGGTGGATGATGTTTTCGGCCAGATCGTGGTCGCCGCCGGTGATGAAGATCTTCTCGCCGGAGATCGCGTAGGAACCGTCATCCTGTTTGACGGCCTTGGTCGTGGAGGCCCCGACATCGGAGCCGGCCTGGGCCTCGGTCAGGCACATCGTCCCGGTCCATTCGCCGGCATAGAGCTTTTCGATGTACAGCGCCTTGTCCTCGTCGGTGCCGAAGCCCTCGATCATGGCTCCGGCGCCGCGGGTCAGCATCAGGGTCAGGGACATCGACACGTTGGCCCCATTGAAGAACTCGTTGACCGCCGTGCCGACGGTTTCCGGCAGGCCCATGCCGCCGAATTCGGGGCTCGCGAGGAGACCGATCCAGCCGCCCTCGCAGACCGTCTTGAAGACCGGCTTGAAGGACTCCGGGAGAGTGACCTTGCCGTCGGCGTACTTGGCGCCGATGCGGTCGCCGTCCTCATTGACGGCGGCCATCTGTTCCTGGGCGATTTTGAGCCCCTCGTCGATGACCATTCCGATGTTCTCTTCGTCCCAGTCGGCGAATTTCTCCGCCTCCAGCATTTTCCCGATCTTGATCCATTCGAAGAGCTGGAATTGGATGTCACGCAAATCTACTTTGTAGTCCACAGTTGGCCTCCCGGGGGAAAATGATAGGGTTTCTCAAGATGAATGAACACTCATTCATTCTCTCCGAAGTGCGGCACGAATGCAAGGATTTTTTGTCAAGCTGCGGCAATTCCGGCGATGATGGGCCGTGGAGCGGCCCATCATCGCCGGAATTGCTGGGGCAGTGGGGCAATGAGGCAGTGAGGAAGATCGAAGAGGGCCCGCGACCTCATCGCTGCATGACCGGGCCGCGCCGCCGACGTAGATGAGCAGGGGAGAAAGGGCAGAGGGGCGGGCGACGGGTCGGGGGTACGCGGGCTGAGCCCCGGAGGGGCGGCAGATTGTAGCCTGGGGCGTGAGCCCCCAGGATGTCCGCACCAAACTCAAATGACCGAGAGCCGCGGAGCGGCGACAGACACACCGTCGCATTCCTGTCGCCCCTCCGCGGCTTTGTCGTTTTTTGCCCGATTACCTGGGGCTCACGCCCCAGGCTATTGTCTTCCGCCGCTTGGCGGCTCGGATGCACGGGTTCACCCGCACTTCGGCGAACTGGTTCATGCAGACAGGAAGTGAGGACGATTCGAAAAGGCCCGCGGCCTCACTGCCTCATTGCCAGGCCGCGCAGCGGCCGGTCACTGCCCCATTGCCCGGTCATCGAGCACGAAAAAGCCGGCCTTGCGGCCGGCTTGTTGAATGATGATGTGCGTGCGAGGTCAGTTGCGCCGCGGTCCGCGGTCGCGACCGCCGCCGGGGCGTCCACGGCCGCCACCGGGAGGACGGCCACCGCGGTCTCCCCTGGGGGGACTGGTGTCGCGTTCCGGGATCTCCTCGCCGCGTTCCCGAGCTTCGTCCTCGAGGATGACTCGCCGTGAGAGCTTGATCCGGTCATTGGCGTCGATGTCGATGATTCGCACTCGAAGCTCGTCGCCCTCGTTGAGCACGTCGCGGATGTCGGGGATCCGCGCCAGCGAGAGCTCGGAGATGTGGACCAGCCCGTCGCGCCCGGGAAGGATCTCGACGAATGCCCCGTAGGGCTCGATGCGGCGGGCGACGCCGTCGAACTCCTCGCCGATCTGCGGCTGCTTCGTCAGGCCTTCGATCATCTGGATGGCCTTCTGGGCGGCCTCCATGTCGGCGGTGGCGATCTGGACCGTACCGTCGTCCTCGACGTTGATCTTGGCGCCGGTGGTGTCGACGATGTGACGGATCATCTTGCCGCCGGGGCCGATGACGTTGCGGATCTGGTCGACGTCGACCTTGATCTGGATGATCCGGGGGGCGAACGGCGAAATGTCTTCGCGACCTTCGTTAATCGCCGATGCCATGCTTTCGAGAAGCTGGAGGCGGCCCTTGCGCGCCTGTTCCATGGCCTCCTCGAGGATATGGCGGCTCAGCCCCTCGACCTTGATGTCCATCTGCAGGGCGGTGATGCCGTTGGCGGTACCGGCGACCTTGAAATCCATGTCGCCGTAGTGGTCTTCCTGACCGGCGATGTCGGTCAGCACTGCGTATTTGTCGCCTTCGGACACCAGACCCATGGCGATTCCGGCCACCGCGCCTTTGAGCGGGGCGCCGGCGTCCATCATCGACATCGAACCGCCACAGATCGAGGCCATCGACGAGGATCCGTTGGATTCCAGAATGTCCGACACGATCCGGATCGTGTAGGGGAATTCCTCCGGGGTCGGGAGGACCGGCAGCAGGGCTCGACGTGCGAGGGCGCCGTGGCCGATCTCGCGCCGGCCCGGACCGCGAAGAAACTTCGCTTCGCCGACCGAGAACGGTGGGAAGTTGTAGTGCAGCATGAAGGGGTTGCGGGAGTTGCCCTCGAAGGCCTCGATCAGCTGGGAATCGTCCGAGGTCCCGAGGGTGCAGGTCACGAGGGCCTGGGTCTCGCCGCGCGTGAAGAGGGAGGAACCGTGCGCACGGGGCAGGACACCGACTTCGCAGGTCACCTGGCGGATCTGATCGAACGCGCGTCCGTCGAGCCGTTTGCGCTCGATGAGAATCGTCTCGCGGGTGATCGCCTTGACCATCGAGTGGAAGATGTTCTTGACCCACGAGCTCTTTTCGTCGACTTCCGCCTCGGTGAGTTCGGCGAGAGCCTTCGCACGAACCACATTGGCCGCGTCCTTCTGCTCGAACTTGCCGCGAACGTTCAGGGCCTCGCGCAGTTCGTCGGTCCAGCGGCTGCGGATGGAGTCGGCGAAATCGGCCGGCCACGGGTCGCCCGGCGATTCGAAGGGAGCTTTGGCGACGTTGAGCTCGGCAACGAACTCGCGCTGGAGGGCGATGATCTTCTTGATCTCACGGTGGGCGAGATCGAGGGCATCGAGGATGACCGATTCCGGCAGTTCGTTGGCACCGCACTCCACCATCGCCAACGCGTCGTCGGTTGCGGCGACCGTGAGGTCGAGATCACTCAGTTTTTGCTCTTCGTACGTGGGGAAGACCACCAGTTCGCCGTTGACCCGTCCGACGCGAACACCGGCGATGGCCTTCTCGAAGGGGATCTTGGCCGACATCAGGAGGGCCAGCGAGGCGCCCGAGATGCCGTAGATGTCCGGGCAGAATTCGTTGTCTGCCGAAATCACCCAGGCGATGACCTGGGTCTCGCGGTAGTAACCATCGGGGAACAGCGGTCGGAGACCGCGGTCGATCAAGCGGCAGGTCAGAATCTCCCGTTCGGTCGGCCGTCCTTCGCGCTTGAAGAAGCCGCCGGGGATGCGGCCGCCGGCATAGGTGTTCTCGCGGTAGTCCACCGTCAAGGGCAGGAAATCCACCCCCTGGCGCTCGCTCTCCTCGGAGCACGCTGTGACGAGAACCATGGTGTCGCCCATCCGAAGGACAGTCGACCCGTCCGCCTGTTTGGCGATCTTGCCGGTCTCGAATTGCAGGGTCTTGCCGTCGATCTCGACGGACTTCGTGATGACGTTCATTCAGTTTTCCAATCTTCAGGCGCGCGTCACCAGACCCTCTGTTCCGCCGCCTGAGCGGCAAAGAGAAGGTCCGATGCGCATCTTCCTGGTAAGTTCAGCGGCTTAGCCTCGGAGTCCCAGGCGTTCCACCAGCTCCCGGTAGCGAGTGATGTCCTTCGCCTTCAAATATTCGAGAAGACGACGACGGCGGCCGACAAGACGCAAGAGGCCGCGACGGGAGTGAAAGTCCTTCTTGAAGCTCTTGAAATGCTCCGTCAGGAACTGGATCCGGCGGGTCAACAGCGCAATCTGCACCTCCGGCGAACCGGTGTCGTTCGGGTGGGTGCGGAACTCGTCGATAATTGTCAGTTTCTGGGCGTCAAAGTGACTCATCCATTCCTCCACTGTCCTCCGGTGGCGAGGAGGCACCGGTACGTTAGCAGGTAGCTTGTAATCTCGCAACATTTGAGTGATTTCATGACACTATTTCCGGTGCCCTCGGCCGCCGCTCGACCGCCCGAAAACCATTTCCGGAGCGATGTTGAGGGTGCGCCCGCGGGCCAGTACGGCTCGCACGGTGCCGATCCCGAGGAGGCGTTTGTCAGCGCTTCGAATGACCACGTTGGCGCCGCTTGCGACCTCGGTCGGTCCGGGGTTGAAGACCACGACCTCCTGACCGTTGACGAACCGCTCCGCGGCGGCGCTGTTGAGGTCGATCTCGGCGAACGGCAGGGCAATGCCCTCGATCGGGACCCAGGCTGGGCTGCCGGTGATGTCCTCGGGCGCTGCCGCCGCCTCCAGAGCGTCCTGCGTGAGGGCCTCGGCGGCGGTGTAGGGCCCGATGGACGCGCGGTGCAGGTGCTGCAGGAAGCCGCCGCAACCGAGATCGATGCCGACGTCGTGGGCCAGGGATCGGACGTAGAAACCGGTCGAAGTGGTGGCATCGACGGCGAGCACGTCCGGGGCCTTCGCCTGCAGGCTGATTTCTTCGACGCGGACTGTCTTGGGTTCGGGGTGGACCTCTTCGCCGTTGCGGGCAAGTTCGTAGAGTTTCTTGCCCTGGACTTTCTTTGCCGAGTAGGGCGGCGGCACCTGGTCGATCTCGCCCGAGAACTGGGCCGTCAGCCGGGCGATGACGTCGTCATCGAGGGCCGGCGGTTCGCCCCGGGGATCGGTGGCCTCGCCCTCGCTGTCGTAGGTGGTTGTCGCGTGGCCGAGGCGGATTTCGCCCTGGTACCTCTTGTCCCATTTGAGCAAAAACTGCTGCAGACGGGTGGCCTGGCCGACGCACAGTAACAGCAGGCCCTCCGCCAGCGGGTCGAGGGTCCCGGTGTGACCGATGCGCCGCTCGCGGAGGGCCTTGCGCGCCATATCGACCACGTCGTGCGAGGTCGGACCGGCCTTCTTGTAAACCGGCAGTAGCCCGTTGATGAGAGACGGTCGGCGGCGGCTCACAATTTCTCTCCGAGGGCCGCCGCGACGGCTGATGCCACGTCCCGCTCGACCTGCTCGAGCTCGCCCTGGATCGCGCACCCCGCGGCGTTGACGTGGCCGCCACCGCCAAAGGCCTCGGCCACCGCTTTGACATCGACGTCGCCCCGTGACCGCATGCTCACGCGGACGGTGCCGTCCTCCCACTGTTTGAAGTAGGCGACTGCCTCGACGCCGGAGATGGAGCGGGGGATGTTGACGATCTCCTCGGTGTCTTCGGGGCCGGCGCCGGCGCGCTCGAACGCGCCGCGGTCGGCGGTGATCACGGCGAGCTTGCCGTTGCAGCGAATCTTCAAGCTCTGCAGCGCTTCGCCGAGCAGGCGGACCGAGGCCAGGCTGCGGTGGTTGTGGACCCAGTTGGCCACCCGGGCCGGTCGGGCACCGGCATCGACCATCTCGGCGGCGGCCCGGAAGGCGCGGCTGGTGGCGTTGGAGTAGCGAAAATCGCCGGTATCGGTGGAAAGGGCGACAAAGAGGTTGGTGGCGGCCTCTTCGGTCGGCAACAAACCCGCTTCGCGGTACATCAGCCACACCATTTCGCCGACCGCGGGCGACTCTTCGTCGAGGAAGTTGACGACTCCGTAGGCGGGGTTGGCGGGGTGGTGGTCGATGTTGAGGATCGGCACCCTGGTGAGCCCTTCGAAACCGGTGCGGTCGAGCCCGGGGCACTCCACCGTGATCACGAGATCGTAGGCCGACGGAAAGTCCGCGGGCAGTTCGTCCGCAACCGAGATGTCATCGGCGCCGGGAAGGTTGCCGAGGTTGGCCGGCGTGCGGTCGCGATTGACGATGACGGTCTGCACGCCGAGCCGGCGGGCCATCTCGGCGAGCGCGAGCTCCGAACCGAGGGCATCGCCGTCGGGGTTTCGATGACAGGTGATGAGCACCCGGTAGGCTTCCTTGAGCCGTCGAACTGCCTCCGACGGGTGCGTGCTCTTGAGGCTCACTGGTCCTCCTCGGTGCTGGTGGCAGTGGTGTCGTCGCCGGGCAGCAGACCCTGGTCGGCGAGCCGGTCAAAGAGCCGTTCCATGCGGTCGCCGTACTCGTAACTGGTGTCGCGGTGGAATTCCAGGGTCGGCACGATCCGCAGCCGCATCGCGGTTCCGAGCCTCCGGCGCAAGAAGGATGCTGCTGCCGCAAACCCGTCACCCGCCTGGCGCTCGCGCTCCTGGTCGCCGATGACAGAGAAGTAGACTCTCGCCTTCGCCCGGTCGGCTGAGAGTTTGACACCGGAAATCGTGACATCGGTGAGCCGGGGGTCGTTGACCTCGAGACGCAGCAATTCGGACAGGACCGATCGGATCTCGCCTTCAAGGCGGGCGTTGCGTTCGTACGTTTTGTCCTGCATGAGGGTCCCTTCGCGCAACGTCACACTTGGATGACGTCGATTTCCCAGCTCAAGATGTGGCCGCTCCAGTGACTGTTGATCGTCGCCTCGACCCGCTGGAGCCGTGCCTCGGCGTCGACGTGGCTGGTTGACAGTGCACAGATCGCAAGCCGGGCCCTCTGGTGGAGATCCTGGTGGTCGGCCTCGATCACCAGAACCTTGTGCCGGTTTCTGATTTTTTCGACCAGGCTGCGGACAGGGCCGCGTTTCGCTTTCAGACTTCGTGCCTCGGGAACGTGGAGATCCACGTGGGCGACGGCTACGTAGGTTTCACCACTCACTTTTCTGCCAATCCGCGAGCCGGAGGGTCGTGCCTCGTCTCCAGATCAGAGTTCGGGCGCGATCTCTACCATTTTGTAGGCCTCGATGATGTCGCCTTCCTTGATGTCCTGATAGCGTTCGAGGCCGATACCGCATTCGAATCCCTGACGGACTTCGGAAGCGTCGTCCTTGAATCTCCGCAGCGAAGCCAGTTCGCCCTGGTGGATCACGACGTTGTCTCGGAGCAGCCGGATCTTGGCATGGCGGGTGATGACCCCTTCGAGAACGTGGCTGCCCGCGATCGAGCCGATCTTCGGAACCTTGAATACCTCTCGCACCTCGGCCCTGCCCAGCTCCTCTTCCCTGTACTCGGGTTCGAGCAGGCCGACCATGGCCTTCCTCACGTCATCCACCAGATCGTAGATCACTGTGTACAGGCGGATATCCACCTGCTCGCTCTCTCCGAGATCCCGGGCGGTGCGCTCGGGCCGGACGGAGAAGCCGATGATGATGGCGTTCGACGCCGATGCCAACATCACGTCGTTGGTGGTGATGGCGCCGACCGAGCCGTGGAGGATGTTGATCTTCACCTTGTCGGTGCTGAGGCTGATCAGGGTCTCGCGGAGCACCTCGACCGAGCCCTGGACATCGGCCTTGATCACGATGTTGAGCTCCTGGGTCTCGCTTTCCGCGATCGAGTCGAACAGGTTGTCCAGGGAGATCTTCCGGCCGGAGGTCAGATTCTCGTCGCGGTCCCGTTGGCTGCGGTAGCTGGCCACCTCGACGGCCTTGGCCTCGCTCTCGGTGCCCTGCAGGACATCGCCGGCGGCGGGCACGACTTCGAAACCGGTGAGCTCGATCGGGTCCGACGGTCCGGCGACATCGATCCGCGCGCCGGTGTCGTCCGCGATGGCGCGAACGCGGCCCCAGGTGGACCCGCAGAAGAAGTAGTCGCCGACCTCGAGCTTGCCTTGCTGGATGAGGACGGTGGCGACGATGCCACGGCCCTTTTCCTTGCGCGCCTCGAGCACGACGCCGCGGGCGGCGCCCTCGGCCGAGGCCTTGAGGTCCCTCATTTCGGCGACCAGCAGGATCACGTCGAGGAGATCGTCGATCCCCTCTTTCTTTTTGGCGGACACATCCACCGACGGGACTTCACCGCCCCACGACTCCACCAGAACCTCGAATTCGGCGAGTTGCTGCTTGACCCGATCCGGGTTGGCGTTGGCCTTGTCGATCTTGTTGATGGCCACGATCAGCGGCACGTTGGCCGCGCGGGCGTGGGTGATGGCCTCTTTGGTCTGGGGCATGACGCCGTCGTCGGCGGCGACCACCAGCACCACGATGTCGGTGACCTGGGCGCCGCGGGCGCGCATCTGGGTAAAGGCCTCGTGGCCGGGGGTGTCGACGAACACCACGACCCGCCCGTCGGTCGACTCGATGCGCGAGGCGCCGATGTGCTGGGTGATCCCGCCCGCTTCCTGCTCGGCGACCCGGCTCGATCTGATGGCGTCGAGCAGCGAGGTCTTGCCGTGGTCGACGTGTCCCATCACCGTCACCACCGGCGGGCGCGGGAGCTGCGGACCCACTTCTTCCAGGCTCTCCTCACGCTCGTACTCGATGAGTTCCTCGGCCGAGGCCACCATCGCCTCGATTTCGAGATCGGCGCAGATCTCCTCCGCCAGTTCGTGCGGCAGGGACTGGTTGGTGGTGACCATCATGCCCTTTTGAATCAGCAGCCCGAGCAGTTCCTTGGCGGTCACATTGAGCTTCTCGGCGAGCTCGCGGGCGGTGACCATCTCGGAGAGGATGATCGGCCCTTCCGGTTTTTCGCCGTCTTTGAACTGGATCGTCCTGGTCGGTTTGGGCGGCGCGGTGCGGCGATCGTCTTCCTGCGGACGGCGCCGGCCTTTCTTGGTCGGGCGTCCCCCGGAGGGACGCGGTGCGGGCCTGGTCGGGCCGCTGCCCTCCTGCTGGCCCTTGAGTTTCTGCTCCTCGAACTTGTTGAGCAGATCGCGGATCTCTCTGGCGTCTGCGGCCGATTTTGCCTTGCGGCCGGGCCCCTTGGTGTCCGCAGCCGCTGCCTTGCGCTGTTTCTCGACCTTTTTCTGGTCCGCCAGCCGCTGCCGGATCTCGTCCGGAGACAACTCGCGAAGGCTCTGTTCCAGCGGCGTCTTGGCGCGGCTCGGGCGAACCCGTTTCGGCGAGTGCTCCTCGTCTTCCTCGCCCCGCCGGGCGGTCAGTTCCTCTTCGGTGATCTCGACCTCTGGCTTGACCTCGATGTCCTCGTCGCCTTCGTCTTCGTCGCCCTCGACATCCTCGTCGACGACTTCTTCGACCTCGGGCGCTGCTTCGAGTTCGGCCCCCTCGCCGGCAACCACCTCGACAGCGACTTCGGCCTCCGCGGCCTCGGCTGAGATGTCCTCGCCGTCGGTTTCGAGGTCCTTCTCGGTAATGACCTCCTGGATCTCCTTTTCAGTGTCCACAACCTGGCGACGCCGGCGGCGGGCCAGCCGGTCCTTGGCGGAGATCGGGGCGGTCTCGTCTTCCTTCTTCTCGCGGCGAACAATGACCTCACGCGGGCGCCGCTGCAGGGTCTCACCCGTGATGATCGCCCGCACCGTTGTGAGATCGAGGGTGTCCTCCTCGCTGCCCACTGTCACGCCGATCGAGCGCAACTTGAATATCAGCTCGGTAGCTGAGATTCCCATGGTGTGTGCGAGGTCGACGACTCGGAGTTGCTGCATACGATCACTCCTCCCCGACGACGGATTCCGCTGCGTCGGAAAGACTCTCCTCGAGCGTCTGGTTGGCCATGCCGAGGAGCTTTTTCGCGGTTACGGGCCCAATGCCCGGAATGTTGGAGAGCTCGCCCGCATCGCGCGCGAGAAGGTCCTGCACTGTGTGAATACCGTGGCCCTCGAGACGTTCGCGGAGGCGCTCGGTGAGCATTTCCATCTCTTCGAGGGGAACCAGGTCGTCGTACGATACCGGGGCACCTACCGCCGCGAGCTCGGGAATCTCGTCCTCCTCGGAGATGCCTTCCATCTCGCGCAGCATCGAGGCGAGCGCCGAGGCGAGCTCGTCCTTGACCGCCTCCTGGCTCTTGATCTCGATCCGGCAGTCGAGCAGCTTGGAGGCCAGGCGCACGTTCTGGCCGCGCTTGCCGATGGCCAGAGACAGCTGTTCGCTGCCGACGATGACATCGAGCACGATTTCTTTGCGCTCCTCGGTCATCGGCTCGCCGTTCTCGTCGAGCACCGGCCGCCCGTCTTCGTCGCGAATGACGGCGGTCACGGGCTCCTCGCGGACCGCGACCCGGTTGATCTTGGCGGGCGACAGGGCGTTCTGGGCAAAGGTGACGGTGTCGCTGTTGAAGGGAATGATGTCGATCTTCTCGCCCTTGAGCTCGCGGGTGATCGCCTGCACGCGCGATCCCTTGAGGCCGACGCACGCACCCACCGGGTCGACGTCGGAGTCTCTCGAGGTGACGGCCACCTTGGCCCGCTCTCCGGGCTCGCGGACGCACTTTTTGATGATCACGGTGCCGTCGTAGATCTCCGGCACCTCCATCTCGAGGAGCTTCTCGAGGAGGACGGGCGAGGTCCGTGACAGCACGACCTGCGGGCGGTTGGCGTCCATGGTGATGTCGACCACGACCGCGCGGACCCGGTCGCCCTGGCTGTAGCGTTCGTGGCGGACCTGGTGGCTGCGCGGCATGACGCCTTCGGTGTCGCCGAGTTCGACGATGAGTGCGCCCCGGTCCATCCGTTTGACGATGCCGTTGATCATGTCGCCGACGCGGTTCGAGTAGTTGCGGAAGACGACCGCACGTTCGGCCTCGCGAACCCTCTGGAAGAGCACCTGCCGCGCGGACTGCGCGGCGATGCGACCGAGCACCGAGGTGTCGAGGGGCTCGAGCTTGACGATGCCGCCGATCTCCGCCGCCGGGATCGATGGCGCGCGCTTCTTCGAGGGTGAGCTCGATCTCCTCGTCCTCGACCTCTTCGACCACGTCGCGAACGGTCCACGACTCGACTTCGCCGGTCTCGACGTCGATCTTGGTGAAGACGTTGCGTTCCTTGTAGTGTTTGCGCGCGGCCGACGAAATCGCCTCCGCGACCGCGTCCACCAGAGTGTCGGCCTCGATGTCGCGTTCTGCGGCCATCTGGCGGACGAGCATGTTGATGTCGAGCTTCATGAACGGGTTTTCCCTTCCTTCATGATCGAGTTCCAGTCCACGTCGAGGCGGGCTTCGAAGATCTCGTCATACGGCAGATTCACGTCTTGGCCGTTGTCGGCGACGAGCCGCACGAGTCCGCCGTCGGTCAGGCCCACGAGCTCACCGTTGAGGGCCCGGTGCTCGCGATAGGTCGGTTTCATTCGAATCGTGACGCGGCGGCCGGCGAATCGTTCAAAGTCGGCCGTGGAGTAGAGCTTCCGGTCGAGACCCGGGGAGGAGACCTCGAGGGTGTAGTGATGCTCGATCGGATCCTCGACATCGAGGATCGCCGATGCCTGGCGGGACACAACCGCGCATTTTTCGAGGCTGACGCCGTCCGGACCGTCGACCACGAGACGCAGAATGGTCTTGGGGCCGGAGCCCACGACCTCCGCCGCGAGCAGCTCGAGCCCCTCATCCGCCGCGACCGCGGCGAGCTGGTCCTGTACTGCCTGATCGATCTTCATGTGGCTCCTCGCTGCAGAAAAAAAAGTGGGCCTCGGGCCCACTTTCCAATCGAAAGCAGCAGCGGGTTTTATAGCACACGGGCGCCCGGAGCGCAAGGACAAGCGCACCCCCCAGGAACGCCGAACGGGCTCTGCGGAATCGGTTTTTGGATGTTGGATATTGGATATTTGATCCCTTCGCTGCGGGATTTCTCTCCGGGACGGGGCATTCCGGCGTGATCATCCCGATGTTCTCGGAGCGGTTGCCCGTGAGTGCCCCCTCTGACAATGATTGGGCCCTTGCCGCGGACTCGCAAGCGCGCATTCGAGTGCCCAACATTGTCAGAGACGGCACGTCCGGTGAACGCGATCGGTTTCTTGCCGTCCGGGCGTCAGTTTCTACGGCTGAGACCGCATCCAGCATCCGGGTTTCGGCCTACAATGTCCGAATGTCGTGGATCGTTGACGAGATCGTGTCGCGCGGGGGCGCGGTGCCGTTTGACGTGTTCATGGAGCTGGCGCTCTACCACCCCGTCCACGGTTACTACTCGTCGGCCTCTCCCCGCTACGGGCGTGCCGCCGACTACCTGACGGCCCCCACCGCATCCGGGTGGTACGCACGGGTCGTAGCACGGCTGATGAGTGGTTTCGCCGGGGCGACCGGGCCGCTGCGGATCATCGATCTGGCGGCGGGTGATGGCAGCTTTCTGGCCGGTCTCGCGGAGTCCCTCGGTGGAACAAGGGCCGCGGTGATCGAGAGCGTGGTGGCGGTGGAGCGGTCCGACGCCATGAGGCAAAGGGCCCTCGACCGGGTTGGGGACTCAACGGTCTTTTGCAGCGATCTGTCCGAGATCGGGACAAGGCCGGGACCGACTGTGATCCATGCATCGGAGCTCTACGACGCCCTCCCGGTCGCACGAGCGGTCGGTCGCGACGGCGGTCTCCGGGAGATGTGGGTCACCGTTGAGAAGGGGGTCCTGGCCTGGTCGGAGCGCCCGCCCCGCGACGAGGTGACGGCGTACTTCGGGAGCCACGACGTGGTGCTCGAGGAGGGTCAGGTCGCCGAGGCCAATCTGGGGGCGGTTGCGTCGCACCGGGATGCCCTACGAGTTGCAGGATCCGACGGGCTGATGCTGGTGCTCGATTACGGCTACGAAACCGCCCGGCTCTACAACCCCCGTGGACGCCGGGGCGGTTCGCTGGCGACATTTCGGCGGCACCGGGTCGGCCGCGATCCATTCGAGGCCCCGGGAGAGACCGATATCACCGCCCACGTCAACTGGGACGACCTCCGGGCCGCCGGCCGCGAGGAGGGCTGGGTGGAAGTGGGGCTGTGGCCGCTGGCCGAGTTTCTGGTGCGGGCGGGTCTGGCGAAGGAGCTCGAGGAGCGGGGCCTCGGGATGGAGGTGGAGATCGACGCCGCAACCTTTTCGGCGCGACAGGAGGTCAAGAGGCTCCTCGATCCGGATGGGATGGGGTCGGACCTCAAGGTGCTCGTGCAGGCAAACGGCGAGATGGTCGACATCGCGAGCAAGGTGCTCGCGATGTCGACCGAGTTTTGAGTTTTGAGTTTTGAGTTTTGAATTCCATCGCAACGACCTTCCGACAATAAGCGTTCGAGTGCTCAGCATGGGTGGATTCGCATGCGGTGGCGGTGCCTGGCTATAGCCTGGCACCGAACGGGAAGCGCGCTCGGAAACGGCCCACGTTCACCGGACGTGCCGTCTCCGATGATGTTGCGATCGTCTGGCCTCCACATGAGTGGATGCTTCGGGCGCAATCATCTTCGGAGGGGGCACTCACGGGCAATGCTGCCCGGAGAATCGGGATGTCGAAGCCCGGAAGATGTTCGGAGACGTTTTTCGTGCGGCGGAGGTGCCTCGCATCCTCACGGGAAGGGCGCCCGGAAACGGCCCGCGCACGGCGGAGGTGCCATTTTCAATATTGTTGGACACTCGATCATTCACGTCGGGGGGTTGATTCGGGCCAACAATGTTGAGGGTGGCTCCTCCCGGGAATGCCGTCCGAAAAGGCATCCTACGGCAAACACGTCTCTCAGCGAGAGGCTGATATCGGCGACAGTGGTGGCAGGCCCTGAAGGACCTGCCTACGTCTTTCTGAAACGGGCGTGGCGGCGGGGACCAACCCTGTAATTCGGATTCATGCTGCCCCTCAACGCCGTAGGGGCCGGTTTATCCCCATCCGTGAGACTACCCCGCCCCCCGCAATTCCTCGAGCAGTCCCTGCACCGCGGGCACGAGATCGGCGAGGGGCGTCATCCGTTTTTCGCCGTCTTTGCGGAGACTGACCTCGGCCTCGCCGTTGTCGAGCCCGCGCTGGCCGAGCACGACCCTGACCGGGAACCCGATCAGGTCCATGTCGTTGAACTTGACCCCGGGGCGTTCGGGACGGTCGTCGAAGAGGACGTCCACTCCGGCGGCGCGGAAATCGTCGTAGATCGCCGACGCGGCTTCGACCACCGCTTCCTTGTCGGAGTTGAGCACCACCAGGACAACCTCGTACGGGGCCAGGGGCAGCGGCCAGATGATGCCTTTGTCGTCGTGGTTCTGCTCGACCGCGGCGGCGACCGTCCGGCTGACGCCGAGCCCGTAACAGCCCATGATCATGGGATGTTCGTCGCCATCGGCATCCTGGAACCGGCAGTTCATGCTCTCGGAGTACTTGGTGCCGAGCTTGAAGATGTGGCCGACCTCGATGCCGCGTTTCTCGATCATCGGCCTCGCTGCACTTCGGGCACGGGTCGCCGGCTGCGGCGAGCCGGACGTCGACGATCGCCGAGGGCTCGAAGTCGCGGCCTGGAACGACCCCGATCAGGTGTTTGTCGGCTGAATTGGCGCCGGTCGCCGCCGTTGCCAGACCCATGACGGTGGGGTCGGCGAGGATCCGGACACCGGTCAGGCCCACCGGGCCCGAAAAACCCTGGGGCCCGCCGGTGATCTCCTCGATCTTCGCCTCGGAAGCGAGCTGCAGGTGGGTGCACCCGAGCTCGTTCTTGAGTTTGACCTCGTTGACCTCGAGATCGCCGCGG
The DNA here is from genome assembly GCA_963714895.1 of Candidatus Sulfomarinibacteraceae bacterium. Classification (GTDB taxonomy): domain Bacteria; phylum Acidobacteriota; class Thermoanaerobaculia; order Thermoanaerobaculales; family Sulfomarinibacteraceae; genus Sulfomarinibacter. Next base: position 127,907 of record CAVQQC010000002.1, read on the forward strand.
ATCAGGACGGCCGCGAACTCCTCGTCTGTCTCGAAGATCAGGGTCTTGATCAGGTGGGCGGGGGCGACGCCGAGGAAGGCGGCGACTTCGTCGACACTGCGCATCGCCGGGGTATGGACGGTTTCAGGCTGTTTGGAGGCCGCCAGAGGCCACGGCGGGGCCTCGGCAACCGGTCCGGCGACCGCCTTTTCGACGTTGGCGCCGTAGTGGCAGGCGGGGCACGAGAGGATGGCATCCTCACCGGTGTCCGCGAGCACCATGAACTCGTGCGACTCGGAGCCGCCGATGTTGCCGGTGTCGGCCTCGACCTGGGTGTAGCCGAGCCCGCACCGTTCGAAGATGCGGCAGTAGGCTGCCTCCATGGCCCGGTAGGCCAGGTCGAGGTCTTCGGCATCGGCGTGGAAGGTGTAGGCGTCCTTCATGATGAACTCGCGCCCGCGCATGAGCCCGAAACGCGGCCGGATCTCGTCCCGGAACTTGGTCTGGATCTGGAAGAGGTTGACCGGGAGCTGTCGGTAGGAGGTGACGGTTCGCCGCACGATGTCGGTGATGACCTCTTCGTGGGTCGGACCGAAACAGAACTCGCGGTCGTGGCGGTCGTTGATCCGCAGCAGTTCGGGCCCATACTCGAACCACCGTCCGGACTCCTGCCAGAGCTCGGCCGGCTGGACTGCGGGGAGGACCAGTTCAGCGGACCCGGCGCGCTCCATCTCCTCACGGATGATGACCTCGAGCTTGGCCAGTGACCGCCACCCGAGCGGCAGGTAGTTGTAGATCCCGGCGGCGAGCTTGTTGATGAGCCCGGCGCGGGTCATCAGGCGGTGCGAGACGACCTCGGCGTCGGAAGGGTCTTGTCGAAGGGTGTGAACGAAGGTCCGGCTCCAGCGCATGATCTACTCCGTCTGGCGGCGCGAGGCACTTCGCCCCGGCCGGTGATTCCGTTTGAGGTGGGCCGACAGCCCTCCGAGTCTGCGAACGTGTCCGAGCAGTTCGTGATCAATACCGGGTTCCGCGGCCCCGTGCTTGCCGCCGCGGACGGTGTCGGCAAGCGGGGCGTGGTCAGGGTCGTGGTGGGCGAGCGCGAGCTGCCGCAGCTGCGGCGGTTCGAACCCGGATTGAGCGGCCTGTTCGAGATACTGCATGGCCTCGCGATACCTGCCGAGTTTCAGCGCGATCGACCCGAGGGCCGCCAGCGGGTATCGCCGGAGTTCCTTGGGGGCGATCTCCAGAGCTTCGCGCGCCAGATCACGGGCGGCATCGAGTTCGTCCCCGATCTCCGATTCGATCAGCGCCAGTTCGTAGGCTGCCAGACCGTGGGCGAGCTGGCCTGCGCCCTCGTCGTCGTAGAGCCGGCGGGCGAATCGTCTGGCGGTGTGCGGTTTTCCGGCCTGACGCAGCGACTCCAGAAGCGCCACCACCGCCGCCGCCGTAAAGGGCGAGTCCTCCCTGGGGTCCTGCAGCAGCGCATGAGCGTGGTTGACCGCTTCGCGGGTGCGCCCCGAGGCCGACGCCAGCAGCGCCGCGGTCGCCAGCAGCAACGGCGCACCGGGTTCGATTTCGAGCGCTTCGTTAAACAAGTCGAGAGCGCGATCGTGATCGCTGCCGTCGAGCGCTGCTTCCGCCCTTCGCACCAGTCCGGCCGCCCGCGGCGACAGCGAATCAGGGGGCGAGCCCGTGAGGAGGCGCACCGTCGCCTGGTACTGCAGCCGTTGCGGGTCCAGCCGCAGGGTCCGCTCGAACGCGGCCAGGGCCTTTTTGGTCCAGCCGCGCCGCAGGTAGGCGATCCCGAGGTGGTAGAGGGCGTCATCAAAATCCGGGGCGAGCTCGATCGCGCGCTCCAGGGCGGCGATGGCGCGTCCGCCCTGGCCGAGCTCCTGCCGGCAGGTGCCGAGCAGGTACCAGCTCTGGGCCGTTTCATCGAGAGAAAGACTTTTCTCGAGATGGGCGATGGCGTCGTCGTGTTGTCCGCGCAGCACCTTCAGGGCGCCCAGCGTGAAGTGGGGCAGGAAGGTCTCCGGGGCCATGTCGCGGGCCCGGTAGAGGGCCTCTTCCGCCTCTGACCACAGACCGAGGTCCGAGGCCACGGCCCCGAGGTGGACCAGGGCTTCGAACTGCGGGCCCCGCAGCTCGAGGACCCGCCGGAAGGCGATCCGCGCGGTATCCAGCTCTCCGGATTCGAACGCGGCCTCGCCGATGAAGGACCACAGCTCGTCATTGTCCGGCGCCATCCTGACAAGTTCGGTCAGCAGGTCGCGGACGCTCCCGGTGTCGGCGCCGAGCAACGCGAGCTCGAGGGCGCGGAGCTTGCTCCTGAACTTCTCGGTGGCAAGCCCGGAGTGATTGGCCTGGGACACGATGCGGGCGTTATAGGCGCGGAAGCGGCGTGAAAGATCGCGCGACAGCAGTTCCTGGTCGGCGGTTCGCTCCCATCCGTCGACGACCTCGACCCGGGTCACGATGCCCTGGGTCTCGAGAAGCCCGCCGAGTGATTGGATCCCGGCGTGGGCGACGGTCAGATTGTGTTCGAGCTGAGCCACATGTTGCGCCGTTGCAGCGACCGCGCTCGACAACCGGCGCACGCTGTCCTCGAGACCGGTCAGCCGTTCGAGGATGTTCTCCTCGAATTCTTCCTGGGCCTGGACGAAGAACTCGTCGGTCGGCTCGATCTCACGGTCATTGACCCCCGAGACCACCAGCAGTCGATTGCCGCACTTTCGGCAGATTTCGAGGTCGGGGCGGTTGACGGTACCGCAGGTCTGACAGAGCACGGCGTCAGTCCTCCCGGTAGTCGAAGAAGCCGCGCCCCGACTTGCGCCCGAGCATGCCGGCGTCGACCATCCTGACCAACAGGGGACAGGGGCGGTATTTCGGGTCGCCCAGCTCCTGGTGGAGGATCCGCATGACGCTCAGGCAGTTGTCGAGGCCGATCAGATCCGCGAGGCTCAAAGGCCCCATGGGGTGGTTCATTCCGAGGGTCATGATCTGGTCGATCGCTTCGGCCGAAGCGACGCCGTCGGCGACCGCGAACACGGCCTCGTTGATCATCGGCATCAACAGCCGGTTGGACACGAAACCGGGGTGGTCGTTGCACTCGACGGGTGTCTTTTCCATCGTCTCGGCGATCCGAAAGACCGTGGCGACCGTGTCGTGCGAGGTCTCCAGGCCGCGGACCACCTCGACGAGGCGCATCAGCGGCACCGGATTCATGAAGTGCATGCCGATGACGAGATCCGGCCTGCCGGTGACCGCTGCCAGCTTGGTGATGGAGATGGACGAGGTGTTGGATGCAAGGATGGTCGCCGGCCCACAGAGCCCGTCGAGCTGGCGGAAGATCTCTGCCTTGATGGGATACGACTCCTCGGCGGATTCGATGACGAGGTCGGCGCGCCGGTGTTCGGCGAGATGGGTGCTGCCGGTGATCCGGTTCAGGGCCGCGCTCTTGTTCTCGGGAGTCACCGTGCCCTTCTTGATCTGCCGGTCGAGATTGCGGTCGATGGACTCCATCGCCCGTTCGACGACGGCGGCCTCGATGTCCGTCAGCACCACGTCGAACCCGGCAGCGGCGGCGACGTGCGCGATTCCGGCACCCATCTGTCCCGCACCGACAACACCGACGGTCCGTACTTTCATCGCACCCCTCCGTGCGCGTCACATGACGCCCGAGCGCAGAGTCGGCTCGAAAACCCGGTTCGGTGGCCGGCGCGGGGGGTCTCGACCCGGGAAACTATAGGAGGCTGTCCAGCTTCGATGCGAGACTCGCTTTGTCTGTCTGACCGACGATCCGATCCGCCACCACGCCGTCTTTGACGAGGAGCAGGGTCGGGATGGCCTGGATACCGTATTTCACCGCGGTTTCACGGTTCGCGTCGACATCGAGTTTGCCGACCACGATGCGGTCCGCGTACTCGTCCGCCAGCTCTTCGACGATCGGGCTGATGGCGCGGCACGGTCCGCACCACACCGCCCAGAAATCGATCAGGGCCGGTCTGCCTGCATTGAGAATGGTGCCTTCGAAGTTCGCGTCGGTGATCTCTACTGCCTTACCAGCCATCAGGGAACGCCTCCAGATAAAAGCTCAGCCCGTCATCGACGGGCGGCTCAATAGTACACCATTGATCCATCGACCTTCCGGTTTGAAAAAATGGTCTCCTCAAATTCGCAGACCCGATTTCGTCGCGCCGCCGGTGCGACGAAATCGGGTCTACGAATTTGAATTGAATATGGACTACTGAACGTCGTCCAGGATGATCCGCGCAACCCGTTGCCCGTAGTCGATGGCGTAGTTCTGGCCGCGGTCCTCGGGGTAGATCTGGGCCATCGAACAGAGGTAGAGACCGGGCGTCGAGGCCCGGAAGGCGGGGATTTTCGCGCTGTAGCCGGTGGTGACCACGGGCTGCGCAGAGTCGGCGCGGAAGTGGTGGCTGTCGAGGATCCACGATTCGTCGAATGCGGGGTTGACCCTTTTCAGAGCCGGGGTGTAAGCCGCGATGACGTCCCGCTTCGAGGCCCGGTAGAGAGGGTGGTCGGCAAAGAGGTAGTTGGAGATGTAGAGGATGATTCTGCCCCCGTAGCGTTCGGCGGGGATGTAGTTGGTGTGCTCGATGAGACCGCCGAAGGGCATGTCGGGATCGGCAATATTGAGCCAGTAGTACGGCGTCAGAGACCGTTCCAGTTCGAGGAGCGTACAGATGGCGCCGGTGGCCTTGAGGCCTTCGAGCGCGGTCTTTTCATCCCTTTCAAGGAGGTGGCCGGCAATCTCGAGGTGGTCGGTGACGGCGGCCGCGACGAGGACCCGTTGCGCCTCGTACGAGCGGCCCCGGGTCTGGATCACGAAACCGGTGCCGGCTGTGTCGACCCGCTGGACGGCCTCGGAGAGGTGGAGCTCGACGCCTTGCTGCTCGAGACGGTCCTCGAGAGCTGCGACCAGGCGTGCGAATGAACCCCGCATGTAGCCGAGGCGTTCGCCGAGCCCGGAGGAGGACCGCGACCGCCCGCGCAGGCTGAGTTTCTTCCACAACCACACCATGGCGACGTTCTCGGCTTCTTCGGCGAATTTCTGATAGAGCAGCGGCCCCCAGATCGTGTGCCAGACCCGTTCGCCCTGATGGCGCCGGATCCACTCCGACGCCGTCACGTTTTCAAACCTCGAAGCGTCCGATATCCGCTGGATGATCAGGGTGGAGGCAGCGAACCGCACTTTGTCGACGACCCCCAGGGGACCAAAGAGCAGCAGCGATTGGGGGGTGCCGAAATCCCACAGCCGTTCTTCAGCCCAGATCCCCATGCGAGATGGCAGCCACTCGATCTCGTCGGCGAGCCCGAGTTCCTCGGCGAGTGCGACGTAGGTCGTGTCGGTCGTGAAGAGATGGTGGTAAAAGGCCTCGATCGCCTCACCGCCGATGTCGAGCACGCGTGCGAGCCCTCCGGGACGGGGGTAGCGCTCGAACACACGCACCCGGAGACCGCCCTGCGCGAGCCGCAACGCAGCGGTGAGACCGGCCAGCCCGGCGCCGACGACGGCGACGTCGACGCGAGACGCGTCAGAGTCCGGCGAGACCGTGTGGCCGTTCATTCAAAATTAAGAATTCAAAATTCAAAATTTTCTAGAAGATCACGTGTTTGATGTAAAAGGTCTGGATCGCCACCTGCCCGGTGGCCAACTCACGAGCGAGCTCCGGGGTCAGCCGGAAGGTGCCCGCCGGTTTGCCGGAGGTCTGGATCATCTGCAGTTCGACGGCCTTGGGGGCCAGTTCTTCGTGGATCTGGACGATCAAGGCGTACGCCTCCGCAACCACCTCGAGGGCCTTGAACACCTCGCGCTCGGAGTCGGTGACGGTCTGGACGTAGTAATACTCGGGTTCGGTTCCCTGGCTGGTCTTGTACAGCAGGAGTTCCTTGTCGTCGAACACCTTGGAAAACGCCTGGTCGATGCGGTCGTCGTGGTACTGCACCGATTGCAGCTTGATGCCCGGCGTCGGGGATGGGATCGGTTCAGATGTGGACCCCAGCGTCGGTGCACCGGCGACCTTCTGGCCGCCGGAAAGATCCGTGTACTGGGCGAGGGACTTTGGCGGAGTCGGCTTCGCCAAGGCCTCACCTTCGGTCGTCAGTTCGTCGATGATCAGCGCGTCGCCGAGCCCGAGCTGGTTGTAGCGTTCGGTCTCCACCAGATTCACCAGTTCCAGCGGGTAACTGGTGATGGTTCCGGTCGAGAGGGTGATGATGGCGTTGGGCCCGTCGATGACCATCGGTTCCTTGCACCGCAGCTTGTGGCCGCTTTTCAAGATGACGACGTAACCCTCTGCGCCGGCCAGCGCCACAATGAGAACAAGACACGCGGCGACGAGACCAATGATGCGAAATCGGGACATGATGCTGACCTCCGTTCGGCCCTGGCGGGCCTCCCTACCCATTATAACGGTCGATCGTGGTTGCCGGGGCGGCTCGGGAAATCAGACCGAGAAGCTCGCCTCGTGAACTCGCGCCGGTCTTCCGGTAGAGGTTCTTGAGATGGTCGCGGATGGTGTGGGGGCTGATGCTCAATCGTTCAGCCATGGCAACCGTCGTCAGACCCTCGACGAGCAGTTGGACCACCTCGATTTCGCGGGGACTGAGGTTGTGGGTCGAACAAAATACCTCGATGCGGACCGCCGGCTCCGCACCCAGGTACTGCAGGAGCACCAGAACGGTGTTGGGGAGGGAAGCCACGTGCGTCAGACGGGTGACCTCGCAGGCGAGCACCCGCCCGTCCCTGGCCTGCAGCGTGCCCCGCCAAGCAGGCTCCTCCGGACCCGCCGAGGTGACCCGTTCGACGACCGACGAGACAACGGAGAACAGCGGCAGGGTCGTCTGCTCCTCGGTATCGACCAGCAGCTCATCCTCGGTCTGGAGCGAGAGCAGGCTGTCCGCCGGAGGGTTGGCGTAGAGGATGTCGCCGCGGCAGTCGAACAGCAGGACCGAGCTTGAAGTGGAGTCGAGGGCCGCGCGGAGCACGGCCGTCTGGCTCCGCAGTCGGTGGCAATCGAGGGTTATCGCCAGGGCTGCGGCCAGAGTGCGAAGGACTTCGGTTGATGGGTTGGAGACGCCGCCGAAGCGAAGCGTCGCAGTGATCTCGTCGCCGACGTCGAGGTCGTGAGTCGTACCGCTGCCGTCGGGAGTTCCGCGCACGTAGGTTCGGCCGGGGATGTCGGCATCGGGCGTCAGGACGAGTTCGACCCACGTCGCCGACAACACGGCCGTGGCGAGGTCGAGAACGGCTGTGATTCCCGGGTCACCGTGCGGCGGACAACCCGGGTTCAGAAGCAAAGGCTGCTTGGCGCCCATCTCACCCCCCATTGTACCTAACCTGCATGTCTCAAGGAGTTTCGCCGACGGCGGGGTGGCGCTGGAGCGAACGTTCGGAGGCAAAGTCCTCAGGACACGAAGCTTGACCTGAATCGACCTCTCCCTTAGACTGCCGCCCCTATGTTGGAAGGACTCCAGGAACGCCTCGCTCGAGTCACCAAGACCCTCCGCGGCGAGGGCCATCTGACCGAGTACCACATCGACTCCGCCCTGCGCGAGATCCGCCTCGCGCTGCTCGAGGCGGACGTCAGTGTCGAGGTCGTTTCCGGTTTCATCGATCGGGTCCGCGAGCGCGCCGTCGGCAAGGAGGTCTTGAGCTCGGTGACGCCGGCGCAGATGGTGACCAAGATCGTCCACGAAGAGTTGGTCTCCCTGCTCGGCGGGCAGACCACGGATCTCGACTTCAAGGGCCGGCCGGCCGTCATCATGCTGGTAGGCCTCCAGGGTTCGGGCAAAACCACCACCGCTGCCAAGCTCGCGCGCTGGATCAAAGAGCGGAAGGGGCTGTTCCCGTTGCTGGTGCCGGCGGACACTTCACGGCCCGCTGCCCGCGAACAGCTACTGGTGCTCGGAGAAAAGGCGTCGATTCCGACCGTCGACACCCGGGACATGGACGATCCGGAAGAGATCGCAAAACGGGCGCTCCGTGAGGCTTCTATCAAGGGCTATCAGGTCTTGATCTTCGACACCGCAGGCCGTCTGCACGTCGATGACTCCCTGATGGACCAGATCCAGCGGCTGAAGGAGATTCTCAAGCCCAAGCACATCCTGTTCGTGGCCGACGCCATGACCGGGCAGGACGCGGTGCGCTCCGCGCGTGCCTTCAACGAACGGTTGGATATCACCGGCGTCGTCCTGACCAAGCTCGACGGTGATGCGCGCGGTGGCGCCGCCCTGTCGATCCGCGAGGTGGTGGGCCGGCCGATCGTTCTCGCCGGCGTCGGCGAGACCATCGCGGACCTCGAACAGTTTCATCCCGATCGCATGGCGGGGCGCATTCTCGGGATGGGCGATGTGCTCACGCTGGTGGAGAAGGCCCAGGACGCCGTCGACGAAAAGAAAGCGCGACGGCTCGAGGCCAAGCTCAAGAAGAACAAGTTCGATCTCGAGGACCTTCGCGACCAGCTCAAGAGCCTCAAGAAGATGGGACCGCTGCAGTCGGTGATGGAAATGGTCCCCGGGATGGGGAAGGTTCTGCCGCCCGGCGGTGTTGGGGAGAGCCAGGAGCGTCAGCTCAAGCGGATGGAGGCGTGCATCGACTCGATGACGCCGAAAGAGCGCCGACACCCGCAGCTTCTCAATGGATCGCGGAAAAAGAGGATCGCAAAAGGCTCGGGAACCAGCGTTGAAGAGATCAACCGCCTCTTGCGTCAATATGGACAGATGCGTAAGCTCATGAAGCGTCTGGGGAAAGCCGACCCCCGGGCGCTCAAACGACAGTTGGGTATCGGCTGACTGAGCGGTATGAACGCCGCCCTTGGAGGAAAAGAATATGTTGATGATCAGACTTCGGCGCGGTGGCGCCAAGCACAACCCCGTCTACCGCGTTGTGGTCTCGGACTCGCGCAAGGACACCCAGGCCGACTACCTCGAGCAGGTGGGTTTCTACGATCCGAACCCCAATCCGCCGGAAATCCGCCTCGACCTCGAAAAGGTCGAAGCCTGGCGGAACAAGGGTGCGGGCGTTTCTGAAACCGTGCAGTCCTTGATTCGTAAAGCTCAGCGGCAGCAGTGATGCACGCCCGGAATGAGTTTCCGGGCACCCTGCTTTTCCTGAAAGGAGCTTCCCCGTGAGTGCGATGAGAGACCTGCTGGAAGAAATCGCAAAGGCTCTGGTTGACAATCCTGAGGACGTTTCGGTCGCGGAAGTGGAAGGCGAGCAGACGACGGTGCTGGAACTCCGGGTCAACAACGACGACCTGGGGAAGGTGATCGGCCGCCAGGGTCGTACCGCGCGCGCGATCCGGACCCTTCTTGCCGCCGCCGGTATGAAGGTTCACAAACGGTTCGTCCTCGAAATCCTCGAGTAGAACCCATGGCGGGCGCCGACGAGGAAAACACCGGTTGGTTGATCGTCGGTCAGGTGGGCAAGCCGCACGGTGTCCACGGCGATGTGCTGGTGGACGTCATCACAGATTTCCCGGAGCGCCTGACCGATGGTGTTCGGTTCGGGGTCGGAGACGAGTCGGGGCCGCTCGAGTTCTTCCACGTCCACCGGGTGCGTTTCCACAAGGGGAAGTGGCTGCTGTCGGTCAAGGGGGTGCGCGATCGTGAGGCCACCGATGCCTGGCGGGGGCGGTTTCTCTATCTGCCCGAACAAGCGCTCGAAGACCTTCCGGAGGGCTACTACTACGAACACCACCTCGTCGGTCTCGAATGCCGGTCACCCGAGGGCGACGTTCTCGGCGAGGTGACCGGTCTCGACCCGGGCGAGGGACAGTCCCGCCTCGTGGTCCGGACCGGGAACCAGGAACGACTGGTTCCGTACGTTCCGGAAATCGTGTCCGAGGTGAACATCGCGGACGGCTTCGTGGTCATTGATGCGCCGCGGGGGCTGCTCGACGACGACGCCATCGAGGCACGTTAAATCGTTAGAACGTTAGAAAGTTAGAACGTTGGAACGTTGAAACTTCGGAACGTTCCCCTTGGGCTTCGCTGAACCGCGCCAAAGAATGAGGACGGCCGATCGTGCATTTTGATGTCCTGACCATCTTCCCCCAGCTGTTCGACGCGTTCCGCACCACCGGAGTGCTGGGAAAAGCGATCGAGCGCGGTGTGGTCGCCGTCGAGGCGCACGATCTGCGCGGGTGGGCCGACAACAAGTGGAAACAACTCGACGACGAGCCCTACGGTGGGGGAGCCGGCATGGTGCTGCAGGCGCCGCCGGTCCTCGAGGCCCTGCGCGAGGTCGGGTCGAAGGGTGAGCGGCCAAGGATGATCGCCCTTGGTCCCCGCGGCCGGGTTCTCGATCAGGCCTTTGCGGAAGAGCTCGCCCGCGAACAGCGTTTGGTCATGCTGTGCGGTCGGTACGAGGGCTTTGATGAAAGGGTCTTTGACATCTCGGGGATCGAGGAGGTCTCGCTGGGCGACTTCATCCTCGGCGGTGGCGAGGTCGCTGCGATGGCGGTCATCGAGGTCGTGGCGCGTTTGGTCCCGGGGGTGGTTGGCGACCCGGAATCGGTGGCGGCCGACAGTTTCGAACGCGGTCTCCTCGACCATCCCAGCTACACCAGACCCCCCGAGGTCGGGAATTGCCGGGTGCCGGAGGTGTTAGTCTCCGGCAACCACGAGGCGATCCGCCGTTGGCGTTTGGAGCGCGCCGTCGAAGCGACGGTAACCAGGCGCCCGGACCTGGTCAACAAGAACTGGAAGCGGTACTCCGATGAGGTTCGAAAGTTGGTGTTGCAGCTCGCTCCGGACTTCGATCCGGAAGACGATGCCGACTGACGATCCGTGGTCCACGTACCGGCGAAAAGGAAGATGATGAAACGACAGATCGTGTGCGCGGCCGTGTTGCTATTCGGAAGCCTGGGCTTTGCCAGCGCCCAGGCCTTCGAGTCGGAGCCCGTGTTCAAAGTCACCCTCGTGACCGACCGTGCGCCGGCGGTTGCCGGTGGGGACCTGCGGCTCGCGGCCGAGATCTCGGTCGAACCGGGCTGGCACGTCAACACCGACAATCCCGGGGACGAGTTTTCGTGGCCGACGACGGTCGAGTTCGAGCTCCCGGAGGGTTGGCTGAATCCGGTCGTCAGTTTCCCCGGCGGCGAGGCTCTCGAGTTCGAGTTCTCCGAGACGCCGATCATGGTGTGGGAAGAGACGGCGGTCATCGTCGCCAGTCTGGCGGTCCCGGAATCGGCGGCCGGAGACCTCCGGCTGCGGGTCTCGGTCACCGCGCAGGCGTGCAACAACACCCAGTGTCTACCGCCGGAAACCGTGCGCACCGGGGTCGACATCACAATTGTTCCGGCCGGCAGTTCGTCGCGTCCAGTCAACGGTGAGTTCTTCGACCGGGTCGTGAGCGCTCCCGCCCGGGCCTCGACTCAGGACGGTTCCGCGGACCTCGCCTCGAAGTCACTGCCGCTGCTCTTGCTCGGCGTGTTCTTTGCCGGGCTCGCGCTCAACTTGACACCCTGCGTCTTTCCCCTGATCCCGATCACGGTGGGGTATTTCACCCAGCAGACCAAGGACCGGGAGGGCAGCGCCTTTCCGCTCGCCCTGGCCTATGTCCTGGGGATCGCAGCCACCTACTCGGTGTTGGGAGTGCTCGCCGCTCTCAGCGGAGCGATCTTCGGCGGCGCCCTCCAGAGCCCCTGGGTGGTGGGGCTGATCGTGGTCGTCCTCTTGTCCCTCGCGACCTCGATGTTCGGTCTTTGGGAGCTGAGGGTGCCGACCTGGGCGCAACGCGCCTCGGGTGGCAGGACCGGGGTCTTCGGGGCCCTGATCATGGGACTCGTGATGGGTTTCGTGGCGGCGCCGTGCATCGGTCCTTTCGTCGTCGGCCTGCTGACCTATGTCGGCCAGAAGGGCGATCCGTTCCTCGGTTTCCTGCTGTTCTTCACCCTGGCGATCGGGCTCGGTGTGCCGTATCTGATCCTCGGCACCTTCACCGGCGCCGTCAATCGTCTCCCGGCCTCGGGAATGTGGATGATCGGAGTGCGGCGGGTGTTCGGGGTGATTCTCATCGCCATGGCGGCCTACTTTGCCGCGCCGCTGATGCCGGGAGACTCGGGCCGGTGGTTGATGGCGGGGGTCCTGGTGCTGGGGGCCCTCTATCTCCTGGTGGTCGATAGGACTGGCCACGAACAGCCGACCATCGATCGCGTCATGCGGCTGCTGTCGGCGGCGATGCTGGTGGCAGGGGTGCTGATGGCGCCCGGTCTGCGGCCGCACGACGCGGCGGGAGAGGCCGGTGGGGGCCATCTCGAATGGCAGCCCTACGATGCCGGGTCGGCGCAGGCGGCGATCGCGGGCGGCGCTCCGGTGATCATCGACTTCTACGCCGACTGGTGTGCGCCGTGCAAGGAGCTGGACGAGAAGACCTTCTCCAATCCGGCTGTCCGGGATGGTCTTGCGGGATATCAGCGTTTCAAGGTCGACCTCACGCGCAGCTCCGAGGCCAACCAGGCTCTGACCACCGAGTACCGTGTCATGGGCGTGCCGACCGTGATTGTCTTTTCAGGAGGCGAGGAGATCTTCCGGATCACCGGTTTCGAGCCGCCGGAGCGGTTCCTCAAACGACTGAAGAGCGTTTCCTGAGCAGAGGGGCGGAGGAGCAGAGGAGAAAGGGAGCAGGGGAGAGCGCGGGATTCTCGGGTTTGTTCTCCGTCGATGGAACGGCTCTGATGGTGGGCTGAAGCCCACCCTACCCGTCAGTCCGGATGGTGGGTCCGAAGCAGGGTGGGCCTTGGCCCACCTTCAGTATCGATGCTGGTGAGCGTACCGCTCCGGCAGCGCCGCTGTGTTCGAGAAGCCCCAGGTTCGTCAGCTCTCGATGAGGTCGCCGCCGCTGATGACCTGCTCGTCGCCGTTGACCGCGATGCGCAGAAAGCCCTCTTCGGTGACTGCAACCAGGGTCCCCGAAACCTCCTTGGCGGAAGCGAGTCGCACCCGCACGGTATCACCGGGTTTCTGCGTCAGGTGCCGCCGCCACGTGGCCAGTGCCGGCGCCGGGTCGGTCAGGGATCGGGTCAAGCCGCTGACGAAGGCGGTGATCACGGTCTCGCGCCAACCTTCCGGATCGCCCGTCGTCACCAGATCGGCGAGCGACGTGGCCTCGACGCCGTTGGGGCCATCGAGTACCGGGGTCGTCTCGATGTTGATGCCGAGCCCGACCGTGGCCCAATTGGTTTCGCCGTGGCGGGCGAACACCACCATCCCGGCGAGTTTCCTGCCGCCGACCAGGATGTCGTTGGGCCACTTGATGCAGGCGTCGGCGACGCCGACCGACTCGACCGCGGAGAGGGCCGCCGCGGCCGCCACCATGGGGAGGCGGGCGATGGTCTCCGAGTCGATGCCCGACTGCATCCAGCTCACATACAGCCCGCCGGCCGGCGAGGCCCATTGCCGGTCGCCCCGACCCTCTCCCCGCTCCTGCTGGTCGGCGATGATCACCGTCGCACCGAGGGACAGTTCCTCCTCGTCCATGCCGGCGATCAGCCGTCGCGCCATCGCGTGGGTCGAGTCGACGACATCCAACAGCACCAGGTTCTCCAGCTGATCGGAAAGCAGGCCGGTCAGTTTGTCGAGACGATCTCTCAAATTTTCCTCGCAAAAATCACCCGTTGGGTTGCTTCGAGCCGGGTTGCCAGCCAAGGATACAACGGACTCCTGAATTCGTTATCGGTTGGCGCGGGTCAGGAGCCGTTCCGCTCGACTTCGGCCTCGATCTCGCGCACCCGTTCGCGAATCACGATTTCGGCCATGTCCGGGAGGACCTCCCAGGCGATGCGATCGATCCGGTCGCCTGAAAGCTCGAGAAGCCGATGGGCGATCCGGTCGACGTCGTCGTCGGACAGAACAGACGGGGCGTCAGGCGGCGCGGGCGCCTCTGGCGGGGTTTCCGGCCGGGTCTCGATATCCTGGGTGTCGGCGTTGGACTCGTCGATCTCATCGGCAGCCGGAACGGGATCCTGGCGGTCTCGGAGGACCGGCGGCGGTGTTTCGGCGACCTTCCCCATGACCTCGGCCACGTTGATCGGCGTCGTCAGGTTACGGTCGAGATCGGATGCCGCGTCCGGTTCCCCGAACACCTGTTTATCAGCGGTCGGAAAGGGCTCAACGTCCGCCGCCCGGATCGGCTCCGCTCCGAGGTCCGGCTCAGGGGTCACGAAGGGGTCGTCCGCCGCTGGGTCGGAGAACGCCTCCGGGGCGATGTCCTCGTGGCGAAACGGAGCGGTGTCCATGACGGCATCCGGGATCTGTTCCACCGCGTCGATCTCGAAATCGAGACCCTCGGACGGAGCTTCGAGGACCCTCTCGGCCCGTTCGCGTCCGGCGGTCTCCATCTCGGAAAAACCGCTCATGGTGAAGTCAAGCCCTTCCTCAACCGAATCGGTGATCTTGGCCTTCGGCGCGGCGGCGTTCGCGTCCGCGGTGATCGCGGTGTCGGCAAGGTCGTAGTCGGACTCGATGTCGACCAGCACGTCGGGGGCTGTGATCGGCGGAGGCGGCGTGACGCGCCCGTCGTCGAACACCTCCGGTTCACGCGCGGCCCCGGTGGGTTGGTGGGTGGCCCCCGCGCCGGAGGTCAGTTTTTCCACGGCCTCGACGAGCCGCCTCGCCTCGAACGGTTTGGTGATGATCTCGGAGCAGCCGACCGCCAACGCGCGGTCGCGGTCGAACGGTTCGAATGTTCCGGTCAGGAGGATGACCGGAAGGTGCAGATACTCGGGGCTCGATTTGATCTCCTGGCAGACGTCATAGCCGTCGCGTCCGGGCATGATGATGTCGCAGATCACGATGTCCGGTCTGGCTTCGGGGAGCCTGGCGACCAGTTCGTCGCCGCTCGACACCGCGTGAACTTCAAAGTCGGTGTCGGCAAATGTCAACTCGACAACCTTCTGGATCGTCAGGCTGTCGTCGGCGAGCAGGATTCTGCGGCTCATTCGTCCCCCCGTTGGCAGTAGCCACCCCACAGAGTCATGGTGCAGCCACGCTTCTGAGAGGTTTTCAACCGGTGTTGAAAAAGGCAAGTCGCCACGTTGTCATAATTTATGTACCACGAAGGCGCGGAATCTGTCAACGAAACGACGTCCCCTCAAGAGCCGCCAGGAAGCCAGTCTGGAGGGTTCGAGGCGGGCGAGTTCGAGCGCTTTTTCAACCGCCCCGCGAACCGGATCGGCGCAGATCCTCGCCACCAGGCCGAGTGACAACGCGGTCTCGGCGTCGAGCCGCCGACCCTCGAGAAGTAGGGCCCGCGCGGCGGTGGGCCCGATGGCGTCCGGCGCCGAGACGGTGCCCGTCCACCCGGTCACGAGGCCCCGGCGAATGCCGGGGTGATCGAACGAGGCGTTCGCTCCGGCGACGATCGCATCGCAGGCCAACGCGATATCGAACCCTCCGCCCGAACACGAGCCCGCGCACGCGGCCACCGTCGGTGCGGGGTGGCTTCCGAGTGCCTTGACGACGGCTCGCCCGAGATCGGCATAGCCGACGCAGGTCGCGGAGTCGAGCGCGGCGATTTCGCGAAGGTCGGCGCCGGCGAGGAACACCGTCGGGTGCTCGGAGCGCAGGACCAACGGCCGCGGGTCGGTCCGGGCGGCGGCCGATCGGAAAGTGGCGGCGAGCGACGACAGGACCTGTGCGGAGAGGATCGGCGCGGAGAGCACCACGTGAACGACGTCACCGGCCCGTTCAAGTCGGTGGCCGATCGGGGCGGGGAGATCGTCCGGCACCGGGTCACTCCACCATCGAGCGGAAAAAGGTGAGGGCCCGGAGGGGCCTTTCCGCTTCCTCGCGAACCCGTTGGTCGAGCCACCGGGCCGCCCCGGAAGGAACCGGTCCGGCGATGTCGGCGACGCTCTGACGGCGACATCTCGCGAGAAATTCCACGTCGCTCCGGCCGACAAGGCCGACAATGTCCTCCGCATCCGCCAGGATCCCGCCCAGGGCGAGGGTCCAGTACTGGACGTACGCAACGACCACGGTCGCGGGCCTTCCCGACAACAGCGCTGCGAGGGCGGCGACGCCAAGTCGAAAAGACCTTTCGGCCGGTTCGCCGGGCGGACAGTAGGTCGCCAGGAGCTCTGCCACCACGGACCCGGCCGCCGAGGTGGCGAGGTCTCTCGCCAAGGGGAACGAGCTGGTAACGAGTTCGAGCTGCCGGAAATCTACGAGATCGGCGTGGGGCCGCTGAAACAACTCCACGTGGACGTGCGACAACACCTGGGCCGCGCCGGCCAGCGGCGTCTTGCCCCCCCGCGCGCGCCGCAGGACGCCGCGTTGGACGCCGTTGGAGCGGGTGAGAACGGCGAGGATCAGGTGCCGGTCGCGATACGGGTGGTGGTCGAGAACCAGTGCGTCGTCGTCGATGGTCGCCACCGGCTCATGGTAGCTGACTCGGGGGCTTGAGGCTTGAGGCTTGGGGCTTGAGCTATGGGCTATGAGCTATCAGGTTCGAGTTTTGAGTTTTTAGTTTTTAGTTGTGAGTTTTGAGTTATAGGGGTAGGGGTTGGCTGGAAATCCGAAATCCGAAATCCGAAATCCGAAATCCGAAATCCGAAATCCGAATCCGAAATCCGAAATCGCGATGGCTCCCTTTCCCCCTTTCTCCCCTTCCCCCTTTCTCCCTTTCCCACCCGCAAGGCCGGCCATTCCGAAATCCGAAATCCGAAATCCGAAATTCCTAATTCCTCCTTCCCCCGTGCTACCCTCCCTTCGTGCCTCGTTGGTTGAAGACCTCGGCGATCCTGCTTGCGGTTCTGCTGGTAATGGCCGTCCTGCCCGGCGCCGATACGGCATCCGGGACCTGGTGGAGTCTGCTGCCGCCGTTGGTGGCGGTGGTACTGGCGCTGGCCTTCCACGATGTTCTGATCGCGCTCTTGATGGCGGTGTGGATCGGGACCACCATGGTCGCCGGGGGCGATCCGGCGACGGGCTTCCTGCGGCTGATCGACACCAATATCCGTGGCGCGTTGGTCGATTCGGACCACATGAGCATCATCGTCTTTTCCATGCTCCTCGGAGGCATGGTGGGGGTGATGAGCAAGAGCGGGGGCACCCTCGGAGTGGTGCGGGCGTTGGAGCCGTTCGCGACGACACCCCGCCGGGCCCAGGTGGTGACGTGGTTGATGGGCGTTGCGATTTTCTTCGACGACTATTCCAACACCCTGATCGTCGGCAATACCATGAGGCCGGTCACCGATCGCCACCACGTCAGCCGCGAGAAGCTCGCCTTCCTGGTGGACTCGACCGCGGCGCCCGTGGCCTGCGTGGCGCTGGTCTCAACGTGGATCGGCTATGAGGTGTCCCTGGTCGGAGACGCCCTCGACAAAGCCGGGTCCGACCTGAATCCGTTCTCGATCTTTCTGGGTTCGCTTCCTTTTGCCTACTACCCGGTCTTCGCGCTCGTGGTCACCCTGATGATCTCGGTGTCGGGTCGCGACTATGGGCCGATGTTGCGAGCCGAACGGCGTGCCCGCGCAGGCGAAATCATGGGCGCCGGGGCGCAACCGTTGGCCGATTTCGATTCCGGAGAGCTCGCTCCGAAGGACGCCGAAAAGGCCCGCTGGTGGAACGCCGTCGTGCCCGTCCTCCTGGTGGTGGTGACGACCCTCGTCGGTCTTTATCAGACTGGGCGGGCCAGCCTCGCTGCGGACGGCGACGCGTCGGCGTCGTTGAGTCGTGTGATCGGCGCGTCCGACCCGTTCACGGTCCTGCTGTGGGCGAGTCTGGTCGGTGTCGCGGCCGCGATCCTGCTCGCCGTGGTGCAGGACATTCTGAGCGTTCGCGAGGCGTTGGCGGCGGCGATCGACGGTTTCAAGAGCATGTTGATGGCCTTTGTGGTGCTGACCCTTGCGTGGTCCCTCGGCCAGGTGTGCGCGGATCTGGCGACCGCAGGTTTTCTCAAGGGCGCCATCGGGCCCAACGTGCCGGCAGCCCTGTTGCCCGTCGTGGTGTTTCTGGTTGCCGCGGCGGTGTCGTTTGCGACTGGGACATCGTGGGGGACGATGGCGATTCTGACACCCCTGGCGGTGCCGCTCGTCCTGGAAGCCTCGGCGGGCAATCTCGACATTCTCGAATCGACGGTGTCCGCCATCCTCGGCGGCGCGGTTTTCGGTGATCACTGTTCGCCGATCTCAGATACCACGATCCTGTCCTCCATGGCCTCGGGGTGCGACCACGTGGACCACGTCCGCACGCAACTGCCCTACGCATTGTCGTCGGCGGGCTGTGCGGTCGGTATCGGCTATCTGCCCACGCCGCGACCGGGATCAACCCCGAGGTGCTGATGGTCATTGGCACGATCGTGATCACGGCCGTGCTGTTCGTCGTTGGTCGATCGGTGGAGTCGACGCCGTCCGATGGGTGACGGTTGGCTGAACAGCAGCTGGCGATCGGCGTTTTTCCTGTTCCCAATGCTATACTCCGGCTCGGTGTCACCCGTGTTTGACGGCGTGGAACAACCTCTCGAATAACAGCAACGATAGGAGGACGATCATCCGTAAGTTCGCGTTTCGTGACGACCCAGATGCACCCCAGGTGCGCATCAACGAACGAATTCGACTCTCACCGGTCCGATTGGTCGATGACGAGGGCAATCAGGTCGGTGTGGTGCCGGTCGAGGAGGCCCTCAAGCTCGCCCGTGAGAAGGGGCTCGACCTCGTCGAAGTGGCAGCCAACTCCCGTCCCATCGTGTGCAAGATCATGGACTACGGGCGCTTCCGCTACGAGCAGGAGAAGAAGGCCCGGGAAGCCAAGAAACAGCAGCACGCGGTCGAGGTCAAGGAAGTCAAGTACCGGCCGAACATCAATATCCACGACTTCGAGACCAAGACCCGCAAGGCGCGGAAGTTCCTCGAAGAGGGCAAGCACGTCAAGGTGACGATCATGTTTCGGATGCGGGAGATGCGGCGCCCCGAGAACGGCTTCGATCTCCTGCAGCGGGTGGCCGACGATCTCTCGGACATCGCGAAAGTCGATCAGATGCCGACGAGGCTCGAGGGCCGCGATCTGACGATGGTCGTTCGACCCGTCAAGAAATAGCCCGCGGCGCCGAGATCTCAGTCCTCCGGCGCCGGCTGGTTGCGCCGCGCCACCACCAGATTGCGGCGGAACTGCCGGTAGGAAATGCGGTTGAGCGGGCTGCCGCGGCGCCATTGGCGATACTCCTCCTCGGTCAGAGACTCGAGGTCCGCCAGACGGGGACGAAAACGATCGGGGTGGGGCGCGAACTCGGGGTGGAGATCCGCGGGGGCGCGCCGCGTCCACGGACAGACCTCCTGACAGATATCGCATCCTGCAACCATGACCCCGACGTCTCGGGTGAACTCGGCCGGGATTTCAGAACGGTGTTCGACGGTCAGATAGGCAACGCAGCGCCTGGCGTCGAGGACCCCCGGTTCGGGAAAGGCGCGGGTCGGACAGGCGTCGAGACAGGCGGTGCAGGTGCCGCAATGGTCGGGGACCGCGCGGTCGGGAACCAGTTCGAGATCGGTGAGCAGCAGCCCCAGAAACAGCTCGGAGCCCAGCCTGCGGTTGAGGAGCATGGTGTTCTTGCCGATCCACCCCAGACCGGCTCTGGCCGCCCACTCCCGTTCGAGGACCGGCGCGGTGTCGACGCAGGCCCGCCACCCGCAACCGGGCCGGGTCGCGGCCAACCAGCGACCCAACCGGACCAGTTTCTTCTTGAGGATGCGGTGGTAGTCGCGGCCCCATGCGTAGCGGGAGACCCAGACGCGTCCGTCGGATGCGGGGGCCCCAGAGGACGGCGGGGAGCTCGTGCGATAGCTCGTCGCCACCGCGATCACCGAACGGCACCCCTCGAGCAGATTGCAGGGGTCCGAGCGCACCTCCCGGGTGCGCTCCATGTAGCCCATCTCACCGTGCATGCCCTGCGCGAGCCAGCGGTCGAGTGCGTCGGCGGTTCGGGCGGGGCCCGCCGCGGCCACCCCCACGAGATCGAATCCCTCGTCGAGCGCTCGTTTTTTGAGGTCGATCGTCAGACCGGTCATGACGAGAGGTTAGCCGAAAACGCTGTGGTCGCGTAAAGTGAAGTCATGGTCCGACCATTTGTCGTCGCGTCTCTTGTCGTTGCCCTCCTGTCGGTGGGCGCGGCCCAGGCGAAAGACGATGGCGCTCCCGGTCTGATCGCGGCTTCGGCGGGCGAGTCGGTGGCACTGGTCGATCCGTTGACCGGCGCCGTCCGCTCGATTCCGGCGGGCCCGGTGGCGTGGTTGTTCCCGGCGCCCGGGGGGACCCTGTTCGCCCCCGACCTCGTGAACGGGACGACAACCGTGATCGATCTCAACGCGCTGGCGGTGCGCGAGCGTCTCAACGGCGTGACCATGCCGCATTTCGGTGACCTCCCCGATCGCTACCTCGTGGTGGCCCACCAACTGCTGATCATGAGTTATCCCGAACGTGCGCTGATGAACCGCTACGAGATCGACTTCCGCCACCCGTGGCAGGTCGCGATCATCGCCGACAACACGGTGTTGCTGGTCCTGGAACGTGATCCGGTCGGAGAAGGCCAGACCGCGATGGTGGCGGTGAACCTCGGTGACGGTCGGATGGTCTATCGGCGGCCGTTGGGTGGGGATGTCCGCCATTTCGGTCTTTCGCCGTCGCTCGGGCTCATCGCCCTCGCCGACGCCGCCGGGGGGCAGGTGATTTTTACCGATCCGGGGACCCTCAGCCCGCAGGCGACATTCGCGGTCGCCGGGTCGCCGGTGGACCTCGTCTCGGTGGATGGCGGGTCGATTCTAGCGGTGGCAAGCGAGCTTCCCGACGGAGTTGGCGAGCTGGTGTTGTGGAAGGTGAAGGCCGAGAAAAAGACGGGTCCGGTCATCAAGAAGGAATGGCGCATCGCCCTCGACGGCGTGCCGGTGCGGGTCGCCGCATCACCCGATGGGAAGCTCGTCGTCGTGGGCCTTGCCGACGGCCGGCTGCAGATCATCGATGTCGATTCGAAGACCCTGGTGCAGACCGCTGTCTTGCCGGCCGGCCCGCGTGACATCGTGTGGTGCGACCCTTCGCTTGCGGGCCCACTGCTCCCCGCGTGGACCGATGACGAGCCACCGACTCTCCAGTTCGAAGGAAAGTCCGAACTCAAGGGCGTTCCCCCTCCCTAAACGGGCAGCCAGTCCGCACTTCTCATCAGCTATCGGCTTTTTCTGATTTAGGCTTGCAGCGATGCGGCACCCTCGATTTCGATGACAAGACCCGGGCGGCACACGTCGGCCTGGGCGATCTCGAGGCTTTCGAGGCGGGGAAAATGTCCGAGCAGCTCAAGCAACGTGTTCTCAGGCGGTGGAAAGTCGCGGAAGTAGATTCTCAGGTGTCGGAAACGATGGAGGAAGTTCAATTCTCCGCGCTGAATCGAATCAGGATCGTAGGGCTGGTTGCATCCGGCTGCGACCAGGGCATTCAGATTCAAGAGTGTCTCGGAGATTTGGAACTCTAAATCTTCTTCGTGCATGGTTTTCTCGCCGCGAATGCTGGCGGTTCCTCCAACCAACAGGGTCGATGCGCGACCGCCATTGAGGTTGGCGAGGGTTCCGCGTGAGAAGCACGGAGGGAGAGAACCAAAAATCTTGGAGTAGTTGTAGGAAGGCACCTGCCTGGGGTTTTCGACTGGTCTTCCCGGTTGGTTGGTAGCCAGGCCGTGGATAACGAGATCCTGTCCCCGGTGCCCGACACCGGAAGCGGTCGCCACAGCCACGGGGAAGCGATCTCGCCCGCAGTATCTTTTCTCGTATGCCAGGAATCTTCCTGCGTTGAAGACCAGGTACCGTTGTCTGAAGGCGCCGAGCGGTTCGAGGATCGCCGGGACGAAATTCCACACGCGCACGAGGTGTTGGTGTGGGTCTCGCTCACATGCTGCGCACAGAAGTTCGTAAGCCTTCGTCGTTGCCGCCCGAAAGGACTCTGCGTCCATATGCAGCGCGTCGTCGATTCGAATGGAAGTGAGAGACAGGTTGTGGGTACCGTGGTGCCGCCTCGAAACGCCAGGCTCCAGCAGCTCCCAGCCTTCTTCGATCGAACCAAGGAGGCGTTCCACCCACACAGGCGGTGACTCGATGGCTAAGAAAGGTTGGAGGCGCGATAAAACTGGTTGTTCGGTGAAACAGCCTTCCATGACGGGACTCAGTTTATTTAAGGCACTGCGAAAGGTCAAAGAAAGAAAACGTTGATACAGAGATAGATTCTCGTTCAAGACTGAGGTTGCTTTCGAAATCGTACTTCCCGGGTTGGCGGGATTCGTCATCCTTCTGCAGATCCGTCAGACAGTCGAATTCTGTTGTGCAGGTTTCGACCACAGCTCTCGCGGATAGTCCCGGTACATTTTCCTGTATCCGTTTTCGTACCGTCGTTGTGCCCTCAACACCCGGAAAAGATCTGTCGGGACGAGAGGATGGTTGTGTTGACGGAGCGGTGTCTTCGCCGCGCCTTCCGCGGCCTGCCTCGCGAACAAATCTGCAAATGTCTTCAACGGAAGCCGCGTTGGTGTCAGCGGATGCATGCAGTCATGAAGATCAAACGGGTTCTCAACCCACATCGCCGGACGGAGGTTTTCATAATCGGGGGTGCCAGGTGACGGAGTGATCACGGTAAAACTGCATTGCGCGGGGGGTAGATCTGCGACGTAATTCCGAAGTTCGGAGAATTGGCCTTCGGTGTAATCGGGAGTCACCATGAAACCCGCGTGAACCGCAATACCGGTGCTTCGAAGGACGTCCAGCGCGCGCTCATTACCTGCGACAGTGCCTCCCTTGTGGGCTCGCTTCAACTCGGAGTCGTTCGTAAACTCGAATCCGAGGAATGCACCGTCGAGGCCGAGCTCTCGCCATCTTTTGAGAAGATCGGGTGACCTGTTGACCGTGGTCGATCTGGTCCAGGCGAAGTACCGTTTTTGAATCCCACGACGCGCGATGGCCTCGGCCAGACCCCACGCGAATTCTTCGTCAATGAAGTTTTCGTCATCACAAAAATAGACGTGATCTGTAGGCAGTCTTTCGATCTCTTCGGCGACCTGATCTGCCGGGCGGGGCCGGTGTTCGCCTCCGCACAGGTGGGGAACGACGCAAAAAGTACATTTCATTCGGCAGCCCCACGACGCCCTGACCAGGCTGACCGCGGGGAAGATTCGCTCCCAAGGTTTCATCTCTTCCGAGACCCAGACCGAACGGTAGGCCTGCGGATCCCACAGGTCTCGTCTCGGTTCCGGCAGGGTCGCCGGATCGGGGAACTGTGGCCAGATTTCTGCCTGTTCGCTGTCGTAGTGCTCCCCGGTCCACAGGAGCCCGGAGATGGGAGTGCCGATTTTGTTGTTTTCAATGGCGCCGATGAGCTTTCGAAAGGCAGAGCAGCCCTCCCCGCGTACGATCCCATCGATATCGGGCGTGTTGAAATCCGAGGGTGCTACGGTCGCGTGGTGGCCTCCGACGACCACGAATGCGCCGGGTAGGCTCAGTCGCACCTCTCTCGAAAGGCTCTTGACGATGCTCGCCTCGTGTGTGTAACCGGTGAACCCGACAACATCCGGGCTGAATTCCTTCAACATCGACTTGAAGGATCGACCCTGATTTCGAAAAAGGCGGAGATCCAAGATCTTGATTGCGTGGTGTTCGGGAACCGCCGCCGCCAGATAGCCGAGCTCGATCGGTTCCAGCCGTTGCAGAGCTTCGAGCCCGAGAACTGTGCGTAACCTCGCCTTCGGTTTGACCAGCAGAATCTTCATCGAGAACAAGGTTACACGAGGTGAGCCTGACTCCTCAGCCGGCCGGTGAAAATTAATTCGAGGGATGGGTCATCGGAAGTTTCGGGTTATCAGTTAGAGTGGCGGCATGACGACTGACCGCGGTTCCGATCGACCGAAGCTGGCGCCTCATCCTCCTCTGCCGGACTTCTACCAGGGGGAGGAGCAGCGGAGGGGTTTCGTCCGTGGGATGTTTGATCGGGGTTCTCGCCACTACACCTGGATCAACAACGTCATGTCTCTTGGATCTGGCGTGTGGTACAGACGTGATGCCCTGCGCCGTGCCGGCCTCAAATCCGGGATGACGGTGCTCGATGTCTGCGTCGGTACGGGCCAGGTGGCTCGTGCGGCACAGGGAGTGGTTGGAGAAGATGGCGGGGTTGTGGCGCTGGACGCGAGTCTCGGGATGTTGGTCGAAGCCCGGCAGAACATATCCGCACCTTTGATTCAGGGATACGTAGAGGACATCCCGGTAACGAGCGACTTCGCAGATTTCGTAACGATGGGGTATGCGCTCCGCCATGTTTCGGATTTTGAAAGCGCCTTTGCCGAGTTCTTTCGGGTGCTCCGGCCCGGTGGCACCCTGCTGCTGATCGAGTTCGCCAAACCTCGATCGCGCCCGATGTACCTCATGTTGCGCCTGTACTTGAATTATGTCGTCCCCACGATTGCTCGTTTAGGCGGTCGAGACGCAGCAACGATGATGCGATATTTCTGGGAGACCATCGAACACTGCGTTCCGCCGGAGACCATTCTCGATGCCCTTCGGAGGGTTGGCTTTGTCGACCCCAGTAAGGGAGGGCAGATCGATCTGCTCGCGGAGTACACGGCGCGCAAACCGGGCTGATCGGCTACCCGAGGGGGACGGCCTCCAGTTCTTTGTTCTGAATCTCATCCAGCACGCGATGGACAACATCGAGAAGATCCGCGGGCTCCCGTTTGGAGGTGCTCGCGCGGCCGTCGTGCAGGACCAGGATGTCTCCGGGCGCGAGGTTTTTTGTGAGCCGGCGGTAGATCCTCGTTCGGTCTCTCTCGACCGTGTCGAATCCCCTCCTTGTCCACGACACGAGACGCAATCCTAAGCGGTGAAGGACGGGATCGAGCCACGGGCTTCGAATGCCTGCCGGCGCCCTGAAGAATTTCGGAGTCCTGCCCGTCACCTGATGGATGATTGATTGTGTTCGAAGGATCTGGGCCTCGAGACCGGAGGGCGGAAGAAAGGCGAAATAATTCGGATGATTCCATGTGTGATTCTCGACGCGGTGCCCGCGTTCGGCCATTTCACGAACCAGGGAGGCTTGTTCCTCGACCAATCTCCCTACGCAAAAGAAACTGGCCTTGGCGTCGTGCTCATCGAGTACATCGAGAATGCGTGGCGTGGCGTTGGGGTGCGGGCCATCATCGAACGTCAGGGACACGGTCCGTGATCCGTCGTCTTGCGCATCCAGTCTCGTCATGTTGGGCCCGAGGATTCGACACCTGGGGAGAAGGCCGCCCACGACCAAACCCACATGATCGGCCACCAACCCTCCGACCGCGAATGGCCATATGGCCGGCTTGAAAGCGATCGATCCAAGGGCCACAAGATGCGCCGCCGCTGAAGCGGAAACACATGCCGAGGGACGGTAGTGTTTGCTGGCCACGATCCGATACCGATTCTCGGACCCGGCTCAGTTGTCGTTGATCAACATGGCGCGGACCGCGCTTCGATCAACCTTGCCTCGTGCGTTTCTCGGAATCTGATCCACCGTGACAACCCTTCTGGGGACCTTGTGCGCAGCAAGATGATCGCGACACCAGCCACGAATCTCTTCGTACCGGACCTCGTTGTTCGAAACCGCAGCCACTGCGCAGACAACCTGCCCACCCCCACCGGGATCATCCGTCCCGAAGACGACCGCCTCGACCACCCCTTCCATCTGACCGAGCACCGCCTCGACTTCACGTGGGTTCAGTTTCAACCCTTTGACATTGATGAGGTCATCGATGCGTCCAAGCAGAACGAGTTCGCCGGCTCGAAAGGTCGCAAGATCACTCGTGCGAAAACGGCCATCCCTCAGATTCGCGTTTGATTCCGGATGGTAGCCGATCGCTGCCGATGGAGATTGCACGGATACGATCCCCTGGTCCTTTTCGGCATCGTCGGTCGGCTCGAGGTCGATGTGGACCTTCTCCACCGGGGATCCGAGGGTTCCTCTTTCGGCTGCCGACCCGTCGCGGTCATACGTGATGCCTCCGACCTCGCTGGCCCCGTAGAAGACGTGGACCGGGAGGCCGTAGACCGAACGGAAACGGGCCGCGGTTTCCGGGTTCAGCGGCGCTCCTGCCGAAATGATCAGACGTAATTCGGCCGGCAGGGGCGGGCTCTCTTTCATGTCGAGGATCGCCTCGAGAAAGGCCGGAACCGTCGGCAAAAATGTGACCCGCTGGTCCACGGCTGTCTCCATCGGCGCCAGCGGCCGGCCGATCTCCGGGATGGCGAGTGTCGCCCTCCTCGTCAGGGCCGGCAACAGGATGCTGGCAAAACCATAGGCGTGGGAGAGAGGAACCGATGCGAGGATCGTTTCATCTGACTGAAGCCCCATGGTGAGCGAAAGGTTGTGATCGTCAGACAGCAACGCCTCGCTTGTGTGGACAATGCCCTGCGGCTCTCCGGTTGAACCGGAGGTGAGTCGGATGGTGGCGGCGTTGGAAGGTAATGCAATATTTCCCCTCGTCGGATCCCGTTCCAACTCGTAAAGCGCGAAATCGTCGTGCCCTTCCGGCCACTGTTTGTCGGTCTGGAGGATTGCCCCTGCGCCGAGGGCGCCGGCACAACGAATGCGTTCGGATTGAGGAGTCCGCCAGTCAAACAGAAGAACGACAGCGCCGACCTGGCGCAGGGCCAGGAACCCGGCGACGAATCCCGGTCCATTGGGCGCAGCGAGTCCTACGACCAGGCCTCTGCCGGAGAGTGGTGCCAGAATCGAACCCGCGACTTGGCGGGCTAAAGCAGCGACATCGCCGACACTCCAGCGGTGCGACGACGACGTGGCAAGAGGTTCCGACACGTCGCGATTTTCACGTTGATCGAAGGCAGCGAGAATTGGGTCAATCACCATTTTCAGCCTGAATACAGAAGGGGGTGGAGCCTGCTCGAGGCGCCACACATGAAGTATACTCTGGCCTCGGGGGGAGCCAAGATGGGCGAATCGGGCACTAAAGAGGAAATCAAGAAAATCATCATCGAGGCGCTCAATCTCGAGGGCATGACTGCCGAAGCTATTGGTGACGACGACCTGCTTTTTGATGAGGGACTCGGGCTCGACTCGGTCGACGCCCTCGAACTCGTGGTGTCCCTCGAAAAGGCCTATGGGATAAAAATCGACAGTGACGATGCAACCCGTGAGTCGTTCAAGTCTGTAGAAACCCTGGCAACCCTGGTCAATCAGTTGCGGGACAGTTCACAGACCTGATACCAATGACTCAGGAACCTCGAGTCGTCATCACGGGTATCGGCTCCGTCAGCGTGTGTGGCTGGACGGCGAGCGACCTCCACAAAGGCTTGTTGTCCGGGGTCTCCGCGATAACCCACCCGCAAAATTTCGACACGTCCGGGCAGAAGACGAGTGTCGTCGGAGAAGTGCCGCCGGCGCCCGAGGCCATTACTCAGAAAATTCCACAATGGGCGTCGCTCTCGAAGTCCGATCGGTTTGCGGTTGCCGCCGCGATTGAAGCCGTTGAACAGTCCCGATTATCGACAGACCTGCCGGCGGCTGGTTTGTTCTTCGGCGGGAGCACGGGCGGCATGTTCGAGTGCGAAGAGTTCGTGGGCCGCCTCCTCGAAACCCGCAGCGGCCAACCTAAAATCCGTCTCCAGGCATCCCAACAGATCAACAGCCCCGGGGATGCGGTTGCCCGGCACTTCAGGCTGAGGGGGCCGGTTCAGACCGTGTCCTCAGCCTGTGCTTCGGGGACGCTGGCACTCGGTATGGCTCTCGATGAGCTTCGTTCCGGTCGGTGCGACGTGGTCCTGGCGGGTGGTTCGGATTCGCTGTGCCTCCTGACCTTTTCCGGTTTCAATGCCCTGCGGTCGGTCGACAGTCGGCCGTGCCGCCCCTTCCGCGCGGATCGTCAGGGCTTGAATGTCGGCGAAGGTGCAGGGGTTCTGGTGCTCGAGACCCTGGAGCACGCGAGGGATCGCGGCGCGGTACCACTGGCTGAGCTGCTTGGAGCCGGTGCGTCGTGCGATGCGAATCATATGACTGCCCCACACCCCGAGGGCCTGGGTGCTGCCGCAGCGATCCAGAACGCGATAACTGACGCGGGTATATCCGCAGATCGGGTTGAATTCATCAATGCTCACGGAACCGGCACTCCGCAGAACGATATCTCGGAATGCCGCGCCCTCCATGAGGTTTTCGGCCCGCGGGCCGCAGTCCTCCCGGTGACGTCAAACAAAGCAACGATTGGACACCTGTTGGGCAGTGCTGGCGCCGTCGAGGCGGTTGCCACGGTGCTCTGCTTGACTCACGGTGTGATCCACCCGATGCCCGACGAGGGCGATGTGGATGAGCGAATGGAACTGGATATCGTTCTGGGCTCACCGCGTCCGGTTGCCCGTGAATCGGTGGCCATCAGTTCGAGCTTTGCGTTCGGCGGCGCCAATGGCGCTGTGGTAATAGCCGGCTGGAAACAGGGGGCTGTCGGATGACCTCCCAGCCTTCTGTCGTGATGACAGGGATCGGCGTTGTCAGCGCGGCCGGATGCGGCGCGGCGCCATTTGCGGACGCTCTTGCCGGTTCTGATGTCATTCGCAGTCCGGTTGACCGCTCGGCTGGGTACCATCGGGAGAAATCCTCGCGGACGGCCGTTCTCTCAGGTGGTGCCGATCTCTCGGAGTGGATCTCGCCGTTGAACGCCCGAAGGATGGGTCAACCGTCCAAACAGGCCGTCGCGGCGGCAAATATGGCGGTTGCGCAGTCCGGTCTCGAATCGGATGATCTCGGTCGTGCCGCCATCGTGGTCGCTACCTCGTATGGCGCCGCAGATGTTACCGAACACATCCTTCGACAAGCGATGCTCGAGGGCCCGGACGCGGTGTCGCCGGCCCTGTTCACGGAATCGGTCGCGAACGCCCCGGCCGCACAGGTCGCAATGGCCCTCAAAGCTCGAGGGCCGAATCTCACGATTGTCCAGAGGCAGGCGGGGCCGTTGATCGCACTTGCCCAGGGTGTGTCGGCGATTGTCTCGGGTAAAACGTCTGTTGCCCTCGTAGGTGCCGTCGATGAGATGAATCCGCTCCTGCATTCGATTCTCGATCGGTTCCGGGCGCTTGCGAGACCCGGTGACGACGGGATCGAAACAGCCAGGCCGTTCGATCTCAGGCGATCGGGATGCCTCGCCGGCGATGGGGCGACCGTGGTGGTCCTCGAAACCGAAGAGGCGGCCAGGGGCCGCGGTGCCAAACCGCTCGTGCGCGTCAAAATGACGGGTCGTGCCTTTGACCCTAATGCCCCTCGGACGGGCTGGGGTCACGACCATGAATTGCTTTCTGAGTCCTTGAAACAGAGTCTTCTCGCGAATGGAGTGGATCCGATCGACATCGATCGTCTGGTGACCGGCGGCTGCGGGATCAGACCCGGCGATCGGATTGAGGCGCTTGTCCTGCGCTCGCTCTTCGGTGACGCGTCGCTGCCGCCGGTTCTCGCTCCAAAGGGCGTGAGCGGCGAAAGTGGGGGAGGGTTTCTCGCAGCGGCGGTTCTCGCAGCCACCGGATCCCCGTTCGGACCGACCCCCGGGTTCATCGACGAAGATCCGGACCTCGGAATCATCCCTCACGACGGGCGCTCCCTACCCGATCCTATCGCGGTGCTTGCCACTGGATTTGCGGCGGGCGGGGCCGCTTCCTGGGCCGTCCTGGAACCCGTGGAGCCATGATCAAGTCCGTGGCTGTGGCCATACCCGCCTACGACGCGGGATCATCCGTGGCCGATGTGGTCCAAAGGGCGCTGACTCTGGGCCCGGATGTCCTGGTCGTCGACGACGGATCTCGGGACGACACGGCCATCGTGGCTTCCCGAGCGGGCGCCGAGGTCATTTCTCAGCGGCAGAATCTCGGGAAGGGTGCCGCGCTTCGGTTGGCCTTTTCCGTGCTGTTCGGCAGAGGTTTTGAAGCGGTGGTCACGGTCGATGCTGATGGCCAGCACCTGCCTGAGGAAATTCCAAAACTCATCGAACGCTGGGGTGAGGGTGGCGATCTCGTGATGGGAGCGCGAGACCATCTGTATGCGGAAATGAGCCGTGTGCGACGCGCCAGCAATACGCTGTCGTCGCGGGCCATTTCCTTGATTGCGGGTGTGGACCTTCGAGATTGTCAAACGGGATTCCGCCTCTACACTCGAAGGCTCATCCAGACGACGGGCTTTCCTGAGCCACGGTTTGAAGCCGAGAGCGCCGTCATCGTGAGGGCTGCGCGGCGGGGTTTGCCGATCCTGACCGTGCCCGTTCGGTTGGGTTTCGCGGATGGGCTTTCGACCTCACACTATCGTCCCGTGATCGACAGCCTCCGAATTGCCTCAGCTGTGGCGCGAGCCAGGTTCGCACGCCCTAGAACCGCGCCGTCACCGCAGAAAGTCGATTTCTGCCGAACGAGTCGGACGCGCTGTGGGCTTGTAGCCGAAGTCAAGCCGTGCTGAGATAAACGGCATGACTGAAGAAAATGACGTCTACCTGGTCTCGGGCGGAAGTCGCGGAATCGGACGGGCTATCGTCGAAGCCTTGGTCGCGGACGGCCGGGTGGTGGCGTTCACGTGGAACTCCGACGAGGCGAAGGCGAGCGAAACCGAGGCTTCGACAGACGCGAGGGCGACCGCATTTCATCTCGATTTACGCGACCGAAGCAGGCCGGCCGATCTCGTGGCCGAGGTCGAGGCGACGATCGGTCCGATCGTCGGGCTTGTCAATAACGCCGGTATCCAACGGAGCGGGTTGACCGCAATGACCACGGACGAGTCCTGGGATGAGGTCATCGATGTGAATCTCGGTGGAGCATTTCGGTTGACCCGTGAGGTCGTACGATCGATGGTGACGCGCCGTCGGGGCGCGATCGTGAACATCGCGTCGTTGAGCGCCGCACACGGCGTGTCCGGTCACGCGTCGTACGCCGCGTCGAAGGCGGGGTTGATAGCCGCAACTCGCTGCCTGGCCCGCGAAATGGGGCGTCGAAGGATCCGCGCCAATGTCGTGATGCCGGGGTTCGTCGGCACGGACATGACCCGCGATCTCCCGGAAAACGTGGTGACCGGGCTGAGATCAAGTGAGGTCCTGCCGGGTGGAACCAATCCCGAATCGGTGGCAGAGGCGGTGGTCTTCTTGCTCTCGGATCGGGCCTCCGCGATCACCGGCCAGACCATCATCGTCGATGCCGGCACCACGGCGTAGGCAGCTTGGTGAAGACTGTGTCGGACGGCGCCCAACCACAAAACATGTGGCTGGCACGGCTCATCGCGCGGCGTCCGAGAACTGTGTTGATCGTGGGTGCCGTTGCCATCGCGCTCGCTTTCATCTCCGCGAGCCACCTCCAATTGCGCACTGACCTCGCAGGGCTCCTCCCTGAGGGATCCCCTGCTGCGACCGATTACCGCGTCTTTCTCTCGGTCTTCGGTGGCCTCGAAAAAGTGTTTGTCGTTGTCCGGGCTCCGTTGGATGGTGAGAATGCATCTGCCGCTTCGGTGACGGAGGCGGCCTCCGAGCTTGCAGCTCTGCTTTCGAGCAGTTCTGAAGTCGCGCTGGCCAAGGCGGGCGTATCGTCCGAAGACGAAGAGTTTTTCCTGAAGGCTGTGGTTCCCAGGGCCTTGCTCCTTGCCGGCGATGACTGGAGGGAACTCCTCGGTGACTCCATCCGTCCCGAGTCTCTGAGGGAGCGCGCCGCGACGATTCGATCGAAGATTATTTCACCGGCAAGCGCTTTCGAGGGCCCGATATTGGCGGCCGACCCTTTTGGCCTGGTCGACGAGATTCCGGGGGCCGGGTTCCTCGCTTCCTCCTTGCCGATCGATCCGGTGACCATGACGTTCTTGTCAGAGGATGGCGAGGCCTCACTCGTGATAGTGACTCCGGCACGGTCCGAGATTGATCCCTCGGGAGGCAGGGCACTGGTCGAAGACCTCGAGGCCGCGTTTGCAGAAGCCAGGACGAACCTCGGGTCGGAGTTCAGGTTCGATGCGGTGGGCGGGCCCCTTTACGCGGCTGCCGATGAGGAGCTCATCCGGAATGATCTAAAGAGAACCGTGTCGGGATCCGCCACGGGCTGTTTCCTGCTCCTTGTGGCGGCATTCGGGGGCGTTGCGCTTCCCGGCATCTTGATTGTGACGGTCCTTTCTGCGCTGACGGTGACCGGCGGTCTCATCGCCGGACTGTTTCATGGCATTTCAGCCGTCAGTCTTGGGTTCGCCGCAGTGTTGGTCGGCCTCGGCGTCGACTACGGGATCCATGCCGCCACCCGCTATCGCCAATGCCGGTTGGATGGCCTGTCCAGGGAGGATGCTCTTGTTGCCACCTATCGCAGCACGGGGCCCGGCATCCTGACCTCGGCGTTGACCACCGCGGCGGCGTTCGGGGTGCTCATGTTCGCGCACCTCGGTCCGATCCGTGAGCTGGGCGTCCTCGTGACGTGCGGGATTCTCTCGATGCTGGTCATGACCGCAACGGTTGGTGCAGCCGCATTGATGTTGTGGAAAGGACGGGAAATCCGCGCCGAAGGGGGCGGCGTCCTGTGGCAGTGGATAGGCCTGTCCGTCGACTCTTGTGTGAGCGTCGGTACACGGTATCCGTTCATCGTTTTGGGAGTGGCGGTCTGTATCGTGATTGTGTCCGCGGCTGGCATGCCCAAGCTTCGGTTCGATGCGGATCTCAGGGCCGTTCGCCCTGTCGACCATCCTGCGATGGAAGCCGAGCGCCTGTTGGTAGAGACCTTCGACGTCGGCGTCGGCACCGCGACATTTGTCGTGCCGGGAAACGGGCTTGCCGATGCCCTTGAATCCTGTGCGCGGATCAGAGAAGAGCTCCACAAGGAGCTCGGCGACGAGGCCGACATCACCTCACCGGCGGACTGGCTGGGGGTGCCGTCGAGAATTCAACACCGCCTCCGTGTGCTCGAAGGTCTTTCGATGGAACCGGCCATCTCGTTGTTTGAGGGCGAGTTGGTGAACGTGGGGCTGAACCCTGGCGGATTCAGGACTGGATTGAACGCACTCCGAGCTCTTGATGCTGGGCGTGATCCGGCGCCCATAGATCGCTCGAACTGGCCGACCTGGGTGAGGGAACTGGTCAAAGACGGGGACGATACAACGTGGGTCATGGTGCGGGTGCGGCTTCCGGAGCATGTGTGGGAAGAGGGCCCGCCGGCGGATTTCGTAACCCGCCTCAAAACGGCGGTTCCGGGAGTTGCCGTTGCCTCCATTCCGGCTGTGGGGCGGGATCTGAAGTACCTGGCGAAACGTGATGTCCGTCGCCTCAGTTGGATCGCCCTGATCGCCGTTATTGCCGTGGTCATCGTGTCCTTTCGTGGGAGCGTGTACGACAGCCTGGTTGCACTGACGCCGGTGGTCATCGGTTCGAGCTGTCTTCTCGGCTTCTGGGGTTATCTCGGCCGCCCGATCGACCTCATCACGCTTGTCGTGATGCCGATACTGTTGGGAATTGGAATCGACGATGGTCTGCATGCTGTCCATGGCACCCGAGGGCCATCTCCTCATTCCCTTGCAGGCTCGGTATCCATCGCAGGTCGAGCGATGACTCTCACCACGCTGACGACCTGTGTTGGATTTGGAAGCCTCATGCTGTCCCACGTCCCGGGGTTGCGCA
This sequence comes from Candidatus Sulfomarinibacteraceae bacterium, assembly GCA_963714895.1. Lineage (GTDB taxonomy): Bacteria > Acidobacteriota > Thermoanaerobaculia > Thermoanaerobaculales > Sulfomarinibacteraceae > Sulfomarinibacter. The sequence continues at coordinate 161,514 of CAVQQC010000002.1, forward strand.
GCGGCGGAGCACTGATTGCCGCGGGGGTCGTCGTATGCCTGGTTGCGACGCTTGTGGTCCTGCCCGCGTGGGATCGGGCGGCGTCTATGATTCGCCAACCATGACCGAAAGCACCAAGCCTCCGCCACACGCTCCTGCAGGCGGGCTCATGCAAGAGCGTCTCGGACGTTTCCACGTCACCGGGGTCTTCTGGTACAAGTTCCTCGATTTCGGTGTGTCGATTCTGCCACGAGGCGCGTGGAACCTGATCGTTCCGGTATTCATGAGTTTCTTTTTTGTCGCGCTCATCAAGATCCGCCGAGCCATCGCCTCGAACCTCGAGGCTGTTCTGGGCCCCTGCGGGTGGATGGAAACACAGCGCAGGATCTTTCGAACAATGTGGGAGTTTTCGTGGTGCTTCCTGGAACGGGCCGAGTCCATGAGTGGAGTCCGTCACGTCACATTCAGAGTCGATGGCGAGGAGATCTGGAACGAAGTGGCGGCAAGCGACTCAGGGTTCATCACCCTCACCGCACATATCGGCAACTGGGAAACCGGTGCGAGAGTGCCCTCGGGCAAATCCGAGCGGACCGTACATCTTGTGCGGGAGCGGGAGATCGACCCGAGGGCGCAGGAATTCATCAGGGGGCTGATCGAAGATCAAGCCCAGGACATCAAATTCAAAGTCCACTTTGCTGCCGGGGGGGACCCGTCGCTTGGAGCCGAACTTCTCAATGCCGTTCGCGACGGCAACATCGTTGCACTTCAGGGCGATCGGCCCAGAAGTGGAGGTCGAATAGAAACGGTCAATCTGTTTGGCCGTCCCTTTGATCTTCCTGTTGGTCCCGCGGTGCTGGCGAGGGTGGCGGACGTGCCACTGATGCCGATCTTCGTTTTTCGCGAAGGTCGACTGCAGTCCCGGATCGTGATTCGGGATGTGATCGAAGTGGATCGCTCAAGCAACAGAGAGGCGGCCGTGAGCGCCGCTTTGACGAAGGTGGCCGAGAATCTCGAACGGGCGATCCGTGAGCACCCGCACCAGTGGTTCTGTTTCCGAGAGCTGTGGCCGCAGGGGCGGCACGGAAAAGCCTCAACGGCTCCCGCAGTCGACACCCGGTGAGATACCCAGACTAGGAGCCCGGTTGTTCGGCGGCCCAGGTGCTGATTCTCGCCTCGACCATGAGGTCTTCTTCGCCTTCCCCCCGAACCAGGATCCCGTAGGTGGCAAGAGGACCTGCCGCCCCGTGGGCAACAGCCTCGACGCGCAGGGTTCGGCCAACGGGCAGAGCCTTCACGTGAAAACGCGCTTGCCGGATGCCCACCAGGTACCCGACTCGAGCGGACGAGTTGGTGGGATCGGTGTCAGTGTGGTGCTGCGCCGCGTGAAGGCCGGCGGCCTGAGCGCCCATCTCGATTCCGAGAATCAGTGGGGCCTCCTCGCCACATGCGAGGTAGTGGCCCTTTTCGATCACGCCTTGGCACACAATGCGATCCTCAACGAGTTCGCTGATCGACCGGATCAACAGGAATGGCGCACGATGGGGCAGCATCCGCTCTATCGGAGGAAACGGGGGCCCGATCATGTCGGCCCTGATTCCGGTCGCGTCGCCAGAATCACCACCCGTCGCAGTGACCGGTAGAGCACCCGTATCGAGAATCCTCGATCGAGGTCCTCGACGACCTTGACGACCCGTGTCTCGGTGAGACCCGTGAATGGCCACAACCCCATCCACGGCTGCGCGGTCGATGCACGCACAACCAGCATGCCGCCGAGCTCGACCGCTTCGGCGGCTCGCCGCAGCGCCGTCTCCCGGTTCCGTCGGCCGACCGATTTGAATTGATCGAGACTGACAACAACATCGCACCGACCGGGTTCGAAGGTCCCGAGGTCTTTACATTCCACTCGTGCCCGGTCGCCCAACACACGGCGCGCCACTTCAACCCTTGCGGGGTTGTCGTCAACGCCGCCGAGACTGAGAGAGTCGTCCATCGCCGTGGCGGAGTCGCCGGCGCCCGCACCTGCCGCAATGTCGAGAAAGGCCAACACGAGGCCTCGACGACATCCGATGTGGATCAATGATCCGCGTTCGGGGAGCGCGCCCGATGCGATGATCTCCCGGTAAAAAGGGTCAATACGGAGGCAGGCCCGGGAGATCTCCCAATGGAGAAGACCGATATCCAGGTAACGTCGGGCGGTGCGGTCAACCAACTTCGACATGGCCGGATTCCTGTTGAGTCGGCGGACGGCAAGAAACGTGAGGATTGCGAATGGGACACCCAGCAACAAACCGATCGCCAGTGAACCCAGAACGATATCGAGAAGGAAATCACGGAGCAGGAGACTGCGCGCGGTCTCGAGCGTGTGCTCATAGAATTTTCCCTGTCGCAGAAGAGACCCCAGCTGAATCTCCAGATAGACGAGGAATGGCGCAGAGATCGGATTGTTGATGTTCGTCGCAAGGTACATTTTGATCAGATTGAGTCTGAACAGACGATTCACGAGAACGCAGGCGCCGAGGTGCAGACCATAGATCGGAAAGCAACCGATGAGAACTCCGGTTCCGACCGACAGCGCCTGAAGGAACGGCGTCTGCGCCTCGGTTCGAAGGCTGAAAATCAGGTCGGTCAGACCCCGGCGAAATCCACGGCGGGTGGGTCGGGGTGAGGTGTCTATCATTCAAGGGATCATAGCCGACGCCGAGCGTCTTAGCCTGGAAATCTGGTATTATATATAAAGATCACGATATGTATTGTCGTGAGATGAATAATCTCTTTTCGATCCGAAAAGGAGAATGACGAATGGAATTTCGAATGATGAAATGCCTGACCGTATTGTTTGTCGCCGCACTCTGCGCACCCGCGGTGCACGCTGACGATCCTGTGTGTATTGAAATCAAGAAGATGATCGTTGGAAACACGTATGTAGCAATAGAACCGTTGTACGACACAAAGATTGACAACGACGGGATTTTGGATCTCGAACGAGACAATCAGGAAATTCCAGTTGGGGCTGAGTTCAAAGTGCTCAAGGTTGACTGCGAGGGAGGAAAACTCGAAGTCAAACTGAGGCAGGTGGCGCAAAAAAAGCTGGAAGCTGTTGATATCGTTTTCAAGCTGTCAAAAGCCGAACGCCAGATGCCGAACGCGATCGAGCAATTTCAGAAAATGATGGCTTACGTGTGGGAAGACCTTCCAGCAGGGAAGTGACCGGGTCATTTCTGTTGGAGAGCTGAGGTCGCGTCAAAGTACTGAGAGTCGGCACCTGCCGGATGAGTTGGTAAATCCGGATTCAGCGGTCTGGAAAGAGTCTGAGGAAGAACACCCGCAGGGCAAATCCACCCTTCCCGGGACCGGCGAACGCGTAGCCCAACTCGAAGTTCATGATCAGCTGCCAGGGGATGGTCGTGGTCCCCTGAACACCTATGCCCGCGAGAAGTTCGTCGTCGAGGCCGGTGGTTCGGTTCGTCGCCCAGACCGCGTCGACCTTGGCGTCGAATCGAATCTGCTCCAAGATGTTGATTCCGTAGGTCAGATGCACACCGCTGGCTCGTTCAGCGCGCACCAGACCACTTGGATAGCCGGCAACCACAGAATTGCCGAAGAGGCCGAAATCGTAACCGGAGAACCGGTCGAGATTTGAACCGTTGAGATACTCCGCGCTGAGACCTATCCTCCTGAAATTGGGGAGCCACCAGGTTTTGGCGAGGACTGCCCTCCATCGCAGGAACTCATTCTGATCGGGATCGAATTCGAGGTTTCCGGGCAGGCCCCAGAACTCCCAGTTGGAACGCCTGTTTGCGTCCCCGGCCAACCGCAGTCGATATCCGGAACGGTTGAATTCCAGGCTCGACCGAACACTGTGGATGAACGTGTCCTGTGGAATCACGAAGTCGGGAGCGGTGTCCTCTGCACGGCTGTAATCGACGCGTTCGAGACCGTAGTTGATCTCGAAGGAAAAATAATCTCCAAACGGCCGACCGATGAAGAGATCGCCCGCCGTGCTCCAACTCATGACATCTTCCTCCGGCACGACAACTCCGTCCCGATAGAGGCGGTCGTTGGTTTTGATGAAGATGCCGTTGAGGTTGATGCCGCCGTTGAAACGGCTGCCGAAGAGACTGGGGTCGGAGAATCCTGCGTTCAGCAAGGCTCCGGCAAAGAACACGTCGAATTGTGTGCCCGTTCCTTTGACGTCCAGATCGAGGTAGTTGACGCCGGCCAACGGAAGGGGGAAGTCCAACGACTCGTCCCAGAATACGCCGCCAACCAGGAAGAGCCGATCCGAGTCGAATTCGGTCTCGACATATCGTTGACCGGTCTCGTCTTTCTTGAGATATCGGAAGCCGTCGTCGGTGTCCCGGAGCATTGTCGCCTCCGAGGCCAGGGCCGCCGCACGGTTGAGATCGAAGTTCTCACCGTCGAATCGAACGTCGGCGATCTCGGTTTCCACTTCGATCGGCAGCGTGACGCTGAGGACGGACATCGTTTGTTGGCCCGAGATCTTCGTCGGGATGACGTAGCTCTTCGGGTCCCAGTCGGTGGAGGCACCGTTGCGGTCGAGAGGGGTGTAGGAAATCGTCGTTTCAGCAGCAAGAACAGATCCTTCGAGGCCCACCTGTGTGGCTCGTGTGCGGACTCGGGCAGAGAGCTGTTGGTCGACCCACACGGTGCCTCGAAAGAGGCTGCGGCCCGGCGCGGGGTTGATCGGCTTGAAGTCGATTGCCCAACAGATGCGACCATCGACGGTTTCGGTGCCTCGCAACCGGTAAGCGTAGTCCTTGGTGAGTTGGATCTCCGCCGGCAGGGAAGCGACCTTTTCGGGTTGGATGAGGGGCACTTTGGGAATGCTTTTGGACTTCCATTTGACGCCGCCCACCAAGAATTCTCTCCACACCCAATCCGATCCGCGATCGCGATGGTAGAAGTAGTCTCCGACGTACGACGCCTCGAATGAACCTTGAACCGTCTGAAAGCGAAGGTGGAGGCTCCTGGTCGCCTCGTAGTGCTCGAACCGTCGTGCCTGGTTGTCCTCGAAGGCCTGCAGTCGCCGGAGGATTTCCTCGACCGGAATCTCTCGATCGGCTCCGACATCGATCTGTTGGTCAAACGCTTCGTGTTCTTCAATCGGCGACCGTTCAAGCCGCAACAGCAGCACTTTGCCTGGGTCGTTCAGGGTTACGGCCAGCCCTTCCTCGAGTTGACTGACCCCGTGCACGGGCCGTGCCTCGCCGGTCACGAGATCAATGACGTTGGGCGATCGGAGCCAGGCGTCGGCAAACACGAGTTCGACATTCCCTGTATCCGGTGGCATCTCCGCGATCACTCGTAAACCGAGATCCTCGCGAACGAAGGTCCAGGCTTCGCCGGCACCGATGGGTTTCGAGTAGCGGTCGAATACGAGGTCACCTTGAAACTCGTGCGCCATCACCTTGAGGGGAGCGAAATCCACGGATGTTGCAGCAACGGCATCGAAGAATGTGACCGCGATCCCGGATGCAGCCGCCTCGGCCACTCGAACGAGAGTTGTCACCGCAATGCCGGGCATCGGCAGCGCGTCGAGCACCACTCGCTTGCCGGCGTCGAGTTCGCCCAGGGCCGCCATCGTTTGGACCAGGTCATCTCCAGGGGGAAGCGCGACGAGATCGAGGTAGGCCGCGACGCCTTCGCGATAGAGCGCACGGATGGAGTCAGGATCAGCGTTCTGAGGACCGGCGATGAAGGTCGTCGTCGGCGACGAGCCGGTGACGGCGACTGCTGCCTTCTTGATCAGGAACGCGTGCCCGCTGGCATCAATCGAACCACTCTCGGGCTGCCACAGGGCCTGGACGAAGAGGCCGTCTCCGCCCGCCCGGACGAGACCGGTGAGGTTCTCGAGTTCGGCCTCGAGCTGTTCGAGATGTGTCGTGATCGGCTGAGGTGTGCGAAACACCACCCGCAACCACGGTGTCGCGCCGGTGCGTCGCACCGAGTCAAAGGGCAACTCACCAATCGGCCTCTCAAGGGAGACGGTCCAGGCCAGGAAGAAGACCTCGTCATCGCCGAGCTTCGGGTCAAGACCCAGGCCGTGGAGGGCGGCGGTCGGATTGTCCACCCGGATGCCAGAACAGACCGTGCACGGGAGATCCGCACCTAACACACATCGTGCGCCGAGAACGAATGCGACGAAAATAATACAAATGAACGCGCCCCGATTTTTCAATTGCAGCTCTTTCAGGAGTTTACTTCCTGGTGGGTGCGACCAAACGGCATCATCCTACAACAGACTCTTTGCTCCGTTCTTGCATCCCATGTTTTCCCAGGGCTCATGTGCCTCAAGGTCGCGTGGCGGGCAGAGCTAGTCCTTGGCCGGTTCGCCGGGGCCCTCTGAAGGTCCTTTGCTCCGGCGCCGCCGCCTGCGTGGGCGGGTCTTCGCCGCACCGTCGCCGCCGCTGGAGTCGCGGTGCTCGCGGCGGGGTGGGGGCCGCCGGTCGCGTCCCGCGTCCGTTCGTCTTGGGGAACGCGGCCGCGGCAGGACCTTGGCGAACAGGGTGTCGTCGGCAAATTCGGTCGGCAACTCGTAGCCGACGAATTTCTGGATGGCGTCCAACGAGTAGATGTACTCTTCGCACGCCAGCGTGATGGCTTTGCCCTCGGCGCCGACGCGGGCGGTTCGTCCGATGCGGTGGACGTAATCCTCGGCGTCCTGCGGCAGATCGTAGTTGACGACGTGGGTGACGCCCTCGATGTGCAGTCCACGGCTCGCGACGTCGGTCGCCACCAGGATCGGGAGGGTGCCGTCGCGAAAATCGTCGAGCACCTTCAACCGTTTGGTCTGGATCACGTTGCCGGTCAGCCCGCGGGCGACGAAACCGTGCTGTCGAAGGTCATCAACCAGGTGTTGGGCACGGTATCGGGTGTTGACGAAGATCATGGTCCTCGAACTGGCCTCGCGCTCGAGCACGCCCAGCAGCAGGGACAGCTTTTCGCGTGTGGCCACGTGATAGAGAACCTGGTGGATGGTGTCAGGCGTCAGTTGCTGGGCGCTGACGATCACTTCCGCCGGGTTGTTCATCTGCCGCCAACCGAGGGTCATGACCCTCTGCGAGAGCGTGGCGGTGAACATCATGGATTGCCTGTCTTTCGGGCCCGGCATGCGCCGCAGCAGCCACCGCAGGTCTTCGGCGAAGCCCATGTCGAAAAGGCGGTCGCACTCGTCGATGACAACCATCTCGGTGTCACGCAGCGAGTAGGAGCCCTTCTTGTTGTAGTCGATCAGACGCCCCGGCGTGCCGATCAGGAGATCCGTGCCGCGCTCGAGGATCTCGCGTTGTTTTCGATAGTCGAGCCCGCCGAACACGACGTGGGTGCGGATCCCGGCGTGGTGGCCGAGTCCTTCGGCGTCGTTGGCGATCTGTACGGCCAGTTCCCGGGTCGGCGCGACGATCAGGGCGCGCGGAGTTATCGGCGATGAGGACTTGGGCGTATTGAGGATGTGTGAGAAGACGGTCAACAGATAGGCGGCCGTCTTGCCCGACCCGGTCTGCGCCTGGGCCACCACGTCCCGCCCGGTCAGGGATATCGGAAGGACCTCCGCCTGGACCCTGGTCAGTTGGGAGAATCCAAGATCATCGACGGCGCGCCGGATGGGTTCCGGAAAATCGAAATCGTCGAAGGTGAGATCGCTGAACAGGGATTCGTTACGTTCGGTATGTGTCATCGGCCGGTGATTGTAGCACCTGGGGAACGGGCGGGGGCTCCGGTCGTCGGGGAGGCGGGGAACAAATCGCGATACACTGAGCTTGTTCACCACGGGTCGAATCGTCTGGTGACGGCAAGAAACACAGATAAGAACTCCCTGGAGTGTAGATCGAGGATGATTTCGAGATGATGCAGCACACGGTCAACCGACTGGCTTTTTTCGCTCTGTTTTTGTTTTCTGCGGTATGGGCAGCTGCCGAAGGCGTCGACAACGGGCAGGCACCGGCCCTCCCCGACGGGCTCCAATCCTACCTTCAGGCGCGGATCTCCGAAGCCAACGGGGATTATCGCGAGGCCATGAATGCGTACGAACGCGCAGTGGAACAGGCGCCGGAGGTCGACGAGGTGCGGGTCGCCTTCGCGAGCTTCCTGGTCGATATCGGCATGGCCGAACGGGCGGCCCAATTGCTCGCGGGCCGCGAGAGCCTGAACGACGAGGGCCTCAGAGTCAGAGCGCTGGCGCTGGCGCAGCTGTCGTCGCGTCAGTCCGATCTGGTGGACGACGCCGAGGAGGCCTTGCGGGCGGCCCTCGAGGGCGCCCCCGACGACCCCAACCTGCTCTTTGCGATGGCCCAGACCCTCGCCAATCAGGGCCAGGTGGCGGAGGCCGAGCAGATCATCGCCGGTTTGCGGGAGGATCGGCCGTCCAATCCCCGTCTGACCAAGATGCACGCCGATCTGCTGCGCGCCGCAGGGCGCGAGGACGAGGCGGTTGCGCTGTATACCCAGTGCTCCGAAGACGGACCTGCGGCCCCGTCGTGCCGCGAGGAGCTCGTGAGCCTGCTGATCGAGCTCGAGAGACCCGGCGAGGCCGGCGAGGCGATGCTGCAGTGGCTGGGAGACATGGACCTCGATTCCCTGATGCAGGCGGCGGCCCTCCTGTGGGAGGGCGATCGTCTGCAGCTGAGCCTGGAAACGGTGCAGCGGGTGCTTGCAAAGGCGCCGGATTCGCCACGGGCGCTCATGCTCGAGGCTCATCTGTATTCCGCTCTGGGCCGCCACGATGAGGCCATCGATCGCCTGCAGAAGCTGGTCAAGAAATCGCCCGAGGACCTCGACCTCGTTCTCGCGCTCGCGTGGTCGCTCGGGCGCACCGGAGAGATGGAAAAGGCGCGCAGGTGGCTCGATCGCGCCTGGGAGCAGGCACAGTCCGATGCGGGGTCCAAACAGGCGGTGCGGTGCGCATTGACCGCGGCGCGGTTGGAAGTCCTGGCCGACAACCCCATGGTGGCCCGCAGTTGGCTGGACCGGGTTGGCGACTATTCGATCGCCGGGGTGGACTACGTGCGCCTGCTGGCGGAGACCTACCGCCGCCAGGAACAGTGGCAGGACGGCATCACGGCCATGGTCAGGGCGCAACCGCGCCTCCAGGGGCGCGCACAGATCGAGGCCGAGGCCATGGAAGCGGAGTTCCGCCTCCACCTGAATGACCCGAGGGCGTGGCGCCGGCTGCGGCCACTCTTGGATTCCGATCAGCTGCCCGACGTGATGATCGCGCTGCAGGTCCTGCAGTCGCTTGAGTTATGGCAGGAGGTGGAGGGCAACAGTGCGGCCGCCATCCAACGATTCGGAGATTCGCGAGAACTGGTGTTCATTCGCGCAGCCGCTCTCGAGCGCCTCGGGCAGACCGAGGCCTCCGAGGGGCTGTTTCGCGATCTGGTGGCGTCGGACCCCGACGACGCGAATGCGGCGAACTACCTCGGCTACATGTGGGCGGACCGTGCGGTCTATCTCGACGAAGCCCTGGATCTCATCGCGCGGGCGGTGGCCCTCGACCCGGACAATGCCGCCTATCTCGATTCCCTGGGTTGGGTGAATTACCGCCGGGGAGACCTGGATGAGGCGGAACGGTGGCTGCGGCGCGCCGTCGATCTGGTTGGCGGCGACGGAGACGGGACCATCTACTGCCACCTCGGCGAGGTGCTGTTGGCCAACGACGAGCGCGACGAGGGCCGGCGCTTTTTACAGCTCGGCCTCGCCATGGGCTGCGACGATCCGGACCACGTGCGGTCGCTTCTCGATCGCAAAGACAATGACCAGCCGTAGACCGCTGCGAACCGCGGCGACGGCCGCCGCCGTCATTGCCTTGGTGGGCGTTTTCGGGTGCCGGACGTCGGCCCCGGAGTTCGCGCCTGCTGAGCTCGAGTCGGCGCGGGCCCAGCTCACGCTTCCCCTGCCGGGGGATCCGGCGGCGCTCTACCGGTTGCGGGTTCCGACGGCTGGCGGTCTGCGCCTGGCGATGCTGACATCGGGATCCGCGGGCCGGATGACCATCTCGGAGTCGATGGGCTCGGCGATTTCGGTGACCGCCTGGAGGGTTGGGGGCGGTGGGTTTTTCTACGATATGCGCGAGGGGTGCCGTCTCGAATCCGCGGATCTCTCGAGGGTGCTCGGTATCGGCGCCATGCCCCTGCCGCAGGCGGTTCTCCTGCTCGGCGGCAGACTGCCGGCGGCCGCCGGGGACACGGTGACGCCGACCGAAGACTCACACTTTCTGATCAGGGGGGAGGGGTGGGCGGCCGACGTCAAACTCTCGTCCGAGCCGTGGCGGGTGATGACGGTCCATGAGGTCGGGGCAAAGCCCGGTTGGAGCATCGTCCTCGGCAATCACACCGGATCGGTGCCCGGCAGCATTCGCCTCACGACCAGCAATCGCCGCTGGGCCGAGCTCGAGCTGATCCGTCTCGAGTGGCATGAGGGTGGAGAATTGCCGGCTCTTCCCGACGTGCCGTGGTGCGTTGTCGAAGGATCGCCGTGAGCCTGCTGACGGTGGCCGTTCCGGCCAAGATCAACCTCCACCTGGAGATACTGGGAGCGAGATCCGACGACCACCACGAGGTGTGGACCCTGTACCAGAGCATCGACCTGGTTGATGAGATTTCGGTGGGCGACGGAACCGACGGCACGGTATCGCTGGTGGTCGAGCCCGCGGGCGCTGCCCCCGAAGGCGGCGGGAATCTCGTCCTCAAGGCGGTTTCAGAGCTTTGCGAACGGACCGGAGTGCGGCGTAGCGCCGAGATCCGTCTGCGCAAGAGGATCCCGGTCGCCGCCGGTCTGGGCGGTGGATCGGCCGATGCGGCGGCGGCGCTGGTCGCGCTGAACCGCTTGTGGCGCCTCGACTTGTCTTCTGCGGACCTGGTCGATCTCGCGGCCCGGGTCGGGTCGGATGTGGCGTTTTTTCTGCACGGCGGCTTCGCCCTCGGTCGTGGTCGCGGGAACGAGATCGATCCGCTGCCGGATCTGCGCCCTCTCGCGGTCGTGATTGCAGTGCCGCCGATCGAAGTTTCCACGGCGCTGGCCTTTGCCGAGGCGGGTCGCCGGTTGACCTCTCGAGGGCCTGACGCTACTGTGGAGGCCTTCGTGGCGGGTCATCGCGTCAGCGGTGAGGGTGAACCGCCCTGGAGTGTTCTTTTCAACGACTTCGAGGAGGTTGTCACCGGACGGTGGCCGGAGATCGGGCGGGTTGCCCGCGCACTCCGCGCCACGGACCCGCTGCATGCAGCGGTCACCGGTTCGGGAGCCGCGGTTTTTGGTATATATCCCGACCTCTCGGCGGCCCACCGGGCCGCACGTGAGATCGGAAACAGATGGCGGGTGTCCGTGGGTTCGACCATCACTCGGCGACAGGCCGGTCTGATGAACGAGCGGAACGAGCATCGAGGGGAGGAGCGGACGTGGAAGTGACCGAAGTGCGAATCAGCCCGGCCAAAGGCGGCAAAGTCCGTGCGTTTGCCAGCGTCGTTTTCGACGACAGCTTTATCGTCAACGATCTGCGCGTGGTCGAGGGTCGGGAAGGCCAGGTTTTCGTGACCATGCCGGCGCGCAAGACCCGCAACGGCCAGATGCGGGACATCGCCCACCCGCTGGACGGCAAGACCAGAGAGATGATCGAAAACAAGGTTCTCGAAGAATTCGCCACGGCGGTCGATAACAGGGCCGTGCCGGACCGTGCTCCGAAGGGCGGCAAGGAGGACAAACAATCGGTCATCGATCGTTTGTCCACAAAACTGTTCAACGACGAATTCTGGCTTTCGGATGCTCCGGCCGGGGATGACGACAGGGAATGATCACGATCACCGAGTCCCGACCGGCGATCGCTCGCAGCCGGCGACGCTCTCGCCCTGAGTTGAACCGAAATCGGTTATACTCTGCGGCGCTTGGGGCGTCGGCAAGCGGTAAGCCACCGGTCTTTGGATCCGGCATTCGTAGGTTCGAATCCTACCGCCCCAGCCACGAGGCTGACAGTTCATGCTGAGAGAGCACCCACTGCTGGTTTTTTCCGGACGCGCCAATCCGGCACTGACGGAGTCGATCTGCGGCTACCTGCAGATCGAGATGGGGAGGGTGCGCCTCGGCAATTTCTCCGACGGCGAGATCTATTGCCAGATCGAGGAGAACGCCCGCGGGTCCGACGTGTTCATCGTCCAGCCTACGGGTTCACCCCCGAACGAGAGCCTGATGGAACTGCTCATCATGCTCGATGCCGTTCGGCGGTCCTCGCCCGGCCAGGATCTGCGTTGTCATGCCGTACATGGGGTATGCGCGCCAGGATCGCAAGGACGCGCCGCGAGTCCCGATCACCGCCAAGCTGGTGGCCAACCTGATCACGACGGCCGGTGCGACCAGGGTTCTGACCATCGATCTGCACGCCGCACAGATTCAGGGGTTCTTCGATATTCCGGTGGACCATCTGTACGCCGCGCCGGTGCTCATCGAGGCCATCAGAAGGCGCGGTCTGGCCAATCCGATGTTGGTCTCGCCCGATGCCGGCGGCGTCGAGCGCGCGCGGGCCTTCGCCAAACGCCTCAAGGTCGACCTCGCCATCATGGACAAGCGTCGTCCGGAGGCGAATCGCGCCGAGATCATGAACGTCATCGGGAACGTCGAGGGTCACGACTGTGTGATCGTCGACGATATCATCGACACCGCCGGTACGCTGGTTCATTCCGCGGAGGCCCTGATGGAGCGTGGCGCGCGATCGGTCTATGCGACCGGCGTCCATCCGGTGTTTTCGGGTCCGGCGATCGACCGCATCAACTCATCCCCGATCGAAAAGGTCTGGGTCACCGACACCATAACCCTCAACGAAAAGGCGAGAGCGAGTTCGAAGGTGGAGCAGCTCTCGCTGGCTGTTCTCCTCGGCGAGGCCATCCGCCGCATTCACGAGGGCGCGTCGGTCTCGAGCCTGTTTGTCTAGCCAGAATCAACAAGGGAGATTCGCGAAATGTCACTACAGAGTCCAGAGATTACAATCACCGTCGAGCCGAGGGAAGGACGAGGATCCGCGGAGGCCGGGAGACTGCGCCGCACGGGGCGGGTGCCCTCCGTTCTTTATGGAGGAGACCGCGGCCCGGTGGCGATCTCGGTCGACGAGCACTCCGTCAAAGAGATCCTGAAGGGCGCGGCGGGAGAGAACACGATCTTCCTGCTCAAGCTCAAAGACACCGATGAAGAACGACTCGCGATGATCAAAGAGCTGCAGGTCGACCGTATCGGCGGCAAGTTCATCCACATCGACTTCATCCGGATCACCCGCGGCCACAAACTGAACGTGAAGATGCCGGTCGAGCTGATCGGTGACTGCGTCGGGGTCCGCCACGGCGGGCGGGTCGACTTCGTGTCCCGCGAGATCGAGCTCGAGATCCTGCCTCGCGACATGTTCGACAAGTTCGTTCTCGACATCAGCAACCTCGATGTCGGGGAGCACTTGAAGGTGGCCGATCTCGCCGGGCAGCTTCCGGAGAACGCCAAATTCCTCGATGACGAGAACCGCGTGGTCGTGGTCATCGAAGTGCCGCGGGCCGCCGAAGAGACGGCGGAAGACGAGGAAGGCGAGATGGCGCTGGTCACCGACGAGGCCGCGGAACCGGAGCTCATCGGCAAGGGCAAGGGCGACGACGGGTCGGATTCGGACTAGTTCGCCCGGTCTGGTTCATGACCGTCGATCTGGTCCTCGGTCTGGGCAATCCCGGGGAGGCGTACGCCCACACCCGCCACAACGCCGGTTTCGATGTCCTGGCGGAGGTCCTGCGGCGGCGCGGTCGGGGAGGGTGGCTCACCCGCCACGGGTGCGAATTGGCCGTGATCACGCCGGGGCGGATGGTCGTGCTGGCCCGCCCTCTGCTGTACATGAATCGCTCCGGCGGACCGGCCGTGGAGTTGTTGACCCGGTTCGGGCTCGATCCTCAGAACATGCTGGTCGTGGTTGACGATATCGATCTGCCCGTGGGCGCCCTGCGGCTCAAAAACCGTGGCGGCCCGGGGACGCACAACGGACTTCGCGACATTTGCGAGGCCCTGGGCACCGATTTTCCGCGGCTGCGAGTCGGGATCCGCGGCGCGGTTGTCGCACGGGACCTTGCCGCCTATGTGCTCGGGCATTTCGATGCCGACGAAATCGACCTCGCCGAGGCAACCATTCAACGGGCTGCGGATGCGGTCGAATCAACCCTTCGGGTCGGCGTCGAACAGACCATGAACACCTGCAATCAGCAGCGATTCCAGGTTGAAACAGCCTGAGGCTGATTCAACCCGGAATCGTGAGCATCGGAACCCGGCAGCGACGGAGTACCGATTCGGCCACCGAACCCAGCAGGACGTGTTCGAGCCCCGAAAGCCCGCGGGTGGCCATCACGACGAGGTCGAATTTCTCCGGATCGACGTAGGAGGTGATGGTATCGGACGCCCTTCCGACCGCGACGGCGGTGTGGGTCGGGACGGTTTCAGCCAGTTCGGCGGCCGCCTTGCGGAGAGCTTCCTCCGACCGAGTGGTGAGTCGTCCCATGAGATCGTCGGGCAGCACGTCGACCGAGTAGAACTCGGGGTACACAACCGGTTCCACGACGTGGAGCAGGGTGATCTCGGCATCGAGGGCGCGCGCCCAATCGGCCGCGTAACGGATGGCGGTGGCGGACGATTCGGAGAAGTCGTGAGGCACGAGGATGCGGGTGATGCCCTCCGGGTTGATCGCCGCGTCCGAACGGACGGTGAGAACCGGGACGGCTGACGTGCGCACCACCCTTTCGGCCACCGAACCCAGCAACAGGTGGGAGATTCCGCGGCGTCCGTGGGTGCCCATGACGATGAGGTCGCAGCCGAGGTTTTCAGCGCTCTCCACGATGGTTTCGCCTGGGGCGAGGCCCCGTACCAGGTGAGAGGTGATTTCAACCCCGGTCCGGGCTTCGGCGTCGTTTTCCATCACCGTTCGCCTCGCTTCACCCGTATCCTCCATCAACTCCTCGAGTTGACGGCGGTGCTCCTTTTCGAGGAAGGCGTCATCGAGGATGACGACGACGTGCAGCATGTGAAGGTGGGCGTCGAAACGCCGGCTGAGATCGCGCGCCAACCTGGCGGCATTTTCGGCGGGAGTCGAGAAGTCGGTTGCGGCGAGGATCGTCTTCGGGATCACGGCCATGGTCGCCTCCTTCAGCTCGAGCGAATCGTCTCTGAGAATTCCCGGGTCTGGGCCTCGATCCGGTCGAGATCGAGGGTCTGAAGCGCGCGATTCCGCACGACGATGCGACCGCGGATGACGACGTGCCGAACGTCGGACGAGCGCGCGGCGAAGACCAGGTGGGAATACGGATCGTACATGGGAGCGGTGTGGGGCCCGTCGACCTTGATACACACGATGTCGGCCTCGCGTCCTTCGGTCAGGCTTCCGATCCGGTTCGAGAGCCCGAGGACCTTCGCGCCTCCCGAGGTTGCCATCTCGATCATCGCGCGGGCCGGCAGGACCGTCGGATCGCCCGTGATTCCCTTGTGGAGAAGGGCCGCAAGCTGCATGTCTCGCAAGAGGTCGAGGGTGTTGTTGGAGGCCGCTCCGTCGGTTCCGAGCCCGACCTTGACGCCGGCCGCGACCATCGCGGGCACCGGAGCGACCCCCGAGGCGAGCTTGAGGTTACTGACCGGATTGTGCGACACCCCGGTCTCGAACTCGGCGAGGATCTCGATGTCTTCGGGAGATACGTGGACGCAATGGGCGGCCACCGTTCGATCGGACAGCACGCCGAGATCGGCGAGGTAGGCGACCGGCGACACGCCCTTTTCGCCAAGCAACTGCTCGACCTCCCAGGAGGTCTCCGACAGATGGATCTGCATCGGCACCCCGAACTCCTCGGCGAGTTCCGCCTCTCGCACCAGGTCCTTCGCGCCGACGCTGTAGGGTGAGTGGGCGGCCACAGAGGGGAGGATCAGTGGGTGTTTGCGGTAGGCCTCGATGAGGTCCCGCTGTTTTTGGAACATTTCGTCGCTGGTGGCACAACGGGGCGTCGGGAACCCGATCAGCGATTCGGCGACGACCCCCCGCATACCGGCGTCGGCCAACACCGAACAGACCTCGTCCGCGAAGAAATACATATCGGTCGTCGTGGTGACCCCGGCCAACAACTGCTCGGCCGCCGCCAACTCGGTCCCGAGACGCACCACATCGCGGTTGATGTGTTCCTTTTCGACCGGCCAGATGTGTTCCTCGAGCCACTGTTTGAGGGGCAGATCATCGGCGATCCCGCGCAGAACGGTCATCGCCAGATGCGAGTGGGTGTTGACGAGGCCCGGCAGAATGATGCAGTTCCCGGCGTTCAGCACCTCGCCCGACGGCGCCAGCTCGAGAAGTTCTTCGGCCGGCCCGACTGCAGCGATGCGTCCGTCGGCCACCGCCACGGCTCCATTGCGGATCGGTTCGGAACCCGGCTCCATCGTGAGGACGGTGCCGCCGACGACCAGCATGTCCCAGTTGGCCTCGCTGCTCATTCACACCTCCATGACTCCACCGCGGTTCGCCGTCGCATTGGACCGTGGTGGGGTCCGGCCATTCTAACCCGGACTTCGCCCTGGGTTCCGCACGAGGGTATTACTCCCAGTCCTCTTTCAACCGGCGGAGATCGCGGCGTTCGCGTTTCTTCGGCGCGCCCGCTCCTCGTTCTCTCCTGGGTGGGGCTGAGAGCCGTTGCATCCGGCGCAGCTCGAGTTCTTCCGGGGTCGGCGGCGGCGTGTGGTCGATGTAGAGCTCGCGCGCACGCGCCCGGGAGACGTTGGTTCGTTCGACTTCGACGACCTCGATGGTGCGGCGATGCCCCCCGGTGAGGTGGATGACGATGGTGTCCCCGGCGCGCACCGGACGGTGGGCCTTGCCGCGGTCCCCGTTGACCTCGACCCGCCCGCGCTGGCACGCGGTCTGGGCCTGAGAGCGGGTCTTGAAAAGACACGACACGTCGAGCCAGATGTCGAGCCGGACGGATTCTTCCTGGGCCATCGAAGGTAGTTTGGTTCCTGCTGGTGGCGGCGTCAAGACGATCCGGTCACTCGAACGGCAGGTTGGTTGCGGCGCGTCCGACGCTCGAGTACTCGAATCCCTGGTCCTTCATGCGTTGCGGATCGTAGATGTTGCGGAGGTCGATCACGGTCGGGTTCCTGAGAGTCGAACGGATACGCTCCATGTGGAGGGAGCGGAACTGGTTCCACTCGGTGACGATGATCAGGGCATCGGCGCCGGCCGCGGCCTCGTACGAGTCGGTGCAGTACTCGACCTCGTCCGGAAGGTACTGGCGGGCATTGACCATGGCCTCGGGATCGAACGCCTTGACCGAGGCGCCTTCTTGAATGAGCGCCCGGATGAGGGGGATCGACGGGGAATCGCGCATGTCGTCGGTCTCGGGTTTGAAGCTGAGGCCGAGCACCGCCACGACCTTGCCCGTCGCGTCGCCCCCGAGAGCCGACCGTACGCGGTCGACGGCGCCGGCCTTGATGCGGTCGTTGACGCTGACGACCGTTTCGACGATCTCGAACGGGCTTCCGGCCTCGCGCGCGATTTCGGTCAGGGCCTGTGTGTCCTTGGGGAAGCACGACCCGCCATACCCGGGCCCGGGGTGGAGGAACTTCGGGCCGATTCTCTTGTCCAGCCCCATGCCTCGCGCCACGTGGTGGACATCGGCGCCGAGCCGCTCGCAGAGCTCTGCGACCTCGTTGATGAAGGTGATCTTGGTGGCGAGAAAGGCGTTCGACGCGTACTTGATCAGCTCTGACGACTCGACGTTCGTGATCACGAAGGGTGTTTCGATGAGGTAGAGCGGCGAGTAGATGTCCTTCATGATCGCCACCGCCTGGGTGTCGCGGGCGCCGATGACGACGCGGTCGGGGCGCATGAAATCTGCGATCGCGGACCCTTCGCGGAGGAACTCCGGGTTGGAGACCACCGAAAACGGATTTCCTCCCGAGCTCTTGTCGTTGATGATCTCCTCGATCAGTTGTCCGGTGCCGATCGGAACGGTCGACTTGGTGACCACCACCTTGTAGCCGTTGAGGTTGTCGGCAATGGACTCGGCCACCTGGATCACATACGAGAGATCGGCCGAGCCGTCCTCCTTCGGAGGGGTGCCGACGGCGATGAAGATGGCGAGGGCCTCTTTGAGGGCCGGCGCGAGTTCGGTGGCGAAGTGGAGCCTCCCCGCCTTGGCGTTTTTCTCGACCAGGGTGTCGAGCCCCGGTTCGTAGATCGGCATCACGCCGTCGAGCAGCTTGGCGATCTTGGTCTCGTCATTGTCCACGCAGGTGACGGTGTTGCCGAAATCCGCCAGACAGGCCCCCGTGACCAACCCCACGTAACCGGTTCCGACGACGCAGATGTGCATGTGTTCTCCCAAAGGCGACCGAAAGTCGCTGAATCATGGTAGCAAACGGAGATTTCGGATTTCGGATTTCGGATTTCGAATTTTCCCGGACTCGCTCCCAAAACCGGGAGACCGAGCAGCACCCACAGATGAGCGGGAGACCGCGCCGAACTCTCCCGGGGCCGAGGAACGGAGACCGGCGAGGGTGGGATGGAAATCCGAAATCCGAAATCCGAAATCCGAAATTCAGGTTACCCTGTCCCCGGCTTTTGCCCTCGGAGGTTCCGCGATGTCTGTGCCGCTGCTCGATCTGACCCGCCAGTACCAACCGCTCCGCGAGGAGTTTCGAGAGGTGCTCGATCGCGTGTGTGACTCCCAGCGGTTCATCCTCGGCCCCGAGGTCGACGCGTTCGAGACCGAGGCCGCCCGCGCTCTCGGCGTCGCTCACGCGGTCGGCGTGACTTCGGGCACCGACGCCCTGCTCGAGGCGTTGATGGCTCTCGACGTCGGCCCCGGCGACGAGGTCGTGGTCCCGACCTTCACTTTCTTCGCCACGGCAGGGGTCGTGACCCGGCTCGGGGCGACACCGGTGTTCGCCGACATCGACCCGGTGGATTTCTGTATCGACCCACGGCAGATTGCCGACCGCATCGGCCCCGCAACCCGTGCTGTGGTCCCGGTGCACCTGTTCGGCCAGTCAGTCGACATGGACGCTGTTCTGGAGGCCGCCGGTCCGGTGCCGGTGCTGGAGGACTGCGCCCAGGCGTGGGGCGCGGACTGTGGCGGCCGCCAGGTGGGTTCGATGGGCGTGATGGGTGCCTTCTCGTTCTTTCCGTCGAAAAACCTCGGTTGTTTCGGCGACGGCGGACTGATCACCACCCGCGACCCGGACCTCGACCGCAAGCTCCGCGAACTCAGGGTGCACGGGCAGTCCGGCGTCTACGAACACCCCCTGGTGGGTGGGAACTTCCGGATCGATGCCCTGCAGGCGGCGGTGCTGCGGGTCAAGTTGCCGCACGTCGACGGCTGGATCGAAGGGCGCCGCGCCAATGCCGACCGCTACCGGAGCCTGTTTGCCGACGCCGGTCTCGAGGGGACGGTCGTCCTGCCGCAGGCGGTGGCCGGACGCGGCCACACCTTCAACCAGTACGTGGTCAGGGTGCCGAAACGCGATGCTCTGCGCGCGTTTCTCACGGAGCGGGGGATCGGAGCGGCCGTCTACTATCCGCTGCCGCTGCACCTGCAGCCCTGTTTTGCCGATCTCGGCTACCACCAGGGCGATTTTCCGGTGTCGGAGCAGGCCAGCCGCGAAGTGCTGGCGCTGCCCGTGTTCCCTGAACTCACCGAAAACGAACAGCACGAGGTCGTGGGTGCCATCGCGGAGTTCTACGGCGCCTGATGCGCGTTCTGCTGGTCACCAGCCGCTACCCCGTGCCCTCGTGGCGAGGCAACCAGGTGCGGACCATGGAGTGGCTGTCGGCCCTGTCCGGCTGCGAGGCGCTCCTCGTGTGTCCGCAGGCGGGCGCAGGCGATGAGGGGTCGGTTTCGGCCGGGGTGCGGTTCTATCCGCTGTCGGCCGCCGGCCGGGCCGCCGGTCTGCTCCGTGCAGCCGCCTCCGGCCGGCCCCTCCAGGAGGGGTTGTACGACAGCGGGAAGGCGCGGCGGGCGGTTGCAGAAGCGGTGCGGCTCTTCTCGCCGGATGTGATCGTCATCCAGATGGTGCGTTGCGGGTGGGCCGCGGAAGCGGCTTTGTCGGCCGACCCGGGCGCGGCGATCGTTTTCGACGCCATCGATGCGATGGGGCTCCACTTCGATCGCGCCGCGGCCTCGTCGGGTTTCTGGACCGCTCCTGTCTTCAGAAACGAAGCGGTGCGGTGCCGGCGGCGCGAACGCTGGTTGAGCCGGTCGGCCCGGCGCACCGTGGCGGTGGCCGAGCGGGACCTCACCGAGTTGGCGGTGCCTCAAGGGCAGGGGCGCGTCATCCCGGTGGCGGGCCGTGTGATGGCGCCTCAGGAGACCTCGAGCTCAGCCAGAGTGGTCGTGCTGTCGGGGAATCTCGGCTACCGCCCGACTGCGCGGGGCGCAGTGTGGTTCTCTCGAGAGGTCTGGCCTCGGGTTCGCAGCAGGGTGCCGGATGCACGGTGGGTGCTGGTGGGGGCGCGCCCGACGGCAGCGGTGCGCGGATTATCGCGGTTGGATGGGGTGGAGGTCCACGCCGATGTCCCAGATCTCGGCGTCTGGGTTGCGTCATCCAGGGTGGCGGTGGCCCCAATGAGCAGCGGCTCCGGGGTCCCGATGAAGGTACTCGAGGCGATGGCCGCCGGAGTTCCCGCGGTCGTCCACCCGTGGGCCGCCGACGGGCTCACCGAAGACGCCGCGAGGGCAGTGGTGGTGGCCGATGGCGCAGAGGCCTGGGCCGACGAGATCGTCCGACTCCTCGACGACCCGGAAGCCGCGCGAGCCGCGGGCGAGAAAGGCCGCGCCGCGTGGCGCAGGGCCTACCACCCCGATGTCGTCGCGCAACAGATTCGCGACGTGGTGGCCGAAGCCGCCGCCACCGACGTTTCATCGTTAGAACAGCTCTAGAGTATCGACGTCGCCCTTGCCCTCGCGGATCAGTACCGGTTCGTCTCCCGACATGTCGACGACCGTCGACGGCACCGGCAGCAGAATGCCGCCGTGAATCACCATCTCGACGCGGTTGCCGAGGGATCGCTCGATCTCCTCGGGGTCGTTGACGAAGTCGTGTTCGGGGTCGCGGATCGACGAACTGAGGAGGGGCTCGCCAAGCTCCTCGAGCAGGGCCAGGGCGATCGGGTTGTCGGGCATCCGGATGCCGATGGTGCGGCGCTTGCGGAGCATGATCTTGGGGACTTCGGGGCTGGCGTCGAAGATGAAGGTGTAAGGCCCCGGGAGAACGCGTTTTAAGAGGCGAAAGGCCGGTGTCGACACGCCTCTGGCATACCGTCCGATCATGTTCATGTCGGCGACCAGGATGGACAGGGGTTTCTTGGGGTCCATGTCCTTGAGCTTGTAGAGCCGCTGGATCGCGTCGTGATGGGTGATTCCACAGGTGAGACCGTAGACCGTGTCGGTCGGCATGACGACGATGCCCCCGTCGCGCAGGACCTGTGCCGCGCGCGCCAGCAGCCACGGCTGCGGTTCGACGGGGTCGATGTCGAGAATCATGTTCTGTGGCGCCTCCTCAGGCTCAACGTGTATACAGTCGGCGCTGCGCGCAGTCAACTGGCACCGCCCACTCGCAGCGCGTCTGAAGGTGGGCCAAGGCCCACCCTACGCCGGACACACATTCCGGGTGGGCTGGTAGAGTGGGCTCCAGCCCACCCTCAGAGCTGCATCACTCCTCATGCACCGGTGCGTTGGAAAGCGTAGAATGTCGGCAATGATCGAAGGAGGACCGGTATGAGCAGCAGTGGACTGAAGAAAATCGGCGTCATCGGCATCGGCACGATGGGCAACGGCATCGCACAGGTGGCGGCGCAGAGCGGCTTCGAGACGGTGGTCATGGACGTGGATGCGGGGGCCCTCGAGCGCGGGCTCGACGCGATCACCCGCAGCCTCGACCGTTTGGTGAAGGCCTTCGAGAAATCGGGTGGCGAAAAGGGCATCACCGCAGAGGCCAGAGACGAAGCGGCGGGTCGGCTTTCGACCACGACCGGCGAGAAGGACCTCCTCGACTGCGACCTCATCATCGAGGCGGTCCCCGAGATCCCCGAACTCAAGGAGAAGATCAACCGCAAGCTGGCCGAACTCGGTTACGACAAGATCCTGGTCTCGAACACCTCGGGCATCAGCATCACCCGCCTCGGCGCGGCCTTCGGCACGCCGGCGAAGTTCATGGGGATGCACTTCATGAACCCGGTGCCGATGCAGAAGGGCGTCGAGATCATTCGCGGTCTGGCGACCTCGGACGAGACCTATCAAACAGTGGTCGCCCTGTGCCACGACCTGGACAAGATCGAGATCCCGGCCGAGGACAAGGCGGGTTTCGCGATCAACCGCATGTTCGTGCCCTTTGTCAACGAGGCCATTCGAGTCGTCGAGGAGGGTATTGCGGCGGTCGATGATGTCGACAAATGCACCTACTGCCTCGGCCACAGGATGGGCCCTTTGATGACCGCCGACTACGTCGGTCTCGACACCATGCTGTTCATCTGTCGGGTCCTCGAAGAGGAGTTCGGGAGTTTCTACAAACCGAGCCCGCTGCTCAAGCGTCTTGTCGAATCAGGCCAGCTCGGCGCCAAGACCGGGAGCGGTTTTTACGTGTGGGAGAACTTCAAGGCCCAGGGAGTCAACCCTGATGTCGCGCGGTACCGAATCAAATAGGTTCTGAAACCCGCCCGCCGTCGGTCCGGAGGCGAAACATGAGGATGCGAAGACGAGATGACTGGGACGACGACTGGGACGATGACAAGGAGATCGTCGTCAAGAAGAAGCCTCCGCGCCCGGACATCCTGACCACGCGGAGGATTCTGTGGGGTCTTGCGGCGCTCGCGATTGCGGCCGTTCTCGTCGGCAGCGTCGTGTCGCGAGACGATTTTCAGTTCAAGGAGACTCCTGCCGAGTTGATCGGCATGTGGACCTGCGATGACCCCGACAGATCCGACCTCTGGCTGGAGTTCCGGCCCCAATTCGTCACTTTCGCGACGGGTGGGACCGGCACGATCAAGTATCGGATTCTGGGCATCCAGTTCGATCAGGTGGGAGAGGCCGCGCACTACACGATGTTCCTCCGCGACCTGGCGGGCAAGGAACACAGCAGAGAGATCGTCCTTCGCCCTCCCGGCGACTCCCTGCGGTTCGCGGACGAGCCGCGAGTGAACTGGTTGCGTTACGCGCAATGAGTCACAAGACCCAGGCATAGCCGATCTTGACGAAGACGGTGCGGTTGACCTGGGTCAGATCGTAGTTCTGGTCGGCGAGGGAGTTGTCGGAGTACCCGACGAACAGCACGGTGCTCGGGTTCACCTTGTACGAGAACAGAAACTGCCCGAACAGGTTCTGGTACTCGGAGCCGCGTCCGTCGCTGTAGAGATCGGGGTTGAAGCGGTCCTCGACGTGCTGCAGGATGGCGCGGACGAAGCAGCGGGCGTTGAACTGCCAGGAGGCCTCCATCTGGCCTATGGTCGAGGTGTAGAGCCAACCCTCCGCGACGTCCATCTTCTCCCGCGTGTAGCTGGGCGTTATGAAGAAGTGCCGGCCCAGGCGGTACCAGAAGCCTGTCGTGAGGTTGGTGAAATCTCCCGGGCGGGTATTGACGTAGTCGATCTGACCGCCGCCCTCGAGGTTGAGCCAGGCGTGGCTGTGCCCGTTGGGTTTTGCGCAGAAATGAAGACGCAGGCGATTGAAATCGAATTCCTCACCGTTGTAACCCTCGCGCGCCCGGCTGGGACGGATGACGGAGTGCGACTGCAGCGGACCCTCGATCGTGAATTGGACCACGTCTTCGTGAAACAGCAGAGACCCATCGTGGTCGATGGTGTCGGCCACCTTTGCCTTGAGGTTCATGCTCGAGTACCAGCTTCCATCGATCGCATTCCAGGTGTAACCGGCGCCGGCCTCGCGGTGTCTGTAGTTCACCTGCG
Source organism: Candidatus Sulfomarinibacteraceae bacterium (assembly GCA_963714895.1). Classification (GTDB taxonomy): domain Bacteria; phylum Acidobacteriota; class Thermoanaerobaculia; order Thermoanaerobaculales; family Sulfomarinibacteraceae; genus Sulfomarinibacter. The sequence goes on from CAVQQC010000002.1 coordinate 185,443, forward strand.
GTACGAATCCGAGATCGGCGCGGAAATCCGGGCCGGCGTCTGAGTAGGCGGCCCACCACTCCCAGGTGCGGGTGTCGTGGAGGTAGACGAGCTCTCCCGCCCAATCGTCGAAGGATCCGTCGGGCTGATCGAAGTCGATGACGACGTCCTCGGGGTAGCGGGTCGTCGACTTCAGGAGCTGGACGATCACGCGGTCCTTTGCGGAGAAGCGAAGGTCACCGTCGACCCCAACGACCCGGTTCAGATAGTTCGAGCCTTCGCGGTTGGTGAACAAACCGCCGACCGTAAATCGATTCCCGAGATCGTATTTGTAGCGGAGGACCGTGGCGGTCGACGACTCCTCGAGGGAGGTCGCACTCGAGCTTTCGCTCCCGGGAATGATGAGGTTGGTGACATCGTCGTCAACCACGTAGGCGCCGATCGTGTGGGGGCCCTCCTTGCCGGTGAGCTTGAGACCCCAGGCGGGATCACGCATCATCCGGGTGTAGACGATGTTCATGGTGGTCTCGAAAAAATCGGCGCCCTCCATGAAGAATGGCCGCTTCTCCGGGTAGAAGATGGCGAATGGGCGGTTGACCGCCAGTTCGCGGGCGTCGGCCTCCACCTGAGAGTAGTCGGGGTTGAGGGTGGCGCTGACGGTCATGTTGGGGGTGAACCCCCAGCGCGCCGTGAGCCCGAAATCCACCTCGGGGTCTCCGTTCACCAGCGGGCCCTCCGGAAGGTCGTCCCGTTGATCGGTTCGTGTGGCCGTCAGAGTCGGGACGATCTCGAGGTTGCGGCCCGGCGACACCCCGGCGAAACCCTCGATCTTGAGGGCCTGACAGAGGTAGCAGTTGTTGCTGCGATCGCGAGGGAACGTGCCCATTTGAGCGGACACGTTGCGTGGGTAACCGCGGATGGCGTCGAAGCCCCAGACCTGCGGTCCGTCGCTGCGTTGAAACCGCAGGGTCGAGAAGGGGATCTCGATCTCCACCGACCAGCCCCACCCGGTAAAGGTCGCGGCCGATTTCCAGATCCCGTCCCAGGGGGTCTGCCCGGACGACTCGGTTTCGATCTGATCCATCTGGACGCCCATCGGGTTGACCACGAAGAGGTAGTCGCGACGCTCGTCGTTGAAGGTGTCGAGGACGACGCCCACCCAGTCGTCGTTCCACGCCTGGTCCCGGTCGGAGAGATGGGCCCGGATCGCGGCCGGGTCGGGGTCGTGGGCGCGAAAACCGACGTACAGACGGTTGGCGTCGTACATGACCAGGACCTCGGTGCGGATCGGAGCGGGTGTGTTTTCCCCCGGCCGGACTTCGTAATCGAGGGTCGTCGACCAGGCCCGATGCCATACGGCCTCGTCGAGAGCGCCGTCGACGGTTATCCGGGCGTCCACGCGAGGGATCGGATATGGCGCCGGGCCCGCGGCCGCCGGGTCGGTGGTCGTGGATGCGCCGACCGCGGCCGATCCGAACATGAAGCCGAGAAAGAAAATTCGGAGCGCCCGGTTCACGGGGCGCTCCGGTTTGAACATGAGGTTTGGGTTCGATCTTCCATCGCGGTGAGTACGAATACGCAGCTCGATTTGTTTTACCGGTCGCGGTGTTTTTGTTCTTTTTGAATATTCATCTCGTATTCTAATCATGCTTTGCGATCGAGCACCGCGTACACCGCCGGCACCACCAGCAGGGTGAGCAGGGTCGAGGTGATCATGCCGCCGATGACGGTCAGGGCCATCGGCGTCCTGAGTTCCGCGCCCTCGCCGAGACCGAGGGCCATGGGAAGGAGGCCGAAGATGGTGGTCAGGCTCGTCATCAGGATGGGACGCAGACGAACCCGGCCGGCCCGCGCAAGGGCCTCGATTTTGCCCATGCCCTCGCGGCGGAGCTGATTGGCGTAGTCGACGAGGACGATGGCGCCGTTGACCGCGATGCCGGCGAGCAGGATGAACCCGATCAGCGACACCACGCTGACGGTGACCCCGAAGACCCACATCGTGAGGAGCACGCCGATCACCGCGAACGGCACCGAGAACATGATGACAAACGGGTGGAGCAGGCTTTCGAACTGCGAGGCCATGACCAGGTAGACCATGAACACTGCGAGGCCGAACGCGAGCCGCATGGAGTCGAACGACGTCGCCATCTCCTCCTCCTGGCCACCGAGACGCCAGTCGTACCCGGTCGGCCAGTTCATGCCTTCGAGGGCGTCTCGGATGTCGGCGGTCACCGACCCGAGGTCGCGGTCGGCGAGGTTGGCGGTGATGCTGGCGATGCGCGTGCCGTCGGCGCGGCGGATCTCCGCCGGGCCTTCGAGTTCGAGCACCTCGGCGACCGCCGACAACGGGATCGGGGTCCCGCCGGCCCGGGTCACCGTCAGATTGGCAAGGGCGTCCGCCGACGATCGAAAACGTTCGGCGGCGCGCACCCGGATGTCGATGGTGCGGTCGACCCGCGTGATGTCCGTGGCAACGTCTCCCTGCACCATCCCGCGCAAGACCGAGGCCACGTCGTCGATGCCGAGGCCGTAGGCGGCGAGGCGGTCGCGGTCGAGGCGCACCTGCAACTCTGGGTGGCCGCCCTCGGTTGAGGCGCTGATGTCGTTGAGGCCCTCGATCCCGCGCAATCTCTCGACGACTTCCTCCGCCAACCGCTCCAGCAGCTGGAGATTGAAGCCCCGGACCTCGACCTCGATCGCAGTTTTGAAGCTGAAGTAGGAGGGCCGGCCGAAGCGGGCCACGATCGCGGGCCGGCCGCCGCCCTCGAGTTGGTCGCCGCCCTGCAGGGCCAGGTTGTCGGCATCGATGACGGCCCGGAGTTGTTCCATGGCCGCGTCCTCGGTCTCCCGTGAAACCGGCGGGTCGAGGGTGACCGTGAGCTGGCCGAGATTCTCGCGCAGCTCTCCGGCAGTTCCGCCCTGCTCGTTGGAGGTGCCGGCGATGGTGTAGACGGTATTCAACCCCGAGATGGTGTCGGCGGCTCCGGTGAGTTCGACGAGCTTGCGGTCGGTGACTTCGAGTCGCGACCCCGGGGGCAGCTCGAGATCGGCGTAGAACTCTCCCTGTACGAGTTCCGGGATGAGCTCCGAACCGAGGGTGCGATACAGACCGAGACTGGCCGCCAGCAGTGCGAGGGTCACGCCGACCACGGCTGCCGGGTGTCTCAGGACACCGGCAACCGCCCGCGAGTAGGCGGCGGAGGTGAAATCGAGAGCGCGGTCGAAAAGGTCGAGGACGGGTTTGCCGATGGCGCCGGCGATGCGCCCGATGGTCCTGACAACGGCCAGAACGGCGCCGGCGAACAGGGTCGCGACGGTGAACACTGCGGTGCCGAGCCAGCGCAGAGGCGCCGGCTGCCGTGTTTCCACGCTCGAGTCGATGACCGCTTCGGACGGTTCGAAGCGGCGCGAAGCGAGCATCGGGATGACGGTCAGTGCGACGACCAGCGACACCACGAGCGAAAAGGCGACGGTGAGGGCCTGGTCGCGGAAGAGCTGGGCGGCGACGCCTTCGACGAAGACGATGGGCACGAAGACGCAGATCGTGGTCAGGGTGGAGGCGGTGATGGCGCGGCCCACCTCCGAAGTGCCGATCCGCGCCGCCTCGACGATATCGAGGCCGTCGTCGCGCTTGCGCTGGACCGCCTCCAGGACGACGATCGCGTTGTCGACCAGCAACCCGACCCCGAGGGTGAGCCCGCCCAACGACATGATGTTGAGCGAGATCCCGGCCACGTACATCAGAAAGAAGGTGGCGACGACCGACACCGGGATCGAGATCGAGATGATGAGCGTGTTCTTGACCGAGCGCAGGAAGAGGTAGAGCACGAGGATCGCCAACAGCCCGCCGAAGAGGGCGGTTTCGAGGACCTCGCGGACCGCCTGCCGGATGTAGCGGGCCTGGTCGGTGATGATCTCGATCTCGAGCCCCGGGGAGACGCGCTCGATATCGGCGCGAAGCTCGGCCAGACGCCGGGTCACCGCGTCGGAGACGGTCACGGTGTTGGTGCCGCCTTCCTTGTAGATTGCCAGCTCCACCGACTCGTCGCCGTCGATGCGGGTGATGATCTCGCGCTCCTTGTGGCCGGTGTAGACCCGGGCGACGTCCGACAGGCGGACGATGGCGTCGCCGTTGCGGGCGATGACGACCGATCGCATGTCCTCAGGCCGCACGAACTCGTTGAGGGTCCGCACCAGGTACTCGGTGCGGCCGTCGCGCAGCGAACCGCCGGTGATGTTGACGTTCTCCGCCGCCAGACGGTTGGCCACCTGGCCTGCCGACAGGCCGAGCGCCGCCAACTTGCGTTCGTCGAGCTCGACCTGGATCTCCTCTTCGAGCCCCCCCGAGACCACCGCGGCGGCGACCCCGTCGATGCGCTCGAGGGCGCGCTTGAGGTCCTCCTCGGCCATGAACCGGAGCTGCGCGAGGTCGTCGGAACCGTGGACACCGATGCGCATGATGGGGTCGAGCGACGGGTCGAAGCGGAGCAGGATCGGCGCTTCGGCTTCGAGCGGGAGGCGCACCCGGTCGAGGCGGTCGCGAACATCGAGGGATGCGAAATCCATGTCGGTGTCCCACGCGAACTCGAGGGTGACCTCGGAGACGTCCGCCCGCGAAGACGAGGTCACGCGGACGACGTTGTTGACGACCCCGACTGCGTTCTCGATCGGACGCGTCAGCAGTGACTCGATCTCGACCGGCGCGGTGCCCTCGTAGGTGGTGCGGATGGTCAGGGACGGGTAGGTGATGTCGGGCAGCAGGTTGACCGCGAGGTTCGAAAAGGCGACCGCGCCGAAGACCACCGCCGCCAACGCGAAGATGAAGATCGTGACCGGTCTGCGGATCGAGAGATCGACGATTTTCATTTCAAGCGTTCCTCGAGGGGCGTGTTTCCGGCAAACCACAGAGGCACAGAGGGCACGGAGCGGCCCGCTACCCGCACGGAGAGTTTATTGAAATGGCCGGCAATGTGATTCGACGAATGAGGGCCTGGTTCGAGATATTCCTCTGTGCGGTCCTGTGTCTCTGTGTCTCTGTGGTTCATGATGCGCCGCCGCCTTCGCCGCGGATCTGCTGGATGACCTCGTTGATGCGTTCGTCGGTCAGACCGAACTGCTGCATCCGCTCTTTGATGCGCTCCAGTTCTTCGGGGGTGGCGTTCTTGATTCGCTCCACCATGAAGGGTGGAATGCCGCCCTCGGCCCCGGCACCGGCTCCAGGGGGCGGGCCGCCGCCCTGGGCCCGGCCGCCTCCGGCCTTCATCTGCTCGATCCTGGCCTCGATCTCGCCGTCGGAGAGCCCGCGCTCCTTCATCCTCTGCCGCATCGCCTCGATGGCCTCTGGCGGAGGTCCTGCGGCCTCGGCTGCCGGCGCTGCGGCCGGCGCGTCGCCGAGGACCGCCACCGGCGTTCCGTCGGCCAGGCCTTCCTGGCCGAGCACGATCAGCTGTTCGCCGCCGGCGAGCCCCTCGAGGACCTCGACCGAGTTTTCGTCGCGCACGCCGAGGCGAATTTCACGCCGTTCGGCGATGCCGTCCACCATGACGTAGACCGTGTCGCCCAGCGAATCGAGTACCAGCGCGTCGCGCGGAATGACCAGCACATTATCGCGGGTCTCGGTCTCGAGGTAGACCGAGGCGAACATTCCGGGCCGGAGCTTGCCCTGCGCCTCCACCTCGAGGGTGACGGTGAAGGTCCCCGAGGCGGGATCGACGGTCGGCCGCAGCCGTGCGACGACGGCGGGAAAGGGATGGTCCGGGTAGGCCTCGACCTCGAGGTGGGCGGTCTGGCCGACCCGCACTCGCGGCAGGTCCTTTTCGGGCACTTCGACCCGGCACAGGAGCGGGGTGAAGTCGGAGATCCGGAAGAGCCGGGCGCCGGGGGTCACATACTGGGCGAGCTTGATGTCGCGAGTCACCACCAGGGCCTCGAACGGGGCGCGGATCTCGGTGTAGGCGAGCTGGATTTCGGCGCTTTCGAGCTGCGCCTGGGCCGCAGCCAACTTCGACGTTGCGCTGTCGTAGGCCTCCTGGCTGACCAGCCCTTCGCTCCACGAGGTCTTGGTGCGGTCGAAGGCGAGCTGCGCTTCGTCACGGGTGACTCGCGCGATCTCGGCCTTGTTCTTCGGCTCGCGCTCGTCGATGCGCGCGAGCAGCTGGCCCGCGCGGACCACCTTTCCCTCCTCGGTGAAAATCTCGGTCACCGGCCCCGACGTCCGGGCCACGATGTCGACCTCGTTTTCGGCCTCGAGGGCGCCGTTGGTCTGCAGGTACTGCGAGATGGATCGCCGGGACACGGTGTCCACCCGGACCGGCACCGCGGCCGCGGGCGCGCCGGTCGCTGCGCCGCCGCCCCCCATTCCGGGACGCCCACCCTCGCCGCGGCCGCCGGAGTCGCCGGACCCACCGCACGCGGCGAGGGCGAGGATTGTGAAGGAGGTGGCGGAGATGGAGGCAAACTGTGTGATGTTCACTGGAGGCTCTTTCCTTGAGTGGATTCGGCGTTGGCGACGAGCACGGCCGGAGGCCGCAAGACCGCGGCCGCGATGCGCCGGACGAACACGCTGAGGTCGTCGATGAGCGAGTAGATGGTCGGGATCACCATGACCGTCAGAAAGGTGGACATGGTGAGCCCGCCGAGAATGACCAGACCGATCGGGGCCCAGAAGGCGGCTCGGCCGTCGGGGGCGCCGAACACGCTCGGCAGGAAGTAGCCGGCCACCATCGGCGACAGACCGAGCACGGTGGTCATGGCGGTCATCAGGATCGGGCGCAGGCGGTGGCGGCCGCCGAGGACGATGGCCTCGTCGCGGGGCATGCCCTGCTGGCGCAGTCGGTTGATGTGGTCGACCAGCACGATCGCGTTGTTGACGACGATGCCGGCGAGCAGGATCAGACCCATGTCCGAGCTCGACGAGCGCGCCTGACCGGTCAAGGTCATGATGACGCCGACCCCGATGAAGGCGAAGGGCACCGAGAACATGATCGTGAAGGGCTGGGCGAAGCTCTCGAAGAGGGAGGCCATCACCATGTAGATCAGCACCAGCGCGAAAAGCAGCAGGAACAATGCGCTTGATGCGTCCTGCTCGCCGCTCATCCAGTCCTCGCCCTCCACCACTTCGTAACCGGCCGGCAGGTTGAGGCCGTCCACCGCCTGCTGGGCCATCCGTTGGGCGACGAAGGAAGGCGTCCCGGAGGCCGTGTCGGCGGTGATGGTGAGGGTCGATCGTCGGTCCACCCGCTCGATGGCGCGCGCTCCGGGCGCGGTCTCGAAGTCGGCGACCGAACCGATGGTCAGTCGGCTGCCGCCGAAGGACACGGGCAGTTTCTTGAGCTGGTCGAGAGACTGGCGATCGGATTCGCGGTGCTGCACCACGACGTCGAGTTCGCGGTCCTCGACCTCGAAGTAGGTGACCGCCCGTGACGACAGGGCTGACGATACGCTCTGGGCCACGTTCTGCGACGAGAGCCCCGCGGCGAGGGTGCGTTCGCGATCGGGGCGCACCAGGACCTCGATGTCTCCGCTCTCCAGCGACGAGTCGGCGTCGCGGACGCCGGGCAGGGCCCGGAGTGCCGCGACCGCGCGGTCGGCGAGGATCTCGAGGATCTCGAAGCGGTCGCCGCGGAGCTGCACCTCGATGCTCGAACCCGACCCGGAGCGGCCCCGCATCGACCGCGACAGGGTGAAGGTGACGCCGGCGCGGGCGGGCAACAGAGCCTCGATCCGGTCGCGAATCTCCGAGGTGTCGAGCCGGCCCTGCTCCTCGTCGACGAGGTAGACGTCGAAACGGTTGCCGCGTGACCAGCCGCGCGAGCGTCCCGAGCTGCGGCTGAAGGTGTGGGTGATGTTGGCGATCTCGAGTTCGTCGCGCCTTGCTTCGAGGAGACCGTAAACCTCGTCGTAAAGGGCGCGCTTCTGCTCCACCGAGTAGCTCTTGGGGGTGTCGACCACGATGCTCACCTGGCGCTCGAACGACGGGGTCTGAAACGACCGCTCGATGCGCTGGTAGAGGTGCCACGAGCCCACCAACGCGAGCAGGATCGCAAATCCGAAGGCCAGCCGGTGCCGCAGCGTGAAGGCGAGAGAGCGCGCGTAGGCGGCGGAGAAGCGGCTCCAGAGACCGCCCTCGTGGGCGCGCTCGCCGCCGAGGATCCGCGCCGCGACCATCGGCACCACGGTCACCGCGACCACCAGCGAGGCGGCCATCACCACCACCACGGTCAGACCGATATTGGTCATGAAGATCGCGAAACGCCCGCCCGACGGCAGGAAGATCATGGGCAGGAAGACGCACATCGTCGTCAGCGTCGAGGCGGCGATCGGCAGCGCCACCTCGGAGGCTCCCTGGAGGGTCGCTGTCAGGGCGTCCTCTCCGAGCTCCTCGTGGTGGCGGAAGATCGACTCGATGACCACGATCGAGTTGTCCACCAGCATGCCGATCGAGAGCATGAGCCCCATCAGCGACATGATGTTGAGCGTCAGATCGGTCCAGCCGGCCTGCCGCGACAGGTACATGAAGACGAAGGTGACGACCACCGAGACCGGAATCGCGATCGCCACCAAGCAGGGTGGAGCGGACGCGGCGCAGGAAGAGGAACATGAAGAGCACCGCCAGGGCGCCGCCGAGCAGGCCCGTGTTGCGCAGCTCCGAGATGCCGTTGCGAACGTCGGCGGAGTCGTCGCGGTAGATGTTGATCTGAAGACCGTCGGCCGCGGGCGAAGCGAGGATGGCGTCGATCTCGGCCTTGGCGCCGTCGATCATCGCCAGGAGGTTGGCGGTGGAGGCCTTGTAGAGACGCACGTTGAGGGCTTCCCGGCCGTTGAGAAAGTCCCACTCCTCCTGTTCGGGATAGGCCATCTCGATTTCGGCGACATCGCCGAGCCGGAGACCGTCACCGAGAGGGAGGGCGCGGATCTCGTCGAGGTTCCTGAGCTTGCCGTCGACCCGCACGAAGTAGGCCCGCGAACCGTCTCGCACGGTGCCCACCGATGCCGTTTCGTGATTCGAGCGGATGACCGCGGCGACTCGCGAACGTCGATTCCGAGGGCCGCGAGCCGGTCCGGGATGAGGTTGATCTGGACTTCCCGGACCTCGATGCCGCCGACCTCGACGTCCGCCACTCCTTCCAGCCGCTGCAGGCGCCGTACGATGACATCCTCGGTGAAGCGGTAGAGACGCTCGCGCGGCCAGTCGGCGCTGACCTGGAAGCGCAAGACCGGGCGGTCGGAGCTCTGGAAGCGCCGGATGTCGATCCGCTCGAGATCGGGGGGCAGCCGGTTGCGCACGCGATCCACCCGGTCGCGGACATCGACCGCGGCGAGGTCCATATCGGTGCCGTCGACGAATCGCAGGCTGACGCTGCCCGAGCCCGAGGTGGCGTTCGCGGTCAGGGTTTCGATGCCGTTGATGGTGCTGAGGCTGTCCTCGAGCGGTCGCACGATGAGCCGCTCGGTCTCGGCGGGCGAGGACGAGGGGTAGGGGGCGTTGACCGAGATGTGCGACGACGAGAAGGTGGGCAGGAACTCCAGCGGCAGCCGGGTCAGCGACAGCCAACCCAGCACCAGCACCCCCAGAACGGCCATGGCCATGGTGACCCGGCGCTCGACCGCAAACCGGATGATCGGGTTGACCTTCACGCTGACACCGCCCTCCAACGACGAACCCGGGCTATTCCATCATGGAACCAAGATTGTAAGACCTGAGATGAGCGATTCTCACTGGCGATCTGTACCACGCTCTTGCGCTCTGGATGGTTGCGAAAATACTCGACATAGCAAAGGGTATGCCTCCGTTTTTCGCAACCACCAGCGCATCAAGATCTTGGCACATCTCATCCAGCAGAACCGCTCATCTTAGGTAAGACGAAAAAAACGCGGCGGCCGGGCGCCGCCGCGCTGGTGAATATTTTCAGAAGGTCACGAGGAGCGACGTCCGCCGGGACGGCGCGTCGACCGTTTCGCGAAATTCCCCCGCATCTCTTCGAGCTGTTGGCGTTGTTCCTCGGTGAGGACCTGGAGGGCCTTGGCCCGCGCCTGCTCGCCGATAACCATGAGCTCGACTTGAATCTCTGCCAGATCCGCCGCAAAGGCCCTCACTTCGCCCTCGTTGAAAACGGCCGGGTCGTGGGTCTCGCGACGGGCCTCGTGCAGGGCCTTCAGCTGGGCGGTGGCGGCCTCGATCGCCGGGCGTGCCTCGTCGACGATTGCCCGGATCTCCTGCAGCTGCTCGTCGGTCAGACCGAGTTCCTCCGCCAACCGCGGCAGCATGCGCTCGATGAAACCGAGCCCGTGGTCGAAGCCGTTGCCCCCGCCCTGTGGGCCGTGGCCCCAGGCGCCGCCGCCCGGGCCTCCGCCGGGCCCCTGTCCGTTGCCGCCGCCTGGTACGCCCTGGGCGACGAGGGCCAGCGGGACAGCGATCAGCGCCGCGGCCGCGATGGTCAGGATGGTGTTTCGTGCTCTCATAAGAACCTCCATGTCGTTCGCCGCCGTGGCGGCGTGTGTTCGGTCGTGCAGTGAAACGTCCGAACCGTCTTTATTGTTGACCAACAAATCCAAACAAACGCACGGTCAACCTCAAGAAATGTCAAGCTCGCCGACAGGCTGGTAGGATCGGGTCATGACGAGGGTCCTGATCATCGACGACGATGCCGATCTCTGCGATCTCGTGAGCGAATATCTGCAGGGAGAGGGGCTCGAGGTGGATGCCGTTCACGATGGTGTCACCGGGGTCGTGCGCTGCCTCGATGACGAACCGGACCTGGTGATCCTCGATGTCATGCTGCCCGGGCTCGGCGGGTTCGCGGTCCTCGGTCGGATCCGTGAACGGTCGAGAGTGCCGGTGATCATGCTGACGGCGCGCGGCGAGGACGTGGACCGGATCGTCGGTCTCGAGATGGGTGCGGACGACTATCTCGCCAAGCCCTTCAACCCCCGCGAACTGGTGGCGCGAATCCGCGCCATTCTTCGCAGGACGACCGACGAGCCCTCGGACGACAGGACGCAGGTCTACTCGGTCGGCGATCTCCAACTGGACCTGGGGGCGAGGGAAGTCCGCTGCAGCGGCCGCGAGGTCGGGCTCACCGGGGCCGAGTTCATGATCCTCGAGGTCCTCGTCCGCGAAGCCGGGACCGTGGTCGGACGGGACGAGTTGTCCCGCCAGGCCCTGGGGCGCCGTTCGAGCGCCTTCGATCGCAGCCTCGATGTCCACCTCTCGAATCTGCGCCGCAAGCTGGGCCGGCTCCCCGACGGAGGCGAGCGCATCAAGACCGTCCGCGGCGTCGGCTACGTGTACGTGAAGCACAGCGGGAGCGCAAAGTGATTTCGGATTTCGGATTTCGGATTTCGGATTTACCGGGCCTCCGGCCCGCACACAGGATGCTGAATGCTGGGTGCTGGATCCTCCGACCCGGTCGGCACGCGAGACGCGTGCCCCACAAGAGACCCGTTCCCGGAGCGCTTGTGGGGCAGCCGTCCCGGCTGCCGGTGGGTGGGCGGCAAATCCGAAATCCGAAATCCGAAATCCGAAATCTCGGGAGCGAACGGGGGGAATTCCGAATTCCGAATTCCGAATTCCGAATTCATCACCATGAAAAGCCTCTTCCTCCGCATCTTCCTCTGGTTCTGGATCGCCATGGTGGTGATGGCGGTGGTGCTCGTCGTGACGTCGCCGTACTTCACCCAGTCGCGGTCGCGGGTCGAAAGGTGGCAGCAGGGGGCGGAGACCTGGACCGGAGAACGGGTGGATCGCACGGTACGGGCGATCGGCGAGGGTGGGGTGGAGGACCTGACGTTCGGCGAGCCGAGAGGCCCCGGCCGCCGCGGGTCGACCACCTTCGTGTTTGACGATGCCGGCCGCGAGGTCATGGGACGCGAGGCCCCGAAGGCAGCGGCGGACCTCGCCCTGCGGGTGGCGGAGACCGGAACCGAGGAGGCGCTCCGCCGTGGCGAGTTCCACCTGGTGGCGAAACCGGCGACGGCCCCCGACGGGCGGCGGTTTGTGGTGGTGGGGACGCTGCACCGTCCGCCACGGCCGGTCGATCTTCTGGAGCCCAAGGCCCTGTGGCCGCGGCTCGCGGCCCTGGCGGCGATGATCGGTCTGTTGAGCTTTCTGCTCGCCCGCTACCTGTCGTCCCCGGTGGGCGCCCTGCGAAAGGCCACCCAACAGCTCAGCAAAGGCGACCTTTCGGCGCGGGTCGGCGGCCGGGTGGTTCGCCGGCGGGACGAGATCGGCGATCTGGCGCGCGACTTTGACACCATGGCCGAGCAGATGGAGAAGCTGGTGGGTTCGCAGCAACGGCTGCTGCGCGACGTCTCCCACGAACTGCGGTCGCCGCTCGCCCGCCTTCGCGTGGCGCTGGAGTTGGCGCGCGACCGCGCCGGGGCCGCTGCCGGTGAGAGCATCGACCGCATGGAGCGTGAGGCCACCAGGATCGACGAGCTCATCGGACAGCTGCTGTATCTCGAACGACTGGCCGCCGGAGAGCCCGGCGGCGAGAGGGAGGTCTTTGCCCTTGCAGAGCTTCTCGGTGAAGTGGTGGACGACGCCTCCTTCGAGGCATCGGCCGGCGGCCGCGAGGTGAAAGTCCAGACCGACACCGATGCCGTTGTCGTGGGCTACCCCGCGCTGCTGCGGTCGGCGATCGACAATGTCCTCCGCAACGCCATCCGGCACGCCCCGGAATCGACGGTCGTCGACGTCGTGTTGAGGCTTGACGGGCGGTCGGCAGAGATCGCGGTTCGAGACCGCGGTCCCGGAGTTCCCGAGGAACACCTGCATTCGCTCTTCGAGCCCTTCACCCGGGTTGCCCACGCCCGTGAGCGGTCCTCGGGCGGCGCCGGTCTCGGGCTCGCCATCACCCGCCGCGCGGTCGAGTTGCACGAGGGAATGGTGTCGGCTCGCAACCGTCCGGGAGGTGGGCTCGAGGTCGTGCTGCGTTTGCCGCTGGAGCACGACGCAGCGGCTGATCAACGGTCGCCATGAACCCGGAGAAGGGCCGCGCCCATGACCCGGGCACCGTGATTTTCGGAGTCTGCCTGCTGGTGGCGGCGGCGCTGCGGTTCTTCCACCTCGATTTCCAGAGCCTGTGGCTCGACGAGCTCTTTTCGGTCGTCTTCAGCCATCCGGATCTCGGGTTGTCGCAGATTGCAGCCGCCTACGCGGACGATGTCCACCCTCTCGGGTACCCGCTGCTGCTGCATGTCTGGCTCGGTTTCTTCGGCGAGACCGAACTCGCCGCACGGGCCCTGTCAGCCGTGTTCGGGGTTCTGGGAGTGGCCGCGATGTACGTCGCCGGTCGTTGGTGCTTCGACCTCCGGACGGGCGTCATCGCTGCCGTGCTGACAACCGTGAACTGGTTTCACATCGTCTATTCGCAAGAGGCTCGGGCCTACTCGCTGGTTTTTCTCCTCGCCGCCCTGACCAATTGGGCCTTCATCTCCGTTCTCGGGCGACCGGGGTGGCGAACGGCTGCGTTCTACGGTCTGGCGACTGCAGCGGCGATCCACGTTCACTACTACGGTATTGTCGCCCTCTGCGGCCAGTTGGCGGCGGCTCTTGTCATGCCGTTGTTGGGGCGATGGGGCTGGCGGCGGGTGTGGGCCCTGCTGGCCGGGGCTGTCGGGGCCGGGTTGACGGTCGCGCCGTGGATCGGTCCCCTGGTCAGGGTGGCCGGGCTGCGTGAGGCCTGGCCGGCCATGCCGAAACCGTTCTTCTTTCTCGATTACTTTCACCAGTATTTCGGGAAACTGCTGAGCCTCAGCGTGGTTTTCGGGATGCTGCTGGCGGCGTTGCCGTTCCTGCTGCGTGCCGAAACACCGGGCAGTCCAAAGGCGGGGCGTCTGTCTGCGCGAATGACCGCGGGTCTTCTCGGCGGGGCGGCCGCGATTTCGCTTGCGGCCGCCTACCTGCGGTCGGTGCTGGTCGTACCGATGCTGGTTCCCAAGGTGACGATCGTCTTCCTGCCCGTTCTTCTGTTGCTGATCGCGCTCGCGATGTCGAGGCTGTCACCGGCCCGGCTGAGGATCGTGGTCGTATCGGGGGCGGCGGCACTGTCGCTCGTCGGCCTGTTCCGCGGCGGTTATTACAGCGAGCCGAGCAAGGAACAGTGGCGAGAGGCTGTTCAGTACATGGTGTCGAACCCCGCTTTCGACCCCGCAACCGACGTCTGCCTGGCGACCCTGGCGCCCGGCTTTCAGTACTACGTCGACCAGTTCGATATCCACATGAAGGTCGAGGAGGCGGACCCACAGCGGCTGCTCGTTGCGGTGAACGGCCGGCCAGACCTCCCTCAGGTGTGGCTGCTGGTCGCGCGGGACGAGGACGCCGTTCGGCTGCTCCGTCAGGAACTCGGGCGAGGGTGGGTGCGCAAGGACCGGGTGGAGTTCTTGAAAACCTCGGTGGAGAAGTGGGAGCCGGAGGTTGCCACCCAAGAGGGGCCGTATGACCCGTAACGTCCTCGAATCCAAGTGGTGCGTTCTTCCGGTTGTGGTGCTCTCAATAGCCCTGTTGTCGATCGGGGTGACTCGCGACTACCGACTCAAACACGAAGACAACAACGCACTTCACGCGGCTTTTGCCCGCAATCACCTCGGCGCCGGGTTCGAGGTGACCAAAGCCCAGGATGCGTTCATCAACCCCAAGAACGGTCGCACCACCTTCTATGCCCACCATCCGCCGGGTTGCGGGCTCGTGCTCGCAGGGGTGTTTGCGGTCACGGGCAGCGACCGTCCGGCGGTTGTTCGCGGTGTCGCGATCAGTGCCACTCTTCTCGCGCTGGTTCTGATGTGGCGGCTGGTCCGCCGCGAAGAGGGGCCGCGGGCGGCGCTGGTGGCCGCCACCGCTTTTGCGGTGCTCCCCCAGGCCGCCTTCTACGGCCGCATGGTCAACCACGAGGTGCTGGCCCTGCCGGCGATCATTTTTCTGGTCGATCGTTACCTTGCGACCGCCCGCGGCGGCGGTTGGCGCGCCGCAACGGGGCTGGCAATTGCTGCCTCCGTCGGTGCGATGTTGGCTTGGGTGACCTTCTTCGCCATCGCCGCGTGCGCCGTCCACGCCGCGTTCTCGATGCGCCGGCCGCAGCTCTTTCCCGCAGCAGGCCGTGCGCTGGGCCTGCTGACGATCCTCGGGGCATCGCTGTTCGCCATGGACGTGGCGCACATCGCCTGGGTGCAGGGCGGGGACCTGTCGGATCTCGGGGGAATTTTCTCCCGCCGACTGGGCGCCGGCCAGGACTACGGCGCCATCGCCTGGGCCCGCAAGATGTTCGGTTTCTCCCGCCGTCTGGCCACCCTGTCGGGGACGCTGGTGCTGGCATGGATGGCGGTCCGGGTCGTTCGCGGATCGGTACAGAAAATCCGGTTGCGGCCGCTCGAGGAGATCGGGGCGGTCTTTCTGGCGGCCGGCCTCGGCTATCTCGTGGTGTTCAATTGGGGCGCCTGGCAGCACCACTACTGGCAGTTCCCGTTGCTCCCGGCCGTGGCGATCGCACTCGCGCTGGCGGTCACGACCCTGGCCCGCAATGCAATGGCCGGACCGCATCGAACGGCCTCACGAGTCGTGCTCATGCTGCTGCTGGTGGAGGTCGTCGCCACGTCAGCCGTGGGGCTTTTCACGCGCCACACCACTCCCGAGGATCGTGTCATCGAAGCCTCAGAGACCTTCCGCTCGCGAAGCCTCGACCTCAATCCGTAACCGTCAGTGTCATCTCAAAAAAATGCTGAATTCACTGATGGTTCGTGGTTGAGTGAGAGAGCCGCGGCGCGGCGGCAGGGAATAGGCCGGGGCGTGAGCCCCGGCAGCCACGGCAGAAAGAAAACCGAGCCCCGGAGGGGCGAAAGGTTCCATCTTCGCGCAGCCGTCGGAGGATACCTTCTGTCGCCGCTCCGCGGCTTGGATCAATATGAATCGGGTGACCCGGGGCTCGCGCCCCGGGCTACATTCTGTCGCCCCTGCGGGGCTTGGTCCCTCGAGTCGCTCGATCGCATAAGACCCCGGATGAGCCCGAAATTCAAAATTCCGAATTCCGAATTCCGAATTCCGAAATTCAAAACTCAAAACTAAGAACTCAAAACTTCAGACGACGATATTCACCAACCGCCCCGGGACCACGATGACCTTCTTCGGCTCCTTGCCGTCGAGATGCCGGCGGACGTTCTCTGACGCCAGGGCCAGCCGTTCGATCTCGGCTCTTTCGGTGCCGTGCTCGACCTGGAGCTCGTCCCGCTTCTTGCCGTTGACCTGGACCACGATGGTGACGAGTTCGTCCTGCGCCAGAGCGGGGTCCCACTGCGGCCACTCGGCGTGGGCGATGAGCTCGGCGTGACCGAGCCTGTGCCACAGCTCCTCGCACAGGTGCGGGGCGTAGGGCGAGAGCAGGCGGAGAAAGGTCGTGACGATCTCCCTCGGCAGGGTGGCGGAGCTGGTGGCGTCGTTGACGAAGATCATCATCTGCGCGATGGCGGTGTTCATCTGCAGGGTCTCGGTGTCCGTCCGTGACCTTCTTGATGGTCTTGTGCAGCGTCCGCTGGAGCTCGGTCTCGGAATCCGCGGGCGCGTCGGTGAGCCTGGCGTTGAGCCCGCCGCTCTTGTCGTCCACCACCAGCCGCCAGACCCGGTGGAGGAACCGGTTGACGCCCTCGACGTCCTTCATCTGCCACGGCTTCTGGACCTCGAGCGGGCCCATGAAGAGCTCGTACAGGCGCATCGCGTCGGCGCCGTATGCCTCGATGACGTCGTCGGGGTTGACGACGTTGAGCTTGGATTTGGACATCTTCTCGATCTGCGCCTCGAGGGCCGTGTCCGTGCCCTTGGCGAAGTAGCTGCCGTCCCGCTCTTCGGCGTCCGAGGGGTGGTAGTACTTGCCCCCCGCGTCGCGGTAGGAGTAGGCGAGGATCATGCCCTGGTTGAAGAGCTTCTGGAAGGGCTCCTTGGTGTGGACATAGCCGCAGTCGTACAGCACCTTGTGCCAGAAGCGCGCGTACAGCAGGTGGAGGACGGCGTGCTCGACGCCGCCGACGTAGAGGTCGACCGGCATCCAGTAGTTCTCGGCCTCCTGCGACCACGCCTCGTCGTCGTTGTGGGGGTCGAGGTAGCGCAGGTAGTACCAGCACGAGCCGGCCCACTGCGGCATGGTGTTGGTCTCGCGGGTGCCGATGCGGCCGTCGGGCAGCTCGACCCGCAGCCAGTCGTCGCCGGCGCGGGCCAGCGGCGGCCGGCCGTCGTCGGTGGGTTTGTACTCGTCGATCACCGGCAGCTCCACCGGCAGCCAGTCTTCGGGCAACGGCACCACCTCGCCGTCGTCGGTGTGGACGACCGGGAACGGTTCGCCCCAGTAGCGCTGGCGCGAAAACAGCCAGTCGCGGAGCCGGTACTGGACGCGCCCCTCACCGAGGCCGCGTTCTTCGAGCCACGCGGTGATCGTGGCGATGGCGTCGGGCACCTTGAGCCCGTCGATCGAGAATCCGTCCTTGCCCGAGGAGTTGACGAGGACGCCGTCGGTGTTGTCCGTGTAGGCCGCCTCTTCGATCGGGAGATCCGACCCCGACACCACCTCGATGATCGGCAGGTCGAACTCGCGCGCGAACTCGTGGTCGCGCTCGTCGTGGCCCGGCACCGCCATGATGGCGCCGGTGCCGTAGCCCATCAGCACGTAGTCGGCGACCCAGATCGGGATGCGCTCGTCGTTGACGGGGTTGACGGCGAAGGCGCCGGTGAAGACACCGGTCTTGCCTTTCGCGAGGTCGGTGCGGTCGAGGTCGGTCTTCTGCGCGGCCTCGGCCACGTAGGCCTCCACCGCCGTCGCGCTGCTCCGGCGTGGTGATCTCGGCCACCAGCGGGTGCTCCGGCGCGAAGACGCAGTAGGTGGCGCCGAACAGGGTGTCGGGGCGGGTGGTGAACACGGTGAAGTCGCGGTCGCCGCCGTCGATCCGGAAGACCACATCGGCGCCGCGGCTCTTGCCGATCCAGTTGCGCTGCATCTCCTTGACGCTCTCGGGCCAGTCGACGATCCTCGAGGTCGTCGAGCAGGCGTTCGGCGTAGTCGGTGATCTTGAGCATCCACTGCCGCATCAGGCGCCGCTCGACCGGGTCGCCGGTTTCGACGTAGGCGCCGTCCTTGACCTCTTCGTTGGCGAGCACGGTGCCGAGGGCCGGGCACCAGTTGACCGGCACGTCGGCCATGTAGGCGAGGCCCTGCTCGTAGAGCTTGAGGAAGATCCACTGGGTCCAGCGGTAGTAGTCGATCTTCGAGGTGTTGACCTCGCGCTCCCAGTCGTAGGAAAAGCCGAGGCGCTGGATCTGCTGACGGAAGGTGTTGACGTTGCGTTCGGTGATGACCGCCGGGTGGAGGCCCTCGCGCACCGCGGCGCGCTCGGCGGGCAGACCGAAGGCGTCCCAACCCATCGGGTGCAGCACGTTGAAGCCCTGGGCCCTTTTCATGCGCGCCATCACGTCGGTGGCGGTGTAGCCCTCGGGGTGGCCGACGTGGAGGCCGGCGCCGGAGGGGTAGGGGAACATGTCGAGCACGTAGTACTTGGGCTTCGAGCGCAGCTCCTCGGGGTCGGACGGTGTGCGGAAGGTGCGGCGCTCGGCCCACACGGCCTGCCACTTCGGCTCGATGACTGCGGGTTGGTACGTCTGCTCTGCCATGCGATCTCCTCAAATGCCGTCGCGACGACGGACCCGGCGTATTCTACGCATCTCAACCAACCGTTACCAGTTTTGATCACACTCCAACGACCTCCCGGCATGCTCCTCTGCCCCTCCGCTCCTCTGCCCCCCAGCTCCCTTTCTCCCAGTCCCTGCTGCGGAGATGGCGGGCGGGTGAAAATTCCGAATTCCGAATTCCGAATTCCGAATTCGTTTCTTCTTCCATGGCATAATCACCACCGACGGCGAGACAAGCCGCCACAACACCGATCTGCAGGAGGAGACGCCGCTCATGAAACACACCGACAAGGTCAAGGGTCTCACCGCCACCGCACGCGCGCTCGAGGACAGCTTTTTTGCCAAGGAGAACGAGCGGATTCTCCGGGAGCTTCGCGCGGCCTCGGTTCGCGAGGAGAAGAAGAAGGAGTTTCGCGAGTATCTCAACATCAAGAACGACGAGCTCCTCGACGCCCTCGTGAGCCTCGCCGTCGAACCCGAGACGCTGGTCGCCTTCACCCTGGTGCCGTTGGTCGAGGTGGCGTGGGCGGACGGTGAGATCCAGCCCAAGGAACGCGACGCCATCATCAAGGCCGCCATCGAGCGTGGCGTGGGGGAAGACAGCCCGACCGCTCAACTCCTCAGAAACTGGCTCCAGACGCGGCCCGATCCAAAACTGCTCGAGACCTGGAGGGAGCTACATCGAGGAGCTCAAGGCCTCGCTCAGCGGCGAGACCTGGACCGAGATGAGAAAGTCGGTGATGGGCCGCGCCCGGGCGATTGCGGAAGCCGCCGGTGGTTTCCTCGGAGTCGGTTCGATCTCGGCGGCCGAGAAGAAGATGCTCGAAGAGCTGGAGTGGGCCTTCGAGTGACGCGACCCGCCCTGAAAAACTCCCTCATCGCTGCGATCGCGGGCGTTGCCATGTCAGTGGCCTCGGCGCGTTTGCGGCGTCGAACTGCAGTTCCTGGGCCAGACCGAGATCCCCGGCGATCTCGAGGTCGATCACACCCTCGTCGGGGGCTTGTCCGGGCTGGCCTACGATCCGGGGTGCGACCTTTTTTACGCCCTCTCCGATGATCGCGGAAACATCGCGATGCCCCGTTTCTTCACCCTGAGGATAAGCGCCGGTGACGGAGAGGTTCGTGTCGAGGTGCTCGCTGCGACGACCCTTCGCGACGCCGACGGGGCCCCCTTCAGCAGCGGCGACCTCGATCCCGAGGCCATCGCTCTGTCCGCCGACGGAACGCTGTATCTTTCCACCGAGGGCGTGCCCCACCGGGGAGTTGCCGCCGGTGGTGGCCGATTTCGGTCTCGACGGCTCGCTGCGCGGCACCCTCCCGGTGCCCGAACACTACCTGCCGGCGGCTGACCGGTTCGCGAGGCGTCCGCGACAACCACGGTTTCGAGGGGCTCGCCCTCTCGCCCGATGGGGCGGTGCTCTTCGCCGCCACCGAAAACGCCCTGCTCCAGGACGGACCGGCGGCCGATCTCGAGACCGAGAGCCCTTCCCGCTTACTGGTCATGGACCTCGAGCAGGGCGCCGTCCTGGCCGAGTATCTGTACATGGTCGGACCGGTGCCCGACGAACCGCGTCCCGCCGGCGCCTTCCACACCAACGGGAGTCTCGGAGATCGTCGCTCTCGACCGATCCACCGGTTGTTGGTGCTCGAACGCTCGTTCTCGGCCGGCGTCGGCAACCGCTGCCGGCTCTATCTGGCCGATCTCGAGGGCGCGACCGATATCCACGAAATCGCGGCTCTCTCTGATGCCGCCGCGGGCGCGCCGCGACCGGTGACCAAGGTCCTCGTCGCCGATCTCGCCGATCTCGGCATCGACCCGGACAATCTGGAGAGCGTCAGCTTCGGCCCGGTTCTCCCGGACGGCAGGCGGCTCCTGGTGATGATGGCGGACAACAACTTCCAGCCGTCGGTCCAGGACAACCAGGTACTGGTTTTCGCGGTATCTGGCATGGCGGGCCCGTTGGTGGAAGCCTCCAGTCCGCAGGTGCACGATATCCAGGGGCCCGGCCACGTTTCGCCCTTTGTCGGTCGGTGCGTCGTCGGGGTCGAAGGAGTGGTGACCGCCATTCTCGGGCAACGAAAAGGCCAGGCGTTCTGGATCCAGAGTGTCGTGAGCGACGACGACTCCTCGACCTCGGAGGGCGTCCTCGTGACGGCGCTCGAGGGAACGGCGATGGTCGCAATCGGGGATCTCGTGCGTGTCGACGGGCGGGTCGAGGAGCGTTCGTGGGGTTTCGAACTGCCGGTGACGAGGATCGTCGCCTCCCACCTCGAGATCACCGGCCGCGACGTCCCGCTGCCGGACGCGGTGGTGATCGGCCGGAGTGGGGTTCTGATCCCACGTGGCGAGGTGGCCTCGCGGCGGCTGCAGGTGTTCGACCCGTCGCGATACGCGGCGGATGCGTTCGAGACGCTCGAAGGCATGCGGGTGAGGGTTGAGGATCCCGTGGTGGTCGGTCCGACCTCCGGCCACGGCGAGGCGGTGGTGGTCGGCGACGGCGGACAGGGCTCGGCGCCGTGGACCGCGCGCGGCGGTCTCCGATTGACCCCCTGCAACGTCCACCCCGAGCGCGTGGTGATCGACGATGCCCTGGTTTCAGGGCCGCCGCAACTGGCCGTCGGCGACCGGTTGGCAGGCCCGGTTGACGGGATCCTCCATTACACCTATGGCAGCTACAAGGTGCTCAATACAGAAACTTTACCGGCGGTGAACCTTGACAGCCGCGAGCGCGGTCGAACCGCATTGGCGGGCGACGAGGACCACCTGTCGATCGCCACCATGAATCTCGAAAACCTGTGGGCGGGATCGACGGCCGAGAAGTTCGCGAGCCTCGCGGAGATCATCGTCGACCGTCTCGAAAGCCCCGATATCCTCGCCGTTCAGGAGGTCCAGGACGACACCGGGCCCACCGACGACGGCACGGTTTCTGCAGATCTGACGCTGACCCGACTGGTGCAAGCGATCGAAAAGGCGGGCGGTGTTCGATACCACTGGCGATCCGTCGACCCGGTGGACAACGCCGACGGCGGACAACCCGGCGCCAATATCCGCACCGCCCTGTTGTTCAAACCCGACCGCGTGGAGTTTGTCGATCGACAAGATTGCGGCCCCGGTTCGGCCGCCACCGCCGTCCCGGTTCTGACCTGCAGCCCCGGGCTGGTGGATCCGGCCAACCGGTCGTTCGCGGCCGGCAACAGCGGTGGCGGCGGCAGCCGCAAACCGCTGGTGGGGGAGTTCTCGTTCAATGGGAGGCGGGTGGTCGTGATCAACCTCCACCTCGCCTCGAAGGGCGGCGACGATCCGATCTTCGGTCGCCGCCAACCGCCGCAGACCGATTCCACCGCGCGCCGCACCGCGCAGGCCGAAACGGTCGCCGCCTTTGTTCGACAGCTCCGCAACGCCGATCCGGCGGCTGCGGTGATCGTGCTGGGTGACTTCAACGATTTTGAAAAGACCGAACCGTTGCGGGCCCTCGAGGAGGCTGGTCTCGCCGACCTCGTGCTGCGGGTCCCCGGAGAGCAGCGATACAGCTATGTCTACGAGGGCAACTCGCAGGTCCTGGATCACGTGCTGGTCAGCGAGGCGTTGGCTGACGGAGCCGAAATAGGCATCGTCCACGTCAATGCCGACTTCCCGGCCGCCGAGCGCGTCAGCGACCACGACCCGATCGTCGTGCGCCTGGCGTTGGAACGGTAAAGCGGGCCTTGCTGAGGTCTGAGGCCGAGCCCCGCAGGGGCGCCAGAATGTAGCCCGGGGCGTGAGCCCCGGGACCCCTCGGCGAAAATTGAATCCAAGCCGCGGAGCGGCGACAGGTGCCCGGCTTCAGAGGCCGCGGCCCGTGCCATGGCCGGAATCTGTCGCCCCGCCGGGGCTCAACCTTGTGAGTGTCGTGGTTGCCGGGGCTCACGCCCCGGCCTATTCTCTGCCGCCGCTCCGCGGCTCGTTGCCGAACCTTCCCAGGAGGAGTCGGGCACCTCCACCGCATGCGGACCGTTTCCCCCCTCGCTTCCCGGGAGTTGCCCCTTCAACATTGTTGGCCCGGGAGATCTCACCGACTGGGAGAGGCGTGCGCCCACAATGTTGAGACGGCACGCTCCGCCGCACGCGGACCGTTTCCCCACTCGCTTCCCGGGAGTTGCCCCCTTCAACATTGTTGGCCCGGGAGATCTCACCGACTTGGAAAGGCGTGCGCCCAACAATGTTGAAGACGGCACGCTCCGCCGCACGCGACTCGTTTCCGCACGCGGTTCCCGAAACTCAAAATTCAAAACTTCAAAATCTTAGAACTCTGAGCGTTCTGCTAGCATGCAGCAATGCCGAGTCGAGTTCCCACCGAGATCCGCCACCGCCTCGAGCCCGTGCGGCTGCTGGTGTTGGATGTGGACGGCGTGCTGACTGACGGCAGCCTGACCTACACCGGCCGCGGTGAAGAGCAGAAGACCTTTTCGGTGCGCGACGGGCTCGGGATTCGCCTCCTGCTCGAGGCCGGTGTGCAGGTAGCGGTCATTTCGGGGAGGGCGAGCGAGGCGGTTGCCGTACGGTGCACCGAACTCGGCATCCGATCCGAACTGATCGTCCTCGGTTCGAAGGACAAGGTGGCCGACCTCGAGCGGATCGAAGAACTGTTGGACGTGGTCGATCTCGAGGTCGCGGCGATGGGCGACGACCTCCCCGACCTGCCGATGTTGGAAAGGGCCGTTTTCACCGCTTGCCCGGCGGATGCGGCGCCCGAGGTGATGGCGGCGTGCGACCTGGTGTGCGGCGCCAACGGTGGGAGCGGCGCGGTGCGGGAGTTCGTCGAGTTGATTCTCAAGGTCCAGGGCAAGTGGATGGACGTGGTCGGCCGGTGGGTCAGCCACGGGACCGCGCGTCCGTGAGGCAGTATCTGGGGCTCCTCAGCCACGTCCTCGAAAACGGCGTCAAAAAATCGGACCGGACCGGCACCGGAACACTGAGTTCGTTCGGTTATCAGATGCGTTTCGATCTCCGCCAGGGCTTTCCGGCTCTGACGACCAAAAAGCTCCACCTGCGGTCGATCGTGCACGAGCTCTTGTGGTTTCTCGCCGGCGACACCAATGTCCGCTATCTCCACGACAACAAGGTCACGATCTGGGACGAGTGGGCGGACGGCGAAGGCGATCTGGGGCCGATATACGGCTCGCAGTGGCGTTCGTGGCCGACCCCCGACGGCGCCAGCATCGACCAGATCGGGAGACTGATCGAAGGCCTGCGGCGCGAGCCCGATTCGCGACGCCACATCGTGTCCGCCTGGAACGTGGCCGACCTCGACCGGATGGCGCTGCCGCCGTGCCACTGTCTGTTTCAGTTCTGGGTGGCCGAAGGCGGTCTCTCATGCCAGCTCTACCAGCGCAGCGCCGATGTCTTTCTCGGCGTGCCCTTCAACATCGCGTCGTATGCGATGTTGACCGTGATGGTGGCCCAGGTCTGTGGTCTCGAGGCGCGGGAGTTTGTTCATACATTCGGCGACGTCCACCTCTACCTGAATCACATCGAGCAGGCGAAGACCCAGCTCGATCGCGAACCGCGCCCACTGCCGACCCTGCGCCTGAATCCTGAGGTGGGTTCGATCTTCGACTTCCGCTTCGAAGATCTTCGCCTCGAGGGCTACGACCCGCACCCCGCCATCAAGGCACCGATCGCGGTGTGACGATGACGGTTTCGTTGATTGTCGCTGTGTCCGAAAACGGGGTCATCGGTCGTGACGGCGGCCTCCCATGGCACCTCCCGAGAGACCTCAGACACTTCAAGGCGACCACCATGGGTCACCACCTGATCATCGGCCGCCGCACCTGGGACGAGGTTGGCAAACCGCTGCCGGGGAGGACGATGGTCGTTGTCACCCGCAGCCTCCGTTTCGAGGCCGCCGGCGCGACGGTCGTGCACTCGCTGGATGACGCCCTCGAGGTTGCGAGGAACGACGAGGAGCCGTTTATCGGTGGTGGCGCCCATATCTACCGGATGGCCCTGGCGCGGGGCCTGGTCGAACGGCTCTACCTCACCCGCGTTCACGCCGAGGTCGAAGGCGATACCTTTCTGCCCGAGATCGACTTCGACGACTGGCAGCTCGTGTCCTCGGAGCACCACGAGGCGGACGAGAAGAACGAATTCGCGTGCACGTTCGAGGTGTGGGAGTGCCGTCGCTGATTCACGGCGGGCCTTTGTGGCGCAGGCGCCCCGCCTGCGCGTGCGGCCTGGCCGGCCGCACCACAAACGGTTGCCGTTTGTGATCGTTCGAGTAAACCCGCCTTTGTAGACGCGCTTCCCGGGCGGAGCCAGGCTGAAGCCAGGCACCGCCGCTGAACGCGACACGGCTCAGAGCTCGCTTCCCGTGCGGAGCCAGGCACGCAGCCCGTCGGCCGGGCCGGATGCCAGGCACCGCCGCTGAACGCGACTCGTTTCTGTACGCTTTACCGATGTGAGCACTCGAACGTACTTGTAGGGTGGGGTGCTGCAATGGAAAATTCGAAATTCGAAATTCGAAATTCGAAATCTGGGTCCATCTGCGTGATCCGCGGTTTCTCCGGATCAGCTCACGACCGTCCCCGGGGGGACCTCGGCGTCGGGTGAGAGCAGGAACGGGGCGCTGTCGACGTTGGCGGCGAGCAGCATCCCCTGCGACTGGACTCCCATCAGCTTGGCCGGTTGGAGGTTGGAGACCACCACGATCTGGCGTCCGACGAGGTCCTCGGCCTGGTAGCGTTCGCCGATGCCGGCCACCAGTTGCCGCAGTTCGGGCTCCCCGAGATCCACCATCAGCCGAATCAGCTTTTTCGACTTGGGCACGGGCTCCGCTTCGCGAATCGTGCCCACGACCAGCTTGGTCTTGAAGAACTGGTCGATCGTGAGCAGGCCGTCTTCGGTTGGTTTTTCGGGGGCCGCGGCCGGTGTGTCCATCTGGAGCTCCTTGAGGTAGGCGGCGATGTCGACGCGGGGAAACAAAGGTTCGGTGGTGCCGATCCGGGTACCTTCGGCAAGACCGCCCCACTCGACGGCGGAGACGAGGTTGCGGGGGACGTCTTCGATGCCGAGTTGCCGCCGCAATTGGAGGGCGATGGTCGGCATGAAGGGTTCGATCAACAACGAAATGACCCGCAGCCCCTCCAACGACACGTAGAGGGTCGATTGGACGGCCCCTTTTCCAGCCTCGCCCTCCTTGGCCCGGGCCCACGGCTGAGTTTCCTGGATGTGGACGTCGATGGCCTTGAGCAGCTGCCACGCGGCCTCGAGGGCGCGGTGCGGTTCGCCGGCCTCCATGTGCTCGAGAAAACCGGCTACGGCCGCTCGAGCAGCCTCGGGCACCGGCCCCTCGTCCGACCGGGCCGGAACCAGCCCGTCGAGATAACGGCCGGTCATCGAGAGGGTGCGCGAGGAGGTGTTGCCGAGAGCGTTGGCGAGATCGGCGTTGAATCGTTCCAGGAACGCTTCGTCGGAAAAAGAGGCGTCCTGGCCGAATGCCATTTCGCGAGCCAGGAAATAGCGCAGCGCGTCGGGCCCGAATCGATCGATGAGATAGTCGGGGCGGACGACGTTGCCGACCGATTTGGACATCTTGGCATCGTCTCGCAACCACCACCCGTGCCCGGTGATCTGTTTGGGCAGCGGCAACCCGGCCGACATCAGGAAGGCGGGCCAGTAGACGCAGTGGAAGCGGAGGATGTCTTTGCCAACCAGATGCATCGTGGCCGGCCAGTGCTGGTCGAAAAGCGACTCGTCGTCGCTGCCGAATCCGAGGGCCGAGATGTAGTTGGTGAGGGCGTCGAGCCACACGTAGACGACGTGGGCGTCGTCGTCGGGGAAGGGGACTCCCCAGGTGAGCGAGGTGCGGGAGATCGACAGGTCGCGGAGACCCCCTTCGACGAAGCTCACCACCTCGTTGTAGCGGCTGCGGGGGCGGATGCAGTCCGGGTTGGCGCGGTACCACTCGAGCAACCGGTCCTGGTATGCCGAGAGGCGGAAGAAATAGCTTGATTCGGAGAGTCTTTCGACCGCTCGCCCGCTCTCGATGTCGTGGCCGTCCTTGACCTGGGAGTCAGGAATGAATGCCTCGTCCGCCGCCAGGTACCAGCCCTCGTAGTCGCCTTTGAAGATGTCGCCTGCCGCCGTGATGCGGCGAATGATCTCATCCACCGCTCGTTTGTGGCGATCCTCCGAAGTTCGAATGAAATCGTCGTTGGAGATGTTGAGGGTCTTCCAGAGCCCGTGGTAGCGCGCCACCACCCGGTCGGCGAGCTGGATGGGCTCGATCCCCTGGTCGCGGGCCGCCTTTTCGATCTTCTGGCCGTGTTCGTCGGTCCCGGTGAGGAAACGGACCTCGGCGCCGCGCAGCCGGTAAAAACGGGCAAAGATGTCAGCCATCACGGTCGTGTAGATATGCCCGATGTGCGGCATGTCGTTGACGTAGTAGATGGGCGTGGTGATGTAGTAGCGCTCGCTCACAGTGCCTCCGAGGTTGCACGCGGACGGGGAAGGATACCACTCCCGAACGGAGCGAAGGCGCCATGCGGAGCCTGGGATTGGATATGATGGCGGCTCGATGAGAAGACGAAACCTCGCCTGGTGGCTGTACCAGCCCTACAAGTACCTGGTGGTCGTGCCGGCGCTGGCGGTGGATACGGCGATTTTCGCCTCGATCGGGGCGATTTTTCCTTTTTTCACGACGCCGCAGACCGCATCTCGGTGGTCGGGGGTGCCGTGGGCGCGGGTCATGGCCGGGGTGACACCGATGCGGGTGGCGGTCGAGGGCCGCGAACATATCGACCCGCGTCAGTCCTACGTCCTGGTGTCGAACCACCAGAGCCAGTACGACATCTTTGTTCTCTACGGATGGCTCGGGGTGGATTTCAAGTGGGTCATGAAAAAGGAGCTGCGCAACGTGCTGGGGATCGGTGTGGCCTGTGACCGGTTGGGCCACATCTACATCGATCGCTCCGACCACGCCGCCGCCGTGGCCACCCTCGAGGACGCCAAGAAGAAGATTGTCGACGGAACTTCAGTGATCTTCTTCCCCGAGGGGACGCGGAGCCGGAGCGGGCGCCTGAAGCCGTTCAAAAAGGGAGCGTTTCGGATGGCGATCGATCTCGATCTGCCGATTCTCCCGCTGACCATCGTCGGGACCCGGGACGTCCTGCCGGCGG
Source organism: Candidatus Sulfomarinibacteraceae bacterium (assembly GCA_963714895.1). Classification (GTDB taxonomy): domain Bacteria; phylum Acidobacteriota; class Thermoanaerobaculia; order Thermoanaerobaculales; family Sulfomarinibacteraceae; genus Sulfomarinibacter. Next base: position 213,239 of record CAVQQC010000002.1, read on the forward strand.
GAACCTCCGATCTCATGCCGGGCTCGGCGCGGTTGGTGATTCACCCGCCGGTCACGGTGGAGGGTTGTACCGTCGAGGACTGCAACCGGCTGATGGATGAGGTTCGGGCAATCATCGCTTCCAGCTTGCCGGATGGTGACTGAGAGGTCGGCTACTGTTCGAGACTGGCGCGGGTCCGATTGACCGCTGCCCGTACCGCCGAGAGCATCGCCTTGCGGTCGGGATCGGCCAGCTGGTCCGGGGGTTGTGCGGCAACTGCCCCGCCGCGCTCCTGATCCACCTTCTGGTGGACGAAGAGCAACTGGTCGAGCAGTTCCGGCGCTTCTCTGGCCGCGGACGAGTAGATGGTGCCGGTGTTCACCGGCGCCCCGTGGCCCTTTTCGTTGGCGGCCCGGCGAACCCTGTCGTGCAGCATCTCGTTGATGGTGCGGCGCAGGCTCTCGAGCAGGCGAAGACGGCGTGATCTCGGTTGTGCCATCATCTTTCCTTTCTCCAAAGAACTCGCCCCCCTTTGTTGCAATGTCGCACTCGCGACCGGGTAGCCGCTGTGCTCCCGGTCACAAAAAAACACCCGGGCCGAAAGGCCCGGGTGTCGATTTCGCTGAAAAGCGGTAGCTCAGCCGTTTTCTTTCGAAGCCATCTTGACTTCGGTAGTGGCGGTTGCCGCGTCGGAGGAGCCTTCGGCGCCCTTGTCACAGTCGGCCTTGTCGCAATCGGTCTTGTCGCAACCGGCCTTGGCGGTGGCGGTGGCGCAGCTGGCACCGGAGGTCTTGGTCACGCTGGCGTAGGCGGCCTGCGCGGTCTTCTCACAGCCGGTGTTGGCCAGGGTCTCGTTGTAGGTCGCCTGGGCGACAGCGTGGGTCGCGGCGGCAGTCGAAGACTTCTCGCAGCTGGTGCTGGTGTACACCGCGTCGTAGGCGGCCTTCTGCGCGGTCTTGGTGCAGCCGGTCTCCGCATAGCTCTTGGCATACACGTTATCGGCCATGGCGTTGTTGGAGGCGGTCTGCGCGGTCTTCTCGCAGCCGGTCGCCTCGAGGGTCTTGGCGTAGGCGGCCTTGGCAGCCGAGGTGGCGCACGTACCGCTGTTGCTGGCCTGCTGTGCGGCGGCCTTCGCGCACGACGTCCCGTCATTGCTCGCCTGCTGTGCGGCGGCCTTCGCGCACGATGTCCCGTCGTTGCTCGCCTGCTGGGTCGCGCCTTCGCGCACGACGCGCCGTCGTTGCTCGCCTGCTTCGCCTCTTTGCCGTCACATGCCATCGCCGGATTCACCAGCAGGGTCGCGCAGGCCAGAACTCCAAACACGATCATTGCCTTCTTCATCTATTGTCTCCTTTCGGTGCTGTCCCTCCACGTGGGAGAGTGATTCACGATCTCAGCCACACTATACATGAACACGTACGCAAATATGAAGCCCGAGTTTCAAGGAATCGTCAAACCTCGGGAGCGGGAACCCTGACAACGTGGGTCAGGGGCTTTTCTTCCACCTCGCATCGGTGTCGACTCCCAGCCGCAGACCGACGAAGTACTGTCTTCCCGGTGCCGGATAGCCGAGGACCTCCTGATAGTCGGAATCGGCGATGTTGAGCACCCTTCCTGTGATCTCGACCCCGTTCCACAGGCTGTAGCCGAGGGCGAGGCTGGCTGTCGTGTAGCTGTCGGCCTGGGTCCGCTCGAAGGTCACCGGGTCGACATCTTCCCTGGCGCCCACGTAGACCACGGTGAGGTCGCCGTTGAGGTGTTTCGAAAAGGCGCCGTGGAGGGTCCACGAGCCGCTCCACTCCGGTCGCCGCAGCAGCGGCTGTCCGAAATCGTCCTCGGTGTCGAGATAGGTGGCCTGGAGGAAGGATGCGCCGCGGCGCCCGAGCGGATAGTCCCACGAAAGCTCGGCGCCGCGGATGGTCGCCGAACCGATGTTGGCGTTGGCGGAAGTGGCGAAGTCGAACTCGATGAGGTTTTCGAGATCGTTGGTGAATGCGGTCACCTGCCATTTCGACTTCCGGTTGGCGGTGGTATAGGTGAGCCCGACATCGGTGGCCTGTGAAGTCTCCGGCAGCAGATCGGCATTGCCCGAGAACGGGAAGTAGAGCTCCCCGAGGGACGGCGGGCGGAAGGCCTCACCGTAGCCCGCGCGGAGTTCGACGGTGTCACTGACTTTCCATCCGAGATCGGCGCGCGGCGAAGTCTCCGAGCCCCAGGGATCGGAGTCATCCCACCGCACGCCGAGCAGGAGCCTCAGTTCCGGGCTCATGTTCCAGACATCCTGGACGAAGAAGCTGGTGACGTCCGAGGTTGCGCGATCGAGGGTGGTGCCGTAGTTCGAGGTATCGGAGACCTCCTCCTCCCGCCACTCGCCGCCCCAGCTGAAGACGTGTTCGCTGAAGCGGTGGTTGCTGGCGAGACGGACCTGGGTGGATGTGGTCTCGGTGTTCGAATATGTGAAAAAGGGGTCGTCCGGGTCCGAGAAATCGAAGGTGCCGTCCACGGACGCGCCGGTCAGTTCGAGATTCCACGAGTCGCTGAGGAAGACGTTGACGGGAACGGCCACCAGGGTCTGTTGGCTGTTCTGCCGGCGATCCGGCGTCAGGCTCCCGGGCGCCGCGAAGGGGATCCCGGTCTCGCCCTCGAGATCCTGGACGATGACGCCGATGCGGCTGCCGCGGTCGCCGAAGCTCCACCCGGCGGTGACGAGGATCTGCGTGGTCGAGAAATCGGAGTTCGGCTCACCGCCGTCGCTCTTGCCGTCGAAACCCGAGGCGTAGATGTCGAACGCCTTGGAGCCCCAACCGATGTCGGCTTCCAGCCGTTGCCAGCCGTCGCTGCCGCCCTCACCGAAGAACCGGCCGTTGAATTTGCGCTTCGCACGGGCGGGGAGGAGATTGATGACGCCGCCGACGGCGTCGGCCCCCCACAGCGCGGAGTAGGGGCCGCGCGCGACCTCGACCTGCCGCAGACCGGCGGTTGAGAGCCGGCTCCAGTCGAAGCCGCCGAAATAGGGGGAGTTGAGGCGGACCCCGTCGAGCATGACCAGCGTCTGGTTGGAACCGGTGCCGCGGGTGAAGATCGAGGTCAGCTTGCCCTGGTCTCCCGAACCGACCACGGTCAGCCCGGGGACCCGGCGCAGCAGCTCACCGACCGATCCGGCCTGGGCGTCGTCGATCTCGTCGCGGGTGATCACCGTGACCGCCGTCGGCGCTTCCTCGACCTCGGTCTCCACTCCGGTGGCGGTGACCGTGACCTCGCCCGAGAACTGTTGAGCCTGGACGCTTGGCGGGGGCGGCGCGTACTGCGCCGGGAGCGTTCGTGCTCCCGCCGCAAGCGTGGCGACGAAGAAAACCATGGTGCAGGGGAAAAAACGACTGTTGGACATGAAACCTCCCGTTCCTTTCATTCAGAGCGGCAGGTCTCCTGGCTCCCGGATCAGCCGCGACCGTTCGCCTTCCCAATCGATAAGCCCTCTCGGACCCTCTCGATCAGTGGCTGGCAGGGCCGACATTCGACCCGTCCGTGAACGGTGCGTCCCCGGTTACAGTGGCGGGGGCCGCGCCGGATTCTCACCGGCTTCCCTCGAGCACTTGTTGGTGACCGCTCTGTCCCCGCGACCGTACGCCCGCGCGGGTGTGGCGTCAAGCTCGCGGGAGGGTGTGGCGTTGCGGCACCCTGACTTTCCCGACGCTCTTCCCGAGAGGAGCCACCTTCAACATTGTTGGCCCGAAAGTCCCTGCCGGCGGAGATGATCGTGCGCCCAACAATATTGAAAATGGCACCTCCGCCGCACGTGGCCGTTTCCAAGCGCGCTTCCCGAGAGGATGCCGGGCACGCGGCCCGTCGGACGGGCCGGAGCCAGGCACCTCCGCCGCACATGCCCCTTTCCGCAGGCAGGCGGGACGCCTGCCCCACAAGCGACCATGAGCCTTCGGTCGGAAATCCGTGGATTGGTTGAGCAGAAAATCCGAAATCCGAAATCCGAAATCCGAAATTGCAGGCGCACCTCCGCCGCACGTGGTTCGTTTGTCGACGTCACACCGGACTGAACATCCCGGTTCTCCCGGCGACATTGCCCGAGAGTGCCCCCTCCGAAGATGTTTGCGCCCGATGGATCCACTTCTGTGGAATACCCGAGTTCGCAAAATCATCGGAGACGGCACGTCCGGTGAAGGCGTCCTTCGCGCGATCTGAGGTTCCTTCCACCGTCACGCATTCCGAAATTCGAAATGCGACGGTGTTGTGGAACTCAAAACTCAAAACTCAAAACTCAAAACTCTTCAGTGCGCCTCGTCCCAGTTCCGCCCCGTTCCGAGGTCGACGACGAGCGGAACGGAGAGCTCCATCGCCGTCGACATCTCATGGCGGACCATCTCGCCGACCTCGTCGGCGCGGTCCTCGTCGACCTCGAGCAACAGCTCGTCGTGGACCTGGAGCAGCATGAGCTGGCCCGGGAACTCCTCCCGCAGACGCCGATCAACCGTCAGCATGGCCTTTTTGATGAGATCCGCCGCGCTGCCCTGGACCGGTGTGTTGACCGCAACCCGCTCGGCGGCCGAGCGCGCCGCGAAGTTGCCGCTCGCGAGATCGGGGACCGGTCTCCTGCGGCCCATCAGGGTCTCCACGTAGCCGTGCTCGGCAGCCTGGGCGAGGGTCCGTTGCCGGTAGTCCTCGATCTCCGGGAAACGCTCCTTGTAGCGGGCGATGTAGTCGGCGGCCTCGGCCCTGGAGATGCGCTGGGTCTGGGCGAGCCCGAATGCGCTCTGGCCGTAGATGATGCCGAAGTTGACCGCCTTGGCAATCCCCCGCATCTCCCGGGTGACCTGATCGGAAGGGACCCCGAAGAGCCCCGCCGCGGTCTCTGCATGGACGTCGGCGCCGCGTGCGAAGGCATCGGCGAACCCGCCGGTACCGCCGCACAGGTCGGCGAGAATACGCAACTCCACCTGGGAGTAGTCGGCCGCGAGCAGCACCCGCCCGGGCGGCGCCACGAAGGCGGTGCGGATGCGCCGGCCTTCCACCGTGCGGATCGGGATGTTCTGCAGGTTGGGATCGGTGGAGGAGAGGCGGCCGGTGGCGGCGGTGGTCTGCGAATAGTGGGTGTGGATGCGCCCGGTGTCCGGGTCGACGAGACCTGGCAGCGGGTCGACATAGGTGTTCTTGAGCTTGACCAGCGATCGGTAGTCGAGGATCGCCTGCGGCAGCGGGTGGTGGACCGTCAGTTCGAGAAGAACCCGTTCGTCGGTGGAGGCCCCGGTCTTGGTCTTCTTGATCACCGGCAGCCCGAGTTTTTCAAACAGGATCTCCCGCAACTGTTTCACCGAGCCGATGTTGAACTCCTCGCCGGCGGCTTCGAAGCATCGTTTCTCGGCCTCGGCGATACCGGCCGAGAGCTCGACCGACAGCCCGTCGAGGACGGTGCGATCAACCGCAATGCCGTTCGTTTCCATGCGCGCGAGCACTGGAATGAGGGGCAGCTCGAGCTCCCGGTACAACCCTTCCATTCCCTGCCCCGCGACGAGCGGCGTGAGTTTGTTGTCAAGCAGCCAGGTGACGTGGGCGTCCTCGGCGGCGTAATCCCGCGCCGAAGCCGTCAAAACCTCCGCAAAGCTCGCCTGACCGCCGGCGGTCTCGGCGTAGGAGATCATCTTGTGGTTGAGGTGGGTCAGCGCCAGGTCGTCGAGCTTGTGCGATCGGCGATCCGGGCTCAGGAGGTAGTCGGCAAGCAGGGTGTCGCCGTCGATCCCGCGAATCTCGACTCCGTGCCTGGCGAGCACCTTGAGGTCGTACTTCAGGTGCTGTCCGGTCTTGCCCTTGCCGGGGTCCTCGATGATCGGGCCGAGGACCTCGCGGACCTGTTCCCACTCGAGTTGAGTCTCGCCGGTCGAGTGGCCCACCGGCACGTACCAGGCCACATCGTCATCGCAGCAGAAGGAAAGCCCGACGAGGTCGGCGACCAGGGCGTTGAGCGAGGTGGTTTCGGTGTCGATGGCGAAACGCTGGGCCGCGGCGAGCGTGGAGCGCAGTTCCTCGAGTGCGGCCGCGGTGTCGGCGAGGCGGTAGGCGCTGCGGTCGACGGACTCCATCGCACCGCCGAACTCCTTGAGCAGGGAGCGGAAGTCGAGCTCGCCGAAGAGCTGTTGGGCCCGGTCCTCGGAAGGGGGGAAGTCGAGCTTCAATGCGTCGAGGCTCACCTCCACCGGGGCGTCGGTACGGATGGTCGCGAGGTCCTTGGAAAGATAGGCGCTGTCGCGGCTGGCCTCGAGCTTCGATCTGGTGCCGGGCGGCGTCACCTCTTCGATGTGGGCGTAGATGTCGTCGAGCCCCTTCCACTTCGCCAGCAGGGCTTTGACGCCCTTCTCGCCGATCCCCCTGACGCCCGGGATGTTGTCCGACGAATCGCCCCAGATACCGAGCGCGTCGGGGACCAGCTCCGGCGCGCAGCCGAACTTCTCCTCGACTTCGGGGAAAGAGATCCGGCGGTCCTTCATCGAGTCGTAGAGGGTGACGTTGTCGCTCACCAACTGCATCAGGTCCTTGTCCGAAGTCACGAGCACGACGTCGAGGCCATCCTCGTGGCGGCGGGCGAGGGTGCCCATGACGTCGTCGGCCTCGAAGTCGTCGAGACAGAGATAGGGCACGCCGAAGGCCTCGGCGACGCGGGCGAAGTAGGGCATCTGGGCGCGCAGCGCGTCCGGCATGTCGGGGCGGGTGCCCTTGTAGTCGGGGAAAACGCGATCGCGGAATGTGCCTCCCTTGGGGTCCCATGCGATGGCCAGGTAGTCGGGCTTCTCGTCGCGGATGAGCTTGAGCAGCATGTTGGTGAAACCGAAGAGGGCGTTGGTGGGCAGCCCCTGCGAGTTGGTCATCCCGCCGATGGCGAAAAATGCCCGGAAGGCCATGTTGGGCCCGTCGACCAGGTACAGCGTCTTGCGTTTTTTGGAGTCGTTCATGGCGACAGTGTACCCGTTTCAGAGCAGCCTCCCTGGAAGGAGCTTCCGTCGCACTGGATAGGGGGCACGAGGCAGTGGTCGGCCGCACGGCGGCCTGGCAATGGGGCAATGGGGCAGTGGCCGGTCGCGTTGTGGCCTGACAATGGGGAACAGGGGCACTGGCCGGTCGCTTCGCGACCTGGCAATGGGGCACTGAGGCCGCGGGCCTTCTTGGTTGTTCCTCACTGCCCCACTGCCTCATCGCCTCATCGCCTCACTGCCTCACTGCCTCACTGCCGCAGGCCGCCCCGTGTTATAAGGCGTGCAGTCGAGAGGGGAGACCGCATCATGGCCGAGTTTCGGATCGAGCACGATCTTCTGGGGGAAAAAGAGGTTCCGGCCGAGGCCTACTACGGCATCCAGACGGTTCGGGCCATCGACAATTTTCACATTACGGGTGTGCCGATCAGCCAGTATCCCGACCTCATCCGGGCACTGGCCATGATCAAGCTCGCCGCGGCCCGGGCCAACCACGATTGCGACAATCTCCGGGAGGAAGCGCTGCGAGGCATCGAGGGCGCCTGCCTGGAGATCATCGACGGCCGGCTCCACGACCAGTTCCCGGTGGACGTGATCCAGGGCGGCGCCGGCACCTCGACCAACATGAACGCCAACGAGGTCATCGCCAACCGCGCCCTCGAGCTGATGGGCCGCACCAAGGGCGAGTACTCCCACTGTGATCCTCACGACCACGTCAACCGGTCGCAGTCCACCAACGACGCCTACCCGAGCGCCTTGCACGTGGCCATCATCCTTGCCAACGCCCGCCTCAACGAAAAACTCGGCGCGCTGGTGGCGGCCCTCCGTGACAAGGGAGGAGAGTTCGCCGATGTCTTGAAGATGGGGCGCACCCAGCTTCAGGACGCGGTGCCCATGACCCTCGGCCAGGAGTTCGACGCCTGGGCGGAGAGCCTCGAGAACGAGATCAGTGCGTTGACCGACGTCGAGGATGACCTCCTCGAGGTCAACATGGGGGGTACCGCCATCGGCACCGGGCTCAACGCCCCCGACGGCTACGCCGAGCGTTGCGTCGAGCACCTGGTCGAGATCACCGGCAAGGCGATCCGTCTCGCACCGGACCTGGTCGAGGCGACCCAGGACACCCAGCCCTTCGTGCTCTACTCGTCTGTTCTGAAGAGCCTGGCGATCAAGCTGTCGAAGATCTGCAACGATCTCCGGTTGTTGTCGTCCGGGCCGCGGGCCGGGCTCAACGAGATCAACCTGCCCCGCATGCAGCCGGGATCGTCGATCATGCCCGGCAAGGTCAACCCGGTGATTCCGGAGGTCGTGAACCAGGTCTGTTTCCGGGCCATCGGCAACGACCTCGCGGTGACGCTGGCCGCGGAGGCCGGCCAGCTCCAACTCAACGTCATGGAGCCGGTGATCGCCGACTGCATCCTCGAGTCCCAGACCATGTTCATGAACGCCGCCGAGACCCTTCGCGTCCACTGCATCGACGGCATCACCGCCAACCAGGACGTGTGCCGCGAGTACATCGAACGCAGCATCGGGGTGGTGACGGCGCTCAATCCGGTGCTCGGCTACGACATCACCACCGAACTTGCCAAGGAGGCGCTGGCCACCGGCCGCGGCATCGTCGAACTGGTGCGCGAAAAGAAGCTGCTCTCCGAGGAAGAGCTCGCGGCCGTCATGGACCCGGCCCGCATGATCGGTACCCGCAAGAGCCGCCACCGTTCATGAACCAGGCCCGTGAGATGCGGAGCGTGGCGGAAGTCGGGACGGCGGGCGGATCATTCAACGTTCAAACGTTTCAACGTCCAACGTTGAACGCACCCAATAACCGCGAGACCGTGATTGATTGCGAGCGCCTGCGGGAAGCCGCGGAGCGGCGGCAGAATATAGGCCGGGGCGTGAGCCCCGGCACCCCGAACAAAAAACGGGAGAGCCCCAGAGGGGCGACAGATTCCGGCAGGACGTGGCCCTCCCGTCTGAAGTGGCCTTCTGTCGCCGCTCCGCGGCTTGGAGGATAATTTGTCCCCGTGGCCCTGGGGCTCACGCCCCAGGCTACAATCTGTCGCTCCTTCGGAGCTCGCGTCTGGTAATCCTCAGGCCGCACGTCTTTCCGATTGAACCCAACGTTCAAACCTCTGAACGTTGGAACGTTTCAACGCTTCGTATCTACAACCACACGCTCTGCACGTGGTGCCGGTCGCCCTCCATGTGCCGTTGCAGGGATTCGACGGCCTGGTGCCACTCGGCGCGGGTGATCGGCCGGTTGAGGTCGGAAAATTCGCTCGAACCCGGCACGCGGTGGGCCGGCCGGTACTGGGCAAGCAGCGAGATCGCGACTCGTGGCGAGAGGTCCCGGGCGATCCACCCGAGATTCTCCTCGATGCCGGCCAGATTCTCGGGCAGGACGAGCATCCGGACCAGCAACCCCCGCCGAAGCTCGCCTTCGGGGCCCAGCTCCCAGGCATCGCCCACCTGGCGGTACATTTCGGCGAGCGCTGCCCGCGCAAACCGGGGATAGTCCGTGACCCCCGACAACCGGCATCCAGTGGCCGGTCATCGTGGCGTCAGCCTTCCGTCGCGCCACAGGAAGACGGGGCGGTCGCCGGCGATTGCGGCGATGGCGGGATCGTCGGCATCCGCCTGGATGAACAGGAGGGGCGCATCGGGCCGGAAGTCGTTGACCCGCGATACCGCCGCCCAGCCCTGCCACTCGCCGGTCGGCAGGACGATCAACGCCGGTTGCGGGGCCGCAACTTCAAGCTGCCGTTCGAGCCCTCCGTCGACTCCGTTGTAGCCCCGATACAGAGACAGCCGGACCGGTAGGACCGCGGCGGCCGGCATCGACAGCACGAAGAAGAGGCCGAACGCGGCCACAACCGGCCCCATTCTTTCGAACCTCGGCGCTCGTTCACCGAGCCCGGCGAGGACGAAGAAACCGCGTGCAGTCAGCAGGAAGAACGGAGCCAGAACTTCGAAGTAGTAGCGCGGTCCGAAACCGTGCAGCCCGTGTCCTCGGGTCCCGACGTAGGCCGCCAACACGCTCGCGACGGTTGCGGCCAGCAGCCAGTCCGACGTCCGGGCGCGCTTCGCGAACAGCGGCACGAGCGCCGGTGCGAACGTCAGGGCGAGGACCCAGGGCCCGTGGAGCAGGCTCCATCCCCAACCGAAAATGGCGGCGCCGCTCGAGGCCAACAGGGCGTCGAGGTTGCGCAGGCCGAAGGGGATATTTGCGGCCCCGTACATCGATCCGTGGGCGAGCGAGTAGGGAAAGGAGAACGCGCTGCCTGTGATCAGGGCGTTTGCCACCAGGGTCGGCGCAGCAGCGAGAGCGAAACCGCCGACGAACGCGGCGGCGGTGGTTCGGCGGCGGGTGCGGACGCCGGAGTCGTATCGCTTCCGGACCACCATGGCGAGCATCGGGACAGCGACCGCCACCGCGGTCAACGGGCGGATGCCAAAGGCCAGACCGAGGGCGATGCCCGCGCCTGCCGCCTCGAGCCAATGCCTCCCGCGACCTGCCCGCAGGGCCATCACCAGGGCGGCGAGCACCAGGGTCGCGGCGAAGGCGTGCGAGAGCACGCTCGCGAAGATCAACCGGGTGATCGGGGAAATGACGGCGAGGGTCGCGGCGGTGAGGCCGAGGGCCGGGCCTTGCAACTCGCGGCCGGCGAGGTAGAGCAGCAGAACGTACACGGCGCCGAGCAGAGGTGCGACCAGCCACGGAGCACCCGCGACAACCCCGGCGGCCAGCAAGAGGGGCCAGGCCGGTGGGTAGTGCGAGAGCCAACGCTCCCCGTCGGAGTAGGTGAATGGTGGAGTCTGGTAATCCTGGAGCGGGGACGCGTCCGACCACAACGAACCATCGACGATCCAGTCGGCCTGGAGGAGGTAGACCACCTCGTCCGGGGTGTGGGGCAGCCCCTCGAAGACCCCGTACGCGACCCACGCCGAAAGGGCGGTGGCGACACCGGCGAGAGCGAGAACCAACGGCGCAGCGGGTCGGCCGGCGGCCGCCGCCGGGAGTGGACGCGGCCTTGATCGCACCTGAAGAATGCTGAAGATCGCGATCAGAAGGCACGCGATCGCCCCGGCCCTGGCGGCGGTGGCCCCGGTCGCTCCCAGATCCGCGAGAGGTGTCGGGTCAATGCTCGTGGTGGCCAGGTCGAACCCGTCGCCGCCCCTGATGAAGACGTCGTCGTTGATGAGACCGCGGCGAAGGGAAATCGTGGTCGTCGGGTCCCCGTGCAACACGAGGGTCAGGTCGTGGAGAAACCGCCCGCGCAATGCGGCATCGACGGTGAACCCACCACTGATGTCAACGTCACGCCGCCACACCGATCCCCACCCGGCTCGTTCGTCGAGCTCCCAATCTCCCAGCGGTACCAGATCACCCGGAGGCGTGAGGAACCGGCGCGGCAGCTCTTCCTGCAGGACGACCCCCGTGTCGTCGACCACCGTGATCCGGCGGCCGCCGGGGGGATCGATGGAATCCATGGCGAGGATTTCGATCGCGGTCACGCGTCGAAGGGCCCGCGGCGTCGAGAGGACGGTGCCAGCAACCTCGACGTGGATCCGGCCGCCGTCGGAGTAGATCTCGATCGTGGTCGAGCGGTCGACGAGAACCGAAACCGTTGCGAGGAAAATTGCGGCAATCAGCCAGTTGGCGGCGGTTCGCGCCGCACCCCTGGGTTCCGAGCTCGGGCTGACCTCCATGACCTCAGTCGTGGAACATCACGCGGCGGATCTGGTGCAGCATATAGAGCAGGCGGAGCATCCACTCCTCGTCACCCTCGCGGCGCACCAGTTCCGCGACCCTGATCTCGTTGCCCTCGATGCTGCGCAGGATCCTCTGCTGCCGGCCCGAGAGCTGGAGGTCGGCCGGGATCGCGCCGGGCAGGCGAACCACCCACAGATTGAGTTTGCTCTCCATGAAGCGCCGGATCACGACCAGCGGCATGCGTTCCTGGACCCCTTCGTGAATCAGGGTGTGGGCGCGCAGATTGAGGGGCAGGCCGGTTTCCGCCACGGGCGCATCGACATACAGAGCGAAGGTGCCGCTGATCCAACTGAAGAGGTCGAGGATGCGGTCGCGGACCTGCCCGCTCAACTGTTGGAAGAGCTCGTTCGGGGTGCAAGCCCCCAGTTCCAGCAGGGCTTCCGAGAACCGTAGCCCCTTGCGCGCTGCGAAGTCGAGGACCTCTGCGTGTTGTTCGCGGGACAGCGTGCCTTGGGCGACCAGGTACTCGCCGAACAGCTCGCTTTCGATGTTGGAGTTGGCGAAGACCGGATTGCCGGCCTCGACTTCGATGGATTTCTTGATCGGCTGACGGTGGAAATCGAGAATGCCGGAAATCTGGCCTTCGTTGATCTCGTGCAGCAGTCGGACGAGAGAGACCTCCCGGAGCGACCCCACCCGGGTCGGTGTCGGCGGACGTTGTTCTTCGATGCCGAGGGCGGGGACCGCGACCGGACCGGCGCCGCGTTCGGCAAAGATGTTGAGCGGGTTCAGACCGCGGACCTTGGTGACCTCGGATGCGGCGGTGGAACGAGGCTCCGTCTCGAACTGGTCCGCCGATTCCGCCAGTTCGAGTTCCACTTCCTTGTCGCGCGTCTCCTCGGACGTGATGTCGTCGTCGAAGAGGGCGCGCATGAAGGTCGCGACCTCGGCCTCGGACATGGGGGTCGAAGCTTCGTCGAACCGGTTGGCAAGATCGACGGCAAATTCGAGGGCGGTGGGGAAGCGTTTGTTCGGATCCACCTCGAGGGCCCGATTGAGAACGGCCCGCAGAGGTTTTGGAATCGGTTTGAACCGGTTGCGGTCGAACTCGCCCTTGCGGATGTCGAGCAGCATCGCCATCTCGTTCGGACCTGAACGCAAAGGCTCCATCAGGAGCATCTCCGCAAAACAGATGCCGAGCGAGAAGAGATCGGACCGGCGGTCCACTTCGCGCGCATAGGCGGCTTCGGGGCTCAAGTAGCGGACCTTGCCCTTGATGATGCCGTGTTCGGTGTGTTCTTCGCGGTCTCGGGCGCGCGCCACGCCGAAGTCAGTGAGCTTGATCTCGCCGTTGTAGGAGATCAGGATATTGCGCGGGCTGACGTCGCGGTGGACGATCTCCTGCGGCTGGCCGTCAGGCGAGCGGAACTCGTGAGCGAATTGCAGTCCCGAGCAGACGTCGGTGACGATCTTGGTGGCGAGCCGCCAGGGACAACGGCGTTCGAGGTTGATCAGCCGCTGCAGGACGCGAAAAAGATCCCGTCCGGGCACGTACTCCATCGCGATGTAGGGGAGGCCGTCGGCCTCGCCGAGGTCGTAGATCTGGACGACGTTGGGGTGCACCAGCCGCGACGCGATTTTCGCCTCGTCGGTGAACATCCTCAGAAAGCGCTTGCGCTCCATCAAGTGGGGGTGGATGCGTTTGATGGCCACGGTCTTGGTGAAGCCGCGAATACCGACGACCTTGGCGCGATAAACGTCAGCCATCCCCCCTGAGGAGATCTTGTCTACGAGGATGTATCGTCCGAATCGTTCCATCTTCTCTGGCCTTTCAGTCTACACGACGACGGCCCCGAGGGGTGCTTCATCTCCGCCCGCCGGGCGCTGTAGAATCGATCCAGGGAGGCACCATGCCGTACACCAGGATCTGTGTTGCCGCCGCGTTGCAGCGCTACCTCGACATCACGCCGATCGCGGCCCGCATTCGCGATCTCGCGCGGAACCTGGCGCTGGCGGACAACGCCCGGGTCTGGGTGTTGTCGGTGGAGGCGCCGGTGGAGCTGCTCCCCGACGTCGAAACCATGACGGAGAAACTCGGACGCTTCGCCGAACCGTTGGTGGCCGATGGCATCGAGGTGGAGACCGTGCTCCGCAAGGGGCGGCCCAGCCGTGAGATCGCGGCCTTTGTCGAAGAATCCGGGATCGACCTCCTGATCATCGGCAGCCATTCGAAGCGGGGCACCCTCGATGTCGGGCTCGGCAGCACCGCCTCGGCCCTGATGGGAGACCTCGAAACCACCGTCATCATGGTGCGGCCGACCGAGGAGGAGCAGAACCGGGCGCGGGAGCTCATGATCCCGAAATACCCGGTGGTCTTTCCGTACGGTTAGCCCTCGTTTCCCACCAGGCTTCGTCGCGAGGGCGCCGAGTCGCCGCCCGCGAATCCCCATCAATTGATACCAGGAATCTGTGACCTGGAACACACCCGTGACGACAATGGGCGGTCTACGGTCGGGGTTGACGATCAACGGCGGGCCGAACGCATGCGGAGGTGGTGTCATGGACCCTAACGCGATCCCGAACGGTATGAGCCGGCGTGAGCTGTATCGGAGGATGACCGGCCCGGTGCAGAAGGCGGCTCTGCGCGGGGGCGGGGCCTCGAGACACGGGCGCGCGACCGCCATGCGATCGCCGACGTCGGGTCGCTCGACCGACTCCGCGAAAATGGTGGAGGCACCGCCTTCGGCGGCGGTGATCGCCCTCAACCGCATGGGTTTCGGACCGAGACCCGGTGATATCGCGGCATTCAACGCGCTGGGTGCGACCGATGCGGAACGCATGCTCGCATATGTCAACCAGCAGGTGTCCCCTCAGTTCGTCGATGATTCGGCGTGTGATGCACGGATCAACGCCGCCGGTTTCACGACCATCAACAAGTCGCAGGCCCAGCTGTGGCTCGACCACGTGGAATCAGAGGTGGACTGGTCGGAACGGATGCGGCCGTTTTTCGAGATCGAGCGCCTCACCTTTCTGCGTGCCGTCCACAGCCGGCGCCAGCTGCAGGAGGTGTTGGCCGACTTCTGGCACAACCACTTCAATGTCTACGGTTACGATTACTGGTGCGGTCCGCTGTGGGTCCACTACGATCGCGACGTCGTCCGTGCCAATATCTTCGGCAATTTCCGAACCATGCTGGGTGCCGTGGCCAAGAGCCCTTGCATGCTCTATTACCTGGACAATTACACGTCTTCGAGCGCGGGTCCGAACGAGAATTACTCCCGCGAACTGGTCGAGCTCCACACCCTCGGCTCCGAAAACTACCTCGGCGTCATGCGCCAGACCGATGTCCCCCTCGACGGCGAAGGCTACCCGGTGGGATACGTGGACGACGACGTGTTCGAGATCACGCGCTGTCTGACGGGTTGGTCCTTCGATTTCGACACCGGCCTCTTCGAGTACCGGGGGGACTGGCACGACAAGTGGCAGAAGAACGTGCTCAAGACCTTCATACCAGCCAACCAGGGCGAGCTCCAGGACGGATACGACGTGCTCGATGCCCTGGCGTACCACCCGGGAACCGGGCGGCACATCGCCCGCAAGCTGTGCCAGCGGTTGATCTCGGATGACCCGCCGCAGAATGTCGTCGACACGGCAGCGGCCATCTTCCATCAGGGGAGGTTTCACGACTTTCAGCTCTATGAAGTGGTCCGCTCCATCCTGCTGTCCGACGAGTTCCTCACCACCTGGGGCGAAAAGATCAAACGTCCCTTCGAGATAGCCGTCGGTACCATGCGCGCGACCGACGCCCAGTTTACTTTTGCCCTCGGCGAGGACGAGTGCGACAGCCTCTTGTGGCAGTTTGACCAGACAGGCCAACCGCTGTTTTCGTGGCACGCGCCGAACGGCTACCCGGACCTCAGAGAAGACTGGCAGAGCGCCACGCCGCGGGTGATGTCCTGGCGGCTGTGCAACTGGCTGCTGGATGTCGAGGACGACAGCGATGCCCACTTCGCCGACGTCCTGGCGCAGACACCGGGGAGCGTCCGCACGGCGAACGAGATCGCAGACTTCTGGATCGATCGCGTGTTCGGACGGCCGGTGCCTGCCGCGGACCGCACCGAGATCGTGGACTTCATGGCCCAGGGCCACAACCCGAACTTCGTTCTCCCCCTCGACGCCGACTGGGACACGCAGGAGCGCCTGCGTTCGATGGTCGCTCTCATCTGCATGTCGCCGACGTTTCTCTGGAGGTGAGTATGATCATCCGACCGACACGACGCACTTTTCTCAAGGGATGTTCGGCGGCGGCGGCGGGTCTCGCGAGCACCCGATTCACCAATCTCGCCTTCGGCGCAACGGGACACAACGAGGAGACCCTGGTCGTCGTGTTTCTTCGTGGCGGCATGGACGGGCTCAACGTCGTGATGCCGCTTGGCGGAGCCGATCGGGGCTACTACGAGGCGGCAAGGCCCAATCTCAAGGTGCCGGCGTCCGGCACCGGGGCAGCCCTGCCGTTGAACGGTGTTTTCGGAATCCACCCGGCCGCCGCGCCGCTTCACCCTCTGTATCAGGACGGCAGGCTGGCGATCGTGCTCGCGGCGGGCCTCGACGAGGCCAACCGCAGCCACTTCGACGCCCAGGAATTCATCGAGCGCGGAACCCCGGGCGATCGCACAACGTCCACGGGTTGGCTGGCCAGGCATTTTGCCAGTGCGCGAAACCTCCCCGCGGAAATCGTGATGCCGTCGCTTTCGGTGGGCAGCACCCAGGTGACGTCGCTGCTCGGCGACACCGACACCGTCAACCTGGGTGATATCGACCGATTCAACATCAATAACGGTCCCTGGCAATGGCGCGATGCCCAGCGTTCGGCTCTCCGTCACTTCTACTCTGCAGACAATACCTGGCTGCACACGTCCGGGCTCCAGGCTCTCGATGCGATGGACACGATTGAACTCAACACGGCGGGCTCCTACACTCCGGCGAACGGAGCGGTCTATCCGCAGAACAGCTTTGGCGATGCTCTCAGAGTGGTGGCGGAAATGATGAAGTCAGGCCTCGGATTGCGGGTCGCGGCCCTCGATCTCGGCGGGTGGGACACCCACAACGGCCAGGGCGATGGTTCGGGCGGATACTTCGCCGGCGTCATCGGTTCGCTTGCCGGCGGTCTCGCCGCCCTCTACACCGATCTCGATGGTTCCGGTGCTGCGAACTTCACCCAACGGCTCACGGTTGTGGTCCAGAGCGAGTTCGGTCGTCGCCTGGTGCAGAACGCCGACCGCGGCACCGACCACGGCCACGGGAACGTGATGATGGTGCTGTCGGGCAACGCCATCGGCGGCGTCCACGGGCAGTGGCCCGGCCTCGGCCCCGGACAGCTGTTCGACAACGCGGACCTGGCGGTGACCACCGATTTCAGACGGGTCTTCTCGGAGATCCTGATCCGGCGGATGGGCAACAACCGCCTCGGAATCGTGTTTCCCGGATACAGTGCATATGATCCGCTCGGTGTGGTGAGTGGAGCGGATCTCCTGCCGAACTATGCAGCCGCCGAGGACTATCTATTCGAAGATGGATTTGAATCCAGCGGCACAGGGTTGTGGAGTTCGACCAGCGGGTAGCCGGTCTCGTCACAACCCGGCAGCGCTTCATTCACTGGATCGGGGCTACGGCAGAAAACGGTCCATCTCTTCCTGCAGCAGCCGCTGGTGGTCGGCCTCGGCCTGGCGGAGGCCTTCGAAGAGCTCGGTCACCTTGTCGTCGATCTTGTACTCGAGGGCGCCGGCGTAGAAATCGTGGGCGCGGGTCTCCGCCTCCATCGAGATGTCGAACGCCTGGCGGAGCGTCACGTCGTCGGGGACCTTGTAGAAATCGGGCATCTCCACCGCCCACGAGACCTTTTCGGCGTTGCTTTTCGGGGCGTCGCCGAACAACCGCTGGCGTTGGACCACGATCTGGTCGTGGTGGCGTCTTTCGCGGACCGCCATGCGGCGAAAGAAGTCGGCGACCTCTTGCTTGTCGTCTCCGACCCAGTCGGCGAGCTGTTCATAGTAGATCTGAGCCTCGTCCTCGATGGCGATGGCCATGTCGAGAACGTCGGTGGCGCTGAGCTTCGAGAAATCCAGATCCAGGGCCATGGTACCTCCGTGCCGAAACCGGTCTTTCGCGGCCGCACTGTGCCGCGACGTCAGGATAATGTCAAGGCGAGGGGCGGATATTTCAACCCTCGCGAAACCAGTCGACGGTTGCCGGAATGCCCACCGCCAGCGGTGTGTCGACGGCCACGCTCAGTTCTTCGAGCAGTCTCTCCGCCGTGATCGACGACCGGCGCTGTTCGCCCGGCATGCCGGGTCCGTGGCTTGGAGCTGCGTCGTACTCGGCGGCCTCGGCAATGTGCTCAAAGAGGGTGTTGACGTCGGTCTCGACACCGGTCCCGACATTGAACACCGCAAACCCGGGCCGATTCAGTGCCGCCATATTGGCCCGTACGACATCTTCCACGTAAACGTAGTCGCGGGTCTGCAGGCCGTCGCCGTTGATGGTGGCGGGCTCGCCGTCGAGCAGGCGCCGGGAAAAAATGGCCACCACCCCCGCTTCGCCGTGAGGGTTCTGGCGCGGGCCGTAGACGTTGGCGTAGCGGAGGCAGGTCGCGTCGAGGCCGAACTGACAGTGGTAGTAGTAGAGATAGCGCTCCGATGCCAGTTTGGCGACCCCGTACGGCGACACCGGTCTGACCGGGTGGTCCTCGTCGGCGGGAAACTCGTCCTGCTCGCCGTAGATGGCGCCGCCGGTGGACGCGAACACCACCTGCCGCAGGGCGCCCCTTCTGCCGGCCTCGAGCAGGTTCAACAGACCGAGGATGTTGACGTCGGCGTCAAAGCGCGGGTCGTCCACCGAACGCCGGACGTCCATCTGCGCGGCGTGGTGGACCAGAATCTCGACCTCGCGGTCGATCAGGAACCGCGCGGCCTCATCCGATCGCACGTCGAGCACCGCGAGTTCGGCGCCCTCCGGCACGTTTTCCTTGCGCCCACCGGAGAGGTCATCCACAATCAGGACCCGGTGGCCGGCCTTTACCAGGGCATCCGAGATGTGGCTGCCGATAAAGCCGGCGCCGCCGCTCACACAGATGGTCAAAGCCATGTCCCGTCCTCCAGTACTCGCCCGCGGATTCTATCAGCGCCCCACCGAGGCGGTGGCCAGGGACCTGCTCGGCAAGCTCCTGTTCCGGGTGCATGACACCGGCAACGCGGTTGTTCGAATCACCGAGGTGGAGGCCTACCTCGGGGTTGAGGACCCGGCATGCCACACCTACCGGGGGCGCCGCACCCCGCGAACCGAGACCATGTGGGGGCCCGCCGGGAGGGCGTACGTCTACCTGGTGTACGGTCTCCACCACTGTCTCAACGTGGTCACGGTGGGGGACGGCTCGCCGGAGGCGGTGCTCATCCGCGGGGCGGCGATCGTGAAGGGTCGCGAAGTGATTCAGACCCGGCGGGGCGCCGGGTTGTCCGAACACTCGTTGACCGATGGTCCCGGCAAGCTCTGCCAGGCGCTCGCAATCACCCGCGCCGACGACGGAGTGGATCTCTGCTCGAGGGGTTCGATGTTGAGCATATGTGATGACGGGTTCGACACCTCGGGATCGAGGGTTCGCCGTCTGCCGAGAGTCGGTGTCGACTCTGCGGGTGACGCCGCTGCGTGGCCCCTGCGCTACGTCAGCGAATCGAGGGTCTGAAGCAGCTCGGCTTCCTCGATCGGCTTCTGCAGGTAGGCATCGGGGTGGTAGTTCTTGAAGCGATCGAGGAATGCACCGAAATCGGACTTCAGCGATTCCTGGATGCCGGTCACGAGGATGACCGGGACCTTGGCCGTCCTCGCGTCCTTGCGCAGCGCGATGAGCGTGCTCAAGCCACCACGTTCCGGCATCATGACGTCCAGGAGCACGACGTCAGGCGGTTCACTCTGTGCCAGCGCGATGCCCTCGTTGGGGTCGTTGGCGGTCTTCACGCTCCACCCGTTGTCTGACAGGAATGTGCCGAGATAGGTGGTGATGTCGGGCTCGTCGTCGATGATCACGGCGGTCTTCGTTGCCATGGTTCCTCCCCACGACTGTCGTGCCCCATCACGATAACACTCCATCGTCAACGCAGCAACGGAAATGAGATTTGAGACTGAGTATAGTGTTTTATTCTGTAATTCCTAGTTGACAGGTATGAGTAATCGGAATATGTTTTTCACGTCATGAAGATCTCGACCCGTGGTCGCTACGCACTTCGCATGATGCTGGACGTGGCCCGTCAGGGCGGCGAGAACTCCCCGGTCAGCCTGGCTTCGGTCGCTGAACGGACCGGCATCTCCCACGGTTATCTCGAGCAGGTCGCCCTGGCTCTGCGAAGCGCCCGCCTGGTGCGCGGTGTGGCTGGGCGGCACGGGGGCTACAAGCTGGCGGTGCCGGCGCGGGACATCTCCATCCGCAAGATCATCGAGGCCACGATCGGGCCGATCTGCGTGGTCGACTGCATCGACGAGCCCGAGGCGTGTCTCCGTGCCGACTACTGCGAGTGCCGGGTGGTCTACGCCCTCATCAATCATCGGATCGGCGAGGTGCTCGACGAGTTCAGTCTCGCGGACCTGGCCGATCCGAAGTGGCTGCACGAAACGGCGAGTGCCTTTACATCGGAGTTGATCGGAATCACCTCCGGGGAGTGACATTGGTGACAGCAGAGGATCAGGAGGATCAGGAGGATCGGGAGATGGTTGAACGACAAGTGGGCGACAAGAAGCTGCGTCTGGTGAGCGGAGACATCACGGAGATGGAAGTGGATGCCTTTGTCTTCGACATCACAGAGGACGTCAGGTTGGGATCGGGCTATGGGGCCGCCATCCAACAGCGCGGCGGCATCGTGATCCAGAAACAGCTGGACGAGATCGGCAGTTGTCCGACCGGTGAGGCGGTGGTGACCGAAGCCGGGGTCCTCAAGGCCGACTGGATCATCCACGCCAACGGGCCCAAGTTCCGCGAAGAGGACGAGGAGGCCAAGCTCCGCAAGACGGTCGCCGCCGCGCTCGCGCGCGCCGAAGAAAAGGGGGTCAAGACCCTGGCCTTCTCGCCCATCGGCACCGGTCTCTACCAGGTCCCCATGGATCTCTGCGCCCGGGTGATGGTGGAGACCATTGAACAACACCTGGCCAACGGCGCTGCAATCAACGAAGTGCTGATCGTCGCGCGGGACCCGCGTGAGTTCGGGCCCTTCAAGGCGCAGATCGAGAAAGGAGCCTGAGATGCACGACCCGAGTCCCGCACTGCACACCGCGGAGATCGTCCACTGGATCGCGCTCGCCGTCATGGCGGTCGTTTACAGCCTGCGCATCCGCTGGCTCCTGTCCTTCAATCTCGGCAAGGACAAATCGGCCCCCGGAAACCCGGGCCAGTCGACCAAGGAACGGGGAGCCCGCTGGGCGCTCTTCAACGTCGTCATGCCGTGGTCGATGGAAAGCACGCGTTCGCCGAAGGGGTTCACCTTCTATATCAGTTTTGTGGTCTTTCACCTCGGGGTCGTGGCGGGCATCGGCCTGGCGTTCATCAGCACGATCGCGCCTGATTTCGTTCGCATCCCGGCGGTGGCCTGGACATCCATGGCGCTCCTCATCGGGGCCTTCATGGTGTCCGTCTACCGCATCGGACGCAGGGCCTTGCGTCCCCTGATGCGGCTGATCAGCACGCCGGACGACTATTTCTCGCTCATCATGCTCACAGCGTGGTTTGCTCTCGGGGCGTGCACGCAGGCGTACTTCATGGGCCGGTGGGGGATGAACTCTGAGACCCTGCTCGTCGCCTATCTCTATCTGACGAGCTTCTTCCTCCTCTACGTCCCATTCTCGAAGATCTCGCACTACCTCTACTATCCGTTCACTCGTACGTATATCGGGCGTGCCCTGGGCCAGCGCGGCAGCTACCCGGTTCCGCGGAGTTAGGAGAATTACCGTGGCAAAAGGAAGAACTCACAAGATCAGGATGATGGAAGAGCAGCTCGCGAAAAAGCTCAACCGGCAGGTCGTGGGCTCGCTCGTCGGTTGCGTTCACTGCGGTATGTGCGACCAGTCCTGTCATTACGTGCTCGCCTTTCCGGACGACCACAAGATGACGCCGTCCTACAAGGCTGACCAGCTCCGCAAGCTCTTCAAGGCCAACCACGACTGGACCGGCAGCGTCTTTCCGTGGTGGGTCGGCGCCGACAAGGTGCCGCTCTCCGACGACGACCTCGAGACGCTCAAGGACATCTCGTTCGGCACCTGCACGAACTGCCGCCGTTGCACCCTCAGCTGTCCGATGGGCGTCGACACCGCGACCCTGAACCGCGTCATGCGCGGTCTGCTGACTCACGTGGGGGTCATGCCCGAGGGCGTGCGGGTCGTTTCCAAGGACCAGTGGGAGCTCGGCAACCAGATGGGAGTCCTCAAGGAGGACTATCTGGACACTTTGGAGTGGATGTCGGAGGAGCTCGAGGAGGACCTCGGGCACGCTGAGGCCACCATCCCGATCGAAAAGAAGGGCGCCAGGGTCATGTACTGCATCAACCCGCGGGAGGTGAAGTACGACCCGCGGACCATCAAGGAAGCCGCCCTGATCTTCTGGGCCGCCGGTGAGGACTGGACCATGCCCGAAGACGGCTGGGACAACACCAACTTCGGTCTGTTCTCGGGTGACGACGGGCTCGGCGGCGCCTCTGCTAAGCGGGAGTACGACAAGGCGCGCGAGCTGGGCGTCGAAAAAATCATCATCTCCGAGTGCGGCCACGGTTTCAGGTCGACCCGTTTCGAGGGTGTCAACTGGGCGGGCGAGACCGAGCCCGTGCCGATGGAGAGCTCGGTCATGACCATGCTCAATTACATCAAGGAGGGCAGGATCAAGGTCGACCGGACCAAGAACCCACAGCGGATGACCTTCCACGATTCGTGCAACAACGCCCGCAGCGGTGGTTTCTTCGAAGAACCTCGAGAGCTGCTGCGTCTGGTCTCGATGGACTTCCAGGAGATGTACCCGAACCGCGCCGAGAACTACTGCTGCACCGGTGGCGGCGGGGCGATGTCGATGTCTGAATACACCCCGAAGCGCCTCCAATCGGCCAAGATCAAGGCCGACCAGATCCGCGCAACCGGCGCCAAGGTGGTGGTCACCAGCTGCCACAACTGCGTCGATGGTCTCAACGATCTCATCAAGCACTACAAGCTCGACTGCGAGGTCAAACAGCTGGTCGATCTGGTGGCCAACGCCCTGGTCCTCGACGACTCCAAGAAGCCTCCAGTCGAGGCGAACCTGGGAGAGATCGCGGTCGAGAAGGTCGAGGCGAAGGAGCCTCTGGCCGGTCGCAAGATCCTGGTCGTTGATGATGAAGAGGATGTCCGGACATTCCTGATCACGGTCTTCGAGGACGCCGGCGCCGAGGTGATTTCGGCCTCGAGCGGAGACGAGGGCATCGCAATGGCGCTCGAGCATCGTCCCGACCTCATCAGCCTCGACCTCTCGATGCCCGGCAAAGACGGCGTCGAGACCTTTGTCGAACTGAGAAAGACCAAGGGGACCGAGGAGATCCCGGTCTGCGTGGTCACCGGCCACCCTGAGTTCCGGCAGGTGATCTACGGTCGGGCGGTGTCGCCGCCCGAGGGCTATCTCGGCAAACCGGTCAACGAGGACAAGCTGGTGGCCTACGCGCACCACATCATCGAGCACCGCGAAGAAAAGGCGAACTGAGGGACAACCGACTCGTCGGCAGGGCGAGCAAGAAGATTCGGAGCGTGCTGTGCACAAGGTTCAGTTGACCGTCCCGGGGGCCGACTCGAATTCGAGGTACCACGAGTACTGGGAGGAGATGCCCTGCTTCCTGTCGGTCCACGATCGGGACTTCCGGATCATCGACGGTAACCGCCGCTTTCGCGAGCACTTCGGGGAGAGCATCGGCGAGTACTGCTTCAGGGTTTACAAGGGCCGCGAAGAGATCTGTCCCGATTGTCCGGTGGAAGCCACCTTCGGCGACGGATGCAACCACCCCTCCGAACAGCTGCTGACCACCAAGGATGGACGGCAGATCCCGGTGATGGTGCACACCACTCCGATCCGGGACGAGTCGGGCGAGGTCGTGGCGGTGATGGAAATGCACACCGACATCGGCGAGGTCAAACATCTCCAGACCATGCTTCAGCGGTCGCAGGAACGGCTCGCCCAACTCTTCGAAGAGGTGCCCTGTTTCATCACCGTGCAGGGCCCGGATCGGGTCATCCAGCACGCCAATCGCCGCTTTCGCGAGACCTTCGGCGATCCGGTCGGCAAGAACTGTTTCACGATGTACAAACACCGCGACGAGCAGTGTCTGGTGTGCCCGATGCAGCAGACCTTCGATACCGGTGAAACCCGGGAACACGAAGAGATCCTCTTCACGAAGGACGGTCAGAAGCTCAACGCCCTGTGCACGACCTCGCCGCTGCGCGGCGCCGACGGTGAGGTCGAGGCGGTCATCGAGATGTGCATCGACATCACCCAGACCCGCGAGCTGCAATCCCAGCTCGCGTCGATCGGGCTCCTGGTGGGTTCGATCTCGCACGGCATCAAGGGTCTGCTCACCGGGCTCGACGGCGGGATCTACATGGTCAACTCGGGTTTTGCCAAAGACAAACCCGAGCGGGTCGAAAAGGGCTGGGAGATGGTCCAGCGCAACGTGGAGCGGATCCGCTCGATGGTGCTCGATATCCTCTACTACGCCAAGGACCGCGAGCTCGTGGTCGAGGACGTCGACCTGGTGGCCATCGTCGAGGAGTTCCGTGAAGGCCTGGAGAAGAAGGCGAGCGATGCCGATGTCGCGGTGCGGATCGACATCGCGGACGACGTCGATGTCTTCCAGGGCGACCCCCAGGCTCTCCGGGCGATGCTCTTGAACCTGCTCGAGAACTCGCTCGACGCCTGCAGGATGGACAAGGAGAAGGACCGGCACGGCATTTCGATGGCGATCCGCTGCGAGGCGCCGTGGGTGGTGATCGAGGTCGAGGACAACGGCATCGGGATGGACCGGGAGACCCGCGAAAAGGTCTTTTCGCTCTTCTTTTCGTCGAAGGGAATCAAGGGCACCGGGCTCGGTCTCTTCATCTCCAACAAGATCGTCGACAAACACGGCGGCGATATCGAGGTCGAGTCGGAACCGGGCCGCGGCACCCGGTTCGTAGTGCGGCTGCCGATGGTCGCCAACCCGAGCATCCCGCCGGGTGAACGGGCGTCATGACCTCGGCGGAGGCCCGGATCCTGGTGGTCGAAGATGACCCCGACATCGCCGACTACATGTCCTCATTCCTCGAGGACGAGGGTTACGCGGTGATGTCGGCGAGCCGTTGCTCGACTGCCCTCGGTCTGATGGACGACTTCCAACCCGATATCGTCCTGATCGATGCGCTGCTGCCCGGCAAGTCGGGTCTCGAGTTTCTGGTCACTATTCGCAGGGACCCGCGATACTCCTCCCTGCCGCTCGTGGTGGTCACCGGCAACGACAAGTTGCTCGAGGACGATTGCCAGTCCTATCTCGGGGCTCACGCCGGAGTCCGCGGTCCCGACGGTGTGCTCGGCAAACCCGTCGACCGGCCGACCTTGATGGCGGTCATCAAGAAACTGTTGCAGCAACCCGCCGGCGCCTGAAGCGACGGTTATTTCTCAGCGAAGATCTGGATCACCGCCGCCGTGCCGCGGTGGTACGTCCCCTCGACAACCGGGCGTTCGATTTCGCGGGCGATTTCCAATCGGAGTCCGGGCAGCTCTTGGCGGATCATTGCGAGCTCCATCAGCAGTTCGAGGCTCTTCGGGCCGCCGGTGGCGTGCCCCAACTGGCGTGGGCTGAAGCCCTCGAGGACAAACACACCGCCCGGTGCGAGCCCACGCAGACAGCGTTCGTGGAGCGACGCTCGAACGACCGGCGGCAGGTGGCAGAAGATCGAAACGATGCCCTGCCACGCGCCGGGCTCGATCTCGAAGTCGGCGAGGTCGGCGTTGACCGTGGTGACGGTGACGCCGCGCTCGGCGGCGAGAGCCTGGACCTTGGCCAGACCGACGCTGGAGGTGTCCACGGCCGTCACCTCATGGCCGAGACCGGCGAGAAACACCGCGTTGCGGCCCTCGCCCTCGGCGAGACTCAGCACCCGCCCTTGCGGAATCCGGTCGGCAACCGATTCGAGGAACTGGTTGGGCTCGGTGCCATAGGCGTAACCCGGTTCGGAGAAGCGTTCATCCCACATGTGGGGGAGTGTAGCTTGGACGCCGTAACACCAGGGCGCTTTCTACCGGCGTGGACATCCCGATTCTCTGATCGGTATTGCCCGTGAGTGCCCCCTCCGAAGATGTTTGCGCCCAAAACACCTTCCCGCTTCGACAACAGGCGATCGCAAAATCATCGGAGACGGCACGTCCGGTGAACACGAGCGGCATTCCATATTCGAGCGTGCGAGTGGACCCGCCATTCAGGACGCGCTTCCCGAGAGGAGCGACAAGTGGCACCTCCGCCGCTCGCTGGCCTTTGCCTTGAGTGGGGCGGGTGGTTGGAACATTCCATTCACCGAAAACCATCAGCTAATCGGCTGTTCTGGTTGCGGTGAGGAAGCCGCGAAGCGGCGACAGGCTGTAGCCTGGGGCGCAAGCCCCAGGATTCCGCATCAAATCAGAGACCAAGCCGCGGAGCGGCGGCAGAAACACCTCCGCCATCTGTCGCCCCTCCCGGGGCTTGCGGTTTTTCTATGGGCCAAGTTCCTGGGGCTCACGCCCCAGGCTATATTCTGTCGCCCCTGCGGGGCTCGGCACCCGCCTCAATCCGGACGACCCAGAAGGCTCACCCGCCTTGAAACAGCTCCTTCACCGAGTCCCGCACGAGGACGATGATGGTGAAGACGCCGAGGACGGTGCCGACCGGCATGAAGAGGCACTCGATGCCGCCCATGATGAGGCAGAAGGTGTAGCGCTTGCGTCTGGCCAGGCTGCGGCCCGCAAGGACCATCAGCGCGGCGAGGGTCCACCCGAGAAAAATGAACCCGAGTGCGACGACCATGATCACGAAGCCGACCGGACGCGCCTCGGCATCGGTGCCGCCAAACGCCCCGGTGGCCATGGCGAGCCCCATGAAGAAGTGGAGGAAGGGGATGCAGGCCACGAGAGCCAGCATTCCAGCCGCCACGTAGTGGAAGATCGACAGCAGTTTGAGGTGTTCCTGGTCCTGATTCATGGCCGCCTCCTGTTGTTCGAGTACGTCCGTCGCGTCGCGCGTATTCCGTCAGCGGTTCTCGTCGTAGGTCGGCAGATCGGCGGGGTTGGTCAACCACGGCGCCCGCGACGCCCAGAAGATGTTCTTCTCGGGCCGGCTGCCGGGGTCGTCGTCGAGGGTGCCGGCGGGCACCAGGTAGCCCTTGCCGTTGCGCGACTGCCAGGGCAGTGCGGAGCCGCACACCGAACACCAACCGGTGCAGTAGAACTCCGCTTCCGGCAGCTCCCAGCGCTTGACAAGGTCCTCCCCGTGGGTCCATCGGAACTGGGCGGCCTTGACCAGGATGTTGGTGCCGTACGCCGTGCCAAAGGTCTTGCGGCAGCGGCTGCAGTGGCAGTGGTGGAAGAACACGAATGGCGGGTTGATCTCGTACGCCACGCCGCCACACAGACACGATCCTGCGAGCTTGGTTTCAGTCATTGAATTCTCCTCCTCCCGTCACGGTTCGCTCCAGACGACCTTGAGTCGGGCCTTCGCAGGCGACCAGTTCGTGATTTCCACGAGTTGCAGCTGGACTCGACACACAGGCTCCGTGAGGTGGTCTTCGGTAACCCGGACGATTTTCTGGTCCTCGGCGCAGGATACCTCGACTTCGACGGCATCGACCGTGGGCCCCTGTTCCTCGTTCGGCACGTCACCGATCTCGCCGACCAGAATCTCGGCGCGTCCTTCGGCCACCATTCGGTAGGATCCCGAGATCATCTCGACGGTCTCCTCGGCCCCGGTGGCGCCGCTGCCCCCGCACGAGGCCGAGCCGAGGGCGATCACGAGAACTGTGAGGAGGGCCGCCCCCGCGTCACGCGTCATCGGCCGGCAGCTTTCCAAAAACACCCCGCAACCAGCGGTGTGCCTTGTGGATCCCTTTGGGTTGGGCGAACATCATGATGCACTCGCCGTGGACGGCGTCGATGCCGTGCTGCTCGCAGTAGCGAATTGCCGCGTCAGACTCCGCGCCGGGCTGCATCCACACCCTGCCGATACCGGTCTCGCAAGCCTCTCGGACCATACGTTCCGTCTGTTCGGGTGGCACCACCAACACCAGCCCGCCGGCCTCGGCGGGCAGGTCTGCCAACGAGGGATAGCACCTCACACCGTCGACCTCTTTTGCTTGCGGGTGGACGGGCAGGATCTCGTAGCCCTTGCCGGAGAGGTCTCTGAGCACCTTGTTACCGAATTTCCCGCCGCTGCGAGACACCCCGGCCAGTGCGAGGGTCTCCTGCGTCAGGAATGCGTCGATCGACGATTGTGAGGGCATCGTGACTCTCCTGCTGAAAGATGCTCTCTCCGAGAGAGTATCGAGTCAAGACCGTCTTCACTCGCGAAGGTCGTTCTTCTTCTTGAGGGAACCGGCGGAAGCTATGAGTCCTGAGGTCACGGCGATCAGGACCATGGCAATGATGCCCAGTGCGGCGGCACCGGCGACGATCTTCAAGACGGTGAGCAATAAAACCTCCCTGAGGCCGCGGGCTGTGGGCGTTAGCGGCCATGATACAGGGTTCTGACCGCCCGGGGGTTTGACTTTCTCAGGCGCCGATCCACAGCAACGCAGCAACTGGCGATGCAGCACACCTTGAGGTGCGTGCGCCCGCAACGCGAGCTTGCCCGGTTCACGGCGTCGGCTTCATCCCGTTGACATCGAAGATCCACGAGGCCTTGTCGACCTGCGGTCTCTCAAACGTCTCGAGAAGGTCGAGGAGTGTTCCCGGATCGTCCGAATCGAGCAGCAGCGACCGATGGTCCGAATTGATGAACCGCCGGTCGACCGCGAGGTCGAGGAAGGCCATGAGGGGATCGAAGTAGCCCTCGACGTTGAGGATGCCGCACGGTTTGGATGCATTCCGAGTTGCGCCCAGGTGAGCGCCTCGAGGAGCTCTTCGACGGTGCCGAGCCCACCCGGCAGGGCGATGAAGGCGTCAGCAAGGTCGGCCATCAGGGCTTTCCTCTCGTGCATCGAGTCGACGACGCGGAGGTCCGATAGCCCGGGGTGGGCGACCTCCCGGTCCACCAGGGCGGACGGCATCACTCCCACGACCTCGCCGCCCCCCGCCACCACGGTGTCGGCGATTCGACCCATCAGCCCGACGCCGGCTCCGCCGTACACGAGCCCGAAGCCTCTCGCGAGCAATTCGTCTCCGAGAGCCTCGGCGGCAGCAAGATAACCCGGCCCGTCGCCCGGGCTCGATCCGCAGAAAACGCACACCCGTTGGATCGCCATGATCAAGGATTCTAGACTGAATTTTTCAGCCGGCGGAGACTCGTGCCGACGTCCTTCAGAACAGCGCGTTGACGATTGTCTCGAGCGCACCGACCGCGGTGTCGAGAAGGCCCCTTTTCCCAGTTGTGTGGAAACGGGGGTCGGACAGCGGCAGAAAGAGCCCCCTGCAGGTGGTGCAGCGAACGACCTGGTATTTCGAGATCCTGCCGGTTCGCAGGATGTCCGACTCGCAGCGCGGGCACTTCTTGTGGGCGGACTCGCCCGTGGGCTCGAATCGGGCAGCGGGTCCGGGCACTCCGCTCAGGCGCGTCGACCCTCCATTGCGGTGGTAGTCCTCGAGTTCGCCGCCGTCGAACCACGCGCCGTAGCAGACGTGGCAGACATCGAGCCGCACGCCCGCGAAAGTCTCCTCCGTCATTTCACCCGAACAACTCGGACAGTTCATCAGACTCCCCGGAATTCAGCAGCAACACGACCGTGCAGTGCTGGGATCGCGAAGCACCGCTCCGCCGTCAAGAGGATACGCCATTTTGGGTTTTGGGTTGATTCGGATCGGCAGTGAACACTCAGGAAGAGGGAAACGTGATCGCGTGGAGAGCGATATCGAGCAGCTCGTCGATCCGGTGGATTTCATGTGTAGGTTCCACTCCGTTCTGAAGGGCGCGGCCGGAGGGGTTGAACCAACAGGTGTCGATCCCGTAATCGTTGCCCCCCTTGATGTCGGACGTCAGACTGTCACCGACCATCAGGACCTGCGATTTCCGCGGGTGGTTCATCGTGGCAAACGCCGCATCGAAGATCTGAGGATCGGGTTTGGCGGCGCCCACCTCTTCCGAAATCACGAGGCCCTTGAAATGCCTGTGGATCGATGAGGCGGCGAACCGCGGGCGCTGCACCTGAGCGAGCCCGTTCGTGATGAGCATCAGACGGGCGACCTGCGCCAGGGCGGCGACCGTCGATTCGGCGCCGTCGATGAGCCCGGTCTGGGTCGAGAGATTGGCCGTGTAGTCGTCGCCGAACCGTACCGGGTCGATGTTCGCGCCGATGGTCTCGAACAGCTCTTCGAACCGCTCGACCCGGAGGCGCTGTTGGGTCGTCGTGCCAGCCTCGAGCTCGAGCCACATCCTGCCGTTGATACTGCGATAGATCTCCGAGTGTTCGGGGAGGAAGCTGTGCCCGATCCGTGCAAAGGACGCGGCGAGCGCCGCCTCCTCGGCCGCGTCGTAGTCGAAAAGGGTGCCGTCGGCGTCGAACAGAATCCAGGGGTAACGAGCCTCGCCGGTCGCCGGCTTCACAAACGGACCCGCCCCAACTGTTCGAGGAGTTCGATCCCGTCCCACTCGCCCCAACGCTCGACGATCAGGCCGTCGCGGATACGGAGGATCTCGATGCCCTTGAACCGGACCGTTTTCCCGGTCGGTCCAGCGCCGAGGTACGGTCCCCGATGGGTTCCCTCAGCCGACCAGCGGACGGCAACCGAGCCGGCCGCGGAGTCCACCAGGACATCGCAAACCTCGGCGACCAGATCAGGGAAGGCCGCATACAGCCTTTCGATGCCGAGCTTGAAGCCGTCGTTGTCGGTGGGACGACCGCCGGAGTCGCGGTCCACGAAGTCGGGAGCGTGGAGTTCGTCGACGACGGCGGAGTTGCCGTGCCGCCAGCCCTCCTCGATCCAGCGGCGGGCGATCCGCTCAAGATCGACCCGAGTCGAGGCCGTCGACATCGCCTCAGACCATGCAGAATGCGTTGAGCTTGTTCCCGTCGAGGTCGCGGAAGTAGGCGGCGTAGAAGCCATCGCCCCGCGGTCCAGGCGCGCCCTCGTCGGTCCCGCCCAATTCGAGGGCCTTGGCATACAGCTCATCGACCTTGTCGGTGCTGTTCATAGCCAGCGCGACCATCACCCCGTTGCCTACGGTGGCCGCGTTGCCGTCGAAAGGTCTGGTAACGCTCAAGGCCGGCGATTTCGGCGACACCGACCAGGCGACGAACTTCTCGCTCTCCATGAACCTTGTGGCACCTATGATGCCGAGGAGCTGGTCATAGAAAGCGGCCGCTTTCGCGACGTCGTTGGATCCCAGGGTCACGTATCCGATCATCGAGTCCTCCCTTGTTGAAGATGAAGGATAGCGCAGACCTCATTCCTCGATCCTCTGCATCCACACCATGTCGAATGGCTGACCGGCCTTGGTGCCGATTTTCAGAAACCGACCGCACTCAGTGAAGCCGTGGCGGGTGTGAAAACGGATGCTGCCCTCGTTGGCCGACGAAATGTGGGCGAGGAAGTTGGTGACTTCGAGGCGACGTCCAGCTGTCATCAGCTTGTCCAGGAAAAGGCTGCCCAAACCCTTCCCGGTGTGGTCGGGGTGGATGAAGTAGGTCAGGAGGGCGGATGTTTTCATGGTGGCGACGGGATGAAACGGCGAGAGGTAGGCGAAACCGACGATCGCGCCATCGGCCTCCGCCGCCAGGAAGGGATAGTCCGCAGCCGCCTCGTGTTTCGTGCGGAAGAAATTCTCATCAACGGGTTCTTCAGGGTAGGCGGCGAAGCTGTTGGCCACGAAGAGGTTGAAGATCGCCGTGACGGCTCCCCAATCCCGCTGATCGACCGCTCGGATCGTGGCGTTCATTTGCCACAGTGTCGCACGGACGGTGGACGCCGGCGACGCCCGTCAGATGTCACGTTGCGGTGCCGTGACCTGTCGGTTTCTCAGGTAGGCGACCAGACCGGCGATGCCCCCGGCCACGATCAACGCCGCGATCACCCGGAAGAGGCTGATGAACCAGGCGATGCCGATGCCCAGCGCTGCCCACTGGACCCACCAATCCCCCGGTGACGTCATGTAGTTGATGACCACCAGCATGAGAAGGACCATGGGCCCCACAAACAGGAACTTGACGGCTCGAAAGGTCTTGATCATGTGGAATCCCTCTGTTACTGAATACGCTCCTGCTTCGGATTTTGTTCCGAGTTGCTGGTGTTTCAGTCGTCGCTGTCGGTGCAGTCGAGGAGCGAGTTGTCCTCCACATCTTCCAGTACACCGTCGGTGAGGACGCCGACGGCCGAGGCCAGTGCCCACAAGAACTCGACGGTCTGTTCGGTGACGGGACCTTCAACCCTGAAGGCGTAGCACGCCACCGCCTGTTCAACACGGGTGACGAGCCTGGGGTCGATGTCGGACTCCCGCAACTCGGAGACGACTTCCGGGTCCGGATCGAACGGGAACTCGACCTCGATCTCGACCGCGCTCAACAGTTCGATGGGCGCCGACAGCAGAGCGGGGTTTTCCTCGGCCACGGCCTCTGCCACCGAGTCGCCGATATCGTCGGCGAGGTCCCACCCGAGGGCGGTGGCGCCCGAAAGATCCGAGGTCTGAATGAATGTCTCGATACTGGTGACGAGTGCCCACTGCCACCCGGCAACGTCGAGCAGCGCGGAGATCTCATCGACCGGTGGTTCGTCTTCGGTGGCTGCGTAAACATAGAGTTCGTAGCTCATACGGCTCCTCGCGGCTCAGGTGTTCTCCCGGCCCTGTGAGTGTGCCCCAACTAATCGATGATATCTACCGATTGCCCACGGCGCGTTGCGCCTGGTGCGTGTCGGCGTACTGCTGGAAGGTCACGGCCTTGCCGTCGCGAAAGCCCCAGAAGTGGGCGAACTGGGCGTCGATCACCGTTCCGGTCGCCTTGTTCTTGGCCTGGTAGCGACCCAGTGCCACCACGCGATCGCCCGCGTCGAGGACCTCCTCGACCGCGAGGTTCCAATACTCCCACTCGCTGACGAGGCGCATGAAGACGCCTTCGACGATGGCGTCCGGCCCGACGTAGGGATTGCCGTCGGCGTAGGGAAAATTCTCCGCTTCGTTCCACACGATCCCCGGGTCCATCGCCCCGAGAACCGTCGGGACATCACCACTCGCGAATGCTGCGTACATCGATTGAACGGTTTTGACGTTTTCCTGTGACATGGGTGCCTCGACTTTCACTCTAGATTTTGAACATGAGGCTCATTATACAAAAACAAGCACAGAGGTGGTGCTGGTACATGATGCCTCCGTTCGTACCGTTCCTTCACTCAGGTGGCGTTGGAAACGTCGTGATCCACGGCGCCGTTTCCTCGCGCCGTCGCGGGCGTCAACCACTGCACGATGTGTCGGGTCACCACCGGACTGCTCAGCAGACCGAGGTGGTTCATTCCGTATTGGACACACTGCGACGACTCAGGGAAACCGAGATCCCGATCCGGGTCGTGATGTTCGCCGAGCGCGCTCGAAACCGGCACCAGACCATCGCCGATCAGGCGGTCCGCCAGCAAGCCTCGATTGGAGGCCGTCGTCGCGGCCACCGTGTAACAGGCCACGCCTCTGGGCAACGGAACGATCTGACGGGTGTCGGGCGTGTGGTCGAAGCGATCGCGGCCCTGCCAGTCTTCGTCGAGCAGATGACCGAACCGGAGATCGGTGATGCCGGCGCTGCGCAACTCACCAAGTTTTGCAAATGGCGCGGTGTAGGGCGTGCTGCCCAGCACCACATCGACCCAGTTCCCGGCCTTTTCCAGGGGGGCGCCGTGGTGGGGTGTGCCGAGAAAAACGATGTTCTTCAGGTGGTCCGGCCAACGCAAGCCCTCCCGGGCCGCGGTGTGGATGGCGCTGCGGATCAGCAACCCTCCCATGCTGTGGGCGAGGACGGTCAGTTCTTCGACCGCCACCGGCCAGTGTATGACCAGCTCCTCGAGCTTGACCGCCAGCTCGCGGCCGTTTTCGGACGTGTGCAGACCGGAGTTGTAGCGCACGGAGACGGGGGTGTAGGCGAGGGATTCGGCCAACCCGTTGCCGTGGTCGACCACGCGCTCGCCGTTGTCGGTGTGCCACTGGAGATCGTTCATACAGAGACCGTGGATGAGCACCAGGATCTTGCCCGTCGCCTCGGGCATCGACGGCGGGGCCTGCCAATCCAGAGCCTCGCCCCGGTAACGAAGGGTCATCGGGGTCGCGAACGGGTTGTTGTCGGCGAGCAGGCGGTCGCCCATCACGCCGTTGAGCGCGGCGAGGACCGCTTCGCGTTCAGGTGACTCGATCTCTGGATCGTCGCCGGAATCGACCAGGCTTTCCAGCCGGGCCAGGACGGTGTCCACGCCGTTACCCAGAAGCCGCGTGACACCTCGAATACCGTCGTAGACCGCGCCGGTGATGCCGCCGGTTTGACCCGGTGCCTCGCCGCCGACAACTCCGAGGGTGCTCCACACCGACTGGTGGACCTCTTCGACAATCCCGGTCACGCCCTCGGTGGCCCGCGTCGCCAGCCGCGCGAGGCCCCGCAGGTCGGAAAGGCGGAAGTGTTTGCGTGGTCCCTGAGTTGCCGGTTCGGTCACGGTCGGCGACTCCAATGCGAGGAAAGGTATCACGAG
>CAVQQC010000003.1:0-161924 GCA_963714895.1 Candidatus Sulfomarinibacteraceae bacterium
GGGGCGACCCAGAACCCGTGAGGAGATCCTCAACAACGTCTGGGGCTGGGACTTCGACGGCTCGCCGAGAACCGTCGACAACTTCATCCTCGCCCTGCGCCACAAGCTCGAGACCGACCCCAAACACCCCCGCCACATCATGACCGCCCACGGGGTCGGCTACAGGCTGCAGTTGTAGCCCGTCGAGCGGCTCCTGAACATCCAATCCCATGCGATGTCTGACCATGAGAGCGTGATACCGTGCAGACCCGAGGGATCTTCGAACATGTGTCCTGTTTTTCTGAAAGAGGTTCATGACCTCCAGCCCTGGATGGAGGTCGAATCTTCGTGGTTGAGAGCGAGCGCGAGATGGGTCAAAGCGCCGCCTCCACGGATCGGGCGTTGCGCGTTCGCGATGTGGCCAAACGGTACGGACGCACGACCGCGCTGGATGGCTCCAGCTTCGAGTTGCGGCGGGGAGAGCGGCTGGCCCTCCTCGGTCCGAACGGTGCCGGCAAGACGACCCTCGTGCGGTGCATCTGCGGTCTCGCGGTGCCCGATTCGGGCGAGATCGAGATGTTCGACCAGCTGCTGCCCCCGAGCGGCGGCAGACAGAAGCTCGGGTTCGTCCCTCAGGAGATCGCCCTCTACCCTGACCTGACCGCGCGCGAGAACCTCGAGGCCTTCGGCCGTTTCAATGGGCTGCAAGGCGCCGAGCTTGGCGAGGCTGTCGAGAGGGCGTTGGGGTGGACCGGCCTCGCCGACCGGGCCGGGGGTCTGGTCAAGACCTTTTCCGGCGGCATGAAGCGCCGGGTCAACATCGCGTGCGGGGTCCTCCACCGGCCGCTGGTCCTGTTGCTGGATGAGCCGACGGTCGGAGTGGACCCGCAGAGCCGCGACCGCATCTTCTTCATGCTCGACGAGCTGCTGGAGTCAGGGCACTTCGATCCTGCTCACAACCCATCAACTGGACGAGGCCGAGCAGCAGTGCGATCGCATCGTCATCATCGACCACGGCCGTGCGATCGCCGAGGGCACCCTGACGGAGCTCATTGCGAACACGGTGGGCGTGAACCGGAGAGTGATCTTCAAGCTGGCCGACCCCGGGCCGAAGCTGGCTGGTATGGAGATGAGTGATGACGGGCGACAGCTGGTCGCCGAGGTCGCCGACGTGGCGATCGAACTGCCCGAGCTGCTGTCCCGGATCCGTGAAGCGGGCGGACAGGTCAGCGATCTCGAGGTCCACTCCCCCTCGCTCCGCGCCGTGTTCATTCACCTGACCGGACGGGAGCTGCGCGAATGATCTGGACGGTGGTGCGGGTCGGGCTGCTGCGGATGTGGCACGGGCGGACGGAGATCCTGCTCACCTTCGTTGTCCCGATCGTGTTCTTCACGGTCTTCGCTTTTATCTTCGACGAGCAGATCGGGCTCGGCAAATCGCCGCTGGTGAACCTCGCCCTGGTCGACCAGGATGGGACCGAGCTCAGCCGGGAGCTGCTCACCTCTCTGGCCGAGAACGAAACGCTGCGTATCTTCTCTCCCGCCGGGAGCGGCAGCGGGCCCTCCGTCTTCGCCTCGATCGAGGAGGTGAGGGACCTCGTACTCGAGGGCGCCCTTCCTCTGGCCGTTGTCATACCCGAGGGTTGGACGGCCTCTCTCACGACGCCCGGGGTGGAGGCCGTAGACCTTCAGCTCCTGGCGGATTCGTCGGACCCCGTGGCCACTCAGGTTGTTTCCGCCCTGATCCGGCAGACCTCCGGCCAGATCCTCGCCAAGCAGGCACGACAGCTGATCCAGACCGTTCTTTCCCTGTCGCCGGACCAGTTCGCCGCTTCTCCGATCGAGCGATACACGAAACCGGTGGGGATCGAGGTGGTCGATCTTCTCTCGGCCGACAAGGCGAACCCGGTCGTGTCCATGTATGCCGCCGGCATCGCGGTGATGTTCCTGCTCTTCGGGGCGGTGGGCAACTCCGGAACGCTGCTCGAGGAGGAAGAGAACCAGACCCTCGAGCGACTGATGTGCTCCGAGCTGACCATGACGCGGCTTCTGGCTGGCAAGTGGCTGCTCATGATCATTGTCGGCATCGTCCAGGTGACGGTGATGTTCGCGTGGGCCCAGTTGGCCTTCGGTGTCGACCTTTCCGGCCACCTCCCGGGCTTCACGGTCATGACGGTCGTCACCGCGGGCGCCGCCGCCAGTTTTGCGTTGGCGCTGGCTGCCAGTTGCAGGAACCGGGTGCAGCTGAATGCAGTCGCCATCATCCTGATCCTCTGCATGTCGGCGCTGGGCGGCAGCATGGTCCCACGCTACGTCATGAGCGAGACCATGCAGCAGTTCGGCAAGGTGACCTTCAACGCCTGGGCCCTGGACGGCTACATCAAGGTCTTCTGGCGGGACCTCCCGCTCGTCGATCTCGCACCGGAGGTCGCGGTGCTGGCCGCCACCACGATCGTCCTCTTCGTCGCCGCCCGCCTGTTGGCCCGCCGCTGGGAGAGCTCGTGAGGATGCCAGGCTACAATGCGCGCATGAGCAACAACCAACGACGACTCGTTTGGTCGCTGGCAGCCGTGACCCTTTCCGCCTGCGCGTCCGCGCCGCCTCAGGCCCCCGATTCCCGGCCCCCCGGGACGGGACGCGTCGAGGTGACGATGACCGGGTTCAAGAGCGAGGAAGGACACGCCATGGTCGCGTTCTACCTCGACGGACGAGGATGGCCCGACGGCGAGGAAGGCCTCTTCGCGTCCGCAGTCGTGCCGATCAGCGGCGGGGCGTGCCGTCACCACCTTCGAGGATGTGCCGGCCGGTCCGTTCGCGGTTTCGGTCTACCATGACGAGGACGGCGACGGCAAAATGGACACCAACCTGGTCGGCATCCCGTCGGAGGACTACGGTTTCTCGGCCGACGCGAGCGGTGTGTTCGGCGCGCCGAGTTTCGAGGAAGCGAGCCTCGAGCTTCGAGCGGGAGCATCGATGCAGATCACGGTCCGGGTCCATTAGGAGGGTTGATGGAACTCATCCTGCCTCGACAGGGCGAACATCAACGCGTTCCCTCGACGCTGACCGCGGTGGTCGCCGGCGGCGGTCTCGCCGGAGTGGCGGCGGCGGTGGTGCTGGCCGAACGTGGCGTCTCGGTCGTCCTCGCGGAGCGCGAGGACTTTCTCGGCGGGCGCGCCGGGGCGTGGACCGACCGGCTCGCCAGCGGCGAGCCCTTCGAGATGGAGCGGGGCTTCCACGCCTTCTTCCGCCAGTACTACAACCTCCAGGCCCTGCTGCGTCGGATCGACGACAAGCTTTCCTTTCTCGAGCCGCTCGACGACTACCCGATCCTCGGTCCCGGCGGGCAGGTCGAGTCGTTCTCCGGTCTGCCGAACAAACCGCCGTGGAACGTGATCGCGCTGACCAGGCGCACGCCGACCCTCGGCCTCCGCGACCTGATAGGTGTCAACGGTCTCGCAGCGCTGGCCATGCTCCGCTACGAGCGCGGTTGGACCTACGGCCGTTACGACGACCAGACCGCAGGGCAGTATCTCGACTCGCTCAGGTTCCCACCGGACGCGCGCCGCATGCTCTTCGACGTCTTCGCCCATTCCTTCTTCAACCCCGAGGACGCGATGTCGGCGGGCGAACTGTTGATGATGTTCCACTTCTACTTCTCCGGCAACCCGGAAGGGCTCATCTTCGACGTCTCGAAGCGGCCGTTCTCGACGTCCATCTGGGGGCCACTGGGCGACTACATGGCCGGGCTGGGAGTGGACATCCGGACCGGGTGCGCCGTTTCGAGCGTCGCGAAGGGTCTCCGAACGACGGTGGCGCGTCGCCCTCGACGGGGAAACGGTCGAAACGGATATCGTCGTCCTCGCCCTCACCGTTCCCGGGCTCCAGGCCGTCGTGGCCGAGTCGCCCGACCTCGACGATTCCGGTTTCCGCCGTTCCGTCGAGGGCCTCGCACTGACCAACCCGTTCGCCGTGTGGCGGCTGTGGCTCGACCGGCCGGCAAACCCGGACCGCCAGCCCTTCGCCGGCACCACCGGCATCGGTTCGCTCGACAATATTTCGCTCTATCACCTGTTCGAGGACGAGAGCCGGAACTGGGCGGAACGAACCGGGGGCTCGGTCGTCGAGCTCCACGCCTACGCGGTCGATCCCGGGATGACGGAGCCGGAGATCCGAAAGGACCTCCTGCACGCCTTCCACAGTTTCTACCCCGAGTTCGAAGGCGCTCAGGTTTTCGAAGAACGGTTTCTGATCCGCCGCGACTGCCCGGCCTTCGCCCCCGGGTCCCACGCCGATCGCCCCGGCGTCACCACGCCGCACGAGGGCATCGCCCTCGCCGGCGATTTCGTCCGCCTGCCGATCCCCAGCGCGCTGATGGAGCGCGCGGTGGCGTCGGGCTTCCTGGCCGCCAACCACCTGCTCGCCCCCGCGGGCGTGAAACCCGAACCCCTCCGCTCCATCCCCCGCCGAGGCCTGCTGGCGAGGCGCTTCGTGGAGACACCCGAGAGTTGCATGCGATGAAAAAGATATTGAAATTCGGTCCCCCGCTCCCTCCGGTCGACATCCCCGAATCGTCCCGAGCCCCCGACTGGCAACAGGCCAAACCCGGGGCGATCGCCCGCGCCCTCAAAACGGCGCTCGAGCGGCCCCACGGCAACTGGTATGTCGTCGACGCGTCGAGCCGCCTCGGCGAGAAGCCGCGGCGTTTCCGAATCGCCGGCCAAGACCTCGTCGCCTGGCGGGTCGAGGGCGAGATGCTGATCGCCCCGGACGCCTGCCCCCACATGGGCGCCTCACTTTCCGAAGCCTGCGTGTGTGAAGGAAAGCTGATCTGCCCGTGGCACGCGTTGGCGCTGGGCAAGGAGGGTCACGGCGCGTGGAAGAGGTATGCGGTCCACGAAGACGGCGTGCTCACGTGGGTTCGGATCGGAGACGAGGTCCCCGGGGTTCCGACACCGGTGCTGCCGCCGCGGCCCGCCACCTACCTTGAAGGGCGTGGTCAGGTCTCGAGGTGCGCTGCGACCCCGAAGACATCATCGCCAACCGGCTCGACCCGTGGCACGGCGTCCATTTCCACCCCTACGCTTTCGCTTCGCTGACCGTCCTCGAACTCGAACGACGAGATGGTGAAGGTGCGGGTTGCCAAGCGGCTCATCGGCAGTCTCTGCGTCGAGACGGATGCGATCTTCCACAGCCCGGAGCCGCGCACGATCGTCATGACCATCGTCGAGGGCGAGGGCAAGGGCTCGGTGGTGGAGACCCACGCAACGCCCATCGAGCCGGGTCGCACGGTGGTCATCGAGGCGACGCTCGCCACCTCCGACCGCCAGGGCTTTCGCCACGCCAGGAAGATCCAGGGCCTCATCCGGCCCTTCATCGAGCGTTCCGCCCGTCGCCTCTGGGTCGACGACGCCGCCTACGCCGAGCGTCTCTACCACTTGCGCAACGCCTCACCCACGGAACTGACACGCCTCCCGGATCGACGGCAAGGGCCGCGGTGCGGAACCACCTGCTGGAATATTGGCGGGCGATGATCAGGTTGCGATATTCAGCAAAGACTGTAGCGGTCAGATCATTATCAGAAACACGATGTGTTCGGTGGTTTGGGTCAGGGGATGAGTTATGAGTATCAGTATTGAAGGGCTCGAGGGCGCCTACAGCCCACGGCCCTCCGGAAGATGCCCCGGTCGCAGGTGGAGGCGCAGGACCTGCGCCAACAAGTTGAAGACCGTCTCCGAGAGCTCGTTCCATCGGAAAACGCCCATCCGAAAAGGCTCCATCGGGCCATGCGCTACAGCCTGCTTGCCGGCGGCAAACGGATCCGCCCATTGCTGACGATCCAGGTTGCAACCGATCTCGGAGCGTCGATGACGGCAGCCCTCGACCCGGCGTGCGCGATCGAGATGGTCCACACAGCTTCCCTGATACTCGACGATCTCCCGTGCATGGACGACGCCTCCCTGCGCCGTGGAGAACCCGCAAACCACCGAGTCTTCGGCGAGGACACCGCCATTCTCGCGGCCACCGCCCTCCTCAACCAGGCATTCGGTGTCATCGCCGAATGTGAACACCTCACGGCGCGGACCCGGCTCGATCTGACCCGTTTGTTGTCGGAGTCAGTCGGCAGCAACGGAATCATCGCCGGTCAATTCCGTGATCTCCAAACACAACAGAGCTGGCAGGACAATGACGGCTCTGACCGAGATGTACGCGCAGAAGACCGGGGCCCTTTTCGTGGCCGCCCTGGAGGCCGGCGCGAGGGTGGCCGGGGTCGACCACTCGTGGGTGGTCGCAGTTCGCGAGTACGGAGCCAATCTCGGGCTCGCCTTCCAGCTTCTCGATGATCTTCTCGACACCTTCGGGTCTTCAGAAGACATTGGAAAAGATGTCGGACAGGACGCTGCGCACGAAACTCTGGCATCCCGTCTGGGTGAGAAGGGCGCCCGTCTTGCGGTTGATCGCTACATCGATTCAGCTGCATCCGCCCTCGAACCGCTGGGGGAATCTGGCAGCGGGTTGGTCGAGCTCGCGCGCTCGTACACCGAAAAGACCATCGAGCGTGCCCTGACCCTTTGAGAACAGCCGGATGACCCCGCCGTCGGCCCGCTACTGCGACGACCATCTGAAAAGACGCGTCAGAGGTCTCTCGTTCGCGTCCACAACCCGGTGCGCGGTTCGGCCTCCGGGCCTTCGCCCCACACCCTCGCCGCCAGTCGCTCTGAAATCCGGCACCGAGCACCAGCCGCAGCTTTCGCCCCTTGCCGGTCGACGCCCTGCCGTCCCACGCTCGCGGGCCGCGTTCGAGAATCAACCGGCCGATGTCGCGATAGACCGATCTGGCGGCCGCCACCGCCCACGCCGATCGCAGGGGGAGCTGCGAGACGCCGAGCCAGGGACGAGGCGTAATAACGATCTGCCTCGGCCAGCACCCGCCGCACGACCTCGAAGACCCGTTCCCGGTGCACGCGGGAGTTGGATCTCCTCGATCGGCACTCCGGCTTCGGCCAGCCATTCCCGCGGCAGGTAGATCCGACCGACCGCGGCGTCTTCCATGACGTCGCGGCAGATGTTGGTGAGCTGAAAGGCGAGCCCGAGATCCGTCGCGCGGTCGAGGGTCGCCTCAT
Organism: Candidatus Sulfomarinibacteraceae bacterium; assembly: GCA_963714895.1. GTDB lineage: Bacteria > Acidobacteriota > Thermoanaerobaculia > Thermoanaerobaculales > Sulfomarinibacteraceae > Sulfomarinibacter. The sequence goes on from CAVQQC010000003.1 coordinate 7,101, forward strand.
CGCGCACACCCATGACGTAGGCCATCATCACCCCGACCACGCCGGCGACGTGATAGCAGTACTCCACCGTGTCCTCGAGGCTGTGGTACTCGCGACCCTCCACATCCATGACAAAGCCGTCGAGGTGTTCGAGGGGATAGCGGTGGGGGATTTCGCTCTCGGCCACGACCCGCTGCAGACCGGCAAAGATCGGGTCATTCACCTGTTCGCCCGACATGGCGCGCAGCGTCTCGGTCCGCAGCCGCTCGACCCGCGCCCGTCCCTCAGCGGGCTCGAGCTGCGATCCCTCGAAGCCGAGTTCCTGGTCGTCAGTCTGGTCGTCACAGTGGCGACACCAGGCGTAGAGCATGTAGGCGCCGGCGCGGGTCCGGGGATCGAATATCCTGGCGGCGGCGGCGAAGCTCTTCGAGCCCTTCTCGATGACGGACTGCCCGTGTTCGACAAGCTGATCCACGACCTCGTCCTCAGCCGTTCTCGCCGAGCAGGTCCGCAATCATCAGACCTGCCGTGGCCTTCGCCGAGTTGACCACGCCGGGGACCCCTGCCCCGGGGTGCGTCCCGGCGCCCGCGAAGTAGAGGCCGCCGATCTTCTTGTCCCGGTTGTGGACCCGAAACCACGCGCTCTGCGTGAGGATCGGCTCGAGGGAAAAGGCCGAACCCAGGTGCGAATTGAGGACATTCTTGAAATCGTCCGGAGTCATGATCTGGACGGTCTCGATGTCGGCCTGGAGGTTCGGCAGGTACCGTTTTTCAAGGTAGTCGAAGATCCGGTCGCGGTAGCGGGGCCCCTCCTCGCTCCAGTCGATGGGGGCGTTGCCGAGATGGGGAACCGGTGACAGGACGTAGAAGGCCTCACACCCGTCAGGCGCCACCGACGGGTCGGTGAGGGTCGGTGCGTGCAGGTAGAGCGAAAAGTCCTCCGCCAGACCGGGGCCGTTGAAGATGTCGTCGAGAAGGGGTTTGTAGCGCGGACCGAAGATGATGTCGTGGTGGGCGATCTGGGTGTGGCGCCGGCGCACCCCGAAATAGGCGACAAAGAGCGACATGCTGAAGCGCTTGCGCTTGAGCCGCGCGGCCTCCCGTTGGGCGTCGGTGTTGTCGCTCAGCAAGGCATCGTAGGTGTGGACGACATCGGCGTTCGAAGCAACCGCGTCGAAGTCGCCGTGCCACCCGTCGGCGGTCGTCACACCGGTCACCTTGCCGTTGGAGGTGTGGATCTTCTCGACCGGTGCATCGAGGCGGATCTCTCCCCCGAGTTCGACAAAGAGCTTGACCAGCGCCTGCACCAGCGCACCGGTCCCGCCCTTGACGAAAAAGACGCCCCAGTTGCGTTCGAGGTAGTGGATCAGGGTGTAGATCGACGACGAGGTGAACGGGTTGCCGCCGACCAACAGGGGGTGGAAGCTGAAGACCTGACGCAGCTCCTCGTCCTTGATGAACTTCGACACGATGGAATAGACGCTGCGATAACTCTGAAGACGGATGAGCTGCGGCGAGACCTCAATCATGCTCCAGAAGTTGAGGAACGGAGTCGCCGCGAGCTTGGTGTAGCCCTCGTTGAAAACCTCTTCGGCATAGCTCAGGAAGCGCTGATACCCGTCGACGTCGCCCGGGCTCTTGTCTTTGATCTGACCGACGATCGCGTCCATGTCGTTGGAGTAGTCGAAGGTGAATCCGTTCTCCCAGTAGAGCCGGTAGAACGGCATCACCGGCAGCAGGGTGAGGTAGTCCGACATGTCGCGACCGGCCGCGGCGAAGACCTCTTCGAGGCTCGGCGGCGCGGTGATGATGGTCGGCCCGCCGTCAAAGAGGTAGCCCTTGTCTTCATAGACGTAGGCCCGACCGCCCGGTTTGTCGCGCTTTTCGATGACGGTGGTCGAGATGCCTGCCGCCTGCAGACGAACTGCCAGGGTCAGTCCTCCGAACCCACTGCCGATGACTGCTGCTGTCTTCTGTTTCACGATGCTCCCTTTGTCTTCGGTCGTTGCGCGACCGTTGCCCCTGCGCCGCGCCCCGAAGAGGCAGCGAAGGGCGGCGAGGACAGGTACCGGTGGTCTGCCGGTCAACACCCGGACCTTGTCGGTCCATTTCAGCCGGCCGGCGTAGAAACGACGAATCAGCGCGTCCGACAAACCGTAAAAGCGCTCGAAGATCCGATACCTCTGCTCGGGCTCGGCGGCCTGGAAGAGCATCCGGTTGAGCAAACGGTAGTAGCCGGTCCGCCGCCAATGGTCCGCCGATCGTTGCCGAGTCAGCTGAAAGAGCGCCCGGCCATCGCCCTCTCGAGCAGCGGCGATCTCATCCGCCAGCGCCACCGCATCGGGCAGTGAGTAGCCGGTCGTCGGGTGAAACAGGGCCGCCCGCATCCCGCTGCGGGCAACGCCGGCCGGACCCTCGCGCCAGAAGGCGTCGAGGTCACCACCGAGAACGATCGGCAGCACCCCCGATTCCTCTCCGGTGATCTCGGTGATCTCCCACCCCTGACGCGCTGGCGTAGGCACGGATTTCCTCGCTCAGCGCCTCGCGGTCGAGCCCGGGCCCGTCGCTGTAGTAGGTGTCCTCGATCAGGAGGTCCCGCGCCGAGAATGGAAGGGTGTAGACAAAGCGGTAGCCGTCGCGCTGCTCGACTGTGGCATCCATGAGGATGGGGCCTTCGAGACCGTGGTCGGCAGCAAGGCGAACGAAGAGACCGACGAACTTCTGGAAGCCGACCTCGAGGTGATGGCCGCCGGGGTCGCCGCGGCCGTCGATCACCGCCTTGGCCTCGATCTCGGTCCCGTCGGCAAGGCGGACCCGGTCCGGAGCAACCTCCACCGCCTCGGCCTGGAACAGAGCCCGGTCTCCGAGAGCGTGGCCGACAACCTCGTGCAGCCGGTCGGAGGACACGGTGTTGTAACCCCCGTGGATCACACGGTGACGACGCGGGAAACGCAGCTCGTGCGTGGCCCAACTGTGGGTCACCAACGGCTGGATCCACCTGAGTTGCGCTGGCGTCAGATCCGAGTCGTGAAACGACCAGGTGTGGTTCCCGCCGAGTGTGGCCCCGTGCTCGACAACGAGGAGCGGAAAACCCGGGTCCTCGCTCAGGATCCGATAGGCGATGAGGCTGTTCGCGAGCCCCCCGCCGACGAGAACGAGCCGTGCCTTCAAGGTGTTGCCATTCGCGCCTCGATCGCGATCGTGACCGCGGCGACGAGCTCCGTGACGTGTCGGCTGCGGAAAACGGCGACCCCGGGCGTCGTCAGCCCGAAAAACAATCTCAAGAGGAGAGGTTGATCCAGTCTCATAGGTTGCTGATCGCGGCTCACTGTATCAATCCGCCGATGGTGCCGCAATGAAACCCGGCGGCGCCTTCGCTACCAGGCCTGCGCCTCTCGACCCTTCTCGGATATCATGGCCGCCGGAGCCACCATGCACGACACCATCAAACTCGTCATTTCTATCGCGACGCCTCTGGCGGTCGGCGGTCTTTCCGGATTCGCCACTGCGCGCGGTGTCGCCAACTGGTATCCCACCCTGACGAAGCCGTCCTTCAATCCACCGGCCTGGGTTTTCGGCCCGGCCTGGACCCTGCTCTACATCATGATGGGAGTGGCCGCATTCCTCGTCTGGCGCAAGGGTCTCGAAGTCGATGGAGTCAAGATCGCGCTCACGGTCTTCGGAATCCAACTCGCTCTCAACGGACTCTGGTCCATCCTGTTCTTCGGAATGCAGGCGCCCGGTCTGGCGCTGGCCGAAATCATCGTCCTCTGGATCGCCATCGGGGCCACGACCGTCCTCTTCTGGCGGGTGGTGCCCGCGGCGGGGGCCCTGCTGCTGCCGTACTGGGGTTGGGTCAGCTTCGCCACCGTGCTCAACGCATCTCTCTGGTGGCTCAATCGACCGACGGTGGGCTGAGACACCGCCGGCTGGAAGGACCGGGGCCGTTTCATCGTTGTCCGGAGCATGAACATCACGATCTTCGTCAAACTCTACGCCGTCGCCGTCGTCACCTTCTTCGTCATCGATCTTTTCTGGCTGGGTGTGGTCGCGCGTTCCTTTTACAAGAACCAGATGGGCCACCTCCTGCGGGCTGACGTCAACTGGGCCGCGGCCATCGTCTTCTACCTGATCTTCGTCGTCGGGATCGTCGTTCTCGCCGTCTGGCCGGCCATCGAACGCCAAAGCCTCGGCCACGCCGTCGCCCTCGGGGCACTGCTCGGCCTCGTCACCTATGCAGCCTACGATCTCACCAACCTCGCGACCCTCGAAGGCTTTCCATTCACGGTGGTTCTGGTCGACATGGTCTGGGGGACAGTGTTGTGTGGCTCGGTGAGTGCGGTGACGTACCTCGCCTCGGAGCGGTTGCTCTGAGACGCTCTCCGGTCGCCCATTCGATTGAAGAACCCGTAGGAAATTTCGACACCCAGGGGTGGGAAGGCCGGGGTGAGGAGATTTCTCTCCAATGCCGGCCGAAGTATTGAGATTCGAATGTATTCCGTGGATTTGAAATGCCGGAGGCGGGGGTCGAACCCGCACGACCATACGGTCAAGGGATTTTAAGTCCCCAGCGTCTGCCATTCCGCCACTCCGGCAGCGGTCCCAATCATCATAACGGGGAACCGCGGCGCAATTTCGGATTTCGGATTTCGGATTTCGGATTTGTTGAACTTTTCCGGACATCAGTGGTCAATATCGTCGGAATATCATGTTGCCGGTATTCCGGATTTCTGATAAATTGAATCCATGGAAACTGCAAAGTTGGGCAAGAGGGGACAAGTTTCAATTCCGAAGGCGGTCCTCGACCAGCTCGGGATTGAGGTGGAGACCATTCTCCTGGTCGAGGCGACGGACGACGGGTCGATCCTCCTGCGCCCGGCAGGTGTGTACCCGATTGAAATCTACAGCGACGCCCGGGTGGCGGAGTTCATGGAGGAGAATCGGATCGACGACGATCTTCGGCAGAGAATCAAAGAGAAGCTCGAGGGCTCGTAGGTGCGGCTCTTCGTCGACGCCAACATACTCTTCTCGGCAGCGCACACGCCAATGAGGGACGCCCGCGAGCTGTTCAAGTTGGCCGAGACGGGCCACTGCGAGCTCCTCACGTCGCAGCACGCCATCCTCGAAGCCGGGCGGAACCTGTCGGTCAAGTCCTCCTCAGATCCTGCGGACTTCGAGCAACTCCTGATGGCGGTACGCAGGGTTGCCGACGCCGGCCCGAAGCTGGTCGCCGGTGCAGGTCGATTTGGGCTCCCCGAGAATGACGCGCCCATTCTCGCTGCGGCCATCGGCGCCGAGACCGACATGTTGGTGACCGGGGATCGCAAGCATTTCGGTCATCTCTACGGCGCCGTCGTCGGAGGCGTGCGGATCGTGACCCTCGCTGAGGCCCTGGAGGCGGTGATCGGCCGGTGAGTAACAGGGCCGGCGAAGTCGTGATCTGCGGGGCCGGGATCGCGGGGATCTCGGTGGCGTGGCAGTTGGCGGTCAAGCACGGGATGAAGAACGTCGTGCTGGTGGACGAGCGGCCGCCGATGACCCTGACCTCCGACAAGATCGACCGAAGCCTATCGCAACTGGTGGCCGGATCCCGACGACGCCATGGTGCGGCTCATGAACCGAAGCATCGACCTGATGGAAGAGATGGCGCTGGCGAGCGACAACCGGTTTCTGATGAACCGGCGCGGGTATCTCTATGCAACGGCGAATCCGGAGCGTATCGATTCGATGCGAGCCAGTGCGGAACTGGCCATCAGCTATGGTGCCGGTCCGGTGACGAATTCACGAGGGTTCGACGATCCGACACGTACCGCGCCGGCTCCGGCCGAAGGCTGGCAGGACCAGCCGGACGGCGCCGACCTGATCGTCGACCCCGAGCTGATCCAGACGCCACTTTCCCTACCTCTCCCCTTCAACCTGTGCCGTCCTCCACGCTCGTCGCTGCGGGTGGTTGTCGGGCCAGCAGCTCGGGATGTTGCAGCTCGAAGAGGCACGAACCGCCGGCGTCGAGTTCATCGAAGGCCGGGTCGAGTGGATCGAGACCGCGGGCGGCAAGGTGTCTTCGGTGCAGATCGCAAGCTGCGGCGAGGTGCTCACCGTCTTCACCCCTCGCTTCGTCAATGCTGCGGGACCGATGCTCTCGTGCGTCGGTGGGTTGCTCGGACTCGAGCTGCCGGTCTTCTCCGAGCTCCACCTCAAAGTCTCGATCGAGGACCACCTCGGAGCGGTTCCCCGGGACGCTCCATTCACGATCTGGGAAGACCCTCAACGCATCGAGTGGAGCGCCGAAGAGCGGGAGTTTCTGGCCGGCACCGAGGATGGGAAGGCTCCTGCTCGGCGAGATGCCGGCCGGGGTGCATATGCGGGTTGAGGGCGGTGGCGGCAGCCCGCACATCCTGATCCTGTGGCCCTACCACCTCGACCCGGTGGCCGAGGTCTTTCCCCTGCGCGTGCCCGACCACTACGCCGAGATCTGTCTCCGCGGCATGGCGACCGCGATCCCCGCTTTCGGGGCCTATGTCGAGCGGATGCCGAAGGCATGGATCGACGGCGGCTACTACACCAAGACCCGCGAAAACCGGCCGCTGGTCGGGCCGCTCCCGATCGAGGGCGCCTTCGTCCACGGCGCGCTGTCGGGTTTCGGGTTGATGGCGTCGGCGGGGACCGCCGAGTTGGTTGCCGCCCACATCACGGGTGGCGCGCTTCCCGCCTACGCTGCTGCGTTCCATCCGGAGCGTTATGAGGATGCGGAGTATGTGGCGAAGATCAAGGGGTGGGTGGATTCCACCCAGCTCTGAGTTTTGAGTTTTGAGTTTTGAGTCTCAGTTTTGAGTACCGCCCACCGAGATTTCTCCGCTCGGTCGCTTTCCTCCCTCGGTCGAAATGACATATATGAATAACCGCCCGATCGAAACGTCCACGTAAGTGGCGAACCCGAGGGACCGGCGGCGCGACTGAAGGTGGGCCGAGGCCCACCCTACGTCGGACCCATAAACGGACTGCGCCCGTAGGGTGGGCTTCAGCCCACCATCAGAGGTGTCCACGAACGTCGCGAAAATCGGGAGTTGGACAGCGGCGACGCAGTTGTAGGGGCGGCATCCATGCCGCCCTTCGACGAGCGACGCGCAGGGTTTCATCAAGGCGGGGCAGGCCCCGCCACTACCAGACAACGCCCGTTCGGGGGGTCGAAATGACAGAAAAGAAAAACCGCCCGGCAGGGCCGGGCGGACATTCAAAACTCAAAACCTAGAACTCAAAACTGATGACGGCGTGGTGCGAAGCACGAAGCCGGATTCTATTCGTCGTCTTCTTCCTCGTGTTTGCGCGGACTCGGCGATGATCTTCTCCTGCATGCTGTTTCGGGACCTCGGAGTACTTGGCGAACTCCATGTGGAAGTCGCCCCGCCCCTGGGTGATGGAGCGCAGGGTCGGCGCGTAGGTCAGCATCTCGGCGAACGGCACCTGGGCCTTGACGGTGGTGGTGCCGGCCTCGGAGTCCATGCCCTGGACGCGGCCGCGGCGCGAGTTGAGGTCGCCCATGACGTCGCCGAGATGGTCCTCGGGGGTGTAGACCTCGATCTGCATGATGGGTTCGAGCAGGGTCGCCTTGCACTTGGCGGCGGCCTCCCTGAAGGCCTTGCGGCCGGCCATCTTGAAGGCCATTTCCGAGGAGTCCACGGCGTGCTCTTTGCCGTCGGTGAGGGTGATCTTGAAGTCCACCATCGGGTAGCCGGCGACCACGCCGCGCTCGGCGGCCTCCTGGATGCCCTTGTCCACCGCCGGACGGTAGGTCCCCGAAATCGAACCGCCGAAGATCTTGTCGATGAACTCGTAGCCCTTGCCGAAGTTGGGCTCCATGATGATCGAGCACTGGGCAAACTGGCCCGAGCCGCCGGTCTGTTTCTTGTGCCGGGCGGTGACCTCGGCCGACGACTTGATGGTCTCGCGGTAGGGCACCTTGGGCTGGTGGAGCACCACGTTGACGTTGTAGCGTCTTTTGAGCCGGCCGACGACAACCTCGACGTGGAGTTGTCCGGTACCCGAGATCAGCATTTCCTTGGTCTGCGGGTCGCGACCGATGGTGATGGTCGGGTCTTCATCGTTGATCTTGCCGAGCGCGGTTGCGAGCTTGTTCTCGTCGCCTTTGGATTCGGCCTCGAGCGCGAAGCTGATCGCCGGTTCCGGGATCGGCACCGGGGCGAGCTTGATGCCGGCCTTGGCTGCGCACAGCGTGTCGCCGGTGTGGGTTCCCTTGAGCTTGGGAAGGGCGCCGATATCGCCCGCGGCCAGTTCCGTCACGTGCTCCAGTTCCTTGCCCTGGGCAATCGACAACGCACTCAGACGCTCCGGAATATCGCGGGTCGAGTTGACGACGTTGGCGTCGGTGGCGATGCCGCCCGTGAAAACCCGCATCAGGGTGATGTGCCCCGCGAAGGGATCCGAGATCGACTTGAAGACATAGGCCGCAAACGGAGCGTCGGACGAGACTGCGAGCTCCTGCTCCTCGCCGTCAACCTTCGGCCTGGACGGGACGCCAGTCGGGCGCCGGAGCGAGGTCGACGAGGGCGTCCATCAGCGGCTGAACGCCGATGTTCCTGGCCGCAGACGACGGCAAAGACCGGGAACAGTTCGCGGGCGGCGATGGCCTTCTTGAGCCCCTTGTAGAGGGTCTCGGCGTCGAGCTCACCCTCTTCGAGGTACTTTTCCATCAGGTCCTCGTTCTGCTCGGCGACCATCTCCATCAAGGCCTCGCGGGCCGCAGCAACGGCATCCGCCATGTCTCCCGGGATTTCTCCCTCGGAGAAGGCCGTGCTCTCGTCCTGCTTCCAGGTGAAGGCCTTGCCGCTGACCAGATCGACGACGCCGGAGAAGGTCGATTCCTTGCCGATGGGCAGCTGCAGCGGGGTCACCTCACGGCCGTACTTCTTTTCCAGGAGCTCCACGACGCGTGAATAGGAGGCCCGATCACGATCCATGAGGTTGACTGCAAACAGGACCGGCAGACCGCGGCCGTCGGCGGCCTTCCACATCTTGTCGGTCTGCACCTCCGGTCCCGAGACAGCCGAGACCATCATCAGGGCGGCATCGGCCACCCGCAGGCCCTGGTGGGCGTCGGTCGAAAAGATGCCGTATCCCGGCGTGTCGATCAGATTGACCTTGACCCCGCGGTGTTCGAAATGGGCGACCGCGGTGTTGATGGTGATCTGGCGGTCGTGCTCGTCGTCGTCGAAATCGGTGGTGGTGTTGCCGTCGTCGACCTTGCACAGGCGGTTGACGGCCCCGCTGTCGAAGAGTATCGCCGACACCAGCGAGGTCTTGCCGGTATCGGGGTGACCGATCACCGCCACGTTTCGGATGTTCTCTGTCGCATACACGGTCATGGAAATCCCTCCGCTCGTCGGGTTCAAACCCGGGCAATTTTTTTGGTGTCAGTCGCTGGAAATCACCGCCGAGAGGTCTTCACCGGTCAGCAATCGGTAGGCGTCCCGATAGCGCGAGAGCGTGCCGTCGACAACTTCCGGTGGCAGGGTCGGGGCCGGCGGTTCCTTGTCCCAACCGCTCGCCTCCAGCCAGTCCCGCACGTACTGCTTGTCGAACGAGGCCTGAGACCGTCCCGGCTCGTAGACATCGGCAGGCCAGAACCGGGAGGAGTCCGGCGTCAGCGCCTCGTCCATCCACACGATCCGGCCATCACCGTCGAAGCCGAATTCGAACTTGGTGTCGGCGATGATGATGCCGCGCTCGAGGGCGTAGTCGGCTGCGGCACGGTAGAGATCGAGAGTGAGGTCGCGAAGACGGGTCGCCGTCTCCTCCCCCACGATTCCGACCGTTTTTTCGAAGCTGATGTTCTCGTCGTGGCCGTCGGTGGCCTTGGTCGCCGGCGTGAAGATCGGCTCGTCGAGCCGAGCCGACTCCGTCAACCCCGCGGGGAGGCGGATGCCGCAGACGGTGCCGTCGGCCTGGTACTCCTTCCACCCCGACCCGACCAGATAGCCGCGAGCCACGCACTCGACGGGGATCGGCTCCAACTTGCGAACCAGCACGCTGCGGCCGGCCAACTCGGGGTGGTGGTTGAAGGGGGCGGGGAAGTCGGCCAGATCGGTGGCCAGGAGGTGGTTGGGCACACGGTCGGCGAATTTCCGGAACCAGAAGGTGGACAGCTTGGTGAGGATCTTTCCGCGACCGGGGATGCCCGGCGACAACACGCTGTCGAAGGCGCTGATCCGGTCGGTCGCGACCAGAATCAAGGCATCATCGGTGACGTAGATGTCGCGGACCTTGCCCCGGCTCACCAGTTTTCCCGAAGGGATGGAGGTGGTGAGCAGGGCTTCTTGCATCGCCTCAGGCTTCCTTGCCGGCGATGACCGCCTCGGCCTGTCGCGACATTCGCGACTTATAGCGGGCCGCCGTATTGCGGTGAATCACACCCTTGCGCCAACCCACGTCGATCACCGACATGGTCTCAGGCAGCATTTCCTTCACTTTGACGCCGTCACCCTCGGCCAGCGCCGCACGCATGAGGCGCATCTGGCGGCGCACCCGGGTGCGCACGGCGCGATTGCGCATCCGACGTTCGAGCGACTGGCGGTGGCGCTTGCGCCCCTGCTTCTTCGTTCCCTTGATCGTAGCCATCGAATTGACTCTCCTTCAATCGGACGCAGCCCTCTCGGCCGCATCGGGTCGCACATCATAGCCGAAACTCACGGATCAGGCTAGTCCCGGAAAGGCAATGAGGCAATGAGGCGGTGAGGCGGTGAGGCAGTGAGGCTGCGGGGGCGTTTGGTCCAGGGCCTTCAAGGTTGGTCCGTTGCTGGGTTCAAGGAGCGTTCTGGACCATTGCCCCATGGCCTCATTGCCAGGCCGCGAAGCGGCCGGCCACTGCCTTGAAGCGCGGCCGCCAAGCGGCCGTCGCTCCTACCGAATCGTGAGGCCGAGCGACTGCAGCTGCTCGCGGGCGAGCTCCGCCTCGCGGGTCCCGGGGTGTTCGTAGACCACATATTGGAGGTTGACGACGCCCTGGCCCTGGTCGCCCATCTTGAGGTAGATCAGCCCCTTCTTGAGCTGAGCTGCAGCCGCCTTGTCCGACGTGGGGTAGTCCTCGACCACCAGGGTGAAGGTATCGAGGGCCTGCTGGCTTTCGTCCTGGGCATCGAAGCACTCGCCGATCCAATACAGGGCGTTGTCCGCAAGCTCGGTGTTCGGATACCGCTTCAGGTACTCACCGAAACCATCCGCCGCGAGGTCGTAGTTGCCGCGCATGTAGTCCTCATAGGCGCTTCGATAGAGCGCCTCCGGGGTGGTCGCGCTGCCACCGCTCATGGCGGTAGCTGCGGCCGTTCCTGCGGCAAACGCCGCAGCTTCGGCTTCTTCGTCGGCGACCGCCGTCACCGGCGGCAACACCGCCACCGGTTGAGAGCCCGCCCGAACCGCCGCAAGCGCCATCGAGATGTTCTGCAGCTGCCGGGTCGTGACCTCGAGGCTCGCGTGCAAGGCCTCGATCTGCTCCTGCAACTGCTCGACCCTCTGCGCGAGGTCGGCATTCGAGCGCATGTTCTTGTCGGTCAGTGACTGCATGGACTGCTCCATGCTCTTGAGGTCGGACTTGTCGAGGACCTCGGTCTGGATGGAATCGACCGACCGTTGCACGTCGGTGATCTCCCGGTGCAGCAACGCCATATCCTGAGACGAGTTGCACGCCGAGAACGATACGACGGCGACGAGTGACAGTACGAGGACCGAAGTGCGCATTTCTATCTCCTATCGTGCGACGATCACGAAGTGGCCCCGACGGTTGAGCTGCCACGCGCTTTCGTTGTTGCCGAGCGCGAACGGACGCTCCTCACCGTACGAGATGATCTGGATCCGCCGCGACGGGATACCGAGAAGGACCAGATACTCGGAAACGGCGCCCGCACGGCGCTCACCGAGAGCGAGGTTGTATTCGCGGGTGTTTCGATCATCGCAGTGCCCCTCAACCAGAATCGAGATGGTCGGGTACTGCTGCAACCAGGCCGCGTTCTTCGCCAGTGCTTCGCGCGCCGCCGGAGTCAGATCGAACCGGTCGGTCTCAAAGAAGACATCCTCCAGATAGCCCTGTGCGTTGAGCTGGACGAGGTCTTCCGGAAGCTCCTCAGTGACCTGTTCCGAGATGATGGTCTCGGTGACGGGCTCGTACACCACCTCTTCCGCCACGGAATCGGGCGCCGGTGTCTTGACCGGCGTCGGCGACGGTTTCGGCGCCTGCACCTTCGAACCGCTGCTCTTGCACGCTCCCAGGGCCAGCGCCAAAACGACAACCAGAAGCGCCACCATCAGTCGGGTCACATTCCGCATGTATTCCTCCAAAGCCCTTCGATCTCGCCGCGCGATCGGCCGGAGCCGCTTCGCCTCTGTTCCTTGCGCGTGTGGGCTGTTCGCGCCCACTGTAGCAGGCGACCTGACCGTGAACAACAGGCGAATGTGACCCGCATCAATCTTTTACGGTTCCGCGGTCGTCAGGTTCCAGAAGGCCGCCGTCCGGCCGCCGCAACCGGCCCATCGAGTGTTGTTTCTGCAGGTAGTCATAAAGGACGATCGACCCCGCGACCGCCAGGTTGAGCGACGGCACCAGCCCCCACTGCGGGATCTGCACCACCAGCTCAGCCTCCGCGAGCAGGGCCTCCGGCAGACCGCCGACCTCCGCGCCAAGCAGGAAACAGGGTCGATCCGGGTACTCGGCATCAAAAAGGTTGACCGCACGATCGTCGAGTTCGACGGCGACAAGGTTCCAGTTCCGCGCCGCCAGGTGCTCACGAAAGGCCTCGAGGTCGGCGACCTGGGTCACGGTGGTATAGAGCTGGGCAGTTCGAGCCGCCTCGACGTTCCAGTCTCGATCGCCCACCAGCACCACCTCGGCGGCCGCCGCCGCGTGCGCGGTACGAACCAGCGAGCCGACGTTGTGTTCCTTGGTCGTGTTCCAGCCTGCGATCGCCATCGGGCGCAGCCCACGGCGGTACTCGGCGCGCCGCCTCGTACGGCGCTCGAGGCGACGCTCCCAGGCGAGCCGGTGTTTGAGTTCGTCCACTGCAATTCCCCCGGCCAGTTTCGCACGGCGAAACCGGCCCGGGGGATTGCAAAAAAAACGAAACCCCGCGGTGGCGGGATTTCGTCGCGGCGGGTATGCCCGCCCGGGCCTTTTCAGTTGGTCTCGCGGCTGTGAGGTCCGTTGAACACCCGCGGTCCCTGGGGACGCTTCAAATATGTGTCCGGCGATCTACGGTGTCAAGGGGCGGATCGCAAAGGCCGGTCTCCCCGCGATTTCTACTCACGGCGCTTTTCGGGCGACGCCTCGTGCCGTTGCAGAACCCCGGGACCAAACGCTTCCGGGAGCAACTCGGAAACCGAGGTGAGGACTCGCTCGCCATTCAGATTCGCCAGGATCACCGGCAGGTCACCAAACTCCGCCAACACCTGCCGGCAGGCGCCGCAGGGCGTCGTCGGCGGTGTGGTGTCGGCCACCACGGCAACGGCAATCAGTTCGCTGGAACCCGCCGCCACCGCGGCACCGACGGCGTGGCGTTCGGCACACACGCTGAGCCCGTACGAAGCGTTCTCTACGTTGCACCCGGTGTGCACCGCGCCATCACCGTCGAGGATGGCCGAGCCCACCTTGAAGTTCGAGTACGGGGCATGGGCCCGCCGGCGAACGGCCTCTGCCGCCGCCACGAGACGATCGATCACTCGCTTCAGAAAGCTCCTTCATGACGCCACTCTACACCCGACGCCCGCTGTGGGTCGATCGCTATTGCTTCTTCGTGCCGGAAGAACTGCTCGAGGACGAGGTCGAAGTCCGTCCCGAAGGGCGGCTGGTGCCCGCCGAAGAACGGGAGCTTCCACCCGACGACCGGGAACTCCCCGCCGATGAGGATTGCGGCGCCGAGGTTCGACCCGGGCTGCTGCGTACCGAGCTCGACGAGCGGCCGCTCGGCGCGCCGGTCATCGAACGACTGCTGCCGGTGGACCCCGAGGGCCTACTGTAGATCGACGAGCCGGAAGGCGGCACGACCACCGGCCGTCGATGCCGACGATCGTCCCGAGAATGTCCGCGGCGCAATCAGCTGGCGACTCCCGCTGCTGGAGCCCGACCGCGTTGAAGTCGGCGGAGACGAACCGTACATGGTCGGCCGGTAGAGATTCGGCTGAGCTGAACGAGACTGGCTCGGCGCACGAAACGGCGAACCGGACTCCACAGAGCGAGCCCCGACGCCACCGTCTGCCGGTTCGACGCTGCGGCGTCCCGCGAGCGCTGACCGATTTCTCCGATCGTGGTCGGCTGAGCGAGCTGCCGGGCGACTGCGGGATCGAGGCTGTTGTCCCGGGCCAGCAACGGGCTGACATCGGCGGTGGCGCGAACCTCGACACCCCGGAAAACGCGTTCGATCTCGCTCCGCGGACTGGCCACCGACGGCGATCGCGTGGCCAACGGCCCGGTCATCACGACGCCCGTCTGGTCACCGACGGTCGGTATGACACGATCACCGGACCTCGCGAGCCGAGCCAGGTTCGGGCTCGCAAAATCGTCGTCCGCCACCACCGTCCAGCCGCGGCGGTCCACCTCGGCCAGCCGCACGCGACCGGAGAGGTCGACGGCCGGGTCGGAGGCCAACCGCGACGTCGAAGCGTCAGGACCCACCCGGTGCGAAGCGGTGCGAGGAGGCGGCATCACGTCACGTCGTGGCGGCTGATTGGCTTGCCGCCCCCGCCACCCGGGTAGCCCGGTCGGTGGGGGGTAGTACCCAGGGTACGAGTTCCAGTACCAGTTGTTGTAGTAGCCGTAGGGGCACCATCCGACGTAGCCCGGCCACCACATCCAGTTCACCCACGAGGGCCCCCAGTAGTTTCCGTAGGACCACACCCATCCGAAGCCGACCGAGAAGTTCCAGGAACCGTAGTGGTAGGGCAGCCAACCCCAGGGTTCGTAGGAGATCCACGCATAACCGGTCGGCGTCCAGTACCAGCGTCCGGCCTGATAGGGCTGCCAGCTGCCGCCGACGGTGGGCTGCCACGCCCAGGAGTTGATGGAGTCGACATAGACCCAGCTGCCGTAGTTGTCGAGTTGAGCCGCCTGCCGCGAGTAGCGGAGGTCCACATACTGCGAGCTCTCACCCGCTGTAATCTGGCGCCGGGCATCGACCCACACCGCAAAATCATCACTCAGAGGTCAGTTGACCCTCGCTGCGTTGAACCTCGCCGCCGCCGACTTCGGCCGCGGTTTCAGCCCTCACCAGCACACCACCGGTGGTGGTGGCGGCTTCCGCGAGGCCGGACACGACCTCGACCCGCAGACCGCCGGAGGGCAGGGCCTGGAGACGGTAGAGTCCGTATTCGTCGAGATAGACCGTCGCAGCGCGAGAGTCGATCCGGGTCGGTTTCGGGGTCAGTCCATGCTCGCTGACCTCGACGATCAACGAGCCGTCGGCGAGGAAGATCACCGTGCGTTCGGATTCGGCATCACGGCTGAACGCCACGGCGTCGAGACTCAAAGTCGTGTACTCATCGAGCCACATCGTGTTGCCGTCGGCGAGCACGACTTCCATCCGACCCTCGCGGGCAGTGTCCACCCTGTCGCCCGCCACCAACGGCATGTTGATGACGGCCTCGATGGTCTCTTCAGAATTGGCGGGCAGCACCGTGGCGTACCGTTCGAGGTACGAGATGTAGCTCAACGAGGTCAAGTCGTCCTCGTCAGAGGCCACAACCACACCACTTACTGCCAGGATCATGCCAACGATCAGGACCTTCTTCATGGTCCACCTCCGTGTCGCCGTACGAGAGTGCAACGCCTGTGCCAATAACGGTTATTTCGGATTTCGGATTTCGGATTTCGGATTTTTCTTCCAGCCGCGCGTCGATTTGGGGGCTGTCTGAAAGCGAACGGTAACAGAAAATGATCTTCGATTTCTCGACGGGTCGGTGAGCGGAATTTCGAAATTCGAAATTCGAATTCAGTCCCTCTTCAGCTTCCGCATCTCCGTCACCTGCTGCGTCTGCCGCACCTTGATCAGGGTGCCGGCCGGGTAGAAACCGCCGCGGATGCTGGCGTTGGTGTAGGTGATCGAACCCGGCCCCATCAGCACGCCGGGGTTGAGCACCGTGTTGCACCCGGTCTTGCAGCCATCGCCGAGGATGGCGCCGAACTTCCGGAGCCCGGTGTGGATCGTCTCACCGCCGGAGTGAAAGGTCACCTCGCGGCCAACGTTCTTGACGTTGGAGCAGATGGTGCCGGCACCGAGATTGACGTCGCGGCCGAGAATCGAGTCGCCGACGTAGGCCTGGTGCGGCGCCTTGGCACCGGGTAGGAGGATCGAGCCCTTGACCTCGCTGTGGGCGCCGACCAGGCTGCCGGCGCCGAGCACCACATTCTGCCGAACGTAGGCACCGGTGCGGATCTCGACTTCCCGGTCGAGCACGGCGGGCCCGACGATCAGCGCGCCTGGTTCGATCGTGCACCCGGGACCGATAAAGATCCGATCGCCCATGAGGTGAACCCCATTCGGCACCTCCGAGTTGATACTCCAGTCATTCCACTCTTCGAGGTACTCGACCAGGGTGCGGCCGAGAGCCTCCCAGACCGGCGTGCCTTCAGTGAAAAGGCCGGCGTGAGCGAAATCTCCAATATCGAAAAAGGCGCCGGGGCTGAAATCGATCATGCGGGGATCTCCTCCGGTTCCGTCGGGCGGCGTCTCACCACCACCAGTGTCTGATCGTCGGCCGGTGGCGAGGTCAGGGCGAACTCCTCCACGTCGGTAAAGACCCGATCGACAATCGCAATCGGGTCGAGGTGGCGGCTCTTTCGAAGAACGCGCACCAGCCGTTCGCGGCCGTACTCCTCGTCGTCCGGCTCCCCAACTGCCTCGGTGATGCCGTCGGTGTAGATGGCCAGGATGTCGCCGGGGTTGATACGTTCGAGCCCGAAACTGTAGAGGGCCTGCGGGTTCGGACCAAGGATCATGCCGGTCGTCGTGAGCTCGATGACGGTCCCATCCGCCCGCACCAGCAGAGCCGCCGGGTGACCGGCATTGCAGTAGATCAGGGTGCCGTTGATGTCGAATCTCGGCGAGGAAGAGGGTCACGAACTTGGTCGCCATGCGGCTGCGGTGGATGATGGTGTTGAGGCGCTGGACGGTCCGCGTGATCTTGAACTCTCGCGACAGACCCATTCGCAGACCGGTGAAGACGTCGCGAACCTGAAGGGCGGCCGTGAGCCCGTGCCCGGTTGCGTCGGCCACCGCGACGTCAAAGGTGTTGTCATCGAGAGTGATGACGTCATAGAAGTCCCCACCCACGATCTCCGCGGCAACCGATCGGGCCGCGATCTCGAAGTCGCCGGGCTGAGGGATGTGGCGCGGGAGGATCGAGTTCTGAATCAGCCGCGCATCTTCCATGATCGCGACCATGCGTTCCTCGCGAAGCTTCTGGTTGACCGCGAGGCGGATGATGTTGAGCGTCGCGACCACGTCGTCGTGGTCCGCGTCCAACGGCTCGACATCGAACGACAACACGTAATGGGCGTCGGCCACGGCAATGGCGGCAAACCACTCCCGCGTGCCGAGATCGGCCTCGAGCCGCTGGTCGAGCCGGGTGTCATCCCGTCGCATGACCACCGAGCCCATATCGAGCAACTGCTCGAACGGCGGGTAGGTCTTCCACACCCGAAGCCCGATCGGGTCCCGCGAGGCGTCGCCGAAGGTCTCCACCAACTCGTAGCTGCCGTCGTCCTGAGCGTAGATCCGGCCGCCGCGAATCCCGAGGTCCTCGGCAAAGTTGTCGGCGATGAAGTCGGCGGCGCGCTGGATGGTCTCGAGCGGGGTCGAGCCGAGGGCGATGGTCTCGAGCGCACGCTCGATCCGCCGAAACAGTGAGATCGATGTGCGGGGCATGCGGGATGATGCCACGTGCCGACCCCGGGGTGCAAGGAGGTAACCTGCGAGGTCGCCCGGCACAATAAGTCCGCTGACGGAGAGGTGGGCGGACGCCCGGCGGTGACTGTATCGCTTTCGAGTGATATATTGACGGACGGCGCACACCGCCGCCGAGGAGGACTCATGGCAGGAAAGACCGCACACAGTCTGTTGGCAACCGCTGCTGTCGCCTCACTGTTGGTTGTCGCCGCCTGTGGTCGTGGCGAAGAAGCCGTGCAGCCCGCCATCGCCGACACGGTCACCACTCACGGTGCGGTGGACGGTCGACTGGGAGACGGACTTGCCCGCGGCGCTGGAACGCGCGCGCGCCGAAGGCAAGCCGGTCCTCGTCAATTTCTACGCCGAATGGTGCGTGTGGTGCAAACGCCTGGAGTCCACGACCTTGCGCGACAACGACGTCAAGACCGTGCTTCGGGACCAGGTCATTGCGGTGAGCCTCGATGTCGACGGTAACGGCCGCGAACTCTCCAACGAGTACGGCGTCGACGGTCTCCCGACCATTCTCATGTTCGATGGCAACGGCCGCGAGATCGGCCGGATCGCCGGCTATATGCCGCCGACCGGGTTTCTCGAGCGCGTCGAGTGCTTTCCTTCAGCAGAGCTGAAGGAAAGCTCAGCTGTTAGCTGTTAGCTGTTAGCTGTTAGCTCATCGCACATCACACCCGAATCCACACATTTCTCCAGCTGACTATTACGCTCGGGCTCTGAGCTCAGAGCGAATGGCCAATAGGCTAACTGCTAAACGCTAATTGCTTTCGCGCGCGGCCTCGACGATCGAGCGCCGCCTGCTCCTCAGGAGTCGGCGTCGGCTTGAGCCTTTCGTCGGCGACCTCGATCGACTGCATGCTCGGCATCGGCTCGCCGGGTTTCGGCAGGTAGTACGGGACCTGGAAGGGCCACGGCAGTTCGTCGACCCCTGCCAGATCCTCGCGGCATGGCTCAGTCGGTTCTGTTCCGTCGAGGAACGCCTCGAGGATGACCGAGGTCTGGTAGCCGCACGGCGGGACCGCCCGTTCTCCGGTCACCGCGTCCACCGGCGTGAAGACCACCCCCGCCGGGACCTGGAAGTCCTCGTCGCGTTCGGCCGCTGTGAGGGTGGCGAGGTAGTCGGCCATGAAGGAGTTCCAGATCGGCTGTGCGGCCTTGGCCCCGGTCATCTTCTTGCCGATGGGGATCTTGCGGTCGCGGCCGACCCACACGCCGACCGTGATCCGCGGCGAAAAACCGACAAACCAGGCGTCGGTGTAGTCGTCGGTGGTGCCGGTCTTGCCGGCGAGGTGGGCCGGCAGCGAACGGGCCGAGACGCCGGTACCGCGAGAGACGACTCCCTCGAGGACGTTGAGCATGAGATAGGTCACCGCCTCCGGCATCACCCTCTCGCTGCGCGGGAAGAAGCGCTCCTGCAGCCGCCCGTCGCGGTCATAGACTTCCGAAATGAAGTACGGCTCGGGGACTTCACCGAGGTTGGCGATGCCGGAGTAGGCGCGCACCAGATCGATCAAATGCACACCGAGCGATCCCAAAGCGAGCGACGGGTAGGGGTGGAGTTCGGTGCTGATGCCGAATCGACGGGCGGTGTTCGACCACCGCCTCGCTCCCTGCGAGCTGTTGCAGCTTGACGGCCGAGGCGTTGTAGCTCAACTCGAGGGCCCGCCGGAGGGTGACGATGCCGTAGTAGACGTTGTAGTAGTTCTTCGGGCAGTAGGTCAGCTCGCCGGTGCCGTCTGCCAGGAGAAACGGTGCGTCGAACAAGGTGTCGGCAGGTGTGAAACCGTGCTCGAACGCGGTCAGATAAACGAACGGCTTGAAGGCCGACCCGCACTGCAGCGACGCCTGCACCGCACGGTTGAACTCGCTGCGCTGGAAATCAAACCCACCGACGAGGGCGAGAATCGCACCGGTCCGGTTGTCCATCGCCACCAACGCGCCTTCGATTTCCGGCTCCTGGAGCAACTCGACCTTGAACTCTTCACCGGGGTCGTCAGGCAACCGATCCGGCAACCTCACGAGCACCAGGTCGCCGGTCTTGAGGATCCGTTTGAGCGAACTCGCCCGGGTCCAGGCGGCCCCATCGAGCCCCAGCTTTGCGCGGCGATCCGCGATCCGCAGCGTGGCGCTGCTGATCCGAAACCTCGTCGACGACCGCCTTGACCATGGTGGAGGGCTGCATCGAGATCTGCTGCCAGGACGGGTCCTGATAGTCCTCGATGGACTCGATCGCTCTTCCCCGGAGAGGACGTTCGGCGGGCGGCGGTAGCCGAGGTCGTTCATCTCCAGCGCCACCAGCCCCTCGCGGACCGCCCGCTCGGCCGCCGCCTGCAGCACGGGATCCATGGTCAGATGCACCTGGAGACCCGACGTATACAGGGCGTCGGTGCCGTAGCGGCTCTCGATCTCCTTGCGGGTCATTTCGAGGAAATAGGCCCCGTTGTCCACCCGTTCGCGGTGGAGCGCCACGCCGAGCGGCTGGGCCACCGCTTCTTCATAGGCGGCCGCATCGATGAACCCGAGCTCCAACATGCTCGAAAGGACCTTGTTGCGCCGGTTGAGGGCGTTCTCCGGGCGTTTGATCGGGTCGTACTTGTTGCTGGCGCTGGGGATCATCCCCGCCAGCATGGCCGCCTCCGCCAGGCTGAGCTCTGTGGCCGGCTTCTGGAAATAGAGCAGTGAGGCAGCCTCTACCCCGTACGCACCGTGTCCGAGGAAGATCTGGTTGGCGTACATGGTCAGGATCTGGTCCTTCGAGTAGCGCTTCTCGATGTCGAGAGCGAGCAGGGCCTCCTTGACCTTGCGACCGACCGTGCGCTCCCTCTGCAGGAAGAGGTTCAACGCCAGCTGCTGGGTGAGCGTCGAGGCGCCGCCGCGCGAACCCATCTTGCGATCGATCAGGCTGAACCAGGCGGCGCGCAGGATCGCCTTCGGATCGACACCGCCGTGGGTGTAGAAAGTCGGCGTCCTCGATCGCCACCAGCGCCTGCTTGAAGTGCTCGGGAATCTGCTCGGGACGCAGAACCACCCGCTGCTCGAGGGCGTACGACGCCACCTGTCGCCATCGACGGCGTAGATGTGGGTGGTCGCGGCGGGCTCGAACTCGGCCAGAAGGTCGACCTGCGGCACGTGCAGGAACTGGGCGATGATCCAGCCCGCGAGGGCCCCCGCCACACAACCGGCCACCGCCACCCACAGGACGAGGGTGATCGCAGACAATACTTCCGTGCTCGTGCCGAGGCCGGCGTTTCCTCACTCGACCTGCCGCTTCGACGTCTTCTTGCGAATCGTCGGCAGACCACTCCCGGCCGATGCCTTGCCTTCGGGAACGATCTTCTTCCTGATCACGGACGGACTTTAGCAGATGCGGTCACCGGATCGGATGGCGGAATTGTGGAGAATTCGAGGCAGCCTGGCCCGGTGTGGAGCGTTTTCAGTTTTGAGTGCTCAGTTTGAGTTTTGAGTTTTGAGTTCCCACGCCACCACCCGCGACCTACGGGACGGTGTCGCTCCAGGCGTCGGTGGTGTTCGACTCGAAGTCGTCGTCGAAGATCGTGGTTGAGAACGGAATCGTCAGTCGAGACAATCGTGTCGCTGGCGCCGCGCACGCGTCGCGCCGCTGCGAATCTCGACAAACACCTCTTTGGTACCCGCTCCAGTACTCAGTTGCCAAGCAACGTTGGTCGAAAACGTTTGCCACGCCGTCCAGCTGCCGTTTTCGTTTCTGATCCGCATATCCTGCGCCCACCCGCTACCGTAAAGGTACAAGTTCACATTTCGAGTTGCTGTTGAATAGGCTTCGCGGTCAATGACCACCGGATACACAGAACTTCTGGCACCGAAGTTCTGAGTCCAGTAGTGGTAGAGAGGTCCGATTATTTGTTCGGAGACACAATTACCGTCGCTGTCGAATCGAACGTTATGACTGTCGGACGCGTCGTAAACGTAGCCCACCCCGAGTTCGCGAAACTCCGGCCTGAGAATGTTTTCCCTGTGCCCAGAACTGCTCATCCATCCGTCGATAGCACCCGCGGCAGTCGACGATCCCGCATGGAGGTTTTCACCGGCATAGGAGTAGTCATACCCGGCGTCGACAATTCGATTGAACGGCGAATCCCCGGTATCCAAATCACAGTGCGCAAAAAAGTTCCGAGTGGCCATGTTCGCGGTGTGGGATTCCGAAGAACTGTCCAACAGACTGTTTCGTTTCAACGGTGGGAGCTGGCCGTTATCCCATCGTTCCTGGTTGGTCAGCTCCATGATTTGGTCTTCAGGCGTCGGCCCGCCACTCTTCTGTTGATCCCACACAGGATCTCTGACATCCGGTTCCACCACGATCGGCGGTGGAAAAATGTCGGACAAGGGAATCGTCAGATCCCACCCGCGGACACCCGCTGCAACTGTAATCAACCCCATAGTCACAACGAGCAGGCGTGGCCTGAGGTACGACAGATCGGCTGAGCGCACTGCAAACTCCCAGGGGGCGGGGGCGCGCCCTCGCGCACACCAACACCCGCACGCCTTGAGAATATCAAGAGATTCTGAGAAGGATGAGCATCATTAACAGAACTTTTTCATTGCGATGTTGAGCTCCACGCACCGAGACCGCCCGCCTCGAAGCCGTCGTCGAAGACCATGTCTGTCGAGGATGCTTCGAAGATGCAGACTCCGGTGGCCGGGTTGACGTTGGAGGTGAGAATGCGGTTGATCACCGTCGGGTGGAAATCGAGGGTGCTGCCGCAGCCGGTGAGGTGGCAGTAGCTCATGACCGTCCCCGCGCCTCCGGGGCACGAAGTGGCGCCCGAGTAGCAGCCACCCTCGGATCCGTAGCATTGGTCGATCGGCGGGTTGTAGCAGTGGGTGTGGGGCGACCCGAAGTTGTGACCGATCTCGTGACCCACCAGCTTGGCGTCACCCGACAGGTAGTTGATCTTGAACACCTTCGAGAAGCTGTAGCCGTAGTTTGTCGAACACAGACCACCGACCCACGCGATGCCCGACGCCGAATTCGACGACGGGGACTTTCCGGAGAGCATCGCGGCGAGCGTTCTCTGAGTGGAACCGTAGTTGTTCTTCCAGTAATTGCCGAATTCGTTGAGCTCGCTGGACGACGCGCTGCTGCCGCTGTTCACGCTGTAGGGGTCGCTGCCGGTTCTCAGATAGGTGGTGCCCTGAATGAGGGTGACATCGAGGTCCCGGGAGTACATGACGTTCATGGCCGCGATCAGATCGGCCACGTAATCGGCGGCGGCGGCGGTGTTGTTGCCGAACTTCTGACTCAGAAGCTCGGTGTCGGTGTCGATCGCGAGGACCGCCTCCAGCGGCACGGTCGACTTCTCGGCGGCCAGGGCAGTCGCCGCGAACGGCAGGTCCGGCAGCTCAGACGGTTGCTCGAGTTCTTCCTCTCCGCACCCCCAGTGCGTCGACTGA
Source organism: Candidatus Sulfomarinibacteraceae bacterium (assembly GCA_963714895.1). Taxonomy (GTDB): domain Bacteria; phylum Acidobacteriota; class Thermoanaerobaculia; order Thermoanaerobaculales; family Sulfomarinibacteraceae; genus Sulfomarinibacter. Next base: position 30,458 of record CAVQQC010000003.1, read on the forward strand.
CCGGCGGTCCTTTCTTCGGTCGCGAACACGCGAAGTTCCGACGGCGCGCCGCCGGGGAGGGTTTCCAGGTCGAATGTCTCGCCACCCGAGACCGACATCCCGGTCACGAGCCCGCTCCTCGGGTCGAGGATCACCAGCACGCCGCTCCCGGGTTCGTCGTCGATCTCGCCGATGAAGTGTCTTCTCGGACGAACGCGGCACGGGCCGCACACCGTTGTCGGAGACCTCGAAGATCCGGGTCTGGGAGCCGTACACCGATTTCCGCTCGAGGGTCACGGTCCGGCGGTCCCCGGGGGCCACCGGCCAGCGCTCGAGCCGGATCCGGCCTCCGGTGTCGACCGTGTCCAACGTCGCCCTCAAGCCGGCCGGCGCGACGAACCGCTCCTCCAGGTAGCCCTCTTCTGAAACCCGGACCACGCCTTCGCCGGCAATCGATCACCACCGGCACCTCGGTCACGCTCCCAGGGGCCGCGGCGTGAACCGTCCACGCGACCACCGTCAGTCACCACCGCCATCCGCAAAAAAACCGCGTCTCCAGGTATTCGGTTCCATGTCCTTCCCTCCCAGGAACGGTTGCCACTTCCAAGGTTATGGAAGGAAGGCGTGAAACGCTGTGATCGAGGTCATCTATGATGGTTCGCAGATGCGACTGATTATCGGATTCGGCGGCAACCTCGGCGACCCGGCAACGGCGTTTGCCGGTGCACTCGACGCCCTCGCCGACGAGGGTTGGGTCCTTTCGACCTCGCGACTCTGGCAGACCCGCGCCGTCGGTCCCGCCCAGCCCGACTACCTCAATGCGGCGGCCGTCATCCACTGGCCGGGCGATCTCCACGCCCTGCTCGCGCGCTGCCGCGAGCTCGAAGTGGCGGCGGGGCGCGACCGCTCGACCGAAGAGAGGTGGGGGCCGCGGGTGCTCGATCTCGATCTCCTGCTGGCCGATGGCGTCGTGTGCCGCGGTCCGGAGCTCGAGGTGCCCCACCCCCGCTTTCACGAACGGCGCTTCGCCCTCGAACCGGCGGCCGAGGTGGCTCCCGAGTGGGTCCATCCGCTGCTCGGCCGTTCAGTCTCGGAACTCGCCGAAGCCGCGCGACCTGCGGTGGATGATGGTGCTGTGGTGGTTCTGGAGGTTGAAGAGGGATCGTAACCGCCTCACCCGGCTTTCAGAACGTCTTTCCCGAGAGGAGCCACTCTAGGCATTGTCTGCCCGAGGCAGTGTGCCGACGGCGACTTCTGCTGCATCAGACAATGCCAAGAATGGCACCTCCGAGCCGCGACTCATCCTCGTTCGCGACTGAAAGGCTGTGAGACGTCGGCGCGGTTCCGCCGCAAGCGGCGTTCATCCGCGCGACTCTGCGATTATCTACTTTCAGTGAGCGGTATTGCGCGGAAATCCAAAAACTCAAAACTGAGAACTCAAAACTACCTACATGATCGGTCGTGATCCCGGTTTGGCGATCGGGACACCCTCGCGACAGAGGGGGCACTCGTCGGCCGCCCAGGTCGGAAATTCGCCGCCATCAGGTGGCAGCTGGGCAGCGGAGCAAAGGGCTGGGGTTGGCCCGAGCGGTTGACCAGCGACCCGACGCCGAGGACCTCGGCGCCGAGGTCCCCGAGGATCGCGATCACCTCGCGGGTCGATTTGCCGGTGGTCACGACATCTTCGACCACCACCACCCGCTGACCGGGCGCCAGACCGAACCCGCGCCGCAGGACCATTTTGCCGTCCGCACGTTCGGTGAAGAGAAAGGGCAGGTCGAGGTCGCGCGCCGTCTCGTGGCCGATGATGAGGCCTCCCATGGCCGGTGCGACGACAACATCCGGCAGCATCTCAGCCGCCCGGAACGAGGCCGCGAGCAAGCCGCCGGCGCGTGCCGCGCGCCGCGGGTGGGCGAGATAGAGGGCGCACTGCAGGTAGTCCCCCGAGTGGAGGCCCGATGACAGCAGAAAATGTCCGCGCTGGTGGGCGCCGCATCGGTCAGGTCGGCAAGGGTGATGCTTCCGGTCACTCGTTGTTCCGTTCGATTCCGTAGGCTCGCATTTTCTTGTAGAGGTTCGAGCGCGGGGTCCCGATGACCCGAGCCGTGGCGGCAACGTTCCAACCGTTGCGTTCGAGGTGGTGCAGGAGATAGGCGATTTCGGATTGGCGTTGAAACTCCGCCAGCGAGCCGATGATCGAGCAGCGAGTCCACGGCACCGTCCGCGGGCTGCGACGGCAGGTCGACCCGTTGCACGGTGTCGTCCAACTCCATGATCACCGCACGTTCGACCACGTTCTTGAGTTCGCGAACGTTTCCCGGCCAGGGGTGCCGCTCGAGCTGGTCGAGGGCCGCCTCGCTCCAACTCTTCGGGCGCCGGTTGTACTCGCGGCAGAACTGTTCGGTCAGGTGCGCGACGAGGGGCGGAATGTCCCCGGGGTGTTCGCGAAGAGGAGGAGTTCGCAGCACGACCACGGCCAGCCGGTAGAAGAGGTCTTCCCGGAACCGGCCGGCGCGCACCTCGGCCACGAGGTCCTTGTTGGTGGCGGCGATCACCCGCACGTCGACCTGGAAAGTCTGGCCGGCGCCCACCGGCTCCACCTCACCGTCCTGGAGCACCCTGAGCACTTTGGCCTGGGTCTTGAGGCTCATGTCGCCGACCTCGTCGAGGAAGATGGTGCCGCCGTCCGCCTGCACGAATTTCCCCAACTGGCGCCGGTGGGCACCGGTGAACGAGCCCTTCTCGTGTCCGAAGAGCTCGGACTCGATCAGTTCCTCGGGGATCGCCGCCGAGTTGACCCGGACAAAGGGCTTTCTGGCCCGACCCGAGAGGTGGTGGAGGCGCCTCGCCACCAACTCCTTGCCGGTGCCCGACTCGCCCTGCACCATGACCGTGGCGTGCGACGGCGCGACCCGGGCGATCTCTTCGCGCAGCTGTCGGATGGCCGCGCTCTCACCGAGGAGGGGCGGCGGCTCGACGGCCTCGACACCGACCCTCGCGATCCGTCCCTGTGCGACCGCCCCCCGCACCGCCAGCAGCAGGTCGGCGCGATCCGGCGGTTTGGTCAGATAGCCGGCCGCCCCCGCCTCCAGACACTGGCTGGAGGTGAACTCGTCGCCGTGACCGGTGAGGATGACGACCGGTATTTCGAGACCGCGCTGGGAGAGATTCTCCAGCAGCGACAGACCGTCCATCCCCGGCATCTTGATGTCCAACAGGGCCGCGTCGGGCGGGTTGGCGTCGAGCTCGTCGAGGCCCTGAAAGGCATCGCTCGCCTCTTCGACCTCATAACCGGCCCCGCTCAGGATTCGCCGCAGGACCTTCCGCACACCGGCATCGTCGTCGATGATCAGGACTGTACCTTCCATGGTTCCCATGGTAGCAGTCTGGATAGGGCTTGGGTTGTGGGGCAGTGATCGGTCGCTACGCGACCTGGCAATGAGGCCATGGGGCACGACAATACCTCAGCTGCCTCACTGCCTCACTGCCTCACTGCCTCAAGCCCTACTCCACGTCGAACTTCACGCCCTGGGCGAGAGGAAGCTCGCCGCCCCAGTTGATGGTGCAGGTCTGGCGGCGCATGTAGCCCTTCCAGGCGTCCGAGCCGGCCTCGCGGCCGCCGCCGGTCTCCTTCTCGCCTCCGAAAGCGCCGCCGATCTCGGCGCCGGAGGTGCCGATGTTGACGTTGGCGATGCCGCAGTCCGAGCCCTCGTGGGAGAGGAAGCGCTCGGCGGTACGGATGCTCTCGGTGAAGACCGCCGACGACAGGCCCTGGACCACCGAGTTGTGCATGGCCATGGCCTCGTCGAAGGTCGAGAACTCGAAGACGTAGAGAATCGGCGCAAAGGTCTCGTCCCGCGCGATGGCGAGGTCCGGCTGTGCCTTGACGATGGTCGGCTCGACAAAGAACCCGGGGCCTTCGGGACGGCCGCCGCCGCACAGGATCTCTCCACCCTGTTCGCGAACGGCTTCGAGGGCCGCGAAGTGGTCTTCGACGGCGCGGGCATTGACCAACGGACCCATCAGGACGCTTTCATCGAGGGGGTTGCCGATGGTGATCGACGGATAGGCCTTGACGAGACGTTCGATCACCTTCGTCCGCCACGCTCGAGTGGAGGAACAGGCGGCGCAGGCTGGTGCAGCGCTGGCCGGCGGTGCCCACCGCGGCAAACAGGATCGCGCGCACGGCCAGCTCGATGTCGGCGTCCTCCGCCACGATGATGGCGTTGTTGCCGCCGAGCTCGAGGATGCTGCGGCCAAAACGGCGGGCCGTGACCTCGGCGACGTGGCGGCCCATGTTGGTCGAACCCGTGAAGGAGATCAGGGGGACGCGCGGGTCGTTGATCATTCTCTCGCCAACCGTCCGGCCGGGGCCGATGACCAGGTTGAAAATACCGTGCAGCCCGTGCCTCTCCATCACCCGGTTGCAGATGTGCTGGACCGCGACCGCGGTCAACGGCGTGTCCGACGACGGCTTCCACACCATCGTGTTGCCGCATACCGCCGCCAGCGCGGCGTTCCACGCCCACACCGCCACCGGGAAGTTGAAGGCAGTGATGATGCCGACGACTCCCAGCGGGTGCCACTGCTCGTACATGCGGTGGCGCGGCCGCTCGGATGCCATGTTGGGGCCGTAGAGCTGGCGGGACAGACCTACGGCAAAATCGCACATGTCGATCATCTCCTGGACTTCGCCGAGCCCCTCGGAGAGGATCTTGCCCATTTCGAGCGACACCAGACGACCGAGCGGCTCCTTGAAGATCCGCAGCTCGTTGCCGAGATCGCGGACGACGTCGCCGCGCACCGGCGCCGGCATCATGCGCCAGGTCTCGAAGGCCTCCGCCGCTTCCTTGACCACCTTGTCGTAGGCAGCCTCGTCGGCCTGGATGATCGAGGCGATGGGCTCGCCGTCAGAAGGGTTGATCGACACCAGCTCGTGCCGTTCGTCGGGCATGATCCACTCGCCGGTGCACGCGCCGAGGTTGGAGTCTTTGATCCCGAGCTCCAGGTGGAGCCCGAGGTCGGAAAAGAACTTCTTCATTTCACGCAGGATGTCGGTCATGTCAGTCCTCCCTTGAACCGCGGTCATCACTCTGCCCAGGCCGCTGCCCGCCATGCGCCGCCCCCTGCGGTCGCTTCTCGCGCCCGGGTTCTCGTGGCGCGGCAAAGGCAATCGCCGCGGCGGGAGTGTACCCTCCGCCAGACGACCTGCCAACCCTCTCGCCTTCGTTCGGTCGCACCGCAGTCAGGAATCTTCGTCGTCACCACCCCGCGCAAAGAACTCCTCCCACCGGGCGATCTCGTGCGAGGACAACTGCGACTCGTGACCTGAACGACGCGGCGGCGGACGACGCCCGCGCCACTCCGCCAGAGTTCGCACGCCGGCCCCCTTGCCGCGTGCGCGGACGCGGAGGGCGCGGTCGTCCGTCACCACCACCCACTGCGCTGCCGCCCTGCCGGCGGGCAGCATCTCGATGATCACGTCATCGGCCGCGGCAGTCCCCGCGTAGCGAACCGTCACGCGGCCAAGGTGCTCGGTCGCGGGCGATCCCTGGGGTGGGGGGCCGTCGAAGACGAGGAAGACCCGAAGCGACTCGCGCCGCACCAGATCCAACGCGTGACGGCGAACGTCGGCGCGGCTGCGCTGTTGTGGAGGGAGGCTGTGAAGGAGGTTGTTGCCGTCAACGACGACCGGCATCTTCAGTGCATCTGCCGTGCGCGCCGCAGCAGTCTCTGCAGCTCACGCGAGCCCGCCAGGTCCTTGTACATCCGGTTGGCGGCGTCGTTGTCGGGATCGACCGCGAGCGCGCGTTCGAGTGACTTGCGCTGCCGTTCCACGTGGTTGCGGCGGCGCCAGAAATCCGCCAATTCGAGCCACGAGTCGACATGTTTGGGGTCCGCCTCGATCGCCCGCCGGAGACAGGCGAGGGCGCGATTGGCCCACAACGGGTTGCGCTGCAGCAGTCGCGCCAGCTTGAGCAGCTCGTCCGGCCGCGGGTCGAGCGCACAGGCCCGCTCGAGGAGTTGGATCGCTAGATAGAGCTCGTTGTCCCTGATCAGTTCGTCGGCACGTTTCAGATTGGCTTCGACGAGCATCTTGCGGGCCTGAGGGTCCACCAGTCCCCGTTTCGATTTCTCGATCCCGTGGCTCTCGGCCTCGACCGTCTTCAGGATGCCGTCGTAGCGCTCCCGCGCCCGGTGCGAGGAGAGGACCTGGTAGGCCGCGCGGCCGCGCTCGACGATCCGTTCCAGGTGGCCGACCATGTCCTTGAGGTGGGGCCGGTTGGCCACCTCCGGGCTATACCGTTTCCTTGATGTTGGTCCAGCCGTCCTTGATCTCGGCGGGATTGGCATCCCGCTGCAGCCCGAGGGCCTTGTAGTGGTCGACTTTCGTGACGGCCTCCGACAGCTTGCGGATGAACTTGCGCTCTTCGATCTGACGCTCGCTGAAATCTCCGTATTCCGCCTCGGGCTCTTCAGTCGGGGTCTCGAGTTCCACCACCGGTTCGATGTCCAGATCCCAGGGGTCTGCGGAGGTTCCGGGGCTCACCGCCGCCTCGCCCTCGAGGATCACGGTTCCGGACAGCAGCAGGGTGTAGAGCGTGGTGTAGAGCTGGGTCTCGGGCAGTGACGAGAGTCGCACCAGCTCGGCGATGTTCTTCGCGGCGTCGAGACGGCTCAACAAAAAGCCCTCGGTGGGATTGAGCTCCACGTCCTCGATCATCTGTTTGAACGATGGCGACAGGATCGCGCGTCGCGCCGGCGGTCCGATCACTCTCCGAATGGCATCGATGTCCGTGAATTCCCGGGCGGCGATCAGAATGATCTGCGAGGTGACGACGTTCGGCAGGGTGTCGAGTTGTCCTTCTCCGCCACCGTCGACGAACTGGCAACTCGTCCGCGGCGCCGCCGAGGCGCGTCGAATGATCGTGAGAGCCAGTTCCTGGAGTTCGTGTTCGAGTTCGTCGGCCGAGATATAACCTCGCGCCACCAGAATGTGACCGAACGGCGGCGACGTGCCGCCACCCTGGGCGAGCAGGATCAACGCTCGGTCATCCTCGCTGATTTTTCGGCGGTCGACCAGCCACATGCCGAGCTTCTCTTCTTCCAGTTGCGATCGCGCCGCGCGAATCTCACCGTTGGTAAAGAGAATCTCACGCAGGCTGGAGCCCGCCATCGCCTGCAGCGAGCCGGTGGCGCCGGCCGCCGCAAACTCGGCCATCAAAGTCGGCAGCGGCCGAAGCGCAGCGTTCGCACCCATGACCTCACCCGCCCGATGCCGCGGATGGCCTGGCCTCGTCGCCCGTGAGTTCAATCGGATGGGGGTCAAAACCCTCGCGCTGCAGAACTGTCGGCACCTGTCTTGCCGCAGCCTGGGCCGCGTCGCGGCTGCCGAAATCACCCCATACCAGCTGCCAACAATCGTCGCGGCCCTTCGACTCGGCCGCCACCGGGCGGACGGAATCTGGGTGCTGATCCGCTTTCTTCAGGACTCGCTGCAGATCCTGTGGCTCGCAGCCCATATCCACCACCAACCCCCAGTGGCCGTTGGTCGGTGCGCCGGCATCCCCGGAGACGCCGGCATGATCACCGGATCGGGTGACGGCCCAGGCGATCGCGAGGAGCACGATCAGTAATACCGCAGCGGCGCCGACGATCCAGCTGACCGGAATCCGCCGCCGGGACGACTCGGAAAACTCATCTGCAGGCAGGAGATCGACCTCGCCATCGACCAGCAACGCCGGCTCCGGTTCGAGAATGCCGGTGATCACGAGCGCGGCCAGACAGTCGGGACACTTCATCGATCGAGTGTTCTGACCGGGCCGCCACCTCTCGCGCCGTGCGCTCACCGGAGATCTTGGAGACAATCAGGTCGGCCTCTTCGGACAGCCTCAGGGGCGAGTACAACTCGAGAAAGCCCGGCGACCTGCTGAGAAAGACGTCGAGGTCGGGCAGGATGCTCGATGCCGTCGCGCCCGTGGTGTCAGAAAGCACCAGTTCTACGAGAGTGTGGGTTATCGATATCGTCGCGCCATCGACCGGGTCGGGTTCGCCCTCGACAATTTCGAGCTCACGCCTGGGATCGAGGAGCCACTGCTTGAGGTGCTGCTGCAAGAGTTCCTTTGCCGCGCCCATCGCGTAGGTCTCGGCGATTTGCCCAGTCGCGGCGAGCTCGCGCGCCTCTTCGAGGAGGTCGCTCCGACCGATCGGCTCACAGCTCAACCGATGACAGAGAGCGGCGGTGTCGATGCCTTCGACAAACCTGATGCGCCCCCTGCAAATCCTCAACATCAACTCGCCGTCGCTCCAGCGCAGTTGCGCAGCGCCACCTTCCTGGCGAGCGATCCACTGTGCCAGTTGCCAGATTTCGTGGGGGTCGGTCATGGCCACAGAATATTGCATCCGAGCCTGCGTTGTAAAGCCGCGAAGCCATCGCGGGGATTGTCGGGACGCCGATGCAGGACGTCACGGATCGCCGCGCGTCGCCCCCCTCTCCGACGATGATTCGATATCGCTTTCCCGAGCGATCCGCAACCCTTGACACACGAAGTATTGCCCTCTACCATGACGATCCCGACGGTTTTCCGTTTGGGAGGTTAGCTCAGTGGCTAGAGCACCTGCCTTACACGCAGGGGGTCGTGGGTTCAAGTCCCCCACCTCCCACCAACTCTGGCCACCACGATGCGGGGTCGTAGTTCAGTCGGTTAGAACGCCGGCCTGTCACGCCGGAGGTCGCGAGTTCGAGTCTCGTCGGCCCCGCCATATTTCTCAACGCCGCCCTTCGGGCGGCGTTTTCGTCATCATCGGCAGTGACCGGCCTCGTGGCACCGTCGCCTGCGAACCGGCTCTACGCGACTCGCTCCGCGACTCGCGCGATCCGGGAGTCGCAGCCGCCGGCGGCATCGTGTCTCGTCGGCCCCGCCATATTTCTCAACGCCGCCCTTGGGCGGCGTTTTCGTCATCATCGGCAGTGACCGGACTCGTGGCACCGTCGCCTGCGAACCTATTCGCCTGCGGGAGCAGATCCGATTTCAAAATTCAGAATTCAAAATTCGAAGGCCTTTTACACCACGACCACGCAATCGGTGCTGCCGTGGACGTTGGGCTCATAGCCGTCCGCCTCTTCCTCGTCGAACCAACGGCCGTCATCGCTTCGGTATCGGAAACGATAGGAATGGCCCTGACGGAGCGATACGACCGCACTGGCCGTGCCGTTGCTGCGTTTGACAAAAGGATCGGCGCCGGGAACCCAGCCGTTGAAGTCCCCGACCACGGACGCCGGCAACCGCGGATCGTCGAAATCGAGAACGAAGCTGACCTTGACGTCGGATGCACCTTTGATTTTGCGTCGTTTGATCATGGTGGTCTCCTCTGCATCATAATGTGGATCGCCCATCATTTTATTGCCACGCCCGGCCCGAGATGGGCGGAGACCGGCTCTCGTGGAGCCCGCTCGACGGCCCTCGTGTAAACTGCAACGAGGAATCAATCAAGGATATCGCCATGACATCGCCTCGCATCCGCCCGGCCTTCGCCATCGACGTCGACCTCGATCCGGCCACGGTGATGGATCGACTGCGGCGGCGGCTGCCTCACTCGGCCCGGTGCACCGGCATGTCGGTCGGCCGGCACGCCGAGTTGTTCGTCCCCGAGGAGAAACGGCGCGTGTGGTCGCCGTGGCTCAGCGTCACGGCATATGAAAGGGATCGGGGGGCGGTTGTCCGCGGCCGGTTCTCGCCGCATCCGAGCATCTGGACCCTGTACCTCTTTCTCGCCTTCGCTATGGCCTTTGCGCTCCTGGTCGGGCTCACGTGGGGTTATGCCCAGTGGGCGACAGGTGCCGCACCGTGGGCGCTCGCGACCGCGCCCCTTGTGTTGGTTGCCGCGGGCGCCTTGTACGCCGTCAGTCTGGTCGGCCAGAGGCTGAGCATTTCACAGATGGCGGATCTTCGAGAGGCTCTCGAGGAGCTGATTCACTCGAGGTAACCGAGCGCGCGGAGCTTTTCTACGGTTTCGGCGTCGAGGTTCTGGGTCGTCAGCCGATCGAGGTTTCCGAATCCGTTGGTGACCTCAGCCAGACAGGAAAGGAGTTGATCTGACGGCTGTGACTGCAGTTGCGGCCAGGTTCTTGAGTTCACCCGGGTCGGCGAGGAAATTGTACAGTTCGAGCCCTTGCGGATTCAGCCTCAGAATCTGCTTGCGATCTCCTTCGATGACACCCACCGACAGGAGGCCCTTTGAACGTTTCCGCTCGCTGTCGTGGGTGCCGCCGTGAACGGCCCCGCGGTGGGCCTGATAACAGTGCGCACCTTCAGGGACCGGCGCCCCGGTTCGCGCCGTCAGGGCCCAGTTTGTCCCGGGGAGGTCGGGGGGCGCCTCGATTCCGGCAAGAGCGAGCACGGTCGGGGCGATATCTAAGAGCGTGGCCTGCGAAGCGACGGTCGCCGCCGGGATGCGGCCTTTCCAGATGATTCCGAGAGGGATCCGCAGTGACGGCTCGTACAGGTACCGCCCGTGGCCCCAGTAGTTGTGTTCTCCGAGGCTCTCGCCATGGTCGGCTGGTGAACACCACCAGGAGTTCGGACTCGTCGACCGTTCTTTCGCACGCCGGCCAGCAGCCGCGCGATGGAAGCGTCCACGGCTGCTATCTCGGTGTCGTAGCGGTCTCGCTTTTTGAGTTGGTCGTCGTTGACCCGGAGCTGTTCTGCGTACTTTTGGTGGAAGCGGTAGGGGGCGTGGGGCTCGATGTAGTGCACCCACAGAAAGAACGGTTGGTCGGTTCCCCTGCCTTCATCCTCTTCAAGCCAGTCGAGGGCATCGTCGGTCACGTCTTCGCAGGTGGACTCCGAGTTGAGGATCCCGAACCAGCGCCGGCGCCGGAGCCGTTCACCGTAGGTCTCGAAATGCTCGCCGAGGAGGGTGAGGTTGTCTTTCAACGTCCATGTGCCGACGATCGCCGCCGTCGCGTAGTTGTTCCGGGCGAGGATCTTCGGCAGCGAGTTCAGATCCTCCTGCATCCGCAGCCCGTTGCGCGACGCGCCATGTTGATGAGGGTGGAGCCCGGTGACCATCGAGCACATCGCCGGTCCGGTGAGCGGTTCCGGCGTCCATGCTCTTTCGAATCGCAACCCGCCCGCCAGCAACCGATCGATGTTGGGCGAAGTGTTCTTTGGGTAGCCGTAACACCCCAGGTGGTCGGCACGCAGGGCATCAACGGTAATGATCAGAATTGACGGCGGCTTTTCTGCTGCCGCCGCCGGGACGGCGGTCGCGCAGGCCGCCAGAATTCCCGTCACCACTCGCTGAACGGCCGTCAACCTCCTCATGTGTCCCAGGACATCTCCTCCTCATTGATCGTTCGGCCGCGCATTGTACTCCATCCCCGACTCGGGTTTCAGCCCGTCGCCTGACCGATGTCGTCGAACCCCGGGATGAGCCAGGTGGTGGAACAGTCTGTATCGCTGCGGTACAGAAAATCACGAATACTTCCATTCAACAGACCAATCAAATCTGGCATTGTTCTTGCGATTGTCCTCAGCTGGAGGCCGAAATGACGATCCGACAATCCGGCACGGTGCCCACCACCAACAACGAAGACCCCAGACCGTGGGGCTTCAGCGTTGTTGATGTCATGGCAACGGTCGCCGTCATCACGGTCGTCGCAAGCATCGTGCTTCCGAACGTCTTGAGCGAGTACCAGAAGGCCCGGGTCAGCGCCTGCAAGGCGGAGCTCGAGCTGATGAAGGCTGTGGCCTACGACATGGGCGATGGCCGCTACATCCCGACCCCCGAACAGTTCTGGGGCGAGGGATTTCCCAACGCCCAGGCGGGCGAGTACTACTACATCGTCGACAGCCAGGACGCCAACAAGGGCCACGGCAACGACCTCGACGGCTGCGATGAGGACAACCCCGGCAACTCCCCGCGCTGCCTGGGCATGGATATCAAATTCGTGGTCTTCTGCTCCCACGACCATGGCGAGTACGCCAAGTACTGCTACGCCACCGACGATGTGGCACCGACCGCGGTCCTCGCTGAAGAGGAGGATCCCTTCAACTTCACAAGCCAGAAGGACAAGAATCAGGGCGACGATCCCAAACCCGAAGGTAAATCGCCCCAGCAACCCAAAAAGACCAGGTGAGCACACAGGCGACAGGCGTGGACCACCCTCCCACGACCTCTCAAGACGGCCCGCGGTTGTCGCGGGCCGTTCCCTTTGTCGGTCGCACCGGTCCACCCTCTACACCAGGACCGCATTCACCCCAGCATGAAGCTGGGGGCGTTCAATAACGTTTGCACGTCAAACGTTCGACTATCAGGTGCCGCCACCGCACGGGTTACACTTGGTCGACAATGGACTCGTTCGATCGCAACTGGCGAGGACTGCAGCTCGAGACCCTGGTCGATCTGTCGCTGACCATCGGCGGGGTCTTGTCCGAAGAAGAGCTGGTGGAAGAGCTGCTGCAGCGCGCGGTCGGCACCCTCGACGCCGGCTCGGGTCTTGTCTGCACGCTCCACCCCGGCGGCCAGGAAGCCATCGTCCACTCGGAACGGCTGCCGCAGAACGTCGAGGTCGTGCGGTCGTTCTTCGACTCCCACCTGCTCGAAGACCTTGCCGCCGGCGAGGTGGCCCGAGCCCTGCGCACAACCTCCGAGCCACCGTTCGAGCTCCTGGCGGCGCCGATGCTCTGGCAACAGCGCCTTGTGGGCATGGTGGTCCTGGCGGACAAGGAAACGCGGGAAGGACGGGCACAATTCAGCGATGGCGACGCCCGTTTTCTGCTCTCGATGGCCAGCATGGTGGCGACCGCGGTGGCCACGGCTCGCCGGGTCGATGCCATTGAACGCGAACGCCAGCGCCTGGCCGATGAGAATCGCGCCCTGCGCGGCGTGGCGCGTCGCGAGGGGTTCGTCGGTGAATCTCCGCCGATTCACGAGATGTTGGAATTGGTGCGGCGAGCCGCGCCGACCGGGGTCAACATACTGCTCCGCGGCGAGTCGGGGGTCGGCAAGGAGAGGGTCGCCCGCCTCTTGCATTCATTTTCCGAACGCGCTGCGGGCCCGTTCGTTCCGCTCAACTGTGCGGCTCTCCCGGAATCACTGCTCGAGTCCGAGCTCTTCGGCATCGAGGAGGGCGTCGCCACAGGTGTCCAACGACGGCACGGCAAGATCGAGCTCGCCGATGGCGGCACGCTTTTTCTCGACGAGGTCGGCGACCTGTCGCTTGGCTCTTCAGGCGAAACTCCTGCGGGTGGTCCAGGAACGGGAATTCGAGCGCCTCGGCGGCCGCGAACGCATTCCGGTCGACATCCACCTCGTGACCGCCACCAATCGCGATCTCGAAGCGATGGTGGAACAGGGCGATTTCCGCCGCGACCTCTATTACCGGTTGCGGGTCGTGGTGGTGGAGGTTCCGCCACTTCGCGACCGCCGTTCCGACATTCCGCTCCTGGCGCGCCACTTTCTCGAGATGTACGGCGAACGCTTCAATCGGCCCGGGTTGCCGCTTTCCCGGGAGGCCCTCGCCGCCCTCATGGATCACCCATTTCCGGGGAATGTCCGCGAGCTGGAAAACGCCATCCAGGCTGCGGTCGCCCTGGCGCCGGGGGACACCATCTCGGTGGATGACCTGCGCCTGGAGATCGAGGGCCGCCATTCCACGACGGTTCCCGGTGGCCTGATGTCTCTGGAGGAAATGGAACGTCGCCATATCGAGCAGGTTCTGGCCGCGGTCGACGGCAACCGGCAACAGGCTGCGCGGATTCTGGGCATCGATCGAACCACCCTCTATCGCAAGATGCAGCGTTTTGCATCTTTTGTTGCGAAACGCAACATATAAATTAAAACGCTGATAAAAATCAACTTAACGATCACAGATCTACGGCTTTTAAAAATTATGATGCAAAATCCAACAATTCTTTCAATCAGAATCAACACCCGGAGCTGGCACGCGAATTGCCATGCATTGCCCCGGAGGTTGTTTGATGAGGCCACTGGCGATGCACAGGTATTCGGGCACGATCGCGATCACAGGCTTCGGTGCGGCCGCCCTTCAGACATTCTTCCTCGGTTATGACTATCCCATTCAACAACTCAAGCTGGCGTGGACGCTGACGCGAGTTCTGTTACAGTTGTAGGCTCATCATGGAGGTGGTGCTGCACCTTCCGGTGGTGCCCAACGTGGAACTGGTGGCGGCAAAGGCCGTTGAAACCCTCGGCGTCGCCTTGGGGATGCATCAGACACGCGTCGAGGCCGCCAGTGTCGCCATGGTCGAGGCTTGCCTCAACGCCATGGAACACGGTGGAGGACCGGTTACCGTTCGCCTGCGCAACGAGAACCACGACGCAAAGGCCTGTCTGGTCATCGAGGTCGAGGATCACGGACAGGGCTTCAATCCGGAGCGGGCGCCGACGAACAGTCCATCACGGGTCCTCGGGTGTGCCTCGAAGCGGGGCTGGGGTCTGACCCTGATCCGGGAATTGATGGACGAGGTGCAGATCGAATCCTCTCCTGGCAAGACGGTAGTATTGATGCGGAAGTATGTGGAGAGTGCACCATGAGCGAAGAACGGATCAAGATCACGCGCGACTTCTTGTCCGATGGCGTCGGCCTGATTGCCGCCGCCGGCTACATCAACAACGAGGGCGGCCAGGCGATCGCCGACGCGGCGACCGAGCTCATGGGACAGGGCTACACGACCTTGCTCATCGACCTCGATGGAACCCGGATCATCAACTCGATCGGAGTGTCCATTCTTCTCGAGATCCTCGAGAAGTTGATGGATGAGCAGGGCCGCCTCGCGTTCTGCAACCTGACGCCGACGATATCCAAGACCTTCGAGATCATGGGTCTGGTCCAGTACGCAGCAATCTACCCGGACCGTGATGCCGCCCACGCCGCCCTCCAAGGAGATGCGTCTGTCTGATCTCCTGCGCCTTGCCGACATCGCTCTCAGTGGTCGCGCCGGCCCCGATCTCCCGGAAGAACTGCTGCGGGCGGTGGTCGAGGAGACCGGGTCACGCGCCGGCGTTCTGCGCCGCGACGAAATGGCCGTCGCGCGCTGGCCCCGGACCGTATCGGCGCAGGTGGAGGAGGCCACCGACGGCTGGAGCGAGATCCCGTTCGGGTCGGACGGCGGCGGCTGGTGCCTGCGGCTCCTGCACCTCGAACGTCTCGACGAGGCCGCCCTCGGCGCCACCCGCATCGGCCTCAGCGCCTGGCAGCTCCGGGAAGAACTGAAGCGAACAAAGTTCGACGCACGTTTCCACCTGTGGGAGCTGGAGGCCATACGGTCCATCGCCACCGGAATCGGCGGCATCCTGGACACCACCGAGCTCGCGGAAGAACTCATCAGCCACCTGGTGTCGCTGCTCGGCCTGCGCAGCGCCCACCTCTATCTGGGAGACTCCCCGGAATCCGCGGAGAATGTCGGCGGGTTCGGGCCGCGCCGTCTCGGCGCCGAAGATCTGGCGGCGGCGTGGCAGCAGGGGATCTACCGCGACGACGTCGTGGCCCTGCCACTGACCTCGGATTCCGGCACCCTCGGTGTTCTGGTGGCGGCGGACAAGGAGGCGCGGGCCGGCACCGAACCGTTCGCCGCCAACGACGTCCGGTTGCTCGAGCTCTTTGCGGTCCAGGTCACGGTCGCCATGGAGTACGTGCGTCTCACCCGCGAATCACTCGAGCGTGAACGCATGAAACGTGAAATCGAGATGGCGGCGGTCATCCAGTCCCACCTCCATCCGCAGAAGTACCCCGCCTTCGAGGGCTACCGGCTGGCGGCCCGTTCCTCCTCGAGCCGCCAGGTGGCCGGAGACACCTACGACGTGCTCCTCAGCGACAACCAGCTTGATCGCGACGGTCACCGATGTTTCGGGCAAGGGAGTTGGCGCCGGGATGATCGCATCCGGGGTCCACGCCTCCGTCCGCCTCCTGGCCGGCAAGGCCGACGACCTCGCAGATCTCGCCGGGCACATCAACCGCTACCTTTCCGGCGCCACTGCGGACAATCGGTTCGCCACCTTCGGGATGGTGAAGATCGACCTCGAGGGCGGCCTGCGGGCCGTCAACGCGGGGCACCTTCCGTTGTTGATCCGCCGCGCCGACGGCACGGTGGAACAGATCAACAGCAGCGGGCTGCCGCTCGGAATCCTCGAGGCCGCGATCCTACGCCGAGTCCACGGCGGTTCTCGGACCCGGCGACTTCGTGGTTCTGTTTACCGACGGTCTGACCGAGGCCGAGGACGAGGACGACGAGGAATTCGGCGTCGAGCGCGTCACGGCGGTCGTCGCCTCACTCGTTGATCCGACCGCGGACGGACTCTGCGACGCCATCCTCGAGGCCGTCGATGCCCACACCAGCGGCGCCCCACTGCAGGACGACGCGACGCTGGTGGTGGTCGAGCGGCTCAAACGCTGAATCGTCTGCCGGCGGCGATCAACCCGCGTAGAGACCCTCGATCAGATCGGTGTACTGCTTTTCGACCACGCGGCGTTTGACCTTGAGCGTCGGCGTCAAGGTGCCGTCGTCGATCGACAGCATCAGCGGCAGCACGGTGTGTTTCTTGATCTGCTCGTAGCTCGCGAGCTCGGCGTTGGTGTTTTTCACGACTTCTTCGAACATCTCGAGGACTTTCGGGTTCGCGGTCAGCTCCTCGATCGACGCGTGAAGGCCACGCCCTCGCGCTCGGCCCACTTTTCAAGACCCTCGGTGCTCGGCGATATCAACACCACCAGGTAGGGGCGGCGGTCGCCGATGATGACCGCGTTGTCGACCAGGGTCGAGCGTTTGAGTTCGGCCTCGATGGGTTGTGGCGCGATGTTCTTCCCGCCGGCGGTCACGATGATGTCCTTTTTGCGGTCGGTGATGCGGATGAAACCTTCGTCGTCGATCTCCGCGATATCGCCGGTGAGAAAGAACCCGTCGCCGTCAAAGACCTCTGCCGTCTTGTCCGGGAGGTTCCAGTAGCCCTTCATCACCGAAGGGCCCTTGACACAGAGCTCTCCGTCATCGGCGATCTTGACCTCGACGTTGGAGATCGCCCGGCCCACGGTGCCGAGCTTGGTTTCCCCACCGGTGACGCCGTTGACCGCCACCACCGGGGAGGTCTCGGTCAGACCGTAGCCCTCGAGGATCCGGATGCCGATGGAGTGGAAGAACTCATTGATGAACAGCGGCAGCGGCGCACCGCCGGAAACGCAGAACCGCAACCTGCCACCCAGAGCCTCCCGCACCTTGGACAGCACGAGCTTGTCGGCGAGCGCCGATCGAGAAGACCGCCGGCTTCAGGCCCGCGAGTTGCCGGGGATAGCCCTTGCGTCCGCTTTCCAGCGCCCAGTTAAAAAGCGCCCGCCGAATGGCCGGCGCGTTGTTGACCTTGTCCATGACCTTGTCGTAGACCTTTTCATAGATCCGCGGCACGCTCGCGAAGACGGTCGGTTTGATGGTCGTCAGGAGATCACCGACGTGGTACACCGAACAGTAGGCCTTGGTCACGCTGCGGTACATGTAGAGATAGCCGAGCATCCGCTCGAACACGTGGCACAACGGCAGAAATTCGAGACAGAAATCTGTGGGGTCGATCACCGCCCGTTCGGCCGACGGCAGGACGTTCGCCACCAGGTTGTCGTGGGTGAGGGTCACGCCCTTCGGGTTGCCGGTCGTTCCCGAGGTATAGATCAGGGTGAGCAGATCGTCGGGCTTCACACGATCGGCACGCTGCCAGAAGAGGTCCTCCGACTCTCCCGAGCGCCCGGAATCGATGACTTCCATCAGTGACCGGACCCCGGGCGCGCACGGTCCCTCGATCTGGATCAGATGACGGAGGTCGGGGCACTTATCCTGAATCTCGAGAAATTTCGCCATCTGGTCGGCGTTTTCCACCACTGCCGCGATCGAACCCGAGTCCTTGACCTGGTACGCGATCTGCGCCGGGGTCAGCGTTCCATACACCGGCACGTCCGCCGCACCGAGATCGATCGTCGCGAGGTCGACCATGTGCCACTCGGGCCGGTTGTCGGTCAACAGCATCACCCGGTCCCCTCGCCCGATGCCGATCTTCTCCAGCCCCGCGGCGAGACCCGCCGTCCGCGCCAGGAATTCGGAGGTGCTCAGCGTGGTGTGACCGTCGAGGGTGTAATGGAAGTAGTGCTCTTCGCGCGGGGTCTCCGTCTCGTGGCGGTACAGATCGAGGACGGTTCGTGCACTCATGGTGTTTCCCGTTCGTGGTTTCGGCAGGGCGCGATGCCGTCGGTGAGCATGCGAACCAGAGGTTGGTGGTGCCGCAGAAGATCTCCGGGGTTGTCCGCCAGCAACCAGCTCATCACCAATTCGTCGACGGCGCCGAAGACCAGGTTGGTCGCCAGTCCGGGACTGATGTCACGGCGGAACGCGCCCACCTCCTGGCCCTCCTCGATAATGTCGCGCACCCGGTTCAGATACTCGCCGAGTTTACCACGCGTAAACAGGCTCATGAATCTCCGCGAATGGCGGGTTTCGATCTGCAGAACGTGCGCCAGGGCGTGATCGCGGCCGAGGGTCTCGAGGTGCAGGCGGACCATCACGCTGAGCTTCTGGATGGGGTCCACGAGGGTTGCGATCTCTTCGTCGAGGCGCTCGATAAAACGACCCAGAACCTCGTCGAAGATCGACATCAGCAGATGTTCCTTGCCGTCGAAATACAGATAGAGGGTGCCGTCCGCCACCTCGGCGGCCGCCGCGACATCCGTCATTCGTGCGCCGAAGTACCCCTTCGATGCAAAGACCTCGATCGCCGCCCGCTGGATGCGGCGGTACTTCTGCTCGCGGGGTGACAACTCGCGAGTGGTGTCGCTTTCGGGCATGATTCCCCCAGTGCATGAATGAGTGCTCATTCATGTTTCACCCGATCGACGCCGGTGTCAAGCGCCACCGGCCGCTCGATCGACGGCTCCTGCAATACATCGCGGTTACGATGTTGTTGTCCGATGGAAGCGCGCGAACCCGACACCGGCCCTGCCGGAGATGGAGACGGAGGAACGATGAGGAGAGCCGCCCACCGAGCGGCAGCGATTCTGTTGCTAGGCATCGCCGCCGTGGCAACGTCCGTCGGCACTCAGGAGGCGCAGTTCACCGGCGAGGCGACGGTGAACATCATCGAGGTCCCGGTGCGGGTGATCGATCCCGCCACCGGCGCGGTGGTGACCGGGTTGACGGCCAAGGACTTCCGGATCTTCGAAAACGGACGCAAGGTGAAGATCTCGAATTTCTCGGAGATCGATCGCACACTGAACGCCGCCGCCGCCGACCCCGCCCGCACCACCGACGCACACCAGAAAAGACTGGAGATGGTGTTCTTCTTCGATCTCTATCTGATGAAGAAAGGGGAAAGGGACCAGGCCGTCAAAGCCCTTCAAACCCGCTACCAGACCTCGATCCCGGACGGCGAGGAGGTGTCGATCGTCGCCTTCGACGGGTCGTTGACCACGTTCGCCGATCGAAGCTCGGAGACGCAGGGAGGTTCTCGAGGCCCTCGACAGAGGTCGCCGAGATGCGACCGCGCGGCATGGAGCACGAGGCCGCCTTTACCCAGGAGCTGGCCGACGGGCCGGTGACCGGCACCCGCGACCGGTACTTCTACGAGCGCAAACAACGGAGCGATGAGTACGTGTTCGAGCTCGAACGCCGGGTCGGACAGGTCGCGGGGGCCATCTCGGCCACCATGGCCCGGTACGCGCGCGCCGAAGGACGCAAGGTTCTGGTGGCCTTCACGCCCGGCCACCCGCGCACCCGCTGGGCGCCCGCCTACGCCTCGGTGGACTTCGCCAACAACGCCGCGAGGTATCCCACCAAGGGCCTGTGGACAGACCTCGCGCTCGAGGCCTCGGATCTCGGTTTCACGTTGTATGCCGTGGATTCTTCGGGCCTCCAGGCCAACCCGACCGACGACACCACCGAGTCCGACATCGGACGCATCAACGCTGTGGAACGACAACCCCGCTTCCTCCGGCGGTTCCAACCCGCAGGCCGCGCCCGCACTCTCCGATACGAACTATGCCTTCGGCTCCGACAACAGCCAGGAGAGCATCGGGCCGTGGATGGAGCGGGTCCGCAAAGACCTCCTGATTTCAGCCGCCGAAGACACCGGAGGCGAGGCCTATTTCGCCAACGCAACCGTCGCGGTTGAAGACGTCTCGACAGCTCTCGATCACTACTACTCACTGGCCTATGTTGCCGACCACAGCGGCGACGGGGAACGCCACACGATCGAGGTCACGCTGCGCAGCGACTCACCCTACGAGCTCCAGTACCGCCGTGCCTATGTGGATCAGACGCCCGGTGAGCGTTCCGCCACGCGGCTCCGTTCGACCATGCTGTTCGGAGGCGACGCCAACCCCCTGGCCGTCCGCATCGAGCTCGGCGAGCCCGAAGGACGTCTGCGGATCGGCGCCGCGGGCTCGAAGAGGGTCCGCATTGCGGTGCAGGCCAAGATCCCCATCGGACGTCTCGAGATGGTCGAACAGGGAGACTCGTTTGTCGGCCGTGTGGCGGTCACCGTGTTCAGCGAGGATGCCGGCGGGAACCAGTCCGAACCCGTCAGCGGTGTCGCACCGATCGCCGTCCCGGCTGCCGAGATCAGTCAGGCACGGGCCCGGGGTTACTTCTCCTATGTCCTGACGGTCGAACTCGAAGGAGGCCGGCAGAAGCTCTGGGTCGGGGTCGAGGATCTCTTCAGCAACCGCATCAGCATCATGCCGCAGGAGCTGGATCTGTAATTCGGATCGTGACCCGCAGATCACTGGGCGAGTTCCAGACCAATGGGATTGGGGGCCAGTTCGATAGCGCTCGGCAGGTGGCGCCCCTCGACCCACACCACCCACTGCCTCTCGATTGCTCTTCATCAACCGACGGGAAACCTTGGTGAGCTTGCCGACGTCGGAGATGTCGGCAACCGGCCCCCAGGCGCCCTCCGCCGCCCCGCTCTCGACGGACCATACGGCCAGGGGCACGTGCAGCGCCCGCAGGTAGTCCCGAACCGCTGCGGCGCCGTAGATTCCCTCGTCCGCCGGGTTGTCCGAAAGCACCAACACCACCGTACGCGGTCTGCCGTCGCCGGCAGCCCGCACTCCCGCCACCGCCACCGCTTCGGCAAGCCTTTGGCCGGTCACGGAAACCTCGTTGCTCGTCACGTGGGTCACGAGCCACGGCAGGCCCCAGCGTCTTGATGTCGAGCGGCTGACCGATCGGAAACAACATCAGACCCCGTGAATAGGTAGGGTTGGCAAGACCAGGTGAAACGAGTTCGTGTCGGCCGGCAGCTCGGCGTCGGCCAGATCAGCGGTGGAATCTCTCAGAATCTCTGAATTGCTGCATCGTGCGCGGCTGATACTGCGGGAACGCTGATCTGTCTGCTGGCCCATGCGTTGCAGGTAGGGCCACGCACCATGGTCCCGCACGACGTACAACCGGACGCCCGGCTGTTCCACCGCCGCCACCGTGACCGGTTTCCCATGAACTCGGAAGAGACCCTGAAGATCTTCTACCGGCGGCAGTTCGGCCTCGTCGGTGATGACCGGCACCGCGGTCAGCTCGGTGGCGACCCTGCTGCCGAAGGTTCCACCAAACGTCACATCCTGCCGCGCCGTCACCCCGTCGGGGAAATGGGCCTCGACACTGACGATGTGGATCTGGAGCGGGTCGTGGTCCGGGAGCACGAACCTGTCTCCCGGGCCGCGCATGAGCGCACGTCCGTCGAAAGTCGCAAAAATGGCGAGGGGCTTCAGACGTTCACCGCTCTCGGTGACGACCCGAAGCGCCTCCGGATGACCCGCGGCCCCGGCCTCGAAGACGATCTGCACCTCCGCGTTCGATCGCGGCAGATTCACCAACTGCTCCGCACGCCCGAGTTCATTGCCGTCCTCACCTCGGGCCACGGCCACCAATTCGTGCGGTCGCAGGGTCGATCCGAAATCGCACTTCAGCTGCCAGGGCGGTCCTTCGATCACACCGATGCTGCTGTTCGTCGAGGAAGATCTCCACCGAAGCCACACCGGGATCCACCGCCACCTGGACGGGGAGGGTGTCGACCACCAACCACAGAGAACAGCGAAATGAATGTCACCATGTCGAACCGCTACGATAGTCTATTATTCCCGTGAAATCGTCTGCAGACCAACCGGCAATCGAAAGAGGAGGCTCTACTGTCGGCTCACACATCCATCTGGCGCCAGTTCCCGCGTTCCTTCTGGACCGCCAACACCATGGAGATCTTCGAACGCATGGGGTGGTACGGGTTCTACGCGGTGTCCACCCTGTATCTCACCAACAGCGTCGCCGACGGTGGTCTCGGATTCAGCTCCGCGGATCGCGGCGTCATCCAGGGCCTTGCCACGTTCTTCCTCTACCTCTTCCCGGCGGTGTTCGGAGCGCTGGCCGATCGCTACGGTTTCAAACGGATGTTCCTGGCCTCGGCGGTGGTCATGGCCCCGGCCTATATCCTGCTGGCCGCGCCACGCACCTTCTGGGGCTTTCTCAGCGTCTATTTCCTGGTTGCGGTGGGCCACGGCATGTTCAAACCGGTGGTGATCTCGACCGTGGCCAAGACCACCACCGAAGAGACCAGCTCCATGGGCTTCGGGATCTTCTACATGATGGTCAACATCGGCGGGTTCTGTGCGGCCCGATCGTCGCCGGCGTGGTCCGCGGCTGGGATTGGAAGTATGTCTTCTGGGCCTCGGCGGGCTGGATCGTCGTCATGGGCCTCACCTGTCTCGCCCTCTACACCGAGCCTCCGCGCGACGAGGAGTCGGAGAGCCGTCGCAGCCTGCGCGAGGTCTTCGCCGGCATGGTCGCGGTGGTCGGAAATCTCCGGTTCTTCATCCTCGTCTCCGGTCTCCTGGTCATGCTGGTCATGGGCTCCAAGTGGTGGAGCTTCCCGCGCGTCGCGCTGGTGTCCGGCGTCTGGCTCGCCGGCAACCTGCTGTTCGACGTTGTCCTGCGGGCCGCGCACAAGGACCAGTCAGCCCCGTGGCCGCTGCAGCCGATGCGGATCGGAGAGGGCCGCTACCTGCTGTTTCTTCTCCTGATGGCCGGGTTCTGGACATCGTTCAACCAGATCTTCATGACGGTGCCCGAGTACATTCGAGACTACGTCGACACCACCGATCTGCAGCGCGGCCCTGTCCGCGGTGGCCGGAGTCGTGGGCGCCGATCTCGACAGCTGGAGCCGGGCGCTGCTCGAAAACGGTCAGATCAAGCCCGAGTACATCATCAACCTCAACGCCTTCGGCATCATCTGCTTTCAGGTCCTGATCTCGTACCTGGTCCGCCGGCGGTCGCCCCTCACCAGCATCATTCTCGGGGTTGCGGTGACGGTGGCGAGCTTCCTGATCTACCTCGCCGGCGCCACCGGTTGGGTGGTGGTTGCCGCCATCCTGGTCTTTTCGGTCGGCGAGATGTTGGCCAGCCCGCGTTCCAAGGAGTACGCCGGACGCATCGCGCCGCCCGAGAAGGTCGGGATGTACATGGGCTACTTCTACTGGTGCGTGGCTCTCGGCAATCTGTTCGGCGGGCTGGTTTCCGGAGTCGCGTACCAACACTTCGGGCCGGAGGGAATCAACCGGCCGGGCGGTATGTGGGTGTTGTTCGCGGGCCTCGCGGTGACGACCGCCGTCGGGCTCATCGTCTACAATCGATTTGCCGCACCGGCGGCCCGGGAGAGCTCATGAGAACCTTCCTCAGACGGCTCATCTTCGTTCTCATCATCGCCATCATCGCGATGGTCCTGTGGGACAACAAGGACCGGATCGGACTCCTCGCCAACAACGGGTTGAGAATCGAGGGCGACTGGTACCGAGTCGAGATGAACTTCAAGGGAGTCCGACGTCTACAACTTTTCCGACAGGCTGATCAGCCTCAACAACGACGTGGTGGGCTCGTACGACCTCCGACAGAACACCAAGCTGGAGGTGACGCTCGATGGCCAGGTCACGGACTACATTCTCTCGTTCGAAGACGACGACAATATGGTGTGGTCGATCGAGGTCAAAGGCAAACAGGTCCCATCCGGCGTTGGCGGCGGTGAAGCGACGGCCGCGATCTTGAGATCACCGACAGCCCGCGCATCTACAATCGTCCCGTGAGGGGCGCCGGCGTCATCACGGTCCTGTTGGGCGGGCTGCCGGTGCTGGTCGCCTGGATCGCCGGTCTCACCGGTCTCTTCGAGAGCCATCGCCCGGTCACCGATGTCCTTGCCGAAGTGCTCGCGTTGCTGCTGATCGTGCTGGCCTGGCGATTTCGCCGCGGCCGCCTCGCGGT
Source organism: Candidatus Sulfomarinibacteraceae bacterium (assembly GCA_963714895.1). Lineage (GTDB taxonomy): Bacteria > Acidobacteriota > Thermoanaerobaculia > Thermoanaerobaculales > Sulfomarinibacteraceae > Sulfomarinibacter. Next base: position 54,733 of record CAVQQC010000003.1, read on the forward strand.
GGCCGCGTTGCTGGTCGGAGCCTCGAACTTCCTGGTGCGGGGCCCTCTGGCCGATAACCTGGACGGCGCCGGAACGACCCTGGTTCTGATCGTGCCGGTCCTTCTCGCTCTCCTCGCCCTGCTGCCCGAGCGTCCGATCGGCAATCTCCAGACCGTGGTGTTGGTCGTGGCAGTGCTGGCGCTGAGCTGGTTTGCAGCCGCGGCGCACGGCCTCGTCGCTCCCGGCGCGGAACCCGGCGCCATGACCGGCTTCTCCCACTTTCTGGCCGCCCCGGATGTCGCGCGGCTGGTCTTTCTGATCGCCGCCGCCTTTATCGCGCTCGCGTTCGCCGCCCGCCGTGAAGCCTTCGAGGGCGCCCTGCTGTGGGTCCTCGCGGCGGCGGCGCTCGCCCTTCTCCCGGGCCAGAGACCTCGCCTCTGCAACTCTCGCCTTCGCCGCCGCTCAGGTCGTGTTGCTCCTCGGCGTGGTCGAGGATTCCTACCGTCTCGCGTACCACGACGGGCTCACCGAGCTTCCGGGTCGCCGTGCGCTGGAGGAGGCCCTGCAGACTCTCGAGGGCGACTACTCGATCGCGATGGTCGATGTCGACCACTTCAAACGCTTCAACGACCGCCACGGTCACAAGGCGGGAGACGAAGCGCTGCGGATGGTCGCCACCGAATTGCGCAAGGTCAGAGGCGGCGGACGTGCCTACCGCTACGGCGGCGAGGAGTTCGCCATCCTGTTCCCCGGAGCGACCCCGACGACCGCTCGCGAACACCTCGAGGTCGTGCGGTCCGCGGTTGCCAGCCGCAAGTTCGCCCTCCGCGCCAAGGACCGCCCGCGCAAAAAACCCAATAGTCCGAAAAACGCCGACGCAGCCGGCCCGCCTGATTTCGGTCACGGTGAGCATCGGAGTCGCCGGCCCGAACGCCCGCCACAGCACCCCGGACACCGTGCTCCGAGCGGCCGACCGCGCGCTCTACCGGGCAAAGGACGCGGGCCGCAATCGGGTCGTCTCGGAGGGCGACACGCGAGCCGTCAGAAAGCGGTGACGCTCCGGGAACTCAGCCCCGTGTCATGAGCGCGACGGCAAACGCCACGGCAAGCAAGGTGTTGGTCGCGAGGTTCCAGACCACGTTGGCGCCGAGGGCGGGAATCGGGACCGGTAACTGCGGGGTCCGAAAAGACCCACCGCAGAGGCTTGGCGAGCAACAGCGAAGGCGCCGCGGCAACCAGACACAGCGAGGGCAGGGCCCCGACCACGACCCCGTCCGACGATCGCCAGCGGGGCGAGAAGACCCACCACTGCATACATCCATGCCGCCGGCTTGCGGCCCAGCAGGATCACGAGATTGCGCCGGCCGCCTCCGCGGTCCGCCGCCTCATCGGGGAACTCGTTGAGGAAGAGGAGGTTGAAGGTCATGCAAAAGGCCGGGACCGCGACCCACGCCGCGGCCGTGCTCCAATCACCGTTTTGCACCAGCGCGGTGCCGATGACCGGGCCCGCTCCGAGACCGAAGCCCGCCGCCACCTCGCCGACGCCGATCCGCGCGAGCAGCGTCGGTGTAGGCCACAACCGAGATCGCGCCGGCGAGGATGATCGGCAGCAGGACCCACCCAACCTGCCGCACAAACCACACACCGATGACGAGACCCACGACCGAGCAGACAACGCCGAACCAGAACGCCGTCCTGGTGCTCATGGCACCGGACGGCAACGTCCCGCTGCCTCCGGAGAACGGCGTGCGTTCGGTGTGGAGATCAATGCCGGTGCGCATGTCGCTCCACTCGTTGAAGATGTTGACCGCCATGTGCAACGCCACCAGGCCGACTGCGGCGAGCAGCGTTCGCGACCACGAAAAGGACCCGTCCCACGCGGCGGCCGCCGCACCGCTCGCCACCAGCGTCGGCGGCAGCAGCAGAAAGGGGGCGCGTGCGACTCCAGCAAAAGAACCGACCGTGTTCATGGCGGGAGTTTACAGCGGGGTCGGCGGATCTCCGCATCAGCTGGAAGGCGGCAATCGGTAGGGCTCGATCTGAACGATGGCGTCCGCCACCTCGGGACCTTCGTTCACGAGCTTGCGGCGCACGGCCCTGGCGATCGCGTGGCCTTCGGCGACGCTCAGCCCGCCGTCGACCTCGACGTGGAGATCGACGGCCAGCGACGAGCCGACGTACCGCGTGCGAACCGCGTGCGCCGCCTCGACGCCATCGACCTCGAGAGCCAGCTTCTCGATCCGGCGGCAATCCGCCGCGGGCGCGCCGGCATCGACGAGCTGGTCGAGCGCCGGTCGCAGGATGCGCCACGCCACCTGCAGGATCAGAAGGCACACGACGATCGCACCGACCCTGTCGACCACCGCCCACTCGGGAACGATCAACGAGATCGCGACGGCAATGGCCGCCGGGATCGACGAGATCGCGTCGGAGCGGTGGTGCCAGGCGTTGGCGACCAGGGCCGGAGAGCGCACCTCCCGCCCCACCGCCGCCGTCCAGCGGTACATCCATTCCTTGATGACGATCGAGGCCAGCGCCGCAACCAGCGCGATGTCCGAGGGGGGCGTCGTCGAGTGGTGACGAAGACCGCGGATCGCTTCGATTCCGAGACCCACCGCGACCCCGCCGACCGCGAGACCGATGACGACGGTGATCAGGGTTTCGATGCGTCCGTGCCCGTGCGGGTGGTTTTCATCGGCGGGCGCCGACCAGTAGCGGACCCCCAGGATCACCGCGATATCGGTGACCGTGTCGGACAGACTGTGGACGGCGTCGGCAAGAACCGCCTGGCTGTGGCCGAGGACTCCGGCCGCCGCCTTGGCGGCGGCCAGGAGCAGGTTGACCACCAACCCGACCCAACCGACGGTGCGCACGCGTGACTGCGGCGTCCGATCTCCCATCGCGGTATTCTATCAGTCGTCGCAGAATGGGGCCGCGTGTCGATGCAGCTCCAGGATCACGATCTGATCGCCGACCCGCACGGTGCCTGAGCCACGGTGGACGAGGTTCTGGCCGAAGAGCACCTGTCCGTCCTCGAGCCGATAGGTGGCCAGGGTCTGGAGGGGTTCGCGCCCCCTTTCGGCCGTCTGCTGGTTGGTGGTCGTCACCACGCAGCGGGAGCACGGCTTGACGACCGCGAAATCGACTTCGCCGATCCGCACCGACCCCCAATTGTCCTCGTCATGCGGCTTGCAGCCGTCGACGACGATGTTGGGTCGAAATCGGTCCATCGGCACGGGGAGATTGAGGCGGTTGTTGAGCTGTTGCAGCGAGCCCTGCGACAGGAGCAGAAAAGGATAGGCGTCGGCAAAGGACACTCTGTCCCCGGGTTGGGCGGCGCTCGCGCCGAGGGGGCGCGCATCGTCGCCGGCGAGCCGAACCAACCGTGCGCCGACCCCGAGGTGGTCGGAAAACCACGCCGCGGCGGCGGCGCCCTCGTCGATCGCGTCGCACTCGTCGCGCCACACCGTGACCCGGACCGCCGATTCCTCATCGCGCTGCAACGGCACGTGGAGATCGGCCAGGTGGGGAGCGGAAAGCAGGAGCCGGTCTTCGGCAAGTTTCACCCTCACCAGCGCCAACCTCGGATGCTCGCGCTGGCTCAGGAAGCGGCCGTCCTCACCCACCACCATCCACCGCCGGTCCCACTCGAAACCCGGTCGCCGTGACCCGAGCGGCATCCACCTGAACGCCGCCGCACGACTTCACTGGATAGACGTACAGGGCGTCGACGCTGATCACTCGTCCCGTCCGTTGAAACGATCGACCGAACCGGCGGCGGTCGTGCGCGCCGGGTAGCTGCCGAGCACCCTCAGATAGGGGCACTCCCGCCGCAGCTCGGCGATCCCGAGCGCGGCCGACTCGGAATCCACGGAGCCCTCGATATCGACGTAGAAAAGGTATTCCCACGGCCGGCTCGGGACCGGGCGCGACTCGAGCTTGGTCAGGTTGAGGCCGTGCTCGGCGAGGAGGTTGAGACAGTGGGCCAGAGCGCCCTCGCGGTGAGGAGTGGTGAGGACCAGCGAGGTCTTGGAAGGGATCCGCGGATCGAGCTCGATCTCGAGACCCGAGATGACCACGAAGCGGGTCCAGTTCTCCTCCTGGTCGGCGATGCCCTCCTCGAGGACCCGGAGCCCGTAGATCTCCGCCGCTTCAAAACTCGCAATCGCACCCTGGGTCGCAACCCCGGCCGCCGCACCTCGCGCGCCGAGGCCGCAGTGTCCTCGAACGCCACCAGCTCGACCTCGCCGAGACCGGCGAGATAGCGCGAGCACTGGGTGAGGGCCTGGGGGTGCGACAGCACGCGCCGCAGAGTGGCGCGGTTTCGCCCCCTCGACGCCGAGGAGACAGTGCCGCACATGCAGGATCTCTTCGCCGACGATCCTCAGGTCGGTCTGGCGCAGGAGATCGTAGGTCTGGTTGATCGAGCCCGCGGTGGTGTTCTCGATGGGCAGAAAGGCGTAGCCCACCTCGCCGCTCTCCGCCATCGCCAGCGCCTCGGCAAAGGTGCGGCGGCCGACGAACTCCATCGATGCCGACCGCGCCGCGAAGTACTTGGTTGCCGCGAGTTGGCTGTAGGAGGCCTCGATGCCCTGAAAGGCCACCCGCAGCGCCCCTCGCGCCGACCGCTCCACCTGGTCGCGTTTGAGCAGGGCCTCCTCCTGGGCCTTGAGGGACATCGCGATGATCTCGCGGAAGATCTCGTGGGTACGAAAACCGTCGAGCCCCAGCTCGCGGGCCCAGCCCTCGACCCGGGCGAGGAGTTCCGTTTCGCGTTCGTGATCGCGCAGGAAGGAGAGACCCTCCGCCTTGACCCGTGCGATCCCGGCCACCGTCTGCAAGCGTTCCTGCAGCACCTCGAGCAGGCGCCGATCCACCTCGTCCAATTTCCCGCGAAGACCTTCCAACGTATTCATGGTCGGTGATTGTAGCCGTTGCACGCCGCCCAGGTACACTGAGAAGCCGATGAACCCCGATGATCTGTTCGCTGCCATCGCCATTGCGGTGGTGTTGATCGGTGTCGCCATCGCAGTCGTCGGTGATGCGGCGGGTGGGCGCAAACGTCTCAAGCGTTGGCGCCGGCCTTCGATTTCGGGACCTGTCGAAAGATCGGCCCATTCGGCTTGACCGTCGAAGGCCTCTACCGTGGTTTCACCTGCCGCTACACCATCCAGCCCGGCATCGCAAAACAACCCCGGCGGGGCGTCGCTGCGCCTGGCCGTGACCGGCGCGGGCACGTGGTCGGCGGATTTGGCTGGCGCCGGCTCCCGCCTGATGGTCAAGATGGGCTTCCTCGAGGATCTGGAGATCGGCGACCCCGACCTCGATCTGCGGCTGCGATTTACCGCCGAGGACGAGAGCGGGCTGCGTTCGTTGTTTGGCGCGGATCAGGTGCGGACATCGTTTCGAGGGGTGCTCGAGACCGATAACCTCGTCCGGGTCCGCTGTCGAGCCGACCGCCTGGAGGCGCGCTGGTCACCGCGAGATCGCCGTCTCGACGAAGACGCGTCGGTCGTGCGGTCACGTCTCGAGGCCGTCACCGGTCTGGCCGCAGCCTGCGGTTACGTGCCGCGCATGGAAACCTGAACCGAGAATACTGACAATCTGCGGTCGTCCGCCAACGCCCCCGGAAAGCCCCCAACCCACTTGAAATTCGCGAATTTATTGTATATTGAGACGCCTGTGTGGCCGCCGCTGGGGCGGCCGGCGAAAGGGTGAATCGGCGGATTCACCACAACGAAACAGGGGGGCCCGAGAGGGCAGTGCACCCCGGAAGGAAAACGGTAGCGATGGCAAAGAAACTGTTCGTTGGGAGCTTGAGTTGGGACACAAATGATGACGGGCTGCACGAGGCATTCGCGCAGTTCGGCGAGATCTCCGAAGCCAAGGTGATCTGCGACCGCGACTCCGGTCGTTCGCGCGGCTTCGGGTTCGTCACCTTCAACGACGATGAGGCTGCGGACAAAGCGATCGCGGCCATGAACGGCTTTCAGCTCGACGGCCGTGCAATCAGGGTCGATGTGGCTCAGGACCGGCGCAGTGGCGGCGGCGGCGGTGGTGGTGGTTACCGTGGCGGCGGCGGTGGCGGCGGCTATCGTGGCGGTGGCGGCGGCGACGGTTGGTAAACCGAACACACAGTTGATTCGAACCCCCTCGACCCGAGGGGGTTTTTGATGCCGCCAAGCGGGCTTCGCCGCGGCGGCACGCCACGAGGAGACCGACTTCACCTTGACGACCGGTAAGGGGACCGATACCCTTCACCGGTCATCAATTGAGATCGAGTCTATTGACGCTGCGAGCCAGTTCGCGCCAACCGATGGAGGGTGAAGATGTCCAACCGTGCAATTCGTATCCCGATCCTGTGCGCCGCCGCCGTGTTTCTCGTTGCCGGTGCCGCCACCGTCAGCGCCGATCCGCCCGATGCCAAGACGGTCACGCTCGAGGTCGCCGTGGGTGGTGACGGCGAGTTGTTCGATCACCGTCGTTCCCGAGGTCGGCGTCATCCAGCGCGGCAACAAGGCCAAGATCAAAAAGGTCTACTGGGAGGCCCTGCCCAACGACCAGCACCCCGAGCTCTTCTGGGAGCTCCGTTGGGACCCCGACAAGGGCGGCGCCACGGAGAACTACTTCGGCGACGTCGACCTCGCGTGCGGCGTCGGCGACATCAAGGTCCAGCCCGACAAACCCAAGATCGACGGCGCCGAGTGGCCCTACGCGGTCACCGTCTTTGCCTGCGTTGACGGCGTGAAGTCCGTCGAGCTGTGCACCGTCGACCCCCGGATCCGCTGGGACGATTAACCTCCGCCAACCAGAGCCTTGAAGTCCGGGCGGTCGTGGAGGTTGAGGAATTCATCCTCCTGGCGGATCAGCTCCGGCGGTTCGCCGTGGGCGATCGCCCGCGCCAGGGCTGCGACGGCGGCATCATCCTGCCGGCAGAGAGCGTAGACGTAGGCCAGTTGGTGGGCGTTGGGGCCGGTATCCGGTAGGACCTGCTCGAGCTCAGGCATCAACCTCAGGGCGCGGTCGCAATCGCCCGCCTTGGCCGAAGTGAAGGCCAGTTCGGAAATCAGGGTCGGATCGTCGGGGTCGTCGGCGTACCGCTCTTCCAACAGATCGCACGAAAGCCGGTACCGCTCGCGCGCCTCGTTGGATCGCTCCAAGCGTTGATAGAGATCGCCGAGATTGGCCTGGTACATGGGGTCCTGCGGGTTCAGCCGCACCGCCAGCAGATAGTTCTCCTCGGCTCTCTGCCACCGGTCTGGACGGTCGGAGAAAAAATAGGCCGTACCGAGGTTCGACGCCAGACGCGGGCTGCGGATCGGCTTCGGAAGACTCTCGTAAAGATCGATTGCGGTATCGACCTCACCGACCTGGAGGGCGTAGGTGGCGAGCTTCTCCCGCGGCATCTCAACGTCCGGAGGGGCCACCTCAGCCGCCTCCACAAAGGCGTCCCGAGCTTCCTCGTACTCGCCGTTGCGGGCGTAGAAACTGCCGAGCGCGTTCCAGTTGGTCCAATCCTCCGGCCGCAGCGAGGCGGCGGCGCGCAGCGACCGTTCCGCCTCTTCCAGATCTCCCATCCTCTCGGCGACCCGCCCGAGCTCGCGCTGCACGACGTCCGCCCGGGGGTGGTCGGCAAGCGCCGCCTCCACCTCCTCGGCGGCCGCCTCCTGGCGACCCGTCGTCCGGTAGACGCGGGCCAGAGCGAGCCGTGCGTCTGCCAACCCGGGAGCGAGCTCGCGCGCCATCTCAGCGTGATCCTCCGCCTCCTCGAGCGCCGCGCGATCGATGTCTCGCAGGTAGATCTCCCACAACGCCTCGCTGAGGCCGACATGGGCCAGCGCGAAGTCCGGGTCGAGACGCAGGGCCTGGCGGAAGTTCTCGGCGGCGGCGTCCGGCCCGCGAGCGTCATCGACACGATCGAGAAAACGGCGACCGGTCACGTAGAAGTCATAGGCCTGGCCGGCGCCCCCGGGCTCGCGGGCGAGCCGTCGCCGATCTTCCTCGGACAGTGGAATTGAAAGAAAAGTCGCGACGTCGGACGCCATGGTCCGTTGCTGCGAGTAGATGTCACCGCTGGGTGCTGCGTAGGTGTGGGACCACAAGACCAAACCGGTCGAGGTGTCGATCAGGCTCACCGTGGTCTCGAGCCGGCTCCCCTGTTTGAGGATCTCCCCGTCCACCACGGACCCGACCCCGAGTTCTCCCGCCAGATCGGCAGCGCTCCGGTCACCGGTCTTCCACGCCTCCGATCGACCCACCACCTGCAGACCCTGTTCCTCCCGCAGCAGACTCATCAGCCCGGCCGATACTCCCTCCGCGAGGTAATCGAGCCCGCCGTCGCCGGTGAGATTGGCAAAGGGCATCACCGCCAGAGTCTTGAGCGGCGCAGTTCTCCCTGAACCGACCTTCCCCATGACGATCGCACCCACCATCGCGGCCACGGCCGCCACCGCCGCCACCAGGGCGACAACCCGCCACCCGGGCCGGAATCTCGACCGCGCGGCTGCCACCGGTCCGGACATGATGACGGTCCGCGGCACGGTGCCGCTGCGGATGCCGTCGCGCAATCGTGCGAGATCATCCTCGAGCCCACGCGCCGACTGGTAGCGGTCGGCGGGGTTCTTCTCCAGACACCGCCGGATGACGCCGCTGAGATAATCCGGCAGCCCCTCGCGGACCTCGGCGACCTCGGGCGGGTGGTGGCTGAGGATGGAGGAGATCACCTCGGCCGAGCTCTCGGCCAGGAACGGGTGCTTGCCGGTCGCCATCGCATACAGGATGGTCCCCAGGGAGAAGATGTCCGACCGTTGATCCACCACCTTGCCCTTGAGCTGTTCGGGCGACATGTAGGGCGTGGTGCCGAGGATCTTGCCCTCCGAGGTCAGAAACTCGGTCTCGAGGTGGGAGTCCGAGTGCACCTCCTTCGACTCCTCCCGCGCAACCTTGGCGAGACCGAAATCCAGCACCTTGATCTGTCCGGTTGCCGAAACCATGATGTTGCCCGGTTTGAGATCGCGGTGGGTGATGCCGCTCGCGTGGGCTGCGCTCAAGGCGTCGGCGATGGTAATGGCGAGATCGAGAAAGCGCCCCGTGTCGAGACCGTTGACCGGGATGATCTTCGAAAGCGTCGTGCCCTCGACGTGTTCCATGGTGAAGAACGGCACATCGCCGTCCTCCTCGACCGAATAGATGGTGACGATGTTGGGGTGGTTGAGGGCCGCCACCGCCTTGGCCTCGCGGCGGAAGCGCTCGAGCCGTTCGGGGTTGGCGGCCACCTCCGGCGCCAGCACCTTGATCGCCACCTCGCGGTCGAGCTTGGTGTCGCGGGCCAGCCACACCTCCCCCATCCCGCCCTCACCGAGCTTGCGGATGATCTCGTAGTGAGAAAGCGTCCGCCCGATCATTCGAACTCCTCCCGAATTCCGCACCACTGATCGTGGACATCGCCGGATCTGACGCCGAGTTTACTCCAGACGGGAATCGCTCACAGGTGCGGCGAGGACCGTTACAATTCCGAGCATGAACATGAACAACGCGGTCGTCGTCGTCGGAGTTCCGCTGGACGAGAACTCCTCCTTTCTCCGGGGCGCGGCCGCGGCGCCGGACCGCATCCGCGAGGCCCTCCACAGTCCCGTCCTCGAATCTCTGTGCGGAGAACGGCATCGACCTCGGTGCCGATGGGCGGTGGCGGGACGCCGGGGATGTCGGCAGCGCCGAGGCGCAACCCTCGTTCTCCGAGATCGAGGATTTCGTCGGCCGGTTGCTCGCGGACGGTGAACGCGTGGTCACCCTCGGAGGCGACCATTCGATCTCCTACCCGCTGGTGCGTTCACACGCACGCGTTCACAGCGGTCTCACCATCCTCCACCTCGACGCCCACCCCGACCTCTACGACGAGCTCGACGGGTCGCGGCTGTCGCACGGGTGCCCCTTCGCCCGCGTCATGGAGGAGGGGCTGGCCGCCCGCATGGTGTCGCTGGGCATCCGCACCGCCAACCCCCACCAGCGCGAACAGGCCAAGCGCTTCGGCGTCGAGACCTTCGGTCCCACCGATGACCTGACCGCGGTCCTCGCGAGCCTCGCGCCGCCGCTCTATCTCTCCCTCGACCTCGACGTCCTCGACCCCGCCTTCGCCCCTGGAATCTCGCACTACGAACCCGGTGGGCTCTCGACCCGGCAGGTCCTCGACATCATCCACGCCCTGCCGTGTCCCCTCACCGGCGCCGACATCGTCGAGCTCAACCCCGACCGCGACATCCACGGCATGACCGCCATGGTCGCCGCCAAGCTGCTCAAGGAGATCGTGGCCGGGATGCTGTAGGCTGACCGGCTGAAGATCACCGCAGGTCGCACCTCTGCATGACCAGGTTGTTGATCTCGCCCGAGAGCATGGCCGTGCGGTCGTGCGGGTACTCGCAGAGCCCCGCGTGGTGCAGCGCCTCGTGAATCAGCGCCGTCGCCACCCGTTCGTCGGAATGGGCGGTGACCTTGCGGCACACCCGGATCGTGGGGCCGCCGATCTCGGTCACGGCAAAGGCGTGGCGGCACCGCGTCGTCTGCAGCTGCGGACCGGCGGGGAAATACATCGATCGGGCCAACAGATCGACGCCGTCGACTGCAAACGGCGAAAACAGTTCGGCGCACTCGGGATGCTGCCGTACCCGTTCCGCGGCGATCTCGAAGGCCCGTTCGATCTTCGAACGCATCGCCTCGGGCATCGAGTGGTGGATCCAGGGCTCGAGGCCTCGTGGCGGCGAAATGATGTCCGCGTACGAGACCCGCGTTGCCGCGTCGGGGGCCAGGTACCTGCCCGCGCACTGGCGGCATCCTCGGGTTCTTCGCCGAACGCCAGGGTCGCACCGAACACCGTGGCGATTGCCATATGCGACCACGAGTTGCCGCGCCCTCATGCTCCCCTCCCCGTCGGCGGGGCGGACTGCAGGGGCTACGGAAATCCCGGGTGTCGCCGTCCGCATCGGCGATCTCCCGGCAGCGCCGACTCGTTCGCGGCGCCGTTCGCGACGGGGCGATTCTCACCGCCTGTCTTCTCGACATGTCATACGTCGCAGGAGAGATATTGTTCTGTGATCACCCTTGCGCCGGCAGTTGACCTCGCGGACCTCACGCCAGGCGCCCGAACTTCTCAGTACGCACCGGTCGAGTTCGAGTTCGCAAAGGCGATGAAAGCCTCGTCGTCGTCTCCAGAGATCGCCTCGATGAAGCGGGCCGCGAGCTCGGCGGTGGCACCCGGAACATCCCAATCGAGGTCTTCTTTCTTGGTGAACAGCCCGAACCGCTGTCTGGTCCGGGAAGAAACTGATGTGGAGATCGAAGACACCTGGACCGACGTTGATAGAGAAATACATTGCGGTCGGTCGTCCCGAAGCCCATGCTCGGCGGACAGGCCTCCTCACCGGCGGCCTCCATTTCCTGCTGGCGATCGAGGTGCTTCTGCCACGGCCATTTGGAGAAGTGCTCGAGGGCTTCCTCTTTGCTCATGTTCACAACCGCAGACTCGAAATCCGGTGTTTGCGTCGAAACGTCAACGTTCATACCCATTCTTCACCTTCCTTTCGCTCATCACGTTGGTCCGACGATCAGTCGAAGAACCACCAGAAACAGCCCGAGGAACACGATCGCGAGCAGACTCACCCGGAGCATCCTGTCGATGGCGTCCTCGCCCCTGCTCACCCAGCGCACGACCCACGAAAGCGGTGGCACTCTGCGTGTCAGATAGAACAAACCAGAGACCACGGCTACACCGAGAATCAACAGGAGGAACAGCGCCAGGTTTGCGGCGCACCAGAGAATCCAACCGCCACCCGTCGACGGGCGTTCCGGGCCGTTCGAGGAGACGAATATCCAGACGTCGACGCCGAGCATCACAACGCCGAAGACCACCCCGATCACGGTTTGGATGACCGAGCCCTGCCGTGAGGTTCGCGTCTCACCGTCAGGCATCAATCGACACCGCCTCGTGATCCCTGAGGTGGTTCTGGTCGAGAACCTCCCCGCATTTGGTGCGGAAGTTGATGGGTTCCACGCGGTCGGTGCCGCGCCGTTTCTTCGTCCCTCTTTCCTCAGCCGACTCGTTCATGGCGCCCCATCATAGTCCGAACCCGTGGTCGCAATTTCGAACCATCTCGAAGCTTCGAGAGGATGCTACGACCAAATGGATTCAAGCACGCTGTTGACTGGACTACGTGCCACGTCGATGGTCGATTCCAATATGACGCCAGGCCAACTCAGCCGGCAGCCGCATCGGCGTTACCTGGTGACCGACTCGCGAAACCAGGAGCCCGAAGCGGCCCCTTCCCGACACGGGTGCGAGACGAATCTGCAACGCCCTGCGTGACACGTATTCTGAGCGAGGAAAATGACTCATAAGTACGGAACTCGGTGCCAGGCATTTTTTGAAGCCGCCGAAACGTCATGCGCAGATGGTGTCTTCGCAATGTCGGTTGCGGTACCCCGCCTAGGGACCAGACCCCGCGTGTTCGTGGACGGCGCACCAGTGGCGTACCGTTGGCTTCGCGCGGGTCGAATTCGAGGTCGGCACGGGGCCGCGATCCTCGACACCTCCGCGATCACCCCGGGCTATCACGTACTTCGCATCGAAGTGCGCAATCGGCCGTCAGTGGAGTTGCGGCTGTTCCGCCTACCGACAAACGACCCATGAGTCAGTCCGGCCCTTTGGTTTTCAGAAAAAGACCGGCCCCTGCGGACTCGGAATGAACGCTGCAGTTCTAGGAGCCCCACGTCCAACGAGCGTCACTTTCGAACTTTCGGGGAGGCCGCGACCAACACCCCGGAGCAGGGGCTTCGTTTTCGCGGGACCGAACTGCGGGGGATTCGTCCGGCTTCGCTTTCAGCTACGCCGGGACACTTTTCGTTCGAACTCGTTCGAACGAAAAGTGGCGCGCCGAGAGGGACTCGAACCCCCAACCTTCTGGTCCGTAGCCAGATGCTCTATCCAATTGAGCTATCGGCGCAGCTCAAGGAGACGCATTCTGCCACAGGGTCATTCTCAGTGCAAGCCCGATGCGGATTTCGGATTTCGGATTTCGAATTTCGGATTTTCCGCGCATCCGCTCGGCTTCGGCTGAGAGGCTGCGCCGAGGCACCCGATGGCAGGCGGGACGCCTGCCCCACAAAAGATCGGCACCGTCATTCCGGCCAATCAAGAGCCGCTGGCAGGCGGGACGCCTGCCCCACAAGAGATCGGAATCCTCATGCCGACAAATTTGTAGCCGATGGCAGGCGGGACGCCTGCCCCACAAGACATCGGGATCCTCATGCCCGGCGCGAGTCTGAAGGTGGGCCAAGGCCCACCCTACTTCGGACCCACATGTTGAGAACTCACTGGACCAGTCACCGCTCTCCGTCAGGTGGCACGCGCAGACGTTGGCGATGCCCAGGTCAAATTGCCCCCGCCCCTCGGAAATCCGCTAGCGCGAAGCGCGCGGATTTCCGAGGGTGGGTGGGTGGGGGGCGGGGGCGGGACGATAAAGCGAGGATCTTCACTCACTCGAAGGCGTCATTACCGGTGCACCACACCAACGTGGAAGAGCCCGCAGGTGCGCCCCTGGCGCACCCGGTCGCGGCGGGCGGCTCCGACAAACGCTTGCGTTTGGAGGCGCCGCCCGGCGCGACCGAAGCCGCGGTCCCGGACCGCGGCGGCGGGCTCCCCACGGAAGCTTGGAACAGGCTCACCAGGTTGTGCGTAGTATGCTCCGACGCCAACAAGGAGGCGGAGTGGACGCGATTCTCGAAATCAAGAATCTGTGCAAACGCTACGGCGACCACGTGGCGGTCGACGACATCAGCTTTTCGGTCCCGCGCGGTTCGGTCTTCGGGCTGCTGGGACCCAACGGGGCCGGCAAGACCACGACCATCCGCATGATCATGCGGATCATCGCCTCGGACACCGGCACGGTGCTGCTCGACGGCAACCCGGTGGATGACGACCGCCGCCGCATCATCGGCTACCTGCCCGAGGAGCGCGGGCTCTACAAGAAGATGAAGGTGCTCGAGCACCTGGTCTACCTGGGCACGATCCGCGGCATCGCGACCCGGCGAGGCCAGGAAGCGGTCGTCGGCCTGGCTCGAGCGTTTCGAGCTCGACGAGTGGGCGACCCACAAGGTGGAGGATCTGTCCAAGGGGATGCAGCAGAAGATCCAGTTCATCGGCACCATCCTCCACCGGCCGCCGCTGCTGATCCTCGACGAACCCTTCTCGGGCCTCGATCCCATCAACACCCGCGCGCTCAAGGACCTGATGCAGGAGATGGCGGAGGAGGGCGTGACCATCGTGCTCTCGACCCACGTGCTGCCGCAGGTCGACGAGCTGTGCTCGGACATCTGCCTGATCAACCGCGCCCGGCCGATCCTCTACGGCCCGCTCGACCGCATCCGCGCCGACTACGGCGGCAACACCTGGCGGATCAGCACCGGCGTCGAGGCAAACGACCTGGCGGGCTTCGCCGGCGTCACTTCAGTCCACCCGCTGAAGAGGACCTGCTTGCTCGAGCTCGAGGACGGACGGGAGCCCAGCGACCTGCTCCGCGCTCTGCTCGATCGCGGCCAGGTCGAGACCTTCACCCGCTTCATCCCCGATCTCGAAAACATCTTCATCCGCGCGGTGGAAGAGGACAAGAGCTCATGCTGAATAGAATCTTCGCGGTCATCCGTCGCGAGTACCTCGAACGCGTCCGCACCAAGGCCTTCTGGATCTCGACCCTGCTGGTGCCGATCTTTCTCGGCGCGGTGATGATCCTGCCCGCCTAGCTCGCCGCGCGCGGCGCCGGCGAGTTCAACGTCGCGGTGCTCGATCTCACGGGCCGCTTCTTCGAGCCGGTCCAGGCCGAGGTCGAGCGCCTGCTCTCCGGAGACGACGAGAAACTCAGCGTCACGCTGGTCGAGCAGGCGCCGGGCACCGACATCGAGGCCACCCGCGAGCGGCTCAAGAACGAGGTGCAGAACAAGGTCTTCGACGGCCTGCTGGTCATCCCGGCAACCTGCCCGATGACGGCACGCCCGAGTACGTGGCGCCCAACGTCTCCGCCTTCAAGCTGATGACCGTGATCGAACGTTCGGTCAACAACGTCATGGTCGCCGACCGCCTCACCGGCGCCGGTCTCGACCCCGACGCGGTGCGCGAGCTCACCCGCCGGGTCGGGCTCAACACCTTCAAGCTCGGCAAGGGCGGCGAGGAGACCTCGGACCAGGGCCAGACCTTCATGCTCGCCTACGTCTTCATGATGATCATCTACATGACGGTGCTGATGTACGGCATCTACGTCATGCGCGGGGTGCTCGAAGAGAAGAGCTCGCACGTGGTCGAGGTCCTGATCTCGACGGTCAAACCCTTCGAGCTGATGCTCGGCAAGATCCTCGGCATCGGCGCGGTCGGTCTCACCCAGTTCCTGATCTGGGCGATCCTGATGGCGGCGATCTCGGCACCGGGGGCGGTCGCGGCACTCGGCATCAGCGGGATGGAGCTGCCCGCGGTGCCGGCCCAGTTGCTGTTCTTCTTCGTTATCTACTTCGTGCTCGGCTTCCTGCTCTACGGCACGCTGTACGCCGGCATCGGCGCCGCCTTCGACACCGAACAGGAGGCGCAGAACTTCCAGGGCGTGGTGACGATGTTCCTGATCGTGCCGCTGGTGCTGATGATGCAGATCCTCAACCAGCCCGACGGCACGCTCTCGGTGGTGCTGTCACTGATCCCGTTCTTCACGCCGATGCTGATGTTCCTGCGCATGACCTTGACCCAGGTGCCGCCGATTCAGCTCGCGGCGTCGGTGGTGTTCATGTTGGGCGCGATCGTCTTCGCACCTGGATCGTTGGCAAGATCTACCGGGTCGGGATCCTGATGCACGGCTCGAAACCGAAGTTGAAGGACCTCGTTCGGTGGGTGAGAGAGGCGTGATCAATTATGAATTTTGAATTTTGAATTATCCATCGCAGCCGGCTTCGATTGAACCGAGTCTCGGGCAGCGTTCGATCCAATCAGATCGTGGAATTCCATTTCTCGGAGTCGGCCATATTCTGTTCCGCCCGTGGACCAATATTCAGGGTCTGGAGTGGACGGAATTCAAAATTCAAAATTTAGAATTCAAAATTAGCCTTGGGGTTTCGCCGGGTTCGCTTCGAGGCCTGTCAGGGGTTCGGCTGTTTCCCGCGTTTGCCGAAGGACGGAGAGCGCGAATTCTGGAGACCGCCTGTGCCTGGCGATCCGCGAGAACGCCAGCGCGCGGTCGGCTTCCGCGTCCATGACGACCTGGAGGAGCTGACCGTCGGCCGCATCGGCGACCCGGATGACCCGCACCACGCCGTCCATGTCGGCGAAGTCCGGCACCACCTCGGCCAGACAGTTGGCGGAGTCGTTGAGGAAGTCGTCGTTCCACACCACTTCGGGGTCGTCGGGGTAGAGCGGCAGGTACTGGATGCCGGACTCCACGAGGTCGTTGAAGAAGTGGGTGCCGAAGCAGACGTCCGGAAGATAGGAGCCCTTCTTGCGGGCGATCTCGACCAGGATGGAGGTGCGGCTGATGTCGGCATAGGTCACCGGCACGCCGAGGCGGATATCGCCGCGGCTCCCCCACCGACCCGGGCCCATGAGGAGGAAGCGCCGCGGCGGCAAGCGCCTTGTTGACCGCGCCGACGGCGCGGGCGACGCGCAGCATCTCCTCGCGCGTCTCGAGGGCCTCGTAGTCGCGCGGGTCGACCAGGACGACGTACTCGAGGTCGCAACCTGCCCCATCTGGACGTAGCGGTTGGCGGAGAAGATCTTCCGCTGGGTGGGCACGTCGGGAATCTCGACCCGCTGCGCCATGGCGCCGCGGCTGAGGGCGCGGCACTGGAGCATGTACAACGTTTCGCCGTCGTGGGCGAACTCGACATCCACCGGTTCGCCGAGACCCTCTTCGAGGAGGTCGAGCATGATCTTGAGCTCGCGCGGAAAGGGTGATTTCAGCAAGCCCGTCGAAGGTCACCACCAGCTCGCGGGGTCGAGCTGGGCCAGGATGCCGACCATCGGCAGGATCTGGTGGTCGCGGTAGATCGAGAAGATGCGGTTCATGTTCGGGATGTTGCGCCCGACTCTCTTCATGAAATCGGCAAGCGGCAGGCACTCGAACTGGCTCTCGCGAAGGTCGATGACGTCGACGTCGTGCTGCGAGTAGCGGTAGACCTCGTCCGGTCGCTGGACCGCGCGCAGGGCGGGCTGTTCGAGGGCAACCAGCACCGGGTAGTCGGAGACCGTGCGGTCGACGGCGCGGGTGCCGAGACCGAGCACCAGCCGCGCCATGCCGTCGGTGTGGCGGATCCGCGGCGACCACCGCATTTCGCA
Source organism: Candidatus Sulfomarinibacteraceae bacterium (assembly GCA_963714895.1). Lineage (GTDB taxonomy): Bacteria > Acidobacteriota > Thermoanaerobaculia > Thermoanaerobaculales > Sulfomarinibacteraceae > Sulfomarinibacter. The sequence continues at coordinate 72,066 of CAVQQC010000003.1, forward strand.
GCGCGAGAAGGCGACGCCGGCAAAGACCGGAAAGAGCATGCCGCCGACCTCGCGCCCCACCACCTCCTGGATGAGGACGCCCATCTGCTCCTGGAAGTCGATCAGACCGCGCTCGCGCCGATACTCGATGGGGTCGGGGTGGAAGATCGAAGCGTAGACCTCGGCGATCGCATCCTCGAGCGAGGCCAGACGCATCTCGAGGGGGCCCTGGTTGGGGATGAAGAGGCTCTTGTACTTGCCCGAAAAGGCGTGGCCGATGCGGTCTTCGAGCAGGCTCGAAGAACGGACCACCAGCGGCACCTCGCCGATCTGGTAGAGCATCTCCTCGAGGCCCTTGTGGATGGTGGGCGGAAAGGCGCCGCTCTTGAAGAGGCGCTCGACCAGCGGGTACTCGTCGCGCACCTCCTCGGAGGTCTTGTACTTGACGTTGATGAGCTCGTCGAGGTCGTTGTACTCGATGAACTCGAGAATGCCGTTCGAGGGCAGGAAGTAGGAGGTCGGGATCTTGTGCTCGGCTTTCAGCCGGCCCTCGCGCTGGGCCTTCTTGAGGATCGAGTCGGCGAGGATCAGACCGGCCGCCTTGCCGCCGAGCCGGCCGTAGCGGCTGTCGGTGGGAAGGATGTGGTCGAGGACCTCGCCGAAATCGCGAACCCGGATGAAGCGCTTGGCCACCGAAATGAAGTCGAGCTGGTCGGTGAGCAGCCGGCGCACCAGGGCGGCGCGGGTGCCGATCACGTCCTCGCGCGGCGCCACCACCTCGCCCGGTGCGAAGTTGAGGAACTCGTGGATCTTGTCGCGCAAGACCGGCAGCGGCGTGTCGGGGTCCTCGGCGAGGCGCGCGCCCTCGTGGACCAGCATCCGTTTTTCGACCAGCAGGATGGTGGCCGTGATCTCCTCCGGCGCGAGGTGGCGTTCGGCATACTCGAGGGCGAGCTCGTAGAGCTCCTTCCGCGATTCGCTGGTGAGCTGTGGTTTCGGCCGGTTGGGGTCGTGGACCGGCCGCGCGCCGCCGGTTTGAGCGCCGCCGCGAGCTCGTCGAGGGCGTCGAGGTCCACCAGGCCCTCTCGTTGGAGGTCCATCAGCAGCCGGCGGCACACCCGCTCCGCCAAATCGGGCCGGCGGTCGCGGAGGTCGTCGAACTGCTGGCGCCAGTCAGCCGGCATGCATCACCGGGAAAGGCGACATCGGAGCGCACATGCACGACTGCGGAAGAACACGACGAATCACCATCTGGATGATTGTAGCTCTTACTCCGACACCGGGTCGTCGGATATTTCAGCGGCCGGCCGGAGGTCGCCGAAGTCTGCGAGAATCGGCTTCACCGTGACCGGGTCGACGCCCATCACGGTCCCGCGTCCGCTGACTCTGACCATCGCCCGTCCGCCCTCGCTGAGGGGGGCGAAGAAGGTGAAGGTGATCGCCTCCGGTTCGTCGTCCTCGACGCCCGCTCGCAGCACGACCACCGCGCGGCCGAGCTCGGCCGTCATCGGCGCCATCAGATCGTAGTCGGTGGCCTCGAGCGTCGACAGCGCCGTCAGCCGGTCGGACACCCGGGGCTGGTCGGCCTCGCCGCCGTCGCCCGCGAAACGCCATGGTAGTCGACCTTCTCGAGCGCTGCCGATGTCGTCGCCGGTCGACACCCGCAGGCCCTCGACGTCCCAGGGGTCGATATCCGCGACCTTCTTCGAGCGCCACAGGACCGGCGCCTTGGAGAGCCGCGTCCGCACCCTGTCCGGCGCCCAGAAGTACTCGCCGTCGCCGCGGCGGCACGCCACCTCGGTGCCGCCGCTGCCCTCGCGGGTCGCGCCGAGGTCGAGCCGCAGGGGCTCGCCGCCGTCGCTGCGGACCACCGTGATCTCGTACTCCGGAACATCGAGACCGAGCGCCCCGGGGTCGACCTCGTCGTCGAGAAACTCCTCGATACGCAGGGCGCCGAGATCCGAGACCAGAGCCTCGAGATGGTCGCGATCGGCGAGATCCTCGATCGGGCTCAGGAGCTGCCATTCGTCGTCGATCCGCACCGCACGGATGGAGTCCGCGCCGGACTCGATGTCGATCGAGGCCACCTGGTCCGAGCGCACAGAGGTCACCTCCCGCGACCGCCAGTCGTCGACTTCGCGCTCGAGATCAGACATGAACCAGCCCGAGACGATCGTGACCTCGTCGGCGCCATCGATGCGGATCGCTCGTTTCGATCCCAGCGGCATCTCGTCGCCGACCACGAACGAGACTTGCGAGCCGTCATCCATGGTGAGCGTGACCTCGGACCGGGGGGCATCGAGACCGTACTCGGCCGAATCGATCTCGCCGGCCGCCAGGCGTCGATCCGCGTCGAGATCGGCGAGCGAGCCCAGGGTCGAACTCACGATCGCGGAATCGGCCGGAAAGTCGATCGGTTCGCGCAGCCGCCAATCATCGCCCACCTTTTCGAGCCGCACCCGACCCTTCCGGACCGATCACCAGCACGCCGACGACGTCGTCGCGCTCGAGACCCAGCAGGACCTTGTCGGCGTCGCGCCGCGACTCATCGGAGGTCGGCCGGTGACGCTCGAAGAAGAAGATGTAGGCCGCGAACACGGCAACCACAGCTGCGAGAATGATGAGGTTTTTACTCTTCATCGAATCCATCCCAGATCGAATTCGGAATTCGGATTTCGGAATTCGGATCCGCCCACCCGCCCACGAGCGGCGTGGAAAGCGTGGGAAGCGCGATGAGAATTCAAAATTCAAAATTCAAAATTCAAAATTTGTAGTGTCAGTGCCGCCGCTTGCGCCACACGAGGATGCCGACGAGGATCGCGGCGCCGGGCATGCCGACCAGCACCAGCAGGAGAAGATTGCGCATCTGCTGTTGGGACAGGAAGAGGCTGACCTGCTCGACGTCGCGCGGCGGGATGCCCACCAGGTCTGTCGCGCGCGGCAAGCCAGTTGAAGGCGTTGGCGGCGAGCACCGCATTGCCGGCGTTGGAGATGTCGAGGTCGGTCAGGAAGTCGGAGTCGCCAAAGACCACCAGGCGGTAGTCGGCGGCTCGAGAGCCCTGCCTCGTCGTCCTCCGCCCCGGCGGCCGCATCTTCGACAGCAACGCCGACCACCGCGGGCCCCGCGGTTGTCGGCGTCGTCGAGGGCCACCGGCTCACCCCGCAAGAGCATGCCGAGGTCGGTCTCGCCCCAGCCCTCGTCGGAGGTCTGGACCAGCGCCGTGGCCCCGTCACCGTCTGCCAGTCAACGACCGGGAGACGGTGAAGAGCACCGCAAAGCCTTCGAGACCCTGAGTCACCGGGTGGACAGGGAAGTCCTCGAGATAGACCGCCGAAAGATCGTAGAACGGCAGCCGCCGCGACGGGTCGACCACCAGGTCGTCGTGGACGACCACACCACGCTCGGCGAGCATCTGCCTCGAGCCGGGTCGGCCGCATGGTGCCGGCCGGTTCGATCAGCGGATCCAGGGCCACCAGCAGACGGCCGCCGCGGTCGAGGTAGGCCCCGAGCGCATCGATCTCCGCCTCGGTGTAGGCCCTGGTCGGTCCGACGATGGCGATCACATCGGCGTCGTCCGGGATCTCACCGGAAAGCAGCGAGATGTCCGCAGTCTCCATGTTCTCGCGTTTGAGGGCCTCGTCGAGAATCCGCAGGCTGCGGTCGGCCGCGCCGCCACCCGCCCCGAGCGAGGCCGCTTCGCCGTGTCCGGTCACGAAGTAGATCTTCGGCACGTCGGGCGCCACCAGCGACAGTATCGCGGAGGTGAACTGCTCCTCGCCCTTGAAGGCGCGCATCGTCGGGCCCTGGCCGTACTGCATGCCCGAGTAGTCCATCTCCGCCATCTGGTCGGAGGTCACGTACTTGGTGCGGTCGCCGTAGAATGAAGACCACGGTGTCCGCCACCTGGACCCCGAACTGTTCGGCCAATTGGGTGGTTTTGAGGGGTTCCCGTTCGGGATCGATGTGTTCGACCGAAATCTTGTCCGACGCGGCCTTGTAGCGCTCGAGCAGCTCGTGGACCTGGTCGTACATCGAGGTCTGCGGGGTCATGAAGACCACCACGCTGATCTCATCATCGAAGTCCGACGAGAATGTTCTCGGTCTTCTCGGACAGGCTGTAGATCTGGGTCGTCGTCCAGTCGGCACGTGCAAAGCGGCGGGCCGACAGCCAGTTCACCATCGACGGTCAGGGCGATCGCGAGGATCACCGCGACAACGCCCGATGATCGTGTAACGGATGGCCTGTTGCCTCATACCGTTATCTCCACTTCTTCACTTCGAGCGCTCTTGGCGGCGAGGAACAGGAAGAGCAGACGCCACCGACAGCTGATAGATCACGTGCCGGGTATCGACGATGCCCTTGGCGAAGTCGTCCATCTGGGTCCAGAGGTTCATCTGACCGAGCGCCGATTTGATGAACGAAGAGGACGATCATGAGCTGCTCGACAAGGCCGATCGAGAAGAGCGCCACCATGGCGGCAAAGGCGATGATGGCGGCGATCAGCTGGTTGTTGGTCAGGGTCGAGCAGAAGGTGCCGACCGCGAGAAAGAAGAAAACCGAGCAGGAACACTCCCAGATAGCCGGCGAGCAACCGGACCGAGGTCGATCTCCGAATTGTCGCTTGAGGACGACACATAGAGGACGGTCGGCAACCACAGCGCGACATAGAAGACCATGCGCGGCGACGAATTTGCCGACCACGACCTGCGCCTCGGTGACCGGCGACGTGAGCAGGACCTCGATGGTTCCCGACCGCCGTTCCTCGGCGATCAGACGCATGGTGATGACCGGCACCACGAAGAGCAGAAAGAGCCAGAAGAAGATCGTGCCGCCGAAGAAGAGCCGCATCGGCGTCATGGCCGGGGTCTGCGGGTTGTTGAGGAAGGACACGATGAGATAGAAGATGTAGCCCTGCATCAGAAGGAAGGCGGTCATCACGATGTAGGCGAGGGGCGAGGAGAAGTAGGCGATCAGCTCGCGCCGGATGATGGCCCAGATCTTACGCATCGTGCACCTCCTCGGCCGCAGCCGGCACCATCTCGCTCCTCGCGCGTCGTCAGCCGGACAAAGACGTCCTCGAGGGATGCCTGCTGCGGGGTCAGGGCGAGCAAGCACCCAACCCCTTGTCCACCGCCAGCTTGAACACCGCCTCACGCGGGTCGGCACCGGCGGCCGTGCTCGAGCAGGATACCGACCCTCCCCGCGTCGCTGATCGCCGACCACCCCCGGCAACGCCTCGAGCGCGGTTCGTGCCGAATCGTTGGCGCCCTTGAGCTCCACCGCCAGCGACGGGTTGCCGACCAGCTTGGCGCGCAGCGCTTCCGGCGTGCCGTCGGCGACGACGCGTCCGCGGTCGATGATGAAGACCCGCTCGCAGACCTGCTCCACCTCGGGCAGGATGTGGGTCGACAACAGCACCGTGTGGTCGCGGCCGAGCTCGGTGATCAGTTCGCGCACCTTGATGATCTGGTTGGGATCGAGACCAACCGTGGGCTCGTCGAGGATCAGCACCGGCGGTTGTGGATCAGCGCGCCGGCCAGGCCGACCCGCTGCCGGTAACCCTTGGACAGGGTGCCGATCACCTGCCGCCGAACGTCGCCGATGCAGGCATCGGTCGACGACGTCGTCGGTTCTGCGCGCGGACCTCGCCCGTGGCGACGCTCTTCGATCATCGGCCCGGAAGCGGAGGTACTCGTCGACCCGCATTTCCGGGTAGAGCGGAACGTTTTCGGGCAGGTAGCCGACGTTGCGTCGGAGCCCGACCGGGTCCTGGTCGAGATCCACCCCCGCCACCACCACCCGTCCGGTGGTCGGCGGCAGGAAGGCGGTGAGCATCCGCATCACGGTGGTCTTGCCGGCGCCGTTGGGGCCGAGAAAACCGAGCACCTGGCCCTCGGGCACGAAGAAGCTCAGGTCGCGGACAACCGGCTCCGCGACGTAGGTCTTGCCGAGGTTTTCAACTTCGATCATCGATCGCGCCTCCTATCGGCGGCCGTGTCGCCGGATTGCAACCGAGACAGTGCACAACATTATGGTGCGGAGCTGTGGTGCAGGCGTCCCACCAGCACGCGCTCCTCATCACGGGCACACCGCTAAGCAAAATTCGAACCAAATTCAAGCTCGGAAAAGAGTGTATTCATTCGGTCGAGATCGGTCAAAATGGCTGCTTGCGGGCGGGAGCTGTCGGCGGGGCGCCGCCGGTGACGATCAGCATCAAGGTGGTCGAACCGAGGGTGAACTCGCCCTGATTGGGGATCTCCGCCTCGTCGGCCCGTTCGCCGCCGACCCAGGTACCGTTGGTGGCGCCGATGTCGACCAGCACCACGTGCCGTCCGCGCACCTCGAGCATGGCGTGCTGGCGCGAGACCTCCGAGTCCTTGATCTGGACGTCCATCGTCGAACCGCGGCCGAGATAGACGCGGGGCTTGGTGATCGGAAAGACGCTGCCCGCCTGCGAGCCGGCGATGACGGCCAAGTGAAAATCGTTGGTCCTTGGGCAGTGGCGCCAGCTGCGGCAGCTCGGGAGACTCCGGTTCCGCGCGCAACTTCCGCCGCCATCGACGATCTCCGGCGAGGCGCCGAACATCTTGCCGATCGAGGTCGCGTTGGAGGGCTCATCGAACGGGTTGCGGACCTCGAACGAGTGGCTGCAGCTCGTGCACTTCACCTGCTTGACGTCGGCGCCGCCGAAGCGGGCCTCGTCATACCGGTACTTGGTATCACATTCGGGGCAGGTGATGATCACCGCGCGCACCTCCACGTCCTAACTTCACAATAATATCAGCATCACTCCGTGGGCCGCCGAGAGTCGGGCAGGGCCGCGGATGAGTTTTGAGTGTTGAGTTCTCAGTTTTGAGTTATTCACCATCGGCCGCCCACCGACAGCAATGGCGATGAGAGGAAGGTCAACTCAAAACTCAACCTCCTGAAAAAACACCTACAGGTGAAAAGAATCACGGACCAGAGAGACCCGATAGGGAGGGGATAAACCCCTACCCTACGACTTTGAGGACGGCATGTGCTTGCAAGGGAAAGGTTTGTCTCGGCCCCGTCCGCGAGTCGGAAAACCGTAGGGGCGGGGTTTATCCCCGCCCGCTCATGTCGGTTTTGCAAGAGGCTGAACTGAGAACTCAAAACTGATAGCTACTCCGCTGCCGGAGCGGTCCAGCGATCCATCCACTCCAGCACCACGTCGTGCCACTGGATCGAGTTGAGCGGCTTGAGCACCCAGTGGTTCTCGTCCGGGTAGTAGAGCAGCCGCGACGGCACGCCGAGGCGCTGGAGGGCGTTGAAGGTGGCCAGGCCCTGGGTGTCGACCACCCGGTAGTCGAGCGCGCCGTGGATCACGAGCTCGGGGGTCTTCCAGTTTTTGAGGTGGTTCACCGGCGAGTGCTTGCGGTAGCCCTCGGGGTTGTCCCACGGGGTTCCGCCGTGCTCCCACTCCGGGAACCACAGCTCCTCGGTGTCGAAGTAGGCCATGTACTCGTCGAGGTTGCCGTCGTGGCAGACCAGCGCCTTGAAGCGATCGGTCTGGCCCTGGACCCAGTTGATCATGTAGCCGCCGTAGCTGGCGCCCGCCGCCGCCATGCGCTCGGGATCGATCCACAGGTGGCTGCGCAGGACATGGTCGAGCCCCTTCATGAGGTCGTCGAACGGCGCACCGCCCCAGTCGCCGTTGATGGCGTCGGTGAAGTCCTGGCCGTAGCCGGTCGAGCCGTGAAAATCGATCGTCACCGTGGCATAGCCGTGGGCCGCATAGATCTGCGGGTTCCAACGGTAGTGCCAGTGGTCGTCGAAGCTGCCCTGGGGGCCGCCGTGGATCAGGAAGGCCAGTGGATACTTCTTCGACGGGTCGAGGTCGACCGGATAGATGAAGTAACCGAAGACCTCGTCGTGATTCGCGCCGGGGAAGGAAAACTGCTTGTACTCGCCGAAGGCGATGGCGGCCAACCGTTCGTCGTTGAGTGGGTGATGCGGGCCGGCTCACCGCCATCGGCGGGCAGCACGTAGAGCTCGACCGGCGACACCAGGCTGTCGTGGGCAAAAGAGCAGGCGGCCGTCTGCCAGCGGTCGCGGGGTCGAGTTGGTGTGGACGGGTGAGGATCGCCGACACCATGCCGTCGGACGGGTTGATCTTGAAGATCGAGTGGTTGCCGACGTTGTCGGCCGAGGCGTAGAGAGCTGAGCCGTCCGCCGCCCACACCAGATCGCCGGGCGAGCGGTCCCAGTGTTCGGTCAAGGTGTGCGCTTCGCCGTCCGGCCCAGTCTCATCACCACCACCCGCCGCCGGTCGGCCTCGTACCCGGGCCGCGCCATCGCCAGATAGGCGAGGGTCGTGCCGTCGGGCGAGAAGGCCGGCGAGGCGTCCCAGGCCTGGTTGTCGTCGGTGAGACAGCGCGCCGCCTGCGAGCCGTCGGTGGGCACCGCCCACAGGTCCCAGTCGGTCGACCAGATCTCTTCCGATCCGTTCACGACCTTGGCCGTGTAGACCAACCAGTCGAGTCGTCCGGCGAGATGGTGTAGTCCTCGTCGCCTCCCCACGGAATGGTCGGGCAGTCGCCGTCCACGCCGGCCATGAGATCGACCGGGGTACCGCCGGCGCCGTCCTCACCGATGGGAACGCGGAAGACGTGGTTGCGGGTCCCGTCCTTCCAGGTGTCCCAGTGGCGGACGAAGATCTTGTCGAAGATCATGCCCGAGGTCTTCGCCGCTTTGCGTTCTTCGAGACGCGCCGCGGTGCACGGGATCGGGTCCTGGCAGTCCGGGAACACGGCCATGCCCAGATAGAGGGCCTCGCCGTTGGGTCCGATCTTGAGCGAACCGACCTCCAGGGGCAGATCGGTCACCTGCTCGGCGGCGCCGCTGACGAAATTCCACCGCCAGACCTGGGCCGATCCGCTGCGCGACGACAGGAAGTAGAACGCCCCGTCGCTGCGCCAGCGCGGGCTCCAGTCGTTGGCGGGGTCGGTGGTCAGGGCCTGAGCGCCCGAACCGTCGGTGCCGACCAGCCACACGTCCTTGCGGCCCTTGTTGGCCTCGAGGTCCATCGTGGTGATGACAAAGGCGACACGGTCGCCGTCCGGCGACGGCTGGGGGTCCGAGACCCGCTCCATGGCCACCAGATCGTGAACGGTGAAGGGGTGCTGCTCGGCCGAACACACCCCCGCGGTCAACAACAGAACGGTGCAAACGATGATCGCGCGACGGGTCATGGGTCCTCCCCGCCCGGTGTTCCGGGCGCAGGGCATGGTATCGCAGAAAGGAGGCAGTGAGGCAGTGAGGCAGTGAGGCAGTGAGGCAGTGAGGCAGTGAGGCGGTGAGGCGGTGAGGCGGTGAGGAACAATCAAGAAGACCCGCGGCCTCATTGCCCCACTGCCAGGCCGCGAAGCGGCCGATCACTGCCCCATGGCCTCTGTGCCCCATTGCCCCATTGCCAGGTTGCGCAGCAACCGGCCACTGCCTCATTGCCCCATTCCGCATCGGACCCGGAACGGGGTGGATGCCACGTGAGATGTCTGCTTGGCGGAAGAGCGCCGACGGGCCCCTAAGAGTGGAAGGTCCAGGAGCCGAGATCGCCGGACTCGAGGTCGTTGATGAAGACCGCCTCGTCGGCGCCGACCGGGTCACCGGTGGTGGGTCCGACTGTGGCCGTCGTGACCGGGGCCAGGGTTCCGTCTTCGAAGTCCCACGTCGAAAGGACGGTTTCGGCGGCCGGAGCCTGTACGGCGACGACTGGCGAAGTTTCGCCGCCGCGCCACAGCATCATCGTGGTCCCGACGCCGACCGCGAGCACCGCGGCGGCGGCGGCCGCGAGCCACCCGCGCCGGCGACCGGCAACCGGCGAAAAACCGGCAAAGGCCTGCGCGACCGCGGCATCCACCTCGGCGGTGGCGTCCGCGGCGAAGGTCGCATTCCACCACGCAGCACAGTGCGGGCACGACTCGCGCTCGAGGTCGGCGACAGCGGCATCGGCGTCGTTCAACCGGCCGCGGGCCAGATCCAGCACGAGGTCACCGTGGTGTGGGCAGATGGACACCTTTATCGATCCTCCACCTTCAAGGACGCCGATCCGCCCCGCTGGTAACGCTGACACCCCTTCACGATGGGCCGCCGCCGCGCAACTCCTCGAGCCGTGCGCGGAGCCGCTTGCGGGCCCGCATCACCCTCATCTTGAGGGCGTCCGAGGAGATCTCCATCTCGACGGCCAGCGTCTCGACCGACACGCCGTTGGCCCGCGCGGTCAGTATCTGGACGACCTCGGCATCCTCGTCGGCCAACGCCGCCAGCATCAGCCGGACCTCGGACATCCGCTCCGCCCGATCGTGGGGATCATCGCCGCCCTCGAGCTGCAGGGCCTCGTCGAGCTCGTCCTCGCGGCGCACCGCCATTCGCCGCAGATGATCGCGCGCCGCATTGGCGGCGATGCGCCGCACCCACGCCGGAAAGGTCCGCGGCTCCTTGAGCGAGTCGAGCCGCTGCCACGAACGCAGGGCCACGTCCTGGGCGAGGTCCCGCGCGGTCTCCGAACACCGCACACCGCACGCGAACAGGGTCGACACCACGGCGCCGCGGTGGGCGTCGAGCAGTTCCCGGAAGGCCCCCTGGTCGCCGCGACGCGCCCGCCGCACCAGGCCCTCGATCCGGTCCCACTTCGACGTGTCTCGCATCTCTACCACGATAGACGATATTGAATTCGGAATTCGGAATTCGGAATGCCGCGCCGAAACAGGCCGCGGTTGGCGGAGGTGCCATTTTGAACATTGTCGGACACTTGGACATCCCCGGCGGTGGGATGATTCGGGCAGACAATGTTCAGGGTGGCTCCTCACGGGAAGCGCCTCCGCAAAGACATGCCGGCGGGAGGTCTTCAGGGCCCCAAGCATCCCTCGGGCGGGCCGAAAAAGACCGCGACCGGGCTCGCGCCGTGAAACGGCGGGCCTGCCCTCACCAATCACAGTGAGATCAAGGGAAGGATGGCTGGAAATTCGAAATCCGAAATCCGAAATCCCGGAGGGTGCCGCCGTGGTACATTCTGCCGACGCAATGACGGAGAAGAAGAACCTCCCGCGCCTGCTCAGAAGCCCCCGGCCCGCTCATCTCGTCCTCAAGGACGGAACCTCGTTTGCCGGTTGGGCCGCCGGCGCGGCCGCGGTGGTCGAGGGCGAGGTGGTCTTCAACACTTCGATGACCGGTTACCAGGAAATGCTCACCGACCCCTCGTACCACGGTCAGATCCTGACCCTCACGACCTCGCACGTAGGCCAGGTCGGCGTCAACCCTGACGATGCCGAGTCGGACCGGATCTGGGCGCGCGCCCTCATCGTCCAGGACCTCGATATCGAACCGTCGTCGTGGCGGGCCGAGGGCGGCTTCGAAAACTGGCTCGAGGAGAACGGCCTTGCGGTCGGCTGGGGTTTCGACACCCGGGCCATCGTCCGCCACGTCCGTACCGCGGGCGCGGTGCCAGGGCTCCTGATCACCGACGGCACGCCACCCGCAGCGCTCGCCGAGCGCGCCGCAAAGACCCACGGCACCGACGGCCGCGACCTCGCCCGCGAGGTCGCCTGCACTGAAGAGTACGAGTGGACCGGCGGACCGTGGCTTTCGCCCTCGCACCCCGCGCAGACCGTGAACGGCGACCGGCCGAGGGTTGCGGTCATCGACTATGGCGTCAAACGCTCCATCCTCCGCCGGCTCGTGGCCGAGGGTTGCCAGGTGCAGGTCGTGCCACCCACCACCACCGCGAGCGATCTGATGGGCGGGGGTTTCGACGGCGTGCTGCTTTCCAACGGACCCGGCGACCCGGCAGCGGTGGAGGGGGCGCAGGCGGTGATCGCCGATCTTGTCGGCCGCATGCCGATCCTGGGGATCTGCATGGGATGCCAACTGCTCGGGCTCGCCCTCGGCGGTCGCACCGTCAAACTGCCCTACGGTCACCACGGCGGCAACCACCCGGTGCGCGAGCTCGCGCACCGGGCGCGTCCTCGTCACCTCCCAGAACCACAACTACGTGGTCCAGGAATCGTCGCTGCCGCGCGAGGTGGAAGTCACCCACATCAACCTCACCGACGGAACGTTGGAGGGCCTGTCGTTGCCGCGGGCCGGGATCGACGCCGTCCAGTTCCACCCCGAGGCCAGCCCGGGGCCGAATGATGCGATCGAGTTGTTCCAGCGGTTTGCCGACAGGTGCCGAGAAGGAGTTTCATGATTTCGGATTTCGGATTTCGGATTTCGGATTTGCCACCCGCCCTGCTCCGTGCATCCGAGCCGGGGGTAGGTGGCCGGAAATTCGGAGTTCGGAATTCGGAATTCGGAGTTGATCTCGCCGAGATCGACGTGGGCCGTCAGGGATCGGCCGACATTCAAAACTCAAAACTCAAAACTCAAAACTCGGCCCGAAGGGCCACACGATGAGCGCGAAGCCGTCGTCGGTGTGCATCCTCGGGGCAGGGCCGATTCGCATCGGACAGGCCTGCGAGTTCGACTACTCGGGGGTGCAGGGGGTGCGGGCGCTGCGCGAGGAGGGTTGTCGGGTGATCCTGGTCAACTCCAACCCGGCGACCGTGATGACGGACGTCCGGCTCGCCCACCGCACCTATGTGGAACCGCTGACCGCCAAGACCGTGACTGCGGTCCTCGAGAAGGAACGCCCCGACGCTCTCATCCCCACCCTCGGCGGTCAGACCGCGCTCAACCTGGCGGTCAAGCTCGAGGAACAGGGGGTGTTGGAGCGGCTCGGCGTGCGGCTGCTCGGCGCCTCGGTGCGGTCGATCCGGCTCGCCGAGGATCGCGAGGCCTTCCGGCTCGCGATGGAGGCGGCGGGGCTGCCGGTCCTGCCCGCGGTGACGGTCACATCGTTCGAAGAGGGCCTGGCCGCTCTCGAGACCATCGGTCTGCCCGCAATCCTCCGTCCATCCTTCACCCTCGGCGGCTGGGGCGGCGGTATGGCCCACGACCGCACCGGCTTCGAACGCCAGCTCAAGCTGGGGCTCGAGGCCTCGCCCTCGCACCAGGTGCTGGTGGAGTCCTCGGTGCAGGGCTGGAAGGAGTTCGAGCTCGAGGTCATGCGCGACTCGGCCGGCGCCTTCGTGGTGGTGTGCTCGATCGAGAATCTCGACCCGATGGGGGTCCACACCGGCGACTCCATCACCGTGGCGCCGGCGCAGACCCTCACCGACCGCGAGTACCAGGTGCTGCGCGACGCCGCGCGCACCGTGCTCGACGCGGTGGGGGTGGCGACCGGCGGCGCCAACGTCCAGTTCGCGGTCAACCCCGAGGACGGGCGCTACGTGGTGATCGAGATGAACCCGCGCGTCTCGCGGTCCTCGGCGCTGGCTTCCAAGGCCACCGGCTTCCCGATCGCCCGCATCGCGGCCAAGGTCGCCCTCGGCCGCAGACTCGACGAAATCATGAACGACATCACCGGGTCGACGCCGGCCTCCTTCGAGCCCGCCCTCGATTACGTGGTGGTCAAGATCCCTCGTTTCACTTTCGAAAAGTTCCCCGGCGCCGACCCGCGCCTCGGCACCGCGATGAAGGCGGTCGGCGAGGTGGCGGCCATGGGGCGCTCCTTCGAGGAAGCGCTGCTCAAGGCCGTGCGGTCGCTGGAGGTGGACCGCGATTCGTTGGAGGCCCCACCCTCAGTGGCGGCGACCGACGACAGCGAGCTCGAAAAGGGTCTGGCGGAACCGACCCCAGACCGTTTGTGGGAGCTCGCCGAGGCCGTGCGTCGCGGCTGGAGCACGGAACGCATCCAGACCGCCAGCGCCGTCGATCCCTGGTTCCTGCGCCGGATCGAGGGACTGGTGGCGGCGGAAACGGAGATCGCTGCGCGCCTCGACGAACCGGGGGTCATGGAGGCCGCCAAGAAACTCGGTTTCTCGGACGCCCACATCGGCCGGCTCACGGGCGCGGAGACCTCCGAGATTCTGACGCGCCGCACGAACTCCGGGATCACGCGGGTGCGGCGTCGGGTCGACACCTGCGCCGCCGAGTTCGAGGCGCGCACGCCCTATCTCTACGGCAGCTTCGGCGACGGCGACGAGCAGCCGACGCCGCGGCGCCCGATCATCATCCTCGGCGGCGGGCCGATTCGGATCGGCCAGGGGATCGAGTTCGACGCCTGCTGCGTCGAGGCCGTGGCCGGGCTGCGGGCCGAGGGCTACGAGGCGGTGATGGTCAACTGCAACCCGGAGACCGTCTCCACCGACTACGACGCCGTCGACCGGCTGCACTTCGATCCGCTCGACTTCGAAGACGTCCTCGAGATCTGCGAAGCGGAACGGCCGATCGGGGTCATCGTCCAACTCGGCGGCCAGACCCCGCTCAAGCTGGCTGAAGATCTGGAATCCCACGGGGTGCCCATCCGCGGCACCCCACGTGACGCCATCGACCGCGCCGAGGACCGCGGCCGTTTCGCCGAGCTGCTCGAGGAGCTCGGTCTGAGGCAGCCGCCGGGGCGGATGGTGACGTCGGCCGAAGAGGCGGCGAAGGCGGCCGACGAGCTCGGGTTCCCGGTGCTGGTGCGGCCCTCGTACGTTCTCGGCGGGCGCGCCATGGAGATCGTCTACGGCCACGACCAGCTCGCCGAGTACCTGCGGCGCGCTGCCGCGGTCGACCCGGATCGTCCGGTTCTGCTCGACCACTTCCTCGAGCGCGCGGTCGAGGTCGATGTCGACGCGGTGGCCGACGGCGAGCGGGTCGTCATCTGCGGCGTGCTCGAGCACATCGAAGAAGCGGGGGTCCACTCGGGCGATTCGGCCGCGGTCACGCCGCCGGTCAGCCTGCCGCTCGAGCTCCAGGCCGAGCTCCGGCGCCAGGTGCGTCTGCTCGCCCTGGCGCTCGATGTCCGCGGTCTCATCAACGTCCAGTTCGCGATCCAGGAGAACACGGTCTTCGTCATCGAGGTCAACCCGCGCGCCTCGCGGACGGTGCCGTTTCTGGCCCGCGCCAATGGCACCCCGTGGGCCGAGCTCGCGGCCCGGGTGTGCGCCGGCGCGAGTCTCGCCGCCCTCGGCGTCCACGACGGCGTGCCGACCGAGGTCGCGGTCAAACTCCCGGTCTTTCCTTTCGAGCGGTTCCCGGGGGTCGACCCGCTGCCCGGGCCCGAGATGCGCTCGACCGGCGAGGTCATGGGTCGCGGCCGCACCTTCGGCGAGGCCTTTGCCAAGGCGGCGCTGGCGGCGGGCTGGCGGCTGCCCGAGGGCGGTCGCGTGCTGCTGTCGCTGGCCGATCGCGACAAGGAAAGGCTGCCGGCGCTGGCGGCGCGATTCCTCGAGCTCGGTTTCGGTCTCGCCGCCACCGACGGCACCGCAGCCGCTTTACGCGCCGCGGGTTTCACCGACGTCCAGACGGCCTCCAAGGTCGGCCAGGGGCGCCCCGACATCCCGGAACTGCTCGCCGAGGGCGCGGTCCAGATGGTGATCAACACCGCCGCCGGGCAGCGCGCCGCCCGCGATGCGGGTTCCATCCGCCGCGCAGCGCTCGACGCGGGAGTCCTCTACTTCACGACCATCCCGGGCGCCCATGCCGCCGCCGAAGCGGTGGCCGCCCTGCGCCGTGGCCCGCTCTCGGTCCGCGCCCTCCAGGATGACGCCTCGGGACTGCCAACCTGGGCCGCGGCACTCGGGGACTAACGAAAAGTTTTGAGTTCTTAGTTTTGAGTTTTGAGTTGTCTTTCCGCCCACCCCCGGAATCGATTGCTGGGGTGGGGACTCAAAACTAAAAACTCAACACTCAAAACTGGCGTCGAGCTCTAGTGCAGCGACGTGAGCCGATATTCGGCGAGCAGCCTGGCATCGAAAAGATCGTAGTCGCTGCCGTCGATCCGGAAGTACTGGCGGCCGATGGTGTAGGCGCGCTCGATCTGCTGCTGTACCTCGTCCGGGTTGTAGAGCAGTCGGAAGACGTGGCCGACCTGGATGTAGCTCACCATGGCAAGATCGTCGGTGGTATCAAAGTCCCCGTCACGGCCCGCGGACTCCAACTCCAGCCGCATCCACTGCCCCTCGCCGAAGGTCGGGCGGTCGGTGGTGAAGAAGGTCGCGTGCAGGCCTTCCTCGAGATCGGCCGCAACCCGGGGCAACGTCGTGAGATCGAGGTCGCGCGGCAGCGGCGTCGCCGTCACCCGGTAGGGCCGATTCCACCCGTCCGTCGCGCGCACCTCGTACATGTCGCGGACCGACGGCGGCGACATGGCGGTGTCGGCGCCCATGAAGACCAACGGGATCCACCCCCAAACCCGCGCCGTCGAGGACGACGCTAGAACGTCTGCCCAGGCACCGCCGAAGGGCGGGATCTCGTTTTCGCGAATCATGAAGCGGGAGGCCGCCGCGCCGATCTCGTGCATTCGGTGAATGGTCTCGAGTTCGGCCGCCCGACCGCCGTCGCCGAAGGCTATCCAGTGCAGGGTCGTCGCCAGGTCGGGGCCGGGACCGGTCGCCCGCAGCCTCATGAATCCGAGGACGGGCAACGCCACCAGGAGCGGGTAGACGAGGTACCTCCACCCGCCCTCGCGAAACCTCTGCATCACGGTCGGGGGCGGCGGCGCCGACAGCACCGCGCTCAGGTCCCAACCGCAGTGAGGGCAGATCGTGGCCTCCCGCGCCATGTCTCCGCCGCACCCGCCGCACTTCATGAACTCGACCATGGGCATAGCGTACCGCAACCGGCTTGGCCGGCGTGTCGTGATTTCGGATTTCGGATTTCGGATTTCGGATTTTTCGCCCCCCACGAGGTCCGGGCGAAATTGGATGATGTCCGATGCGACCGGTTTCGGCTCGGGTGGGCGGTCAGTGCCGTCGTCCGGTGCGGGCGACGAGCCAGCGGGTGGGGGCGGGAGAGACCTTCGCCAGCCACCACATGAGTCGCAGCTGGAAGGGGTGGAAGACCACCCGCCGGGGTCGCCGCACGACCTCGAGAATGACGTCGGCACATTTCTCGGGGCTGGTCACCGGGATCCAGCCGCCGATCCCCGGGATGTACTCGTGCGAGTCGGGGTTGGCCTCGAAGTACTCGCTCGAGACCTCGCCGAAATAGACCATCGAGGAGGTGACGCCGGTCCCCACGAGATCCATGCAGAGGGCCTCGTGCAGACCACGCAACGCCCACCGCGAAGCGGTGTAGGCAGTGGCCCCGGGCCACGGCATCAGCGATGCCGGCGAGCCGACGTGGATCATCGCGCCGCGGCCGGCGGCAAGCATGTCGGCGATGAAGGCGCGGCAGGTGTTCACGGCTGCCAGGTAGGGGGCGCCGGTCATGTCGAGGATCTGCTCCGGAGCGGTCTCCTCGAGAAAACGCCAGACCCCGGCGCCGGCGCTGTTGACCACCAGCGACGGGGTCGCCCACCGCAACCGGACCCGGTCGGCCATCGCCTCCACCGCGGCCCCGTCGGCGGCGTCGAGGGCTTCGACCATCGCCACTCCGCCGGAGGTTTCGATCTCGCGTGCCAGCTCCCGCAGCCGTTCCGCACGCCGCGCCACCAGCACCACCCGCCACCCATCGGCGGCAAGGAACCGTGCGGTGGCGGCGCCGATCCCGCTGGAGGCCCCCGTCACGACTGCTACTCTTGCGTCATTCATCGTTGGTGGCCATGTTAACCCACATGAGAAAACGGGCGCGAAATTCTCAATTTTGAATTATGAATTTTGAATTCCCCGCCGCTCACCGCTCTTTCGAAGGCTCGAGCAGGCATTCAAAATTCAAAATTAAGAATTCAAAATTATTGCCGTGGTTGCCACCACGGCTTGAGGCGTTCGGTGAGGGCGTGCCAGGCGGCGTCGGTGTCGGCGATGGCGTCGCCGCCGAGTTTTTCGAGCAGACAGTCGGCGAGGACGAGGGCCAGCATGGCCTCGACGATCACCGGGGCGGCGCCGATCGCGGTGACGTCGGATCGCTCCCAGGCGGTCTCTCCCGCTTCGCCGGTCGCCAGATCCACCGACGGCAGACCCCGGCGCAGGGTGGAGATCGGTTTGAAGAAGGCGCGGACCACGAGGTCGGCGCCGTTGGTGACCCCGCCCTCGAGACCGCCGGCGCGGTTGCCGGTGCGTTCGAGGCGGCCGTCGACCAGCTCATAGGGGTCGTGCGCCTGGGAACCGAGGAGGGACGCCACCTCGAGGCCGTCGCCGAGGGAGGCCGCCTTGACCGAATGGATCGAGACCAGCGCCTGCGCCAACCGTCCGTCGAGTTTGCGATCCCAGTGAAGGCACGAACCGAGACCGGGTGGCAGACCGCGGACAACCGCGCCCACCACGCCGCCCATGGTCTCCCCCGCCTGACGGGCTTCGCGGACAGCCTCGACGAGGTGATCCTCGTCGTCCGGTTTCGGGGTCACCAGCGGCGAGTCGTAGCGCACCTCCGCGAGATCGTCCCAGGTCGGGGCGCCGGACAGCACCTCGTGCGGCCCCACCCGCAGCACCGCCGATCGCATGGCCACGCCATAGCGGCCGAGGAGTTGCGAGCACACCGAGCCCGCCGCCACCCGCGCCGCGGTCTCCCGCGCCGACGAGCGCTCGAGCACGTTGCGCATGTCCGCCAGTTGATCGGTGGCGGCGCCGCCCGAGTAGTCGGCGTGACCGGGTCGAGGCCGGGTGACCGCGCGTTTGGCGGCGGCCTCGGCGTCGACCTGCCACGGGTCCATCACCGAGGTCCAGTTCTGCCAGTCGAGGTTGACCACCTCGAGAACCAGGGGCGAACCGAGGGTGCGGCCGTCGCGCAGTCCGCCGGTCACCGTCACCTCGTCGCGCTCGATCCTCTGCCGGCCGCCGCGGCCGAAGCCGTGCTGGCGGCGCTGCAGCCACCCGTCGATCTGCTGCCGCGACACTGCGAGCCCGGCCGGCAGGCCTTCGAGGATCGCCGTCAGCCGCGGGCCGTGCGACTCACCGCCGGTGAGCAGACGCAGCCGTCTCACGTGATCCGCCGCGTGAGGGTGCCGCCGGAACGTTCGTAGGAAGCGGGCCGGGAGAGCGGGTGTTCGATCATGGCCCGAGGATACGCGGACTCCCACCACCTGCCAAGAACTCCCATCGCCGGTGGTACCATCGCGCTCATATGAAGAAAAGATACCCCGTCGCAGTCCTGACAGTGCTCGCCGCGGCAACGATCGTGGCGGTGCCGGCCGTGGTGGGGGCGGCCGGCCCTCCGATCACCGAGCACATTACGATTCTCCACACCTCCGATCTCCACGGCGCGGTCCTCCCGTTCAACGACTTCGCCAACCGTCCGTCGGACCGCGGTTCGCTCGCTCAGGTGGCGACCATGGTCTCAGAGATCCGCTCCGGCGCCGATCACCCGGTCCTGCTGTTGGATTCGGGCGACACCCTGCAGGGCTCCTCGCTCGAGCAGTTCGTCCACGTGCGCTGGGGGGAACCGAGCCCGACCATCGACACCATGAACCGGATGGGTTATCAGGCGATGGCGGTCGGCAACCACGAGTTCAACTTCGGGCTCGGGGTCCTGCGACGGGCCGAAACACAGGCCGCGTTTCCCTTCCTGTCCGCCAACAGCCTGCTTGTCGGCAGCGATGAACCCGCCTTCCCTCCCTACCTGGTGATAGAGGCCGGCGCAGTCAGGATCGGCGTTCTCGGACTGACCACGCCCAATGTCCCCGGGTGGGAGAAGGCCGAGAACTACGCCGGTCTCTATTTTCAGCCGATGGACGAGGCCGCCCGACTCTGGGTGCCGGTGCTGCGCAACACCGAGGGCTGCGACCTGGTGGTCGTGTTGGCCCACACCGGTCTCGAAAACGACCCCGAGACCGGCGAGGCCAACGGCACCGCCCACGAGAATTTCATATCGCGGTTGACCGAGGTGCCGGGGATCGATCTGCTGCTCACCGGCCACTCACACGAAGACATTCCACCGCACGCGGTCAACGGCGTCATCGTCTCCCAACCCAGGGCCCGGGCGCAGCTTCTGACCCGGATCGACCTCTCGCTCGCGCGGGACGCTTCGGGTTGGAAGATCGAAAAGTGGGAAGGCGCCAATCACCCCTCGGGGAAGGCCGTTGCCGATCCCGAGATCGTCGCAGCCAACACCCTCGCCCACCAGCGTCTCGCCGAAGCCCTCGACGGACCCGTCGGCGAGGTCACAGCCGAGGTCCGGGTCGAGAACTGCCGCATCGAGGACTGCGCCGCGGTCGATCTCCTGCACGCGGTGCAACTCGAGGCCTCGGGCGCCCAGTTGTCATTGGCGGCGCTTCTCAACGCCCACGCCCCGCCGCTCGCTCCGGGCCCGGTCAACTGGCGCTGGATCCACGCCTTCTACGTCTACCCCAACACCCTGGTGGCGGTGCGTCTGACCGGCGCCCAGGTGCGCGACGTCCTCGAACATGCCGCCCGGTTCTACGACGGACTGGTGTGCCCTCCGGAAGGTGGCTGCACCGTACTGACCGATGCTGCCATCCCCGATTACAACGTCGACACCATGGCCGGGGTGACCTATCGCATCGATCCCACCCAAACGGAGGGTTCACGGATCCGCGACCTCCGATTCGAGGGTCTTCCGATCGACCCCGACGCGACCTTCATTGTGACCTGTAATTCCTACCGCTCGGCCGGTGGGGGACTCTTCCCGCACCTCGCGGAGGCGGAGGTCGTGTGGCGGTCGTCGGAGGAGATGAGCGATCTGATCGGCGACTATCTGATGACCCACCAACCATGGCGACCCGTGGTCGACGACAACTGGCACATCGGCCGCGATGTGACCGCCGAAGAACATGCCCAACCGGCGGCTCGATAGACGACAAAATGTCCTGGCGATTCAACGAAAAGACTCGATTCGTCCGGAAAACTGTGGGCTGCCCCAATTCCACTTATTGGAAGGAAAGAGCCGCGGAGCGGCGGCAGAGAATAGGCCGGGGCGTGAGCCCCGGCACCCACGGCAAGAAGAAAGAATGAGCCCAGGAGGGGCGACAGATTTTGGATGCCGCGTGTGCCGCTGCCTTCTAGAGCAGCCATCTGTCGCCGCTCCGCGGCTTGGATTCAATTTTGCCTGAAAACCCGGGGCTCACGCCCCGGGCTAGGATCTGTCGCCCCTGCGGGGCTCGGTCCCTTGCATCTCCTGAATCGAGGGATTCTGGAAAAGTCGAACGGTTGAACGTCGGATCGTGAGCTGCAGTACCATGAGGCCATGCAGAGACTGACCGTCGCAAGCCGGTACGGCGACTACGACATTGCGGCCCGTCCGGGGTTGGTGAAGGACCTCCGGAAAGTCCTTCTCGAAGAAGGAATCAACGTTCCCCGGTCGGTGGTGACGAACACGACGGTTGCGCCGCTGTGGGCGGCGGCGGCGGCTCAATCGATGGCCGTGCCGTTGATCGAGCTCGCCGACGGAGAGACCGAAAAACGATGGCCGACCGTGGAGGACCTGCTCGGCCGGTGGCTCGAGGAAGGTCTCACCCGCGGTGCTTCGGCGGCGGCTATCGGCGGCGGAGTGCTGACCGACACCGTCGGTTTCGCGGCCGCGGTCTACCTCAGGGGCATCTCGTGGATTGCGGTGCCGACCACCCTCCTCGCCATGGTCGACGCCTCGGTCGGCGGCAAGACCGGTGTCAACCTCGAACAGGGCAAGAACCTGGTCGGCGCTTTCTGGCCGCCGCGCCTGGTGGTGGTGGATGTCGCGACCCTTGCGACCCTGCCCGCACGGGAGCTGCGCGCCGGGATGGCCGAGGTCGTCAAGACCGCGTGGATCGGCGACCACGACCTGCTGACCGCGATTCCCGGCCACCTCGACGGCTTCGACAACCTGGAGCTTGACCGGTGGCAGGAAATCGTCATGCGCTGTCTCGCGGTCAAGAGCCGGGTCGTGAGCGACGACGAACGCGAGGGCGGGCTCCGGGCCTCCCTCAATCTCGGCCACACCCTCGGTCACGCCCTCGAGGCCGCCACCGGCTACCGCCGCTATCTCCACGGCGAGGCGGTGGCGTGGGGTCTGTTGGCGGCGGCGCGGCTGGCACGACGGCGCGGGCTCTTGACGAGCGAAGGCGAGGATCGACTTCGCGGGGCAACACGGTCAATCGGCGCCCTGCCGGCGATCGCTGATATCGATCCCGAGGGGCTGCGCGGCCACATCAGCCGGGACAAGAAAAGGGACGCCGAAGGCGTCGCCTGGGTGCTGCCGACCGACGACGGTGTCGTGCTCAACCAGCGGGTCGAAACCGACGAGGCGCTCGAGGTATTTTCCGTGCTGCAGGGGGAGTCGTCCCGAGAGTCGTGATCCGTTCGAAGATGCGTCCATTCACGGTCTCAGGATTTCTGATAATCTAACCGTAACTAATAATTTTAAACAGCTTAACTTTCGATCTCGCGACTGGATACTGAGTCTCTTCAGGCCGGCGCAGTGGTCCCGAAACCACCTCCATTTCGAGGATCTTTCTCAGTCTCGAAAAGCTTCATCGTGGTTTTACATTGACACGAAAAAAAGGCCCCCAAACCGGCTCCGGTGAGTGTTATAGTCCCAGCCATGGAAATTACCATAGGGAGGTTCGAATCATGAGGAAGGTTTTCTATCTGATGTTGTGTGCCACCCTCGTGGCGGGTCTTGCGTATTCGCAAGGCGCCACCACCGGCTCCTTGTCGGGAACCGTGAGCGATCCCAACGGCGATCCGATGCCGGGGGTGACGATCACGGCGACCCTGACCACGACCGGCACACGATACGCGACCGTCACCGATGTCGCCGGCGTCTTCAGGATGTCCAACACCAAGGTCGGTGGACCGTACGAGGTGGTGGCAAGCCTCTCCGGCTTCAAGACCCAGACCGTTTCGGACGTCACGATCCGCCTCGGTGAAGACACCAGCCTCGATATCCAGCTCCAGCTCGAGGCGGCGACCGGCGAGATCGTGGTCGTCAGCGAATCGAGCCCGCTGATCAGCCCGACCAAGATGGGCGTCGGCAGCTCGGTGTCGGATGCCTCGATCATGGCGATGCCGTCGGTCGAGCGGAACATCTTCGACTCCGCACGCACCAACCCGGTGTTCTCTTCGACATCAGCGGACACGGACTATACCGTCCTGTCGGTGGCCGGCCGCAACCCGCGCTACAACAACATCTCGATCGACGGCGCGGTCAACAACGACGTCTTCGGTCTGGCGAACACCGGCACCCCGGGCGGACAGTCCGGGACCCAGCCGATCCAGATCGACGCGGTCCAGGAGATGCAGCTGGTGACCTCGACCTTTGACGTCCGCCAGGGCGGTTTCACCGGCGGCAGTGTCAATCTCATCACCCGCTCGGGCACCAACCAGTTCCACGGCACCGTCTTCGGCTACTACTCGGACGACAGCATGGTCGGCGGCGGACCGGACTACTTCCCCGAGTTCGGCACCTACAAGGACGACGGAGTACGGCGCCAGCCTCGGCGGCCCGATCGCCAAGGACAAGAGCTTCTTCTTCGCCAACTTCGGCCACAACGACCTCGAGCAGCCGACCGGATGGTCGCTCGACGGTGTGACCGGCCAGGATTGGCAGAACGGCTGCTGCACCCAGGAGGCCGGGGAGTTCCAGGCGTTCAACGAGGCCACATACGGCTACGACCCCGGCGGTCTCGGCGAGGTCACCAAAAAGAGACCCAGCGACAAGTTCTTCGCCCGCGTCGACTTCAACTTCTCGGAGGGCAGCACCTTGACGGCGCGTTACAACTATGTCGACGCCGCCAACGTCATCAACCGCCCCAGCAACACCTGGTACGAGTGGCCCAACGAGGCCTATGACTTCAAGAGCAAGACCAACTCGCTGGTCGCGCAGTGGAACGCGGTCTTCGGCGACAGCAAGTTCAACGAGCTGCGTCTGACCTACCAGACCATCCGCGACAACCGCACCGGCGTCGGCCAGGCCTTCCCGCACGTTCAGATCCAGAACGTCGACGGCAACCGCAACGTCTGGGAGGCCGGCACCGAGCAGTTCTCGACCTTCAACTCCCTCGACACCGACATCTTCGAGATCACCGACGACTTCACCTTCTACAAGGGCAACCACGAGATCGTCATCGGCACCCACAACGAGTTCTACTCCTTCAAGAACCTCTTCATCCGGGACGGCTTCGGCTCCTATGTCTTCACCGATCTCGATACCTACTACGCCGGCATCGCCAACCGCTACGACCTCACCTACCCCAACGACCCCGACAACCCATACGACGAGTTTTCGAACTACCAGCTCGGGCTCTACGCCGGCGACACCTGGCGCGTCAAACCGAATTTCACCCTGATCTACGGTCTCCGCGTCGATGCCCCCTTCTTCCCCGACAAGCCGGAGTACAACCCGCTCGTCGAGGAGATCTACGGCGTCGACACCACCGACGTCCCGAGCGGCAACGCCCTGTGGTCGCCGCGCATCGGTTTCAACTGGGACATCAAAGGCGACGGCACCATGCAGCTGCGCGGCGGCGCCGGTCTCTTCACCGGCCGCACCCCGTACGTGTGGATCTCCAACAACTACGGCAACACCGGCACCCGCCGGACCACCATCCGCGCCTTCGGCGACATCCCGTTCAACCCCGATCCCAACGACCAACCGACCGACATCGGCGGCGCCTCGACCCAGGAGGTCAACGCGGTCGACCCGAACTTCGACTTCCCGCAGACCTGGCGCATGAACCTCGCCTACGACCAGCGACTGCCGTGGCTCAACATGGTCGCCACCGCCGAGGTTCTGTACGCCAAATCGGAGAGCGAGATCAACTACCTGAACCTCAACATCGAGCACAGCGGCGTGGAACTCCCGTTTGACGACCGGCCGCTGTACGAGGACGTGAGCCGGACGTTCTCGGGCGTCTACTACCTGACCAACACCGACCAGGGCGATGCCACCAATTTCATCCTCAAGCTCGAAAAGCCCTACGGCGAGTACCCGATCTGGGGCATCATGTCCTACACCTACGGCGAGGCCAACGTGGTCAACGACGGCACCTCGAGCCAGGCGTTCTCGAACTGGCGCTACAACGAGGCGTTCGACCCCAACAACGTCGGCCTTTCGGCCTCCGACTTCCAGGTCGAGCACCGCGGGATGATCAACCTCAACTACGAGTTCAGCCGCAACACCCGGTGGTCGACGATGGTGTCGGTGTTCTGGAACCGCCAGAGCGGCAGACCCTACATCCAACATCTACGGCTACGGCCAACTCGACCTCGATCAACACGGACTACCAGACCAGCAACGATCTGATCTACGTGCCCTCGGGTGCGAACGACGTGGTCATCACCAACGGCACCTGGAGCCAGCTCGAGGCCTATCTTCAGAACGAACGGGCTCATGCGGCTACGCGGGCGGTGTCGCCCCGCGCAACGCCACCAACCAGCCCTACATCACCCAGACCGACCTGGCGATCCGCCAGAACATCCCGATCCCGGGCGACTCGTCGCTGCAGGTCAGCTTCGACATCTTCAACTTCTGGAACCTGATCGACAGCGACTCCGGGCTCGTCCGGTACGTCCCGTTCGGCACCGTGTCACCGGTCGTCTATCGCGGGGTCACCGACGACGGCACGCCGATCTACGAACTGGCGAACATCGTCACCGACCCGGACGAAACGACACCTTCCAGTACAACGACCAGGCTTCGCGCTGGCGGCTCCGCCTCGGCGTCCGCTGGTCGTTCTAACGGCCAATCTGAACATCAACCCAGGCCCGGGCATCCGCCCGGGCCTTTTTTTACCGAAATTCGTGATGGTGGATCCCGGGGGATCCACCATCACGAATTTCTGAGGTAGGATGAAGGACCCATGAGCAGCACCCGCCCAGGCACCGTTGTTTCCGGCCCCGGCCTCATCGCCGACCGGCTGCCGCACGACCCCGAGGCGGAACGCGCCGTCCTCGGCGCGGTGCTGCTCGACCCCGGCGCCATGCTCCACATCGTCGACAAGCTCCGGGACGACGAGTTCTACCTCGAGAGCCACCGCATCATCTTCAAGGCCTGCATCGATCTCTACGAAAAGGGCGAGGCCACCGACCTCGTGACGGTCCGCAACCAGCTCACCGAACAGGGTCTCCTCGAACAGGTCGGCGGCGCCTCCTATCTGTCGTCGCTGGTCGACACCCTGCCCGATGTCGCCAACGTCATCCACTACGCCGAGATCGTCCACGACAAGTCGGTCAAACGCCGGCTGATGGCGGCCGCCCAGCGCATCCTGACCACCTGTTCGCTCGACCACGGCGAGGCGCGCGAGGCCGTCGAGAGCGCCCAGAAGGACGTCTTCAGGATCGCCGAGGACACCCTCTCCGGCGGGCTGGTGCCGATCCGCGGCATCACCGACCGCGAGATCGACAACATCGAGGCAGAGCCGCGAGACCCACTCGACCCTGACCGGTCTCGACACCGGCTTCGTCCGCCTCAACGAGATGACCTCCGGTCTGCAGCGCAAGGACCTGGTGATCCTGGCCGCCCGCCCGTCGATGGGCAAGACCTCGCTCGGGATCAACATCTGCGCCCACGCCGCGCTGCGCAACGGCAAGAAGGTCGCGGTGTTCTCGCTCGAGATGGCCGCCGAACAGCTGGTCCGGCGGCTCCTGTCGGCCGAGGCGCGGGTCGACCAGAAGCGGATCGCCGGCGGCTATCTGGCCAAGTCCGACTGGCCGAAGCTCGAGATGGCCGCCAGGCGCTGCGCGAGATGGATCTGTGGATCGACGACACCCCGGGCATCACGGCCCTCGAGCTGTCGGCCAAGGCGCGGCGCCTCAAACAGGAGCACGGTCTCGATCTGGTGATGGTGGACTACATGCAGCTGATGTCGGGCGGCGCCCGCTTCTCGCAGCCGCAACGAAGAGGTCTCGGCCATCTCCCGCAGTCTCAAGGCGGTCGCCAAGGAGCTCGACGTGCCGATGCTGGTGCTGTCGCAGCTCTCGCGCCAGCCCGAGCGGCGCGGCGGCGACCACCGGCCGCAGCTCTCCGACCTCCGCGAGTCGGGATCCATCGAGCAGGATGCCGACGTCGTGATGTTCATCATCCGGCCTTCGGTCTACGACCGCGACGCCGAAGACCCGCGCCACGCCGAGCTCATCATCGCCAAGCAGCGCAACGGCCCGATCGGCGATATCGATCTCGTCTTCCAGCACGAGTTCACCCGCTTCGAAAACGCCGATTTCAGCCGCGAGGAGTCCGACGCCCCGTGGTAGAGGCCACCGCACGTCCCGGCGGTCCGCTGGCGTGGCTCGACCATTTCGGGCGGTTCATCCTCACGAGCGCTCGACGACCTCGGTCGCTTCTTCTACATCATGGCGTCGTCGGTGCTGTGGACCTTTCGCCGACCGTTCGACGGCACCGAGCTGCTGCGGCAGATGGTGCGGGTGGGATGGGACTCGATCCCGGTCGTCTTTCTGACCTGTCTCTTCACCGGCATGGTGCTCGCGCTGCAGACCTTTCGCGGGTTCGAGCGCTTCCACGCCGAGGGCTTTGTCGGGTCGGTGGTGGCGCTGTCGCTGACCCGCGAGCTGGCGCCGGTGCTCACCGGGCTGATGGTGGCGGGGCGGGTCGGTTCGGCGATGGCCGCCGAGCTCGGCACCATGCGGGTCACCGAGCAGATCGACGCGCTCTACGCCATGGCCACCGAACCGATCCAGTACCTGGTGGTGCCGCGGGTCAACGCTTCGATCCTGATGCTGCCGATTCTCACCCTCGTCGGCGACGCCGTCGGCATCATCGGCGGCTGGCTGGTCTCGGTCGGGCTCTTCGGCGCCAACCCCTATCTCTACATGGACCGGACCTTCCAGTTTCTCGAGGTCAACGACGTCACCTCGGGGCTCATCAAGGCCGCCTTCTTCGGACTCATCCTCTCGGTCACCGGCTGCGCCAAGGGCTTCTACACCTCCGGCGGCGCCGAAGGCGTCGGGCGATCCACCACCTCGGCGGTGGTCACGGCCAGTCTCTACATCCTGCTGTCCGACTTCTTCCTGACCAAGGTGCTCTTCTGATGGCCGGCGCAGCGACCATCCCGCGGCGCGACACCGCCGATCCGATGATCAGCGTCATCGGCCTCTACAAGTCCTTCGGCGACAAAAAGGTGCTCAACGGCAGTCGACCTCGAGATCGGACGCGGCGAGATCCTGATGCTGGTCGGCGGCTCGGGCGCCGGCAAGTCGGTCTTCATCAAACACCTCATCGGGCTGCTGCAGCCGGACGAGGGCCACGTCGTGGTCGACGGCGTCGATCTCACCCTCGCCCCGCCCGAGGTCGTGCTCGAGCTGCGCAAGCGATTCGGCATGAGCTTTCAGGAGGGTGCGCTCTTCGACTCGATGACGGTCGCCGAGAACATCGCCTTTCCGATCCGCCGCCACACCCGAAGAACGCCGAAAGAGGTGTCGGCGCGGGTCCGCGAGTGTCTCGAGCTGGTGCGGTTGCCGGGCATCGAAGACAAGATGCCGTCCGAACTTTCGGGCGGCATGCGGCGACGGGTCGGTTTTGCCCGCGCCATCGCCCTCGAGCCCGAGATCCTGCTCTTCGACGAGCCGACCACCGGCCTCGATCCGATCAACACCGCCGCCATCGGCAACGTCATCAACCAGCTTCGGACGGAGCTCGGAGTCACGGCGGTGACCATCACCCACGACATGAGGCTCGCCACCAGGATCGCCGACCGCGTCGCCATGATGCGCCGCGGGAGGATCCTGCTCGTCGACACTCCGGAGCGCTTCCTCCAGTCGGAGAACTGGTTCGTGCGGGCGTTTCTCAACGGCGAGGTTCCGACGAGAGAGGAGACGTCATGACCCCTGCCGCACGGATCGGCCTGTTCATGCTCGATGGGACTGATCATCCTCGGCGTCTTCATCATCAAGATCGAGGACATCCCGGTCGGCGAGCGCGGCGATCGCCTGAGGTGACGGCCCACGTTTCGTCGGTGGCCGGTCTCGACCGCAAGGCGGCGGTGCGGATCGCCGGGGTGCGGGTCGGCAAGGTCGAGGAGATCAAGCTGTCGAGGGTCCGAGGCCGTGCTGACGCTGTCGCTCGACCCCGAGGTCCAGCTCCACGAGGGCGCCTCGGCCCAGATCACCAGCCTCGGCATGCTCGGCGACAAGTACATCGAGATCCTGCCCGGCGATTCCGCCGCGCCGTTGCTGCCGCCCGGGGCCGAGCTCGGTGGCGCGACCACCCCCAGCTTTGACGACGTCATGCGGGTGGCGACCGAGATCGGCGCCGACGTCAAGGAGGTCACCGAGGCGCTGCGCGGTTCGATCGGCGGACCGCAGGGCGAGGAGGCGATCGAGGAGATCGTCGCCAACATCCGCGAACTCACCGCGTCACTCAAGGTGCTGATCGCCGAGAACCAGGCCAACGTCAACCAGACGACCGCCAACTTCACGGACTTCTCGGCCACCCTGCGCGACGAGCTGCCGAGAATCACCGACAAGATGAACCTCCTCGCCGACCAGCTCAACGGCGTCGTCGGCGAGAACCGCGACGACCTCCAGGCCTCGATGAGCAACATCCGCGAGCTCACCGACCGCCTCCAGGTCTCGGCCGAGAACCTCAACCAGATCACCGGCAAGATCGCCTCCGGCGAGGGCTCGATCGGCAAGCTGGTCAACGACGAGACCACGGTCGACAACCTCAACGAGACCCTCGACTCGATCGAGAACGGTGTCGACACCCTCAACGAGACCATGGGCCGCTATCGCCGCTACCGGCTCGAGGTCGCACTGCGCGGCGAGTCCATGCCGTCAACCGAGACACCCGTACGGCCTTCGGCTTCGATCTGTGGACCACCGACAACCGCTTCTTCCGGCTCGAGGGGGTGGACACGCCGTACGGCCGGGTCAAGACCGACGCCCGGTACGTGACCACCGACTTCGACGACGGCACCGAGGTGTCGTACCCCGAAACCACGATCAAGATCTCCGACAAGATCGGGATCAGCGCCCAGATCGGCTACAGGGTCTTCCCGAGCACCATCGTCCGGGCCGGGCTCATCGAGTCGACCGGCGGCGTCGGCGTCGACTACAGCATCAAGCTCGGCAAGAGACCGATGATCCTCGTTTTCGAGGCCTAGGACTTCAACCGCGAGTTCGACGAGGACGTCCACCTGAGATTCGAGGGCCGGTACTTCATCAGCCCCCACATCTTCGTCACCGCGGGGTGGGACGACCCCCTGGTTTCCAACCGATCGTCGGTGTTCTTCGGCGGCGGCATCACCTGGAACGACGACGACGTGAAGTACAGCCTCGGCCTCGCCGGCGGCGCGCTCAACTGACGGACAACCGATGGCCGAGACGGTCTTCTTCTGTACCTCATGCGGCCACGAATCCGGCAAGTGGCTCGGCCAGTGCCCGGGTTGCGGCGACTGGAACAGCTACGCCGAACAGCCCTCGGCGCCGAAAGCGAAGAAGAAAGGCGCAACCGCCAGCCCGCGCCGCGGCGTCCGCGCGGTGCCCGTCACCGAGGCCGCGGCCCTCCCCGCCGCGCGTCTCGGAACCGGCATCGATGGCCTCGACCGGGTGCTCGGCGGCGGTCTGGTCCCGGGATCGCTGGTGCTGCTCGCCGGTGAGCCCGGCATCGGCAAGTCGACCCTGTTGCTCCAGGTGGCGGCATCGCTGGCGAAGACCCACGGCACCGTGGTCTATGTGACCGGCGAGGAATCGGCCGAACAGGTGGCTCTGCGGGCGCGTCGGATCGACGGTCTCCACCCCGACCTCCTGCTGCTGCCCGAGACCTCGTGCGACGCGGTGCTCGCCCAGATCGAGGAACTCGAGCCGAGCCTGGTGGTGGTGGATTCGGTCCAGACCGCGGTCCTCGACAACGTCGACGCCGTCGCCGGTTCGGTGAGTCAGGTGCGGCAGGTGGCGTCCCGTTTCCAGCACCTGGCCAAGACCCGCGGCGTCCCGGTCGTGCTGGTCGGTCACGTGACCAAGGACGGCATGATCGCCGGGCCCAAGCTGCTCGAGCATCTGGTCGACGTCGTGATGTCTCTCGAGGGCGAGCCCGGCCACGACCTGCGCGCCCTGCGCGCCGGCAAGAACCGCTTCGGCACGATCGCCGAACTCGCCCTCTACTCGATGACCGGCAACGGTCTCGAACCGGTCCAGAACGCCTCGGCGTGGTTGCTCGAGGACCGGCAGACGGGCGCCTCCGGCTCGGCGGTGGCGGTCGCCCTCGAGGGCACGGTCCCGCTGCTGGTCGAGGTGCAGGCCCTGGTCTCCACCTCGAGCCTCGGGACGCCGCGCCGGGTCGCCCAGGGTCTCGACTCGTCCCGGCTCGCCCTCCTGCTGGCGGTGCTCGAACGCCACGCCGGCATCGCCTTCGGCGACCGCGATGTCTTCGTCAACCTGGTCGGCGGCCTGTCGCTGCGCGAGCCGGCCCTCGATCTGGCGGTGGCGGCGGCGCTGCTGTCCTCTGCCGCCGACCGGCCGCTGGCCGGAGACCTCGCGATCTTCGGCGAGATCGGGCTGCTCGGCGAGGTGCGCGCGGTGAGCCGCGCCGCCGAACGGGTGCGCGAGGCCGCCGCCCTCGGCTTCGCGCCGCGTCGCCCTGCCCGCCCGCGACGCCAAAGCTGACCTGCAACTCCCGACGACCCCGATCACGACCGTCGCCGACCTCGTCCAGCTTCTCCAGACGTCGGTCAACGACTCTGAAGGTGGGCCGAGGCCCACCCTACGAGTCCGCTCGGTTGAAGCTCGACGTAGGGTGGGCCTTGGCCCACCATCGAGGCGCTCTTCAACGACTCCACCCTTGATCTTCTCGAGGCCGTCGAGGGTTCGCGATCAGCCTTCGCGGCGGCCGGCCTCGAGGTAGACCGACGGATACATGGCAAAAAAGGCCATCGCAGGTTTGAGCTGGGCGAGAGGGATCTGGTCGTTGACGGTGTGCGAGTGGAGCTCGTCGGCCGGGCCGAATCCGATGGTCGGGATACCGTACATTCCGGCCGTCGCACAACCGTTGGAGGAAAAGGCCGACCGGTGGATGCGGGGGGTGCGCTCGAGAACGCGCTCGGCCGAAACCATGGCCGCCTGCACGGCCGCGCCGTCGCGCGGGGTCTCCCAGGCCGGGAAGACCTTGTCGGTGGGGTAGGTGAAGCCCCGCCACGAGGGGAGATCATAGTGGAGCAGGCGGACCACCCCGTGTTCGCCGGCTGCGGCGACGACGGTCTCCAACTGTGCCTGAGCGTCTTCGGCCGTCTCTCCGATGGTGAGCCGGCGGTCGATGTGGATGGTGCACCCGTCGGGAACCGCGGTCAGCGAGGGCGACTGCGACGAGATCCCGGTGACCGCCAGGGAACCGCGGCCGAGCATGGGGTGGTCGATCACGAGCTCGCCGTGGAGCTTTCTGAGACCGTCGATGACCGGCATCATCTCGTAGATCGCGTTGCGGCCGCGGTCGGGTTGCGAGCCGTGGGTCGATTCCCCGATGGTCGAGATCTCTACTTCCATCCGGCCGCGTTGGCCGAAGCACACGCCGAGGTGCGACGGCATGGCGATGACCACCACCTCCGGTCGCAGGTCGGTCTCGTTGAGGATGTACTGCCAGGCGAGGCCGACGCAGTCCTCTCCGTTGACGGTGGCGGTGACCCAGACGGTGACGTCGTCGGCGAGGCCCGCCTGATCCGCAAGCGCCGCGCCGTGAACCACCGCGGCGACCCCGCCCTTCTGGTCGGAAGCGCCGCGGCCGAAGAGCGTGCCGCCGGTGACGATGCCGCGAAACGGGTCGTGACGCCAGTGGGTCGGGTTCGAGATGCCGACTGTGTCGATGTGCGCATCGAAGGCGAGGACCCTCGGCCCGGACCCGAAACGACCGAGCACGTTGCCCATGTCGTCGAGGTGGACGTCCTGGTAGCCGAGTTCGTTCATTTCGCGCATCACCCGCTCACAGGCCAGACGTTCGCCACGGCTCGGAGAGGGCAATGTCACCAGATCGTGCAGAAACTCGACACACCTGGGCGACGCCTGCTCGGCGAGCCGGTTCACGGTCTTTTCAAATTCGCGATCTCGTGCCGTCGATTCGTCCATCTATCCACCTCACACAGCTAGATGAGAATTTTTTCACAATGTCGGGGCCGGAGCAAGGAGAAACGCGCTTTTTCGAGAAAAGGCGTGAAATTCGGCCGCGCGAGACAGCTCGCAATGCGGCACTTTCTGAAAGGCGTAGGCGGGTCGTTTACGGCCGCCCGCATGAGGTTTCAATCGGCGACGGTGGCGGCGGGCCCTGAAGGACCCGCCGACGGCCTTCAAAACGCGAAACCGCTATCCCCGGCGACCGAAGATGGCGGTGCCGACGCGAACCATGGTGGCGCCCTCGGCGACCGCGATCTCGAAGTCGTGGCTCATCCCCATCGAAAGATCCGGGAGGGAGACCTGAACCACCCGCTGCAGGTCGTCACGCAGCTCACGGAGCGCGCAGAAGTACGGCCGCGACGCTTCCGGGTCCTCGCTCCACGGCGGAATCGCCATCAATCCGCGGACAGCGAGGCGATCGCAGGTCAGGGCGTGCCGGAGCAGATCCTCGGCTTCGTCCGGGAGGGCGCCCGCCTTCTGCGGTTCGCACCCGACGTTGATCTCGAGCAGAACTTCCATCCGGTGCCCCGGACGATGTTGGTGGAGGAGGAGGGTCTGCAGACGGTCGACAAGCTCCGGCCGGTCGAGGGTGTGGATGACGTCGAAGGTATCGATCGCCGCCTTCACCTTGTTGCGCTGGAGCGGGCCGATCAGGTGCCACCGCGCAGGCGGCACCAGGGGCCTCTTGGCCACCGCTTCCTGCACCCGGTTCTCTCCGAGATCTGCGGCTCCCGCCACAACAGCTTCGCCGACGATTTCGGCAGGGAAGGTCTTGCCGACCGCAATCAGGGTGATCAGGGAAGGGTCGCGCGCTGCCGCGACCGCGGCCTTCGCCACGCGCCGCCGCACTTCGTCCAGCCGTTCGGCAAGCCCGGACATCGGATCAGTCGTCGACCGGGTCGGCACTCCAGGCGGTCAACACCTCCTCGACGTAGAGGATCCGGTGGCAGTGCTCGCAGTCGATGATCTCGTCGCTGCGCCGCACTCGCTGCTGCAGGTGGGGCCTGAGGGCAAAATGACAGAGCGAGCACGAGCCGTCGACCACCGCGGACAGCGCCATCCCCTGTTTGCTCTCGAGCAGCCGCATGAACCGCGCCCTCTGTTTGGGCTGAATCTCGGCCTCGACCTTTTTCGCCCCGGCCGAGAGGTCGTGGACGACCTTCAAGAGCTCGGCCTTGCGCGCCTCCCACGCTGCAACCACTTCTTTTTGGGCGCCCTCTTCCTCGGGCCGGGCGCTGCGTCGTTCGGCGACCTCGCTCCTGATCTGTTCGATGGTCTCCTCGAGAGCCTTGCGACGCGATGTCGCCTCGTCGATGGCCTTGGTTGCATAGTCGATTTCGGAGATCACGGCGGTGAACTCGCGCTCGTTGCTGACCGTGCTCTTCTGCTTCTGGAAGTGTTGCAGCTCGAGTTCCCACTCGGCCTGCTTCGCGCGGGCTTCCGCGATCTCCTCCTCGTGGCCAACCATCTGGTGTTCCATCGCCTCGAGTTCCTCCTGGCGAAGACGGTTGGCCTCCTGCAGTTCGCGGATCTCCACTGGAGGAGAGTTTCTTTCGGCAATAGCTTCTGAAATAGAGCTGTAGATTTCCTGCAGCTGAACCAGCAAGACGAGATCGCGAAGTTCTTTGCTCAAGTATTCACCCCCCCGGGGTGTGCCCCAGACCATGGGCCCACCAGGATTCGAACCTGGGACCGACCGGTTATGAGCCGGCGGCTCTAACCGCTGAGCTATGGGCCCCGGCGTATAGTACCGCGGCCGTCATCTACCAGCAAGCTGGCGCCTGAGGCGGTGAGGCAGTGGTCGGCCGCTGTGCGGCCTGGCAGTGGGGCACGGGGGCAGTGAGGCAGTGGGGCAGTGGGGCGGGCTGTCCTGGCCTCACTGCCCCATTGCCAGGTTGCGCAGCAACCGGCCACTGCCCCAACGCCCGGCCGCTGGCCGGGCGTCAGCTCCCGCTGTCCGAAAACGGCTTCAGCAGATGCGCGCGGGTCGGGTGGCGCAGCTTGCGCAATGCCTTGTACTCGATCTGGCGGATCCGCTCGCGGGTGACGTTGAAGGTGCGCCCGACCTCTTCCAAGGTGTGCTCGGTACCGTCGCCGATGCCGAACCGCAGTTTGAGGACCTGCTCTTCGCGCGGGGTCAACGATTTCAAAACGTTCTCGGTGTGGTCCTTGAGCGTCCGCATGATCACCGCTTCGATGGGCGAGACCGAGTTGGTGTCCTCGATGAAATCGCCGAGATGGGAGTCCTCCTCCTCGCCGATCGGCGTCTCGAGAGAGATCGGCTCCTGCGAGATCTTGTGGATCTTGCGGATCTTCGACACCGGCATTTCCATGCGCGTCGCGATCTCCTCCACCGACGGCTCGCGACCGAGCTCCTGCACCAGCATCCGGGTGGTCCGGGTGAGCTTGTTGATGGTCTCGATCATGTGGACCGGAATCCGGATGGTGCGGGCCTGGTCGGCGATCGCGCGGGTGATGGCCTGACGGATCCACCACGTCGCGTAGGTGGAGAACTTGTAGCCCCGGCGGTACTCGAACTTGTCCACCGCCTTCATCAGACCGATGTTGCCCTCCTGGATCAGGTCGAGGAACTGAAGGCCCCGGTTGGTGTACTTCTTGGCGATGGAAACCACCAGCCGCAGGTTGGCGACGATGAGTTCCTGTTTGGCGCGGTCGGTCTCGGCCTCGCCGCGCCGAACCTCGGTCAGCAGCACCTTGAGCCGGTCGTAAGGGATCTGGAAGCGCTCCTCGAGACGCTCGAGCTCATCTTCGTAGCGGTCGATCCGCTCGGTGTAGAACTTGCGTCGTTCGACGCTGCGCTCCTGCTGGAGCTTTTTGCGGTCGCGGTTGATGGTCTGGATCGGAATCGCGAACTGACGTTCGACCTCGCCGAAGAACGTCAGCAGCCGGTTGCGGGTGGTTGTCGTGAAATCCGCCCGCCGCACCAGGATCGCCGTCTCGGCGGTGTTGGCGTCGATCTTGTCGGAGAGCTCCTGATGGCGCTTGCCGGTTCTCTTGCAACGCCTGAGTCGACGGCGGAGCTCACGCGACTCTCCATCGAGCTTCGATATGGTCTTGAACAGGCGCAGGCCCTCGCGCACCCGGTCCTCGGCCTTGTCGTCGAGCTCTTCGACGTGGGTCTGCAGCAACTCGCGCACACCCCGGCGTTCGCGCCGCGCCCGCTCGTTGGTCCGCAGGAACAACTCCAGCAGGGAGGTCTCCTTGGACAGGGCGATAAAGACTTTGGATTCGCCCGCCTCGATTCGTTGGGCGATCGAAACCTCGCCCTCGCGATCGAGCAGCTTGACGGTGCCCATCTCGCGCAGGTACATGCGGACCGGGTCGTTGGTCTTTTCGAGCTGTTCGGTGGCCACCGGCCGGGTCTCGACCTTGGCGGTTGCGGGCTTGTCGTTGGCAGCCTTCGCGCCCTTTCCGCCTTCTCCCTTTTCAGCCTCGGCACTCTCGGCGTCCATCACGTCGATATCGAGCTCCGACAGCCGCATGTAGATATCGTCGAGCTCTTCGGCGATGCCGGTGACCTCTTCGGGCAGGTTCTCGTACAGCTCCTCATACATGATGAAGCCGCGTTCCTTACCGGCCTGGATGAGCTTCGTCAGCTCCGGGTACTTTTCTTCAATCTGCACACTCGACTCCTTCACCACCAGCTGCCTCCATTCACAAGGGGGAGTTGCGGGGTCCCGGAACACACGAGACAGTCACCGACCGCTCGACCTCGCCCGCGGCGCTGCGCCCCTGAACAGCAGTTCGCGCAGGCATTCCATTCCCGAATTGGGTCAGTCAATAATTCCGTCCATCAAGGTGTGTTCAAGGTGGGCGCTGCATTCTCAGCACTGGCACTCCATGCGGGGCCGCTCGCCATCCAGGGGAATATGGGTCTCATTCATGGTTTTGGCAACCCCTGGGAGTAGAAAATGTCAGATTTCCGCACTTTTCTGACGTAATCTGGCCTTTTCCTCCAATAATCGGTTCAACTCGGTCAGGTCGCCACGGGCCTCGGCGTCGGCGATCAGCGGCGCCAGACGCCGGGCGCGCTCCTTTGCCTGGTGTTCCAGCAGCATCCGCAGCTGGAGGCGGATCGTCTCATCGGTCACCTCGGGCATGGGCGTCGTGCCCAACTCCGCCACCAACGAGCTGAGGTCCGGATCGGTGGTCTGACGAACCAGGGCGCCGACAAAATCGGGAGCGCCCTCATCAGAGGCGTCGATCTCGCGCGCAACTTCCAGAATGGTCCTGACCCGCGGGTCCTCGATGAAATCCAGATGCACGGCGTCGAAGATCCGGTGCCGCCACTCGCGCGAACATTCGATGACCATCCGCACCAACTCCCGTTCGCCCGACGGCACCGCCCGCCGCTGCGGCGCGGCCGTCGTCTGGACCGCAGCGCGTTGGCGCCCGCGGCTCCCGTGCTCCTCCACCTCGCGCGGCCGCAGGTAGAGCTGGCGGGCGAGCTCTTCAATCAGGTTCTGACGGACGGCGGGATCGGATGCCGCACACACCAGCGGCGCCAGCTGCAACCCTGCACGTCGCCGGCGCGCCGGCTCCGGCGGCAGGTCGCCGAGGAGGAAGTCGAGCAGCGGCGTCGGTTGATCGAGGGCGGCGCGAAAGACCTCGACGCCCCGCTCGCGAATGACGTCGTCCGGGTCCTCGCCCGCCGGCAGGACAACCACGGCCACATCCACCCCGGCCTCGAGGAGCACCTGGGCCCCGGTGGCCGCGGCACGGCGACCCGCATTATCGGCGTCGTAGCACAGAAGTGCGACGCCCTCGGGGCCGAGCCGCCTCTTCAAGAGCCGGGCGTGGTCGGTCGTCAGGGCGGTGCCGAGGGTCGCCACCGCGTTGCCGATACCGACACGGTGCAGCGAAAGACAGTCGAAGTAGCCTTCGACGACCAACACCCGGGCGAGATCCGCGATCGGGCGGCGCGCCAGATCGAGGCAGAACAGAGTCGACCGTTTGCGGAAGATCTGGGTCTCCGGGCTGTTCAGGTATTTGGGCTCGCCGTCGCCCAGCACCCTGCCACCGAAGGCGATCATGGCGCCGTCGCCCGAGCGAATCGGAAAAGTGAGGCGGTTGCGGAAGCGATCGTACGGCGAGGTCCCGCTGTCGGGACGCACCGCGAGACCGGCTTCCACGAGGGCGCCTTCGGGGTGTCGCCGGGTCAGGTGATCGAGCAGCCCGCGCCATTCATCCGGCGCATAACCGAACCCGAAGGACCGCCAGCTGTCTTTTGCAAACCCGCGGCGTTCCAACTCGGCCTGCGCCTGGTGGCCCATCGGCTGCTCCAGGCAGTCCGAGAAGAATCGCTGCGCTTCCTCGAGGAGCACGCGCTGCCGGTCGCCCGCGTCGCGCCGCTGGCGCGCCTCGGGGCTTCTCGGCGGCAACGTCACTCCGTAGCGGCGCGCCAGCCTTTCCACCACCTCCGGGAAATTGAGGTTTTCGAGCTGCATCAGGAACTTGAAGACGTCACCGCCCTGATGACAACCAAAACAGTAGTAGAGGCCCTTTTCAGCGTCGATCGAGAACGACGGGGTCTTCTCCTCGTGGAATGGGCACAGGCCTTCCCAGGTGCGGCCCTTTTTCTTCAGCCGGACGTGCTCGCCCGCCACGTCGACCAGGTCGGCGGCCTCGCGGACACGGGCGATGACATCGCGGTTGAGATCAGCGTCGATCACGGGGGATCATTCTCGCACGGCGGGGCAATGAGGCAGTGGGGCAATGAGGCAATGATCGGTCGCTACGCGACCTGGCGTTGAGGCCATGGGGCAATGAGGCAGTGGCCGGTTGCTGCGCAACCTGGAAATGGGGGCAATGGTCGGTCGCTTCCGGCTTCGCCCAAAGGCTGCGCTGTGACAGGTCGCGACCTGGCAACGAGGCACTGGGGCGGTGGTCGGCCGCGTTGCGGCCTGGCAATGGGGCAGTGACCGGAACCCTCACCGCCTCACTGCCTCATTGCCTCATTGCCTCACCGCCAGCCGCCAAAGGCGGCGGCCATTGCCTCACTGCCCCGTCTCCAGCTCCACTTCCGTGGCACCGGTGCCGCCGCGGTGCTGGGGCGGGTGGCGAAAGGACCGCACGGCGGGGTGCGAGCGGCACACTTCGGCGACCAGGCGACGCAGGGTGCCGGTGCCGTGTCCGTGGACCACCCTCACTGCGGGTATGCCGGAGGTCAGAGCCTGGTCGAGAAAACGCTCGAGTTCGTCGCGGGCGTGTTCGCTGTCGAGCCCGATCAACTTGAGTTCGCGGTCGGTGACGTCGGTGGATTCGACATTGACCGCGGTGCGGTGCGCAGGAGGCGGGCCTTCCACCAGCTCGACCTCTCCCACCGAAACCCACAGGCGTTTGCCGGCCACCTCGACCTGGGCGCTCGATCCGCGAACCTCGCGCAGCACGCCCTTGCCGCCGACCGCGAGCCGTACCCGCGCACCCTCCTCGAGACCGCAGCCGTCCGCTTTCAGCGTCGACCGCTGGTCGTCGAGGGAAAGTGCCTCGTCGCGCAGTTTCTGCAGGCGTCTCTTGCCGAGGGCCTCGTGTTCCTCGATCGCCTTGTGGAGCCGGACGATGGCGGCATCGAGCTTCTTTTTGGCCCGTCGCCGCAACTCCTCGCGTTCGATGGCCAGCTCCTGCGGGAGCATTCTCCGT
The DNA here is from genome assembly GCA_963714895.1 of Candidatus Sulfomarinibacteraceae bacterium. Taxonomy (GTDB): domain Bacteria; phylum Acidobacteriota; class Thermoanaerobaculia; order Thermoanaerobaculales; family Sulfomarinibacteraceae; genus Sulfomarinibacter. The sequence goes on from CAVQQC010000003.1 coordinate 111,676, forward strand.
TCGCTCTCCAGCCGTTCGAGTTCTCGCGCGGCCTCCTGGCGGACGCCGTCGGTCTCGGCACGGAGCAGGGCGACCTCCGAGCGCTCGGCCTCGAGCTGGCTCTCGAGCGCCTCCAGCCGCCGCAACCACCGGTCGAGCTCGAGGTGGTCGCCGCCGAGGAGCTCGCGGGCGCGGTCCAGCACAGTCTCCGAAACCCCCATGCGTTGGGCGATCTCCAACGCCCGCGATCGCCCCGGCCGGCCGACGACGAGAACATAGGTCGGGCGTTGAGTGGCCTCGTCGTACTCCACCGCGGCGTTCTCCATGCCGTTCGCCGCGCTCGCCGCAAGCGCGATCGCGGCGAGATGGGTCGTGACCACGGTGATCGCCCCCCGGCCCGCAAGCTCCTCGAGCAGGGCGCAGCCGATAGCCGCACCTTCGAGCGGGTCGGTTCCCGCGCCGAGCTCGTCGAACAGGACCAGGGTGCCACCATCGGCCTCTTCGACGAGGCGGGCGGTGGCCGCCATGGAACCGGAGAAGGTCGAGAGGTCCGCCGCCACGTCCTGCTCGTCGCCGATATGACACCACAGCGTCGAGAACTCGGGCACGGTCGTGCCCACGTCCGCGGGCAGCGGGATCCCGTAGCGGCACATCAACGCCATCAGACCGATGGTCTTCAGCACGACGGTCTTGCCTCCGGCGTTGGGTCCCGACACCACCAGGGTGCGGACGCCATCGGGCAGGCTGAAGTCCAAAGGCACGACCCGGTGGCCCGGGTCGCGCCGTTCGCTCTCCCCGAACACCTCGACCCGCAAGGCGTGGAGGCGCTCGTCGAGCAGGGGGTGGCGGGCGCCGCGCAGGACCAGCTCACCGCCCTCGGTGGGCAGTACGATGAGGCCTTCGACGCGGCGGCCGAACAGGACCTTGGCCTGCACGGCGTCGATCTCGGCGAGAACGTCCACGGCCCCGGCGAGGTCGTCGTGCGCCCGGGCAAAGAGACGCGCGATCTCGGCCAGGATCCGCTGGATCTCACGCTGTTCGCCGGCAGTGGCGGCGGTCAGCCGGTTGTTGAGTTCGACCACCGCCAGCGGCTCGACAAAAGCGGTCGCCCCACGGGCGGAAACGTCGAGCAGGAGACCCGGCAGTTGCGCCCGGGCGGAGGCCCTCACCGGTAGACAGTAACGATCGCGGCGCAGAGTCGGAGGGGCGTCGGTCACCACCTCGCCATGGGCACGCCGAATGCCTTCGAGCTCGGCCGTCACCTCGGTGCGGGCGCGCACCACCTCGCGCCGCAGGCGTTGCAGCTCGGGCGACGCAGAATCGGCCACGGTGCCGTCGCGGTTGAGGCGGGGTGCGACCGCAGCCACCAACTCGGTGGTATCGGGAAGCTGTCGCGCGACCGCGCGCAACCGGTCGTCTTCGGCCGCTCCGAGACGGCGACGGACGGCCGCCACTCTCCGGGCGAGGTTCAGTAGTGCCAGGAGATCACGGGGCTCGGACGGCGGCGGCGCGTCTTCTTCCAACCACGGCAGCGCTTCGTCGACCCCGGCAAATGAGAGGGTCTCCCCGCCCTCGATCAGCTGGGCCAGGGCCAACGTCAAGCGTGCCGCGGCGTGTGGGTCGCCGCCAGCGGGCGTTCCCAGAACGTGGCTCTCGACAAAAGAGCGGCCCACACCGCTGCGGGCGTGGGCCGCGATCAATTGAAGTACCTTGTCGAACTCGAGATCTGAAGCGAACGAACGGTCCACCGTAGAAGCTACAGCAGACCGGCGCGCCGCTGCTTGGCCATCTTGCGAAGCATCTTCTTTCGGGCTTGGATCATTTCCCGCTTGCGGCGCTCGGACGGCTTTTCGTAAAAGCGTCGCCGTTTCACCTCGGAGAGGATGCCGGCCTTCTCGCACTTCCTCTTGAAGCGACGAAGTGCCTGTTCGAAGGACTCGTTGTCACGAACTGTGACGCCAGTCGGCATGTGGGTTCACCCCCTCTCGGTGCAATCTGTGCCGGCGCCCCCGAGGGACCGATCGACACGCGCAATAGGGCCGGAAGAATATCATCAGCTTGTCGGAGCGTCAAACGCGGCGCCCCCGAAACCGGGAGGCGCCGCGTCGTGAGTTCTCGGTCGGCAAGAGTCAGTCGGTGACGACCTTGGTCTTGACGGCGTCCCACTTCTTGTCGTAGCTCTTGCTGGTCTTCGTCTTGAAGTAGATGGCCGCTGCGCCGCCATCTTCCTTGCGGTACAACCAGGTCTCGACACCACGCTTTTCGTCGAGCTGGATGTTCTGGTAGTAGGGAACACCGACCACTTCCCTGACCTCGTCCATGGTCATGTCCTTCTGGATGAGATCGAAGCGCTCCTGTGTGATGTAGCGCATTTCCTGGAGCTCGGTAAGGGTGTCCGCGAGCGTCGGGTAGACCGGGATCGACAGCGACTCGTAGTAGCTGACGGCGGATCCCAGCTGATCGGTCGCCTTCTTGTAGTCACCGGCTTTAACAACGGTGTCCCGGGCGATCAAGATGGCTTCGTCGGCGTAGATGTTGAGTCCTTCGACGGTCGCCGGGTCCTCGGGGAAATTGTTGAGTGCGACATTGAGAAAATCGGCCAACGCACCCTGCGCGGCGTCAAAGGCGTCGTCTCTGACGAGCGTGAGCTCCTCGATGGTCAGAGGCAGGGTCTCGAGTTCGACCTTCTGCTCATCGGTGCGATCGCGCTCCTTGATCGCCTCGATTTCGGCGAGCGCAATCTGAGCGGCCTCGAGGTCGGCGCGCCGCTGCTGGAGATCCCCATAGAGATTCTGAAGTTGTGCAAGCTGCTCCTCGAATTGGGCTTGTGCGAGCTCTTGCTCGCTGGGACCTCGAGAACACCCCGCGATCAGTGAGATGGCGACGAATACTGCCACGCAATACGGCAGGAATCGGCTCGATTTCATAGCTCCTCCCTTCGCCCCGCACGCTACCAGAATCCGCGCCTTGTGACAACATTCACGAACCCTCGCCCGGGATCGCCGGGAAAGCCGCGCGCCACACCGCCATTCTCCCGTCCCGGGGCCGGAAAGAACGCTACAAACCGCTCCGCCATCGGACCGGAATCGCCAGTCAGGACGGATCGCACTGAGTTTCAAGCGCTTGACGGATCGTCGGGGTGGTGTGGATAATGGTGAGAAGCGCTTTAGGAGGCACCATGGACCGATACGATGCCCTGCTCGAGAACCTCAAATTGACTCAGCGTCACGGTCTCGAAGCGGTGGCGAACCGTCTCAACGACTTCGTCGCCCAACTGGAAGGCCTCGTCGACACGATGAAGGCCTCGGTTCAGGACGCGCTGCCTTCCGACGCCAACGAGCTCTTCCCCATCGCCGAGGTCGAAGCGGGGCTCGTCGAACTGAGCGTTGCCGCCGCTGAAGTGCCCCACCCATCCGCCGGTGTTTCGTTGCAAAGCCTGCGTCTCCTCGACGGCGCCAAGAGCCAGTCCGAGCTGCTGCGGGCCCTGCTGCCGCTGCTCGGCGAACACGTCGGCCGGGCGCTGGTTCTGGTGATCCGCGACGGCGTGGTCACGGCGTGGAGCGGTTCCGGTTTCGAAAACGCCGATGCGATCCGGTCGTGGAGCGGAGGCATTGCCGCCTCACCTCAGTTCACCCGGCTGGTTGAATCCGGAATGCCGCTGATGCTCGATCCGCAGGCCGACCCGCTGCTCTCCGAGTGGTTGGCCGATCAAGGGGCCCCTGCTGAAGGCGCCTTGCTGCCCATCAGCCTCCGTGGCAAGCTCATGGGGATCGTCTACGTCGACCATGACGGCGATCAGCCATGGGCCCTGGACGCCGCCCAGGCGCACATCGCCACGGCCTGCCTGCTCATCGACACTCTCCACAACCGCACGGAGGCGCCGTCCTCGATGCTGGCGGAGATCGCACCTCTCCCGCGCATCCCGGCCGGTTTCACCTCGCAAGAGGTCTTCGACACCGTGACCGAGCCCGAACCGGAGCCCGCTCCAACCGAGTTCGGCGATCCCGAGGTTTCCGCCTTCGAACCGGCGACCGATGCCCCCGCCTTCAGCGCGTCCGACGAACAGGCTGGAGAGGTTGCGGCGGCGCCTGTCGTTGAAGAGGCGGTCGAGGTTGACTACGATTTCGAGCCCGAACCGGTGAGCGCAGACCCCGCAGGCGCAACCTTCGATCCGTCGGCGACGATGCGCGTCGAAGTGGCCGAGGAGATTTCGGCGGCTGATTTTCAGCCCCCGCCCGGGAGAGGGCCACGCCCTCGCCGGTGGCGGCCCCTCGGCCGGTCGAATCGCCCGCACCCTACGAGTCTGAAGCGCCTCCGCCGGTGCGTCCCATCGAGCCGCCGGTTCAGGCACCGCCTGTTGGCGGAACTCCCGGCGGCCCCAAGGCGGACGACCCCCGGCATGAAGAGGCGCGCAGGTTTGCCCGTCTCCTGGTCTCGGAGATCAAGCTCTACAACGAGGAGGAGGTCGACCGCGGTCGGGCCGAGAAGGACCTTGCCAAACGCCTCAAAGACGATATCGAGCGCAGCCGCGAGATGTTTGAAAAGCGGATCCCCGCAGAGATCCGCAGCGGCCACGACTATTTTCAGGAGGAGCTGGTGCGGATTCTCGCCGATGGAAACCCCGACGTCCTCGGCGGGTGAAGCGACCTTTACAGCGACCGTTCATCCTGTTTCTCGCGGCGGCCTTGACGGCCGCCGCGTGTGTTGAGGAGCCCGCCGCCCCGTCCGCGCCCGCCCGCGACCAACTGCTCGATCGGGCCTTCAGTCTCATCGCTTCCGATCCCGCCCAGGCCGCCCGGTTGTTAGCCGAGGCCGGGGAGGGAACGGTCCTCGAGACCGCCCGCATGGAGAGCTGGGCCGATTGCCTCGAACGCACATCGGCGGCCTCCGGCGCCTGGCGCGACTACCTCGCAGCGATCGCCGCCGCCGACGACCGCCGCGCGCGCCAGGCTCCAGCTCATCGCCGCTCTGATCGGCGAGGGGGACCTCGCCGGCGCCGCAACCGAGAGGTTGTTGCTGGACGACGATACCGGACCGGCGGCCGACGAGCTGTTGTTGACGGTCGGTGATGACGGCATCCGTCTCGCAGCGGCGCGGCGGCTGGCCGTGACTGCGCCCGCTCGTCTGTCGTCGCTCGACAGGGACCTCGACCGCAGCCTGCTGGCCCGGCTCGGCCCGGAGGAACGTCTGCAAAGGAGCCACGCCTGGCGGCGTGAGGGCTCGCCGTCGCGAGCCGCCTCTGAGCTCCGTTCGCAGAGCTGGCGCGGCGCTGCGGAAGTCGAACGACGGCGGGAGCTGGCGCGGGCCGAGCTCGACGCCGGTTCGCCGAATAGGGCGCTGCGCGTCCTCCCGGACGGCCGCGATGCCGGACCCACCGACCTCGTCCTGCGCGCCCAGGCCCTTCGCAGCCGCGCCTGGCACCTGTGGCCGGACGGCGGCTCCCGCAAGGTCTTCGACGAATGTCGGTCGGCCGCGACCCGCGCCCTGGCCCTCGACGCCGGCGATGCAGACCGCAGCGCCGCCCTCGCCCTCCACCTCGAGTGCGCCACCGAGAGCGGCCGGTTGGACGCCGCCTTCGCCAGCTGGCGGGAGCTCGAGGCGGCAGGTTGGGACGACGCGCGCCGGGAGTGGTTGGGGCGGCGACTCGGAGTGGCGCTCGCGATCGGCGGCGGCGACCCGGGTCGGGTGTTCGAGATCGCCGGCGCCCTTCCCGACCAGGCGAGGTGTCTGAAGTTCTGGGTCGCGTCGTCCGCGGCACCGGCAGGTCCCGATCTGGAGGCGATCGCCGCGGCGTCGGTACCTGATCTGTACGCGACGTGGTCGCTCGAGGCGCTCGGCCGCCCACCGGTCGCTGCCGGTCGAACGGTGTCGCCGGTGGCACCCGGCGCTCCACCCGCCTCGGTGCAGCGGCTGCTGGACGCCGGCGCCGAAAAGGAGGCCGCGCGTGAGTGGCGGCGCATTCGCCGCGCCCGCCAACCCTCCCCTGGCGAGGCGATCGCCGGCGCCGACCTCGCCGCCCGGCTGGGCCAATTCAACGATTCGATCACCTGGCTTCGCGCCGGCTTCCCCGAGCTCGGGACCGTCGACATGACAGCAGCCCCCGCCAACGCGGTCGCGGTCTACCTGCCGCTGCGTTGGCGCTCGGCGCTCGAGTCCGCGGCCGCGGAGTTCGGCCTCGACCCCTGGCTGGTGGCCGGCATCGCCCGCCAGGAGAGCACCTTTACCGCTCATGCGGTCTCGCCGCGCGGGGCCGTCGGCGCCATGCAGCTGTTGCCCTCCACCGCCGGCTCTCATGCGCGAGCGCTCGGGCTCGGTTCCGCACCCGACCTCCACGACGCCGAACTCAACCTCCGTCTCGGCGCACGGGAGCTCGGCGCATCTCCTGCGACGTTTCGGCGCGGTCGAGCCGGCGCTCGCCGCCTACAACGGCGGCGAGACGCGGGTCCGCGGGTGGTGGAAGCAGCAACCCGACCGGCACCGATTCACCGAGGAGATCCCGATTCCCGAGACCTACACCTACGTCCGCCGGGTGGTGTATCTCAGCGAGGCCTATCGGCAGGTCTACGACAACCCAGGGAGGACCGCACCATGATGATCGAGGTGCGCACCACGTCCCACCGCCAGATGGTGGATATCACGACCCAGGTCGCAGCCGCGATCGAGGGTTCGGGCGACGGTCTCTGCCACGTCTTCGTGCCGCACACGACCGCCGCGGTGGTGATCAACGAAAGCGCCGACCCCGATGTCGCCCGCGACCTCGTCGCCGCCTACGAGGCGATGGTGCCGTCGATTCGCTTTCGCCCACGCCGAGGGCAACTCCGACGCCCACCTGATGGCGACCCTGCTCGGCAGCTCGGTGACGGTGCCGGTCGCGGACGGCCGACTGCTGCCTCGGCACCTGGCAGGGGATCTTCTTCGTCGAGCTCGACGGACCCCGTTTGCGGAAGGTTCGAGTGACCCTTCGGTGACCGAATCGGCGGGGATCGAAACGCAGTCTCCGACGCAGCTTGTTCGGAAATGTTCTCGATACAGGAACTTACCGATTTGGGCATATAGTCAAACATGCAAGTTTCTGAAAACAAAAGATTTCTACTCTTGACAACCTTGTGAAATGCGACCACAATGCAGGTGGAGGGATGTCATGACCCACGCCCAGCTCCGCTCCACCGCAACGAGCATCGCCTCAACTCTGACTCCGGTTTTCGTGGCGCTCGCCATGGCGCTGTGCCCGGCCCCGGCCGCCGTCGCCCAGGACGAGGAGTACGAGCCGATCGACAGCTCGATGTGCGCCGACTGTCACGAGGCCGGCGCGGCACGGTTCGGCCTTCGCCGACGAGATCTCGCACTCGGTCCACGACGGCCTCGAGTGCCTCGACTGCCACGTCGACCGCGACACCGTGCCCCACCGCGAGCTGGACGCGGACTTCCACGTCGGCTGCGAGGGCTGCCGCACCTGCCACGACGACGCCGCCGAGCAGTACCAGGCGCACGGCCGCGCGCGGCTCGGTGAGTGCGAGGACATGCCGCACTGTTCGGACTGCCACGGCGCCCACGACATTCTGCCGTCCTCGGTGAGCCGCTCGTCCACCCACCCCACCAACCTCCCCGAGACCTGCGGCAAGTGCCACGAGAACCTCGACATCACCACCAAGTACGACATCCTCATCGACCACCCGATCCAGATCTACGCACGGTCGGTCCACGGCAAGGCGACGCAGGGCGGCGTCTACGTGGCCGCCACCTGCAACGACTGCCACTCCACCGGCGGCACGGCGCACAAGATCCTCTCTCCGGGCTCGCCGGAGTCGAGCATCAACCACTTCAACATCCCGGACACCTGCGGCCGGTGCCACAAGGGCGTCGAGAACGACTACTGGGAGGGCATCCACGGCCAGCTGGCGGCGCGCGGTGAGACCGACGCGCCGGTGTGCACCGACTGCCACGGCGAGCACGGGATCCTGTCGCCGGACGACCCGCTGTCGCCGGTCTCGGGCTCGAAGGTCGCCGAGATGACCTGCTCGCCGTGCCACGAGTCGGCGGTGCTCAACGAGAAGTACGACATTCAAACCGGACGGCTGACCACCTTCATCGACTCCTACCACGGGCTCAAGTCGAAGGCCGGCGACACCCACGTCGCCAACTGCGCCTCCTGCCACGGCGTCCACCGGATTCTTGCGAGCTCGGACCCGACCTCGACCGTCAACCCCGCCAACCTGCGGACCACCTGCGGCGAGTGCCACCCGAACATCTCCGAGAAGATCGCCAACACCCCGATCCACGGCGTCGGCGGCCAGGGCCTGCGCACGCCCGCCGCCGACGTCGTCGAGAAGATCTATATCGTCGCGATCGCGGTCATCATCGGTCTGATGATCCTGCACTGGCTGATCGACCTCTTCCGCCACCTCGTCAACATCTCCAAGAAACGGCCGCAGGTCGTGCGGATGCACATCGACGAGGTGGTCCAGCACGCCCTCCTCGCCATCTCCTTCATCGCACTGGTGATCTCCGGATTCGCCCTGCGCTACGACCAGGGCTTCATCTCGCGCTTCTTCTTCGGCTGGGAGGGCGGTTTCGAGGTCCGCGGCATCCTCCACCGGGCCTCCGCGGTGCTCTTCATGGCGACCATCCTCTGGCACGCGCTGTTCCTGCTCTCGCCACGCGGGCGCCGCTTCGTCAAGGACATGTGGCCGATCCGGCGCGACTTCGAGTTCTTCCTGCGGCGCATGCTCTACAACCTCGGTTTGGGCGCCCGCATGGAGTGCATCCAGCGCTTCAACTACGTCGAGAAGGCCGAGTACTGGGCCCTGGTCTGGGGCACCGTGGTCATGGTCATCACCGGCATCATGCTGTGGTTCGACAACTGGTTCATCCAGTTCCTGCCCAAGGGCGTGCTCGACGTCGCGCTGGTCATCCACTTCTGGGAGGCCTGGCTGGCGTCGCTCGCGATCCTGGTCTGGCACATGTACTCGGTGGTCTTCCACCCCCACGTCTACCCGATGAACCCGAGCTGGATCACCGGCCACATGCCCGAGGACATGTACAGAGCACGAACACCCCGGCCACCTCGAGGAGGCGCGGCGCGAGACCGAACGGGTCATCGAAAAGCGCATCGAACGGATGCGCCGCCGCCACGACAAACACGAAAACGACATGGCCTGGAATCAGGACGACACACCGCAGCCTTCGGACACAACGGAGAAGAAGGCCGACGACGTAAACGCCCAGCCGGTTCTCCGGGTGTCGACCGGCGCGTCGTGTAGACTGGCCGCCGGAGGAGCGAGCCATGTCGGTCGACCCCAAGCTGCTGGAGATCCTCGTGTGTCCGGTGGACAAGACGCCGCTCGAGGTCGTGGAGCTGCCGGAGGCCGTGCGCCGGCGTCTGGTCGAGAAGTACCGCGAGCAGTTCAAGGGCGAGGAACCGGTCATCGAGGTCGGTCTCGCCTCGGCGGCGGGCCGTGTCTACCCGGTGGTCTCCGGGATCCCGGTGATGCTGGTCGACGACGCCCTGTCGCGCGAGGAACTCGAAGGCTGAGCCGGGCGGTGCGCCCCTCGCGATCGACACCACCCGCTCGGGGGACCCACGGGTGAAAGATCGGGTCTACTCCGTCGCGGCCCTCTTGTCGGAGGTCAACGCCCTCCTCGAACAGGGCTTCTCCGGCGTCCGGGTGGAAGGCGAGGCCACCAACGTCAACCCGTCGGGACGCGGCCACGTCTATTTCACCCTCAAGGATGAAAGCGCCGTCCGTCGACTGCGTGATGTGGGCATCGAAGGCGCAGCGGCTCAAGTTCCGCCTCGAGGACGGTCTCGCCGTGCTGGTCCGGGGTTCGCTCACCATCTACGCCCAGCGGGGCCGGTTCCAGCTGGTGGTCGACGACGTGCAACCACAGGGCATGGGCGCCCTCCAGCTGGCGTTCGAACAACTCAAGAAGCGGCTCGACCAGGAGGGCCTCTTCGCCGCCGAGAGAAAACGGCCCTTGCCGGCCCTGCCCAACCGGGTCGGCATCGTGACCTCGGCCTCGGGCGCGGCCCTCCAGGACATGCTCAAGGTGCTGCGGCGATATCCGCACCTCGAGGTCATCGTGGCGCCGGCCACCGTCCAGGGCGCTGGCGCGGCCGCCGAGATCGCGGCGGCCATCGAGCGGCTCACCCGCTCGGGACGGGTCAACGTCGTGATCGTCGGCCGCGGCGGCGGCAGCCTCGAAGATCTGTGGGCGTTCAACGAAGAACCCGTGGCACGCGCCATCGCGGCGTCCCCGGTGCCCGTCATCTCCGGCGTCGGCCACGAGGTCGACTTCACGATCGCCGATTTCGTGGCCGATGTGCGGGCCGCGACCCCCACCCAGGCGGCGGAGATCGTGGTCGCCCGCCTCGAAGAGCAGGAGCGCCGCCTCAGCGATGCCGGCCAGGCTCTGCTCCGAGACATCAACCGCCACCTCCGGCTCGCCCGCGCCCACCTCGGCGGTCTTGCCGGGTCGTCGGGTTTGGCCAGGCTCCCGCAGCGCGTCCGCCTCTACCGCGAAAGACTGCGGTGCGCCGACCGGCTGTCGCCCGCCCTGCGACGGGTCTCCGAGTCGGCCGTTGCCCGTCTGGAGCACGCCAGCCGGGGCCTCAAGCGCCTGCCGGCGAGGATCGCGGCCGGCGGCCACCGCCGGCTGCTCGCGAGCCGCCGACAACAGCTCCAACAGCTGATGGCGGCGCAGACCCGGCGGCTGCGCGCCCGCATCGAGGCGTCCCGTCGCGGCCTCGACCACCTCGGCCCCGAACGGGTCCTCGAACGGGGCTATTCGATCACCACCCTCGAGGGGCGCACCTCGCCGATCAAGGACGCGGCGGCGGTCCACGGCGGACAGACCCTGACGACCCGTCTCGCCCGCGGCCGGGTGAGATCCCTGGTGAGCAGCACCTCCAGTGAACGGCTTGTCGCCGCGAAGGAACCGGCGGCCCAGCCGTCGCTGTTCGACGACCCAACGCAGCCGGGCTCGACACCCGGCGGACGGAGCGAGACATGAGTGAAAAGAAGAAGAACACCGTACGCTTCGAAGACCAGCTGGCGCAGCTCGAGACGATCGTCGCGCGACTCGAGGACGAGTCGGTCGGGCTCGAGGAGGCGCTGGGGCTCTTCGAAAACGGGATGGATCTCGCAAAAAAGTGCCGCGAACGACTCGAAGAGGTGGAGACCCGGGTGAGCCAGCTCCTCGAGGGCGATGAACCGGACGCGGTTGCCGGAAGCGAGGACGAGGACGCGGAGTGAACGCCGAGCAATTGCTGGCCGAGGAGCGGGCCGTCGTCGAGGCGGCCCTCCGGCGCCTCGTGGCGACTCCCGACACCTGGCCCCGGCGCCTCCACGAGGCGATCGCGTACGCGGTCTTCGCCGGCGGCAAGAGGGTCCGCCCGGTGCTCGCCCGCATCGCTCACCGGGCGGCCGGCGGCGACCCCGATGCACATCACGGAAGCCGCCTGCGGGCTGGAACTCATCCACACCTACTCACTGGTTCACGACGACCTGCCGGCGATCGACGACGACGTGCTGCGCCGGGGGCGCCCCACCGTCCACATCGCGTTTGACGAGGCGACCGCGATCCTGGTTGGCGACGCCCTGCTCACCGAAGGGCTGTTGCTGCTCGCGCGTTTTCCGGCCGGGGAGTCGTGGGCAGCTCTGCGCTCCGACGCCGTTGCACTGGTGGCCGAGGCGGTGTCGTCCCGGGGCATGGTCGGCGGTCAGATCGACGATATCGGGCCACCGGGCCCAGCGGTGACGACCGCGATGGCCTCGAGCGACGGCTCGAGACGATCCACCGCCACAAGACCGGGTGCCTGCTGCAGGCATCGGTGGAACTCGGCGCGCTGCTCGCCCGGGTCGATGCATCGGCGCAGGCGGAATTCGCCGGTTTCGGCCGCGATCTCGGTCTCGCCTTTCAGGTGGCTGACGACATCCTCGACGCCACCTCCTCGGCCGCTGTCCTCGGCAAGTCACCCGGCAAGGACGCCGCACGCGACAAGCTCACCTACGTCACCCTTTTCGGCCTCGAGGCCGCGCGCCAGCGCCTCGACGTTCTCGAGGAACACCTGATGGTTCGCGCCCGACAGATCGAAGGCCCGGACGGCGAACTCGGGTCTTTGGCACGTTATATTTGCCAGCGCAGATCATGACTTCGCCTGATGTCCGGCACAAATGCAGGTTAAAGCTCTGCAAACGCTGGACGGTTTCGGCCAACTTCCGTTAGTGTTGGAATGATGGTGCGCAAGCGGACGTGGTTGCTCCTTCTCCTCGCCTTGGGCCTGCGCCTGCTGCTGCAGGGGTGGGACTCGGGCTACTCGTCCTCCTCCCTCCACCCCGACGAACGCCAGGTGAGCTTTGTCACCGAAAAAACGGAAGGGTGGTTCTCCGACCCCCAGTTCTTCGCCTACGGCTCGCTCCACTTCCAGGCGTCGAGAGCGGCGGCGGCCATTCTCGGCATGGGCGACTCGCTCAGAGGCCTGACCGCAAGCGGCCGGGCGGTCTCGCTGGCGGCATCGATGCTGGCCCTGATCCTCGGCTGGGTCGTGGCCCGCAAGGCGTGGGGCCGGAACACGGCGGACCTCTTCCTGCTGCTCATGGCGTGGGTCCCCCTCGACCTCCAACAATCTCACTTTTCGACCGTCGAGGCCCACCACTCGGTGTGGGTGGTGATGGCGCTCGCCGCGTGTTTCTGGTTGGCCGTCGGCGGCCGCGGTTTGGCGGCGATCGCTGCCGGCGCCGCGGTCGGCGCCTCGTTGGCGGTCAAGGTGGCTTCTCTGCCCCTCGGCCTGCCGCTCGCACTGGCCGTCTTCCTCGCCGCTCGAGGACGCGTGTCGGAAGTCCTCCGCCTGTCATTGCTGTCCGCCGCCACCCTCGTCACCACCTTCTGGCTGTGCCAACCATGGGCCTTCGCCGGGTCACGGCCGCCGCTGGCGCTGATCGCTGCGACGGTCGCCGGCGCGCTCGCCCTCCAGTTCGCCGCCCGGCGCGACCGGGGAACCCGGCGGGCGCTGGTCGGTCTAGCCGTGGTCTGCGCCGTCTTCGCAGTCCTTCAGGTCGCGGCCCTGCTCGTCGCGAACGGCAGCGGAATTGTGAGGCGGGCGCTTGACATCGTGGCGGTGGCACCCGATCTCAACCCGGCCTATGTGCGCGGGGTGGGCGAACAGATCCGGATGGTTCTGGGAGAGGCCGACCTCCCCTACGTGAGGGTCTACGCCACCACCCTCCCGGTGCTCTATCCGCTGCGCGAGCTGGCGCTGTGGGGGTGGGGGCCGATGCTCCTGCTGGCGGCGATCGCGGCCTCGGCCGCCGCGACCCGGCGGTTCACCACCCGGTGGCGACGGTGGCTGGCCGGGCGCTGGAACCACGGTTCGATCCTCCTCCTGATCCTGCTGGGTTGGCTGATCCCCATGTCGATCCGGCTGAGCACCCTGCAGGTCAAGTACCTCCGCTACTGGGAGCCCCTGTTGGTGCCCGCGGCGCTGGTCGCTGCCTGGTGGTTGTGCCGTTTGCGCCCGCGATTTCGGCGCGTGGCGATCACGGTCGTCGCCGCCGGCACCATCCTCTGGGGCGTCGCCTATCTGTGGGCATTCCTCGAGCCCCACCCCCACCGGACGGCGTCACAGTGGCTCGCACCTCTGGTTGCGGATGGTCAGGTCATCGCTTTCGAAAACTGGGACGAGACGATCTCCCTCGACGGCATCGACGGCGTGGTGGAGCGGATTTCGCTGCCCTCCTACGACCTTCCCGACGACGAGGCCAAGGCCCTCCGCTGGGCCACCGAATTGGCGCGCGCCGACTGGGTCGTCCTGACATCGAACAGGGTCGTGCGCACGGTGCTCGCCAACCCGCAGAGGTTTCCCCTCACCGCCCGTTTGTACCGCCTGCTACTGGACGGTCAGGCGGGCTTCGAACTGCTGACCCGGGTGGAGCGCGGACCGCGGATCTTCGGTCTCGAGTGGCCGGTTCAGTTTGCCGACGAGAGTTTCGTCAACTACGAATTCCCCCAGGTCCTGATCTTCCGCAGGGTCGCCGAAATGCCGCCCGAGGAGCTCGCCGAACGGGTCCTCCGCCCGCTGCCCTACCTCGACGAACTCGGGTTCCGTGGGCTCGCGCGGCGCACGATCGACCCCGTTCCCACGATTCCGCCGGTGCCGTCGGCCACCCGCCAGGTCATCGACCTCGCGGTGTGGCTCGTGGTCATCGGATGCCTCGGCATCGCGACCTGGGTCATCCTGCTGCCGCTTCTGAGCGGGCTGCCCGACGCCGGCGCCGGTCTCGCAGTGACCACCGGATGGATCTTGCCGGCGTGGCTGGTGTGGCTCGGCAGCGAAATGCGAATCTGGGAGATCAGTGCCGGCACCGCGACCTGGGTCTTTCTGGCGATCGTCGGAGCCGCCGCCGCCAGGGGGTGGCACGCCCGGCGGCAGATCGCCGCGGTCTTCACCCGGCGCCGTAGCGCGATCGGAAAGGTCGTGGTCGTCACGGTCTCGGTCGGTCTGTTCTTCCTCGTCGTCAGGGCCTTCAACCCCGCCATCTTCTGGGGCGAGAAGCCGATGGATTTCGCCTTCCTCAACGCCTTTCTTCGCGCCCCTGCGTGGCCGCCCGGAGAACCGTGGATGGCGGGCATGCCGCTCAACTACTACTACTTCGGCGAGGTCCTCGCCGCCTTTCCGATCCTGGTGGCGGGCTGCAGCGCCGGTGTCGGCTACAACCTGATCTCTGCAACCATCCCCGCTCTGGGTGCGGCGGTGCTCGCGACGTTCGGTCTGTTACTGTCCCGCCGACGTCGGTGGTTCGCGGCCTCCGTGCTCCCCCTGCTGGTCGTGCTTTCCGGAAACCTCGCCTGGCCGTGGCTTCTCAAGCTCGCAAAGGACGGCAAGATCTTCGACCTGTGGTGGGCTACTTCGCGCGTGATCCCAGGATTTGCCATCGACGAGTACCCGTTGTGGACCGCGCTTTTCGCCGACCTCCACGGCCACTTCATCGCGCTGCCGGTTTTTCTGGCAACGCTCGTCTGGGGCTGGCTCGCCGTCACCGCGCGCGATCGTCGATGGATGGCCGCCGCCGGGGTGTGCGGCATCGGGGCGGCGGTCGTGGTCGCCACCAACCCGTGGGATCTCTTCCTGCTCACCGCGACCCTCGCGGTCGCAGTGGTGGCGGCGGCGCGGCGGCCGTTTGCCGGTTTCGGGCGCCTGGCGGCGGCGGGCGTCCTCAGCCTTGTCGCGTCGGCGCCCTTCATCGTGGAGCTGGTCGCCGGCATCAACGCGGGCGCCGGCGGCCGCGGCCTCTTCCTGACCGTTGCAGATTTCGCGCCCGCGTGGGCGGTGCTGCGGCATTTCGGTCTCTTTCTGGCGCCGCTCGTCGTGCTGGCGTTCGCCACCCTCGGGCGGCGGTGGTGGCTCGTGCTTCCCACCGCCGGTCTGGGCGTCCTGGGCGGCCTCTGGATCGGATCCTCAGCAGCCGCCCTGGCGCTGGCGGCCGCCGCCGTGTTTGCGACGGTCGCCGTCCGCACCCGCGCCCGTCTCGAGCGCTTCGGGTGGGCCCTGGCCACCCTCGGGTTGCTGGCGATCGCCGCGGCCGAACGGTTCACCCTGATCGACCGCATGAACACCCTGTTCAAGATCTACAACGGCGTGTGGGTGGTGTTCGCCGTCGCGCTCGCCACCATGTTGCTGCGGACCCGCGGCGGCCGGCGCCGCCTCGTGATTGCCGTCTGGTTGCCCCTGCAGATCCTGGCGGCGGTCAACCTGCCGCTCGGGGTTGCCCAGGGTTGGCTGCAACCGAGAATCTCTTCGCCCCGGCCCACCCTGGACGGACAGGCCTTCCTCGCGACCCGCGACCGTCAGACCTCCTTCCTCGTCAGGGCCCTCCAGGGCATGGCGCGCCCCGGCGACGTGGTGGCCGAGTCGGCCGGCCCCTCCTACGGCCAGCATGCCAGGATCGTGATGCACACCGGTCAACCGACCGTTGTCGGCTGGGAGTGGCATCTCCAACAACGGGGACAGTCGGTGGCTGAGATCGGCGACCGCTTCGAGGACCTTCGGACCCTGTATTCCAGTCAGGACCGGCGCACCCGAAGAGCCGTCCTCGACCGCTACGGCATTCGTTGGGTCGTGCTCGCCGATCTCGAACGACAGCAGTACGAATTGACGGCGGAAGATCCGTTCTACGGCGTCCCGGGCGTCATGAAAGTGGCTGAACAAGGCGGCGCGATCCTCTACCAGGTGCACGAGGGCGGCGCCCTTTGGCCACCCGTGGTCCCGGCGATGCAGCTCCCGAAAGAGGCGACGGTCATCGGCGAGCTGCCCCGGGCCCCTCACGACACCGTGCGCTCTCTGGCCCTCGATTCGAGCGGCGCCCTCGTGACCCTCCCCGACGGCCGGGTGGTCGCGCTCGATCTCGCCGGGCGCCAGTCGGTAACCGTTTCGACGCCGCCGTGCGACGTCATCTCGGCGGCGCGGTGGCGGTCCGAACCCTGGTTCCTGTGCTCGGACGGCGGGGTCTTCCGCTTCGATTCCCGGCGCTTCCAGCCGGAGGGTCAATTGCCCGACGCAGCCGGCTTGACCGCTGGAGACTCCGTGTGGGCGTGGGGCAACGGGGGTGTCTGGCGGCGCGACGGCGGAGAGTGGCGGCGGGTATATTCGGGCCCTGTGACGGCTGCGGCGGCCCAGACCGACTGGCTCGCGTGGAGCGATGGTCGAACCGTTCTGGTCGGACGCGACGGGGTGCCGATGCCGGTCGCCGAGGCGCTCGAGGGCGTCCGTTCGTTGGCGTGGCAGAACCGGAGTCTGGTGGCCGTCGACGACCGCGGAGTTCACCGCAGCGGCGGCAGCCTGCTCCCGTGGCGGCCTCTCCTCGAAACGGCCGGGGAGATCGCCACCATCGCCGGGCACAACCACAGGCTGTGGTTGATTCGCAGCGACGGCCTCATCATCGATTCGACCGATCCCCGCTGCCCTCCACCGTGGCAGAACGAAGCCGACGCCTCCGGCGCCGGTCTGCGCGAACCCCGGGGGCTCGCGGTCTCGCCACAGGGCTGGTTTGCGGTCGCCGACACCCAGAACCATCGCATCCGTTGGTTCAGTCATCAGGGCATCTGTCTCGACACGGTCGGCGCCGAGGGAGCAACCCCGGGCACGTTCAACGAGCCGTCGGGGCTCGCGCTGGCCGGCGACGGAACGCTGGCCGTCACCGACACCTGGAACGGGCGCATTCAACTGGTGCGACCCGATGGTTCGTTCGAGACCCTCGGCACCAATCTGTTCGGGCCCCGGGCCGCCCTGTGGTCGGACGACGGCAGCCTGTTGGTGGCCGACACCGGGAATCGCCGTCTCCTGCGGTTCGATCCTCCGAACTGGCAGGAGACCGTGGTGGCCACCCTTCCCGGTCCGGTGACGGGTCTGGCCTCGGTGATGGGGTTGGTGGCCGCTGCCGTTCCCGTTGACGGCGCGGTTTCTCTGGTCAATCCCGTTTCGGGAGAGGTGGTGCGCCGGCTGGAGGTCCCGGGTTGGAGCAGCGGCGAACAACAGGAGGCCTACCTCACAGTGCTGCCTTCAGGAGACCTGGCGGTCACCGCACCAAGAGCCGGCGAATTGTGGATCGTCGACCCGACCGGCGACGACCCCGCCCGGCTGTTGCGCACCGGCCTGCCGGGCGTGACGGCAGTCGCCCTGCTCCCCGACGGCAACCTGCTGGTGTCGCTGACGTGGGAGCACCGTCTCGAAAGAGTGCCGATCGGCGACTGATCGAGGCGGTGGGGCGATGAGGCAGTGAACGGCCGCGGTGCGGCCTGGCAATGAGGCAGTGGGGCGGTGGCCGGTCGCTTCCGGCTTCGCCCCAAGGCTATGCCGTGAAACGTCGCGACCTGGCAGTGGGGCAATGGGGCAGTAGAGTCGAGCCCCGGAGGGGCGTCAGGAAATAGCCTGGGGCGTGAGCCCCAGGTTTTCGGGAAGAATTTAGAGTGAGCCCCGAAAGGGGCGACAGACGAAAGTGGTGAATCTGCCGCCGCTCCGCGGCTTGGTCATTTGTTTTGGTCCGGACTCCTGGGGCTCACGCCCCAGGCTATTGTCTGTCGCCGCTTCGCGGCTCGGGTGGACGGATCTCCTCGGACCTCGGCGAATTGCCTCATTCAAAGAGTCAGTGAGGACGACCTGAAAGAGTTCACTGCTGCACTGCCTCATGGCCTCACTGCCCCACTGCCCCACTGCCTCACTGCCCCGCCGCCTCATGGCCTCCTCGCCGATTTCCGGCTACGATCGAGGGGTGGCAACCGAGAAGAAGCGCCTCGACATCCTCCTCGCCGAACGCGGTCTGGCGCCGTCGAGGGCGCGGGCGCAGGCCCTGATTCTCGCCCGCAAGGTCACCGTCGACGGCGCCGTCGAGAGCAAGGCCGGGGCCCAGGTCGGACTGGAGGCGATCATCGAAATCGCCGTCCCCGACCACCCCTACGTGTCACGAGGAGCGCTCAAACTCGCCGCCGCCCTCGACGCCTTCGGCATCTCTCCCGCCGGTCTCGACTGTCTCGACGTCGGCGCCTCCACCGGCGGTTTCACCGATCTCTGCCTGCAGCGAGGTGCGGCGCGGGTGATCGCTCTCGACGTCGGCCGGGGGCAGCTCGACTGGCGGCTGCGAACCGACCCCCGTGTCACCGTGATCGAGGGCGTCAACGCCCGCCACCTGGACGCCGGGGCGCTGCCGTTTGCCGCCGGTCTGGCGACGGTCGACGTCTCATTCATCTCGCTCCGACTGGTGGTGCCGGCGCTGATCCCGCACCTGGCGCCGGGCGCGTGGCTGGTGTGCCTGGTCAAGCCGCAGTTCGAGGCCGGTCGCGATCAGGTCGGCAAGGGGGGGATCGTCCGCGACGAGGCAGTGCGTCGGGAGGTGATCGACGGCACGATCGAAGCGCTGACCGCACTCGGTCTCACCCCGGTCGGCAGCGTGCCGTCGCCGATCCGGGGGCAGAAGGGCAATCTCGAAGAGCTCGCCGTGTTCCGGGTATCATCGTCTCGCTGAAGGAGGGGCCATGAGCCGACAGATGACCGTCTCGTTTCCCGGCGGCAAGCGCGTGAACGCGGCCTGGGACAGCTTTGAAGTGGCGACCGATCAATCAGAAAAGAACGGCGGTGACGGATCCGCGCCCGAACCCTTTGATCTCTTCCTCGCCTCGCTGGCCACCTGTGCCGGCGTCTACGTTCTCGGTTTCTGTCAGAAACGGAACATCCCGCACGACGGCATCAGCCTCCACCAGTCCTGGGACCGCGACGAGAAGACCAAACAACTCACGACGGTCAATATCGCCATCGAAGTGCCGGCCGGCTTCCCCGCGAAGTACCACTGCGGCACTCGTCCGAGCGGCCGGTCAGTGCGCGGTCAAGAAGACCCTCGAGTCGCCTCCGGAGTTCGTGGTGGAGACTCGGGTCTCTAGCAGTCAGCCATAAGCTGTTAGCTGTTAGCTCAGCTTCCTGCAAAAACATCCGTAGGTGAAAAGAATCGCGGCACAGAATGACCCGAAAGGGAGGGGATAAACCCCTCCCCTACGACTTTGAGGACGGCATGTGCCTGCAAGGGTTAGGTTTGTCTCAACCCCGTCCGCGTGTCTGAAAACCGTAGGGGCGGGGTTTATCCCCGCCCGCATTGAATATTGCAAGAGGCTCAGCTGTTAGCCGGCAGTCTGTCCGAAGCTAATTGCTAAGAGCTAATGGCTGACGGCTCACTCTAACGGCGCTTTGCGCCGTTAGAGTTGATCCGCGCGAGTGGAGATCGGTCCGCGGTAGTTGTGCTCGAGCCGCACCTGTGCGACCTGGGGGCCGAATCCCTTGTAGGCCTCTTTGATGCGGGTGAGGGCGTTGGACCGCCAGTCGACATAGGGATTGTCGATCTGCATCGGGTCGAGGCAGCCGGCGAGGGCGACCTTCGAGGTCGCGCAGAAGCGGCTCATCAGCGTCTTGGCGAGGTGACGGTCACCGTTCTGGAGCTCGTCGACCAGCACGATCGAGCGCTCGATGTCGAGGCCGCGCAGCATCGATGTGGAGACCATCGTCAGCCGATCGGTGGAACGCAACTCCTCCATGAAGTCGTGTTCGTTGGACAGGGAGAGCGACCGTACCGCCTGAAAAAACGGCTCGAGCCACGGCGACAGCTTGCTTTCGTAGTCGCCGGGCAGATAGCCGAGATCGTACTGGCTCGAGGCGTGCTCGGGGCGCAGCAACAGGAGACCGTGGTCGTAGCCGTAGTCCGGCGTCAGGGGCTGCGAGTGCGGCGCGACCCGCCAGGTGGTGGGTTGGCCGATCAGCATGTAGAGCCCGGTGGCCACCATCATCCGCGTCTTGCCCGAGCCGGCCGGACCGTCGAGCACCACCAACTGGATGTCGGGGTCGAGGAGGTACTCCATGCCGAGGATCTGCTGCGGATCGCGCGGCGTGAAGCCGAGAACCGGACGCGGTTTGTAGGCGGCCCGCTTGCGGTCCCAGTACTGCGCAAAGCGCAGGTCCTCGACCCGTTCGAGATCGGGGTTGCAACGGGTGATCAGGGTCTCGTCGCCACACCGCAGGACCACCCCCAGGTTCCACAACAGCTCCTCGGGCTCGGCAAAGCGGACGTCGGAAAACGGCAGGGCGCGCTCTCCGGGGGCGCCGCTGTCGAGAAACCGCTGGACCGCTGCTTCATCGATTTCACCTTCCACGACTCCGCGGTAGATCTCGTCCACGCTGTCGAGGCTGACCTTGCCGTAACGCAGGTTCTCGGCGGAGATCGACAACGCGTCGCACTTCAAAAGCAGGTTGGAGTCCTCCGAGATCACCACCACTTCGTAGCCCGGATGGCCGTTGGACCTGGCTACGTTGGCGATGCGCTGGGCGCTGGCGAGAATGAGGTTGTCGCCGGACTCGGCCGGGTACGGGGCCGCGACCGCTCCATCGGGCTCCCAGGCGAGAATGCCGCCGGCCGGAGTCTTGCGAAAGTCCTCGGGGCCGGTCTCGTGATTGAAGAGGCGTTCGACGCTGTGGTGGATCAACTGGTGGCGCCGGTACTCCAGCATCTTGCGCATCACCAGCCGCGCCGCATGGCGGACCCCCTCGGACTTCGAGCGCGACGCCTGTACGCGGCCGAGCTCCTCGATGACCTGGTGCAACAGCACCACGATATTGCCGCCGGTGAGGAGGCGGTCGAGGGCGTCGGGATTTTCGATGAGGGCCGATGTGTCCGGTATATAAACCGTTCCGGAGAGGTTTTCAACCGAGTTCTGCATCGGTATTTAGTTTAGCACCAATGGGGCCCCGGCGGCGTGCAGCCGGCACTGCTGTACCATCGGCCCGTGGCACATGCAAACAACGTCCTGGTCGCGAACGCTCCGCTCAGATGGACGCCACGACTGACCGCTCTCGCGGCCGGCGCACCCGTCCTGTTGGCGGCCGACGGTGGCGCCAACCACCTCGCCCGGATCGGTCTGCGGCCGGCTGCCGTCATCGGTGATCTCGACTCCATCAGCGTGCCGACCCGGGCGTGGCTTGAAGAGGCGGTGATGGTCGAGCGCCCCGATCAGGATCGCACCGACCTCGACAAGGCCCTCGAGTATGCGTTCGACGATCTGGAGATCGACGAGGTCACGGTGCTTGCCGCCACCGGAGGCCGGGTCGACCACGATCTCGGCAACCTCGGGCTGCTGGCGCGGCTCGCTCTCGGAAATCGGCTTCTCTTCGTGGGCGAAGCGCACCGGCTGTTGGCGACCAGCGGCGAATTGTCACTCGAGTCGGTTCCAGGTGAGACCTGGTCGTTCTGGACCTACGACCCCGCTGTCCGCGTGACCGTCGAAGGCGTCCGCTGGCCGATCGAGAACGCCGCGCTCGACGCCGGAGGACGACCGTCAATCTCCAACGAGGCCATTCAACACCAGGTGAGAGTCCGAGCCGAGGGTGGAGCTGTCATCGTCATGCGCCAGCATGACGCCTCAATTTAAAAAACCGGCGTGAGCCGGTTTTTGAAATTGAAATGGCTGGGGTGCAGGGATTCGAACCCCAATACTACGGTCCAGAGCCGCATGTCCTACCATTGGACGACACCCCAACACGAACGCGCATTATACCAATCGGCCGACGACGGTCAACTCACAACGCTTTCCACGACACATCGCAAGTTTTGAGTGTTGAGTTTTGAGTTCTGAGTTCATCCCGTACCACGCCTTGGGGGAGGTACGTTGGCCGGAAACTAAAAACTCAAAACTGATAACTCAACATTATCTGTCAGGCCCATCCCCGCAGGTGGCAGGCGGTGGCCACGCGCTGGATGGCGATCATGTAAGCCGCATCTCGCATGTACTCGCCGGTCTCGGTTGCGAGATCGGCGACCGCGTTGAAAGCTCTGGTCATCTTCTGGTCGAGACGATCCAGGACCTCGTCTTTGGGCCAGAAGAAGTTGGTGTTGCACTGGACCTGCTCGAAGTAGGAACAGGTGACACCACCCGCGTTGGCCAGGAAGTCGGGAATGACAAAGATGCCGCGCTCCTTGAGCACCGCGTCGGCTTCCGGAGTGGTGGGACCGTTGGCGCCCTCGGCCAGGATCCTCGCCTTGGCGTGAATCCGCCCGACATTGTCGCCGGTGACCTGGTTCTCGAGCGCCGCCGGAATCAGAATCTCCGCCTCCTGGTCGAGCCAGGCATCGGCCTCGAGCACTTCGTACCCTTCCGCCTCGGCCTTTTCCTTGTGGATGGTTCCAAACCGATCGGTGATCGACAGCAGGAAATCGACGTCGATGCCGTCGAGCTTGCGGAAAGTGTAGGCGCAGTGGTCGTCGTTGTCCCAGCAGGCCACCGCCACCACCATGCCGCCGAGCTCGATCAGCTTCTTGGCCGCGTACTGGGCGACGTTGCCGAACCCCTGAACGGTCGCACGCACGCCCTTGACCGGAATGTCGAAACGTTTCAGCGCTTCACGCACCGTGTAGATGACGCCATAACCGGTGGCCTCGGTCCGCCCCAGAGATCCACCGACCTCGACCGGTTTGCCGGTGATGAAGCCCGGGTAGTGTCCGCCGGCGAGTTTCTCGTATTCGTCCATGATCCACACCATGTGCTGCGGATTGGTCATGACGTCGGGAGCGGGCACATCCTGCACCGGTCCGACGTTCTTCGAAACCTGGCGCACCCACCCGCGGCACAGCGCTTCCTGTTCGCGCGGCGACAGATCGTGGGGGTCGCAGATCACGCCGCCCTTGCCGCCGCCGAGCGGAATGTCGACCACGGCGCACTTCCAGGTCATCCAGGTCGCCAATGCGCGCACCGTGTCGACCGTCTCCTGGGGGTGGAAGCGGATACCGCCCTTGGCCGGACCGCGGGCGTCGTTGTGCTGCACCCGGTAGCCCTTGAAGATCCTGTAGTTCCCGTCATCCATCCGGACCGGCACGGTGAAATGAAACTCGCGCTGCGGCCAGCGCAGGAGGTCTCGAATGCCCTCGTCGAGCTGGAGCTTGTCGGCCACCGCATCGAACTGCCGCTGGGCCATCGCGAACGCGTTGAACTCTGTTGCCATCATTGCCTCCTCGCGGACGACTGCGCCGTCGCGCGCGTTTTATACGCCCTCGGATCTTACACGTCAATACCGACTTGCGCCAATTTTCACAATCTTCCGTCAGCAACCAAAGATGACTCCGGAATTCCGGCGCCGCTCATTCCAGGCCTCGGGTGGGCCCGCGCGATCGGAAAGACCTCTCAGAGCGTCGGACCTGTTCCCTTGTGATAAAATTTATGGTGTCCACCTTGAGATTTGATTGGCGGTGATGTTAAACATTCTGTTCGCCCCTGTGACTTCCAGCTTCACCCCGAATTCAATACGCGGTGTCCGGTCGGCGAACACCGCCCCGGAGATCGGGACTGTCCCGTCACTGCAGAGCGCCGAACTCTCGCGGTCCAGCGCCTCTACCGGGCATCTTCCCACGATCTCCGCAGACCGATCACCAACATCGTTCAGAGCAAAGGAGGAAGAATGTCGAGACACCAACGTTCAGGAGTTCGACGGCGAAGCAGCCTGGCGGCGTTCGCTCTCGCCGCCATCACAGTGTTCGCATTTACCGGTAACGTCGCGGCACAGGACGGCTTCACCTCGCCTCTGATCATCCCGGCAGCCGAGTTCGAGTCGTCGGGATTCGATTCGTGGGGCACGCTCGACCGATTCTCGAGCTCGCACGGCTACGTCTACGCCGTGTCGGATTCGCTGACCTGCGTCATGGCGCCCGTCTATCTGCCCAACGGGGTGACGATCACCAGATTCGAAGCGGCCGTGGCCGACCTTGTCTCCTACGACCCCGGCTCCACCTCCACCTGCCCCAGGTTCTACTCCGACGTGGAGGTGCACCTGATGTCCAACCACATGGACGACAACCTCTACACCCAGGACACCCACGCCATTACCCACGCGAGCGTGAAATCAACCCAGAACGACGGCTTTACCCACATCGTCGCCGACACCACCATCACCAGCCCCACCGTCAACAACCTCCAGCAGCTCTACTGGGTGCGGGTCTACGTATGCGGCCTGTTCCAGGGCTTCCAGGGCGTGCGAATCCACTACGAGGAGTAGAGCCATGACGACCACTCAACGCCGCACCATCATCACAGTCTCCGTCGCCGTCGTGCTGCTCATCGGCGGAACAGCCGGCGCGACGACCGCCTCGCTCATGGTCCCCGCTGCGGCCTTTTCGGCCGACGGCACTAACCAGGAGGCGTACGTCAACTACGGCTACTACCTGTCGACCGGAACCACTCTCCGCTTCCACGCCTGGGTCAGGCTGCCCAACGCGGCAACGATCGTCAACGTGGACATGATGACCCGCGACGACGACGCGGGCACCATCACCGGCTATCTCAAACGCACCAGGTTCGGCGTCGACAACGGCACCGAAACCCTCCTGACCTTCACCTCACCGGGTAACATCGGCTGTTCGACCTCCGGTCTGTGCCACGACATGGAGAGCCTGCTCGAGATCAAGGTGGACGCCGCCAACTTCGGCTACTGGTTCGAAGTCGTCGTGCCGGACGCCGGCGGCACACCCGAGAACGACCTCGAGTTCTTCGCGGTTCGGGTCATGTACGAATACGACGACCTCATTTTCGCCGACACCTTCGAGTCGGGGGGCACCGGCATGTGGTCGAGCGAGGCAGGCGCGAAGGCGGGCGCCATTCTTGCCGAGCCGCCTCGAACGCCCGAGCCGGTCGACCAGGCCGAACCCACCGACGCCGAGCTCCTGGCCCGGTTCGCCCCCGGCCTGTACCTCGAGGACCCTCTCGCGCAGGAAGCCCTTGAGAACGCCGTTCTCGGCAAGGCGGGCTACGGGAGCCCGTACGTCATCCCCGGCCCGGCCTTCAAGACTGGCGGCTGGGTCGATTTCGACTCCTATTACCTCGACGAGGCTTTCGGTTTTGTCTACGGAAGGCCCGGCGACGACAACGGCACGTGGCTGTACGCGCCGGTCAACCTGCCGGATGGCGCCGAGATCTCCTACTTTTTCGCCTTCTACGTCGACTCCGTCAGGACCGGCACCACGGACGACATCCGCTTCTGGCTGACGCGGATGGATACGACCGACATCTTTCCGACCGACACCATGGTTTTTGAGTCGACGTCCGGCAGGGACACCGCCATTAAGTCGATTACCGTCAACGACACGGATATAGAGGCGGCCGTGCCGGGCTCCACGACCATCGTCAACAGCAAGTACATGTACTGGGTCGCCATCAACCCCGGCCCGTACGACACCAGTCCTCCGGCCCCGTACGAAGACGAGTACTGGTGGCACAAGGTGTACGCGATCGTATTTCTCTACACGATGCCCTGACCCGCATCCGGAAGCTGCGGACTTTCGAGAATTGGAAGCCGCAGCACGAACGACAATCAAAAAGCCGGGGCTCTCGCCCCGGCGTTTTTTTTGGCTCCGCAGGAGGGATTTGAACCCCCAACCTAGTGGTTAACAGCCACCCGCTCTACCGTTGAGCTACTGCGGAATACAACGGCAAACGCATATTGTAGGCAAGGCCCGGTGAATGTCAACCGACCGCCGACGACCGCAGCAGTGTGAAGACCAACCGTACGGTGGGAGCGCGGTTGAGAGTTTCGCGGAAACGCTGCTCGTCGGCAAAGGTGGAGGCCGCCAGTCGACGCCCCTCGCAGTGGATCTGCAGACGATCTCCCTGGAGGGGCCAGGGGTGGACCCGCCAGGTGGCGGAGTCGACCGCTTCGAAGGTGATGACCTCGGTCTCGCCGGCGGCGTTTGACGCCCACACCTCGAAGGGAGCCGGCAGCGAGGCACACAGGTAGACCGATATCCGATCGCAGGTGTCGAGCAGGCGGGAGTTGATTTCGCGGCCCGGGCCCTCCAGATAGGGTTGGTAGCGGGCGTCGGATGTCAACTCCTCGAACCAGGCCTTTTCACGCCGTTCCACTTCAGCGACGAAGGCCTGGGTCACTCTTGCACCGTCCATGTCATTGCGCTCGAGGAGGTCGGCGAGCTTGCGTTCCGCCATCGCCAAGAAGTGCGCACCGACCAGCAGACCCGCGTATCTGCTGTACTGTGCGGCCTGCACGATACTGGACCGCCAGACGGAGAGGTGCTCGGACACCGGCATCCGGTCGAAGGTCCGGGGCCGGCCGTTGGCGTCGAGCGAAGGCGCCCCGTCAAACTCGGTCCAGCCGCCGTCGTGGAGCAGGATCGCCGCCAAGGTCTCGGCGCGCGGGGCCGGCCGCGCGAACGAACGGTTGCCCCAGTGCTCGGCCACCTGCCACGCCAGCCACGCGTGCGAAACCTGCGGGATCAGGTAGGTGCCTGTCGCGTCATCCTCGCGGAAGATGAACATTCGGCAATTCTACACTGCGCGCCGCCGGCGGCGCGCAGTGTAGAATTGCGCATGGTGCGTTTTGGAACATCGGGGTGGCGCGGCATCATCGGCCGCGAGGTGACCTTCCGTCGAGCGCGGATGGTCGTGCAGGCGATGATCGAGACCCTGCGCGCCGAGGAACGCCCGATTCAACGCATCGTGGTGGGGTTCGACACCAGGTTGTTGTCGGAGAAGTTCGCCGCAACTGCAGCACAGCTGATCGCATCCAACGGCATTTCGGCCGAAATCGTTCCCCGCGACGTGCCGTCGCCTGTCGTTGCATCGATGGTGCTCGAACGGTCGGCGGCAGCCGGCATCACCTTTACGGGAAGCCACAACCCCCCCGAGTACGGCGGACTCAAGATCTACACCTCGGACGGCATTCTCGCGCCCGAAGAGTTCACCGACCGGGTGGAAAAACGATTTGAAGAGCTCGAAGAAAGCTGGGAAGACACCTTTCTCCCCCGTGCCGAACTGATCGCGTCGCACGACCCGAAACCGGTCTACCTGCAGCGGCTTCAATCCCTCATCGACTGGGAGGCGATTCGCTCGTCCGGGCTCAAACTGGTCGTGGATCCGCTCTTCGGCAGCGCGCGGGAGTACCTCGACCACATTCTGCTCGAAAACGAGGTCGCGGCCGACGTCATCCACAACACCCGCGATCCATATTTCGGGGGCTACGCTCCCGACTGCACCTCGGAAAACCTCTCGCGGCTCCGTGACGTCATGCGCCGCACCGGGGCCGGTCTCGGTCTCTCCACCGATGGCGATGGCGACCGATTCGGCATTCTCGACCACGGCGCGCGGATGTGCGACTCGAGCCAGACCATTGCCCTGATCCTCGACTATCTGGCGCGTCGACGCGGTCTCAGGGGAGGCGTCGGCTACACCGTCGCCACCTCGGGCCTCGTCAACGCAGTGGCCAGAGCCCATGGTCTCGAACTCGTCGAGACCGCCGTCGGTTTCAAGAACTTCGGACCACTGTTGGTCGACGGCACCCTCGAGTACGCCGGTGAAGAGAGCGCCGGGTTGGCGTGGAACAAACACCTGCCCGAACGGGACGGGGTCCTCGCGTGCCTTCTGGCCGCCGAGATGGTCGCGGTCGAGGGCAAGAGCATGGCGGAACTCGGGCTGGACCTGACCGCGAGGGTCGGGGTCTTTTCCTTCCGCCGCACCCAGATTCCCCTGACCGATCGCACGCGGGATATTTACGAAAGCCGGCTCGCGCAGGAGTGGAGCGACGTCAACGGCTTCAAGATCTCCGACGTCGATCGCCGGGACGGGCTCAAACTGATATTCGAGGGCGGCAGCTGGATCTTGATCCGGATCGCCGGCACCGAACCCAAGATCCGTCTCTACGCCGAGGGCCGGTCCTCCGACGAGCGGCGCCACCTCATGCATCTGGTCCGGCAGTTTTTCTCACAACGAAGGAGTTGATCATGTTCGATATCGAATTCGTCAGCGGCCGCGAGGTTCTCGATTCTCGCGGCAACCCGACCGTCGAGGCCGAGGTCGTGCTTTCAGGCGGCGCCTTCGGCCGCGCCATCGTTCCCTCCGGCGCCTCCACCGGGTCGCGCGAGGCCCTCGAACTGCGTGACGGCGACCCCGATCGATTCGGTGGCAAGGGAGTCCTGCGTGCGGTGGAACACATCAACGGCCCGATCGCCGAGGCCGTGGAAGACCTCGACGCTCGCGATCAGCTGGGTGTCGACCAGGCGATGATCGAAACCGATGGCACCGACAACAAGTCGGGGCTCGGGGCCAACGCCATGCTCGCAGTTTCGTTGGCGGTCGCCCACGCCGCAGCCGAAGCCAGCGGTCTTCCCCTCTACCAGTATCTGGGCGGGTGCGGCGCCCGCGAACTGCCGGTGCCGATGATGAACATCCTCAACGGCGGCGCCCACGCCGACAACTCGGTGGACTTCCAGGAGTTCATGGTGATGCCGGTCGGACTCCCGAGCTTTTCGCAAGGCCTGCGGGCCGGCGTCGAGGTCTTCCACACGCTGAAAAAGGTGCTCGCCAAACGCGGCTTGTCGACCGCGGTCGGCGACGAGGGCGGCTTCGCGCCCGACCTGCCGTCCAACCGCGCGGCCCTCGAGCTGATCATGGAGGCGATCGACGCCGCCGGCTACGCCCCCGGCGACCAGATCGCACTGGCGATGGACCCGGCGGCCTCCGAGTTCTTTGCGAACGGAACCTACAACCTCACCGGTGAGGGCCGTGAAGGCCTGTCCTCGGATGACATGATCGAAATCTACACCTCCCTGGTCGACGACTTTCCGATCGTCTCCATCGAGGACGCGCTCGCGGAGAGCGACTGGGACGGTTGGGCCAGACTCAACGCGGCCCTCGGCAAACGCATCCAACTGGTGGGCGACGATATCTTCGTCACCAACCCGGAGATCATCCGCGAGGGCATCGAGAAGGACGTCGCCAACTCGGTTCTGATCAAGTTGAATCAGATCGGCACTCTCTCGGAGACCCTCGACGCGGTCGAGATGGCCCACAAGGCGGGCTGGACGGCGGTGATCTCACACCGCTCGGGCGAGACCGAAGACACCACCATCGCCGATCTCGCGGTGGCCCTCAACACCGGACAGATAAAAACCGGTTCGGCCTGCCGCACCGATCGCATCGCCAAGTACAACCGGCTCCTGCGGATCGAGGACGAGCTGGAAGACGCCGCCCGCTACCGCGGGCGCTCGGCGCTGGCGCTCGGGAGAAAATGAAAAGACTGCCGTTGGTCCTGCTCGCGATCGGCGCCCTCGTGGTGCTCGGTTTCTTTTCCTCGATCGTCACCCACGGCTTCGAGGAGCTGGCCAGGGCCGAAAACGAACGGGACCGTCTCGAGCAGCGCAAGATCGAGCTCTCGAACAGCATCGAGGACTACGAGGCGACGCTTGCGGCCATCCGCACCGACCCGGCTGCGGTGGAGTCGCTGGCGCGCGGCGAGCTCGCCATGGTCCGGCCCGGCGACACCGTCATCCTGCTCGCCACTCCCACTCCGCCGTCGGCACCCTCCTTGACAGGCCCCACCCCGACTCCTATACTCAGCCTCCCCAAATGACGCGGGGTGGAGCAGTCCGGTAGCTCGTTGGGCTCATAACCCAAAGGTCGCAGGTTCAAATCCTGCCCCCGCAACCAGCACACACTACGCGGCGCACCAGCGCCGCGTTTTTTTGTGCTGGTTGTGCGTACGAAGCGGCAGTTGCCGCTTCGTACCGGGGGCAGGATTCGTGTCGCTTTCGCCTTTCGGCTGATCCGTCCTTCGTCCGGCGCGACGCCAAATCCTGCTCGCACAAGTCCGGGGCATCTTCGTAGCGGGGACAGGCTTCGCATCGCGTACGCCTTCGGCTTGCCCGTCCTCCGTCCGGCGCGATGTCAAATCCTGCTCGCGCAAGTCAGGGGCCACTTCGTACCCGGGGCAGGCTTCGTGTCGCTTTCGCCTTTCGGCTGATCCGTCCTTCGTCCGGCGCGACGCCAATTCCTGCTCGCACAAGTCCGGGGCATCTTCGTAGCGGGGGCAGGCTTCGCATCGCGTGCGCCTTCGGCACGGCCGGCTCCGTAGGGGCCCCGGCAGATAGCCGCCGGGGCCACCCCATTTTTCCGGTCGCGATCAGGCGAGATCGAAGCGGTCGAGGTTCATGACCTTGTCCCACGCCGACACGAAATCGTGCACGAACTTCTTCTTGGAGTCCTCACAGGCGTAGACCTCTGCGAGCGCGCGGAGCTGGGAGTTCGAACCGAAGACGAGGTCGACGCGGGTGCCGGTCCACTTGCGCTTGCCGGTGGCGCGGTCGCGCCCCTCGTACACGCCGTCGGTCTTGGACTTCTTCCACTCGGTGCCCATGTCGAGCAGGTTGACGAAGAAGTCGTTGGTGAGGGCCCCGGGCCGGTCGGTGAAGACGCCGTGCTTGGACTCGCCGTGGTTGGCGCCGAGGACGCGCAGCCCGCCGACGAGCACCGTCATCTCGGGAGCGGTCAGCGACAACAGCTGCGCCCGATCCACCAGGAGGTGCTCGGCGGGACGGCTGAAACCCTTGGCGAGGTAGTTGCGGAAGCCGTCCGCCTTGAGTTCGAGTGGGGCGAAGGAGGCGGCGTCGGTCTGACTCTGCGACGCGTCGGTGCGCCCCGGAGCGAAGGGAACCTCGACCTTGACGCCGGCGTCCTTCGCTGCCTGCTCGACGGCCGCGCAGCCGCCGAGGACGATCAGGTCGGCGAGCGACACCTTCTTCCCCCCGACTGCTCCGCGTTGAAGCCCTTCCGGATCTTCTCGAGAACCTTGAGCACCTTCGCCACCCGGGCCGGCTCGTTCACCTTCCAGTCCTTCTGCGGCGCGAGGCGGATGCGGGCGCCGTTCGCCCCGCCGCGCTTGTCGGAGTTGCGGAAGCTCGAGGCCGCGGCCCAGGCGGTGAAGACGAGATCGGAGAGGGACAGCCCCGACTCGAGGATCTGCTTCTTGAGCGCGGCGATGTCCTTCTTCGCGATCAGCTTGTGGTCGACGTTCGGGACGGGGTCCTGCCAGATCAGCTGCTTCTTCGGGACCTCGGGGCCGAGGTAGCGCGAGATCGGCCCCATGTCGCGGTGGGTCAGCTTGTACCACGCGCGGGCGAAGGCGTCGGCGAACTCCTTGGGGTTCTTGTGGAAGCGTCGCGAGATCTTGTTGTACTTCGGGTCCATCCGCATCGCCATGTCGGCGGTGGTCATCATGGGCCGGTATTTCTTCGACGGGTCGTGCGCACCCGGCACCATGTCCTTCTCGGCGACATCCTTCGCGTGCCACTGCCAGTGGCCGCCGGGGCCCTTCACGCACTCCCACTCGTAGCCGAAGAGCATGTCGAAGTAGCGTCATGTCCCAGGTGGTCGGGGTCGGCGTCCACGCCCCCTCGATGCCGCTGGAGATCGTGTCGTCGCCCAGGCCGGTGCCGAAGCGGTTCTTCCAGCCGAATCCCTGCTCCTCGATCGGGGCGCCGTCGGGCTCGCGATCGACGTACTTCCCGTCGGGACCGGCCCCGTGGCCCTTGCCGAAGGTGTGGCCGCCGGCGGTGAGCGCCACGGTCTCCTCGTCGTTCATCGCCATGCGGGCGAAGGTCTCGCGGATGTCCCGACCCGAGGCGACCGGGTCCGGCTTGGCGTTCGGCCCCTCCGGGTTGACGTAGATCAGACCCATCTGCACCGCGCCGTAGGGGTTCTCGAGCACCCGGTCGCCGTGGTAGCGCTTGTCCCCGAGCCACTCGGTCTCGGTCCCCCAGTCGATGTCCTGCTCGGGCTCCCAGACGTCCTCGCGCCCGCCGGCGAAACCGAAGGTCTTGAAACCCATCGACTCCAGGGCGCAGTTGCCCGCGAGGATCATCAGGTCGGCCCAGGAGATCTTCTTGCCGTACTTCTGCTTGATCGGCCACAGCAGCCGGCGGGCCTTGTCGAGGTTGGCGTTGTCCGGCCAGCTGGCGAGCGGTGCGAAGCGCTGGGTGCCGGAGGAGGCGCCGCCGCGGCCGTCCTGGATGCGGTAGGTGCCGGCGCTGTGCCACGCCATGCGGATGAACAGACCTCCGTAGTGACCGTAGTCAGCCGGCCACCAGGGCTGCGAGTCGGTCATCAGCTTGTAGAGGTCCTTCTTGACGGCCTCCAGGTCGAGCTTCTTGAACTCCTCGGCGTAGTCGAAGTCCTCGCCCATCGGGTCCCCGGCGGGCGGGTTC
Source organism: Candidatus Sulfomarinibacteraceae bacterium (assembly GCA_963714895.1). Classification (GTDB taxonomy): domain Bacteria; phylum Acidobacteriota; class Thermoanaerobaculia; order Thermoanaerobaculales; family Sulfomarinibacteraceae; genus Sulfomarinibacter. Next base: position 144,210 of record CAVQQC010000003.1, read on the forward strand.
TGGTGGAGGATCTTCAGATCCAGCTGGTCCGGCCACCAGTCGCGGTTGGTCATCGGCCTGGTCTGTCCACCGCCCGTCACCGGGCACTTGCTTGCATCTCTTGACATGTCGGTCCTCCTTAGAGTTGGTCGGTTGAATCGTCTCGTGTTGCTCGATTGGTTTCGTATTTGCCGGGTATGCTCGTGGCTCGCGGAACCGGGCCGGCCTCGTCGACGGTCCCCGTCAAAGCCGGGGCTTCGGCGAGACATCCGGGACAGCGACCCCAGTAGATCACCTCGGCTTCGTCGACCTCGTAACCCGAATCGTAGGCAGGGGTCAGACACGGCGCGGCGCCGACCGCGCAGTCGACGTCGACCATCTGACCGCACACGCGGCAGATCAGATGGTGGTGGTTGTCGCCCGCCCGGTCCTCGTAGCGCGCCGGCGACCCGGCAGGCTGAATGCGCCGAATCAGACCCTTGTCGGCCAGGACAGCGAGGGCGTCGTAAACCGCCTGGCGGGAGATGACGCCGATCGCGGCCCGTACGGCCCTGGCGACTTCGTCCACCGTGCCGTGCGGCTGACGCGACACCGCCGCCAGAACGGCCAGGCGCTGAGCCGTGACCTGGAGGCCGTGTCGGCGGAGCAGAGCGGTGGAGTCGTCATTCATGATCACAGTATAAGCCTGATTTTTGACATTATCAAGAATCGGAAACTATCCAGATTCTTTCGACATCAGGTCCGTCACCGGACCCGAAGCCTCGACCACGACTGCCTTGACAAACGGCTTCTTGAATTATACTTTGTTTATGCCTCTCGTCCAGGCAGTCCGTCCACGCGCAAGCTCGGGGCATCGGCCGGTGCAGATCGTCAGTCGACCGGTGACCCGAGAGAAAGGAGTGGACGATGGAACTCAACGAAAGCCGGAACATCGTCAAGACCCTCGCGCAGGGAGTTCATCCTACAACCGGAGAGGCCTTCCCCCCGGACAGCCCGTACAACGATCCGACGGTGATCAGGGCCCTGTTCTCGATTCTCGAATTCGTCAAGCAGGCGAAGAAACCCAAGCTCAGCACCGAGGAGCGGCGCCGCGAGAACCTTCATTTCGGGAGGCCGAGGAACGCCGGCCTTCCGTGGACCGACGAGGACCGGGCCAAGGCCGCCTCGCAGTTTGCGGCCGGAAAGACCATCGATGAGTTGGCCACCACGCTCGAACGGAGCCGCGCAGCGATCCACGCAGAGTTGATCAGACAGGGCCTGGTGTCACCCGAGTACCAGTGAGCTGAAGCCGCCCTCCAGTGTGGAAGCGCGAGCCCGCGCACTCACCGTGAGCGGCCGCGCATCCACATTTTCGTCGAGGTTTCCGACATCCCGACAACGACAGCGGGCGGCGCCCTCTCCGTCAAACACCGGAAAGGGCGGCGCCTCTTCTGGTAAGGAAGCCTGCTGCACCGACGGCGATCCAGCACACGAGGCCGCCCAGGGTCATCAACCGCGCCCACCGCAGCGCAGGGATCGGGCGCCACGTCCACTCGACCACGTGGCGGCCGGGAGGCACATCGTGCGCGAAAAGCCCCGAGCGGGGGTCGGTGAAGTGCTCCACCACACGGCCGTCCACCTCCGCGACCATCTCCGGGAACGGGATGACTCTCCACAGGAGGGTGCCGCCCGCCTTCGCCTCGACCTCGAGAGTGCGCTTCTTCTGGCCCCAGGAGAGGACCGTCAGCCCATTGTTGGGCTCGCCGAGCACGGCGGCCGGACGGTTGCGGATCGCATCGAGTTCCGGAGGATAACCGCCCTGGAACTCGGCGAAGAAGAACAGGGGGGCCCCCTTCGGCACCAGACAGAGTTCCGAAAGGGTTTCGTGACGCCAGTACCACCCGCCACTGCCCGCCTCCCACGCCACGCGGCCGTCCGGAAAACTGGTTCCCGGATCCTGGGCCTGGGGCTCCGGAGCCGAAAACGACGTTCTCGGGAGGGTCCGATTCCAACTCAGAAACGGCAGCGCGAGAACCCCGGTCAACAGCACGACCACCAACGACCTTCGCGACGAGAGACCCGCGACCAGACACGGCCGCAACGAGCGTGAGAATCGACGCGATCCGCCACGGAAACTGAATATGAGAAAAAACCGGTGCGACGTCCCAGAACGACCCGGCGACAGGGGTCGTTGCCAGCAGGGAAAGAACGGAAAGGATCGCAGCAACCCTGGCTACCCGCTTCCTGCGAGCTGCGGCGGGAAGGAGACCGTACGCCAGCAGCACGATCGCCAACGACACGACCGCCACCAGAGAAAAGGTCGAGTTGTTGGTCCACTCCCCGAAGCCCCCGTAGAAGAGCGTGGACTCAGACGGCGGAAACCGGGATTGCGCCCCGAAACAGAGATCGAGATCGAGGAGAGAGCCCGCCAGAGCCTGCGGCACCAGAGTGACGCTTGCCAGGACGAAGCCCAGGCCGGCCCCCGCGAGAATCTGCAGCCGGCGTCCACGGATCGTTTCCGACACCACGAACCAGACCGCCAACGCCGACCCGAAGAGGACGGCCTGTGGGGTGTTCGTGAGCAATAGGCCGGCGACAGCGCCTGCGACGACGAACACCCGCGTCGTCGGGAGCAACCGCGACGCGCCCGAGGCCCAGAGGATGATCGGAGGCCAGAGGAAGGCCCAGTGCTCGGCCAATGCGCTGCGGAAATAGAGATCAATCGGCCGGTACGGAGCCACCATGTACACGAGCGCCGCCGCCAGTGCCGGTACGACCGGATGATCCGACCGCAGCCACTTGAACATCACGATCCCGGAGAGCAGGTGACCGAGGATCGCCAACAGCGAGACACCCGAAATGACCGGAATGCCCAGCAACACCGGCACGGCATGGATGACGCTGGTGAACGGCGGAAAAAACAGCAACACCGGGGAGCCGAATCCGGCGTTGTATCCCCCTCCCCACGAGGGAAAGAACGTCAGCTCTCTCATGTTCGCAGCGGTCTGTTGGGCGTGAATCAGATAGTTGACGATGTCCTGACCGGCAAGCACGCGCCCGGTGATCAGCGGCAGCCCCATCACCAGGGCCACACCGACGAGAACGAGGATCGCCGCCCTGTCGCTCAGGGGTTTGGAACCGTGTCGTGTACCTCCCGATGGGCCGGCAGGGATCGTGCTGGATGCGCTCATTGTCACAATCCAGTATCGCACCGCTGCCGAATCGAAGGGTGCTGCCACGGTCTTCGCACTCCCGACTCCCGGCGCGCACCTCTCGTCGCGAACGATCTCACTCGGGAAACGTCGACGGGCCCTTCATTGACCCCTCGAGCCGGGGCGCATAGAGTCTCCTGAAGCAAGATGAGGGAGGCGCCGTGGCCAACCAGGAATTACCGCAATCAGCCCGCGTCGTGATCATCGGTGGCGGCGTCATCGGGTGTTCGGTGGCCTACCACCTGGGTCATCTCGGCTGGAAGGACGTGGTCCTGCTCGAGCGTGACCAGCTGACCTGCGGCACCACCTGGCACGCGGCGGGTCTGATGACCACCTTCGGCTCGACCTCGGAGACCTCGGTCGAGATGCGCATGTACACGCGCGATCTCTACGGGCGCCTCGAGGCGGAGACCGGGCTCGGCACCGGCTTCGAGCCCCTGGGCTTCATCGAGCTGGCCGCGGACGCGGACCGCGTGGAGGAGTATCGCCGGGTCGCGGCCTTCAACCGGATGTGCGGCAACGACGTCGAGGAGATCGGCCCCGACGAGATCAAGAAGCTCTTCCCCCTGGCCAGGGTGGACGACATCGAGGCGGGCTTCTATCTGACGCAGGACGGGCGCGTCAATCCCGTGGACGCCACCATGGCCCTGGCCAAGGGCGCGCGCCAGAAGGGCGTGAAGATCGTCGAGGGCGTGTCGGTCACGGGCGTCACCACCCAGAACGGCCGTGCCACCGGCGTGACCACCACGCAGGGCGACATCAAGGCGGAGTTCGTGGTCAATTGCGCCGGCATGTGGGCCAGACAGCTCGGCGCCCTCAACGGCGTCAGCATCCCGAACCAGTCGACCGAGCACTACTATCTCATCACCGAGCCCATCGAGGGCGATGACGCGAGAGCTTCCCATCATCGAGGACCCCTCCTGTCACGGCTACTACCGGGAAGAAGGCGGCGGCCTGATGATCGGCCTCTTCGAGCCGGTCTGCGCCCCGTGGAAGGTGGACGGCGTCCCCGAGGATTTCTCCTTCGGCGAGATCGCGCCCGACTGGGATCGCATGACGCCCTTCCTCGAAAAGGCCATGAGCCGCATCCCCATCTCGACGGAGGTCGGCATCAGGAAGTTCTTCTGCGGCCCGGAGAGCTTCACGCCCGACATGGGCGTGGCCTTCGGCGAGGCGCCGGAGATCCAGAACTACTTCGTCGCCGCGGGGCTCAACTCCATCGGCATCATCACCGGGCGCGGCCTCGGCAGGATCATGGCCCAGTGGATCACCACCGGCGACCCGGGCGCGGACATCACCGGCATCAACGTGGATCGCTTCCACCCCTATCAGTGCAATCCCGAGTACCGCAAGACCCGCGTGGTCGAGACGCTGGGACTGGTCTACCGGCGCCACTACCCGACCCGCGTGCCCCAGACCGCGCGCGACTGCAAGCGCTCGCCCTTCCACGATCGCCTGAAGGACCAGCGCGCCTACTTCACCGACGTGAGCGGCTGGGAGAGCCCGGCCTGGTACGCGCCGGAAGGCCACGAACCCAAGGTCGACAAGCTCTCCTGGGGACGTCAGAACTGGTTCCCCTACTGGGAAGCGGAGCACAAGGCCTGCCGCGAGGGCGTCATCGCCATGGACATGACCTTCATGGGGAAGTTCCTGGTGCAGGGACGCGACGCCGGCAAGGTGCTCGACCACATCTCGGCCAACAGCGTCAACGGCCCGGTCGAGACCATCACCTACACCCAGTTCCTCAACGAGCGCGGCAAGCTGGAAGCCGACGTCACCGTGACCAAGCTGACGGAGGAGCGCTTCATCGTGGTGGTCACCGACACCATGCACCGCCACGTCGAGACCTGGATCAGGCGCCACATCCCGGCGGACGCCCACTGCTTCGTCACCGACATCACCGGCGGCATCGGCCAGCTCAACGTGCAGGGCCCAAGATCGCGCGAGCTGCTGCAGTCGATCACCTCGGCGGACCTGTCCAACGAGGCCTTCCCCTTCCGCACCGCGCGCGAGATCGACATCGGATTCGCGCGCCTGCAGTGCAACCGCATCACCTACGTCGGCGAGCTCGGCTACGAGCTGAACATCCCCGCGGAGCAGGCCGTGCACGTCTACGACCGCGTGGTCGAGGCGGGCAAGGACTTCGGCCTGCGCCACGCCGGCCTGAGGGCCCTGGGCAGCCTGCGCATGGAGAAGGCCTATCGCGACTACGGTCACGACATCGACAACACCGACGATGCCTACGAGACCGGTCTCGGCTTCGTCGTCGATCTGGACAAGCCGGACTTCATCGGCAAGGCCTATTGCGTCGAGAAGAAGGCGCAGGGGCCCGCCTACAACCGGCGCCTGCTGCAGGTGCTGGTCAAGGACCCCGAGCCGCTGCTCTACCACGCCGAGGTCATTTATCGAAACAACAAGGCGGTCGGCTATGTCCGCGCGGCGAGCTACGGCTTCACCCTCGGCGGCGCCGTGGGTCTGGCCATGATCGAGGCCGGCGAGCCCATCAACAAGGCCTACCTGCAAGAGGGCGAGTGGGAGATCGACATCGCCGGCAAGCGGTACCCGGCCGAGGTTTCGCTGCGACCCATGTACGACCCGAAGATGGAGCGCATCAAGGCGTGACCCTGGCCGTCGTTCAGACCTTCACCCGCGGCACCGGCATCGACGTCGAGACTCGCGACATCCCCGGCGATCCTGAAGAACCGAAGAACGACGCTGAAAATGCCCTGCAGCAGAAGGCGGCGCACCTGTCTCGCCACCACTCGAGAAAGCGCCTCCCTTCTTCGAAATATTTGACTCCGAGAAAGCAAAGGTCGAAAAATCCATGTCGGAGAGCGCAGGGCTCGTTGTCGAGAATGGCGTCCATCTCTACTCAGCGCGCCGGATCGCAGGTGTGGTCTAATGCCGCGAAGTGGAGGTGCCTTCTGAACCGAATAGGGGTCGCGGGGAAGTTCACTGATGCCGTCATCCGGCGTCCGTGGTCGGGTGTCACTCACGTGGCCGGCAGGTTGACGAATTGGCATGGGGATATCTTCGGGCCGGCACCTCCACTGCAGTCCCGTCGTCACCGAGTATGAAACAGAACGAAAACATCCTCATCCTCGGCCTCGGTGGGGTCGGCTTCTACCTGGCCAAGCGGCTCAGCCACGAGGGCCACGCCATCACCGCCATCGAACAGAGTCCGGAGCTCATCCGCCGCGCCGACGGCGAGATCGACGCCCGCCTGATCCGCGGCGACGCCATGAGCTTCGCCACCTGGGCCGAAGCCGACGCGAGCGAGATGGACTACCTGATCGCGGTCACCGACAAGGACGCGGTCAACATCGTGGGGGCGCTCATCGCGGATCGCTGCGGCATCCGGCGCAAGATCGCCCGCGTACGGTCGCTGGAGCTGTGGCAACCCGACGCCATGCTCACCGCCGACGACCTCAAGATCGACCTGGTCATCCGGCCCGAGGAGCTCACCGCGCAGGAGATCGCCCGGCTCCTCAAGATCCGCGCCGGCAACGTGGTCATCGACATCGCCGAGGGCCAGATGCAGGTCGTGGCGACGCGGATCGACGAAGGACTCGCCGCTCGCCGGGATCAATCTGAACGAGCTTTCGAGGAAGCACGACGACTTCTACTTCCGGGTGGTCTCCATCGCACGCGGCATCAACACCATCATCCCGAGCGGTGACGAGGAGCTGCGGCCGCGGCGACAACGCCTTCATCCTCGCCCGCACCGAGGACCTGCCGCGGCTGATGGAGTCTGGCCAGGTGTGCCGGAGGAGCGCCGCCACCGGGTTATGATCATCGGCGGCGGCCTGGTCGGCAGCCGGGTCGCCGAGCTCCTCGAGGACACCTTCCCGGTGCGCCTCGATCGAACGCGACGAGCAGCGGGCCGAGGAGCTGTCGCACACGCCTGGAGCAAGACCGAGCTGCTCCACGGCGACGGCTCCGAACGGCGGCGACCGTGCTGCTGCAGGCCGGGCTCCTCGATATGGACACCATCATCGCCGCCACCAGCGACAACGAAACCAACATCATGTCCTGCGTGCTCGGCAAGAACCTGATCGAGCGATCGCTCAGGCCGAGGACCGGGCGAAGACCGGCAAGACCATCGCCCTGGTCGGGCGCGAGGAGTACCTCGTCCTGGCCTCGACCATGGGGGCCGACATCGTGCTCAGCAAGAAGGTCCTGGCGGCCAACGAGATCCTCAAGTACATTCGCCGCGGGCAGCTGCTCTCGGTGGCGCACCTGCCACGGTTTCGAGGCCGAGGTGGTCGAAGCTGGTGGTCGGCGACGACGCACCGATCACCCGCAAGCCCCTTTCCAGCATCGACGGTCTCAAGGGCCGGATCATCATCGGCGGGTACACCGCGGTGCAAACGTGGCAGACCGCGGTCGGCTCGACCCACCTCCAGCCCGGTGACAGGGTGATCGCGGTGCTGCACGTCCGACCACCTGCGGCGACCTGCAGAGGCTGATTCTCGGGTGACTCCGCGATGAACTTCCGCTCCATCGCCTATGTCATGGGAACGCTGCTGCTGGTCACCGGCGGCGCGCTGCTCTTTCCCGTCCTGTGCGCCGTCATCTACGGTGAAGGCGACCTCGCCGCGTTGCTGATCTCGGCGGTGATCGCCGTCGCGATCGGTCTGCCCGCTGCGGCGGAGCTTCAAGCTCGCGGCAGCGACTCGACACCAGGGACGCCATCGTCATCGCCGCCTTCGGGTGGATCGTCATCTCGGCGGTGTCGGCGCTGCCCTTCATGATCCACGGCTCCATCCCGTCGTTCACCGACGCGTTCTTCGAGATGATGTCGGGCTACACCACCACCGGCGCGACCATCCTCACCGACATCGAGAGTCGTGCCCCACGGGCTGCTCTTCTGGCGCAGCCGAGACCCACCTCCTCGGCGGGCATGGGCTTTCTGACCCTGACCATCATCTTCCTGCCCCACGGCATGGGCGGGCTGCGCATCTTCCGCGCCGAGTCGAGTCCGGGCCAGGTCATCGACCAAGGAGAGGTTCACCGCCCGCAACCGCGACGCCATCGGTTATCTGTGGATGATCTACCTGGCGCTCAACGTGGTGCAGATCATTCTGATGTGCCTCGGCGGGCATGTCGCTCTTCGACTCGCTCTGCATCGCCTTCGGCACGGTTTCCACTTCCGGGTACTCGCCGTACAACGCGAGCATCGGCCACTACGACAGCGCCTACTTCGACTGGGTCATCACCGCCTTCATGTTCCTCGGCGGCGTCACCTTCATGCTCTTCTACTTCGCCGCCCGCGGCGAATGGAAAGTGCTCAAGATCAACACCGAGCTCCGCTGGTACATCGGATTCATGCTCTTCTTCTGCGGGGGGACCTCGCTGGTGCTCTGGCGCGAGGGCACCCACGGTTTTGCCGACTCCCTGCGTTACGGCACCTTCCAGGTCACCTCGCTGCTGACCACGACCGGCTTCACCACCACCGACTACGAGCTGTGGCCGCAGGCCGCGCAGATGCTGCTGGTGGTGGTGTGCTTCATCGGCGCCTGCGCCGGCTCGACGACCAGCGGCATCAAGGTCATCCACTACGTCCTGATCTGGAAATTCATGGTCGGCGCGATCAAAAAGATCTTCTTCCAGCCGCTGGCGGTGATTTCGGTCCGCATCAACGGCCAACCGGTCGATCAGGATGGTCATCGGTCTCGCGGTGTGCTACTGTCATCGTCAACATCTTCATGGTGCTCGGGGGCGGCGTCGTCATGGTCCTGATCGACGACATGGACGCGGTCACCGCGATGAGCTCGGTGATCGCCGCGTTGATGAACATCGGCCCCGGTTTCGGCGCGGTCGGCCCATCCGAGAACTACGCTTTCATCTCCGACGCCGGCAAGTGGTTCCTGGCCTGGAACATGCTCGTTGGCCGACTGGAGATGTTTTCCGCCCTGGTGATCTTCTACCCGACGTTCTGGCGGCGATGAACTCCGGCGCGGGAAAGCTGACAACCATCGCCGGAACGGCTAAACTGCCATGCCGGGTTGCGGCAAAATGAAAATTTTCCCGAGGTCATACCATGACACCATCAAAGATCATCTGGACAAAAATCGACGAGGCGCCGGCACTGGCGACCTACTCCCTGCTCCCCATCGTTCAGGCCTTCACCAAGGGCACCGGCATCGAGGTCGAGACCCGGGACATCTCGCTGGCGGCCGGATCATCGCCAACTTCCCCGACAATCTGACCGAGGACCAGAAGATCCCCGACGACCTCGCTCGACTTCGGCGAGCTGACCAAGACGCCGGACGCCAACATCATCAAGCTGCCCAACATCAGCGCTTCGATCCCGCAGCTGCAGAGCGCCATCAAGGAGCTGCAGGACAAGGGATACGACATCCCCGACTACCCCGAAGAACCGAAGAACGACGAGGAGAAGGCCCTTCAGAAGCGGTTCGCCAAGTGTCTCGGTTCTGCCGTGAACCCGGTGCTGCGCGAAGGCAACGCCGATCGCCGGGCGGCGGCGTCGGTCAAGACGATTCGCGCAGAAGAACCCCCACAAGATGATGAAACCCTGGCCCGAGTCGGGGTCGAAGTCGCGCGTCGCCCACATGGCGGAAAAGGATTTCTTCGGGAGCGAGAAGTCGACCACCCTGACCGACGCGACCGAGGTGAAGATCGAGTTCGTCGCCGACGACGGGAACGCCACCGTCTTGAAAGAGGAGCTGGCCCTGCAGAAGGGCGAGGTCATCGACACGGCCGTGATGAACGTCGCCGCCCTGCGCGAGTTCTACGCCGAGCAGATCGAAGAGGCCAAGAAGGACGGCGTCCTGCTGTCGCTCCACCTCAAGGCGACCATGATGAAGATCTCCGATCCGATCATGTTCGGCCACGCGTCTCGGTCTACTACAAGGAGGCGCTCGACAAGCACGCGGACGCTCCTCGCGGAGATCGGCGCCAACGTCAACAACGGCCTCGCCGATGTCCTCGACAAGCTCGACCGACTGCCGGCCGACAAGAAGGCCGAGATCGAGGCCGACATCGCCGCGGTCTACGAGACCCGGCCCGCTCTGGCCATGGTCGACTCGCGCAAGGGCATCACCAACCTGCACGTGCCCAACAACGTCATCGTCGACGCCTCGATGCCCAACGTCGTTCGCGACGGCGGCAGGATGTGGAACAACGACGACCAGCTCCAGGACTGCATCGCCATGGTGCCGGATCGCTGCTACGCGACCATGTACGCGGAGATCCTCGAGGACGCCAAGAAGAACGGCCAGTTCGACCCGGCGACCATGGGCAGCGTCGCCAACGTCGGTCTGATGGCCCAGAAGGCCGAGGAGTACGGCTCGCACGACAAGACCTTCGAGGCGCCGGCGAGCGGCACGATCCGCGTCGTCGACGCTTCAGGCGCGACCCTCCTCGAGCAGACGGTCGAGACCGGCGACATCTTCAGGATGTGCCAGGTCAAGGACGCGCCGATCCAGAACTGGGTGAAGCTGGCCGTGACGAGGGCGCGCGCCACCGGGATCGCCCGCGATCTTCTGGCTCGACGAGAAGCGGGGCCACGACGCCGAGATCATCAAGAAGGTGAAGACGTACCTGCCGGACCACGACACCAACGGTCTCGACATCCGCATCATGAAGCCGGTCGACGCGATGAAGTTCACCCTCGAGCGGGTCCGCCGCGGCGAGGACACGATCGCGGTCACCGGCAACGTCCTTCGTGACTACCTGACCGATCTGTTCCCGATCCTCGAGCTCGGCACCAGCGCCCGGATGCTGTCGATCGTGCCGCTGATGAACGGCGGCGGGCTCTTCGAGACCGGCGCCGGCGGCTCCGCTCCCAAGCACGTGCAGCAGTTCCTCAAGGAAGGCCACCTGCGGTGGGATTCGCTCGGCGAGTACTGCGCGCTGGTGCCGTCCCTCGAGCAGGTCGCCGAAAACACGGAGAACGAAAAGGCGACGATCCTCGCCGAGACGCTCGACGAGGCCATCGCCATGTATCTCGAAAACGGGCGGCTGCCCTCGCGCAAGGTCAACGAGATCGACAACCGGGGCAGCACCTTCTACCTGGCGCTCTACTGGGCGCAGGCACTGGCCGCGCAGACGAAGGACGCCGAACTGCAGGCCCGTTTCGCCGGGGTGGCGAAGGCGCTCGAGGAGAACGAGGCGAAGATCGCCGAGGAGCTGCTGGCCGCCCAGGGATCGCCGGTCGATCTGGGTGGCTACTACCTCCCCGACGCGGGCGCGACCGAAGGCCAGATGCGTCCCAGCCCGACCTTCAACGCCATCATCGACGCGATGTGACGCGTCGTCAGTCGTTGCCCAGCAGCTCCAGCACGGCGACCGTCATCGCCTCGACGCCCATGGTCACCGAGGGCTCGGGGTCGATCTTGAAGTAGGGCGAGTGGTGGGACGGCACCGCCGGCCCTCCCGCCTCTTCCGCGTCGAGATCCGCCTGGGGGGTCCCGCCGACCGAGAAGTACGCCCCCGGCACATCGTCATCAGTCATCACGAAATAGGCAAAATCCTCGGCCCCCATGCCTTCGCGCTTCTTCTCATAGACCGCGTCCTCGCCGAGGTCGCGGATGAAGGCGGCGCGGATCCGAGCCACGAGCTCGTCGTCGTTGACGGTCGGCGGGGTGCCCTCGGTGGAGATCTCCACCTTCGGCAGCCTGTCTTCCGGCACGCCGGCGGTGCGGGCAACACCGAGAGCGATCCTCTCGATCCCGGCGAGCAGCTGCTCGCGGGTTGCCTGGCTGTCGGCGCGTACCGTGAGCTGGAGCTTCACCTCGGACGGGATGATGTTGTGTTTCGAGCCGCCGTGGATCGAACCGACAGTGACGACGCCGGGCTCCAGGGGCGCGATCTCCCGGCTCACCAGGCTCTGCAGAGCCACCACGATCTGCGCCGCGATGTAGACAGGATCCTTGCCCCTGTGCGGTGAGGCGCCGTGGGCGCCGACGCCGTAGACCGTAATGTCAACACTATCCGCCGACGACGCGATCTGGCCGGGGGAGATCATGACCTTGCCCGCCGGCTCGCCCGCCGAGACGTGGAAGGCGAGGGCATAATCCGGCACACCGAAGCGCTCGAACAGACCGTCCTCGAGCATGTCCCTGGCGCCGCCGACGCGTTCCTCGGCGGGCTGGCCGATGAACATCACCGTGCCCGACCAGCTGTCGCGCATGGCGACGAGCCGCCTGGCCGTGCCCACCATCGAGGTCACGTGAACATCGTGGCCGCAGGCGTGCATCACCGGTTGCTCGATACCAGTGATGTCCACCTGGGTGACGGTCGAGGCGTATTCCAGACCCGTGTCCTCACGCAGCGGCAGTCCATCCATGTCGGCCCGCACCATGACCAACGGTCCGTCGCCGTTCGACAGGATGCCGACGACGCCGGTGCCGCCCACACCCTCGGTGACCTCGACCCCAGCGTCACGCAGTTCCTGGGCCAGGCGGGCAGCGGTCTCGGTTTCACGGAAGGAGAGTTCCGGGTGACTGTGGAAATAGAAGAAAAGCTCTTCAAGCGACGTCTCGTAGTCCGCCGCCACCGCTTCCGAGAGATCCTGGTCCGCGAACCCGGGATGAACACACACCGCCAGAAATGCCGCCATCGCCACGAATCTTCTTCATCGGTTGCCCCCCAAGCACGAATACGATTGACGAACTATAACCGCACCGTTCCACCCCGACAACGGAGACCCCGCATGTGGCTGGAAATGGACTACAACCCGAGATGGACGAGCCGCTCCGTCGGCGGTCTGAAACTCTCGAGCGTCCACTCGAGGGCCTCGTCGATGGCGGCCAGCATGATGGGCTTGTCGTCGGGGATGCGGCCATTGACGTCGAGGAAGTTGGTGACGTGGTCCGAGAGCAGCACCGTCGGTCCCTCGAGCCGTTCCACCAGCAACCGGGTCTCCTCGAGGGCCTGGTGGGCATCGAGCAGAGTCAGGTCGCCGCGTTGCCAACGCTCGCACCACTCAGTGCCCGGTCTCGGGACAAAGGTGCGGAGGCGGATGAAGTCCGGGCTCGCACGGTTGAGCACGGAGGCCGAACCCTCGGCGTGCTCCCGCCACCGCTCGAGGCCCGCCACACCGACCATGAGGTAGACCGACAAGTCGATGCTCGCATTCATGACGTGGTTGAAGGCTCTGACGGCGGCCTCTGGATCCACGCCCTTGTGGATCTGCTCGAGGGTGACGGCGTCTCCGGACTCGAGCCCCGAGTGGATCCGGGTGATGCCGGCGCGCCGATCCTCCGCCACTCCTCGCCGCTCTTCGCCACCAGGAACTTCGCCGAGCCGTAGACGGTGATCCGCTCGAGCTCGGGGAACCGTTCCCGCGCGGCTTCACCGATGGCGACGAGGGTGTCGGTGGGCAGGGCCGCGGTATTGCCGTCGGCCAGAAAGATCGTGCGGACCCCGGGCCCGTAGGTCTCGAGGGCCGTGTCGAGGTCTTCGATGACTTCTGAGAGCGGGCGTTTCTTGAACTTCTTGTCGCTGTACATCGAGCAGAAGGCACAGCGGTTGTGGGGGCAGCCGATGGTCGCCTGGATGATCAATGACCCGGCCTCGGACGGTGGACGGTACACTGTACCCTCGTATCTCACGTTGCAATACTAACCGAAGGGGAGCGACCAATGACCGATCGCATCAACCACCAGTGGCGTCTGGCCGCGAGACCCGAGGGTCTGATCAAGGACAGTGATTTCGAGTGGGTGGAGGAACCGGTCCGCGCGCTCGCCGACGGCGAGGTGCTGGTGCGGAACATCTACCTCTCGCTCGACCCCGCCAATCGCGGTTGGATCCGCGAGGGGCCGTCTTACGTCGAGCCGGTCGCGATCGGCGACGTCATGCGCGGGCTCACCATCGGCGTGGTGGAAGAGTCACGCAACGACCGTTTCTCTGCAGGCGACATCGTCTCGGGGACCATCGGCTGGCAGGACTTCGCCATCTCGGATGGCAGCGACCAACGGGTCATCGATCCCGGCCCGCTCCCGTTGACCGCCTTCCTCGGTTTGTTCGGCATGGTCGGACTGACGGCGTACTTCGGTCTGCTCGATGTCGGCAAACCGAAGACCGGAGAAACGCTGGTCGTCTCGGGCGCCGCCGGGGCGGTGGGCTCGATCGTCGGGCAGATCGGCAAGATCGTTGGCTGCCGGGTGGTTGGCATCGCCGGCACGGACGAAAAATGTGCCTGGTTGGCCGACGACCTCGGCTTCGACGCCGCGATCAACTACAAGACCGAAAACGTCCTTCGCAAGCTCCACAAACACTGTCCGGACGGCATCGACGTGATCTTCGAGAACGTCGGCGGCGAGATCCTCGACGCCGAACTGACCTGGATCAACAACTACGCCCGGGTCGCCGTGTGCGGTCTGATCTCCGGCTATAACGCCGCCGAAAGAGTCCCCGGCCCCTCGGCATTCCCGATGGTTCTGATCCGTCGGGCGAGGGTCGAGGGTTTCATCGTCATGGACTACCTCGACCGCGCCGGAGAGGCCATCGCCAAGCTCAGCGAGTGGTACGGCGAGGGCCGGCTGAAATACCGGGTCGACGTCTACGACGGGCTCGACACCGCACCTCAGAACATCAACCGGTTGTTCGACGGTTCCAACAACGGGAAGCTCATCATCAAGGTTTCGGAAGAACCCTGATCTAAAAAAGCGATCGCCTCTCAATGTGGTACCGTTTGACCACCAGAATCGGTCAATCGATGTGTTGAGAGGCGTGGTGTCAGGGTCTTGACTGAGATCACCCGTGGGAGGTTTTTCGTGATGGGCAAGACGCTCGCGCACTACAAGGTCGTGGCCAGCCTGGGCAAGGGCGGAATGGGCGAGGTCTACGTCGCCGAGGACAACAAGCTCGGACGCCGGGTCGCGCTCAAGGTTCTGCCGAAAGAGATGGCGGCCGATCCGGAACGGCGGGCGCGCTTCGAGCGCGAGGCCCGAGCGGTCGCCGCGCTCAACCACCCGAACATCGTGACCGTCCACTCGGTCGAGGAGGCGGACGGCGTCCACTTCATCACGATGGAGCTGGTCGAAGGGCAGACGCTGGCGAAGATGCTGCCCAGGAACGGCTTTTCGCTGAGCGAGCTGCTGGAGATCGCGATTCCGCTCGCCGACGCGGTCAGCAGTGCTCACCGCACGGGGATCACCCACCGAGATCTCAAGCCGGACAACATCATGGTCGATGGCGAAGGACGGCTCCGGGTGCTCGACTTCGGTCTGGCCAAGCTCCACGACACAGCAGGACACCGGAGAGGGAGTCACTCACGCCCCGACGGCCGCCATCGAGACCGAGGAGGGGAAGATCCTCGGCACCGTGGCCTACATGTCACCCGAGCAGGCCGAAGGCAAGGCCGTCGATCCGCGATCCGACGTCTTCTCGTTGGGAACCATCCTGCACGAAATGGCCACGGGGGAGCGGCCGTTCCGTGGCGACACGAAGATGTCGACCATCGGCTCGATCCTCAGGGACGAGCCGGCGCCGGTCACCGAGCACAATCGTTCATTGCCGCGCCACCTGGGCCGCATCATCCGCCGCTGTCTGGCCAAGGACCCGGACCGCCGCTACCAGACGGCGCTCGACCTGCGCCTCGAGCTCGAGGAGCTCAAGGCCGAGATCGACTCGGGTGAGCTCGTCGCCGGGCCGGCCACAGCAGCTCGCCAACGGCGCTCTTTCCGCTGGCTCGTTGCCCTGCCGCCGTCGCCGCCCTGATCATCGTCGCGGGCATCGTTCTGATCGAAGGGAGGCGATCGGGTTCCCGGCCAGCCGTTTACGTGCCGCGGCCGATTACCGGTTCGATCGGCCAGGAGATGGACATCAACTGGTCGCCCGGAGTCCGTGTTCATGGCCTATGGACTGACCCGCGCGGGGAGCGTCGACGTCATGGTTCAACCGGTCGCGGGCGGCGAGGCGCAGCTTCTGGCGGGCGGCCCGGGCACCCAGACCAGTCCGCGCTGGTCGCCGGACGGAAAGTACCTCGCCTACGTCTCGAGCTCCGAGAAAGGGACTCCGTTGTCGATCGCTCCGCCCCATGGAGGCGCTCCGAGAAGGCTGATCGAGACCAATATCCGAACCCTGGATTTGGACAAGATCGGTTCATCGATGGGTGACCGCCCGTGGGCGGCCGACGGCGGCAGCCTCCTGGTATCCCGTGCCGACGACTCGGGGCGAACTGCGATCTACCGGGTCGACCGCGACACCGGCGACGCCCAACAGCTGACCTTCCCTTCACCGGGCAGCATGGATCTCGACCCGTCGCACTCCTTCGATGGCGAGCGCATCGTGTTTCAGCGTCGCCGCAACGGCAAGGGTGAGCTGTTGATGATGGCGGCGGCGGGCGGGGAGCCGCAGGTGCTGCTGGCGGACGAGTTCGACAACATCTCGCCGACGTGGCGTCCCGACAACCGCCACATCCTCTTCCTCTCGGATCGCCGGGGCACCAGCGGGGCCAACGTGTTTCGAGATCGACGCAGCCGGCGGGTCCACCGACCCAGCTGACCTTCGAGACCAACCGCGTGTACTCTCTCTCGGTGTCCGCGGACAACCGCGTGGCCTACGTTCCCTTCTGGCACGACACGTTTCTGTTTTCGGTGGACGTCGCCTCCGGCGAGCGGCGCCAGCTCAACGCCCACTCCAAGGACAACTACGGGGCCCGCTTCGCCCCCGACGGCCGGTCGGTCGTCTATCACTCGACCCGCACCGGCAACAGCGAGATCTGGGTGTGTTATCTGGATGGCCGGCCGGAAACGCAGATCACCGACAACGACAGCTGGGATCTCTACCCGGACTGGTCTCCCGACGGCGAGCGGATGATCTTCGGCTCCGATCGCGATGGCTCCCTCTTCAAGCTCTTCATCGCGAACTCCGATGGCGGCGGGGCACGACTGCTGGTGGACCAGCCGATAACCCTGGACAGTCAGTACTCGCCGGTCATTGGAGCTCTGGTCAGCCGCTGGTCTCCCGATGGAACGGATCGCGTATCTCGCGGAGGGAGAGAAAGCCCTGGCCCTGTGGACGGTCGGGGCGGACGGAAATGAGCGAAGAAGGTGCTCGACAACGCCACCGGGTTCGACTGGTATCTCGACAGCCGGCGCGGGATCTACACGCGAAACCACGGCGCCGAGACCGAAATGATCGCGATCGATCTGGAGACCGGTGAGGAGCGCTCGCTCTTCGTCGGGCCTTTCATCGAGATTGACGTCGCGCCGGATGGCAGCGCAGTGTCGTTCTGTTACGGCCAAGGCCACATGGCCATGGGTCTCGCCGTGTTGCAGCTCGAGCCATCGTCCGACCCGATGGGCTGCCCCGCGCGGTTGGCGAACCACGGTACGTGGTCGCGACCACCGGAACGTGGCACGTCCACAACGGCGGCTGGTCGGCGGATTCCAAGCAGATCGTCTATACCCGGGACATGGACTACGGCGACATCTTCGAGCTCGTGGAACGACCGTAAAACCAACCCCGCCGCACGCAGGTCAGGCCAGGCGCTCGGCTCTTTCGTACTGCCGGCGCCTCAGCAGCGCATGAGTTCTCCCTGAATTTCGACATTCTATTGAGACTGATTCGC
>CAVQQC010000004.1:0-199489 GCA_963714895.1 Candidatus Sulfomarinibacteraceae bacterium
GATCATCG
The DNA here is from genome assembly GCA_963714895.1 of Candidatus Sulfomarinibacteraceae bacterium. Taxonomy (GTDB): domain Bacteria; phylum Acidobacteriota; class Thermoanaerobaculia; order Thermoanaerobaculales; family Sulfomarinibacteraceae; genus Sulfomarinibacter. Next base: position 9 of record CAVQQC010000004.1, read on the forward strand.
AGGGCGTCTCGGTCAAGGGCGTCACCACCGAAAACGGCCGCACCACCGGGGTGACCACCAGCGGCCGCCATGTGGAGGCCGAGTTCGTCGTCAACTGCGCCGGTATGTGGGCGCGGCAGCTCGGCGCCCTCAACGGGGTCTGCATCCCGAATCAATCCACCGAGCACTACTACCTCATCACCGAGCCGATCGCAGAGGTGTCGCGCGAACTTCCGATCATCGAGGACCCTTCCTCCTACGGTTACTACCGGGAGGAGGGCGGCGGTCTGATGATCGGTCTTTTCGAACCGGTGTGTGCGCCGTGGATGGTCGACGGGGTCCCCGCAGATTTCTCCTTCGGCGAGATCGAGCCCGACTGGGACCGCATGACGCCCTTCATCGAGAAGGCCATGAGCCGTGTCCCCATCACGACCGAGGTGGGCATTCGTAAGTTCTTCTGCGGGCCGGAAAGCTTCACCCCCGACATGGGCGTGGTTTTCGGCGAGACTCCGGAGATCCGGAACTGTTTCGTTGCAGCGGGGCTGAACTCGATCGGTCTGATCACCGGGCCCGGCATCGGCAGGATCATGGCCCAGTGGATCACCACCGGCGACCCCGGCGCCGACATCACCGGCATCAACGTCGATCGCTTCCACCCCTACCAGTGCAATCCCGAATACCGCAAGACCCGCGTGGTCGAGACACTCGGTATGGTCTATCGGCGCCACTACCCGACCCGGGTGCCCCTGACCGCGCGCGACTGCAAACGCTCGCCCGTTCCACGATCGACTGAGCGGCGAGCGCGCCTACTTCACCGACGTGAGCGGCTGGGAGGGCCCGGCCTGGTATGCGCCGGAGGGCCACGAACCCGAAGGTCGAAAAACTCTCCTGGGGACGCCAGAACTGGTTCCCCTACTGGGAGGCCGAGCACCGGGCCTGCCGCGAGGGCGTCATCGCCATGGACATGACCTTCATGGGGAAGTTCCTGGTGCAGGGACGCGACGCCGGCAGGGTGCTCGACCACATCTCGGCCAACAGCGTCAACGGCCCGGTCGAGACCATCACCTACACCCAGTTCCTCAACGAGCGCGGCAAGCTGGAAGCCGACGTCACCGTGACCAAGCTGACGGAGGAGCGCTTCATCGTGGTGGTCACCGACACCATGCACCGCCACGTCGAGACCTGGCTCAGGCGCCACATCCCGGCGGACGCGCACTGCTTCGTCACCGACATCACCGGCGGCATCGGCCAGCTCAATGTGCAGGGCCCGAGATCGCGCGAGCTGCTGCAGTCCATCACCTCGGCGGACCTGTCCAACGAGGCCTTCCCCTTCCGCACCGCGCGCGAGATCGACATCGGTTTCGCGCGCGCTGCAGTGCAACCGCATCACCTACGTCGGCGAGCTCGGCTACGAGCTGAACATCCCCGCGGAGCAGGCCGTCCACGTCTACGACCGCGTGGTCGCAGCAGGCAAGAACTTCGGTCTGCGTCACGCCGGCCTGCGGGCCCTCGGCAGCCTGCGCATGGAAAAGGGCATACCGCGATTACGGTCACGACATCGACAACACCGACGATGCCTTCGAGACCGGTCTCGGCTTCGTCGTCGATCTGTCGAAAAACGGACTTCATCGGCAAGGCCTACTGCGTCGAGAAGAAGGCGCAGGGGCCCGCCTACAACCGGCGCCTGCTGCAGGTGCTGGTCAAGGACCCCGAGCCGCTGCTCTACCACGCCGAGGTCGTCTATCGAAACAACAAGGCGGTCGGCTATATCCGCGCAGCCAGCTACGGCTTCACCCTCGGTGGCGCCGTCGGCCTGGCGATGATCGAGGCCGGCGAGCCCATCAACAAGGCCTATATCCAAGACGGCACATGGGAGATCGACATCGCCGGCAGAAGGTACCCGGCCGAAGTCTCACTGCGACCCATGTACGACCCCAAAATGGAGCGCATCAAGGCGTGACCCGGGCCGTCGTTCGGGCTTTCACCCGCGGCACCGGCATCGACGCCGAGACTCGCGACATCCCCGGCTATCCCGAAGAACCGAAGAACGACGCTGAAAAGGCCCTGCAACAGAAGGCAGCACACCTGTTTTGCCACCACTCAAGAAAGCGCCTCCCTTCTTCGACATATTTGACTCCGAGAAAACCTCGGTTGAAGACTCCATGTCGGAGCGCACAGAGATCGGTGTCGAGAATGACGGCCATCTCTATTCAGCGCACCGGATCGCAGGTGTGGTCTAATGCGGCGAAGTGGAGGTGCCTCCTGAAACGAATAGGAGTCGCGGGGAAAATCATTGATGCAGTCATCCGGCGTTCGTGGTCTGGTATCACTCCCGTGGCCGGCGGGTTGACGAATTGGCATGGGGAAATCTTCGGGCTGACAACTTTGCTGCAGTCCCGCCGCCACCCACTATGAAACAGAGCGAGAACATCCTCATTCTCGGCCTCGGAGGTGTCGGCTTCTATCTGGCGAAACGGCTCAGCCACGAGGGCCACGCCATCACCGCGATCGAACAGAGCCCGGGGCTCCTCCGCCGCGCCGATGGCGAGGTCGATGCCCGCCTGATCCGCGGCGACGCCATGAGCTTCGCCACATGGGCCGAAGCCGGCGCGAGCGAGATGGACTATCTGATCGCGGTCACCGACCAGGATGCTGTCAACATCTTGGGGGCGCTCATCGCGGAACGCTGCGGTATCCGGCGCAAGATCGCCCGCGTGCGCTCGTTGGAACTGTGGCGGCCCGACTCCCTGCTCACATCCGCCGACCTCAAGATCGACCTGGTCATCCGTCCCGAGGAACTCGCCGCGCAGGAGATCGCCAGGCTCCTCAAGATCCGAGCCGGCAACGTGGTCATCGATATTGCCGAGAACCAGATGCAGGTGGTCGGCATGCGCATCGACGAAGGCTCGCCATTTCTCGGCGCCAGTCTCAACGAACTTTCGAAAAAGCACGACCACACGTACTTCCGTGTAGTGTCCATCGCACGCGGTATCGAGACCATCATCCCGAGTGGTGACGAGGAGCTGCGACCCCAGGACAACGCGTTCATCCTCGCCCGCACCGAGCACGTCCCGCGGCTGATGAAAATGGCAGGCGTGGCGGAGGAGAGCCGCCACCGGGTCCTGATCATCGGCGGCGGACTGGTCGGCAGCCGGGTCGCCCAACTGCTCGAGGGCACCTTTCCGGTCCGCCTGATCGAGCGTGACGAGCAACGGGCTGAAGAGCTGTCGCACACCCTGGAGCGCACCGAGTTGCTCCACGGCGACGGCTCCAAGCGCGACGTGCTGTTGCAGGCCGGGCTGCTCGATACGGACACGATCATCGCCGCCACCAGCGACAACGAAACCAATATCATGTCCTGCGTGCTCGCCCGAAGCCTCATCGAGAAACACTCCGGACCGGTCCGGGCGAAAACCGGCAAGACCATCGCCCTGGTCGGGCGCGAGGAGTACCTCGTCCTGGCCTCGACCATGGGGTCCGACATCGTGCTCTCGAAGAAGGTCCTGGCGGCCAACGAGATCCTCAAGTACATCCGCCGCGGGCGGCTGCTGTCGGTGGACCACCTCCACGGTTTCGAGGCCGAGGTGGTCGAACTGGTGGTCGGCGACGATGCTCCGATCACCCGTCAGCCCCTCTATCAGATCGAAGGTCTCAAGGGGCGAATCATTGTCGGCGGGTTCGCGCGCGGTGAAACGTGGCAGACGGCGGTCGGCTCGACCCATCTCCTGCCCGGTGACCTGGTGCTCGCGGTCTGCACATCCGACCACCTGAGGGATCTGCAGAGGCTCATTCTCGGGTGATTTTGCGATGAATTTTCGATCCATCGGCTTCGTCATGGGAACCCTGTTGTTGGTGACCGGAGGGGCCCTGCTCTTTCCCGTCCTGTGTTCCATCATCTACGGTGAGGGCGACCTTCATGCGTTGCTGATCTCTGCGGCGATCGCCATCGCCGCCGGTCTGCCGCTGCGACTCCGCTTTAAAGACGCCCGCCAGCTCGACACCCGCGACGCGATCGTCATCACCGCCTTCGGTTGGGTCGTGATTTCTGCGGTGTCGGCGCTGCCCTTCATGATCCACGGCGCCATTCCGTCGTTCACCGACGCCTTTTTCGAGATGATGTCGGGCTATACCACGACCGGGGCCACCATCCTCACCGACATCGAAAGCGTGCCCCACGGCCTGCTCTTCTGGCGCAGCCAGACCCACCTCCTCGGGGGCATGGGCTTCATGACCCTCACCATCATCTTCCTGCCCCACGGGGTCGGCGGGCTGCGCATCTTCCGCGCCGAGTCGAGTCCGGGCCAGGTTCTGACCCGGGAAAGGTTCACCCCCCGCAACCGCGACGCCATCGTCTACCTGTGGGTGATCTACCTGGCGCTCAACGCGGTCCAGACCCTCCTGATGTGCCTCGGCGGCATGTCGCTCTTCGACTCCCTCTGCATCGCCTTCGGCACGGTTTCCACCTCCGGATACGCGCCGTACAACGCGAGTGTCGGCTACTTCGACAGTGCCTACTTCGACTGGGTCATCACGATCTTCATGTTTCTCGGCGGCGTCACCTTCATGCTCTTCTACTTTGCCGCCCGCCGCGAATGGAAAGCGCTCAAGATCAACACCGAGCTGCGCTGGTACATCGGATTCATGCTCTTCTTCTGCGGAGGGACCTCGCTGGTGCTGTGGCGCGAGGGCACCCACGGGTTCGCCGACGCCCTGCGCTTCGGCACCTTCCAGGTCACCTCGCTGCTGACCACGACCGGCTTTACCACCGCCGACTACGAGATGTGGCCGCAGGCCGCCCAGATGCTGCTGTTGGCGGTGTGCTTCATCGGCGCCTGCGCCGGCTCCACGACCAGCGGCATCAAGGTCATCCACTATGTCCTGATCTGGAAATACATGGTCGGCGCGATCAAAAGGCTCTTCTTCCAGCCGCTGGCGGTGATTTCGGTTCGGATCAACGGGCTGCCGGTCGATCAGATGATCATCGGTCTGGCCGTGTGCTATTTCATCGTCAACATCTTCTTGGTGGCCGGGGGCGGCGTCGTCATGGTCCTGATCGCCGACATGGACGCCATCACCGCCATGAGTTCGGTGATCGCCGCCCTGATGAACATCGGCCCTGGTTTCGGCGCAGTCGGCCCGACCGAGAACTACGCCTTCATCTCCGACTCCGGCAAGTGGTTCCTTGCCTGGAACATGCTGGTCGGCCGGCTGGAGATGTTTTCCGCCCTGGTCATCTTCTATCCCTCATTCTGGCGGCGGTGAACTCCTCGGCGCGGGAAAGCTGACAACCAAGGCCGGAAGGGCTAAACTGCCATGCCGGGTCGCGGCAAATGAAAATTTTCACGAGGACACACCATGACACCTGCGAAGATCATCTGGACCAAAATCGACGAGGCGCCGGCTCTGGCGACCTCCTCACTGCTCCCCATTGTTCAGGCCTTCACGCGAGGCACCGGGATCGACGTCGAGACCCGCGACATCTCGCTAGCGGGCCGGATCATCGCCAACTTCCCGGACAATCTGACCGGGGACCAGAAGATCCCCGACGAGCTCGCGCGGTTGGGCGAACTGACCAAGGCGCCCGACGCCAACATCATCAAACTGCCCAATATCAGCGCCTCCATACCCCAGCTGCGGGCGGCGATCAAAGAGCTCCAGGCCAAGGGCTACGACATACCCGACTACCCCGAAGAACCGAAGGACGAGGCCGAGAAGGCGCTCCAGAAGAGGTTCGCCAAATGCCTCGGATCCGCCGTCAACCCGGTCCTCCGCGAGGGCAATGCCGACCGCCGGGCGGCTGCATCGGTCAAGAAATTCGCGCAGAAGAACCCTCACAAGATGATGAAGCCGTGGCCCGAGTCGGGGTCGAAGTCGCGGGTCGCCCATATGAAGGACAAGGACTTCTACGGCAGCGAGACCTCGACCACCCTCGCGGACGCGACCGAGGTCAAGATCGAGTTTGTCGGCGGTGATGGGACCGCCACGGTTTTGAAGGACGGGCTCGCCCTCCAGAAAGGTGAAGTCATCGACACCGCGGTGATGAACGTCGCCGCCCTGCGGGCCTTCTACGCCGAACAGATCGAGGCCGCCAAGAAGGACGGCGTCCTGCTGTCCCTCCACCTCAAGGCGACCATGATGAAGATCTCCGATCCGATCATGTTCGGCCACGCGGTATCGGTCTACTACAAAGAGGCGCTCGACAAACACGCGCATGCCCTCGCCGGGATCGGGGCCAACGTCAACAACGGCCTCGCCGATGTCCTGGCCAAGCTCGACCGGCTGCCGGCAGACCAGAAGGCCGAGATCGAGGCTGACATCGCGGCGGTGTACGAGACCCGACCCGCCCTCGCCATGGTCGACTCGCGCAAGGGCATCACCAACCTCCACGTGCCCAACAATGTCATCGTCGATGCCTCGATGCCCAACGTGGTTCGCGACGGCGGACGGATGTGGAACAACGCCGACCAGCTCCAGGACACCATCGCCATGGTCCCCGACCGCTCGTACGCGACCATGTACGCGGAAATCATCGAGGATGCCAAGAAGAACGGGCAGTTCGACCCGGCGACCATGGGCGGCGTCGCCAACGTCGGTCTGATGGCCCAGAAGGCCGAGGAGTACGGTTCCCACGACAAGACCTTCGAGGCCCCCGCCGGCGGCACGATCCGCGTCGTCGACACCTCGGGCGCGACCCTCCTCGAGCAGAAGGTCGAGACCGGCGACATCTTCAGGATGTGCCAGACCAAAGACGCACCGATCCAAAATTGGGTGAAGCTCGCGGTTTCCAGAGCGCGCGCCACCGGATCGCCCGCGATCTTCTGGCTCGATGAGAACCGGGGCCACGACGCCGAGATCATCAAGAAGGTGAGGGCCTATCTGCCGGACCACGACACCAATGGTCTCGACATCCGCATCATGAAACCGGTCGACGCCATGAAATTCACCCTGGAGAGGGTTCGCCGCGGCGAAGACACGATCGCAGTCACCGGCAATGTACTGCGCGATTACCTGACGGATCTGTTTCCGATCCTCGAGCTCGGCACCAGCGCCCGCATGCTGTCGATCGTGCCCCTGATGAACGGCGGCGGGCTCTTCGAGACCGGCGCCGGTGGCTCCGCACCCAAACACGTCGAGCAATTCCTCAAGGAGGGCCACCTCCGGTGGGACTCCCTCGGCGAGTACTGCGCGCTGGTGCCGTCGTTTGAACACGTGGCCGAGAGCTCGGGCAATGAAAGGGCCACGATTCTCGCCGAAACGCTCGACGAGGCCATCGCGATGTATCTCGAAAACGGACGGCTGCCCTCGCGCAAGGTCCACGAGCTCGACAACCGGGGCAGCACGTTCTACCTGGCGCTCTATTGGGCGCAGGCCCTCGCCGCCCAGACCCGGGACCCCGAGCTGCAGGCCCGTTTCACCGGTGTGGCGAAGGCGCTCGCCGAGAACGAGGAGAAGATCGTCGAAGAGCTGCTGGCGGCCCAGGGGGCCCCGGTCGATCTGGGTGGCTACTACCTGCCAGACGAGACCGCGACCGAACGGCAGATGCGGCCCAGCCCGACCTTCAACGCCATCATCGACGCGATGTAAGAGTGGAATCGGCACGGTCTCGCTCAATATTGAGCACCAAAGGTCTCCGAGGCCGTAGCGACGGGATCCCTATCGCACGATAATCTCGTGGCCCATGAGGGCCACAATCATCGGTTCTCGAAGCGAACGTCCAGGGTGTACCATCGACGCAGCACATGAGTGGTTTGATTGAATTCGCTGCTCGGCGCGGTGACCGCCGCGCTGATCGTAGCTGTGATGCTCGCAGGCGGAGCCCGTCTGAGGTGTCGTTTGCGTTTGCCCAGCCCGCCGGGCCTGCGGCCGACGGTGGATCTCGTATTGGGATCCTGGCTGTTGGGCTCGCTCGCGCTTGTGGCGGGCCTGGTCGGCGTCTTTGGTGCCTCCTCGTTGGTTGTGATCACTCTTCTGGTGGCCATACTCGGAGACTGGCGGGGCCTCCTGCGTCGGCTTCGTCCGATGTGGCCGGTGGCGCTTGCTGCCCTACCCCTCGGGATTGTCGCGGGTGCTCCCCCGTTCTTCTACGACGCCTGGGTCTACCACCTCGGTCTGCCCTGGCAAGCGCTGCAAGAGGGCTCTATTTCGGCACACCCGGAGAATGTCTTCGCCGCGTTCCCGCCGCTGGCCCAGTTGATTTACGCCTTTCCACTCTCGCTCGGCGTGGTGCGTGCTCCCGCCCTGATTCACCTGACGCTCTTCGCGGGCGGAGCCCACGCCGTGGCGGTTCTGGCGCGCCGGTTCGGCGCCTCTCGGTCGGTCTCAATCCTCGCCGGTGTTGCAATCCTCTATCTGCCCTCATCAACCCTTGTGGCCGGCCTTCCCGCCGCTGAGGGCTGGGCACTTGCGGGGCTGGTTGCTGCAGCCGCTGTGGCTCTGACGGCCCGGGCCGGCCGGGGAGCAGCCGTGCTTGCAGGTGTGCTCGCCGGCACCGCTCTGGCAGCCCGCCTTCAGGGGCTGCCGTGGTGCGCCCTGCTTGTGTGCGCGACCTGGCTTCGCGCACCATTGAGGTTTCATCGACCCGCCTGGGCTGCCATCGCTGCTGTTGCGGGCGCCTTCCCCTGGTGGTTCAAAAACGCCGTGTTGCTGGGTGATCCGTGGGCGCCCCTGGGATGGAATCGGGAAGGGCTCGATACGCTCTGGCGGGATGCGGGCAGCACAGTCTTCGCAGGCGGGTGGGTGGTGGCCCGCGTTGCCGGACATCTACCGCGCACTGGTCGGCGTGGGATGGCTGATCGTCCCCTTGCTCGTCTGCAGCATCGCCGCCTACATCTTGCGACCTCAGACTCTCAGTCCTCCTTGCGGTGGGTCTCACCATAGCGGGGTCCTTCATTTGGGCAGGCACGGGCTCGTTGCCACGATTTCTGATTCCAACGCTCGCCATGGGAGTTGCTGCAGCTGCCGCTCTTCCGCGTCGGGGCGCGGTGGCGGCGACATTACTGCTCGCGGTTTTCACCGGTATCGGCATCGTCGGCGGGTGGGCACAAGTCTCGTTCCTGGGTGGATTCCGACTCATCGGCAAAGACGAGCGAGCGCCGGAAAAATCGAAGAAGCCGTCGCGGATTATCTCACGCAGCTGCGGGTGATCGGTCCCGGTCTGCCTCGCAGTCCGACGGGATCGACACCGGTGAAGATCTGGGGTGTCGAGACACCTGCGGTGAGGGCGAAATCTCTACCACCCTCTGCCGCACCGACGAGGATGACCGATCTCAGCCACGGCGAGCAGCTCGTCGCGCCATCAATCCTCCCCCAGCAGCTCCAGAACCGCGACCGTCATCGCCTCGACGCCCATGGTCACCGAGGGCTCGGGGTCGATCTTGAAGTAGGGCGAGTGGTGGGACGGCACCGCGGGGCCGCCCGCCTCGGCCGCGTCGAGATCGGCCTGAGGGGTCCCACCGACCGAAAAGTAGGCGCCCGGTACATCTTCCTCGGTCATGACGAAGTAGGCGAAGTCCTCGGCGCCCATCCCTTCCCGCTTCTTCTCGTAGATCGCATCAGCGCCGAGGTCGCGGATGAAGGCCGCGCGGATGCGGGCGGCGAGCTCGTCGTCGTTGACGGTCGGTGGCGTGCCCTCGGTGGAGAGCTCGACCTTGGGCAGCCGGTCCTCGGGCATGCCGGCGGATCGCGCTACGCCGAGAGCGATGCGTTCAATGCCTGCGAGCAGCTGTTCGCGGGTCGCCTGGCTGTCGGCGCGGACCGTGAGCTGGAGCTTCACCTCAGACGGAATGATGTTGTGTTTGGACCCGCCGTGGATGGAGCCGACGGTGACCACCCCGGGTTCGAGCGGCGCCAGCTCCCGGCTCACCAGACCCTGCAGCGCCACCACGATCTGCGCGGCGATATAGACCGGGTCCTTGCCCTTGTGCGGTGAGGCGCCGTGGGCGCCGACCCCGTAGACCGTGATGTCGACGCTGTCCGCCGACGAGGCGATGAGACCGGGCGAGATCATGATCTTGCCCGCCGGCTCGCCCGCCGAGACGTGGAAGGCGAGGGCGTAGTCCGGCACGCCGAAGCGCTCGAACAGGCCGTCCTCGAGCATGGCCCTGGCCCCGCCGACCCGCTCCTCGGCGGGTTGGCCGACAAACATCACGGTACCCGACCAGCTGTCGCGCATGGCGACCAGGCGCCGGGCCGTGCCCACCATCGAGGTTATGTGGACGTCGTGGCCGCAGGCGTGCATGACCGGCTGTTCGATGCCGGTGATGTCGACCTGGGTGACGGTCGAGGCATAGTCGAGACCGGTGTCCTCGCGCAGTGGGCAGACCGTCCATGTCGGCGCGCACCAACACCAGCGGGCCGTCGCCGTTTTGCAGGATGCCGACGACGCCGGTGCCGCCCACGCCCTCGGTGACCTCGACGCCCGCGGCGCGAAGCTCCTCGGCGAGTCGGGCCGCAGTCTCGGTTTCACGGAAGGAGAGCTCCGGGTGGCTGTGGAAATAGACGAAGAGCTCCTCGAGCGAGGTCTCGTAGTCCACCGCCACCGCCTCTTCAAGATCCTGGTCCGCAAACACCGGTGACACACACATCGCCAGCAAGAACCACCGCCACCATCATCTTCTTCATCGGTTGCCCCCCAAGCACGAGTACGATTGACGCACTATAACCGCACCATTCCGTCCCGACAACGGAGACCCCACTTCTGTCTGAAACTGAACTACAACCCGAGATGGATGAGCCGCTCCGTCGGCGGCCTGAAGCTCTCGAGCGTCCACTCGAGGGCGTCGTCGATGGCGTCCAACATGATCGGCTTGTCGTCGGGGATGCGGCCGTTGACATCGAGGAAATTGGTGACGTGGTCCGAGAGCAGCACGGTCGGTCCGTGGAGCCGTTCCACCAGCAGCCGGGTCTCCTCGAGGGCCTGGTGGGCGTCGAGCAGGGTGAGATCGCCGCATTGCCAACGCTCGCACCACTCGGTGCCAGGCCGCGGGACAAAGGTGCGGAGGCGGATGAAGTCCGGGCTCGCCCGGTTGAGCACGGCTGCACTGCCTTCGGCATGTTCTCGCCAGCGTTCGAGCCCTGCCACGCCCACCATCAGGTAGACCGATAATTCGATGTCGGCATCCATCACGTGGTTGAAGGCCTTGACGGCTGACTCCGGGTCCACGCCTTTGTGGATCTGCTCGAGGGTCACCGGGTCGCCGGACTCGAGCCCCGAATGGATCCGGGTGATGCCGGCGGCGCCAATTCTCCGCCACTCCTCGCGGCTCTTCGCCACCAGGAACTTGGCCGAACCGTAGACGGTGATCCGCTCGAGGTCGGGGAACCGTTCGCTTGCGGCCTCGCCGATGGCGACCAGGGTGTCGGTGGGCAGGGCCGCGGTGTTGCCGTCGGCCAGGAAGATCGTTCGCACCCCCGGGCCGTAGGCCTCGAGGGCCGTGTCGAGGTCTTCGATGACCTCCTCGAGCGGCCGCTTCTTGAACTTCTTGTCGCTGTACATCGAGCAGAAGGCGCACCGGTTGTGGGGGCAGCCGATGGTGGCCTGGATGATCAATGACCCGGCCTCGGACGGTGGACGGTACACTGTACCCTCGTATCTCACGGGGCAATACTAACCGAAGGGGAGCTCCCAATGACCGATCGCATCAACCGCCAGTGGCGTCTGGCCGCGAGACCCGAGGGTCTGATCAAGGACAGCGATTTCGAGTGGGTGGAGGAGCCGGTCCGCGCGCTCGCCGACGGCGAGGTGCTGGTGCGGAACATCTACCTCTCGCTCGACCCCGCCAACCGCGGGTGGATCCGGGAGGGGCCGTCCTACGTCGAACCGGTCGCGATCGGCGACGTCATGCGCGGGCTCACCATCGGCGTGGTCGAAGAGTCGCGGAACGATCGCTTCTCTGCAGGCGACGTCGTCTCGGGAACCGTCGGCTGGCAGGACTACGCCATCTCGGATGGCAGCGACCAGCGGGTCATCGACCCCGGTCCGCTGCCTCTGACCGCCTTCCTCGGTCTCTTCGGCATGGTCGGTCTGACGGCGTACTTCGGTCTCCTCGACATCGGCAAACCGAAGGCCGGAGAGACGCTGGTCGTCTCGGGCGCCGCCGGCGCGGTGGGGTCGATCGTCGGCCAGATCGGCAAGATCGTGGGTTGCCGGGTAGTGGGAATCGCCGGCACGGACGAAAAGTGCGCCTGGCTTACCGATGAACTCGGCTTCGACGCCGCCGTCAACTACAAGACCGAGAACGTCGTCCGCAAGCTCCACAAACACTGTCCGGACGGCATCGATGTGATCTTCGAGAACGTCGGCGGCGAGATCCTCGATGCCGAGTTGATGTGGATCAACAACTACGCCCGGGTTGCCGTCTGCGGTCTGATCTCCGGCTACAACGCCGCCGAGAAGGTCCCCGGCCCCTCCGCCTTCCCGATGGTTCTGATCCGTCGGGCGAGGGTCGAGGGTTTCATCGTCATGGACTATCTGAACCGTGCCGGCGAGGCCATCGCCAAGCTCGGCGAGTGGTACGGCGAGGGCCGGCTGAAATACCGGGTCGACGTCTACGACGGGCTCGAGACCGCACCCGCGAACATCAACCGGCTCTTCGACGGCTCCAACAACGGCAAGCTGATCATCAAGGTTTCGGACGAGCCCTGAGGTCGCAAGGGGTCGCGTCAATCACGAAGTCGGTATGTGATCCGTCTCCGCAGAGTGACCCGATCGGAGGAGCCACGGTGCCACGACGAGGGCAAAGCCGTAGGCGGCGAGGGCCACCACCAGCACCAGCGCACGGCCCGCGGCGAGGTCCTGCGACACCACCTTGAGCCCGGTCAGCGCGAGCATGGGATAGACCAACCACCCGGCCTCCGCAACACCCCACCTGGAGGCGAGAAAGGCCAGGGCGACGGTCACCGCCGCCATCGCGACGGTGCCGAGGGCAACCGCGGTTCCCGGCGCCACCGGTCGGGTGACCGCCACCAGGACGGCCGCTATCGCCATCGAACTCATGGCCAGCAGCAGCGTCAGCGGCAGCCTCTCCAGCCGCCCCGGGGTCACTCTGCGGCGGCCGGCCATGACGACGCCGGTGGCGGCGAGAGTGAGGACGGCGACCGCGAGTGCCGCGCCTACCGTGGCCACTCCAAGACCGCAAAGCGACCCCGCCACCATCCCGCCCAGACCGCTCGCGGCCCACGCCGCGATCAGCAGCACCACCGCGTGAACCCTCAAGGTCACGCGGTCCCAACGGCTGCCGACCACCGCGACCGCCACCCCGACCACTGCCCACACCACAGCGGTCCACGAACCCGCCAAGCCCGGCATCCCGAGAAGGAGGAGCCCTGCACCGACTGAGGAAAGAAAGTAGAAGGCCCGGTTGCGGCCGTGCCGCCGGTCGACGACACCGAACGCCGCGATGTATAACGCCGCTCCCACCGCGAGGGCGACGGCGATACAGACCACCGGTCTGCCAGTCGTTCGCGCGGGCGAGCCGAACCGCACCACCCCAACCGATAGTCCACACGGCCACGGTCTGGATGACGTCAAAGGCCCGGATGCCGCCGTCGCCGCTCGCCACTTGCGCAGCCACAGCACCCAGGTAGCCGATCACCAGCGCGACCTGCAGCGTCACCACCACCCACGGATGGACGGCGCCGAAGCCCGGAGGCAGGGCATGTGGCACCAGCGCCAGCGCGGTCAGCCGCAGGACCGCGAGGTCGGCACATCCGGCCGTGATCCACTTCAGCGCGCCCCATCCGCGCCACCGGTCGAACCCCAGCGAGGCCAGACCGAGAACCACCAACACGGCGGAAACGGCCTCGCCCGGAGGCCGCGCCATCGCCAGGGCGACCGCGGTCGCCACACAACCGAGACCGAAGACCCACGCCGCGCCGCGCATGTTCCAGCGCAGAGCCACAGCCAGACCGACCCCGGTCATGCCGGTCAGGGCGAGAGCTGCCGAATATTCCGACATCACCCCGAAGGAGGTCACGGCTTCGAAGAGCAGTGGGTTGCCGATGACCGCCGCACAGGCGGCGAAGAACCCGGCGCTCACCTGCCGGCCGCGGTGCGCGTCTCTGGCCGCGGCCGCAACCCACACCGCCGCATAAGCCAGACCGAGGGCGACGCCGATGACCGGCGAGACCGACCCGGACTCGGTCAGGGCGCGGAGGACGAAGCCGCCGGCGAGCACGAGCAGGCTGCGGCCGACCAACGCCGGCGTCGAGCGGAACGCCGCCAGGGCAAAATCGGTCGCGGTCGGGAACGCCGCCGCATCCTCGACGGCGGGGCGGGACTCAGACACGGGTTTCGCGCCGCCTTCTCCTTCGAGACGCGCCGTCCGCCGCTCGAGCTGACGCACCGAGGTCTCCAGGGACCCGACCAACCGCTCCAACCGTTCCAGTCGTTCGTCCATGATCGCTCCTGAGACGAGGTCTTAGGATTCGCAACTCTTCTTGAAGATGCCGATTCAAAATAGCATAATTGAGAATATGAACATATGAGAAAAGCAACCCCACTCAACCACGACCCTCACCGGGTCCTCCCGGATGTCGGAAATTTGTTGAGACTGGATCGCTGAGTCTGATATTCTCTCTCCAGTGGCACCTCTGAAAACCCAACATCATGCCGCGCGACAGGCGCACGACCGACGGTCCCGCAGCGCATCATGGGCGCTGAAGACCGGGCGGATTTTCAGGGCACGGAGAGATTCGGCATTCTGCGCCGGATCGGGGCCGGCGGCATGGGTGTGGTCTACGAGGCCTACGACCGGGAACGCGAGAGCCTGGTGGCGCTCAAGACCCTGCGCGAGGCCAGCCCCGAGACGATCTTCCTCTTCAAACAGGAATTCCGGTCGCTGGCCCGCACCGTCCACCCCAACCTGGTGCCGTTGTACGAGTTCATCTCGGATGGCGAACAATGGTTCTTCACCATGGAGCTGCTGCAGGACGGCGTCGATCTCAAGACCTTTCTGAGGCCCCACGAAGCGTCGACTGCAACGGAGAAGAGCGCTCCGGGCTCGGGTCCCATCGAAGGCCCCAGCATCGCAGAGGACGAGACCATCGACGCGCCGATGGAAGACCCGTCGTGGTTCCACTCGCGCTCGGGAGACGGCGGATCTGCCGAACGGGGTTTCGCTCCTGGGACTTTCCCAGAAGCCCTTGATTGGTCCCGAATTGCCGAGGTCTTCAGACAGCTCGCCCTCGGAGTCATCGCCCTCCACGAAAACAACATTCTCCACCGCGATCTGAAACCGGCCAACGTGATGGTCCGCAAAGACGGCCAGGTCGTACTCCTTGATTTCGGCCTGGTCCAGGAACTCGGATCCGAGGCCCAGCCGGCGCAGGGCAGGTCCGGCTCGGCGGCGGGCACTTCGGGAAGCAAGGTGAGCAGCCACACGTCGGGCCGGATCACCGGCTCGGTCCTCTACATGGCACCCGAACAGGCAGCCGCTCAGGCGTTGACCCAGGCCAGCGACTGGTACGCAGTCGGAGTCATGCTCTACGAGGTCCTGACGGGCCGGTTGCCGATCGTGGGGCGGTCGATCGAGGTGCTGCGCAACAAGCAGCTCCTCGATCCTCCTCCGCCCCAGGAACTCGTGCCCGGCATCCCAGACGATCTCGCATCGCTGTGCCTGGACCTGCTGTCGCGGGACCCCGGCCGCCGCCCAACCGGTCCGGAGGTGGTCGCACGCCTGGGTGGTGGAGAGACCGCGGCCGGCGTCGCACCAGCACCTGCAACGGCACCGACGTCGATCCCGTTCATCGGCAGAATGACCCACCTCGAAGTCCTGGATCGCTCCTTCGAGAGCGTCCGCGAAGGCCGTGTCGGCGTGTGCCGGGTTCACGGCCGCTCCGGTGCGGGCAAGTCCGCCCTGATTCAGCATTTTCTCGAGGACCTGGCCACTCGCATGGAACCGGTCGTGCTCGTGGGACGCTGCTACGAGCAGGAGTCGATGCCCTACAAGGCCGTGGACAGCCTGGTCGATGCGCTGACCCGGTACCTGCTCGGCCTGCCGCCCGAAGAGATCGCACAATTGATGCCGGATCACGTGGTGGCCCTGGCGCGGGTCTTTCCCACCCTGCGCCGCATCGACCGCGTCGCCGACATGGTTGCGGCACACGAAGGCACCAACAATCTCGAGGAGCTCCGCCTTCAGGCCTTCGGTGCGCTGCGCGAACTCCTGACCCGGATCGGTGAGGACCACCCGCTGGTGCTCTTTATCGACGACCTGCAGTGGGGAGATCTCGACAGTGCGGCCCTTCTCCGAGAGATTCTCATGTCGGATGCTCCACCCCGGTTATTGATGCTGTTCAGCTATCGCACCGAGTATGTCGGTGTGAGCCCCTGTCTGCGGGCGCTCGAAAACCTCGCCGGTGACGGTTCGAGAGTGGTCGAGGAGACACTGGTCGTGGATGCCCTGACCGCCGACGAGACCCGGGATCTCGCGGCAACCCTGTTGGGCGCCGATTCGCCCGATGCCGCGACCCGGGTCGATTGGGTCGTGGAGGAGTCAGGCGGCAGCGCGCTCTTCATCTACGAGTTGGTGCAGCACCTCCAGGCGGGCATGGATTTCTTCGAGGCCGGAAAGGTGCACCTCGACGAGATCCTGTGGACCCGCATCCAGCGCCTCCCCGAACAACCGCGCCGTTTGCTCGAGGTGGTGGCGGTGGCGAGCCGGCCGCTTCCCCTGCGCCACGTCCAGGAGGTCGCTCGACTCCGGGCGCTGCCGCCGGAGATGGTCGCCGCCCTGCGCTCCGAGCGTTTGGTGCGAACCACCGGACCAGGCCTCGACGACGAGATCGAGTGCTATCACGACCGCATTCGCGAAAGCATCGTGGCCCGTCTCGCCGGGTCGGTGGTCACCGGCCATCACGCCGCCTTGGCAGCCGCGTTGGAGAGGGACGGAACCGGCCAACCCGAGCTGCTCGCCGCCCACCTCGAAGGCGCCGGCGATCTGGCGCGGGCGGGCGGATTCTATCGTGTGGCGGCCGACCAGGCGGTCGAGGCCCTGGCCTTCGGCCGTGCCGAAGACTTCTACCAGCGCGCCCTCTCATTTGCCGTCGAGACCTCGGCCGAGGCGGAGATCCTCGAGCGGCTGGTCCACTTCTACACCGATCTCGCGAGATTCGACGACGCCTACCGGGCGGGACGCGAAGGCGCCTCGCTGTACGGCATCCGGTTGCCGGCGAAGTTCCATCCTCCATCCTTTGTCGTCGATCTGGTTGGCGCCAAAGTCCGTCTCGGTCGTCGCGAGGTTGCGGACATTCTCGACCTGCCGACGATGGACGACGACCGTCTGGCCGGCGCGGTGCGTCTGATCGGCGCGGTCGCCAAGGCCGCCTATCAGGTGCGTCCGGAGCTCTGCGTCGCGATCAACGCGAGAATGGTGAATCTGTGTCTGAAACACGGCAACACCGCCGACAGCGCGATCGGCTACATGGTCTTCGGCAGCATCTTCCTCGGCGGCATCCTCGGCAACCACCGGCGCGGCTACGAATTCGGGCGTCTTTCTCTCGATCTCGTCAAAAAGTACGACAACTTGAGTCAGAAGGCCGAGGTCCACTTTGTGGTCGGCTACTTCGGCACCTCGTGGTTGCGGCCCGCCACCGAAGCCGAGGACCTGTGGCGCGCGGCTTACAGCTCCGGACTCGAAACCGGCGACCTCTTTCACACCGGGTGCGCCTCGTGCGCCACAACGCTCAGCTACTTCATGCGCGGCGTGCCGATGGAGCAGGTCCTGGAGGCTTCAGACGGCTACCTCGAACTCCTCGATCGCGTCGGTCTCTCCGAACCAGCCGGCGCGGTGACCGCCGTCCGCCAGGCCGTTCGCAACCTGCAAGGTTCGACGTGGGGCCGGGGGGATTTCAGCGACGACACCTTTGACGAAAAGGCGTTCGTCGAGGAGCTTGCGTCCTTCGGGTCCCGGCACTTCGCTCACTACTACTTCGTGGTCAAGATGCAGACCCTCTATCTGTGGGGCGATCTCGACGCTGCCATCGACACTCTCGACGCCGCCCAGCCCTATCTCAAGGATTCGGCCGGCATGCTCCACAGCGCCGAACACCGCTTCTACGAAGCCCTCATTCTCGCCGCCTCCCTGCGATGCGCGACGGCGCCTCAACGGCGCTCCGGCCTGCGGAGGATCCGCAAGCAGCACCGCCTCCTGCAGAAGTGGGCGGCGCACTGCCCTCACAATTTCCTCCACAAGGAACGCCTGGTGGCGGGTGAGCTCGCCAGACTTTCCGGCGATCCCGACCGCGCCGTGGAACTCTACCTCGAGGCGCAGCGAGCGGCGGCCGACCACGGATACCAACACATCGAGGCTCTCGCTCACCAACTCGCGGCGACCGCTCTGCGCGACCGCGACCCGACTGCCGCCGCCTCCCACCTCGAGGCGGCCCGTGCGCTCTACCGCCGGTGGGGCGCCTCGGCCTTTGCAGATTCTCTGGAAGATGCTATGGTCTCAAACGAGATTCAGTCTTAAAAAAATTTCGGGAGAGGCACCATGCAAACGAACGTTCTGTCCGACCTGCGTCCTCGAGTATCTTTCCACCTGCGCTGTTTTGTCGTGGCGGCGTCCTTCGTCCTCGTCGCCGCGACGGGCGCGGCCCAGGGCCCGAACCCGCTCGACTCGAACAATTCGATCTACCCGACCGCGGATGAGTGGTCCGGCGGGTTTCGCACCGCCAACTACGCCTACCCCACCGACCCGGTACCGTCCAGGTGGACGCCAGGAGCGGACGGCGGCAGGATCAACAGCGGCAATGCCCTCGACTACATGCTGCGGCTCAAGGCATTCGTCTCGGCCGATTTGAACGGCGTGGTCAACGATCCGCTGCACTGGTCGCCGGAGAAGGCCGGCTGGTTCGACATGATGTGGTCCGCGCAGGGCTCCCGGCTCCCCGACGGGTCGATCGATCCGAACTCCGGGCGCGAGGCGCTTCTCGCCTCCTACACCGGTCAGATTCTGCTGCCGTACACCTTCGACGATCCGGTGCCGGCGGTCCCGTTTCAGAATCACGCGGTCATCTATTACAACGACGTGGCGGCCGCGATGTTGGGCAGGATCTGGGAAGACCCGTACGAGCCCGATCTGAGCAATCCCCAGTTCCCCGAGGGGTCGATCGTCGTTCAAGGTCGAGTCGGCGACGCTCACGCCCGACCAATGGTCACCGCTCAAGGGCTCGGCGGTGTCGTATGTCTACCGACCGACGGTGGCCATGATCCAGGATCCCAAGAACAATCCCGTCAAACCGGAGGTCGTGCCGGTCTACTTCTCGCAGATGGCGGTCAAGATCAAGGATTCCGTCGCCTCGCCGGAGACCGGTTGGGTCTACATGGCCTTCGCCTACGATGCGACCGCGAACGGCGCCACCGCGTGGGACAAGGCCGTCCCGGTCGGCGCGATGTGGGGCAACGACCCCCAGTTCGCCCACACCCCTTCGGGCACGAACCCGAACGGCCCGCTGCTCGAGACCTGGGTCAACCCGGCGGCACCCGCCTACACCCGCCAGACCCTGGGTTGGGGCGACCGCCTCGCCGGTCCGATGGACGTCGCGACCAGGCACAACGTCGTCACGGTGAGCGGCGTCCGCACTCAGGGAACGAAGGAGTTCGCGGCATCTTCGTGCCTGAGCTGTCACTCGGCGGCCCAGTTTCCGTTCACCGAAAATCTCTACCCATCGCCCAACAAGGTCTTCCCCGAGGACGGCACCCAGTTCCTCATGTACGACCCGGGCTCCGACGGACTGGGCGCGGTGGTTCGAGAACCGACCGGGCACCGAGGCGCTCTCCGGCGACGGTCGAACCGGCATCGTGGCGCTCGACTACGACATGCTTCTGACCTTTTCGCTCGGCGCCTTCAGCGCGGCGGCCGGTCACAGCCTGCACGTGCAGCCTCTGGTCCACGTGCACTGATCGTTTTCTTCGAGCAGAGGAGCGGAGGAGCAGAGGAGAAAGGGAGGCAGGGGGGAAAGGGAGCAGGGGAGAAAGGGAGCAGGGGGAGTCGCGGGAAAGCGTGGAATCCGTGCCTGTCTCTGTCTCCGTCTCCACCCTGTCGTCCGCATGGTGAGAGCGCCGGGTGATACACTGACCCTACAGTGAGCCTCGATCGACAACTGGACCACGCGACCGCCCCGAGGTAGGTGAATGCCTCGGGGACGAGCCGCTTCCAGGGCGCACGGCCGACTCCGTGCGACAGGCGAAACTCCCCACATCCAACCGACGTCCACAACCACGCCGGGTCCTCAAAGGACCCGGTTGTTGCGACATGGAGGCGGCGATGGCAGTTCACGACCACGAGGTTCCGGCACAGGGAAAAGCTGATGTGATCCAACCGGAGGTGGACGCCCGCCGGGTCCTCTGGTTCGAAGAGGTCGGCAGCGGGGACACCCACCTGGTCGGCGGCAAGGCGGCCTCGCTCGGCGAAATGTACCGGCAGCTCGTGCCCCAGGGGGTGCGCGTTCCCAACGGTTTCGCGACCACCACCCGGGCCCATCGCGAGTTCGTGGCCGCCGCGGTGCCGAAGGGCTGTTGGGACTCCGTCGACGTCGACGACCAGCTCCAAAATCTGAAACTGCGGGCAACGAATTCTTCGACCCTGGCCGAGGCCCGACTGCGGGTCGTCTTCGAAGACGCGCCCGCCGACGACCAGCTCGAGATGCACGGACGCACCGCCTTGGCGCGGTCGCTGGTTCTCGCCGCTCCCATCCCGCAACCGATCCTCGACGATCTGCAGGCGGCCTACAGCGAGCTGTCGCGCGAGTTCGACTGCGAGGTGGACGCCGCCGTCCGCTCGTCGGCGGTGGCCGAGGACTCCGACGCCGCATCCGTTCGCCGGGCAGTACGAGTCCTTCCTCAACATCCGCGGTCGCGAGGCCATCGCCGGCGCCTGGAAGGAGTGCGCGGCCAGCGCCTTCACCGAACGCGCCGTGAGCTACCAGCTCGAGCGGGGGATGGACCCCCTCGAGGGCGCGCTCGGCGTGGTCGTGATGAAGATGGTCCGTTCCGACATCGCCAGCTCCGGCGTCATCTTCACCCTCGACCCGGACTCGGGCAACCGCAACGTCATCCACGTCAGTTCGGCCTTCGGTCTCGGAGAGATGGTGGTGCAGGGCACGGTTTCTCCCGACACCTTCATGCTTTGGAAAGAGGGGCTCCGGCGCGGCCGGCCGTCGGTGGTTCACCGCTACCTGGGCGCCAAGGACCGCAAGCTCGTCTACTCGATGCAGGGTGGGACATCGACTGAAAGCGTCGACGTTCAGGCCGCGTGGCGGCGCCAGTGGTCGCTGGCCGAGGTCGAGGTCATGGAGCTCGGCCGCATGGCCCTGACATCGAGGAACACTACGGACGGCCGATGGACATCGAGTGGGCCAAGGACGGCTACACCGGCGATCTCTACGTCGTGCAGGCGCGACCCGAGACGGTTCACTCTCGAAGCACCCGCAAGGCGACGCTCGAGACCTACTCCATGGCGCCGGATTTGGTGGACGATCTCAAGACGAACAACAGGGTGCTCGCGCACGGGCACGCGGTGGGAACCCGAATCGGATCCGGCCGCGCGCGGGTGTACCAGGACTATGACGAGGTCATTCTGCGGAAGCGCGAGCTCCGCAAGACTCTCCGCGAGGGGGCGTCGCTCGAAAAGATCCCGATCGCCGACCGGGTCTTCGATGCCGGCGACGTGCTGGTCACCGAGATGACCACCCCGGACTGGGAGCCGATGATGCGCGAGGCTTCGCTCATCATCACCGAGAAGGGCGGCCGCACCTCGCACGCGGCGATCGTCGCCCGCGAGTTCGGGATCCCGGCCATCGTCGGCTGCCAGGACGCCACCCGCAGTGTCGCCAACCTGACGGAGGTCACGGGTTCGTGCGCCGAGGGCGACATGGGGATCGTCTACGAGGGCATCCACCCCTTCGAGATCGAACGCATCGAGGTGGACGAGTCCAACGGCCCCGAGACCCTGGTCAAGCTCAACGTCGGTTTTCCGGAGCGCGCCCTCCAGGAGGCTTTGTTGCCGAGCGACGGGGTCGGTCTGGCGCGGCTCGAGTTCATCCTCACCGCGCAGGTGGGGATCCACCCGCTGGCCCTGCTCTTCTACGACGAGTTGACGGCCTTTGCCACCGGCAAGGGCCTGGCCGAGGAACTGATCCCATACCGTGAGCAGCTCGAACGCGAGGGCCCGGAGGAGACCCGATCGCTCCTCTTTGCCATCGAACGCCGCACCGCCAGTTACGCCGACCGCCGCCAGTTCTTCGTCGACCAGTTGATGTACGGCATTGCGCTGATCTGTGCCGCCTTCCACCCGCGACCGGTGCTGGTCCGCCTCTCCGATCTCAAATCGAACGAGTATCGCGATCTTCTCGGCGGCCGCCTGTTCGAGCCCGAGGAAGAAAACCCCATGATCGCGTGGCGCGGGGCGTCGCGCTATATCGACCCCGCCTTTCTGCCGGCCTTCGACATGGAGTGCGACGCCATCCGCCTGGTCCGCCAACACATCGGTCTCGACAATTTGCAGATCATGGTCCCCTTCTGCCGCACCCCCGAGGAGGGCCGCGAGGTGGTGCAACTCCTCGACCAGCGCGGTCTCTCGCCGCAGGCCGGGGTGCCGCTTTTTCTGATGGTCGAGCTGCCCTCCAACGTGCTCGAGGCGGAGCGCTTCATCGACGAGATGCAGTTGACGGGCGGCTCGATCGGATCCAACGACCTGGTGCAGACGGTGTACGCCGTCTCCCGGGATGACCTCGAGAACTACAGCCACCCGGTCGACGCCCGGTCGCCCGCCGCCAAGATGATGATCCGCCAGGGTGTCGAGGCTTTTCGACAACGCGGCCTGGAGATCGGGATCTGCGGTCAGGCGCCGTCGGACTACCCCGACGAGGTGCCGCCGTTCCTGGTCGACTGCGGCATCAGCTCGATCTCGGTGACGCCCGACACCCTGATCAAGGTGCGGATGGCGGTTGCCGAGGCGGAGCGAGAGCGGCGGAAGGCCGGACCGAAGAGCTGATCGCCGGCTCCCGCCGGATCCTCCGATCGGGGTTGACAGCACGGTCTTTGCAATATACGTTTACTAACCGGTTAGTTAAACCGAACAGTCAATCTGTATTGAAGGACCATGAAAGAGACCCACCAACCCGAGCCCGCGACCCGGCAGACGATTCTCGACGCCGCGTCGTCGGTGTTTGCGGCCGACGGGTTCGGCGGTGCGCGGGTCGATGAGATCGCCCGTCGTGCGGGCGTCAACAAGGCCCTCCTCTACTACCACGTAGGCAACAAACAGGCGCTCTACACCGCGGTGCTCATGCGCACCTTCGATCGCCTCGAGGCGGCGCTCGCCGGCGCGATGTCGCGCCGGCGGGTTCGGCACGCGATCGACTGACCGCGGTGATCGACGACGGTCACGCGGACCCTGCAGACCTACCCCGACCACCCGAGGATCGTCTTGCGCGAGCTTGCCTCGGCGGGCGACCACCTCCAGCCGGAGGTCCTCGAACGCATGCTGCGGGTGGTTGACACCGTCCGCCGTTTGCTGGCAGACGGCGTTCGCGGCGGCGAGTTTCGCTCCACCGATCCCGTCATGACCCATCTCACGATGATCGGGGCCTCGCTGTTTCTCAACGCCGTCGCGCCCCTGCGCGGTCGGGCGGCCGAAATCGGACCTGAATTGCAGATCCCGGAAGACGACACCAAGGTCGCCCCCTTCCTCACCGATCTGCTGCTGAACGGAATCGCCGCGCCTCGAACTGGAGAAGACACATGAAACGATTCAACGTCGTTGCCGTTCTTGCCGCAACCGTCCTTGCCGTCGCGTGCCGCAACGCGACCGACGACGGGGCCATTCGCGCCTCGGGTCACATCGAGGCCACCGATATCCGGCTCGCCGCCACCGTCGGCGGCCGCCTGCTCGAAGCGCCGTACGAGGAGGGCGACGTGCTCAACGCCGGTGTCGTGGTGGCGAGGCTCGAGACCACCGACGCCGAACACCGGCTCGCCCAGGCACGCGCCACCGCCGAGGCCGCCGACGCCCAGCTGCGGCTCCTCCTCGCAGGAACCCGCGCCGAGGATCTGCGGCGGGCCGAGGATCAGCTGGCCCAGGCCCAGGCCGAGCTCGATGCCGCACGACGCGATCTCGATCGGTTGTCCGGTTTGGCGGAACGGGGCACCGCCACCGAGAAGTCGAGGGACGATGCCGAAACCCGCGAGGAGATTGCCGAACGCGCTGTCGCCGCCGCCCGCTCGCAGGTCGAAAAGCTCGTCGCCGGCCCCCGCCGGCAGGAGATCGAAACGGCGCGTGCACAGCGCGCTGCGGCCGAGGCGGCGGTCGCCGCGGCCCAACAGAAAATCACCGACGCCACGGTTCTCGCGCCGATCGACGGCGTCCTCACCACGAGAGTCGCAGAGCCCGGCGAGGTGCTGGCCCCGGGGGCCGCGATCGCCGTCCTCACCGACCTCGCGCGGCCGTGGTTGACGGTGTGGATCGACGAACCCAACCTGTCGCAGGTGGCGCTCGGCCAATCGGCAGTGGTCACCGTCGACGGCAGCGACCGCACGTTCGACGGCACGGTCTCGTTCATTTCGCCGGTCGCCGAGTTCACACCGAAAAACGTCCAGACCCCCGAGGAACGCGCCAAGCTGGTCTTCCGCGTCAAGGTGCAACTGGAGAACGACGACGGAATCTTCAAACCAGGGATGCCGGCCGACGCGCAGTTCAACTGAGGTTCGGTGTGACCTCCTCTCCTCTGCTCGAAGCCCGTGACCTCGTCGTCCGCTACGACGGCGTCGAGGCCGTCCGCGGCGTATCCTTCGCCGTCGGCGAGGGTGAGGTGGTGGGTCTGATCGGCCCCGACGGCGCCGGCAAGACCTCGAGTCTGCGCGTTCTCGGCGGGCTCCTGAGGTCGGACGAGGGATCCGCGACGGCCTTCGGCGAGGATTGCTGGCAGGCGCGGCGGGCCCTCCACACCCGGCTCGGATACCTCGCCCAGAGGTTTGCCCTCTATGGCGACCTCACCGTGGACGAGAACATCCAGTTCTTCGCCTTGATGTACGGCGTCCCCGAATGGCGCGAACGGCGCGGCGAACTGCTCGACCTGGTCGATCTCGCGCCCTTCCACACCCGCCAGGCCGATCGCCTCTCCGGCGGCATGAAACAGAAGCTCGCCCTGGCCTGCACCCTCATCCATTCACCCCGCGTCCTGCTGCTCGACGAGCCCACGACCGGCGTCGACCCCGTCACCCGGCGGGAGTTCTGGCGCCTGCTCGCGGATCTGGTGGGCGACGGGCTGACCCTGTTGGTGGCCACCCCTTATCTCGACGAGGCCGAACGCTGCACCCGGGTCCTGCTGATGCACGAGGGCGCGATCCTGGCCGACGCGCGCCCGAGGGAGATCCCTTCTCTGATGCCGGGCACGATCGTCGAGGTCGTGGCGACTCAGCGCGCCGCCGCCGCCGACGCGCTCTCAGCCGACGACGAAGTCGTCGATGTCAGCGTCTTCGGCGCCACCCTCCACGTTCACCTCGCCGAGAGCAACGCCGACCCGGTGGTTGCAGTCCGCGAGATCTTGGGCGCCCACGACGTCCGGATCGAGTCCGCCCGCGAAGTGCCGGCAGGTCTCGAGGACGCTTTTCTCTACCTCACCCGTTCGTCAACCCAGCCCACGTCGACGGAGGCACCATGAACGCTCGACGACTCTCCTTGACTTCAGTTTTCGTCTTTGCTTTCGGGGCGGCCGCAATCCCGGCCGGCGGCCAGACGGTTCTCGACGCAGACCAGGCCGCCCGCCTGGCGATCGAGGCCTCGACCCTGACCACCGCGGCGGCGGATCGCCTCGCGGCGACGGAGTACGCGGTCAAGGCGGCCGACGGCGCACGGCTTCCGGTCGTCAGCGTCAACGCCGCCGTCGCCCGTCAGAACGGCGTGCCCGAGTTCACCGTGCCCTCGGACCAGCCCGGTCAGCCGCCGCTGGTGCTCTACCCCAATATCGAGAACACCTACAGCGCCGACCTGACGCTCAACCAACCCATCTACAGCGGCGGCGCGATTTCAGCCAACCGCGACGCGGCACGGATGGACGAGTCCGCGGCCACCTGGTCGCAGTCGCTCACCGCCCTCGAACTCGGCTACGCCGCCCGGATGGAGTACTGGTCCGCAGTGGCCGCGTCAGCCGGTGTCAACGTCGCCGAAGCGCAACTCAACAGGACCCGCCGCCTGCTCGAAGATGCACGCGCCCTGCGCGAGGCCGGGATGGCGGTCAAAGCCGATGTCTTTGCCGCCGAGGCGCGGGTCGCGGCCGCCGAAGTCGATGTGATCCGGGCGCACAACGAAGAAAAGCAGGCCCTGGCACGTCTTCGTTCGCTGCTCGGGATGGATGACGCCGAGGCGGTCGCGCTGGCGGATGCATCGACCGATCGGGTCCCCGACCAGCCGCCGTCGCTGACCCGCCTCCAGCAGCGGGCCCTCGAGGACCGGCCCGAACTCAAGATGACCGACGCGCGGATCGCAGGGCTCGGCGCCCGGGCGCGGGCTGTCGACGCCGCCCGCCTGCCGGCGGTCGGGGCCACCGGCCAGTACGTCGTAGCCCGACCCAATCAGCGATATTTCCCCCTTGTCGACGAGGCCAACGACTCGTGGCGGGTCGGGGTGGTTGCGAGCTGGAAGGTCTTCGACGGCAGCCAGACCAGGGCCCGCGCCGCCGGCGTCGAGGCCGAACAACGGGCCCTGCAGCAGGACCGGGGCGAGATGGAACGGATCATCCGGCTCGAGGTGGAAATGACCCGGCTCGAGCTCGAGTCCGCCCTCGAGGCGGTCGGCGCGGCCGACGCCTCCGCCGCCGCCGCAACCGCCTGGGAAGAGGCGTCGAGCGAGCGCTACGCCGCCGGGCTCGCGCTGGTGTCCGAACTACTCGACGCCCAGGCTGATCTGACCGCGGCCGAGGCCGCGCAGGTCAAGGTCCGGGTCGCTGCGTGGCTGGCGGATGCCACCCTGCGCAGGGCCATCGGCCGGTGACAAACCCAACCGCCGCGGCAGCACGGGCGCCGGAGATCATGGTCTCGGCGACCGATCTGACCCGCGTCTTCGGTGACTTCGTGGCCGTTGACCGTGTGTCCTTCGAGGTCGCGCCGGGCGAGATCTTCGGTTTTCTCGGATCGAACGGCGCCGGCAAGACGACGGTCATCCGCATGCTGTGCGGCCTCCTCAGCCCGAGCGCGGGCAGGGGCACCGTGGCCGGTTTCGACATCGCCACCCAGGCCGCTCAGATCAAGACCCGCATCGGCTACATGTCGCAGAAATTCTCCCTCTACGGCGATCTCACGGTGGACGAGAACCTCCGTTTCTGGGCCGGAACCTACCGGCTGTGGGGCCGGAACTTCGAAGGACGCCGCGACTGGGCTTGGATGTGACCGGGCTCGGCTTGCGGCGCAACGCGCTCGTCAACGACCTCCCCGGCGGATTTCGACAGCGCCTCGCTCTATCGTGCGCGCTGCTCCACCGACCATCGGTGGTCTTTCTCGACGAACCGACGGGCGGTGTGGACCCCGAGGCCCGCCGAACTCGTTCTGGGACCTCATCGACGATCTCTCGGCGGAAGGCGTCACCGTCTTCGTGACAACCCACTACATGGACGAGGCCGAGCGCTGCCACCGGGTGGCTCTGATGCATGCCGGGAAACTCCTCGCGCTCGACACCATCCCCCGGCTCAAGACGGTCTTCGCCTCCGGCTCGGTGCTCGAGGTCGAATGCCGCGACGCCGCCCGCGCCCTCGAACACCTCGAGGACCTGCCCGGCGTGCTCGACGCGGCGCTGTTCGGCAGCCACCTCCACGCCGTGGTCGCTCAACCGGAGGTCGCCCAGGCAATCGAGCGCCATCTCCAATCCGGAAGCTTCGCTCCGGTGACCGTGCGGCCGGTCGAGCCATCGCTGGAGGACGTCTTCATCCGCTCGATCCGCGACGCCGAGGAGCGTCGCCGACCGGTGATCCGACGCGTCCTCGCCACCGCCGTCAAGGAGCTTCTCCAGCTCAAACGCGACTGGCGCACGGCCTCGCCCTGCTCGCGATGCCGGTGGTCCTCCTGATGATCTACGGCTACGCCCTCAGCTTCGATGTCACCGATATCCGGCTCGCGGTGGTGGATCAGAGCCGCACCCAGGCCTCACGCACTGTCGTGGAGGCCTTTTTGAAGAGCGGGTTCTTCGTCCAGAAGGCGGTTCTCGACGATGTCCGTCCGCTCGACGAATCTCTTCGCCTGCGGAGACCATCCAGGCCGCACTGGTGCTCCCCCCCGACTTCGCCTCGCAGATCGCGGCACGGCGACCCGTCTCGATGCTCTTCGTCCTCGACGGCTCCGACTCGCAGATGGCCAACACCGTCCTCGGCTACGCCCGCCAGATCGTCGCATCGCAGACCGGCGTGGTGTACGAGATCGACGTCCGTCCACCGTACGAAGCGGCGCCGCTGGTCTGGTACAACCCCGATCTCAAGTCCTCGATCTTCCTGGTCCCGGGTCTGCTCGCCTTCATCCTCATGGTGTCGTCGGTCATCGCCACCGCCCTCGCGGTGGTGCGTGAGAAGGAGCGCGGCACCATGGAGTCGCTGCGCGCCACCCCGATCCGGGCCATCGAGCTGCTGCTGGGCAAGACCCTGCCGTACCTGCTGGTGGCCTCGGTGTCGGCCGCCGGGTCGCTCTTTCTGGCGTGGGCTCTCTTCGACGTGCCCATCCGCGGATCGCTGTTCTGGCTGGCGGCGGTCACCCTGTTGTTCCTGGCCGGCGGGCTCGGATGGGGGACCTTCATCTCGACTCTCGCCGACAACCAGCAACTGGCCTTTCAACTCGGTCTGTTGTCGTCCATGCTGCCGACCCTGCTGCTGTCGGGTTTCATCTTCCCCATCTCCTCGATGCCGCGGGCGTCTGCAGATCATCTCCCACATCGTCCCGGCCCGCTACTACATCGCCGCGCTGCGCGCGATCGTGCTCAAGGGCGTCGGCCCCGAGGTGTGGTGGCCGCAGGCCGGCGCCCTCATCATCTACGCGAGCATCGTGCTGGCCCTCGCAACCGTCCGCATGATCCGGAGCCTGTGATGCGTCTGCTGATGAACATGCTCATCAAGGAGCTGCTGCAGCTGCGGCGAGACCCCAAGATCCTGTCGGTTCTCTTCATCGCGCCGATCGTCCAGCTGACGATCCTCGGCTACGCCGCCACCACCGACGTGCGCCGGGTGGAGCTCGCCATCTGCGATCTCGACCGCACCGCCGCCAGCCGCGGACTGGTGGAGGACTTCACGGCCTCCACCTACTTCCGCCTGGTCGCCGCGGTCGACACCCAGGACGCTCTCGACTGATTGGTTGGCCGGCGGCGAGGCGAAGGTGGCCGTCACCATCCCCGCCGGATTTTCGGCCGACCGCGCCGCCGGCCGCACCGGCACCGTCCAGGTGGTGGCCGACGGCTCGGATGCGATGGTCGGCACCCTCGGGCTCGCCTACGCCCAGGGCGTCCTGCAGAATGCCGCCGCAAGGGACGGCGCCCGCGCACCCCTCGAGCTGCGTCCGAAGATCCTCTACAACCCCGATCTCCTGAGCCGCTACTTCATGGTCCCCGGCGTGCTGGCGCTGATCATCCTCATCATGACCATGATGCTGTCGTCGATGGCGATCGTGCGCGAGACCGAGATCGGGACCATGGAGCAGCTCCTGGTGACGCCCCTGACGCCGAGCGCGGTCATCCTCGGCAAGCTGGTGCCCTACGCTCTGGTGGGGGTGGTCGAGTTTTCGACCGCGCTGATGGTCGTGCTGTTCTGGTTCGAGGTCCCGCTCCGCGGTTCGATCGTGACCCTGGCTCTCCTGACCGCCCCGTTCATCGTCTGCTGTCTCGGTCTCGGGCTGCTCGTCTCCACCGTCTCCCGCACCCAGCAGCAGGCGATGATGATCTCGACCTTCGTCATGATGCTGCCGCAGATCTACCTCTCGGGCTTCGTCTTCCCGATCCAGAACATGCCGCAGATCTTCCAGTGGGTGACCTACGCCATCCCCCTGCGCTACTACATCACCATCCTGCGCGGGGTCTTCCTCAAAGGAGCCGGTCTTGACGTGTTGTGGCAGGAGGGTCTCGCCCTGGTCGTACTCGCCACCCTCATCCTCTTCGTCGCCCGGCTGCGCTACCGCGTGCGTCTCGGCTAATCAGCCTCGCAGGATCTGCACTTCGGCCACGCTCAGGGGCTTGGCGGGACCGAGACGGCGGGCGCCGTCGGCGGTGATGAGGTAGTCCTCCTCGTTGCGGATGCCGCCGAAGTCTCGCCATTGGTCGAGCCGATCGAAGTCGAGAAATTCGGCACAGTGGCTCTGCGACCGCCACAGGTCCATGAGCTGCGGGATGAAGTAGATCCCCGGCTCGACGGTGAGGACGAACCCGGGTTCGAGCTTGCGCGCGAGGCGCAGCGACTTGAGGCCGAACTGGGTGCTCTTGGCCTCGCCGTCGTAGCCCACCCAGACCTCCCCCAGATCTTCCATGTCGTGGACATCGAGACCCATCATGTGGCCGACCCCGCACGGGAAGAACATGGCGTGGGCCCCGGCTTCGAGGGCGTCGTCGATGTTGCCCTTCATCAGTCCGAGGTCCTTCATGCCCTCGGCGATCACGCGGGCCGCGGCGAAGTGCACGTCGCGATTGGGGGTGCCGGGCGCGAGCGTCGCCACCGCAGCCTCCTGGGCCGCGAGCTGCAGCTTGTAGATGGTGAACTGGCGGTCGTCGAAGCGCGGGCTCACCGGGAAGGTCGAGGAGAGGTCGCCGGCATAGCCCATCGCGGTCTCGGCGCCGCAGTCGAGCAGGAAGAGGTCACCCTCGCTCAAGGTATTGCTGTGGTCGTGGTTGTGGAGGGTCTCGCCGTGGATGGTGGCGATCACCGGAAAGGAGATCCGGCCCCCGGCCGCCACCGCGATCCGCTCGACCTCGGCGGCGATCTCCGACTCCCGCATCCCCGGCCGCGCCATGCCGATGGCCGCGGTGTGCATGGCCACCGAGGTCTCGACCGCTTTCTCGATCTCGACGATCTCCTCGTCGGTCTTGTACGCGCGCTGGTCGATCACCGCACGGATGAATTCGACCGAAGCATTCTCGGCCAGGGCGGTGAGGGGGAGTCCGAGCAGGCCTGAGAGCAGAATCGAGTTGTCGGGACGATAGGGCGGCAGATAGCGGACCGGGCGGCCCGCAGCCACCGCGGACTTCACCACATCTGCGAGCGCCGCTCTCGGCCTGGTGTCGGATACGCCGACGCGGTCGGCGCGTTCGGCAACGGTGGGGAGATCGCCCATCCACACGATGTGGTCGATGGTCAGTTCGTCGCCGAAGATGATGGTCGTGCCTTCGTCGATGTCGATCACCGCTGCCAGCTCCGGCTGATCGAGACCGAAGTAGTAGAGGAAGGTGCTGTCCTGCCGGAAGGGATAACAGTTATCGGCGTAGTTCATCGGGCTCTCGATGTTGCCCGGAAACACCAACAGACCGTCGTCGAACCGGCCCTTCAAAACCGCGCGGCGTTGTTCGTAGGTCGTGCGTGAAAACATCTCGATGACTCCCCTCAAACGGCCTGCCAACCGTGAAAATCCAATGCGCAGGCGGGACGCCCGCGCCACAGCACCGCCCATTGGCGATTGTGATCCGTCAGGTCGATCAGATTATAGACGCGCGGCCTGTTACCCGCCTTGACGAAGGACGGCGAGGGGGCGAATGGCCAGGGCCCGGGTGCTGGCTGCCAGACCCGCAACCACACTCAGAACCACCGTCGTCGCCGCCGCCAGGGCGTAGACGCCGGGCGACCACGCCCACGCGATCTCGAAACCGAAGTGGGTCACCAGCCACGCCAGCACCACCCCGCCGGCCGCGCCGAGAACGCCGGCCACCAGACCCACCAGGGCGTATTCGACGGTGAAGACCGCCATCACCTGGAGGCGGGTCATGCCCAGGGTCTTGTAGAGCGCCACCTGGCGCCCCCGCCGGACGGCACCCGCGCTCACCGCGCCGGCGAGGATGGCGATCCCTGCAAGCACGGTGAATGCCCCCAGCAGCCGCACCCCGAATCCGAGCTGTCGCAGGACGGCCACGATCTTGTCGAGCACCTCGCGGATCCGCAGCATGGTCACGTTTGGAAAGGTCGCGGCCAGCCGGTCCTGGAGTGGCAACTCGGCGGTCTCGGCGAGCCGCGCGGCAGCGATCCGGTAGCGCGGCGCGTTATCGAGGACGCCCGGTTCCACCACCAGAAAGAAGTTGATCGAAAAGCGCTCCCACTCAACGGTGCGGATGCTGGAAACCAGCAGCTCGAGCGACACTCCCTGGATGTTGAAAGTCACGGTGTCGCCGACCCCGACCCCGAGATCGACGGCAAAGTCCTGCTCGATGCTGACCTCGGCCCTCTTTGGGTCCGACCACAAGGCGCCCTCGACGATCACGTTGTCCTCGGGCAGGATCTCGAGGGAAGTCAGCCGCTGCTCGCGGGTCAGAACCCATCGCCGGTCGCCGGAGTCCTCGCCCCGCTCCGGCACCAACTCGTCCACCGGGACCCCATTGATGGCCTGCAGACGCGCCATCACCACCTCCACCGAATCCAGGTTCTCGGCGCCTGC
Source organism: Candidatus Sulfomarinibacteraceae bacterium (assembly GCA_963714895.1). Taxonomy (GTDB): domain Bacteria; phylum Acidobacteriota; class Thermoanaerobaculia; order Thermoanaerobaculales; family Sulfomarinibacteraceae; genus Sulfomarinibacter. The sequence continues at coordinate 32,581 of CAVQQC010000004.1, forward strand.
CTCCTCGAGGGACGTCCGCACGCCGTCCCACTGGTCGGGTTGGATGTCGACCAGAAACACCGTCGGTGCGTCCTCCGGCAGATCCGCCTCGAGCTGGGCCGACATTCGCCCCTGGATCAGGTACATCCCGAGCACGGTCAGCACGCCCAGACCGAGGGCGACCACGGCGCCGAGGGTCCCTGAGCCGGGCCGGGCGAGGGCCGCAAGACCGTGCCGCAGGGCCACCGATCCGAACTCGCGCGGCGTCTTGCCGACTGCCCGCACCACCAACCAGGCGCCGGCCGCGAGGACCGCGGTCGCCACCATCAGCCCAACCGCGAACTGGACGCCGCGTACCACTGACCCTGACTGCGCGGTTGCCGTCACCGTCACCCCGGCCACCAGCACCGCAAAAAGAACAGTGGCCACCGTGCGGTTCACCGGCAGCGGGTCGGCATCGCGCCGTAGGACCCTGACCGGCGGCACCCGCAAGACATCGACCAGCGGCCGCAGGGCGAACAACACCGCAACCCCGACCCCGAGTGCGATCCCGCGCAGCATCGCCGCCGGCTGCCACCCCACCTCCACCTGGACCGGGAGAAGGTCGCCAAGCAATCCGGGCACCAGCCGCGCCACCGCCGCCCCTACCAGCGCCCCGACCGCGCTGCCGATCAGAGCCAGCAGAGCCGTCTGCCCCAGGTAGAGCACAAACACCTCGCGCGGCCGCACCCCGAGGGCGCGCAACACGGCGATGGCATCCATCCGCCCGGCGAGCCACGCCCGGACCGCCTGCGCGACGCCAATGCCGCCGATCAACAAGGACAACAGGGCCACCAGGGCGAGGAAACGCTCGACTCTGGCGAGGGCATTGCGCAGCGCAGGCTGGGCTTCGGTGGAGGTCTCCACCTCGATGAATTGGGGGTCGGCCACCGCGGCGCGGATGGTCTCGGCAGCGGTTCGAAGCTCGACCGGCGTCGCCTCACCGGCAAGCCGCACCAACACCCGGTGGCCGACCCGGCTGCCGAGACCGGCGAGACCGGTCCTCTCGAGCCCTTCGAGTGACATCATGACACGGGGGCCGAAGGTGAAACCGATCTCCAGCCGGTCGGGCTCGGCGGTGACGGTGCCGCTGATAGTCAAGAAAGCGGAGCCAATGCGAAGGCGATCGCCGATGCCCGCACCCAACCTGGTCAAGAGTTCGGGGCCGACCAGCACGCGGTCGCCGCCGAGGATCTCGGACAGCGGCAGTGATGGATCGGTGACGACTTCGCCGTAAAACGGATAGACCGGCCCGACAGCCTTGATCTCGCACAGCACTGACGGGCCCGGGGAGCCAGCCTCACCGTTGGCGCCCGGCAGCGACACCACGCTCGGCATTTCGATGACTCCGGTCCGGCGCCCTCCGGCGATACCGTCGACAGCCGCCAGCACTTCATCCGGGATCGGGCGGCGGCTTGAGATGGCGATATCCGCCGCCAGGAGCTCCCGGGCCTGGGCCTGAATCCCGCTGTCCAGCGCCTGCGCCAGACCCGCCACCGCCACGACTGCCGCGACACCGACAGACAGACAGAGCGCGAAGAAGGCGAGCCGTCCCGCCGAACCGCGGGATTCGCGAACGGCGAGAACAATCCACTGCCGTAAGCGCATGCGCTACGCCTTTTCCTCGCGCTCGATGCGACCGTCCCTTAGGTGGATGCGGCGGTCGGCGAGAGCAGCCACCGCGGGGTCGTGGGTCACCAGCACCAGGGTCGCGCCCTCGTCGGCGCGCAGGGCAATCAGGAGATCGAGCACCACCCGCCCGGTGGCGCCGTCGAGGTTACCGGTGGGCTCGTCAGCGAGAAGCAGCGCCGGTCGCGGTGCGAATGCGCGCGCCAGCGCCACCCGCTGTTGTTCGCCGCCCGAAAGCTGCGACGGGTAGTGATGGCCGCGTTCCGACAGACCCACGGCCGACAACAGATCGGCCGCACGTTGCGATGCGTCGGCCCTTCCGAGGAGCTCCATCGGCAACATGACGTTTTCCCGCGCGGTCAGGTTTTCGAGCAGCTGAAAGGACTGGAAGACAAAACCGATGGTGTGACGACGGAGAATCGCCAAGCGGTCCTCGGAGAGGTGGTCGATGCGTTCGCCATTGACGCAGACCTCGCCGGAGCTCGGCCGGTCGAGACCTGCCATCAGCGCGAGGAGCGTCGACTTGCCGCTTCCCGACGGTCCAAGCACGGCCACAAACTCTCCCCGCCGCACCTCGAGGTCGATCCCGTCGAGGATCGTCAACATCTTGCCCCCGGAGGGCAGCTGTCGTCCGACCCCCTGGAGCGCCAGCACAACGTCCGTTTCCGAAAACTCGCTCACAATCTCTCACCTCTCACAGCTACAATCACAGATATGACCCTCATCATTTCACGAACGCCGTTTGCGCGCTTGCTCGCCGGCGCCGTCCTGCTCGCCGCGGCGTGTGGGCGCGCCCCCCAGACCACCGCGCCGACCGCACCCGCCCCGACCCCTTCCCCTTCCGTGGCGCGTGTCCGGATCGTTGTGCTCGGCGACAGCCTTGCCGCCGGGCTTGGTCTCGCCGAGGCCGAGGCCTTTCCGGCGCTCCTCGAGGATCTCCTCCGCCGCAACGGCCACGCGGTCGAGGTCGTCAACGCCGGGGTCAGCGGTGACACTTCCGCAGGCGGTCTCTCCCGCGTCGATTGGGTGCTGCAACAACCGACCGATATTCTGGTGGTTGAGCTCGGCGGCAACGACGCCCTCCGCGGCCAGGACCTCGACAACACCGAGGCCAACCTAGGCGAGATCATCCGCCGCGGGCAGGCAGCCGGCGCCCGGGTTGTTCTGCTGGGAATGGACGTGCCCACCAACTACGGTCCCGACTACAGCCAAGATTTTTCCGAAATGTACGTGCGTATCGCGGAGGAAGAGAACGCGACCTTCGTGCCCGGCTTCGTGCGTGAGGTCGGGATGGACCCTTCGCTCCTGCAACCCGACGGACTCCATCCGACCGCCGAGGGTCAGCGACAGTTGGCAGAGAAGCTAGCGCCTGTGTTGGACGCGATCGTGGCGGACAGCGATCTCCCGGCCCCCTCCGCACCATCGGACGAGAACGAGGACAGGTGACCGGAAATCGCGCCGACTCGCCCGCCCAAGGTCTTCAGACACGCCCCGCACGGATTTTCAGCGACCAGCGGATGGTGCGCAGGTCCCCGTCGTCACCCCACAGACGGCCGAGCTCGACCGCCAGACCGTCGACTGGGTCGTTTCCGTGCATCTCGACCCATCTTGCGACGCCGGACCAGGTCCGGGTAAAACCGAGAAAACGGGGCAGGGTCCAGCCGACCGTCATCTCGAAGGGCGGCGGTTCGAGCGCGGGGAACGGGAGCACGATGGTGGCGTAGCCGTCGATCACGTGCGCTGTCTCCGGCGGCCAGTACGGCCACATGGTGTCGGTGATGAAGTGGCTGACAACCGCCCCGATCTCATCGTCATCCACTTGCGGCAGACCATAGGTCCAGGCGGCGACGACTCCGCCCGGCACGAGCACCCGCCGCACCTCGGCTGCAAAGGCGTCGAGATCGAACCAGTGGAGGGCCTGGCCGACGGTCACGAGGTCGACCGTGCCGGCGGCCACCGGCGCCGCCTCGGCCGCGGCAGCGCACAATGAAACGTTCTCGATCGGGGGGGAGCTTGTCAGCTGTTGTAGGCTGGCATCGGTGGCGACGACCCGCGTGAACCGTTGAGCGAGCGGGCGCGCGGCCTGGCCGCTGCCGCAAGCGCAGTCCAACGCCAGCAGCTGCCGCGGCGCGACTTCGGCCAACCAGTCGAAGAGCGCAGTCGGGTACTCCGGTCGATACCGGGCGTAGTCCGCCGCCACCCCGGAGAAGTGGTCGTGGATGGCCACGGACGAACTCTACCCCATTTTTCGCGCTGCGGTCGAGGGTCACCCTTCGGTGGCAGCGCAAGACTGGCTCATACGAACCCCGGCCAAGAAGATGATTTTTTCGCCGGGCTCGCGACCATGAACCCCGCAGGCGACGGCATCGCGGTTTCGACCGACGACGAGTGCCTGGTCTACGGCGCCATGAGCCAAGACACTCTCTTCAGGGTACCGACCGCCGCCCTGCTGGACGACGCACTCGATGGAGCCGCGGTCGCGGCTGATGCCGAACCACTCGGCCGAAAACCTCTTTCGGACGGCCTGTCGGCCGATCTCGAGGGTGGGATCTGGATCACCGATGTGGAGCACGGTGCGGTCGTGCGCCGTGCACCCGGCGGAGCGCTCGAAACCTGGATCAAGACCCCGCGGATCCGATGAGCGGACGTTTTCTCCTTCGGCCCCTATGGTTGGATCTACGTGGCCGACTCGGCGATCCCCGAGCAGGTGATGCGGTCCAGGAACCACATCGCATCGCAGGCGCCGTACCTCATCTTCCGTTTCCGAGCCGGATTCGCCGGCATCCCCGGACAGTAGGCGTCGGTCTTTTCTTGTCGCCGCGTGAGTAGGAATTTAATTCGACATCGAAACGTTTGATTTCGAAGAAGGCACATGGAGCGCCGTTTCTGGATTTCAGGAGGCAACGATGAACACCACGATGATGCGTATCCGACCCGCCGCAGAGCGCGGCATTGCAGAGTTTGGTTGGCTGTCGAGCCGGCACAGTTTCTCGTTCGGCCACTACTACGATCCCGAGCACCTCGGTTTTGGCGCGCTGCGGGTGATCAACGACGACCGGGTCCAACCCGGTCAAGGCTTTGGCACCCACCCCCACCGCGACATGGAGATCCTCAGCATCGTGGTCGAGGGGGCTCTGGAACACAGAGACAGCCTCGGCACCGGCTCGGTGATCCGGCGTGGCGAAGTGCAGCGAATGACTGCGGGAACCGGTGTCCAACACTCGGAATTCAACCCCTCGCCGGGCGAGGAGGTACGCTTCCTCCAGATTTGGATTGAACCCGAGCGGACCGGACTCGCGCCGAGCTACGAACAACGCGCCTTCCCATGGGAGGGGCTGCGCGATACCTGGGCCCTGGTGGCGTCGAGGGACGGCCGCGAGGGCTCGCTGACCGTCCACCAGGACGTCGCCATCTACCGGGCGACGCTGACCGAGGGCGCACGCCTCGAAAAGACCCTCGCCGCCAGTCGCTCTGCGTGGCTTCAGGTCATCGAGGGCGCTCTCGAGGTGAACGGCCTCCTCCTTCAAGAGGGTGACGGTCTTGCGATCGACGATCCCGGTACTCTCGTCGTGACCGGGGCCGGCGAGTGGAGCGACGTCCTGCTCTTCGACCTCGCATGAATCCACTCATCAAAAGAGATGGGCGCGCCCGCAGGCGCGCCCTTTTGCTCTCGTTCCAAGCAATGTGCCTCAGCCAACGTTGCGCTGCCTCGCCGACGCCTCGGTCCACCACACCAACTCGTCGATGAAACGGATCGCTCGGTCACCGAAGTCCGCGTCGGTCGGGCCCTCGTCCGAGAAGGACTGCCCGACACGAGAAACCGCCAAGGAAGCCGGTATCGGTGCCGCGCCCATGGCCAACAGCACCAGCCGCAGTTGAGCGAGACAGTTGACGCCGCCGAAGCCTCCGGCCGACACGGTGACGATTCCGACCGGCTTGCGTTTGAGCTCCGGCAACAAATAGTCAATGGCGTTTTTGAGCACCCCGGGATACCCATTGTTGTACTCCGGAGTGACGATGACTAGGCCGTCGGCCGCCGCCAGCGCCTCGCTCAACTTCGCCGCTCCCGGAGGCTGGTTGTCACTCATTCTCAGGCGCTCTTCCATGATCGGAATCGCGAGCTCCTCGAGATCGAGGAGCTCGCTCGTGATCCGATCATCTGCTTGGAGGGCCTCCGTGATCCATCGTGCCACTTTCGGGCTCTGTCGGTTGCGGCGCACACTGCCGAGCAGGACGGGAATCCTCAGATCTGTCATGTCGGTTCCTCAGCCCTCAATCACCGGCTGCGGCGAATAGTAGAATCTCTCGTCGTAGATCTTGCCGTCACGCCAGCGCTGCACCGCCACCTGGGTGAACGCCAACCGCGCACCGTACAAAGTGTTGTGGAAGTCGAGCCACCACTCCACCATCGAGGTGTCCCCATCGACCACGACATTCTTCACCTTAGCGCCGTACCAGGTTGTGTTGTCGACGAAGGTCTGCTCGCGTTCGAGGTTGGCGGCCAGACCCACCGTCGGGTCGTTGTCGTTCTCCGCCATCACCACGTCGTCTGCGTAGAACTCCTGCATCGCCTCCATGATCTTGCCCTCGAGGATCATCCCGTTGAGCATTTCCACGCGTTCACGAATCGGATTCGACATTTCTCTTCTCCTTGTCTTCCGCTGGTTCAGCGGGTTGTTGATGTTGATGCCCCGGCCGTGCCGAGATGGCGGCACAGTGCCGCCAGTTGCTTTTGGTCCTTTGCGGTCAGCACCGAGAAGGTGTTGACGAGGGCGTCGACGACATTCGGGAAGACCCTTCGTACGAGCTTCTCTCCGTCCCTGGTCAGGTGCACGGTAACCATTCTGCGATCGTCGCCTTCGCGCCGGCGCTGCACCAGACCACGTCGCTCGAGGTTGTCGACGACGGTGGTCATGTTGCCGGCGCTCTTGAGCACCTTGGCTGCGAGCTCGCGTTGGCACAGGGGGCCGAGGTGCAGCAGGGCCTCGAGGGCGCCGAACTGACTCTCCGTCAAACCAGCGTCGCGCATCACCTTGCCCTCGACGAGGCTCAGAGCGTTGACCGCCCTGCGCATTTTGATGTAGGTGTCGAGTGCCCGAGTCTCTGCCGGTGTCCCTAGGTGTTTGGTCCCCATGAAAGAGCGCGTCCTTTGAAAGTGTTTCGATATCGATTCAATTGATATCGAAATGTTTAACCGGTCCGCGCGCTCGCAAATTCCACGCTCATCAATCGGCAGGCCGGGCTTGCAGGATGTGAGAAAGGCGGTAGGCTCAAGACATCGAGGATACGGACCCGGAGGAACAATGCGCACCATCATCGAGCCCTTTCGCATCAAAATGACCGAGCCCCTGAAGATCACCACCCGCACCCAGCGCGAAGAGGCTCTCAAGAAAGCCCACCACAACGTCTTCCTGCTCGACGCCGAGGACTGCTGCATCGATCTCCTTACCGACAGCGGCACCGGAGCCATGTCGGCCCAGCAGTGGGCGGCGATGATGCTCGGCGACGAGAGCTACGCCGGCAGCTGCTCGTGGAAGAGATTCAAGGCGGCGGTCGGCGAGATCACCGGCATGCCGAATATCCTACCGACCCACCAGGGCCGCGCCGCCGAGGGGATCCTCGCCGAGTGCATCCTCAAGCCCGGAGACATCGTCCCCAACAACAGCCACTTCGACACCACCCGCGCCAACATCGAGTACCGCGGCGCCACCGCCCTCAACCTGCCGTGCGCCGAGGCCTTCGACACCCAGGTCGCCGCGCCTTTCAAGGGCAACATGGATGTCGAGGCCCTGCGCGCCTGCATCGCCGAGCACGGACGCGAAAAGATCCCGTTTGCGATGGTCACCGTGACCAACAACACCGGTGGTGGTCAGCCGGTGTCGATGGCGAACCTGCGCGCCGTCAAAGATGTTCTCTCGGAGCATGGCATCCCTTTCATCATCGACGCCTGCCGATTCGCAGAAAACGCCTACTTCGTGCGCCAGCGCGAGGACGGATATGCCGACCGACCCCTGATGGAGATCGCGCAGGAGATGTTCTCCCTCGCCGACGGCGCCACCATGAGCTGCAAGAAGGACGGCCTCGCAAACATCGGCGGTTTCCTGGTCTGCCGCGACGAGGAGTGGGCGGAGCGTTTCCGCAACCTCGGCATCCTGCGCGAGGGCTTCCCCACCTACGGGGGTCTCGCCGGCCGCGATCTCGAGGCGATAGCGGTCGGGCTGCACGAGGCCCTCGAATACGACTACCAGGTCTACCGTCACGCCACGGTGGAGTACATGGTCGACCGCCTGACCGCCCTCGGCATCCCGATGGTGCTGCCCGCCGGCGGCCACGCCGTCTTCCTCGACGCCCGCGCCATGCTGCCCGGGGTTGAGCCGCTCCACTACCCCGGTATCGGCGTGGTCAACGCCCTCTACCTGGCGGGCGGGGTGCGTGCGGTCGAGCTCGGCAGCGTCATGTTCGGCCACTTCGACGACGACGGCGTCGAGCAGCCGTCACCCCTAGAGCTGGTCCGGCTCGCCTTCCCACGAAGGGTCTACACCCAGAGCCACTTCGATTATCTGATCGAGGTCGTCGAGGAGGTGTGGAATGACCGCGCCCGGATCCCCGGCCACCGCATCACCCACCAGACCAGAATCCTGCGGCATTTCACCTGCCACTTCGAACCGGTCGTCTGAAAGAAGGGACCTACTCGCCGTGGTATGGGACTCCCTCGGTCATCCACGCCGGAGCCGGCGCTCCTTGAAGCCAGTGGTCGAAGAACTCTTTCATCTTGATCGAGTAGTCGAGTTTGTTGCCGTACTTCTTGAGGTGGTGCGGTTCACCGCGGTACTGCAGCATGATGCAGTTCTTTTCCAGCCGTCGGCAGGCCAGATAGAGCTCGATCCCCTGGTACCAGGGAACCGCCTCGTCCTCGTCACCGACCTCGATCAGCAACGGGGTGTTGATGCGGTCGGCAAAAAACACCGGCGAGTTCTCGATGTAGCGCTCCGGATACTCCCACAGGCTGCCGCCGATCCGGCTCTGTGATCTTTCATACTGGAACTGGCGGGCAAGCCCGGTTCCCCAGCGGATCCCCGAGTAGGCCGAGGTCATGTTGGACACCGGCGCGCCGGCCGCCGCGGCTGCAAAAATATCCGTCTGGGTGATGACGAAGGCGGTCTGGTAGCCGCTCCAGGAGTGGCCGTGGAGACCGATGGCCTCGGGGTCGGCGACTCCCATGTCGACAAGCTTCTGCACCCCGGGCACCAGGCACTTGGTGGCCGAAAAACCGGGTCGCCCCACCTCGAACCGGATATCGGGGAGAAAGACCGCATAGCCGTTGGAGGCGTAGACCGGGAAGCTCGGGCGGTGGTTCACCACCGGTTCGTTGAACAGGTTGAGCCTTTGTGAGGAAAAACGGTAGTAGTAGACCAGGACCGGATACCGCGTGCCTGGCTGGTAGTTACCGGGCTTGATGAGCACGCCCTGGAGCGGGGTTCCGTCCATGCTCGACCACTCGACAAGCTCGGCCGACCCCCACCCGTAATCGGCGATCTGGGGGTTCGCGTCGGAGATTCGTTTCGGGGTCTCAAAGACGGTGTTCGTGGTCCACAGATCAGGAAATTCGTCATAGCGCTCGCTCGTGATCAACAGGCGGTCTGCGTCCTTGGCCTTGGCCACGACCTCGAGACGGTGCCGCCCGTCACCGTACAACCGGTGGAGCCGGGCAGCGCCGAGGGCGCCCGAATAGAAGGCGTCGTGCTTTTCGACGTCGTGGTAGGCCTCGAGCAGCACGGGCCCGACGCTCGGCAGCACGTCCTCCTCGGGATCCAGGTCGACGACCCGGAACTCGGTGGTCGTCTCGCGGCCCACACCGCCGGTGATGGCGATCGGTTTCCGGTCATCGGCAAAGAACTGCCAGATGTCGTACTTGTCGTAGATCAGCACCGCGCTCGAATCATCAAGCCACTCGGAGTGGCCGTAGCCCGGCGGTTCGCTCGGGTAGTCGTGATCTTCATCTGCGAAGGGGACGCCGAGCCCGGCGGTCAGGTTGCGGGTCGCGGATGCCTCGACATCGTAGAGATGCCAGTCGCCGTCGTCGTAGAAGAGGACCGAGGCGCCGTCGGGCGATAGCGATACGCCGCTCTGCCTGCCGTCGGCCAGCCGTTTGACCACCAACGTACGGTCCCCGGTCGCCAGGTCCACAACGAAGAGATCACCATAGTCGCCATCCCAGGTGGTCTGTTTGAGGTAGGGCACATCGGAGGCTCCGAGCACCACCGTCGGGTTGTCGGACAGCTTGATCTCTGGCATCAAGGCATCGGCCAGCGGCACGACCTTGCCGCTATCCAGGTCGACCACCGCGAGGTAGACGCGGTCCTGCTCATGCTCCTTCCAGCGCTCTTTCTGGTTGGGGATGATCCGGGGGTCGTTCCAGTGCCACACGTCAACCTCGGCCGTGCCGAGCACGGCTTCGAGGTCATAGGGGTCGAACGGAGGGTCGCCGTCCTCATCGCCCTCTTCGGGTTCGTCGGCCGCCGTATCGTCGACCGGTTTGAAACCGAAGAAGAGACGGGTGCCATCACGGCTCCAGGTGAGCTCGTTCTTCGACGGCACGGTGAAGCCCTCGGGAGCGTCTTCACGCGAGGCCGCCTTGCGCGCGTCACCACCGGTCCACACCCAGACTTCGGCGTCGCCCGGTTCGTTATTTTCATCGAGGACCGCTGCGACAAAGGCCAGACGGCCGGCCTCGCGCGCCCACGTGAGCTCCGTGAATCGCCCCTTCTCGATCCGGTGCAACACAGTCGCCGGCGCCTCCTTGCCGCTCAGATCGCGCACGACGACCCCATTCCCCGCGCCTTCGGGCGCCGACACGGCATAGGCGAGCATGGGGGCCTGTTCGGCAAAAGCGAATGCCGACACGTGCTCCACCGTGATCTCGTTACCGCCACTGAGCCTGCGCAGCTTGAGGGCTGTGCCGAGCTTCTCCTTCTCTTTCTCTTCGGGCTCGCCCTCCGGCGCCTCCTCCGGTTCAGGCTCACCTCCCGTGTTTGCAGCCTCCTTGGATGGTTTCTTCTTTTCCTCATACAGTTTGTAGGCGAGCCAGCGACCGTCTTCGGACAGGGCAGAGGCCTCCACCCCGTCGATGCGTTCCTCGCAGCCGGTTTCCAGGTCGAGGACGGATAGCCCCTTGTGAGGCTTGTCGTCATCCTTGGCGTTCTTTTTCGACTGCGCCTTTTCGCGCTCCTCGAGGGTCGGCGTGATCTCCGACACCACCCAGCGCCCGTCCGCCGAGATCACGGGGTCGGCGCCGCGCTCGACCCGGTGTTCGACAGCGGTCGACGTCGACCACACCACGACCTCGCCATCGCCGCGGTCGGGGACTGAAGCGTAGGCGACCCAGGAGCCGCCGTCGGCCAGCGCTGCACCGCGGATCTGGCGGAACTTCATCAACTCTTCGAAGGTCAAGGCCTTCTCACCGCTCTCGACCCGCGGCACGACCGCGAGCGCCACGACGACCAAAAACACGTGCGAGATCCGCAAACGGCAGCGGCGATCGTTCATCATCCCCCTCCGGATGGCTGGTTTCAGGCGCAAGACCGCCTCACCGGAGGATAGCGTTTCCAGGCTGGCTCAGGAAGCAGGCCGCGTCATTCGCCGACCATCGCCAGACCCACCATCTGTACGTAGTCCGCCACCCGCCGCGTCCACACCACCCGGACCTTTTCCTCGAAGCCCTCCGCATCGCGGAGAACGTATTCGCCGGCGGGGTTGAGGACCTCCTTGCCGATGTACATAGCGCCGACCCCGGTTCCACTGCGGTCGCGCAGGATCATCGGCAGGACTTTCTCGTTGCCTCCGCCGTCGGTGCCAACCAGCTTGACGTAGCTGAAGCTCGGGACGCGTCCGTTGTCTCTGTGTTCGTCGGATCCAGTCATCGACGGCTCCTTCTTCCCGCTGGTCAACCCGCCGCCGTCTCGAAGTGGCGAGATGCGGCAGGTTGTTGTCACAGCCCGATTGTAGCCCGCCCGTGGCCGCGATGTGAAACCAAGAACGACTATCCCCGCGCCCGCCGCCACGCCAATGGCAGACAGGTGAGACCGACCAGCGGCACGCCGAAGGTTGCCAGCACGAGTGCCAGAGACGGTGGGGATGCGGCGCCGGCCATCGCCAACCGCCACACCAGGTAACCGGCATAAACCCCCAGAAACAGAACACCTTCCCAGCGCTCGACCTTGGCGGCGGAGAGAAAGACCGGCAGACAGGCCACTGCCACCAGGAGCATCAGTGGAAAATCGAATCCGAGCGCCGTTGGCGAGACGGCGATGCCGCCGGATGCCACCATCGAGCTCGTCCCGAGGACTGCGAGGAGGTTGAAGATGTTGGAGCCGACGGCGTTGCCGACCGCAATGTCGGTGTGGCCGCGAATGGCGGCGACGACCGACGTGGCGAGCTCGGGCAACGAGGTCCCCGCCGCCACCACCGTCAGCCCGATCACCAACTCGCTGACACCGAAACCCTTGGCCAGGGCGGAGGCGCCTCGGACCAGCCAGGCCGCACCCCACACCAGGAGACCGAGGCCCGCAGCGACGAAGATCACATCCTTGACCAGCGTCCGCGGGGCCTTACCTACCGGCAGCCCATCGCTGATCTTTTCTTCGAGCTCGGGCGCGGCGCGCCGGCTCGCCCGCACCGTCACCAGAAGGTAGGCAACGAGGCCGGCAACCAGGAGCGCTCCCTCCCAACGGGCGAGAGTCCCGCCGGCGGCCATCCCCCAGACCACGAACGACAACGCCACCATCACCGGTACGTCGACACGGACGAGTTGGCGGTCGACCGTGAGTGGTGCGATCACCGCCGCCAGCCCGAGGATCACCAACACATTGAAGATATTGCTGCCCACCACGTTGCCGATTACGATTCCCGGTTCGGCCCGCGCCGCAGCCATGATCCCGGTCACCAGCTCCGGTGCACTGGTGCCGAAGGAAACCACCGTCAATCCGATCACCAATGGGCTGATGCCGAGCGCCAGGGCGGCCGACGCGGCACCGCGAACCAGCAACTCGGCGCCGGCCACCAGCAAGGCCAGACCGGCCAGCAACAACAACACGTCGGCTGCGCTCATACGTACTGGGGGAGAGGCGGAGGCGCCTCGGTCGCGAGTGGAATGAACCGCATGACGGCATCATACAGATTGTTCCTCCGTCGCACCCTGGCGACGCCGAGCGGCCGGCCCGGACATGAGATCATCAACCCGGCCGAATTGGGGGGGTAAGGGCATGACTCACGTCTGGGCGACGACTGCGAGCACTCGGTGGTTGGTGGGGTTGATCGTAACGATCCTCGGGCTGTTGGCTACGCGACGGCAGAGGAAACGGCGGTGGACCCGTCGCTAGCTGACCCTCGAACGGATCTTCCAGGACCGCGAGTTTGCTATCGAACGTTACGGTCCCGCTCGGTGGCTGGCCGACGGTTCGGGCTACACGACGCTGGAGGCTTCGCCGGACTTCGAAAAGGCGAAGGACATCATTCGCTACGACCCCGCTACGGGAGACCGTGCGGTCCTGGTTCCGGCGGCTGCGCTGGTGCCCGGCGAGGGCGAGGATCCGCTCGAGATCGATGACTACCAGTGGTCCGAGGACGGCACACAGCTATTGGTCTTCACCAACACCGAAAAGGTGTGGCGGCGCAACACCCGCGGCGACTACTGGTTGCTCCACCTCAAAAAAGGCACATTCAACAAACTCGGCGGCGACGCCGCCGAGTCGACCATGATGTTCGCCAAGATCTCGCCCGACGGCAGCCGGGTCGCGTGGGTGAATTTCGACGACAAGGACCTCTACGTCCAGGACCTGGCAACTCTCGAGGTGATCCGGCTGACAGACGATGATGGCGAGCACATCATCAACGGGACGTCAGAATGGGTCTACGAGGAAGAGTTCGACCTCCGCGACGGTTTCCGCTGGAGCCCCGACGGCCAACGTATCGCCTACTGGCAGTTCGACACGGAGGGGGTCGGCACCTTTTACCTCATCAACAACACCGACACGACGTACCCCGAACTCACGACGGTGCCCTACCCCAAGGTTGGAACAACCAACCCGGAGTGTCGGATCGGGATCATCCTCGCCGCCGGTGGCGACACCACCTGGTTCGAACCCGAGGGCGACGCACGGGCGCGCTACATCCCCCTGATGGGGTGGGCGGCAGGCTCGGAGGAGATCTGGCTCGTGACACTCAACCGGCTGCAGAACACCGCCGAACGTCATGCTCGGCGATGTCGCGACCGGGGCGCTCCGAACGGTCTTTGTTGACAGCGACGAGGCGTGGGTCGAGATGCACGACGACCCCCAGTGGATCGACGGCGGCCGCTCGTTCACCTGGCTGTCCGAACGCGACGGTTGGCAGCACCTGTACGTGGTCTCCCGCGAGGGCGACGACGTGCGACTCGTTACCGCCGGCGACTACGACGTCACCGATCTCGCCATGGTCGATGCGAAGGGCGGGTGGGCGTACTTTCTGGCGTCGCCCGACGACCCGACCAGCCGGTATCTGTACCGGACGGCGCTTGACGGCGGCGGCGGGCTCGAACGGGTGACGCCGATGGGACCTCCGGGCACCCACACCTACCAGATTTCCGAGGATGCACGCTGGGCCATCCACGGCTTTTCGTCGCGGGAGCTCGTGCCCCGCACCGATCTCGTGTCCCTGTCCGGCCACCAGACCCTCCGCGTCCTCGAGGACAACGCCAAGGTCCAGACCGCCTTCGACGCGCTGGCCAAGGGCCCCACCATGAGGTTCCGGGTTCCGATTGGCGACGGTCTCGAGGTGGACGGCTGGATGATCACCCCACCCGACCTCGATCCCACCAAGATCTACCCGTTGCTGATGTACGTCTACGGCGAACCTGCCGGTCAGACGGTGCAGAACAGCTGGGGGCGCGGCGGGCACCTGTGGTATCTGCTGCTCGCCCAACGCGGATACCTGGTGGCCAGCCTCGACAACCGCGGCACCCCCGCGCCGCGCGGCCGCGAGTGGCGCAAGTCGGTCTACCGTCAGATCGGGATCCTCGCATCGGCGGACCAGGCGGCTGGGGTCCGGGCGATGCTCGTCGAGTTTCGACGTTCATCGACCGCGATCGCATCGGTTCGTGGGGGTGGAGCGGCGGCGGCACCATGACCTTGAACGCCCTCTTCCGCTACCCCGAGCTCTACGCCATGGGCATCGCGGTTGCCTCTGTCCCCGACCAGAAGCTGTACGACACTGTCTATCAGGAGCGCTACATGGGGCTGCCCGAGGACAACGCCGAAGGCTTCAAGCAGGGCTCACCGATCACCCACGCCGGAGGGCTCGACGGCGATCTCTTGCTGGTCCACGGCACCGGCGACGACAACGTCCACTTCCAGGGTGTCGAGCTGTTGATCAACGAGTTGATCGCCCAGGGCAAACAGTTCGACATGATGGCCTACCCCAACCGCAGCCACGGCATCTCCGAGGGCAAGGGCACCACCATGCACCTCTACACACTCTTCACCAACTACCTCGAAGAACACCTCGCGCCGGGGCCGCGGCCGCGGCCGGAGGCCGAGGCAATGTCCTTCCTGGGCGTACCGCTCTACCCACCCGCGCCGACGCCGGAAGCCGTGGCCGCGTACGAAGCCGCCAGGGCCGCGTCGGAGGTTTCACCGGAGGACGTCGACGCCCTCATCTGGTACGGCCGCCGCGCCGCCTACCTCGGCCGATACCAGGAGGCCATCCGTATCTATTCGGATGGCATCGAGAGATTTCCGGACGACGCCCGCTTCTACCGCCACCGCGGCCACCGTTACATCACCACCCGGCAGCTGGAAAACGCCATCGCCGACTTCGAGCACGCGGCGTGGTTGGTCGAAGGCACCGAGGACGAGGTGGAACCGGACGGCATGCCCAATGCGCTCGGCATCCCGGTCTCCACCCTCCAGTCCAACATCTGGTACCACCTCGGGCTGGCCTACTACCTCAACGGTGATAATGAGCGGGCTGTGCAGGCCTTCAGCGAACGTGCGGCGTCCGCGGCCAACAACGACATGATGGTGTCCACGGCGCACTGGCTCTACACGACCTTGCGCCGGCTGAGCCGCAACGACGAGGCCGAGGCCGTGCTCGTGCCCATCACCGCCGATATGGAGGTCATCGAGAACACGGCCTATCTCCGCCTGTGTCTGTTCTACAAAGGCGAGATCGCCGAGAGCGATCTGGTGGTCGAAGGTTCCTCGTCCTCCGCCGCCGCCATCGCCTACGGCGTGGCCAACTGGCACCTCGCCGAAGGCGACACCGAGGGTGGGACGGCCATGCTCGAGGCCATCGTCAACGGCGACAACTGGGCGGCGTTTGGCCACATCGCCGCCGAGGCGGACCTCGCCAGGTCTCACGAATAGCTGCCGGGGCTGGGCAATTTCGGATTTCGGATTTCGGATTTTCCACCCGGCTACCCGCCGCGGAGACTGAAATTGATTTGAGACCAGTTTTCAGATTATGATGCGGAGCCTGGATCAACGAACAATCTGAAAGAGGTGTCAATGCTTGCCAGGATCGGTAGTTGGTGTGCGGAAGAGTTCAAGCGGTGGCTGCCGGACCCGTTTGTCTTCGCCGTTCTCCTGACCATCGTCACCGGCCTCACGGCGATCGTGTGGGTCGGGGCGAGCCCCGTCGAGGTCCTCTCGGGTTGGTACGACGGTCTGTGGATGTTGCTCGCCTTCGGCATGCAGATGGTGCTGATCCTGGTCACCGGCTATGCCATTGCCCTGTCGGCCCCGGTGGCCCATCTGATCGACAGACTGGCCGCCAGAATCACCCGGCCGGGGACGGTCTATCTGGTGGTGCTGGTGGCCGGCGGTCTCCTGGTCCTCATCAGCTGGGGGTGGGTGGTCCTGACCGCGGTTCTCGGACGGGAGCTGGCGCAGGCGGGTCCGCGGCGTGCACTACCCGTTTCTGGTGGCCTGCGCCTACCTCTCCTCCAACGCCTGGGTGGTCGGTCTGTCGAGCTCGATCCCCCTCCTGCTCAACACCCCCGGAAATTTCCTCATCGAGGCCGGCCTCCTGCCAACCACCATCCCGACCTCCGCCACCCTCGGGAGCCCCCTCAACCTGGCGGTGATGATCACCTACCTGGTGGTGACGCCGACCGTCATGTGGTTTCTCAGACCGCGGCACGAGACGATCGAGAGTCGCAGGACCTGCGCACCGACGGCGCCGCCGGTGTCGAACCGACGGTCGCCGAGGAGGCCGACTCGATGCGGCAGTCCGGCCGCACCTTTTCGGACTGGGCGAACACCAGCGCCATCCTGCAGATGGTGGTCGTCGCCATGGGACTGACCTACCTGGTGATCCACTTCGCTCGCAAGGGCTTCGAGCCTCGACCTCAACATCATGATCTTCACCTTTCTGATCTTCGGCATGCTGCTCCACCGGACGCCGATCCGCTACGTGGTGGCGATGAACCGAGCCTGCTCCAACATCTCGGGTATCGTCTTTCAGTACCCCTTCTACGCCGGCATCATGGGGATCATGATGGCCACCGGGCTCGGCAAGGCGATGGCGGTGTGGATGGCCTCGAAGGTCACGCTCGGCACCCTCCCGGCGGCCGCCTACCTGCTCGGCGCGGTCGTCAACTTCTCGATTCCCTCGGCGGGAGGCGAGTGGGCGGTGATCGGCCCACCTCTGGTCGAGGCCGTGCGCGAGCTTGCCGGTCCGGTGGGGCGGGCGAGGTCACACGCCACGTCGCCCGGGTCGCGATGGCGGTCGCCTACGGCGAGTCCCTGACCAATCTGCTCCAGCCGTTCTTCCTGCTCACCGTCCTGCCGGTCATGGGGTGCCGGGATCCGCCTCCAGGCGCGCGACCTCATGGGCTACGTCTTCGTGCCCTTCCTGGCGCTCTTCCTCATCATCGGGCTGCTGGTGGCGTTCTTTCCGATGTGATCGCCTCGGGAGTGTCAGGAGAAACCGCAGATCACGCAGATGAACGCAGATTGAAAACGACCTCAAACCACAGCAATCGATCGCGCCGATTCGAGCACTATCTGAGCCGTCGCAGGCCAGCGCCGACGGCGTCACGGCGCAACCACCTCTCGCCGTGCAACGAAGTTCGCTCGGCAGTGCCTTGCCGACTTCGTAGGAGGCGTCGATGGCCTCGTCGAGCGGGATCGGGTTGGCGTAGCCGCCGAGAATCAGATCGGCACAGGTGAAGGCGCTGGAGGCCGCCACCGCGTTGCGGGTGTGACAGGGCACTTCGCAGGCGCCGGCCACAGGGTCGCAGGGCGAGCCCATGGTGTTCTGGAGCGAGATCGCCGCCGCGTCGGCGGCCTGCCGGACACGGCCGCCCACCGCCTCCACCACCGCTGCCGCGGCCATCGCACCGGCGACCCCGATCTCCACCTGGCAACCGGCGATCTCGGCGGCAAACGTCGCGCGTCGGGCAACGATGAGACCCACCGCAGAGGCGGCAAAAAGGGCGAGAGCGGTTTGTCGGTTGGAGAGATCCATCTCCTCGACCAGACTCACCACCACCCCCGGCACCGTGCCGGCCGAACCACCGGTTGGTGCGGCGCACACCACCCCGCGGCTGTTGCAGTGGTGCATCACCGCCAGGGCGCGCGCCGCGGCACGGGTGTGGATGCCGCCGATAGCCAGCCGTTCCTCTCGCTCGGCCATCAGGACTCTTGATGCGGTGGGTTGCAGCAGGAGCATGTTCGATTGACCGTCGTCGAGCCCGGCGGCGACCGAACGCTCCATGACCGCGTACCGCCCCAGCATCTCCTCAACCGCCTCGGTCCTCGGTCATGCCGAGCAGCTCGGATTCATAGGCCAGTGCGATTTCACCCAGTGAAAGACCGCGATCCTCCGCCAGCGTCACCATCTCTTCCGCGCTTGTCAAAGAGCGGGTCGCCCCGGCGAACAAAAAACACCGGTGCGGCGGTCCAGACCTTTTCGATCGTGGAGAGATCCTGATCCAAAGGGTCGGCGTCGCACGTGGTCACAAGGGCGGCATTTTCATCTTCGATGATGACGCAGTAGACCTTGCCGTCGAGGTCCACCGGGCGACCATCGAGCCTCACGATCCTGATACCCCCGCCACCCACCGCCTCGGCCACCACCCGCAGCTCGTGGTCATCTGTAGCCACTCACTTCGATCAGCATCCCGTTGGGGTGGTCGGTGTGTTCGAGGTGCGACTCGTCGAACGTGACGATCACACCCTCGTCGCGCGCCCGGTCGCAGGCGTCAAAGTAATGCTCGTCGAGCATCGACCAGCCCATGAGCCCCGAGGTGAAGGCGAGGTCGACTCCGAGCGGTCGCCAGGTCGGCGCCATCGAACCCTTGGGGTCAAACACCACCCGCGCCGTCCGAGGTTTCCCACCGAGCAGATCACGAACCATCAGACCGATTCGATAAGCACCCGCCGTGTGGGAACTCGACGGCCCCCGCATGACGGGGCCGAGGACATCGTTGAAAATGCTGATAAAGGCCACACCTGATCATAGGATGATCGATTCAGATTTCCGAGCCCCCGAAACCGTACGGCGAAGTCGAGGTCCTCCGTCGAGGCTCAGCCTGCCGCTGCCTCCTCCGCGGGCGGCTCGGCCGGAGCAAAGACCTCGTCGAGGATGTAGTCGGCGACCGCGCGGTACTGGCCCTCCTGCATGGCGATCGGCGGCATCTCGGGGTAGCCGGGACGCTTCTTGCCCGGCTTCTTGACCCAGGCGATGAGGCCGTCCGGGTTGCCTGAATAGATGTCGACGATCTCGGTCAGCGGCGGGCCGACTCTGCGCTCGTTCGTTGCGTGGCAGGCCATGCACACCGAGCGGAAGGTGCGTTCGCCGGGCGAGGCCACGACCTCGGCGTCGCCGAGGCGGGGCATGCCGGCCGCGAGCCGCATCTCGGCACCGAGCGAGGCGGCGCGGAAGGCCTCGGTGTGGGCGGCGACCAGGGCGCGGTGGGGGGCGATCGCCTCCTCGCGGTAGAGGTGGCGGACAAAGACCATCAGCCCCACCGTGCACCCGAGCAGCACCACGATCCCCCAGTAGCGGGCGGTCAAGGGGCCACGCTCGGCCATTTCCCGCCACAGAAGGACGAGGGCGGTGACACCGAGGGTGACGGCGAGGGTGAGGTTGCCGAGCAACAGCCACGAAAAACCGTTCGGCGGCAGGGTCATGAGCACCAGCGGGCCGGCCACCAACTGCAGGGCGGTGGCGCCGAAGGCCGCCGTGAGCAGCTCGCGGCGGGTCTCGCAGCGGTCGAGACCCGGCAGGGCGGTCTCGAAATCAAACCCGCGGCGGCACAACCACCCGGCGAGGAAGAGCGCAGTCACCGCCACCGATGCGAGGACGAAGTGGAAGAAGCGCGGGATCACGTTGGGCAGCAGCACGGTCGAGAGGAAGCCCTGCACCTCGAGCCAGCGGTCGGGGAAGAGCATGAGGTTGATGTTGGCGAGAAAGATGAAAGGCACGCACAACAGAAGCGTCGTTCCCGCGGCGCCGATGGCGATGTGGAGCCCCTTGCGGTCGGCCAGCATCTGCCAGCTGTACTTGTGGGCATAGAGCAGCAGGAAGGCCGCGATCACCAGCGGCACGGTCATGATCCAGGCGCGGCCGGTGAGGCTGTTGGCGGTGTAGAACCAGAGGGCGTAGAGGGCGTTCATGACGAGCAGCGGTCCCACTCCGAGGACCACCGCCAGGCTCTTGTTGACGGTCACCGTGCCGGCGATCTTCTGGGCCAGGAGATCGAGCTCAGGTCGCCGCCGGCCGCGCACCTCGTACGCCAGGGTCAGGATCGAACCGCCGACCATGAGATTGACGAAGAGGAGGTGGGCGAGAAAGAGCAGCACGATGGCCACCTGCAGATCCAGCGGCGATGCGGGCAACGGCAGGAGGAAGTCCTTGGGGATCGGCAGCGGGCCCATCACACGCCTCCTTCCGCACCGGTCTGCTGCCGCATCGGGTATGACGACCCCCGCGTCCTGGGCGCCGATCACCGGCCGCCGCACGGCGCGCAGATCCAGCAGGTAGTCGGCCAGGGCCCCGGCCTCGCGCTCGGTGCCCGGAAACGGCGGCATGAAGGGGCGCGCGGTGTGCATGCCCAGGAGGTAGTACTTGACGGTGTCGCGGTCCCAGTCGCCGTTGCCGTAGAGGTCCCGCAACCGGTCCGTGACCGCGTTGACCCCGGTGGCCGTGTGGCACCGGGTGCAGGTGAGGCGGAAGACCTCGCCCCCGGCCTCGACCCCGTTGTCGTCGGTGACGCTCCGCACCGCGGTGTAGGTGGCGTGGCGCAGCACACCCTCTTCCTTGTACAGGGGGTAGTCGGCAACGCGGAGGCCGTTGGCATACATGTAGTCGCCGATGACGTAGGGCTTGCGGATGAACTCGCGTACCCTCTCGAAGGAGCCCAGCAGCACGAGGGTCATGGCAAAGGGCGCGAGCAGAGCCACCCCCGGCATCTTTCTCGGCAGGAGCGCGCCGACCACGGCCGCCACGAAAACCGTCGCAACCATCACCGCCATCACCACGATGAGCTGGTCGTACCACGCGGCGAAGCGCTGGGTCCCGAGGGCGATGGGCACGTTGAGCTCCATCCACTCCGGGATGACGCGCCAGTACCAGAGGGCGCCGGCGGCAGCCAAGGGCAGCCAGGCCAGGGACCACAGCGAGATCACGCGCACCGCCTGACGGCGCGAGCTCGCGGTCGCGGCGGGTGAAGAAGAAGGCGAGGAAGAGCGCCAGCCACCCCGCCGCCACCATCGCCACCGGCGTGCGGAAGGCGAGCTGGGGCAGGTAGATGGGGTTGAAGACACCGGAGAAGAACGTCTCCCGGGCGGTCCAGCTGCCGGGGTCCATCATGAAACCGAGGATGGCGGTGATGATGGCCATGGTCACCCAGGAGAAGAAGCTGAGCACCACACCGATCGCGATGTGGGCCGCCTTCCTCTCCTGCATCCTCTTCCAGGTCAGGTAGTAGATCATGATGAAAACGACCTCGGCGACAAAGACCAGCCACTCGGCGAACCAGGCCCAGAAGAAGACCCGGATCAGGCTGCCGATGGCGTAGGGGTTGACCAGCGAGGTGGAGAGCCAGATCCCGACCCCGGTGAGCGCGCCCAGGGTGGTGGTGATGACGAAACAGACGGTGAGGATCCGGTAGGCCAGGAGATCCCAGCGCTGATCATTCCTCCGGTGGCCCCACCACTCCATCGCGGTTACCAACGGCATGGCGCCGACCGCCAACGAGTGATTGATGAAGACGTGGACGACCGCGATCAGAGCGATCAACATGCGGTTGCCGAGAAAATCGAGATGGAAGACCGGAAAATCCATCGAGCCCCCTCCGGACCGTGTCGCAGCGCTCGGGAGCATATCATCTACTGAGAACGAATGTCGGAACAATTCTCAATATTATGAGCACATATGCAACTATTCTCCGGGCGGTGTACTCTCCCCACAAGCCCCGCACCTTTCTTGATCGAGGTCAAGGTTTTCGACGGGCGGCGCCCTATTCTGGAGTCTGGAAGAGTGCGGCGACTTCGACTCGACAACCCGAGACAACCACTGGATCCCACGATGACGGCAACCGATTGGAGCGTGTCGGGCCTCTGCGTCACGGCGCGACCCGAAAACCTGGACGAGATCGAGGCCTTGCTCAACAGCCTCCCCGGCACCGGGGTCCACGCCCGCGATCTGCACAGCGGACGGTTGGTCGTGGTGCAGGAGCGCGCTTCGATCGAGGACCACCGGCAGGGGCTGCGTGAGCTCCAGGCCCTGCCCGGTGTGCTCACTGCCGAGCTGGTCCTCCACTTCCAGGACCCCGACGACCGACCCGACACGAGCACCCCCGGAGGCACACCATGAAGACCGACCTCTCGCGAAGAGACTTCGTCAAATCGAGCGTGGCGGCAGCCACCGCGGCCGCAGTCGGCGTACCCATGGCGGATGCCGACAGTGCGGCCGCCCTCGACGCCGACATCACCTGGGAGAAGAGCGTCTGCCGCTTCTGCGGCGTCGGCTGCGGCGTCGTCGTCGGCACCCGCGACGGCCACATCGCGGCGGTCAAGGGCGACCCCGAAAACCCGGTCAACCGCGGTCTCCTGTGCGTCAAGGGCTACGCCAACGCCGAGATCCTCTACGGCGCCGACCGGCTCCACAAACCGCTCCTGCGGATGAAGGACGGTCGATTCGACAAACAGGGCGACTTCACGGAGGTCTCCTGGGAGCGCGCGTTCGACGAAATGGAACGCCAGTTCAAACGGGTGTCACGCCGAACTCGGACCGACCGGGGTCGGCATCATGGGATCGGGCCAGTACACCATCCCCGAGGGCTACGCGGCGGTCAAGCTCGCCAAGGCCGGGTGGCGCACCAACAACCTCGACCCCAACGCCCGCCACTGCATGGCGTCCGCGGTGGCCGCCTTCATGCAGGTCTACGGCATCGACGAGCCCGCGGGTTGCTACGACGACATCGAACTCACCGACACCGTCGTCACCTGGGGCGCCAACATGGCGGAGATGCACCCCATGCTGTGGGCGCGGGTGGTCGACCACCGGATGCGCACCAAGAACGTCAAGCTGGTCAACCTCACCACCTACTCCAACCGCACCTCCGAGTGCGCCGACCTCGAAATCGTCATCGCGCCGCAGACCGACCTCGCGATCTGGAACTACATCGCGCGCGAGATCGTGATGCGGGACGCGGTCGACACCGACTTCGTCGACGCCCACTGCGTCTTCGCCACCGGGCCCACCGACATCGGCTACGGCATGCCGTCAACGGACGCCTACGCCTTTCCGGCCGAGCTCGACACCCTGGCGCGCGAGCGGGTCGTGACCCTGACCCGCGACGAGGCGATCGCCCAGGGGCTCGACCCCGACGTGAAGCACGTGGTCGATCAGAAGGCCGCCGCAACCGCCGGCGCCCACTGGCTGATCTCCTTCGAAGAGTTCAAGAAAGGCCTCGAACCCTACACCCTCGACTTCACGGCCGAGCTCGCCAAGGGCGACCCCGACGAGGACATCGAGGACTTCAAGGCCAAGCTGCAGCTCCTCGCCGATTTCTATGCCGACCCCAAGCGGAAGGTCGTGTCCTTCTGGACCATGGGCTTCAACCAGCACACCCGCGGCACCTGGGTCAACGAGCAGGCCTACATGGTCCACCTCCTCACCGGCAAACAGGCAAAGCCGGGCTCCGGCGCTTTTTCGCTGACCGGCCAGCCTTCGGCCTGCGGCACCGCCCGCGAGGTCGGGACATTCTGCCACCGGCTGCCCGCCGACATGGTGGTGGCGAACGCCGCCCACCGGGCGCGGTCCGAAGAGATCTGGAAGCTCCCCGCCGACACGATCAACCCCAAGCCCGGGAGCCACATCACCCAGATGATGCGCGACCTCGAGTCGGGCTCGATGAGGTGGTTGTGGGTGCAGGTCACCAACCCCTTCCAGTCCACCGCCAACGCCAACCACTGGCTGACCGCGGCGCGCGAAAAGGACTGCTTCATCGTGGTCTCGGACATCTACCCCACCTACTCGTGCAAGGTGGCGGATCTGATCCTGCCCTGCGCCGGCCACTACGAGAAGTGGGGCCTCTACGGCAACTCCGAGCGCCGCACCCAGGCGTGGCGGCAGGTGGTGGCGCCGCCCGGTGAGGCCCGTTCTGATGTCTGGCAGATGCTCGAGTTCTCCAAGCGCTTCACCCTGGCCGAGGTGTGGGGCGAACAACCGGTGCCGGGTCTGGTGGCCGAGGGCTTTTGCCGACGGCAAACTGCCGGACGTGCTCGCTGCAGCCGGGAAGCTCGGCTACCGGCCCGACCAGACCCTGTACGAAGTGCTCTTCGCCACCCCGGACGCCCGAGCTGTCGCCTGGCCCGATCCGGTCGGCGCCGGCCACCGGAACTGCACCGTCGAGCCGGGCAAGCTCGACTGGTTTCCTGAAAAGGCGCTGTTCGAGGAGTACCGACTGTTCGGGCTCCACCACGCCCACGACCTCGCACCGTTCGACACCTACTACCGTGACGACGTGCGCGGTCTTCGTTGGCCGGTTGTCGACGGCAAGGAGACGCTCTGGCGTTTCAACGGCGCGTACGACACCTACGTCACCGACGGCGCCGAATTCGAGTTCTACGGGCCCGCCCTGAAGTCGCTCAAGGAGGGCACCCTGACCGGTCCCGGCGATGGCGACCCGGTGTCGCTTGCCGGCAAGGCCAAGATCTTCTTCCGCCCCTACGCCGCGCCGGCCGAAAGTCCCGGCGACGGTTACGACATGTGGCTGTGCACCGGCCGCGTGCTCGAGCACTGGCACTCCGGTTCGATGACCCGCAGGGTTCCCGAGCTCAACGCCGCCCAGCCGCGGGCGCAGGTCTTTCTCCACCCCGCCGACGCGGCGTCCCGCGGTCTCGCGCGCAACGATGTGGCCCTGATCGAGTCGCGTCGCGGCAAGGTCACGGCGGTGGTCGAAATCGGCGGCCGCGACCGGATGCCGCGAGGCATGATCTACGTTCCCTGGTTCGACGAGGGGGTGCCGATCAACAAGGTGACCCTCGATGCCACCTGTCCCATCTCCAAGGAGATCGACTTCAAAAAGTGTGCGGTCCGGGTCTCGAAGGCCTGATGGGGAGGACGAAATGAAAAAGATCCCACTCGTTCTGGTGTCCGTCGCCCTCTCGTGGAGCTGCGCTTCGGGCAGCGCCCCGACCGACTCCAAGCAGACTCCGCCGGCGGCGACCCCCGCACCGACCGGGATTCCCGATTCGAAGATCGGGCTCGCCCCCGGCACCGCCTTCGAACAACCCGAGCAGAAGGCGATCACCCTCAACCCCGTGGACCCCGGTGAGAGCGAGCTGCGGCCCCGCCCCAACGCCGACTTCCCGCCCGTCATCCCTCACTCCATCGCCGATCTCGAGACCATCACCCTGAGCGAGAATTCGTGTCTCGACTGCCACGATCCCGAGATGGCGCCGGACATGGGTGCTCCGGCGGTGCCGGCGAGCCACCAGGTGGACCTCCGCAACTCGCCGGATGTCACAGGCGCCGAGGTTGTCGGGACCCGCTGGGTCTGCACCTCGTGCCACGTCGCGCTGACGAAAACCGAACCGTTGGTGAGGTCCGTCTCTACCGAGTAACCACCTTGTAAAATTCCATTTTGCCGACTCGAGGTCGGCCGGAAGTCGAGTATGATCCGTCGCTATCAGGGAGTTGGCGGAATCGTTCGGCAACCCCGAGCGCGGAGAACGTGGCAAGAATCGACCGGCGCCGGATGACCGGTCAAGGGAGAAGAAACCATGAAAAGGTTTATTTTGTCGATCCTGATCCTCGTGGCCGTACCTGCGGCAGCCTACGAGATCACCGCCGACTCGATTATCGCCGCCCACCGCATGGGGGCGTCGGCCGAGCAGATCCTCACCCAGATGGCCGACCCCGCAAACACGGTGGCTCAGCCCACCGCCGCCGACAAGGAGCGCATGCGCGCTGCCGGGGTCCCGCCATCGGTGATGGGCGCCCTGGCACAGGGGCCCTCGGCGTACACGGCGAGCGCGCCGGTTGCCGCCGCGGCGGTTCCCGACAACCCAAAGCTCGTTGATTTGGTACGACTGGTTGAGTCCGGGCTTTCGGAGAAGCTCATCGAGGAGCAGATCCTCCAGCAGGGGGTGGTGCAGCGTCCGACCATCAACGATCTGATCTACCTCAAGGAGAACGACGTCTCGGAGGGGATCATCGCAGCCCTGATGACGGCGACACTCCTCGAAACCGATACCGCGCCCGGAAGCGTCGCCACGGCGGCCGCAACTCAACCAAAGAGCCTGGTGGTCGGTGGTCTGGTCTTGAAGGGCGGCACCATGGCCTTCGGTAAGACCCGTTCGGGCCAGCTGACCCTCACCGCCGAAAAGCTCGAGTGGCGGGACTCGGAAGACCAGAGCAAGGCGATGGACCTGACGGTGGTCGCCATCAAATCGATCACCGCCCGCTGCAAGGCCCGCTCGTCGGGCGACTTCTGTTACGAAGTGGAGTTCGACCTCACCAAGGGCAGCAGTTTCACCTTCGAGGACGCCAAACAGAAGCACGGCGGCAACGACGCGATCATCCAGCTGCTCGCAGGTCTCAAGAGTGAGTACCCCGACACGCCGGTGAAGATGAAGGT
Organism: Candidatus Sulfomarinibacteraceae bacterium; assembly: GCA_963714895.1. Classification (GTDB taxonomy): domain Bacteria; phylum Acidobacteriota; class Thermoanaerobaculia; order Thermoanaerobaculales; family Sulfomarinibacteraceae; genus Sulfomarinibacter. The sequence continues at coordinate 59,357 of CAVQQC010000004.1, forward strand.
CAAAGGCCGCTGAGGTCATCCCCGGTCAAACCAGGGCCGACTTCGAGCGTCTGTCAGCACCGGAATTGCGGTTGTTTTCAGCCGAGACCCCCCTGGGGTCTTGATTGTGGTGTATATTCCACAGTGCACGAGCCGCGGCGTGAAGGGATTACTCGGGGCCCTCGGGCCGCCCCCTCACCGCGGCGATCAATTTCTGGCGGCTACGGGTTCCCCTGCAACAGGAGGATGAGATGTCACAGAGTCGTCGAGTGTTTGTCACAGTGGTGGTCGCCCTGGCGATCGTGGGCCTGAGCGCCTGCGCCAAGGCGCCCGTGGATGCCATCAACCAGGCGCAGAGCGCGCTGCAGGCGGCCGGCGATGCGGAAGCCGCCACCTACGCGCCGGAAGCCTGGGAAGCGGCACAATCGGCTGTCAACGCAGCCGTGGCCGAGGTTGAGGTCCAGAACGCCAAGTTCGCCCTCACCCGCAGTTACAAGGACGCGTCCCAGCTGCTGGCCGCGGCTCAGGAGTCGGCCATGGCGGCTCAGGAGGCTGCAGTCGCGGGCAAAGAGGCGATGGCCGCCGCAGTGGCGGATGACATTGCCAGCATCGAGGCCAATCTGGCCGACGCTGACGGTCTGCTCGCTTCCCTCGCCACCTGCCGCAAGCGGCCGAAGGGCTTCGCGGGAGATCTCGAGATCATGCGCGGCAACGTGGACGGCCTGCGGACGCAGCTGGTCGACGTCCAGGCGACCGCCGACGACGGCGATTACTTCGAGGCCAACGCGATGGCCGACGGTCTGCTCGAAGGTCTCGACGCGGTCGTCACCGACCTGGAGAACGCGAAGGCCAAGCTCGGGTGCTGACACCGGCTCGCGGTCGAACGGACACCGGCGGCGCCTCGCCGCCGGTTCCTTTTGTGTGCCGCGTGTCTGGTGGCGGCCGCGATGGCGACCGGCTGCGCGCAGGCACCGCCCGACCCCACGGAGTGGGACGGTTTCCGTGCGGCTCTCAAACGGGCCGTCCGCGAGGTGCGGGCGGCGGACCCGGAGGCCGCTGCCGAGATCGAACGCCTGATGGCGGCAGCCGAAGTGGAGACCGCACGCCGGAACGCGGCCTCCCGTTGGCGCCGCGAGACGGGCCGCACGGCGGCCGCCTGGAACAGCGCGATGGTGACGGCGAGCCGCGCTCTCGTCGCGGCGCGGAGCGTGCGCGCCGATCAGGCCGCACGGCTCGCGCTCGCTCCTGGCCCGCGCCGAGGCCCGTATCGAGGCCGCGGAGGGCAGGATCGGACTCGCCGGGGTCGACGGCAGGAACGCCAGCGAAACCGCATCCGCCCGCTACCACGCGACGACCGCACGCAGGCTCGCCGAGAGCGGCGACTTCGACACCGCCATCGAGCACGCGGAAGAGGCCCTGGTCGTCGCCGCCGGTCTCGATCACTCCTGGAGCCGGAGCGTCGAGCGGTTTTCCGACCCGACCCTGCTGGCGCTGTGGCGCGAGCAGGCCGACGAGACCATCGACGAGTCGCGGCGCACCGGCCGCGCGGCCATCATCGTCGACAAGTTCCGGCGCCGCCTGCATCTCTACGAGGGCGGCCGAGAACGCGCGGTGTTCGCGGCCGAACTCGGCGGCAACGGGCTCGAGCGCAAGCTCCACACCGGCGATCGGGCCACGCCCGAGGGCCGCTACAAGGTGACCGTCAAAAAGGCCGGCGGCGCCACCAAGTACTACCTCGCCCTGCTCATCGACTACCCGAACGCCGCCGACCTGCGCCGTTACCGCGCAGCCGAGGCGGGCGGCGACGTGCGCCGCGGGACCGGCGCCGGCAGCCTGATCGAAATCCACGGCCACGGCGGCAGCGGCCGCGACTGGACCGACGGTTGCGTGGCCCTGACCAACGAAGACATGGACCGGCTGTATCCTAAGGTCCGGGTCGGCACCCCGGTGACCATCGTCGGGACGCTGTGATGGAACCCGAACAACCCGAACTCGTCGCACCACCGCCGTCACCGCCGCCCCGCGCCCGGTGGCCGCTGTGGCTCGGCGGCGCTTCCGCCCTTTGCCTTCTCACCCTCATGATCCTGCAGACCGCCCTCGGGAACCGCACGACGGTTCATCCTGTCGACCGCCGTGCGGAGTTCTGCAGCAGCGAGGACGTCGACCCCAAGGCCGAGGAGCGCGCCGCCGGCCGTCTCGCGGCCCTGCGGCCGAAGGGGCTCCACATCGTCATCGACACCTATCGCAACCGTCTGCTGGTGTACGACGGCGCCACTCTGCTGCGCGAAGCGGTGTGCTCGACGGGCAGCGGCACGGTGCTCGTCCACCCGTCCGGAAAGAAGACGTGGACCTTCGACACCCCGCTCGGCGAACGTCGGGTGATCTCCAAGGTGCGCGACCCGATCTGGACCAAACCCGATTGGGCGTTCATCGAGGAGGGCTTCGAACCGCCGAAGGACGTCTCCCTGCGCGTCGACCGGGTGTCGCTCGGCGACTACGCCCTCTACCTCGGCGACGGCTACATCATTCACGGCACCCTGTTCCAGACCCTCCTCGGCCAGGGGGTCACCCACGGTTGCGTGCGGCTCGGCAACAAGGACCTCGAGTATGTCTATCAGACGATTCCTGTGGGCGCTCGCGTCTATCTGTATTAGCGCGGCGCCGGCTGCGGCCGGCGACTCGGCCGTCCAGCTCGAGCTTGCACTGGCCAAGACGCCTGCCCTCTACCTGCGCCTCGACATCCACTCCGACGCTCTTCAGGTCATGGTCCGCGGGATGGAACTCGAACGGATTCCGGTGCGGGCTGTACGGCTGGTGGTGCGGCGGGCGCCGGGCGAGGAGGCGCAGGAGTTGTCCGGTTTTCTGCCCGCAGTGTGGAAAGTCGTGGGCGACCCCGCGATCGAGTGGCGGGCGGTGGTGGCGCCGCCGACCCTGGTGCCCTACGACGAAGACGCCGAATCGCCGACCCCGGTGCCGAACCCCGACCGCGAGGCGCCGGTGCAGATCGCGGTCGGCCTCGACAACTCCTGGGAGCTCCACCTCGGTCCGGACCCCCCGACCGGCTGGTGGCGGCGAGCGGCCGACCGCCTCGGTTCGGGTTGGCAGCGGCTGTGGGGAAAATCTCCCGTGGTGCCGCCGCCGGCCCTGGTCGTCGTGGTGCGAGCCAGAAGACGCGCGGGCCATGCTCCACATCATCCGCGACGGAACGCCCCTGCTGGTGGTGTGCGAGGAAAACGGTGAGGTGGTTTCTCAGACCTCCGCAGTCGATTGAGGTCGAGGTCAGCCTGAGATCAGGAACAGCGCCATCACGTAGTAGATGCTGATCGCGGTCGTGTCGTTGATGGTGGTGACCAGGGGACCGGCGGCGATGGCTGGGTCGATGTTCAGGAGCCGGAACATCCAGGGCACCAGCACCCCCAGGAGAGCGCGCGGTCGTCATCGCGGCCAACATGGAAGACCGCCACGGTCACGGCGAGCAGCGGGTTGCCGCGCCAGACGATCGCCACCGCGCCGGCGAGCAACGCCGCAGGCGACTCCCATCAGCAGGCTGATCATCAGTTCCTTGAGCAGGAACTTTCCGAGGTTGTGAACGTCGACACGACCGGTGGCGAAGCCGCGGACGACGATGGTCGAGGACTGCGAGCCGACGTTGCCGCCCATGGCGCCGATCACCGGGATGAACGGCACCAGCGTCATCATGTCCGGGAAGGACACCTGGAACGCGGACACCAGGAAGGCGGGCACTGTCAGACCCGCGAGGGTGGCGAGCAGCCACGGCAGGCGAACGCCGGCGATCTTGAGGACCTGGTCGGTGTAGACCAGTTCCGGCTCGTGGGTGGTGGCGCCGGCCATCCGCATCATGTCCTCGTCGGCCTCCTCATCGAGGACGTCGACGACGTCGTCGTGCAGGATGCGGCCGAGGAGGCGGCCGCGGTCGTCCACCACCGGCAGCGCGACCAGGTCGTAGCGGCGGAAGAGCCGCGCCACGTCCTCCTGGTCGACCTCGGGGTGGACCACGTGGATGTCGCGTTTGACGAGTTCGCCGATCAACTGGTCGGGAGGCGCCAGCAGCAGAGCGCCGAGATTGAGCACGCCGACCAGACGATCCTCATCGTCGACGACGTAGATGAAGTGGAAGGTGCTCGCCTCCTCGGCGTTCGCCCGCATCGCCTCGGTGGTCTCGGCGACGGTGGCGGTCTCCGGGACCGCGACCAGCTCCACCTGCATGATGCCGCCGGCCGTGTCCTCGGGGTACTTGAGCAGGGTCTCGACCTCGTGGCGGTCTTCGATCGGCAGGGCCTCGATCAGGTTCCGCGCCAGCGGCGCCGGCAGATCGGCGAGCACGTCGGCGGCGTCGTCCGACGCCATCGCTTCGATGATCTCGGTCAGTTCTTTGTGTTCGAAGTGCTCCGCGAGGTCGTCGCGCAGGTGATCCGGGAGCTCCTCCATCAGGTCGGAGATGCGGTCGATGCCGAGGCGGGAGATGACCTCAGGCCACAGCGGACGCGGCAGCACTCCGAACAGATCGGCGAGATCGTTGGCGTGGAGGACGTCGATGAAGCGGCCGACCTGCGAGAGATCGCCATGCTCGACGAGCTCCAACATGCTCCCGCAACTGGTCGGCGTAGCCGTCGTCCATCGGGCCCATCGACGGCGCTTCGTCGGACCGTTGCGCGTCCTCCATTGCAGTCAGACCCGGTTCCGGCTTTTCGTCCACCACCGGTCGGTCAGAGCTTGGCATGCGACCCGTCGCAGAAGGGCGGGCTCTTGGTCTGCTTGCACATGCAGAAGGAGACCGACCGCGAATACTCGAGCTCCATGCGGACCGGTTCGAAGGTGCTCCCGGTGTGCGACCCGTCGCAGAAGGGCTGGCCACTTGAACGCCCGCACGCACACCACCAGTAGGTACCGGGCATCAGTTTGAGGACCTCGGGTTGCTTGCCGGCTCTCTTCGGTTCGGCCATTTTTTCACCTCGATTGTGGGGACCGCGCCGCTCGCGTCCGAAAGCCACGTGGGCGGCGGGCGCGGGCTCTGTCACCGTTCGCGAGCGTAGCACAGGGATGGGTCCGGTCCGCAATCACAGGGCCGCGATCAACAACGCCACCACCAGCGCGGCGGCCAGCGCCCCGCCGCAGATGACCGCGAAAATCCTGGCCACCGAATAGGGTGCAGAACCGGCCAGACATCCGGCATCCTGACCCGAGATCACGACGCGGTAAAGCGCACCCCGGTAGCGATAGGCGAGGACCCAGGCGGGAAGGGCCATCCTTCGCGTGACCAGACGGCGCAGGACCAGCGCCGCGTGCACGTTGCGGAACCTGCGGCCGGGGATTGCGCCCTGCTGCAGCCTTTCGCTCACCAGCCGTCTGATGAACGCCGTCACCCGACCGCGGGCGGTCGACCGGGGGAGATCGAACTGCTCGACCGTCGCCCCCGGCATGCGATCGTCGAGAGCGTCACGCGCGGTCGCCAGATCATAGGTCGGAATCATGAGGTCGGTCTCCGACGCCGCAAGGCCCCGCGATGCCGACGCCACCACGTCGTCGAACACGAGTTCGGTCTGGCCGCTGTGCGGCGCCCAATCGGAGCGCTGGGCTCCGGCATCGCTGTCGGCCGCCCAGGTCACCAGAGCCTCGGCGTCGAAGACCCACGCCACCCACCACAGAGGCGTCAGGCTCTCGACCCGGCTGGCTGATCCGAGATCGGAGGGGCGGAACCACCCCAACCCACCCAGCCATCTCCGATAGGCCTCATCCGCCGCTGCACGGTCGACCGAGAACGGCACGTAGAACTGGGTCTGCTCGAGAGGATCATCCGGGGTCTCGACGTGCATCACCGAGCCGCAGAAGGCGCACGCCGGCGCGCGCGCCCGGACAGAGTACGAAACTGCGGCGCCGCATCCGTTGCAGCGCAGCACCTCGGCGGTGGTGGTGTGGGTGTCCTCGATCTGAGTCCCGGTGGCCGCCGCGTTACAGATCGGACAGCGGAGGTCCTCCCTCTCGAGGGGGCTTGCACACCGTGCGCAGGGTCCGGAGGCGGACGTCATCCCACCAACCCCGCGATCATCGCCACCAGGACCGGCAGGGCGAGGAGGCCGAGGACGACCGCTGCGATGATCCCGATCTTGGCCCAGGAGGTCGGCACCTTGCCCCAGACCTCGCCCGTCTGTCCGTTCACCAGCAACCGGATGGGGGGCTCTTCCGGATCGTAGCGCACGGCAAAGACCCACATCGGCAGCAGGGTGAGGTCCGCACTCTCCTCCTCGAACTCAGTCTGGTATTCGAGACCGCGAACACTGTCTCCCGGGAGAAAAGCTCGCAGCAGGTGGCCCACCTTCGCCGTCGATTCGCTGCGCGCGAGGTCCAGACTCTCCCGCCGTGTCAGCGACGGCTCCTCCGCGCTCCACCCGGCCACCAGGCCCTGAGCGTATCTCTGCAGTTCATCCAGGTTGTAGGGTTCCGCAGACTCCAACTCATCATTGGAAACGCCCCGCGAAGCCGTGACCAGAACATCGCCGAGATAGACCCGGTGGGGTCCCCGGAGATCCCGGATCTCGGTTTTTCTCTTGCGGCGCGTCTGCGTCCGCCCCTTCGAATCGCGGGTGGTTTCGGTGACCCAATAGTCCTCACCGATCCGCGCTGCGTACCGGGTCACCGCGAGAGCCGAATACAGATATGCCGGTACGTACACCCCCTGCACCTTTGCCGCGGCAGCCCCTGCGAGCCCGAAGGGTGCCAGCTTTTTGCGCCTGAGAAATGCGCGAACCAGATCATCGGCTCGTTTCCGGTCGACCGAGAAGCCGATGGCGAACACCGGATCGGGGCGGTCCACGGTCGCCGGCCGGTCCACGACCGACGGCGAGTCGCAGTAGGGGCAACGCGAGGTCCGCTCGAGAGGTTCGACAACCACCCGGGCGCCGCACGACTCACACGAGATTTCGATCTTACCCGGGGACTCGACCATGATGCGTCCCAGTGTAGCGTGCGGAGATTGCGGTGGCCCCATGGCAGCACTACGTTCGACCCCCGAAGCAAATTCGGCAACAAATCGTCGGGCGCCGTGACCGCTGTGCTGTACCATGGTTGAGGGTCGGTTCGGCATTGTTCGACCCACATATTCTGAAGGTTTTCGCAACTTGTATCTTTCCGGTCTGACACATCGCGATCGCCTGTTCGACGTCGCCATGAGGTGGCTCGCCGATCGCCCCGAAGGGGACGACGGCCGGATTCTGACCGAGATCTTCGCATTCGAACGCGCCGTCACTGCGCCCACCGTGCGCAGGTTCGTGGCGGATCTTTGCCGAGTCTGCCGGCGTGAAGACCTCTACCTCGAGCGCACCACCAACAAGGACGAACTGCGCGAGGCGATCGTCGCCGCCGCCGCCCACCCGACATCGCGGGTCGCCGAACTCATCGACTGGTATCGCCAGCTGCCGGAGGAATTCTTCCCGCGCACCCCGGTGCGCATGAGCATCGTCACCCTCCGCAACGGCCGGCTGGCGGCCGTCATCCGCCGCAAGCGGATCCGCCGCATCGCCGACAAGGTGTCGCGCCGGGTCGCCGCCCAGCTTTCCGACGAGGTCGAGATGGTGGCCAAGGCGCTCGCCGCCAGCCGGCCGCGCGGCGCCGCGACTGTCATCACCAACGACCATCCGCCGGGCACCCCGGCCGGGATCCGCGGCGCCGCCGAACGGCTGGTTGCCGACCGCATCCGCTCCGGGCGCATCACCTTCGACCCCGACAAGCAGCGGGTGGACGACGTCATCGGCGTCAAGTTGATCGCCGGTGAAGGTGATATGGCCACAATCGAGGCGGCCCTCGACGATCTCGACTACGCATGGGCCCACGACCGCGAGATTCACAGCGGCCCTTACGTCGGCATCCACCACCTCGTGGACCTCGAGTTGCCTCCCAACGAGGTGATCCTCGACAGCGTGCAGGGCATCGACTGGTCGTTCGCCGCCCGCCGCGGGCTGCCGGTCGCAGAGCTCGACAAACGCTTTCGCGCCTACGTGGAGAGCTGCAGCAGGACCTTCAGGGTCGAACTCATTCTCACCACCTTCGAGGATCTGGTCGAGTCGGAGTTCGGTACCTGCATCCACGAGCAGCGGATTCTCGATCAGCGCGACCTCGCAGGCGACTTCGGCCGCCTCGCCCAGAACGCCTCCTCGATCATCGAGTACATGCTGCGTCTCGCCACCTCGCCGACCGTGGACGTCGACGAACTGCCGTTCAAGATCTGGGGACGTTACATTCGCGACACGGTGGCCCACAAGATCGCCGCCCTCGGCGACGGCGAGCCGACCGAGTGGCTGGTGCCGTCCGAGCACCTCGAAGACCTGATGCCGCTCTGATCGCTGGAACGTGAGCCTCGTGCAAAATTCGAAATATACCGCCGAATTCGGACCTATCGCGCCTGATCGAGGTCGGGCGGCACAGGTGCCGCCCCTACCCACAAAAGACATTCCCCTGGAGTGGCGGGGCCTGCCCCGCCTTTGAATGTGAATTTTGCACGAGGCTCACGTTCCAACGACGGCGACGACTACCCCTTGACCACAGCTACCGGCCGCAGCCGGGCCACCTTGCGCGCGATTCCTGCGCCGACCACGGCTGCCACGACCGCGTCCACATCCTTGTAGGCCGCCGGCGCCTCCTCGGCCAGACCAGGCAACGAGCCGGCTCGAACCGTGACGCCCTGATCCTCCAACTGGAGCCGGAGTTCGGAACCCCGAATCGACTGTTTCGCCCGGCGGCGGCTCATGGTGCGGCCGGCGCCGTGGCAACAGGAACCGAGCGCGCACTTCATGCTCTTTTCGGTACCGACCAGCACCCACGAGGCGGTGCCCATCGAGCCCGGCACCAGCACCGGTTGGCCGATGGGGCGGTACTCGGGTGGGAGGCCTTCGAACCCGGGGCCGAAGGCGCGGGTCGCGCCCTTGCGGTGGACGCAGACCCGGCGGCTCTTGCCGTCGATCACGTGCTCCTCGGTCTTACCCATGTTGTGGGCGATGTCGTAGACCTGGTGGAGGTGAGTGTTCTTCGCACGCCCCGGCAGCGTCTCGGCAAAGGCTTCGCGCGCGAAGTGGGCGAGGACCTGCCGATTGGCGAAGGCGTAATTGGCGGCGCAACGCATGGCTTTCTCGTAGGCCCTGCCTTCGGGCGAATCGAGGGGGGCGCACACCAGCTCGCGGTCGGGTAATCGAATGCCGTATTTCTTGACCGCGCCCTGGAAGGATTTCACATAGTCGGTGCAGATCTGGTGGCCGAAACCGCGCGAGCCGCAGTGGATCATCACCGTCAGACAGCCCACCTCCAGACCCATGACCCGGGCGGCATCGTGGTCGAAGATCTCGTCCACCACCTCGACCTCGATGAAGTGGTTGCCCGCACCCAGAGTGCCCATCTGCGGCCGGCCGCGTTCGCGGGCGCGGTGGCTGACCGCCGAGAAATCCGCACCCTCGAGGGAACCACCCTCCTCGGTGCGCGCGGTGTCGGACACGGTTCCGTAACCGCTCGTCTGCGCCCACATGCCGCCTTCACGACAGACGCGCTCGAGATCGTGGTCATTCAACATCAGCCGACCGGCCTTGCCGACGCCGCTCGGACAGGCTGCATCGAGGGCCGAGGCCAGCTCCTCCATCGCGCCGGCTGCGCGATCGAACTCCACCTTCGACGCCAGCAGGCGCACGCCGCAGTTGATGTCGTAGCCGATGGCGCCGGGTGAGATCACTCCCCCGGGCAACTCGGTGGCCGCGACCCCGCCGATCGGAAAGCCGTAACCCCGGTGGACGTCGGGCATGACCAGCACCTCGCCGACGACGCCGGGCAGGGTGGTGGCGTTGACCGCTTGGTCCAGAGACGCGTCACCCGTGATCGCCTCGAGCAGCTCGCGGCCGGCAAAGATCCGCACCGGGACCCGCATGTCGCCGCGGACGGTCATCGGGATCTCCCACTCCCAGGGTCCGCGCCGGATGAGATCGCGCAATTCGACCATCACCCGAGCTCACACGTCGAAGACGACGTTGGTCCGCAAACCGCTCCCGCTCCCCGCGATTCTGAGACTGTGGAAGGTGACCGCCTTGATCTCCCTGCCGCGGTTGACGATGAAGCCGCCCTCGAGACGGGCGATCAACTCGGTGTCGTCAACGCTGAGCAGAAAACCATCGAACCCGAGTTCCTCGGTGTCGGCGAGAAAGAGGAGTTCCTCGAGAAAGGAGACCATCAGCTGTTCGCGGTCGGCGGCCGTGATCTCGAGCCGGTGGTGGCGGCGCGACTCGTCGGACACTTCGACCGCCATCAGGTCGTACATCCCGCGCGCCGCCTCCTCGAGCAGTGCTGCCATGTCCGGGGCCCACACCTCGAGTTCGAGATCGGCGGTGTGCTCGACTTCGCGATGGCCTTGCTTGGGAGGTATCACTCTGAAAGGGTACCACCGGAAACCTGATTCCTCTGCAAGGGGGACTCCGTGCCGGTGTATCCTGAGCCGACATGACCTCGAGACTGCGACCGGAGACCGACCCGCCACGACGCCGAAGACGCGTCGTCGTCTGTCTTGCCGCATGCATCCTGGTTGCATTCACGGCGACGGCCGACGAACGGGTGACCTTTATCGGCGTCGCCCTCGACACCGAGACCCGCGAGGCCGACCGCCGCCTCCAGGCCTATTTCGAACGTCGCGCCGGTCTGTCGTTCGCTCCCGAGGAACTGGAGTACGGCCAGGTCATCGAGCGTCTCGCGACCTGGAATCACAACGAGGGCGTGTTCGTGGCCCGCACCACACCCTACGTCCAGGTGGTGTCGGAGATGCTCGGCGCCGACATGGAGATCCTCGCCACCTACATCAGCGACGCCACCGCCACCACCACCTACAACTCCTACCTGGTGGCCCGGCGCGACGACCTGCCGCCGAACCCGACCCCCGCCGACGTGGTGTCCTTGATCACGGGGTCGCCGCGACGGTTGCGGTTCGTCCACCACAGCCTGTTTTCGACCTCGAGCTTCTTCCTGCCGTCGCTCCACTTCCGCGCCAACCACATCTTTCACATGAATGAACCGACGGAGTCGCTGGCGGCGATCGATGTCGCCCAGATACCGGAGAACTCCTCGAGCGTGCTGGTGCGTGCCGTCGCCCGCGGCGAGGCCGATCTCGCCGCAGTGTGGGACGGCACCCGCACGCGCTTCACCTCGTCAGACGCCGCCCCGGCCGACCTCGCCCTCGGTCGCGAGGTGGTCTTTGTCCGCCTGCCGTCGGCCATCCCCAACGATCTCCTGGTGTGCTCGCGTTGGGCGCCGGCGGAGCTCAAGGAAAGGGTCCGGGCGGCAATTCGGGAGATGCCGGCTGACGAGATCGCGGTCGGCGATTTCGGAACCTGGCTCGATATCGTCGACGCCCCCGAGGCCCGCAACGCTCTCGCCCACCTGCGCTGGTTGGCCCGGGAGCAGGCGGCGCCGGTGACCGTCGATGTGCGCAGCGCTGCCGGCGATCGCGCCGCGACCGCCGAAATGCTGACCTCCGCCAAACACGCGGTTCGTCTGTCGGGCATGGAGTTCGTGCTCTACGACGAGGATTTCCACGAGCACATCGATTACGTCTGGACCATCGACCGGATCCACGACGGGGCCGCTCGGTTGAGGAGCTCGATTCCCGGCACCGATGTCGCCGACCAGATCTTTCCGATCAGTTTCCGCGACGGCCAGGACCTCACCGAGCGCATCGTCACCCTGATGCAGAGCCGGCTGCACCGCATCCGTTACGTCTGGCCGTTCAGCGGCCGCCAGCCGATCATCATCCGCGACACGACTCTCGCCCTGCCGCCCGGAGGCGAGGTCCCGGTCCAGCGGGTGACCTGGCTCGACCCCGAACGCAACAGCTTTCGCGCGGGGCCGGTTTTTTCAGCCCACATCCGGGCTTCGAGCCCGTTCGTCCACGAACTCGAGGCCGACGACTTCCGGCGCTCGGGTGAGAGTGCCCCCGACCTCGACCCCCTGAGCAACGTCTCGTTCCGGGTGTATCAACTGCGCACGGTCCCACCCAACACCCTCTACCGCATCGCCACCGGCGCCCTCGTCGTCCTGTTGGCGCTGGCCGCGGCAGCGGCGGTGCGGGCGCTCGGCAGCCGCCGGAAAACCGACCGCCGCCCGGAAGAGGAGACCCTGCTCTCGTGACCGGCGGCGTTGCCAGGTCACCGGTGGTCGGAAAGATGCTGGCGCACTACCGGGTGCTCGAGCACATCGGCGGCGGCGCCATGGGCGAGATCTACCTCGCCCAGGACACCCGCCTCGAACGGAAGGTCGCCCTCAAGGTGCTGCCGCCCGAGTCGGTCAGCAATCAGGAAAAGCTGCAGCGTTTTCGAACCGAGGCCCGGGCCGCGGCCGCCATGAACCACCCCAACATCGTCACCATCCACGGCGTCGAGGAGACCGACGGCATCCACTTCCTGGCCATGGAGCTGGTCGAGGGGCGCACCCTGCGCGAGGTGATTCCGCGCGGCGGTCTGCCGTTCGAAGAATTTCTGCGGCTCGCGGCCCAACTCACCGAGGCGGTGGCCACCGCCCACGCCGCCGGGATCACCCACCGCGACCTCAAACCCGACAACGTCATGATCACCCAGACCGGGCGGGTCAAGGTCCTCGACTTCGGGCTCGCCAAGCTGATGGACGAGGCGCGACCGACGGACTTCGAAGGTGCGACCCTCGCCGATCAGCCGCTGCCGGCCGACGATCGCCTGACCAGCGACGGCATGTTGATCGGGACCATCCCCTACATGTCCCCGGAGCACGTGAAGGGGCACTCCATCGACCGCCGCTCCGACCTTTTCTCGCTCGGCATCATTCTCTACGAAATGCTCACCGGCGAACGGCCGTTCAAGGGCGCCAACCCGGCCGCGGTGATGGCGTCCATCCTGCGCAGCCATCCCAGGGCGATCTCGACCGTGCGTTACGACGTGCCCGAGCACCTCCAGCTCGCCATCGCGATGTGTCTTGAAAAGGACCCCAACGAACGTCTGCAGTCCGCCGAGAGCCTGTACGAACAGCTCAGGATTCTCAAACGGCAGCACGCCTCCGGCGGATCGGCTGCCGACGCCGCAGATGCCGCCCGTCTCTCCCGGTCGGCTTTCGAATCCGCGAGCATCGCCACCAGGGCGCGCCGGGCCATCGCCCGCCACCGGTTGCCGCTGCTGCTCCTGGCCGCGGTCTTCGTCATCAACCTCGTCGAAACCACGATCGAGACCGCGCTGCGTCTGAACTGGGGCGCCGGCCGCGACCTGGGTTTTCAACTCGCCCGCGCCGCTCATTTCTTCGAGGGCGGCCTCACGCTCGTCGGCTGGGACGGGGCCTCGCCGCTGGTCGTCTACGGCTACTCCATCGCCTATTTCTTCGTGCTCCTCGCGCTGGTGGTGGTGACCGGGTGGGCGCTGGCCAGCAGAGCGAACCCTCGCCCCTTCCGGGTCTTCGCCCTCGCCATCGCGGTCGACTACGCCGTGAGCCTGCCCTTCTTCCTCTTCTTCCCGGTCCCCGAGCGGTGGGCGTGGCCGGACTCGGGCGCCATCTTGTTGTCGGACCTGTGGGCGCCGCAGCTGATCGAGGTCTTCCGACCCTTTTCGGGTCTCGACAACTGCTTCCCGAGTTTCCACGTCTCGCTGACCGTCGTGGTGGTGGGTCTCGCGTTTGTCGAGCACCTGCGTTTCCGCTGGGCGGCCCTGTGGCTGGGGCTCCTGGTGATTCTGTCGACAGCCGTGCTCGGCATCCACTGGCTGACCGATATCGCCGCCGGGCTCGCCACCGGCATCCTCGCGGTGGTCGTCGCCCTCATGCTCGAGCGCAGGATCCGGTGGGTCAGCACCTCAGGCGATCAGGTCGCCGGCGCGGCCAGTTCGCCCAACGCCGCCACCAGCAGGGCCACCTGATCCTCGGAATTGAAGACCGAGAGGGAGATGCGGACGCCGTTGAGGCCGTGGCTCGTCATCGGCCGGCAGTCGATGAGGTGGCGATCGGCCAGCAGGGCGGCCACCTCCGGCGCGTCGCGCCCGACCACCTCCACGGTCGTGATGCCGGCCGACAACTGGTTGCCGAATGGCGTCTTGACGGCGAAGGCAGGGTTGCCGGCGAGCGCGGTGCGGAGTGAGTGCTTCAGCTCGAGGATCCGCGTTGTGCGGCGCTCCGGCCCGATCAGGTTCTGGAAATCGACCGCCACGCCCAGCCCCAAGACCTCGGGCAGGTTGCGGGTGTTGTAATTCTCGAGCCGGCGGATCGACTCGTCGTCCCACCCGGAGGCGACGATCAGAGGTCTGAGGCGACTCTGAGTCTCCTTTCGAGCGAAGAAGACGCCCACTCCTTTGGGCGACAAGAGCCACTTGTGGGCCGAGGCGGCGTAATAGTCGCATCCGAGATCGTGAAGGTCGATATCGATCTGCCCCGGAGCCTGGGCCCCGTCCACCGCCACCAGGATACCGAGCGGCCGCGCCATCTCCGCCACCGCCTTGACCGGGAGGATCATCCCGTTGGTGTTGACGATGTGGCACATCGAGATCACCCGGGTTTTCTCCGTGATGGCACGGCGGTAGACCTCGACGATCTCCTCCGGGTCCGACGGCAGGATCGGCAGCGTCGGCCGCACCAGGCGCACCCCTTTCGGCTCCTGCCAATAGCGCCAGGGGATGGTGCCGGAATTGTGTTCGTGGTCGGCGAGGATGACCTCGTCGCCAGGCTCGAGCGCGAGCGACGAGGCGACCAGATTCATGCCTTCGGTGGTGTTGTGGATGAGCGCGATCTCCTCGGCATCGGCGCCGAGCAGCCCGGCGCACTGCGACCTGACAGCCTCTTTCTCTTGGGTCCACCCACCCCACATGTAGCGCGAGGGAAAGGCGTCGAGCCGGCGCCGGAAGGCCTCGGTGGCGTCGGCCACCAAGTCCGGCGACGGCCCCAAGGAGGCGTTGTTGAGGTAGACCAACCCCGGCTCGAGCTGGAAACCGCTCTGGACGAGCCGCCAGAAGTCTCCGCCGGCTCCACACGCCGCCGAAGACAACTCCTCCGCCTGCGCCACCAGCGCCTCACGATCGGCGGCGAGGAGCAGTGCACTGCTGCCGAGCCCTGCCAGAGCTCGAGCGACAAATGAGCGTCTGCTGTGTTCGTGCATGGTGGAGGCTCCTTCCGCGGCCATCGTAGCCGAGCGTCTTGCCGTCCGCAGTGGGCCACAGCACTATGAGCTCGGTGAAACCACTGGAACCCCACATCTCGCTGCGAGCGATTGTCGCTGCCCACAAATCAGGATTCGTGCCATCATGGCGGCATGAACAAACCAACGACCACCGAACCTTCGTGGCGCCCCTGGCACGACGAGGAACCGATACGGCTCGGGATCTCGTCGTGTCTGCTCGGCGCCAAGGTCCGCTTCGACGGCGGCCACAAACGCGACCGCTACCTCACCGACGTGCTCGGAGAGTGGTTCGACTGGGTGCCGGTGTGCCCCGAGCTCGACATCGGTCTCGGGGTGCCGCGGCCAACCATCCGGCTGGTGGACGGCGACGACGGGCCGCGGTTGGTGGAACCCAAATCGGGCAACGACCTCACCGAAAAGATGGAGGTCTACTCGCGAGAGAAGGTCGACGCCCTGATGGCGAAGGACCTCGACGGCTACATCCTGAAACGCGCCTCTCCATCGTGCGGCATGGAGCGGGTCAAGGTCTTCGGGAAGGGGGGGATGCCGTCCAAGGACGGGGTCGGGATCTTCGCCAGGGTGCTGCTGGAGAAGTGGCCCAACCTCCCGGTCGAGGAGGAGGGACGGCTCAACGATCCCGTCCTCCGCGAGCGCTTTATCGAGCACGTCTTCTGCCGCCACCGCTGGCGGACCCTGGTCCGCAGAGGCCTCTCACGGCGCCGGCTGGTGGAGTTCCACACCGCCCACAAGCTCGTCCTGCGCGCCCACAACGAGGCCGGCTACCGCCGTCTCGGCCGCATCGTCGCCTCGGCCGGGAAGCTCCCCGATGAAGAGCTGTACCGATCCTACGAGGATGAGTTCCACCAGGTGCTGCAGACCCGCGCCACCCGCAAACGCCACACCAACGTCCTCTACCACGCCCTCGGCTACCTCAAGGAGGCGCTCGACCCCTTCGAAAAACAGGAGGCCGTAGGATTGATCGAGGACTACCACCGTGAGCTGGTTCCACTGGTGGTGCCGCTCACCCTGTTGCGACACCACGTCGCCAAACACGACATCCCCTACTTGAAGGGACAGCTCTACCTCGAGCCCCACCCACGGGAGTTGATGCTGCGCAACCGGGTGTGACGCAACCACCCACCACAGGAGATTCAGAACCTGTCTTCGAGCGATCCGGCGTAGCCGGTGAGCTCGACGTAGCCCTCGCCGGTGGCGGACCCGGTTGCTGCAACAGGCCCCTCCCAATAGACGACCCCGGTGGTGCGCGAGCCGTCGATCTCGGCGTCCTCGAGGAGTGGCCGTACCTCGAAGTCGACGGCATGAGCGCGGGACCCGAAGCCTCCAACCCGATGGATAGGTGCCGCCGGAGGCCTCGCTCGTCCAGAAGCCCGTGGGCTCGATCACGACGTCGTCCGCTTTGAGGCTGATGACCTCCCCGCCGCTCGTCACCAGGCTGCCCGACGAGTACGGGTCCGCGGTCCCGTCTCTGCGCCGCAGCCGGTAGATCATCAGGTCGCGGCCGTCGTCGAGACGGAGGCTGAACCAGTCCCACCCGACCACACCCTCGCCGAGCTGCGAAGTGCCCCACTCGTGATCGAACCACGCCGCGCCGGAGACCGCGAGATGCGAACCATCGATTTCCAGCTGACCCGTGACGGCGAGCCGTGTCCAGCTCACATAGACCGAGGCATTGCCGGTCTCGGGGCCCTTGCGCGAGTATCCGTCATCGCCGTGGAGCACCAGCTCCTTCTGAGGCTGCAGCTCGAGGTCGAGACCGATACCGGTAGCGGCGTCGCGCGCTCGCACCGAAGATCCTGCCTCCCGGGTCCCGACCGCAACTGCCAGTCGTCGAGCCACACCTCGAGGTCGGCAACCGAATACCCGGCGAGCGCGCCATCGGCCCGGCGCAGCCGTTCCGCGTGGTGGAACTGCCCCTTCGAGATGTCTGCAATCGCGAGATGGGCGGCCACGATCTGCCGCGCCCGCAGGGCCGACGACCCGGCCTCGGCAGCCCCGGAGGCCATTCCCTGGCGGAAGAAGGTCAGTTGAAAGCCGTAGCGGTTGCCGTCGTCGGTGTCGAGGAGCCCGGTCACGTACCACCACTCGGTGCGGTGGCCGGGGTGGGCGCCGTGATCGCGGGGGAAGACCAACGCGGGCGGACCGTCGACCTCGACCCACTCGGCGGCCCGCGGGCCCGAGAAAACCGCGCACGCCGCCATCACCACCAGCAGGCTTCTCAAGCGCACTCAACCCTCCTCACGCAGAACCTCCGCCGGCTGCAGACGCGAAGCCGCGACGGCCGGCGCCAGAGCGGCGAGCAGACAGGCAAGAACGACCCACCCCGTCAAGGGCAGCAGGGTCGACCACGGCATGATCAGTTGCAACGACCAGCCGAAGCTCTGCAGGTTGACGACCTTGACCAGGATCACACCGACCGCGAGACCGGCGAGGGTGCCCTCCGCCGCCGCTGCCACACCCAACAGGCCCGCCTCTGCCACTACCATGCGCAGGACCTGGGATGGCGAACCGCCGAGGGCGCGCACCGTTGCGAGCTCGCGGCGCCTCTCCCCGACCAGTGTGAAGAGCACGGTCGCCACCGCCACCACGGACACCACCGCTGCCACCAGATACATGGCCGTGGTGATGGCGAAAGTCCGCTCGAAGGCCCGCAACACCGCCGATCGCAGTTCCTGATTGACCAGCGCCTCGACCAGGAAGCGGCCGCGCACCGCTTCGAGCATCATCCGTCGCGCAGCTTCAGGGTCGACCTCCGGTGGCAGAAACAGGGCCATGTCCTCGGGACCGCGATCGGGGAAGTGCTCGAGGAAATCGGAGCGGTCCACCACCACCAACCCGTGCGACCGCGAGTAATCGGTGAAAACGCCGACCACCTCGCGCTCCAGCGCCCCGCCCGGCAGATCGAACCGGACCCGGTCGCCCTCGCGGACGCCGAAACGGTTGGCAAAGGGCTCGTTGACGACCGCGCCCCGGCGGCTGGAGGCCTCGGCGAAGACCGCCGCCGAGTCGCGCCCCGGGAAGGGCACGCTGCCGAAGTGTTGAACCACGTCGAAGGCCGCCCCGGCAAAGGCCACCGGGCGGCCCTCGTACTCCACGGTGACCGAGTAGAAGGGATCCACCGTCTCGGGGCCGAAGAGCTCCTCGGCGATGACCACGACCTCGGGATCCAGCCGGCCCACCCACACCCCGGTGGACGCGGCCAACGGACGGACCCAGACATCGGCCCTCATCCCGGCCTCGGTCCAGTGCTCCACGGTGGCCCGGAAGGACACCACCATGGTGGCGATGGCCACCGCCAGCGCCACCGCCACCGCCACCGCCCCGGCCGCCCAGGCGGCGCGCCGCCGCGAGGCCGAGAGCGCTGCCGCCGCAAGACGCAGGGCCACAGACGGCAGGCGGAAGACCGGACCGTGACCGATGCGCGAGAGGAGGTCGAGCAGCAGACCCGAACCCGCCAGGAGCGCGCCCATCACCAGCAGTGCGGCGAGCAGGGCGGCCAGCGGCAGATCGCCCCACGCCGGCATCCGGCTCAAGATGACCACGATCACAGCGGTCGCCAGCAACAGTGCCGAGGTCCGCATCCGGGCGGCGCGGCTCAGCCGCCGCGGCACCGCGGCGCGCAGACCCTGCAGCGGCGGTGTCGCCATCACCTCGGCCAGCGGCAGAATGGAGGCCGCCAGCGAAGTGGCTACCGCCAGCGCCACCCCGGCGACGGCGAGCGCCGGTTCGAAGCGGATCTCGGAGGCGGGAATGCCCCGTACCACTGACGCCACCGTGAAACGGACGCTGGCCAACGCCAATCGAGCGCCCGCAAAACCGGCGACAACACCTATCACGCCCCCGACGAGACCGATGCCCAAAGCCTCCGCGAGCACCACCGCCGCGACGCGGGCGCGGGACGCCCCCATCGATCGCAACAGCGCCACCACGAAACGGCGCTGCACGACCGACGTCGCCAGCGTGGTCGCCACCAGCACCCCTCCCACCAATACCGAAATCGCCGACAGCGCGATGAGGTTGAAGCGCAGGGAGGCCAACATCTGCTCGGCAAACCGCCGCCGCTCAGACGGCTCCGCGACGCTCACATCCGGTGGCAGCAACTCGATCGCTCGAGCCCGCAGCCGTTCCAGGTCGGCGTCGCCTCGCGGCACCAGCTCGATCCGGTCGAGCCGGCCGGCGCGGCCGAGCAGCTCCTGCGCCGCCGCCACATCAACCAAAACCACCCGCTCCCACACCGCCGACAGCTCGCCCGCATCGAAGATCGCGGCGACCTCGAGCGTGCCCGGACGTCCGTTGGCGGAGACCGTGAGGTCGTCCCCGACTTTCGCTCCGAGCTCGTGTGCCAGCGGCTTCGAGAGGACGGCCCCGAAACCCAGGAGCAGGGTTTCGAGGGTCGGAGCAGCGATCCTTTCGGCGAGCACCGGCCGCACTTCCATATCGAGCAGGATGTCGACCCCCAGCAGACGCACGCCGTCGCCGAGCTCGACCAGCAACACGCTTTCTTCCACCACCGGCACGACAACCGCGTCGCCGGTCAGCGGACGCAGGTCGGCCAACAACGACTCGGGCAGACCGCCCGGCCGAACGACCTCGAGCCTGGCCGCGCCCGCCATTTCGTCAACGCCCTCGGCAAAGGAGGCGACCGCGGCGCGGCTCGCGGCCATCGTTGACACCACCGCCGCCACCCCGGCCGCGACCCCGAGGACGGTCACGAGAAACCGCCACGGCCGGCGCACCAGCGGGCGGAGAAAGAGCGCACGAACGATCATCGGGAGCGTCCGCTGAGGCCGCCCTTGACGCCGGTCATCCCACCCTCCGGCCGTCGGCGAGCTCGACCACTCGATCCGCCAGTGACGCCACCGCATCGTCGTGAGTCGCCAGGAGCAACGCCGCGCCCTCCTCCCGCCGCAGCTCGGCGAGCAGCTCCATCACGGCCGTTCCGGTTCGAGAGTCCAGGTTGCCGGTGGGCTCGTCAGCGACCACCACCTGCGGGCGGTGAACCAGCGCCCTGGCCACCGCCGTCCGCTGCTGTTCGCCACCCGAAAGCTCGGAGGGGAAGTGACGGCGGCGGTGTTCAAGTCCGACCCGGCGCAGCAGAGCGTCAACCCGGTCCGCATCGCGCCGCCGATCGAGCGCCAACGGCAAGGCGATGTTCTCCTCCACCGTCAGATGCGGCACCAGGTGGAAGGCCTGGAAGACCATGCCGATGCCGCGCCGGCGCAGCGCCACCAGTTGGGCTTCGGAAGCTGCGCCGACGTCCACCCCGCAGACCACCACCCGTCCGCTGTCGGGGCGATCCACCGCACCAACCAGATTGAGGGCGGTCGACTTGCCGCACCCCGAGGGCCCCACCAGGGCCACCATCTCGCCGGCCTCGAGGCGAAAGGACAGGTCAGCCAGAGCTTTCACCTGCTCGTCGCCGCGGCGAAAGGTCCGGCTCACTTCGTCAAGTTCAACAACCCGTGCCATCACACCCTTGAAACCGAAGGCGCGGCGGCCGCCTTCCACAACGGGACATTTCCACGCTCACCAGCGACACCCGACCGCCAGGCTGAGGACGTCCGACGGCCGGAGACTCTGGAATTCGAGCGGCCCTCCCGGCACTTAACCCCTCCGCCACCCCACGCGGGGCGGCCTCGAACGAACAGGAGATACCCATGGAACGAAAGCCAGTGTATGTCATTCTCGGTGCCACCGGCGGCATCGGATCGGCGGTCGCGAGGGCGCTCGTTGCGTCCGGATCGACGGTCGCACTTGCGGCCCGCGACGCGGGACGCCTCGAAGCCCTGTCGGTGGAACTCGGCGGGATGGCCTCCCGATCTTTGGATGCGACCGACGCCGCCGCAGTCGAGGCCTTCATCAAGGCGACCGCCGACAGCAACGGCTCGCTCGACGGCATCGTCAACTGCGTTGGCTCGATCCTCCTCAAGTCGGCCCACCAGACCACCGATGATGAGTGGCGGCACACGATCGCAGCCAACCTGGACTCGGCCTTCGCCACAGTCCGCGCCGGGGCCAGAACACTGCGAAAAAACGGCGGTTCCATCGTCTTGATGGCGTCGGCGGCGGCACAGGTCGGTCTGCCGAACCACGAGGCCATTGCTGCGGCCAAGGCGGGAGTTATCGGGCTCGGACGGTCCGCCGCCGCCACCTATGCCGCGAACGGAATCCGGGTGAACATGGTCGCTCCGGGCCTGGTCGACACCCCCCTGGCCTCCGCCATCACCGGCAGCCCGCTGATGCTCAAGGCCTCTGCCGCCATGCACCCCCTCGGCCGCATCGGCCGCCCCGAGGAGGTCGCGTCGGTCATCACATGGCTGCTCTCTCGTCAGAGTGACTGGGTCACCGGCCAGGTGATCGGGATTGACGGCGGTCTCTCCACAATTCGCACGCGACCGTCCGCCTGATCCACTCGAAACGAGGCGTCGGAAGCCGGTTCCGAGACAGATCTTGAAAAGATACGAGCGGGTCCGCAGACCCGCTCGTCATTGACCAATGGGAGCGACCCTCAGCGCCGCGGGATGAGCTCGAAGAGCTTGAAGGCAGGGATGAATTTCTGCACGTCTTCGGCCCGGGCGATGAATTTCAGGCGCTTCGCCTGGGTCTCGTCGAGGAGGGCGACGAAGTCCTCGTGATAGACGAGGTGGACGTCAACCAGGCCCTTACCCAGCGCGTGGCGCTCGATCACCAACTCCCCGAGATCAGCCGCGTCGGGATCGCCGGCCTCGAAGAGCGCGTCGATCTCGGCCTGGACTGCGGCGATCCCGTCCTTGAGCGGTAGTTCCGCCTCCCGGTGGATCCGGTAGATCACGTCCCAGGTAGCGATCTGTTCGTCGGTCAGCTGCAGAAAGGCGGCCACCGCGTTGTGGGAGGCCTCGACGATCGGCGGCGGCTCCATCTCCTGGGCCACCACGGGCGCCACCACGCACAGGGCGATCACGGCTATCATTAATCTCTTCATCTGGTCCAACTCCTTTCGCGAATGTCCTCTTGAACGGTGAAAGCGCTTTCCGGTCTCGCCGTTCAGACGCAGAGCTGCCGACTGGGTTGACAGCGCCTGGCGTCGACTCCCCCCAAAGAACGTTTATCCGGCTTCTGAACGACCACTCCACTGGCGCTGATCAACCTGTCCTGAAAAACGTCAAAGCTCGGTCAAACGCTTGTTTCTACGGCGACATGGCGTGTCCCCGGGGTTATCATGGTCGCATGGGTTGTGTCTCGAAATCAGACCCGAGTCCTGCGAGTGGTTCCTGATATGGGTCTTGAATCCGGCAGCGATCTTGCTTTTCATGATCCATACCTGCTGGGGTCCACGTCTGAGGGGCCCCGGGGATTGCTGTGTTGCGCCTGACAAGGGAGATGATGATGACAGGTAAGCCGGACCCAACGGCAGATCGAACGACCACCACCCTGCGCTCGCGACTCTGCGTCGCAGCCACCTTCGTGCTGGTTCTGGCAGCCGGGAGCATCGGCGCTCAGACGGTCCCCACCGGCGTCCAGGAGTACTTCATCCTCGGCTGGGAGCAGCACCTGTGGGACATGATGGACCGGGTGCAGAATGGCGAAGGCGGGCCGCAGTTCGACGACGGGATGAACTCGGTGGTCACCGCCACCGCCGCCGCGGCCAACCAGACGCTCTACTACGACCATTGGGAGGACGGCTACGACGCCGGTCTCGACGGATTCCCGGGTACCATCGGCAGCCTGCAGTCGACAACCCTGGTGATCGGCGACGGCAACCCGGCCAACGGCGACATCTGTGACTTCAATGCCAACATCGCGTGCCCGAGCACCGACATCCTCGCGGTCGGCGACTACGTCAATTTCAACTCGGACCTCGGGCTCGGCGGCGGTTGTCCGGTCCTCGGGACGACCCCTGAACGCTGCTCGGTGCCCCTCAATTCGCGGGTCGCGACCGACATCCGATTTGACGGCGGCGACCTCCTCAAAACCACCGGCGGACCGCTGTCGCTGATCCACAACCAGTGGCCCCTCACCCAGTACATCGGCGGCGCCACCGAGATTCTTTCGCGGCAGGCGGTGGAGGCGGCGCGCTCGTATTCAGTTCCGATCGGTGAGGACCTCTACGTCCTCGACACCGTGACCGAGCCCTTCCAGTATGTGGAGCTCGAACTGGTGGCCTTCGAGGACACCTCTGTCTCAGTCAACAGTCCCGGCGCGGGCACCGTTTCCTTCACCCTCAGCCGCGGCGAACACTGGTCGTCGATGGGATTCATCAACGACGCCTCGGAGCCGACCCTGGCGCTGACCATCAACGCCGGGACCAAGGTCTCCACCACGGCGGCCATCACCGGGATGATCTTCACCGGCGGTGAGGGCACCTGGGCCACCCGCCACTACGCTCTGTTGCCAGACATCCTCCACTCGACCGACTACGTCACCACGGCCCCGGGCGACGACCCGACCGTCGGCCCCACCGACGGAGGCGCGGAGCAGGACCGGCCGGCCAATGTCTACATCCTCAATCCCGACCAGCTCACCACCATCGACGTCGCGATCACCGACAGCTCGGGCAGTTACTCGGTCTCGATCCCTCCCAACTCCATGCGGTCGATGGATGACCTCGTTCCCGGCCGCGACGTCGCACCCAACTCCACCGTGCGCATGACCTCGGACCACCGATTCTGGGGGGTCACGGCCTACGACTACAACACCGCCCGCAGCGACTGGGGCCACTCCTGGTTGTCCAAGAACTTCCTCACCCTGGTCTACACGATCGGCTTCGCCCCCGGGAACTCCGACGTCGCGACCTACCCCAATCTCTACTACAACCCGGTCTTTGTCGCCGCCACGGCGGACAACACCCTGGTCCAGTTCGATCTTCAGAACGACGGCATCTACGATGAGATCGATCTCGACGGCGACGGCACCGCCGACGCGGCCCCGCTGCCCGGTAACACCTACGAGATCGACACTCCGTCGGCGCTCAAGGTGATGGACCCCACCGACAACGACATGACCGGCACCCGCATCATCGCCAACAAACCGATCGCGGTCTCCTATGGTCAGGACACCGATCGCACCTACGGCAGCGATGTCGGTCTCGACACCGGTTACACGGTGTATCCGGTGGACCAGGCCTTCCTCGACCCCGCGCTGACTCTCGAAAAGATCGCCGACACCTCGGTCGTGCCGATCGCGCCCGGCGACCCCGACGACCGCATCGTCACCTACACCATCACCATCAGGTCGTACGACTTCGGCCCGCTCACCGACGCCGAGGTGTGGGACCTGCTCCCGGTCGGCGTCCTGGGCTCCGACTACGTCCCCAACTCGACCCTCATCACCTACCCCGATCTCAGTCAAGACACCGTCGAGCCGACGGCTTCGGTCGACCCCGTGAGCGGCCGCGACCGGCTCGACTGGCCACTCACATCGGACCCCCCGTACGCGCCGGGCGACCCGCCGTTCAGCTTCGGCACCAACCAGGTCCTGACCGTCTCCTACCAGGTGCGGATACCCGAAGCCCCGGGCGGGTTGCCGCGCCGTCTGCTCAACCGCGGCAACGCCCTGGCCTACCTCGGGGGCAGCGTCTTTGCACCCACCGACCTCGAAGCGGTGGTCCAAACGGACGTCGAACTGACCAAGGCCGTGGATGTCACCAACCCGGGCCCCGGAGACATCCTCACCTACACCCTGACCGTCACCAACAACGGTGCGACCGACGAGCTGAACGCCCTTGTCAGCGATGCCATACCCGCCAACACGACCTATTGCGACAGCACCACCGACCCCGGCGTCTGCCTCGACCCGACCGGAGACCCACCGTTCGGCGCCGGGACCTTCAACGCCTCCCAGAACAGCGTGATCTGGGGGCCGGCCACCCTGGCTGCCACCGAGACCAAAGTCCTCACCTTCCAGGTCAGGGTCAACCCGCAGACTCCCGCCGGCACCGTGATCCCGAACCGCGCCGGCTACGAATGCGTGCTCACCCCCTATTTCCTCTCCAACGAGGTCATCTCGATCGTCGAAGGACCGAAGCTCGAGGCCGTCAAGCGCATCGTCGGCGACCCGGTGGTCGCCCACCCCTACGAAGTCCTGACCTTCGAGGTCGAGGTCGCCAACGCCGGTTCCGGAATCGCCACCGATGTCGTCATCGTCGACCCGCTCCCGGCCAACGCGACCTCCGTGCCCGGCACCATCGAGTGGTCGCTCAACTCCGGCCCCTTCGTCGCTCTCACCGATGCCGACGACGGCGACGAGGGCGGCGGTGCCCAGGGCGTCGCCTACGTCGACCGTATCGAGCTCACCCTCGCGTCGCTCGGCGCATCGCAGAACCTCCGTCTTCGTTTCCGGGTCCAGGTGGATCCGGGCACGGCCGGGCTCTATGTTGCCAACCAGGCGGTCTTCGCCTCCAACGAAATCCCCTCCGCCGACACCAATCTCGTCCAGGTGCCGATCGTCGGCGATTCACGGGTCGACGGCCACGTCTTTCTCGACCTCGACGGCGACGGGACTCAGGACCCCGGCGAACCCGACCTCGCCAACATCGACGTCGTGGTGACCGACCCCACCGGGGTCCAGCAACGGGTGACCACCGATGGCAACGGCGACTACACCGTCACCGTCGAGGTGATCTCGGCGCCGCTCGGTTGCTACCTCGACCAGATCACGGCCGTCGCCTACAACGGCAGCAACGGCTCCCTGAACTGGGCCCCGACCCCATGGGTGGAATACGGCAACGGCGCCGACGGCAGCACCGGAACCGACCCCATGTCGGTGCGGGCCGACCCGATCGTCGGCGCCGGCAACAACGTGTTGCGGATCCGCGGCGTCATCGGCAACACCAGCACCCGCGGCTTCACGCGCCAGGCGGATCTCAACCCCGGCAATTCCGCGACCCTCGCATTCCGGTACCACCGCCGCGGGCTCGAGGTCGACGACATCATCACCCTCGAGGTGGACTACGGCTCCGGCTACAGCACCCTCGACACCTTCGGGCAGCCCGCCGGCGGGGCCCAGAACGACACGACGTGGCTGAGCGCGTCCTACAACCTCGATCCGCTCCAGCTGCCGGCCGACCCGGTCACCCTGCGCTGGCGGACCTCGAGCGGGTACGGTTATGACACCGACCAGTTCCACCTCGACGACGTGGAGCTCTGTGTCACAGCCGTCTCCGACGCCGATGTGACCCTCGATGTCGACGAGTCCGATCCGGACTTCCCGCCGGGCGCGGTCCTGACAACCGGCCCCGGGTGTTCGAGCCCGCCGACCGCGCCGTGCAACGACCCGCAGACCGTGACCGCCATCCCCGGCGGCACCGTGACCGCCGCCGATGTCGGCTACCAGCAGGACGAACTCATCTTCACCAAGACGTCGGACAGCGTCGGCGGCGAGGTCTCGCCCGGCCAGACCGTCACCTACACCCTCGAGATCACCAACAACACCGGCCTCACCCAGACCGGGATCGACATCGACGATCCGCTGCCCACCGGGACCACCTATGTGCCGGGCAGCACCCAGGTCACGGGCGCGGGCTCCAACGCCCTGCGGGTGACCGAGTACTACCTCGCACCGGGAACGTTCTCGGGAACCGCCTACAATCTCACGCTGAACCAGGACCTGGTCACGGACTATTTCGTGATCGTCCAGGGCAGCGACGGCAACGGCACCGCGAGCGGCAACCTGGGACCGAACGTCAACTACGCCGCCCTCACGGACGATCCTTTCGGGACCGGCCAGCTCGGCACGTCGAGCGGCTCGAACGTGATCCGCCTGCAACGCAACGCGGCCGTCGACTCCTGGGTCGGCGGGGTGACCGTGGTCGAGTGTCTGACGGAGTGCGACACCCGCGGCTTCAATCTGCTCGACGTCCGCGTCGTCAACCACACCGGGACTGCGGCCTCCGGGGCCGCCTCGTCGGCGGTTGCCTGGACCGATATCAACAAGGTCCTGCTGATGGGCGGCTTCAACGGCGCCGGGTGCACGACTGCGGAGGCGGCAGACAACTCCACCAAGGTCTGCCACGCGCGGATCTTTCCCTCGGGCAGCGACCAGATCAACTGGACCCGCGACCCCAACGACGTCACCCTGTCCACCGCCACGAGCACCGTGATGGCGATCCAGTGGGGCTCGGAGTGGACCGTGCAGCGGGTCAGGGTGCAGGGCAACAACGGCGGCAACGGGGCCGACGCGGTGGGCGAATACAACACCGCCGCCATTTCCCCGGTCGCCCGCGCCAACACCTGGGTATGGGGCACCGGCCACACCGCGGTCGAAGGCATCGGCGAGGCCGCCGAAGGCTCGCTCATCACCCTCGGCAACGGCGTCAACGAAAACGCCACCGAGAGCCTGGTGGCGGTGGCCAATGAGTACGCCCTCCTGACGACCGACTTCGAGGTCTACGCTCTCACCCACCCCGATCTCTCAGTCGACCAGGTCTTCAAGGTGGACGGCGACGGCGGGGCGTTGACGGTCGATGTGGCAGTGGCAGCCGCCGGCGCGCAGCGCATGGCCCTCTCGTACAACGGGCAGAACGGAACCGGCAACGCCTACCCGCGGCCCATGCTCTCGGCACGCTACACCGCCGCCACCACCGTGCGCCTCGAACGCCGCCGCTCGGGTCAGGACTTTCCGGCCTGGGTGCAGGGGGTGGATTTCTCGGCCATCGTTCCCCTGAGCCCGCCTGGGGGCGGGGTGCCGCCGAACCTGGTCGTGCCAGCGGACGGCTACTCGCTCGCCCCGGGCGCCACCATGACCGTCACATTCCAGGTGCTGGTGGACGACCCGCTGGCCGGCGGAATCACTCAGATCATCAACAACGCCACCCTGGTCACCACCCAACAACCTGGGCCCTTCTACGCCTCGGTGACCGACGATGTGGTGCGCGCCGGAGTGGTCGTCGAGTACGACAACGCGGGGTTCGGCGCGGCGGGTTCGACCGTCACCTACGCCCACATCGTGGAGAACACCGGCGAGGGCGACGACTCCTACGCCATCACGCCCTCGACCCGCGAGGGATGGCGGGTCGATCTGATCGACCCGTCGACCGGGTCGGTGATCGCGACCGACGCTCTCGGCGACGGATCGTGGGACGCGGGCGTGACGGTCAACACCGGCACGCTGGCGCCCGGTGAAACCATCGACTATCTGGTGCGGGTGACGATTCCCGGTGGTGCGAGCCCCGGCGACTCCGAAAGCACCGGTCTCAGGGCGACCTCCGACCGCAACCCGGGGCGATTCGACATCGCCACCGACGAGACCATGGCGATCGGGGCCTTCGAACCCGTCATCTTCCTACCCGACAACTCGGGGGTGGCATCGGCGGGCGGCTCGACGGTGTACTCGCACCGGGTGCTCAACAACACCGGCGCCACCGCGACCTTCGACCTCCAGGCCTCCAGCGACCTCGGGTGGGCCGCCACCTTCTACTGGGACACCAACGGCGACGGCGTCTACTCCGCGGGTCAGGACATCGCCATCTCCAACACCCGCCAACTCGCCCAGGGCCAGTCGCAATTGATCTTCGCGGTGATCGACGTGCCTGGAGGCACCGGCGACTTCACCACCGACGTCGTCCATCTGACGGCCGCCGCCCAGAGCGATCCCGACAACGTCTTCGCTACGGTGACCGACACCACCACGGTCCGCCCGCCGATCATCATGGACCTCTCCGGGGGCGGCACGCGGACCGGGACTCCGGGCGCCGAGTCGGTCTTTCCGGGGGTGCTGCGCAATTTCACCAACTCAGCCGACCGCTTCAACCTCGACATTACCGAGTCGTGGTTCTTCGGTGAGGACGGTCTCCCCCACCCGACCGAATTGGTGATCGACACCAATGCCGACGGCGTCCCCGACACCTCCATCGCCACCGACACCGACGGCGACGGGACCTGGGACTCGATTGCCGGCGGCTACGACACCGATATGGACGGTGAACCCGATGTTGCGATCGCGGCGGGCTCGGAACTCTATTATGAACTGCGTCGGGACATCCATTCGCTCATGGGGCCCTCGCGCGATCCCATCACCCTGACGGCGACCTCGATGAACTCCCCCGACGATGAGCGCGACAGCGTCACCGCGACCGTGTTGCTCGCCGCAGCCACAAAGGCATTGCTGGCCTCGTTCGACACCTACGGAGACACCGGCCGCGTCGTGGTCGAATGGCGGACGGCGATCGAGATGGGCACCGTTGGTTTCGATCTCTGGCGGCGGCGCGCCGGTGATTCGGAGTACGAAAAGGTCAACCCGACCCTGATTCCAGGTGTCTTCACGGCGCTGCAGGGCGGCACCTACCGCTATGTCGACCGCGGGGCCAACGTCGGCACGACCGTCGACTACCTGCTCGAGGAACGAGACCTGCGCGGTGGAGGCCAGATCTTCGGGCCCTTCACCGTCACCCCCGAGACCCGCCGCAGCGACGCCAAGAGCGCTCGCCTCCTGGCCACCGGAAGCGCGCACGCGATCAACAGCAGCTCGATCCGGAAACCGCGGCCGACAGTTGCGCTCAAGAGCTCTTCAGGAGACCTCTCCGGGTTGGTCAAGGTCCTGGTGCGCGAGAATGGCCTGGTGTGGGTTTCGGCTGCGGAAGTCGCGGCGGCTCTCGGGACCGACACCGGTGAGGTCTCGAACTGGATCGCCGGTGGCGATCTGTGGATCAACACCGGCAGCGGCTCGGGTCCGGCGAGTCTCGGGATCTTCGCCGACGGCTTCGAGACCGGCGGCACCGACCGCTGGGCGCCCGGCGGCGAGGTCCCGGATGAGCAGGATCTGCCGACCGGCGTCGCATGGATCGCGGCATCAGACAACGCCGGGCTCTACTTCTACGGCGAGGCGATCGACAGCCCCTACACCCTGGACAATGTCTACTGGCTGGGTCACGGGCGCGGCGCGGTGGTCGCCGGCCGGTCGGCAGCACCGGGGGGCCAGCCGACGGTGACGACCTTCGCCGAGCAGCTGCACTTCGAGGAAGATATGTGGGCCCTGACCTCGGTGATCACCGATCCCGAGGGTGACTTCTGGATGTGGGACTATTTCTTCTCCAACACTCCGGGCTACGACGTCAGAACCTTTATGCTGACCACCCCGGGCGTTGCGGAGGAGGAGGGCAATGCCGCCATGACCCTGTTCCTGCAGGGCGCCTCTGTGGATTCCGTCGAGCCCAACCACAACATCGAGGTGCGGCTCAACGGCACCGAGCTCGGCGACGTGCATTCGTGGAACGGGGACGAGGCTCTCGAGCTCGACCTGGTATTCCCGCAGTCCCTGCTCAACGACGGAGACAACATCCTCGAAATCACCGCCCTGGCCGCTCCCGAACTCGAGTACGACGTCTTTTACGTCAACGCCGTCGAGGTCTCGTACCGCCGGCTCTTCGTCGCCGAGGACGACCGGCTCGCGGCCCGCGTCGCGGTCGGCGGCGTGGTCGCGGTCGCGGGCTTTACCGGCGACGATATCTCGATCTTCGACGTGACGGATCCGGCCCGACCGGTCCTGCTCGAAAATGCCGAAATCTCCGGAGAATCCGGCGCCTTCAGCGCGCGGTTTGCCGCCGGGAGCGGGCTCGTGTTCCTGGCCACGACATCCGCGGCGTCGCAGCCGCCGTCCGGGATGATCTCCGACCACGCATCGGATCTGATGGCCGCGGGCAATCGCGGACAGTGGGTGGTGGTGGCGGGCCCCGGGCTCGAGGACGCGGCCGCAGCATTTGCCGCCTATCGTGCGGGCCAGGGATTGAGCACCTTCGTCGCCCGGGTCGCCGACATCTACGACGAGTTCTCGGGCGGTCTCGTGACTCCGTGGGCGATTCGCGACTTCCTCAACCACGCCTCGGAAAACTGGCTGGAGCCACCGGAGTACGTCTTTCTTGCAGGTGACGGGTCGATCGACCACAAGAACTACGACGGGCTCGGTGAGAGCCTGGTGCCGGCGCCGTTCACCGTCACCGAGGACGGCCTCACCCCGGCGGACAACCTGCTCGCCGACTGGGTGGGCGACGACGGGGTGCCGGAGGTCGCGATCGGCCGGCTGCCGGCGCAGTTTTCAAGCGAGCTCGACAACTACCTCGCCAAGGTGGAATCGTTCGAGGCTTCCTTCGGAGAGTGGAAACGACAGACTCTGTGGCTCGCCGACGACCCCGATGTCGGGGGCGAGTTCGGCGATGACGCCGAGGCTTTGATCGACGGTCTGCCCGACGACTACGAGGTGCAGAGGGTCTTCCTCGACGCGGTCGACCTCGACGCCGCCTGGGAACAGACCGTCGAGGCAATCTCGCAGGGCGCGCTCCTTGTCAACTTCCTTGGTCACGGTGGGCTCGACCGGCTGGCTTCCGAGGGTCTGCTGGAGACCGAGGACGTGGCGTTGATCGCCAACCACGAGCGCACGTCGTTCGTGGTCGCGTTGACCTGTATCGTCGGCCGCTTCGACATCCCGGACTACGACACCCTCGCCGAGGCCCTGCTCGTGAAGGAAGACGGCGGGGCGGTGGCGGTGTGGTCGCCGGCGGCCTACTCGATGAACGCCGATGCCAGGGAACTCGGCGCCCACCACATCGACGCCATTTCCAGCGGCGACTTCACGACCATCGGCGACTCGGTCCGTGCCGCCCTCGCGGCCTACGCCGCGGACCCCGAGGGCGATCCGGGGCTCCCAGTGAGATTCATCTTCCTCGGCGACCCCGCGATCCGAGTGGACTGGTAGCTCGACAACACCTCGACCTCCGAGTGGCCGGACCGCCGGGCGCTGGCGGGTCGAGAACCGGGGATGCGGGACGCACCCCGGGTCAAAGATCCGTCAAACCCCGCGTAAACCACTCCCACTGAAGGGAATGAGGATCGACACGGGGTAATATGGTGGTGTAGGAACTGTCCCGGAATCGGACACGGCCCGAGTGAACGAGACCCGTATCCGGCAAGATATCAGGCATCATTCTTGCCATACAGCAACGCAACGGACCCCCGGCGGCGCCCTCGAGTGCGCCGTCGGCGCTTTTCGACGACATCGGAATAAGGGAGCAGCCCATGGCGTACAGGCCATTCCAAGCACGGTGCGGAGCCCTCTTCGCAATCGCGATCCTGACCACCGCCGCCCTGTGCGCGCAGACCGTGCCGACAGGTGTCCAGGAGTACTACGTCCTCGGGTGGGAACAGCACATCTGGGACATGATGGACCGGGTCCAGAACGCCCAGGGCGGCGCCCAGTTCGCGAGCGGAATGAACTCGGTGGTGACCGCCACCGCCTCGGCCGACAACCAGGTCATCTACTACGACCACTGGGAGGACGGCCCCGATACCGAGCTCGCGAACTTCCCCAACGTCAACCCGGCCCTGCTGCAGCTCGACACGTGGTGATCGGCGACGGCGATCACGGCCAACGGCGACATCTGTTACTTCAACGCCAACGTCGCGTGCGGCACGGACATCGTGTCAGCCGGCGACTACGTCAACTTCAACTCGGACCGCGGGCTCGGCGGCGGCTGCACGACGCCCGGCACGCCCACCAGGTGCTCGGTGCCCCTCAACCCCCGCAACTCGACCGACATCCGGTACGACGGCGGCGACCTGATCAAGACCAGCGGCGGCCCACTGACCCTGATCCACAGCCAGTACCCGCTGACCAACTTCATCGGCGGGTCGATCGAGATCCTCTCCCGGCAGGCGGTGGAGGCGGCGCGTTCGTACTCGGTGCCGATCGGCGAGAACCTCTACGTCGCCAACACGGTCACCGAGCCGTTCCACTACGTCAACCTCGACCTGGTGGCCTTCGAGGACACCGCGATCACCGTCGAGAGTCCCGGCGCGGGCTCGGTGTCGTTCACCCTCGCCCGCGGCGAGCACTGGAGCTCGATGGGCTTCATCAACGACACCGCCAGCGGCGCGTTGGCGCTGACCATCAACTCCGGGACCAAGGTCTCGACCACGAAACCCATCTCCGGTCTCATCTTCACCGGCGGCGACGGCACCTGGGCGACCCGCCTCTACACCCTGCTGCCCGACATTCTCCACTCGACCGACTACGTGACCACCGCGCCCGGTGACAACCCCACCGCGGGCCCGACCACCAACGGCACGCCGCAGAACCGGCCGGCCAACGTCTACATCCTCAACCCCGATCTCTTCACCGCCATCGACGTCAGCATCGTCGACAGCTCGGGGAGCTACACCGTCAACATCCCGGCCAACTCGATGCGCTCGATGATGAACCTGACGCCGGGGCGCAACATCGCGGCGAACTCGACCGTCCGCATGACCTCGAATCGCAGCTTCTGGGGGGTCACCGCCTACGACTGGGACACCAACATCAGCGACTGGGGCCACTCCTGGCTGGCCAAGAAATTCCTCACCAACTTCTACACCGTGAGCTTCGGCCCCGGCAACCAGAACCAGCCGCCCAACGGCGTCGCAGTACGCCAACCCGGTCTTCGTCGCCGCCACCGCCGACCGCACCCGGGTCCAGTTCGACCTCGACAACAACGGCACCTACGACCAGGTCGACCTCGACGGCAACGGCACCGCCGACGCCGCGCCCTTCCCCGACAACACCTACGAGGTGAACATGCTGGCGGCGCTCAGGGTGATCGACCCGACCGACAACGACATGACCGGCGCCCGCATCCTCGCCAACAAGCCGGTCGCCGTCTCCTGGGGCCAGGACACCGACCGCGCCTACTACTCGGACGACGCACTCGACACCGGTTTCACCGTCTACCCGGTCAACCAGCTCTTCCTCGACCCGGTCCTGACCATCGACAAGGAGGTCAACACCACCGTCGTCCCGACGGGGTCGACCGCCGCCGCCCGCACCGTCACCTACACCCTGACGGTGAAGTCCTACGGTTTCGGGCCGCTGTCCAACGTCGAGGTCTTCGACCTCCTGCCGGCCGGGGTCTACGGCGACACCGACTACGTGCTCGGCACGCACCCTGATCACCTGTCCCGACCTCACCCAGGGCACCGCCGACCCGTCCTTCGACGACTGCACCGGCCGGCGTCCAGTGCCGGCGTCTCACCTGGGACATCGACAGCGCCTGTGTGTCACCGTCCCCGTTCACCCTCGGCACCGACAACACCCTGACCGTGCGCTACAACGTCGTGATCCCGACGGCGCCGGGCGGCACCCCCCGCCAGCTGACCAACGAGGGCCACGCCCAGGCGCGTCTCGGCGGCAGCGTGTTCTCGCCCTTCGACACCGCCAAGGTCGTCCAGACCAACGTCACCCTGACCAAGGCGGTCAACGTCCTGACACCGGCGGCCGGCGACCTCATCACCTTCACCCTCCAGGTCGCCAACACCAGCACCAGCGTCAACGAGACCAACGTCTTCATCTCTGACGCGATCCCCGCCGACACCACCTTCGTCACCGGCAGCGTCACCGCCACCGGGGCGTTTACCGGTTCGGCCTACAGCGCCTCGCAGAACGCGGTGGTGTGGAACGCGGCGACCTTCCCGTTCGGCGCGTCGGCAACCCTGAGCTTCCAGGTCCGGGTCAACTCGACAACGCCCGCCGGTACCGAGATCCCCAACCGCGGCGGCTACGAGAGCCTGCAGACGCCGTACTTCCTGTCCAACGAGGTCGAACCGGTGGTCGAGGGCCCGGCGCTGGCCGCGGTCAAATCGATCGTCGGCAACTCCGTCGTTCGTCCACCCCTCCGAGGTCGTGACCTTCGAGATCCGCATCGAAAACACCGGCACCACGGCCGCCACCAACCTCTTTCTCCGCGACCCCTTCCCCACCAACGCCGCCTACGTCGCGGGAACCATGAGCTGGTCGCTCAACTCGGGCCCCTTCACGGCCCTGACCGACGCCAACGACGGCGCCGAGGGCGGCGGTGCCGACGGACGGTCCTTTGCCACCTATCTCGAATTCCGCCTGGCCAGCCTGGGCGCCTCGCAGGACGTGTCGCTCCGCTTCAGGGTCAAGGTCAATGCCGGCACCGCCGGCCAGTTCCTCACCAACCAGGGCACCTACGCCTCCGACCAGACGACCTCGACCGTCACCAACCCGGTCCAGGTCCCGATCCTCGGCAACGCCATCATCAACGGCAGGGTTTTTCTCGATGCCGACGGCAACGGGGTGCAGAACGGCGGTGAGCTCGGCATCCCCAATATCGACGTGGTGGTGTCGACGACCCCCCCGAATATCTACACCTGCACGCCAGGAGCGGCGATTCCGGACGACGGCTACGACGGCACCCAGGGCTCGATGGCGTGCTGCGCGCTCAACGTGCCGGCCGCAGACTTCGGCGCCACGCCTCTGATCACCGACCTCAACGTGAACGTGGCGGCCACCCATACATGGGTCGGCGATATGACGATCAAGGTCTTCGGTCCCGGCGGCCTGGTGCTGGCATTGCTCAACCGCCCCGGGTCGACCGTACCGGACGACAGCACCGACACCCCCTACGGCAACAACAGCGACTGGAACGGCGCCACCGTGACCTTTGACGACCAGGGCGGCGGTCCGTCTGCCGAGACGCTCGGCGTTGCCGGCACCGACATCTGCTCGGGGACGGGATCTGCAACTACCTGCCCGGCCCGGATACCGCCGGAGGTCTCGCGAACCTCGCCGGTTTCAACGGCAGCGACCCCCGGGGCACGTGGTCGGTGTGCATGGGTGACGGTGCCGGCGGCGACACCGGGACCTTCAACTCGGCGAGCCTCTCCGTCCTCACCAATCAGCCCGCCACCTCGACTCAGATCGTCACCACCGACGCCAACGGCAACTACACCGCGGTGGTGTTGGGTACGTCCGCGACGATCAACGTCTCCGAAGCGGATCCGGACTTCCCGGTCGGCGCGACCCTCACCACCGCCAACGACCCGCAGACCATCGCCACCACCCCCTTCGGCACGGTGACGGCGCCCTCGACCGGTTACCGGCAGCCGGTGCTGGTCTTCACCAAGACCTCGAGCGCGGTCAACAACCAGGTGTCGCCGGGCCAGACCGTCACCTACACCCTCCGTGCCACCAACAGCACCGCGACCACCCAGACCGGGATCACCCTCACCGACCCGCTGCCGGCCGGCACCACCTATGTCCCCGGCAGCACCGTGGTCAGCGGCGGCGGCACCAGCGCGTTGCGCGTCACCGAGTACTTCCTCAACGTCGGCGACCTTCACCGGCACCACCTACGACCTCACCCTCAACCAGAATCTGGCGGCGAACTACTTCGTCATCCTCGAGGGCAGCGCCGGCGACGGTTCGCCAACAACGACCGCGGCCCCAACGCCAACTACGCAGCCGTCACCAGCGACCCCTTCGCGACCGGTCAGCTGACCGCCTCGGGCGCGACCAACCGCATCACTTTGACGCGCGGCCAGGCCCACGGACTCGTGGGTCGGCGTGGTCAAGGTGGTCGAGTGCCTCAGCAACTGCACTACCAACGGCTTCCGGTTGCTCGATGTCCGCCGGGTGGTTCACACCGGCGCCACGACCTCGGGTACCGTGACCGCCGGCGCGAGCTGGACGGACCTCACGCGGACGATGTTGGTCGGCGGTTTCAACGGCGCCGGCTGTACAACCACAGAAACAGCCGCCGCCAACACCAAGGTGTGCCACGCACGGATCTTTCCCTCGGGAACCAACACGATCAACTGGACGCGCGACGCCGGCGGCGCGACGCTGTCGGCCGCGACCAGCACCGTGATGGCGGTGCAGTGGGGTACGGCGTGGACCGTGCAGCGGGTACAGGTGCAGGGCACCAACGGCGGCGACGGCGTCAACGCCACCGACGAGTACAACACCGCTGCGATCTCCCCGGTCACGCGCGCCAACACCTGGGTCTGGGGCACCGGCCATACCAACGACAACGGCATCGGTGACGCCGCCGAAGGGTGTGTTATTACGCTCGGCAACGGCGTCGCCCAGAACGCAACCGAATCGACGGTCGCGGTGGGCCTGGAATACAGCCAGACAATCAACTTCGAGGTCTATGCCCTCACCCATCCCAACCTCGCGACCAGCTATGTCTTCAAGGCCGATGGGAACTCGGCGGAATCTGACGGTCGACGTCACGGTGCCGAGCGCCACCGGGCCCAGCGGATGGCCCTCGTCACCAACGGCCAGAACGGCACCGGGAACCAGTATCCGCGACCGATGTTCTCGTCCCGCTACTACACCAACAACACGACCGTGCGGCTCGAGCGCCGGCGCTCGGGCGACAGATTTCCCCGCCTGGGTGCAGGGCATCAACTTCAGCGCCATCCCGGCGACCGGCACGCCCCCGAGCGGCGGCGTGCCACCGAACCTGATCATCCCCGCCGATGGCTACTCGATCGCCCCCGGGGCCACCATGACCGTCACCTTCCAGGTCGTGGTCAACGACCCGCTAGCTGCCGGTATCACCCAAATCGCGAACACCGCGACGCTCTCCACCACCCAGCAACCGGGGCCCTTCGTGGCGTCGGTGACCGACGCCGTGGTGCGGGCCGGGGTCGTGATCGAGTACGACAACGCCGGGTTCGAGCGTCTCGGACAGACGGTCACCTACGACCACGTCGTCCAGAACACCGGCGAAGGGCAACGACTCCTACGCCATCACCATGACCAGCAAGCTGGGGTGGGTGGTTCAGCTCATCGACCCGGGGACCGGCGCAGTGATCGCCCGCGATGCCGACGGCAACGGCGTCTGGGACTCGGGCG
This sequence comes from Candidatus Sulfomarinibacteraceae bacterium, assembly GCA_963714895.1. Classification (GTDB taxonomy): domain Bacteria; phylum Acidobacteriota; class Thermoanaerobaculia; order Thermoanaerobaculales; family Sulfomarinibacteraceae; genus Sulfomarinibacter. The sequence goes on from CAVQQC010000004.1 coordinate 97,113, forward strand.
TTGTCGTCAACACCGGCACCCTGGCGCCGGGTGCGACGATCCAGTACCGCCTGAAGGTCACCGTCCCGTCCGGCGCGGCGATCGGCGCAGCGGAGTCGACCGCCCTCAAGGCGGTCTCCGACCGCAACCCCGCCCGCTTCGACATCGCCACCGACGAGACCATGGCGGTCTCGGTCGTCGAACCGGTGATCTTCGTCGCCGACAACTCGGGCGTCGGCGCGGCCGGCGGCACCGCAGTCTACGCCCACCGCGTGCTCAACAACACCGGCGGCGCCGCGACCTTCACCCTCGCCGCCGCCCGCGAGATCGGCGCGCCGGTGTGGCCGACGGCCTTCTACTGGGACGCCAACGGCAACGGCGTCTACACGCCGGGGGTCGACATCCAGATCACCAACACCCAGCAGCTCGCCCAGGGCCAGTCGCAGCTGATCTTCGCCGTCGTCAGCGTGCCCCCGGGCACGCCGGACTTCTCAACCGACGTCGTCCACCTGACGGCCGCGCTGTCGAGCGACCCCGTCAATGTCTTCGCGGTCGTCACCGACACCACGACCGTCAGACCGCCTCTTATCATGGATCTGTCGGGCGGCGGCACCCGTTCGGTCACCGCCGGCACGACGGCCTACTACCCCGGCGTGCTCCGCAACTTCACCACCGTCGCCGACGTCATGAGCTTCACCCTCAGCCCCTCGTGGTTCTATGGCATCGACATGCTCAACCATCCTACTGAGCTGTGGATCAGCATCAGCGGCACCCTTACCAGGATCGCCGCCGATCTCGACGGTAACGGCACCTGGGATGCCGGCACCGGTCTGACGACCACGCCGTCGACCTCGGTCTCCGCCGGTGGTCAGGTGAGTTACGAACTACGGCGGCCGGTCGACCCGGCGCAGGGACCGTCTCGCGACCCGGTGACCTTGACGGCGACCTCCGCCAACTCGCCGGTGCCCAAGGAGCGCGACAGCGTCACCGCGACGCTGCTGTTGGCCTCCGCGACCGACGCGATGCTGGCCTATCTCGATGCTACGGTCATCGACGGCGTGGTGGTGGTCGAGTGGCGGACCTCGTTCGAGATGGGCACCCTCGGTTTCGATCTCCGACGCCTCGACCCCGACGGGAAGAAGTACCGCAAGGTCAACCGCACGCTCATACCGGGGCTGTTGACGGTCCCGCAGGGCGGCACCTACCGCTTCGTCGACCGCGGCGCGAAGCCCGGCGACGTCGTCAGCTATGTGCTGGTCGAGCACGACGCCCGCGGCCGCAGTCGCACCTTCGGGCCCTTCGATCTGGCCCTCCTCGAGGCTTCGCCGATCAACAAGGCGATGGCCCTACCAAGCGGCGGACTGTCGCGGGTGGCCAACGTCAGCCGGGTTCGCGGCGAGCGTCAGATGGAGTCCGCGGTCAAGAGCGCTCCCGCCGGCGAACTCTCGGGCCTCGTCAAGGTCAAGGTGCGGGAGCCCGGTCTGATCTGGCTGTCCGCCGACGAACTGGCCGCGAGTCTTCATCTGCCGGTGGCAGAGATCGAGGATCGGATCGCTGATGGCGGGCTCTGGGTCAACGACCGGTCGGTCGCCCCGGTCTTCGACGATGGGATCTTCAGCGACGGTTTCGAGACCGGCAACACCGGGTGCTGGAGCCCCGGCTGCGAACAGCCGGACATCGAGGGCACAGGTATTGCCTGGATCGCAGGCGACGACGCGAGCGGGCTGTATTTCTACGGCGAAGCGATCGACAGTCCGCACACCCTCGACAACGTGTACTGGCTGGGAACCGGCCGCGGGAATGTGATGGGATGGCGCGAAGCCGCACCCTCAGGCCCGTCCGTTGCGGAGAGCTTCCCCGGCGAGCTTCAATTCGAAGAGGAGTGGTGGCCCCTCACCTCCGTCATCACGGATCCCGAGGGCGACATCTGGATGTGGGACTACTTCTTCTCCAACACGCCGGGATACGACGTCAAGACGTTCTCCCTCGCCGTGCCCGACGTCGCGGACGGCGGCGACGACGCACACCTCGTCCTTTATCTCCAGGGCGCATCGGTTGATGCGGTGACGCCCAACCACAACATCGAGATCCGGCTCAACGACACCCTGCTCGGCGGCACCTGGTCGTTCAACGGAGACGATGCCCACGAGGTCCACGTCGACTTTTCGCAGTCGCTGCTGGTGAGCGGCGACAATGATCTGGAGATCACGGCGCTGGCGGCACCGGGACTCGAGTACGACGTCTTCTACCTCGACGCCATCAGCCTCCAATATGCCCGGCTCTATCGCGCCCACGAGGACCGGCTCGAAGGAACGGCGGTTGCCAACGGCGCCGTCACGGTCTCCGGCTTCAGCAGCGACGACATCACGGTCTTCGACCTGAGCGAGATCGAGGCACCGGTTGTGCTCGAGACGACATCGGTGACGGCGGGAGACGACGGCTTCAGCGTCAGCTTCGGCGCGGATGGCGAAACGCGCTTCCTGGCGACCACCTCGGCGGCGGCACGCCCGGCGGCCGGAGTCGTTGAGGACTTCGCCTCCGATCTTTCCAACTCCGACACCACCGGGCGCTGGGTGGTGGTGGCGGGAGCCGGGCTCGAGGACGAGGCGGAGGCCTTCGCCGCCTATCGGCGGTCACGGGGAATGAGCGCCGTGGTGGCCCGGGTCGAGGACATCTACGACGAGTTCAACCGCGGCGTGGTGAGTCCGTGGGCGATCCGCGACTTCCTGCACCACGCGTCTGAGAACTGGGCGGAGCCGCCGGAGTACGCCTTCCTGGCCGGCGACGGCTCGATCGACTCCAAGAACTACGACGGGCTCGGCGAGTGTCTGGTGCCGGCGCCCTTTGCCGTTACCGTCGACGGCCTGGTGCCGTCGGACAACCTGCTCGCCGACTGGGTCGGTGACGACGGGGTGCCTGACGTCGCGATCGGGCGCCTGCCGGCGCAACAGGCCGCGGAACTCGCCGCCTACCGCACCAAAGTCGAGGCCTTCGAGGCTGCGACCGGCGAATGGAAGCGGCACACCCTGTGGCTCGCCGACGACCCCGACCTCGGCGGCGAGTTCAGCGAAGACACTGAGGCGATGATCGACGTTCTGCCGGAGGACTTCACGGTGCAGCGGGTCTTTCTCGACAACCTCGTGTACGACGACGCCTGGCGCGAGACCCTCGAGACGATGGGCAAGGGGGCCGGGATGGTCAACTTCCTCGGCCACGGCGGGCTCGACCGGTTCGCCGATGAGGGGCTTTTGGTGACCGAGGACGTCGCGGAGATGGCCAACGACGAACGGACGCCGTTCGTGTCAGCTTTGACCTGCGTGGTCGGGCGGTTCGACATCCCCGACTTCGACACCCTGGCCGAGGCGTTGCTCCTCAAGGGTGGTGGCGGGGCGGTCGCGCTGTGGTCCCCGGCGGCGTTTTCGATGAACGAGGACGCGAGACGACTCGGTGCGCACCATGTCCACGTGATAGCCGGAGGTGGTCACACCACGATTGGGCAATCGGTCCGCGCAGCCCTTGCGGGCTATCTGCTCGGTGATCACGACGATGACGATCTCCCGCGCAAAATGATCCTGTTCGGCGATCCCGCGGTCGCGATGGATTGGTAGGCGGGGTGGGGCATGGGATAGAATGAGATCCATGATCAATTCAGAGTGGATCGACAAGTTCAACCACGCTGTGGTTGCGGACCGTGTGCCGGTGTCAGGGATGATCGAGCTGACGAGGCGCTGCAATCTGAAGTGTGTTCACTGCTATCTGGGCGAGGGCGACGACCGTTTCGGCCACGGCGAGATGACCACCGAACAGGTCTTCGACGTGATCGACCAGATCACCGCCGCGGGTTGTCTCTACCTCGCCATCACCGGGGGCGACCCCATGATGCGCAAGGACTTTCCGGAGGTCTACCGCCACGCCAAGGAAAAGGGTCTCCTGGTGACCGTGATGTGCGACGGCGTGCTGGTCACCAAGAAGATCGTCGAACTCTTCGAGGAACTGCCGCCGAGCGCAGTGGAGATCTCACTCTACGGCGCCACCGCCCAGACCTATGAAAAGATCACGCGCATTCCCGGCTCGTTTCCGCGGTGTGTGCGCGGCATCGGAAGATTGGTCGATGCCGGCATCAAGGTTCGCATCAAGACCGTCTTGATGAGCCTCAACGCGCACGAGGCGGATGACATGCGGCAGCTGGCGAGGGACTTCGGGCTGGACCTGCGGATGGACGCCGCGATCTTTCCTTGCCTCCACACCTCGGACAAGCGCCCGCTGGACCTCCGGGTCCCGCCGCAGCAGGTGGTGCAGATCGAGCTCTCCGACCCCAAATCGGTCGCCTCCTGGATCGAGTATCTCGACCGGCCGGCACCGGAAGCCCCCAAGGACAAGCTCTACGTCTGCGGCGCCGGGGTCACCGGTTTCTACATCGACCCCTTCGGTTACGCCTATCCGTGCATGATGACCACCCGATACAGGTACAATCTCCTCGATACGGACTTCCAGACCCTGTGGTCGGAGCGAATGGGTGAGTTGCATGACAAGAAACCGCGGGCGGACTACGAGTGCGCCGGGTGTGATCTCCAGCGCGCGTGCGCCAGTTGCCCCGGTTTCCACGACCAGGAGCACGGAGCCGAAGACGTGAAGTCGGACTACGTATGCGATACGGCCAAGAGCCGCTGGCGGGCCCTCCAGGACCCGCACTTGCGGGCGGCGGCCCAGGCGTTTGAGGATGGAACGGCATGAAGAACCCGAAAGAACAGAAGAAACGGCCCTACGAAAAGCCGGAGTTGCGGCGGATCGGGCTGGTCGCCGACGAGGTGCTGGCCGCAGGCTGCAAACTCGGCAACCAGAGCGGGCCCCGCGGCGCCAACTGCCGCGGTATCCCCTGCTCGAAACCTGGTTCGTAGTCCCTGGGAATGGGCCTCTCCGAATCTTCAATTTCCCCGGGGTCGGTGTATGCGCGAACGCCGGACATCGTGCCGCGGCAGATCGCGGGCGACACCATACTGGTCGCGGTTCGCGGGGAGCTCGCGAGGCTCGAACGGATCTTTGTCCTCAACACCGTCGGCGAGCACATCTGGGGAATTCTGGACGGCAGGCGGACGGTGGCTGACGTGGCGACCGATGTCTGTGAGGTCTTCGACATCGACGCAGCGACCGCCATCGCAGACGTGACCTGGTTTCTCGCCGATCTCGAGGATGCCGGGTTGGCCACCCTCGTCCACCCCGGCGTATGAGCGGAACCTTCACCCTCGAAATCCCAGGCCTGGTGTTCGACGTTCAAACTGCGCCGGGAATCGAGATCGCCGAAGAACACCCCCTGTACCTGCAATTCGTCGGGGAAAGGCCGCGAACTGGAGACGCCCTCCAGGTGTCGGTCGATGTTCTTCTCGAGGATCCCGCCGTCGATTCGCGGTGGCCCGTGGTCTTCGACAGTGGAGAGAGCTGGCTCGCCCTGGGCGACGGCGGTGAAACGATCCTCGCCTTCCGTTCACCCACGGATCCCGGCGCATTCTGGTGGACCGCACGCTTCACACCGGGGGAGACCCACGTCAAGGTCATCTGCGACCCGGAAATCGTCGAAGAGTCGCCTGTCCTCATCCGCATCGCCAACCCCATTCACTACCCCCTCGACCAGCTCCTGAGCATGTTCCTGCTCGCCGAACGCGGCGGCTGCATCGTCCATGCCGCCGGTGTGCACCGCGACGGCCGAGGCATCGCCTGCATCGGCCGATCCGGGGCCGGCAAGACCACCTTGATGTCTCTGCTCGGGGGACGCACCGATCTCGATCGGCTGAGCGACGACCGTCTCATCCTGCGTGCCGGCGACCTGCCCCTGATTTCCGGCACCCCTTGGGCGGGCGAAGGCATGGTCGCGGCCAATGACACCGCAGAGCTCGCAGCGTTGATTTTTCTCCACCAGGGCCCCGCCCACGACCTTCAGCCGATCACACCACGGGAGGCCGCCGTCCAGCTCCTGCCGACGACCTCGATCCCATGGTTCGACGAGCCCGCGATGACGGGGTGCCTGGCCACCCTCGACCGGCTGGTCCGGGACACGCCCGCGTACAACCTGCAGTTCAGGCTCGACGGCGCCGTGGCAGAGCTCATCGATCGGCTGATCTGACCCGCCTTTCTCATTTCAAACCACTCTTTTCCAAGACGGCATCATGGACGGTTCGAGAACGAGTCCGGCCTCCGCCCGACGTCGGCGGCTCTGAAGGTGGGCCAAGGCCCACCCTACTTCGGACCCCGGTGTCGAGCGGGCTTGTGAGCCTTGGCCCACCTTCAGAGATGATTCCAGCTCGAGATTGACAGATCCCCCGGTGCGCATTACCTTGTTCTAGATAGATCGTTCTAGTTAATATGCGTTCGCCGAACGGAGAACACCGATTGCCCCGTAGAACAAACACTCGAGAACGGCTCATCGCAACCGCTGCCGATCTCTTTTGCAGGCAGGGCTACGCCCACACCGGGGTCAACGAGATCATGCAACGGGCCAGGACCACCAGCGGCAGCTTCTACCACTTTTTCCCGACCAAGGAGGATCTCGTGCTGGCGGTTGTCGACCACATCGGCGAGTCGCTCGAGGGCGAGGTCTTCGGCGGCGCCGTCACGGCTGTCGCCGACCCGGTCGAACGGGTTTTTGACGTCCTGGGTTCCTCCCGCCGTTACCTGGAGGCCAACGACTTCGCTCTCGGCTCGCCGCTTGGGACCCTCGCTGCCGAGCTTTCGCAGAGCCACCCACAGGTCCGCGAAAAGTTGGCCGCACTGTTCGCCGCATGGACCGACCGTATGCAACTGATTCTGGAGGAGGCAGGCAACCGATTGCCGGCCGATGTCGACCGCCGCGCGCTTGCCGGATTCATCCTCAGCGCGGTCGAGGGCGCGATCCTCCAGGCCCGGGCCAGCCGCAGCCTGGCGCCTTTCGATGCAACAGTGGCATTGCTGCGCCGCTACCTCGAACTGCTCGTCGGCACGCGGCAGCCCACCGTGGCGCCCGAGATTCGGCCCCGGCCCGCTCCGGTTGCTCGCCGCAGCACCGCTGACTGGAGAGCGTGGTGACGAGCGAGCAAGAGATCCGGAACCTCGTTGCGGCGGTAGTGGACGAGGTCATGTCGAATTCGCCTTCCGCCGCGCCGGGCGGCGGCGAGTGCATCGCGGTCGGTGCCGACCACGGAGGGTTCGCGCTGAAACAGGAGCTTGTCGAACACCTGCGCGCACGGGGGCTCGAAGTCCACGACTGCGGCTGCACCTCGACCGACGCCGTGGACTACCCCGACTTTGCCCACGCGGTGGCCAATCTGGTGGGGACGGGAACCTGCCGTTGGGGCATCATCGTCGATGGCGCCGGCATCGGGTCGTCAATCGCGGCCAACAAGGTCCCGGGAGTTCGCGCGGCGCTGGCCTACGACCTGTCGTCAGCCCGCAACAGCCGCGAGCACAACCACGCCAACGTCTTGACCCTGGGGGCCGGCCTCATCGGCCCGAGCCTGGCGCGGCAGATCGTCGACGAGTGGTTGGCGACGCCGTGGGGCGGCGACCGCCACGCCAGGCGCGTCGCCAAGATCACCGGAATCGAGCGGCGTTATCTGCTGCAACCGAAGGAAGGATCATGATCGATCGCAACGAACTCATCGAGGTGGTGACCCGCCAGGTGCTGGCGATGCTCGCCGGGGAGCACACCGACCAGGGGCTGGAGAACGCCGATCAGGTGGTGGCAAACGGTGCGGCGCGGATAGGCTACTGCGGCGCCGGGTCGGCGGTGCCGCAGAACCTCGCCCGCTATATCGATCACACCATGCTCAAACCCGACACCACGCCGGCCGACATCGACAAGCTGTGCGACGAGGCGGCGGAGTACGGCTTCTATTCGGTGTGCCTCAACCCGTGCTGGGCGGCCAGGGCGGCTCGCCGTCTGCGGGGAACCGGGGTGGCGGTGGCGTCGGTGGTGGGCTTCCCCCTCGGCGCCAACACACCCGAGATCAAGGCCATGGAGACCCGACGGGCGCTGCGCGACGGCGCCCGCGAGATCGACATGGTGATCAACATCGGGGCCCTCAAGGGCGGCGACCACGACCTCGTCCGACACGACATCGCCGGGGTGTCGGACGCCTGCCGCGAGGTCGGCGCGCTCAACAAGGTCATCATCGAGGCCGCCTACCTCACAGACGAGGAAAAGGTCGTGGCCTGCCGGCTGGCGCAGGCCGGGCGGGCGCACTTCGTCAAGACTTCGACGGGTTTCGGACCGGGTGGTGCGACGGTGTTCGACGTCGCGCTGATGCGCGAGGTGGTGGGCGACAAGATGGGTGTCAAGGCGGCGGGCGGGATCCATACCGCCGCCGAGGTCCGCGAGATGATCACCGCCGGCGCGACCCGGATCGGGGCGTCGGCCGGCGTGCGCATCGTCTCCGGGGAAGAAGGAGAGTCCAGTGCAGCATATTGATCTTCGCTCGTATGTCTTTCTCGACTCGTTGCAGCCGCAGTACGCGGCCTTTCTCGGCACCACCGCCCAGGGCTTTCTGCCGCTGGCGGGCGATGCGTCGCTCTACGTCGAGATCTCGCCCGGGATCGAGATCAACCGCCTCACCGACGTCGCTCTCAAGGCCACCCACGTGCGGCCGGGGATGCAGATCGTCGAGCGCTACTACGGTCTGCTCGAGGTCCACTCCGAGGCACAGGCTGACACCCGCGCCGCCGGTGCTGCGATCCTTTCCGAGATCGGCCTCGAAGAGACCGACCGCCGCAAACCGAAGATCCTGTCGAGCCAGGTCATCCGCCACCTCGACGACCACCAGGTGCAGCTCATCAACCGCATGCGCCACGGCAACATGATCATCCCGGGGCAGACGATGTACGTCCTCGAGGTGGAGCCCGCGGCCTACGCGGCACTTGCCGCCAACGAGGCGGAGAAGGCGGCCGACATCAACATTCTCGAGGTGCGCGCCTTTGGTTCGATGGGCCGGGTTTATCTCGGAGGTGAAGAGAAGGATATCGAGGTCGGGTGGCAGGCGGCGGTCGCCGCCATCGAGGCGGTGGACGGACGGGTGGAGAAGTAACTGTGATTTCGGATTTCGGATTTCGGATTTCGGATTTGTCTTTCAGATACGAGAAAGGAGTCAGCAATGGCTGAAGCGTTGGGAATGATCGAGTGCCGTGGGTTCACGGCGGTGGTGGAGGCGGCCGATGCGATGGTCAAGGCCGCAAAAGTGGAACTCGTGACCTATGAAAAGACCGGGGGCGGCTATGTCACCGTCATCGTCCGCGGTGACGTCGCCGCAGTGAAGGCCGCGGTCGAGGCCGGGATCCGCGGCGCCCAGGCCGTCGGCGAGGTCGTCTCGACCCACGTCATCGCCCGTCCCCACACCAACATCGACCTCGTCCTGCCCCTCGGTCGCGCCGAGGAAGCTGCCGGCGAGGTCGGGGGCAAGGGCAAGCGCTGATGCTGCTTGGAACCGTCGCAGGAACCCTGGTCGCCAGCCGCAAGGACGAGGGGCTGACGGGGCAGAAGTTCCTGGTGGTGCGCGAACTCGGCGTGGACGGTAAGGAGACCGGCGGCCACGTGGTGGCGGCCGACAGCGTCGGCGCGGGGGTCGGCGATGTCGTGTTGTGGGCCTCGGGCTCCTCGGCGCGGCAGACCGAATACACCCGTGACCGGCCGTGCGACGCCGTCATCATGGCCATCGTCGACAGCTGGGAGGTCGGCGGCCGCGAGGTCTACCGCAAGACCCCGGCCGGCAGCGAGTGGGCCAGTTGACGATCGGCGCCGAACCAGCCACGGAGGAGTGAGTGCAGCACACCGCCTTTGACCAGCAGGAGATCCAGGCCGTCATCGAACGGGTGAGGCTGCGGCTGCGCGGTCATCCGGAGACCTCGCCGGCCCGGTCCGCCCCGGCGGTCGGGCCCACGGGCGACGGGATCCACCTGACGGTCGATGCCGCCGTCGCTTCCGCCCGGGCCGCCTTCGAGGCCTTTCGCGAGATGGGGCTGGGCAGACGGCACCGCATCATTGATTCCATCCGCGAGTCGATGCGCGCGAAGGCGCGCCAACTGGCGGAGATGGCACGCGAGGAGACCGGTCTCGGCCGGGCCGAGGACAAGGTGCTCAAAAATCTCCTGGTCACCGAGAAGACCCCGGGGCCCGAGGACCTGGAGCCGACCACCTGGACCGGCGACCAGGGTCTGACCATCACCGAGTACGCCCCATTCGGGGTGATCGGCGCCATCACCCCGACCACCAACCCCACCGCCACCATCATCAACAACACCATCGCCGCGGTGTCGGCGGGCAACGCCGTGGTGTTCAACGCCCACCCCAACGCCAAGAGAGTATCGGTCGAAACCATCCGCCTCCTCAACCAGGCGATCGTCGCGGCCGGGGGCCCGCCGAACCTGGTGACCGCAGTGCCGGAGCCCACGATCGAGACCGCGCAACAACTCATGAACCACGCCGGGGTCCGGATCCTGATGATCACCGGCGGACCGGGAGTGGTCGAGGAAGCGCGCAAGACCCGCAAGCGCGCGATCCTCGCCGGGCCCGGCAACCCGCCGGTGGTGGTCGACGCCAACGCCGACATCGATCTCGCCGGCCGCGAGATCGTGCGCGGCGCCTCGTTCGACAACAACCTCATCTGCACCGACGAAAAAGTGGTCATCGTGGTCGAGTCGGTGGCGGACCGCCTGCTCCAGGCGATGACGGCGAACCACTCCCACGTCCTGCTCCCGCACGAGCTCAAAAAGCTCGAGCGCGTGATCTTCAAGGAAATGGGAGAACCGGGGAAACGGGGCCGCATCAATCCGCGGTGGATCGGCCAGAACGCCGGAACCATCCTCGCCGAGATCGGCATCCACGCCGGCCCCGAACTGCGGCTGGCGGTGGCCGACGTTTCCGCCGAACATCCCCTGGTGTGGACCGAGCAGATGATGCCGGTGATGCCGGTGGTGCGGGTCCGCGACGTCGACCAGGCCATCGACCTCGCCATCCGCGTCGAGCACGGGTGCGGCCACACGGCCTCCATCTACAGCCGCGATGTCGATGCCATCACCCGCATGGCGCGGGAGATCAACGTCTCCATCTTCGTCGCCAACGCCGCCAACCTCGCAGGGCTCGGCGACGGCGGTGAGGGCTACACGTCGTTTTCGATCGCCAGTCCGACCGGCGAAGGCCTGACCCGGCCGCGCTCCTTCTCTCGCGAACGCCGGATGACCATCGCCGGCGGTCTGCGGATCGTATGAAGGGCATCGAAGGCATGCAGCCGGCCATCGCGCTGCTCGAGTTCGACTCCATCGCGATCGGCGTGCGCGCCGGCGACGCCATGGTCAAGCGCGCCCCGGTCGAGATCACCTACGCCGGTACCGTCCACCCCGGAAAGTACCTGGTGTTGGTCGGCGGCGATGTGGCCTGCGTCGAGGAGGCCTACGCCGCGGGGCTCGAGGCGGGGCGCGAGGCGCTCGTCGACCGGTTGTTCCTGCCGGCGGTCCACCCCGACGTCGCGCGGATCCTCCGCGGAGCCCGGGGCCGGGTCACGGGAGATGCGCTCGGGGTCGTCGAAACCAGAACCGTCGCTTCGACCATCGGCGCCGCCGACCGCGGAATCAAGGGCGCCGATGTGACGCTGGTCGAGATTCGGCTCGCCGACCGGCTCGGAGGGAAAGCCTACTGCGTCTTTTCAGGCTCCGTCGCCGACGTCGAGGCCGCGGTCGATGTCGCGGTGAACCACCTCGACGACCCGGCAGTCCTCGTGGCGCGCGTGGTCATCCCCGAGTTCCACAACGAAATGCTCGAGAACTTCGAAGCGGCCACCGAGTTCGCCACCAGGATCCACGGCGGCCTGGGGTGACGATGCGAGCGGCTGAACCGCCCCACGGTATCGACATCGCCATCCACCCGCATGGCAGCCGGGACGGCTGCTCCACAACCCGTCCTCGAGTGACCAGCCCTATTGTGGGGCACGCGTCTCGCGTGCCGGGTGACTGCGTGGTAGGAGGGATTTCATAGATGGAATTGGGCAGGGTCATCGGCACCGTGGTCGCCACCACCATCTATGAAGGGCTGGAAGGCATCCGGCTGCTGATCGTCCAACCGCTCGACCGCCGTCTCGCTGCAAAAGGGCGACCCGTGGTTGCGGCCGACGGTGTGGCGATGGCGGCGCCGGGCGACATCGTGTCGGTGGTGGCCAGCCGCGAGGCGTCGTTGGCCCTCCCGGTGCTGCCGGGACCCGTGGACCACGCCATCGTCGCCATCGTCGACGCCGTCGAGGCCCTCGAAGGCGGCGCCCCGTGAAGATCGGGCGGGTCGCGGCGACAGTGGTCTCCACTATCAAACACCCGGCGCTCGACGGCCGGCGCATGCTGGTGGTGGACCTCCTCGATCTCGAAGGCAAGGCCACCGGAAAGGACCTGATTGCGGTGGACTCGGTCGGTGCCGGCGCCGGCGAGACCGTGCTGGTGCTCGACGAGGGCAACGGCGCCCGTCAGGTCCTCAAGGCGCCGCAGGCCCCCATCCGCGCGGTGATCGTCGGCATCATCGACGATTTCGTGGTCGACCACCACCCAAGAAGCCAAACGCCCGGCCGCCGAGGGGCGACCGGGCGTTGATTTATCGTTTTGAAAGGCGTGAGCGGCTTACTTGCCCTTGCCGTCGAGGATCTTCTTCCACTTCTTGCCGAGCTTGGTGAGAATCTTGTCAACCTGCTTGATCTGGTTCTCGGGCTTGTCCTTGACGGTCACCGTACCGGTGCCGCGCCACACCAGCTTCTTGTCGCCGGGCTCGTAGGCGTCGAAGATCAGGGTGCCTTCGGTGTAGGTCGTCGCGTAGGTGGTGGCTAGTGCCCATGCCGCCCATGCCGTAGCCGCCCCATCCGCCCCAACCGCCGTAGTAGCCGCCGTAGCCGCCGTAACCCATGCTGGTGGTGTTGTAGGAGGTGTTCTCCTGCGAAGTGTAGTGATAGGTCACGTAGATATCCGGGTTCTCCGTCACCTCTTTGAGCCCGCCTTCGGTCAGTTTCTGCTTGAGCATCGAGGTCACGCGGTCCGCCATCAGCTGGTTCTTGGCATTGCTTTCCTTGGTGTCGACGTACTGAAAGGTCTTGACGCTTTCAAAGTCGAAATCGTGGCCGTAGTCGATGGTCACCTGCTGCGCCATCGCGGGGGTTGCCATCAAAGCCAATACGAAGATCAGTCCGAGCGCTTTTCTCATGTTTCTTCTCCTTTGTAGTCGGTTGCGGCGAGTTCTTCGAAATCGAGATTCACCGTTGTTTGCTGCAGAGTATACGACGTCAGTCCGTCCGGAGACTCATCCGAACGTCAATCGATGGAATCCCGAATTCGGTTCAAATATTCCGGGCACCTCAACGGGGCGCCGGATTTGCGCCCGCCTGCACGAGGTACGCGCGAATGGCCCCCAGGTTGCGTTGGGCACCCTCGTGGCCCGGCATGCCGGCTGCGGCACGGGCAAGATAGGTTTCCGCCTCGGTGTAACGACCCATCTCAGCCAGCAGCAGACCCAGCGAGTAGGCCGCATCGTACTGAGCCGGATCACTCTCGAGGATCGACCTCAAGACTGCCTCCGCCTCGTCGTTGCGGCCCTCGGCGTTGAGGATGACCGCCAGGTTGGTCTTTGCCGGGTAGAAGAGATCGTCGATGGCAATCGCGGTCCGATAGTACTTCTCGGCGGTTGCCGCATCACCCAGGCGTGCAGCGAGATTTCCAAGGTTGTGGCCGGCAAAAGCGAAATCGAGGGTATGCGCCATGGCCCGGCGGTATTCCGCCAGAGCCTTTGCACGCGCCTCGCGCTGGTAGGGCTCGAGCTCGGCATCGGGCGTGTCGGCGAGCCGCACAGCCGCCTCCATCCGTACCGCGCGCAGCGGGTCGAGCAGGAGCGGCGCCACCAGCCGTACCAGCTCAGCCTGGTCCCGGGCCACCAGGTTGGTGATCGCAGTGAGTCGGACCAGGCCCTCTGGGTCGGCGAGGGCGACGGCGATGGCGCGGGTGCTGTCTTCACCGGGATAGTTGCGAAGCAGGGACAGGGCGGTGGCGCGGACGATGGCCGGATAGAGTTGGTCGCCGGCCAATCTGATCACCTCATCGCGGGCCTCCGGCCGGCCTTCACGCCCGGCCGCCAAAGTTTTTCCGTAGTGCGGTTTCTTGGCCTGGCCGTACCATTTCGTGTAGGCGTCGACCGACCACTGGAGCGACTTGTCGGCGTGGCAGCCGCCCTGTGAACAGGCGTTGGGGGAACCGAGGGCCTGGCTGAGGTCCGGTCGGGGGATCCGCAGGGAGTGGTCGGCGCGTTCGTCGATCACCATGTAGGGCTGCTCGGGCATGTGGCATGTGATGCACAGCGCGCCGTCCGACGCCTTGCCGTCGACCATCTTCTTGTGGAAATGATGCTCCGATGTGTCGTAGGCATCGGCGCGGTGGCACTGGAGGCAGAGTGCGTTGCCTTCGGCCTTGAGTTTGAGGCTGTGGACGTCGTGGCAGTCCGAACACCGAACATCATTGGCGTACATCTTGGACTGCGTGAAGGAACCCCAGACATAGACCTCGTCGAGGATCTGACCATCGGCGTGGTAGAGGCCCTCCTCGAGGATGGACGGCCTGAAGGTATCGAGGAGGGCGGCGCCGGTGTGGTCATAGTCGCCGAGTTCCCCGCGCCGGGAGTGACAGGGGGCGCACAGCTCCACCTGCCGCGCCGAGGTGATGCCGCCGGTTGCCACCACCAGACCGTAGTCGTCGATCACCGGGCGCGCCATCGGCTGGATCTCAGCCCACGCAACGTGTTGGGATCCCGGTCCATGGCAGGCCTCGCAGCTGACGTCGATCTCCGACCAGGTGGTGTCGTAGGTCCTTGTCTCGGGGTCGTAGTTCTTCTGTAAATTGGTCGAGTGGCACTCCGCGCACATGCCGTTCCAGTTCTGGGCGGCGCGGGTCCAGTGGAGCCAGTCGGTGGGCGGAATCTCGTCGTCGGGGTAGAGATCGAACCACTCGCCGAGGTCTGAGTCCCAGGCGATGGTCAGACACTGCAGCCGGCCGCCGGGAAACGGCACCAGGTACTGCTGTAGGGGATCGTGGCCGAAGACGTAGGCGATCTCGAAGTCCGCCATCTCACCCTCCGGGCCCTGGGTGTTGACGAAGAACTTCCCATCGCGGCGGAAGAACCGCGTCGTGATCCCCTTGGAGATGAACACCGCGTCGTCGAATTGCCCGAGCACGGTCTCGTCGGTGGCGATGTCCATGGCCAGGTCGTGGTCCGAACCCTGCCAGGCCTCGACGGCCTGCTGGTGGCAGGGAAGACACGCCTCGCGACCGACAAAGGTCGCGGCTCCGGCGGCCTCGGCCCCGCCGGCGCCCTCCGCGCCTCTGCGGATGACCCACGCGGGCACGCTGAGGACGATGACCGCTGTCGCCACGACCCCGATCAGCCGCCACCGGTGGAGCGGATCCGCCGTCACGTGCCTGTCACCTGACTGCCGGAGACCGTCCTGCGACGGATGGGCTCGCCAAGCTCGACCTTGACGACGTCATTTTCGATCCGCACCGGAAAGATATCGAGCGGCCGCGGCGCCGGCGGGCTCAGGACATCGCCCCTGATATCGAAGGCCGAGGCGTGACACGGACAGACGAATCGCCCCTCGTCGGCCACCCACGGCACGGTACAGCCGAGGTGGGTGCACTCGCGGTTGAGGGCGAGAAAGCCCCCGTCCTCGAGACGCGCGAGGTAGAAGCGTCCGGCCGGAAACGCGGTCACGGTCCCTGGTTGAAATCGCTCGATCGGTCCGGCGACGAATACTGCGGCATTGTCATCAAGGGCGCGCCCGCGACGGCGCGGCTTGAGAAACTCGGCCACGATCCACGCGGCCTCGAGCAGGGCCACCCCACCGAGCAGCAACCACAGTCTGCCAAGAAACCCCCGCCTCGTTGGTTGTTCGTCAGGTTCGCTCAAAGTGAACCTCCAGGCCAGCTCGCAACAGCAGGGGAGAAAGGGAGAAGGGGAGAAGGGGAGAGAGACCTCGAGAGACAATCCGCCGTGCGGGGCACGACCCCCTTGCTCCCTTTCCCCCTTTCTCCCCTTCTCCCTTTCCCCCTTTCTCCCTTTCCCAATTCATGGCCTCACCACCCCCACGGCCACGAGAGAGCCATCCCGGGACCGCGAAACCAGACACCGATCGCCGTGAGAACGGCAAGCACCACAAAGAAGAGAATGAACAGCGCCTGGACGACCTCGGACTTCGAGGCCCCGAAGCGGTTGCCGAGGAGAAGCCTGAACCCCGCCACGGCGGCCCCCAGAATGAGCAGCGGAACCACGCCCCGCCATACCAACGACGGCAGACCCGCACCGGGCTGCAACAAAAACTCGTCGACGACGATCAGGAGCGGCGTGACAACGACTGCCACAAGAGCGGCCAACCGGCCGGTGCGGCGGCCGGTGGCGGAGAGAAACCACGGGCCCGTCAACGGCTTGGGATATCGCAGGTAGGGGATCGCGAACAGGGCGAGGGCGGCCAGGAACGGAATCACGACGACCGCCACCAGCGGGTGGAAGTGCAGCTGCAGCTCCTGAAAACCGACGAAGTACCACGGGGACTTGGCCGGGTTGGTGCTCATCCCGGGGTTGGCCGGCGCCCCGAGAGGCGCGTCGAACATCACCGCCACAACGAAGACGAAGGCCACCAGCGCGAGGGCCGCCGAGAGCTCCCGCATCAACAGATCGGGCAGGGTCGACACCCACTCCGGCTTTTCCTCGTCGATTTCATCCGGTGGTCGTGGATCGACCACCCCACCGGCCTTGCGAACCCGCCAGAAGTGGAATGCCATCAGGAAAAACAGGGCCACCGGCAACAGGGTGGTGTGGAGTGTGTAGTAGAGGATGAGCGTCGAGGCGCCGAGATCGGGGCCGCCGCGAGCCGCCTGCTGCAGCCAGCCCCCGACCCACGGGACATAGCTGAACATGCCGGTGCAGATGGTCACCGCCCAGTAGGAGAGCTGGTCCCACGGCAGCAGATAGCCGGTGAAGTTGGAGGCGAGAACGGCCGCCAGCAGCGCCATGCCGATGACCCAGTTGAACTGGCGGCTGCCGTGGAAGCCGCCGGTGAAGAACACCCGCAACATGTGGGCGACCGCCACCGCGACCAGGAGGTTGGCGCTCCAGTGGTGGATGTTGCGCACCAGCCCGCCGAAGAGGAATCCGTCCTGCAGCGCGGACACCGATTGGTAGGCTCTCTCGGGGGTCGGCTCGTAGGCGAACATCATCAGCACGCCTGTGGCGACCATCAAGGAAATCAGAACCAGTGAGCTGCCGCCGAGACCGAAGGTGTGGGTGTAGGGCGAGCGTCGACCGTCGCACCCGTACCGGGCGCAGGTGGAGGACGAAAAAGTCGAGGATCGTCTTGCGGCGCTCGCGTTCGGTCCGCGGCACGATGGGCCCCGGAAAGACCGACCGCCAGACGCGACGCACCGCGCTTTCGCGCGCCCCTTCACCGCCGTCTCGCTTGTGGTCCGCCACGGCCCCGACCCTAGCCCGGAAGGGCACCCAATTCAAGCGGCATCCAGTCCGCTGTGATCGTTCGGGTAGAATATCGATCTGCAGAGGAAAGTGATCAATGGGCTCGAGAAAGAACACCGGACGCCGCACCAAAGTTCAGGAGACGCCGCCCCGTCACGGTTCGCGCCCTGCTCGCCGGATGGTCGTCACGGCGGTCTCGATCGTCGCGGTGGCGGTCGCGATCTGGTGGGGTTGGACAAACCGTCGCGGCGCGACGCCTCACACCAAACGCTCCGCAGCCGAGGCAGCCGCTGTCGCTCTGTCTTCCCCCGAGTCCGCCCAGCGGCTCATCGGTCGCTGGCAGCGGACGGATGCCGGCTATGTGATCGATATCCGCAGCATCGACCGGTTCGGCGCAGTGGACGCCCATTACCTCAATCCCAACCCGATCCACGTGTCTCAGGCCCGGGTCAGCGACACCGATGATCAGCTCGAACTCTTTATCGAATTGGTGGATGTGGGCTATCCCGGCGCCACCTACCGGCTTGGCTACAACCCGGAGTACGATGCGCTGGTCGGCCTCTATCACCAACCAACGGCCGGACAGGATTTCGAGGTCGCCTTCGAACGGAAGTGAGTCATGGCACCGGACGACGAACAACTCGATCCCACCGGCGACGGCCGCGAGGAGACCGAAGGCACGGCCTACCTCGAGGGAGGCTCCGGCCCGCGGGGTGACGGCGCCGCCGTTGTCGAACCCCACCTCAGAAGCGGCAAATCGCAGACCGGGAACCGCTATCTCATCGGCGGGACCCTCGGCGAAGGCGGCATGGCGGTGGTGTCTGAAGCCACCGACGTTCAACTGAAACGGACCGTGGCGATCAAACGCATGCGCTCCGACCTTTCACACCGGGAGGACGCGCGGCAGCGCTTCTTTGCCGAGGCCGAGATCCTCGCCGGACTCGACCACCCGGGCACGACCGCGGTCTTCGAGGCCGGTCGCCTCCCCGACGGCGACTGTTTCTACGCCATGAAAAGGGTCAGCGGGCAAACCCTGGGCGCCTTGCTTGTCGACCGCACGGCCGATCAGATCAACGACCGGGGAGTTCGGGCCCGCCTTCTCGAGGTCTTCTTCAGGGTCTGCCAGACGGTCGCCTCTGCCCACAAGCAGGGCGTGATCCACCGCGATCTCAAACCCGAGAACATCATGGTTGACGACCTCGGAGTGGTCTACGTGATGGACTGGGGCCTCGCGAAGGCACTCACCGAAGAAACCGCCGGCGGCCAGGCCGACTCCGGGCGAACCCGCGCCGGAGCGGTCATGGGGACCCCGGCCTATATGTCGCCGGAGCAGGCCGCCGGGCACGCCGACACCTCCGACCGTCAGACCGACGTCTTCTCGCTCGGGGTCATGCTGTACGAGATCCTCACCGGCACCAACCCGTTCCGCGGCTCAACCGCAGTCGAGTCCATGAAGGGCGTGATGTACCACGACCCCGAAGCGCCCAGGGAGCGCAACAAGCGCATCAACCGGACCCTCTCGGCGATCACCATGAAGGCCATCGCCAAGGACCCGTTTCGCCGCTACCGTTCGGCCGTCGAGTTGGCCGAGGACATCCGGCGCTACCGGGAGTACCTCCCCGTATCGGCGATCGAGCCGAGCAGAATCGAACGTCTCTCGAACTGGTCGCACCGCCGACCTCGGGTGGCGGCGGCGGCAGCGACGCTGGGCGTGGTCCTGGTGCTCGGCGGGCTGGTCACCGCCTATCAGGCATCGATGGAAACCGCGATGGTGGCCCGGGCCCACGACCTGATCGACGAGATCGAGGGGAACCTCGCACGGATTCAAACCGATCTCAGAGCTCAGGAGGAGATCCTCAGACGGACCCCCGAGGGGCCCGAACTGCTGCAGGCACAGGCCCGGCGAGCCGACCTCGAAGCACAGCTCGAGGCGGCCGAGGACGAGCGTCGATCGTACGCTCTTGCCGTCACCGGCCGTACCATCCTCTCGCCGGATGATCGGGCCATCACGATCCTCCGCCAGTCCTTGCTCGACGAAATCCACTCGCTGATCGAAAGCGGGGATCTCTTTCGCGCCCGGGCGAGGATTCGGGGCGCGTTGAGAAACTACGAAAACGGCAACCTCGTCGAACTCAGCACAGCCGAATACCAACTCCTCTCTTCGGAACTGGATGACACCGAACGAAAGATCGAGAGCGCGGTCCGGGGGAGTGGCTTCACCGACCCTGAACCGGGACCGGCCGAAGAGGAACCATCGAAATGAGCGCGACACCACGACGAGCCTCATCGCTACGCACGATTCCCGCGCCCGGAAGAAGGCCACTCACGACGACAACCACCGCGGCCGCGCTGTTCCTGGTTCTGGCCTCTGCCGCAGCCTGTGGATTGGGGTCTGCAGCAGGGGGCGCTACTGAGAACAACCAGGCGGACACCGTCCCCACCGTCGCAGAGCTGGCCAACGCGAACTACGCCGGCGCGTTTGACGAGTCTGTGACGCTGAAGGACGGGCGCTGGGAGGGATCACCCTTCGTCGAGGGCGGCGCTTCGCGGCCCAGCGCCGGGCTCGTGGAAGACTTCGTGCTCACCGGCGATGTCGACGGTGACGGCCGCGACGATGCGGTCGTCCTGCTGTGGAAAAGCTCGGGCGGTTCCGGCACCAGAACCTATCTTGCCGCCATGGGTCGCACCGGAGGCGCCGTCGTCAACCTCGCCACCGCCCTCGTGGGAGACCGTGTCCAGGTCAAGACGGGCTTCATCACCGACGGTCTGATCACCCTCGATCTGATCCAGGCCGGTCCCGGAGAGGCGGCCTGCTGCCCCACCCAGAAGGCCCTCGCCGGTTGGCGGTTGATCGACGGCGTCCTGGCTCCAACCGAATCCGTCGTTACCGGGACGCTGTCGCTCGAGGACCTCCAGGGACCCGAATGGAGGCTGTCGGCGATCGGTTGGGATGATCCGATCGGGCAAGAGCCAGGTCCGGTGATCAGTTTTGCCGGTGACAAGGTGACGGGCAATGGCGGCTGCAACGGCTACTTCGGGACGGTCTCCAGCGACGCTCCGGGCCAGCTCCGGTTCAGCGCCATGGGGACCACCATGATGGCCTGCCCCGACCCGGTCATGGACCTCGAACGGCGCTTCCTGCGGACGCTTGCCGGAGGATCGAGCTACGCGTTTGTCGCGGGCCGGTTGGTTATCGGCTGCTCCACCGACGGCGGCCCGGTGTCACTCATTTTCAAAAGGCTCGAGAGCGCGGAATCGCCCACCGAAAACGTTCCCTGAACCGTCACGTCGACTCGAACCAGGAACTGACCGTGGGCAGGTCCTTCTTGGTGATCGACGGGACCCGGCATTCGGGGTGCGGGTAGCCGACCGGAAACAGGATGAAGGGGCGCTCGTTGTCCGGCCGCCCGAGGATCTCAGAGAGAAACCGCATCGGCTGCGGAGTGTGGGTGAGGGTGGCGAGACCCATCTCGTTGACGGTCGCGATGAACAGACCGCAGGCGATGCCGACGCTCTCGTTGACGTAGTAGTTGGTGCCCTTGGTCCCGTCCTCGCCGCGCGCAAAGATCTGTTTGAAGACCGCTACCAACCAGGGGGCAGTCTCGAGGAACGGTTTCCGCCATCCCGTACCGAGCGGCGCCAGCGCCTCGAGCCAGGCCTCGGCCGCGCGGCCGCCCTCATAAAACTCGCGCTCCTCCGCCTCGGCCGCCACCCGGATCTCGGCCTTGACCGCCGGGTCGGAGACCGCCACGAAGTGCCAGGGCTGACGGTTGGCCCCTGAGGGTGCGGTGTTGGCCGCAGCGATGGCCGTTTCAATCAGCTCCCTGGGAACCGGGTCGGGTGAGAACTCGCGCACCGACCGGCGCCGCGCCAGCCGGTCGAACAGAGCGCGGCCGCGGGCCGACATCTCCTCCTCGGCGAGGCGTTCAAAATCCAGAGGGACGGCTTTGTATCGTGGGTCGGTCACAGCGCAAGCATAACCCGCTTCGGTGACGGTCGGTGATAGGATCCCGGCTACAGCGTCTGGAATCAATCGGAATTTCCGGGACCGAAGCCGGATTTCACTACCTGGTAACCAATCTACGGAAGGACTCGCTGATGAAATTTCTTCTTCACTGGCTCGTCATCGCCATCGCGTTGTGGGTGACCGCCGCCATTCTGCCCGGCGTCGGCTTTGCATCGACGACAGCCCTCGCGATCGCGGCCATCGTCCTGGGTCTGGTGAATGCGCTGGTGAGGCCGGTGCTCACCATTCTCACCCTTCCCATCACCATCCTCACCCTGGGTCTCTTCTACCTGTTGGTCAACGGCTTCGTCTTCTTTCTGGCGTCGAAAATCGTGCCCGGTTTCGAGGTTGCAGGTTTCTGGTGGGCGGTGCTCGGCGCCCTCGTCGTCGGCATCATCTCGTGGTTCATCGGCGCCTTCGAGAAGAAGAAGTAAATTCAACCCTCGTCTCTCAATCACTCATCAACTGGAATAGGGAGAACATTCGCATGAAGCAACACAAGAGCATCACACTCGCAGCCGCCTGTCTGGTGGTTGCTCTGGTCGCGGTCGCCACCCCGGCAACCGCCCAGGACAAACCCAACATCCTCGTCATCTGGGGTGACGACATCGGCCAGTTCAACGTCCGCGCCTACAACATGGGCATGATGGGCTACAAGACGCCCGAACATCGACCGCATCGCCGCCGAAGGCGCGGTGTTCACCGACTGGTACGGCCAGCAGAGCTGCACCGCCGGCCGCGCCGCCTTCATCACCGGCCAGTCGCCCATGCGCACCGGTCTGACCAAGGTCGGTCTGCCCGGCGCGCCGGAAGGCATGAAGAAGGAAGACCCGACCATCGCCGGGCTGCTCAAGGCGCAGGGCTACATGACCGGCCAGTTCGGCAAGAACCACCTCGGCGACCGCGACGAGATGCTGCCGACCAATCACGGCTTCGACGAGTTCTTCGGCAACCTCTACCACCTGAACGCGGAGCAGGAGCCGGAGCATCCCGACTACCCGAAGGACCCGGAGTTCAAGAAGAAGTTCGGCCCGCGCGGCGTCATCCACTCCTACGCCGACGGCAGGATCGAGGACACCGGTCCGCTGACCAAGAAGCGCATGGAGACGGTGGACGAGGAAGTCACCACCGCGGCGCTCGACTTCATGGACAGGGCCGTCAAGGCCGACAAGCCGTTCTTCGTCTGGTGGAACAGCACCCGCATGCACATCTGGACGCACCTCAAGGCCGAGTCCGAGGGCAAGACCGGTCTCGGCGTCTACGCCGACGGCATGGTCGAGCACGACGCGATGGTGGGCCAGTTGCTCGACAAGCTCGACGAGCTCGGCATCGCCGACAACACCATCGTCATGTACTCCACCGACAACGGCGCGGAGTTCTTCTCCTGGCCCGACGGCGGCACGACGATGTTCCGCAACGAGAAGGCCACGCAATGGGAGGGCGGCTTCCGCGTGCCGACCGCGATCCGCTGGCCCGGCGTCATCAAGCCCGGCACGGTCATCAACGACATCGGCGCGCACGAAGACATGCTGACCACGCTGCTCGCGGCGGCGGGCGATCCCAACGTGAAAGAAGAGCTGCTGAAGGGCAAGAAGGTCGGCGACATGACCTACAAGGTCCACCTCGACGGCTACAACCTGCTGCCCGCGCTCAAGGGAGAGGCCGAGTGGCCGCGCCACGAGTTCCTCTACTGGACCGACGACGGCAGCGTCGCGGCGCTGCGCTACAACAACTGGAAGATCACATTCCTGAGGCAGGACGCCGAAGGCATCGACGTCTGGACGACAGCCGTTCGAGGCACTGCGTGCGCCGATGCTGTCGCAACCTGCGCATGGATCCGTTCGAGCGCGCCGAGGATGAAAGCATCGGCTACGACGAGATGGTGGGTGGATCACATGTTCGTGTTCGCACCCGCCGGCGCCTATGTCGGCCAGTGGCTGCAGAGCTTCCGCGAGTTTCCGCCGCGCCAGAAACCCGGCAGCTTCAACCTCGACCGCGTGATGGAAGCGATCAGCCAAAGGCGCGGGCGACAAGTAGCAAGTCGTCCGCAGAACCCACTCCAACAACCACAGCGGGCGCCCCTCACGGGGCGCCCCTTTTTTGAGCTATCGAAGCTGAGTGACCGCGCCTCCCCAGCCGCCCGACCCGAGGTCCTCGACAACCACCGCCAGGGCCGCAGAGCCCTGCGGCCATTCGAGCGGCACGCTGTATTTCCAGGTGCCGACGACCCCGTCAACAGTCTCAACCCGGTGCATCACGAACGGATCCCGACCGTCTGGAAGGATGCCGATGGACAGCCGCACATTGCGGCTTCCGCCCTCCGACAAAAGGGCCGCTATCGGGCTCAGATCCACGGTCACCGTGGCCTCGGCCGTCAGAATCTTGCCGGCGGCCGGTTGCGGTTGGGTGGTTTCGACACCCACTTCGAGATCGCCAATCTCCTGCGAACCGCGCAGCAGCCGGCGCACCCTGGCCGAAGCCGCCCCTTCGACGGTCTCCGAGGCGATGACCGACGTCGACCGGATCTCGACTCCATCGCGATCGGCGGAGATCGCCAGTTGGTGGTTGGCGCCGTCCGGTGGCCGGTCGATCTGGTAGCTGAGCCGGTACCACCCGGCACTTGCATCCATCAGATCGTCGAGACCGTCGGCGCCCATCGCGACCTCACCGCCGCTGGGCGCCGCCAGGTGACGCTGCGCCCCGATAGGATCGAGCATGAGGTAGGAGGAGTCCGAGGTCCGGACCGCATCCTGCTGCGTGCTGAGAAACTGCTGAAAACGATCACCACCGCCGTACTCCGCTCCGGTGGCGGAGGGGCCCGTGGCCTGGGTGGCGACCGGGATGACGAGCCATCCCGCAGCCGCCAGATCGCGGCCGGTCTGGTCGACGCGATCCGCCTGCCGGTAACGCTTGAACTCTTCACGGGCACTGCCGGCGCTGTGGCTTTCGATGCGCTCGACAAACGGCAGATAGAAGTCCACCGGATCGATGTCGAATCCGGCCCCCACGACCAGGAGCAGCCGAGGGCCGTCACTCGGTTTCGCCAGCGCCCAGTCCTCAACTCTCGTCATCGACTGCCGGAGGACCGCATCCTCCTCGAAGACCGAGCCGCGGGCCGCCGTCAGGACCTGCGATCGCTCGAACTGGGTGACCTCCTGACCCTGCGCAAGAAGCTCCACCGCACTTTCCCCGGCGTCGTCGTCGTCGTCCGGATGGAGATTGAACCGGTTGGGGGTCTTGCGGATGTCCCGAATAAAACGACTTCGGATGGTAGCGATGGCGTGCTGCCCGGATGAGCGCGACGCCAGAGACGCGAGCGCCTCTTCGACGGCTTCCGCGCTGGTCGATGCCTCGAGAGTTGTCGCCACATCCCGGTCGGCGACGACGATGTCGACCGGGCCGAGCGTCGCCAGCCAAGGGGACCGTTCGGCGAGGGCCTCGAGTGCGGTCTTGAGTTCGGTCGAGGCCGCGAGGTTGCGGTCGACATAGATCGCCACCGGCATCTGAACCGACGGTTCGGGAAAACTCGCAACGGGCCCGGGCACGGCTTCAGGCGCAGGCTCCGCAGTTGCGGCCTTCGCGACTGACGGGGAGGCGGTCGGCACCCGTTGCAGACCGAGGAGCCGAACCGGTCGCCCGTCCTCCGACGCCTCGATATCGGAGTCTTCGAGATCGCCGACCGGCCGGCCGGCTCCATCGCGGGCGGAAAACAAAACGGTCACCGCCGTCACGTCGATGCGTGATCCACCCACCGGCATGCCGGACGCCCCCCCGGTATCACCGCTGCTCGCGGTTTCTTCCGCCGCGGGTTCCAACTTGGCGCGGCGCCAGGTCGACCCGACGTCCTGGAACTGCTGTCCGGTGCGCCCCGCCAGAACGATCCCTGCCGGGAGTGACGTCTTGATCTCACTCAACCGCAGATTCCCGGGAAACCAGGCAACGCACTGGCTCGAAAGGTCGGCCTTGACGGCTTCGAGGGCATCCGCAGCGGCTTCCATTGTTCTGACCGGAACCCCCTCCGGCCAACCGTCGTCGCGCAGCTTGCCGTTGCGCAGGACAAACAGCGGCACGCCGACTTCGGCGAGGTAGTTCTGCGCCTGCTCGGCGGCAAAACCACTCCCGTCCTTTTCGGGGTGGTTGCCGAGAATCACCACCACCGCCCGCCGGCGCGGGCCCGCCGCCGCGACCAGTCCGGATGCCGCAACCGCGTCCGCGATCCGCGGCTGCCCCTCGATCTTGGCCGAGCCGTAATTGAACAACAACAACAGCCAGTTCATCTTGCCCTGGCTGAAGCCGTTGGCTCGCTGGAGGTCTTCGTTCGAGAGGACGAACCACATCTTCTCGGCGTCGATGAGACTGCTTTCGGCGCGCTTCCACGAGTTCTTGGCCTTGGCCTCCGATCCCTTGGAACCCTGTTGTACCAGCGAGTCGAACTGCTTGGTGGTGGTTGTCGTCGTCGGCATCATGCCCTTCGACCAACCGCTCGCCATGAGGGTCCGGTAGCCGGCGGTCGGATCGAGCACGAAGACCACCTCGAAGCCCGCGTTGGCGGCGATGCTCACCGTGTCGTCGAGCCCTGCCGCCACCGTTTGGCAGGGATCTTCACCGTCACCCTCCGCGGTCAGGGCGACAGCCGACAACCCGGCTTCGGTCACGCCGCCAAAGCCACCCGAGAGGGCCACAGCCTCGGCGCGCCGGCCGTCCGGGAAAATGGCCGACGCGGCAAGCACGTGCGGTTCATCCGGGTCGGGACATGGATAGGCGAAGGACCGCCCATCCTCGCGGATGAGCAGGGGCAGGCCATTTTCGGTCACCTCCAGCAGGACCGGGTTCCGCTTCGATGGGTGCGACCACAGGGCCTTGCCGCCGCAGACGCCGTTTGCCGTCCGGGGAGTCAGCTGGATCACGAGCTCGGCCTCCTGGCCCGGACGGTTCACCCACCGAGTGGCGTGGGCGGTGACCGCGCCGCTGTCGTCCGTCCGCACGAGCTCGAGCAGGTGGACATGAGGGGCCTCGCCGAAATCGACCTCGCACTGTGTCGAGGCCGCCGACATCGAACACACCTGTTGGCCGTCAAGATACAGCACCGCCGGCAGACTACCGGTTCCCAGATCGACGTCGACCGCGTGCTCGCCCGTCACCAGCCCGACCGGATAGGTCAGAATCGCCAGATCGCCCGATTCAGCCGCCAACCCAAGAGCGGCGCCGCCGACCACAAGGAAGACCGTCAGCCGTTCGATGACTCTCGATCTCGCCATGATTCACCTCCGGAAACCCGAAACCGCCCGTCACCCGGGCCGGGAGACCGCGAGACGTGCCGGGCGGGGTTTCGGGCCCAGCCTAGTCAAACGGCCCTGATCGCGCAATCCCTCTCATCAACAGGTGCTTTCGAGGATGCTTGCGGAACCTCAACAGCTGTGGGAAACTTCCACGACGGATTTCAAAGAGCTGAACTCTGACGAAAGCGGAGCCGGGGAACCGAGGCGAGTCGTTTCGCTACGGGAAACGGATTCGGTCACCACACACGACCAGGAGGAGGAGTAATGAAGAAGACAATGATGTCCGCGCTGATGATCGTCGCGGCCGTCGCCCTGCTGCAGGGCTGCGCGTCGTCGAATCAATCAATGACTTTTGAACCCGGCTCTCTCGATGCCGAGAAGTTCGTACCCAAGGTGGATCAGTTCGTGGTCATCGCCGACGGTTCTCTGTCCATGGCGGATCGCAGCAACGGTGAACGCAAACTGACCATCGCAGAAGACCTGTTGTCCAGCCTCAACCAGACGATCCCGAGCCTCGGCTACGAGGGCGGTCTGCGGGCCTTTGGCCGCGGTCTGTGCAAATCGAAGGGCAAGACCGTCTCGATCGTCGAAGTGGCCGATTATCTGTCGAGCGCCTACGGCGACGGCGTGGCTCGCTACCAGTGCGCCAACGGCAACAGCCCCCTCGACCTCGCTTTGACCGCTGCCGGCACCGACCTCGGCGACAAGAAACTGCCGACCGCGATCGTCATCGTCAGCGACGGCCTGCACATGGGCAAAAAGGAAGTGGCGGCAGCCGAGGCTCTCAAGGCCGCGTTCGGTGACGCCATCACCATCTACGCGGTCCAGATCGGGAACTCCGCGTCTGGCCGCCAACTCCTCGAACAGGTCGCGACCGCGGGTGGCAAGGGCTATGTGAAGTCCGATTTCGACCTGATCTCATCGGCTGCGATGGAAGCCTTCGTGATCGACGTCTTTCTCTACCCGGATGACGACAGCGACGGCGTCCCGAATTATCTCGACAAATGCCCTGACACACCGAAGGGCGTGACGGTCGACAGCAGCGGGTGCCCGATTGACAGCGACGGCGACGGCGTGCCGGACTACCTCGACAAGTGCCCCGGCACCCCCAAGGGCACCAAGGTCGACGCCACGGGCTGCCCTCTCGACTCGGATGGAGACGGCGTGCCCGACACCCTCGACAAGTGCCCCGGAACCCCCAAAGGCATGGCGGTCGACGCCAACGGATGCCCCGACACCGACGGTGACGGCGTGCCCGACAATCTTGACAAGTGCCCCGGCACTCCCAGAGGCGTTCCGGTCGACGACACCGGCTGTCCGTTGGCTGGTATCGAGGTCGCCGGCACCGAGTGGTTCGTGAGGGGCAAGATCCTGTTCGCCGTCAACAAGGCGGTGCTCAATCCCGAGGCACAGGAGTTGCTCATCAAGGTCGCTACGTTCCTCAACAAAAACCAGCAATACATGGTTGAAGTCCAGGGCAACACCGACAACACCGGGCCGATGGCCTGGAACATGGAGCTTTCCAAGATGCGGGCGGATTCCGTCAGGGACTTCCTGGTCACCAACGGCGTCGCCGCCGACCGGTTGACGACCAAGGGCTTCGGGCCCAACGAGCCCATCGCACCCAACAACACGGCCGAGGGCCGCTCCATGAACCGGCGCGTGGACTTCGCACCGACCGAGCGCTGATCGAATTCTCCTGTTTTCTGCAACGACCCGGCCCGCGCCGGGTCGTTTTTTTGCCCGTATACTGCGTAGATGGGCGTGGCCAGAAGAACACCACCATCATCGAGTTGGAGCCGCGCATGGGCCTTGACTGCAGTTATTTTCCTGGGGCCTTCTGCAATCGCGAGCGCTCAGCAGGGCGGCGCTCCACCGCCGCCCGTCCCCGGGCTCTTCTTCCTTGGGATGACCGACCCAAACCAATCCGAAGGCACCGTCAACGATGTCCGCATACCCATCGGCTACACCATCATCCAACCCGATGACCGGGGTTGGGGACTCCGCTTGCGGCTCATCGTCTATGCCGGCATCTACAACCTCAATTTTGAAAATGCCGTCGATCTCGATCTTCGCTTTCAATCGCTGGGCGCCACCCCGGGGGTCGAGTTCCTGGTACCGGTGGGGCGCGGCTGGACCCTCAAACCGTTCACCGAGATCGGCTATGCCCACGACTTCGACCAGGATCTGGACTTCGCCGTCTGGTCGATCGGCATGCGCACCCTCACCGAATGGCAGCCCTCCAGGATTCACTGGAGGTTCGGAACCAACGTGCAGTACCTCTCGACCTTCGAGTCGGACTTCGAGCTGTCTGACGAATTCTTCGAGCTTCAGCTCGGGCTCGATGTCGGGCTGCCGTTGGGTTTTCACATCCAGGGCAACGAGGCGTTCTTGAGCCCCTTCGCGATTCGCCGCCAGTACATCGACGCCCTGATCGTGCGGCCTGAAGGTGACCCGATCGAGATTCTCTACACCAACGAGATCGGTCTGGCTTTCGGCACACGCCCCAAGATCAAACTGTGGTTCATCAGCCTGCCGCGGATCGGCATCGGTTACCGGTGGGGGCCGAACGTGAGTGGTTGGCGTCTGAACTTCGGCTTCCCATTCTAATTCCCGAAAACCGCACCGGTTTTCTGGAATTAGAACGTATAAAGCAGCCGCGCCGTCCAGCTCTCGTAACTGAGGTCACTGCCGAGACTTGAAAAGAGGAGCTCGATCTTGACCTTGCCGAAGAGCTCCACACCCCCCCCCAGCCCCCACGAGCCGCCGTCCGAACTGCCGTCGACGGGCTCCGAGAATGACACATCCGAGTAACCGAAACGCCCCGCGATGTACGCCGGACCGATAAAGAACCGGCCGATGGCGTAGAGCTGGTAATAGGAGGCGTCGATATCCACCGCGTCGGCGCCGCGTGAAAAGCCGTACTCGAGCCCGACCCCGGCCTCGATCAGGGGGATCTTGAACGCCAACTCGAGGCCCAGGGTGTAGCCGGTATCCGCGCTGAAGCTGATGTCGCCGGCGTCGAAATCGCCGGCGAAATCCGCACCGATCGCCAGATTCAGGTCGAACGCCGCCGCCGGAGCGACAACCAGTACGACGAGACAGACCATGGGGACCACGCGCTGGAACATGAATACTCCCCCTTGCGCACGAAACTAACACGATCCAAGGGTGTGAGAAACCTCACTTCCGACCGCGAAAGGCCGGCCCGGTCGCAGCCAATCCGCGTGTTTTGTGACACGCGTCACACCCCTGAAATGAGAAGGTGTCGCCCGTGAGAGAAGGTCATTCAACCACCGGCCCGGCTTTCTCGCCAGTAAGCCGCTGCATTGGAACGACTTCGGCTCGACCTCCGTCGTCATGCCGTCTCCCCAAAACCCTGACGCGAATCCGCCGGGAATCGAGAATACCCCTTGACAGCCAGGAATCTCGTCGATAAGTTGTTTCTAATTCACGATGGAGGGTGGAACATGTCAAAGAGGAAGATTGGGTTCGTAGTCGTCACATTGATGATTGTCGGCGCGATCGTGCCGGCGCTACTGGCACCCGGACTGGCCGAGGCGGCGGATGTGTACCAGATGGGGTGGATGGTCTATACGCCGAATCACCCCAACGGTTGTGCACCGCTGCCCTACGACTGCTATGTGGTCTGGGTGTATCCGTCTCGCCCGTAAGGGCGCAGGACCTCGGTACCAACAGGTAGTCTGGTCAGGCTGAGGTCATGCGGCACGCCCTGAGGGTGGTACTGCAAGGACTGTGCGGGACCCTGCTCTGTGCCTGGGTCCTGGCTTCGCCGGTTGAACCTGTCCACGGCGCGCCTTCGGCGCGCGCCGTGGACCTTGAAAAACCGGCCTACATGGTCGTGGATGCCGTCGTCCGCGGCGACCGGCTCTTTCTTCCCGACTACACCAGCGGGCTCAGGGAGGTCGATCTCCGGACCGGGAAGGATCTGCGCTCAGTTCTCCCGATGGGCACCGAAAAGGGTCAGGTCACCGGTCCGCAGCATCTCGGCTGCGGACCGGAGCGCTGCCTGGTTTTCGGCGACCGTTATTTCTGGGTTTACTACGACACCAGTTGGCGTTTTTTGCTCGAATATCCGGGAATGAAAAGTTCACCGAGCGGACAGCCCCTGGTGTTTGACGACCGGGCGGTGCTCTACGGAGTTGCGCGTCCGGACGCGTCTGTCGGCGGTACGCCCTACCTCTTCGTCCAGTACGATGACGGGGAGATCGTCCCGCTGCAGGAGTACCCGGCATCGATGCCGATGCAGGACACGATCAAACGCATCCATTTTCAGGGCATCACCAGCGGCGGTCTCGCCGCTCTACCCAACGGCGGTTGGGTCTTTGTCGACCCACGCAGTTACTCGGTGTTCGTCTTCGACGAACACGACCGTCTGCAAAGAGTCTGGCGCGGCACGAACCCGAAGTTCCGCCCGCCGAATTGGGGCGCCTACACGCCGATTCACGACCCTTCGGGTCTACAGGAATACGCGCGGTGGGAGCTTGCGCAGTCACTGGTCAAGCGACCCGTGATTCTGGGAGACGATCTCGTGGGCGTCGTCATCGGCCTGCCCGATGGGCCGTTTCGGCAACGTCACGAGCTCGATCTGTACCGCCTGAGCGGCGATCCCGTGGCGGTCGGGCTTCGCTTGCCCGGCGTCCTCGCCGGTCGCCTCATCGTAGCTGATGCTGACAATGACCGGCTGATTCTGGTCGGTCAAGAAACCTGGGAACCTTCGTCCAAAACCATCGTGTGGCAGGTCGACCTGTCGAATGCGGAGGTTCCGCGGTAACGAGAGCACTGGAGAACATCATGAAACATACGACGTTCGTCATCTTTGCAGGGTTGGCGATGGCTGCAGCCGCGGCCGGGGCGGGCCAGAACGTGGTCTTCCCCGACGGTACAACGGTTCCTGATGTTCTCACGGTGCCTACGAACGCCGGTGTGTGGGTCCGAACGGGCCCGGGCGAACCCCTTCTGGTGCTGCCGGACGAGGCCGGGAACCTGCAACTGCCGGCCATTGCGACCGCGCACCACGTCGTGCTCGATGCGGCGACCAATCAACCCATCGCGGCCGGGAACCTGGTGTGGGAGATCGCCGACGCCCCTCGGGAGTTGGCCGGGGCCTCGTGGACTTCGTCCGACGGAACCCTCGACCTCCTCTGCAGCGGCGCCCAACGGCTGACCGTGTCGGCGCCGGGCTATGGGCCCACGACATTCCTTCCGCCCAACGACGGCCGGCGGCACCCGGTGCTCCTGACACCGCGAGGGGACCTCAGAATCGAGTTGCAGCCGGCGACCGAGGCCCGGATGTGGCTCGCCCGTCAGGACCAGATCAACGTCACCAGCCTCTTTGTCAACGTCGCCGAGAAGTACCAGATCGACGCCCCCGGCGTCATCGAGGTGCAGGATCTCGATCGCGAGGCGGCCTATGTCGGCATCGTCGTCGCCCAGGGCAAGGTGCCGGTCGTGGGTTCGTTTCAGGGCCTGCCTCTGGATCAGAAACTCCCGCTCGAGGATGGCATGACCGTCGAGGGAGTGGTCCGCGACGCCGAAGGCAATCCGCTCACCGGCGCTTCCATCGAGGCGATGGGAGAGATTTCCGAACTCGACAGCTTCCGCTATCGCCAGTTCGCGACGACGGACACCGAGGGTTCGTTCACTGTCGGCGGCCTGCTGCCGGGTGAGATCAGAGTTCGTGCCTGTGCACCGGGACGGGCCTGCAACGAAGCGGCGCTCGAGATCGCAGCCGACACGGTCACACCACCCGTGAGCCTCGAACTGGCGCCCGGGCGGGACATCGTGTTGGTGGTGAAAAACGAGGTCAACACCCCCGCCGCCGAGGCGATGGTGTACTTCAAGGAGCGCCTGCACGTGACCGACCACCGCGGTCAACTGGAGGTTCGCGGAGTGGCCCAGGGCGAGACGATCGCGGTCAAGATCTTCGGTGAAGGCTTCGGGATGTGGGAGGGCAGCTTTACGGCCGACCGCGCCCAGGTGGTGATCATTGTTCCCGGAGGCGCGGTGATCGAACAACAGGTGCTGTCGGCGCGCCGCTTTACCTCGGACGAGGTCAAGGTGCGGTGGCAGGCCTATGATGCGCAGGGCCGCGAAACCAGGTCGGGGAAAGGCACGTGGGACGTCGAGGCCGGAATCGCCCGCGTCACCGGTCTCGAGGCCGGAACCTATTCGTTGTCGGTCCGTCTCCCCGGAGCGGCCACCATCGTCAGCGAGCGGGTCGAGCTTTCGGTGACCGAGCAGGTTGTCCTGCCCGCCGCGGTGCCGGAGCGCGGTCTCGCCGTTGCCGGTCGGATCCTCGACGCCGACACCCTGCAACCCGTCACCGGGGCCGAGGTGAGCTGCGAACCGGGGTCGCCCTCGGTGTTTCGCGCCCCCGACACCGTCCAGGACGTGCCCTCGGTCTTGACCGATACCGAAGGGCTCTTCCTGCTCGAGGGCCTCGACGCCGGGCCGTGCAGAGCTCAGGTTCGCGCGGCCGGTTTTGCCACCTGGCGGCTCGACGGAGTCGAACCCGATGACGCCGGTTTCGACATCGGTGATGTGGAGATGAACGCCGGGATGACAATCGTCGGCAGGGTCTCCGATCGCGCCGACCGACCGATCACCGGCGCCGTGGTGGAGATCACCGAGGCCGCGACCTACGCCTACTTCTCCGAGACCACCGTGCGCACCGACCACGACGGGTATTTCCGCGCCGAAAGACTGCCGGTCGGACGGTGGAACGTGACCGCGAGTCACGGCGAACAGAAGGTGCGAGAAACCGTGGAAGGCGATGCCCGAGAGACCGTCGAGGCCGACCTCATGCTCGGCGGCATCCAGATCGAAGGTGAGATCTGGCTCGGCAAGAACCGCGCCCAGGGCGGCACGCTCGTCCTCACAACCGACGGTTCCCAGGCTGCCGGCGTGGTGGTCATGATGCAGCGTCTCACCGCCGATCGTCAGATCTTCGGCATCGACAGCCAGCCGGTCCAGTTCGCGGTCAGCGGCGACGGCCGGTTCACCGGCAAGGGCCTGGATCCGGGCCGGTACTACGCCGCCTACACGCCGCCGGACGCGGGCGCGGCGCCGGTGACGCGAGCCCTCGACATCCCGCGTGTGGAGACCTTCCAGTGCGCCATCCAGTACTCCGATGCATCGGTCGACGGCGTGGTCATCGATACCGGCGGCCGGCCGGTGGCGGGGGCTTCGGTCGTGGCTCGTGCCGGCGACGGCGTCCAGGAAGTGTCGGCATTCACCGACGGCGAAGGCCGCTTCGCGGTGCGCGGGCTCGAGCCCGGACGGCTCGTCCTGATCGCCGACCACACTGAGTTCTCTCCCTCGGAACCTTCTGAGCTCGATCTCCGCGACGGCTCGGTCGAGGGCCCGCTCGTCCTCGAACTGCTGCCGCCTGACGGCGCCAATATCATGTTGGCGGTGCTTGCGGCCGCCGGGTCCGCGGGCGGCGCGCCGGTCTATCTGGTCGGCCCCGAAACCTCGACCGGTTTCACCGACGGCGGGGGGCACGCGACCTTCTCCGGCATCTCCGCGGGCTCCTATCGCGCGTGTGGATTTGCGTACGGCGGCGCCACCGGGTGCGGTGAGAATCTGTTCGTCGACGACGGTGACCGGCTCCAAGCCCAACTCGAGCTGGGACGCGGTGGTTACGTGGATGTCTGGGTCGGTTCTTCCGCCGGTGCCAAGGCCGGGGCGATGGCCGGCGTCAGCAAACGCGGACCGTCGGTGCGGGTCATGACCTCTGACGGCGTCGACATCACCAGTCTGTTGACCATGGCCAGCCCGCCGCGACCCATCGGTGGCGGCGTTCGTATCGGTCCGTTGCAGGCCGACGACTACATCATCACGGTCGGGACCGAGAACGGACCGCGGCAGGGGCAGGTCCGCATCCGCGAGGGCGAGCCCACCGAACTCGATCTCAACTGAAGACCCGCCACGCATTCCAGTCAAACGCCCCTCCCGGTCAGGAAGGGGCGTTTTTGTGGCTGTCGCGGTGAAGAAAGCGGGTTAGAATGGCCTGACCGCGAAGGTCACGGGGAGAGAAAAATGAAACTGAAAACCGCTGTCATCGCCCTCGCACTGATTCTTTTCACCCTCGGCAGCTCTCAGGCCCAGATCCGGGACGAGACGATTCTCACCTACCAGGTTCTGACTGAGGAGTGGGACGACCTCATCGCCGGCGTCCTCGATCTCAGCGAGGAAGAGGCGGCCGGTTTCTGGCCTTTGTACGATGAATACTCAAAACTCAAGGGCGTCCTGTGGGCGGAGCGGATCGATGTCATCGCCATGTTTCTCAGTGGCTACGACACCATGGGGCCCGAGATCGCGCGCGGACTGCTCGACGCCAGCTTCGAGATCAAGGCCAAGATGCTCGCTCTCGAACGCGAGTACGCAGACCTTTTTGACGACGTGATTCCACTCAACAAGGTCGTTCGGCTGTTCCAGGCCGAGAACAAACTCGAAACCACCATGATGATGGAGATCGCCAAGGACGTTCCGCTCGCCAGGTAGCGAGGAGGATGCCCTTCCCGCCAGCGCGAAAAAATAGGCAGGGGCTCGCCCCCGCCCTTTAATTCAGAGAAGGTCCTGTCGCGGTCGGCGATCAGGCGCTGAAGGACTCCACCGCCAGGGCCTCGTCGTCGAACATCTCGAACACACCCACCAGTTGCGCCATCGTCAGGAGCTTGCGCGCCTTGATGTTGACGTGCAACAGCTTGACCGCCGCCTCGCTCGAGGTCGCCGTCACCTTGCAGCGGATGAGTTCACCAAGACCCGAAGAGTCGATGGTCGTGACCTTGTCGAGATTGATGACGACGTTCTTATTGCCCTTGTTGAGTTCTTCGAGCAACGCATCCCGCAGGACCACATCACCCTTGCCGATGGTGAGTTTGCCGTCGAGATCGAGGATGGTCACGTCACCGATCGTGCGTTTTGTGATTTCCATGTTTCTCTCCTCGGAGGGCTCGAACCGCGGGTGAGCCGCGCCGAGCATTCAAAAGTCGAGACATTATCGCACAATCACTCTTGATTTCCAGCGCTATTCGTCTTCTTTGGGTTTTTCCCGCTGTGCAGGGCTGATGTCCACCTCGGGCCCCGATCCGCCCGGTCGCACGATCCCGGCGGCGCGAGCCGCCGTCGCGACACGATTTTCGTCGACCGTGCGGAGGTGAAGATCGCGCTGTGGGAACGGTATTTCGATCCCTGCCTCGGCCAACGCAGCGTTGACGGCGACCCGAAGGTCGCTCGCTATTTTCACGAATTCGCCGCCGCTCCAGGCGCGAAGCTCGAAATCGAGCGAACTCTCACCGAAACCGAGAAACAGCGCCACGGGCTCGGGGTCGCGAAAGACCTCCGGATGCCCAAGCGCCACCGCCACCAGCAGGTCGATGACCTGTTGCGGATCCGTCCCATAGGCGACACCAACCGAGATCTCCATCCGGTGGCTCTCGTCGGAGAGCGTCCAGTTGATGACCTCAGAAGAGATCAGGTTGGCGTTGGGGACAATCACCTCGGCGCCCTGCCAGGTGCGGATGATGCTGGCTCGCATGCCGATTGTGGTAACGACCCCCGAGAGGGATGTGAGTTGGACACGGTCGCCGATCCGAACCGGCCGCTCGAAAAGCAGGATCAGACCCGAAACAAAGTTGTTGACCACATTCTGCAAACCGAAGCCGATACCGACGCCGAGGGCGCCGATGATGAGGTTCATGCGGCTGAAATCGAGCCCCGCAGCGGTGGCGGCGAAGATGACGCCGACCACGATCACTGCGTAGTGGGTCAACCTCATGACCGTGCCGGGCACTCCCCGAGGCAGGTCCATCCGCGGCAGGACATCGTTTTCGAGCCCGAACTCGATCAACCGCGAAAGCTTGAAGGACAGCCAGACCATGAAGCAAAAGAGCAGGACCGTGCCGGGCACGACTGAAAATTCGCCGAACGAGATCGCGGTGTCGAGCGTGTTTTTCAGCCAGTTCCTCACCGCTTCATAGGCGTTGAATTCTTCGAGAGTCCAGATGACCCACGTCAGCACCGCCACCCAGGTGATGATTTTGAAAGCGGTGGCGTGGACCGCGTCGGCATGGAGACGGACGATGCCGAACTTTTTTGCGAACCGGGTGAGGAGGACCACGCGCACAACCGCGCGCAGCAACACGGCTATCACCCACGCCAGCACCGCCATGAAGACGCTGGTCAGGGTTCCGTCAACGACGAGGGTGGCGAAGCCGACGCTGCCGACGATGTTGGCCACCGATCCGACGGCAAAGGCGGCGAGAGCCAATCGGTTCCCGAACCTGACGGCGGAGCGCCACCGGTCAGATTCGATCAACCGTTGATCCGCCAGCCGATGATCGACCCACCAACAGGACGCGGTCGCCACCACCGACAGCACCAATAGCAACAGTCGATCGATCAGGTTGCCGTCGGGAGCGAGGCGGGTCGCCTGCTCCAAAAAATATAGAAGAGCCAACACATAGGCCACTGGCAGGAGCGTCTTCGGCACCATCAGCGGCAGGATCCGCAACAGGGCGAACAGCAACACCAACCCGAGTACGTCGAGCCATGCCGCCGGCGCGCCGGGGTGGAGGGCGTCGCCGAACAAAACGGTGATGATCAGGGAAGCCGCAAATGGCCGATCCAGAACCCGGACCGTCCCATCCAACGACCGGTCCTGCCGG
Organism: Candidatus Sulfomarinibacteraceae bacterium; assembly: GCA_963714895.1. Taxonomy (GTDB): domain Bacteria; phylum Acidobacteriota; class Thermoanaerobaculia; order Thermoanaerobaculales; family Sulfomarinibacteraceae; genus Sulfomarinibacter. The sequence goes on from CAVQQC010000004.1 coordinate 134,565, forward strand.
GCCCACAACACTGCTTTTCGGCGCAGCGCCACCAGCCCGATCGTGAACGCCACCACAAACAGTCCATGGCGCCCGATCCGGCGGGCCTGTTCGGTTACGTACTCTCCGATCGCTGCCTCGTTCCTCGCCCACATCGCCGACATCTGTTCCGACGGTCCGCCGTCGATCCCGGGGAGGTAGAACGCTTTCCACAGCGGTGGACTGTCGATCCCGATGATGCCGCGGCGGCGGCGCGCTATCTCTTCTCGCTGGGCTCCAAGGCTCTCGGTGACCCGCACCTGGGTCTTGGAGATTCGGGACTGCAACGTCAAAATCGCATCCCGACTCGCCCGCACCGATCGATCGCTGTCGTCAATGGCCTGGAGAATCTCGACAACCTGCTGCCGAACTTCCGATGGCAGCCCCTGATCATTCGCCGAAGACAGGGTCAGTTCCCAGACGACGCGCTGTCGCGTGATATCGGTGAGCAGAGTCTCCTCGGCCGCGGCATGTTCTGTGAGGGCCTCCTGCCAGCCATCGATGCGAAGCGCGACCCTCGTCCAGGCCGCTCCGGTCTCTTCGATCACCGAGGCGGGGCCGTCGCTTGCGAGGCGACGCGACGTTTCCTCTTCGAGCTCAAAGAGGTGTTGCCGTTCCTTTTCGAGTTCGAGTGCAATCGACTCGACCTCTTCTTTCAACCCCACTGCTTGCACGGCGCTACGGAGCCTGGCGGAGGTCTCCGCCGCACTGGCCGGGATATCCGCCGCAGCTATCGGGGTCGGTGCGGGGAGAGGAGTCGGAGTCACCCCGGCGGTCGCCGACTCCTCCTGTGCGGAGAGCCGGCCCGGGAAGGCCGCTGCAACCACCAGGACGAACGCGAGGACGACACCGCCCCACCGCGCGCCGCCAGAACAACCCCGCATTGGTTTCATCCCCGCCATCTCCTCCTCCAGGGGCATGGCGGCCGCGCACCGGTTTTCGCCGCCGCCTGCGGGCTCATTCTACGCGACGGGAGTTGTCCGGCGTCGACGCCCATTCCGGGTGCAGGCTAGACCCGCGGCAGCGATCGTGCCAAAACGGTATATCCGAAGATTCCGGAAGCGAGCGACGCGGCAAGGATGCCGACCTTTGCAGTTGCCATCAACGTCTCGTCGTTGAACGCGAGATCGGTGACGAAGAGCGACATCGTGAAGCCGATGCCCGCCAGACAACCGGCGCCGGCAACCTGCGCCCAGGTCACGCCCGCGGGCAGGGCGCCTCGGCCGCTCTTCACCGCAAGCCAACTCAACAGCGAAATACCAACCGGTTTGCCCACGACCAGGCCGACGACGATGCCGAGTGCGAGCGGATCGCCCAGCACGGACACAGACGTCGCCGCCGATGGCGACGCCCGCGTTGGCAAGCGCGAACAAGGGCAGGATCAACCACACCTGGACAGGGTGCAGATAGTGTTCGAGGACGAGGCCGGCCGGCAGCGCCTCGCCGGCGCGGGTGTGGATGCTGTCGACGATGTCGAGCTGCTCGCGGTCGTTGAGCAGGCTCTCAGCCGAGACCTCCATTCGTTTGATACGCTCCAGGCGCTCTTCGGTCTCGTCGATAAATCTGTGGGGATCGATCCGCGGCCGAACCGGAATCACCATCGCGACCAGGATCCCTGCCACCGTCGCATGGACCCCCGACGAGAAAACGGCCAACCACACCCCGGCGATCACCAGATAGAGAATGCCGCGCCGGCGAACACCGGTTCGGATGATCGCAAACAGCAGCACCAGCAGAACCGCTGCCACCACCAACGACGCAACGTTGATCCGGTCGGTGTAGAAGATCGCGATCACCGCCACCGCGCCGAGGTCATCGGCGATAGCGAGGGCGGTGAGAAAGACCTTGAGACCCAACGGCGCCCGGGTCCCGAACATCGCCAACACTCCGAGCGCGAACGCGATGTCGGTGGCCATCGGAATTCCCCACCCCCGTGCGCCCGCGCCGCCGAGATTGATGGCGGCGAACATCAGGGCCGGCACCACCATGCCGCCGACCGCGGCGGCAACCGGCAGCGCCGCTTTGTGAAATGACGACAGCTCGCCGACCACCAGCTCGCGTTTGATTTCGAGACCGACGACGAAGAAGAAGACCACCATCAGACCGTCGTTGATCCAGTGGTGGAGCGAGAGCTTGAAGGACGCATCGCCCCACGAGACACCGACGTACGTGTGGAGGAGGTCAAAGTACGAATCCGCCCACGGCGAATTGGCCCACACCATGGCGATCACCGTGCACGCCAGAAGGAGAATGCTGCCCGTCACTTCGGAGCGAACGAACCACTCGAAATAGCCGCGAACAAACCTCTTGTTTTCTCCGGAACTCATCCTGTCGCCTCCATGTGGTCATGAGAATCATAGCCCAACAAAAACGGTGGCGTCGATGCGCCACCGTTCTTGAGCTGCTTGCAATGTGTTCGTGGCGCCGCGCCACGAACACATTGCTACGGAAGCTGGATGAGCCAGCCGCCGTCTTCAAACCACTTCTTCTCGAGGGCGTCGAGAAGACCGATGCCTTCGAGGGCACCGAGATAGTTGGTGACCATGTTCAGGAACAGCGAATCACCGGGTGCGAGAGCGATACCGATCGGCTCGATGGTCAGAGGCTCGGAGAGCGTAGCCAGACCCGCCTCGGGAAAGCGCATCTGCGTCAGGGCGCAGATCGGGAAATCGGCGACCAGGGCGTCGGCCTTGCCGTCGATCACCATCTGCACGCCGGTGTCGTAGTCGTCGACCGGAATGAAGGTCGTCTTGGCGAGCGCATTCTGCACGAACTTTTCGCTGGTCGAGCCCTTGAGGGCGACGATCTTGATCGACGCACTGTCGATCTCCTCGGCGCTCTCGAGGGCTGCGAGGGTTGCGCTCTTGGTCAGGATCGACTTGCCGGACACGATGTAGGGTCCGACAAAGGCGGCCTTGAGGTTCCGTTTCGGGGTCATGGTCATGCCCGACATGATGGCGTCGACCTCGGATTTTTCGAGAGCTCCCAGGAGATCCGCAAAGGGTTTCTGCACGATTTCCAGTTTGACTTCCATCGCGTCGGCCAACAAGTTGGCGAGGTCCACCTCGTAACCGATGATTTTGCCGTCCTTGGACTTCACGGCAAAGGGCGGCTGGTCGCCCGACATGCCGACCCGGAACGTGCCACTTTCGATGATGCGGCTGAGCACCGGGGCGGCTTCCGAAGCCACGGCATCGGCGGCCGGGCCGATAAGAGCAAGCAAAGCAATAGCAAGCACAACGAGCGGACGTTTCATGAAACTCCTCCTTGGAGAGTGGGCCGGCCTCGGCCGGCATGTTGGACTTCACATATCCCCACGGCGCCGGGGATTCCCTAGAATCGCGATCCGTAGGATAGCCCAGATGGAGATGACGTCAAAGAAGCAACCGCTCCTGCTCGACCAGTCGCTGCCGCCGGTTTCCTACCTCAGCCGGCTCGATCATTTTCTTCTCGGCGCCACTCTGCTGGTGTTCGTGGCCCTGATGCAGGTGACCCCGACCAGCGCCATGAACGACGGGCGCCACATCGAAAAGGCGGCACGGGTCAATCGTGTTTCGAGGTGGCTGTTCCCGGCGGCTTTCGTCCTCCTCTTCGTGGCGTCGTTTTCGCTCTGATGGGTGGCCCCGGGGGACGGTAAAGACCGTCGTCCCAGCGCGAGAGGCACGAACCGGTCCTGCGACCGGCGCAGGCGTTTCGCCGCCTGGGCTGCGAAAACCGCTAAGATATGCGGGCTGAGTGTCTCCGGGGGAGCATTTCACTGTGGGGGAGAATCTCATGAAGAAACTGGCTGTCCTGATCATCCTGTGTGCAATGGCCTACCCGTGTCCGGCTGCTGAGGAGGAGACCAACTCCGGCCCGATGTCAGCCAAGGCTTTCAAGGGCCTCGAGTTCCGCAGCATCGGACCGGCCCTGATGTCGGGGCGGATCGCCGACATCGCCATCCACCCCACCGATTTCAGCACCTGGTACGTGGCGGTGGGCTCCGGCGGGGTGTGGAAGACCACCAACTCCGGCACCACCTGGAAACCGATCTTCGACAAAGAAGAGTCGTACTCCATCGGCTGCGTCACCCTCGACCCCTCGAATCCCGAGGTGGTCTGGGTGGGAAGCGGGGAAAACGTCGGCGGCCGTCACGTCGGCTTTGGCGACGGTGTGTATAAGAGCCTCGACGGCGGTGCGAGTTGGAAGAACATGGGGCTCGCCGAATCGCAGCACCTCTCCAAGATCCTCGTCGACCCGACCGACTCCAACACGGTCTTTGTGGCCTCTCAGGGCCCGCTGTGGTCGGCAGGCGGCGATCGCGGCCTCTACAAGACCACGGACGGCGGCGCCACATGGTCGAATGTTCTGTCGGCCGGTGAGTGGACCGGCGTCACCGATTTGGTGATGGATCCTCGCGATCCCGCTGTCCTGTACGCAGCCACCTGGCAGCACCACCGGACGATAGCGGCTGTCATCGACGGCGGGCCGGAGTCGGGGATCCACACGACCACCGACGGCGGCGCCACCTGGACCCGGCTCGAGAGCGGGCTGCCCGAGGGCAACATGGGCAAGATCGGTCTCGCCATCTCGCCGCAACAGCCCGACGTCGTATACGCGGTCATCGAACTCGACAACCGCAAGGGCGGAGTGTGGCGATCGTCAAACCGCGGCGCGAGCTGGGAAAAACGCTCCGACGCGGTGTCCGGGGGCACCGGACCCCACTATTACCAGGAGCTCGAGGCCAGTCCTCACGCCTTTGATCGCCTCTACATCATCGACGTCCGGATGCAGGTTTCGGATGACGGCGGCACTACCTTCCGGCGGATGAACGAGACGGCCAAGCACTCGGACAACCACGCCTTGGCTTTCCGACCCGACGACCCCAACTGGCTGCTCGCCGGCACCGACGGCGGTCTTTATGAGTCGTTCGACCTCGCCGAGAGCTGGCGCTTCGTGGCCAATCTGCCGGTGACCCAGTTCTACAAGCTCGCGCTCGACGACTCCGCGCCCTTTTACAACGTCTACGGCGGCACCCAGGACAACAACACCCAGGGCGGTCCCACCCGCACCGACAACGTCAATGGGATTCGCAACGCCGACTGGTTCATCACCCTGTATGCCGACGGCCACCAGCCCGCGGTCGAGCCCGGCAATCCCGACATCGTCTACTCGGAGTGGCAGCAGGGCAACCTCGTCCGCACCGACCGCACCACCGGCGGCATCGTCTACATCCAGCCCCAGCCCGAACCGGGCGACCCGCCCGAGCGCTTCAACTGGGACGCGCCGATCCTCATCAGCCCCCACTCGCCGACCCGGCTCTACTACGCTTCGCAGCGGATGTGGCGGTCGGATGACCGTGGCGACAGCTGGACTCCGGTGAGCCCCGACCTGACCAAGAACGAGGACCGCATCCTGCTGCCGGTGATGGGCCGCCAGTGGAGCTCCACCGCACCGTGGGACCTCACCGCGATGTCGAACTACAACACCATCACCTCGCTCGCCGAGTCGCCCATCGAGGAAGGCGTGCTGTGGGCCGGCACCGACGACGGGCTGCTGCAGGTGAGCATCAACGGAGGGCGGACCTGGAAGGCAATCCCGGTGGGCCAACTTCCCGGAGTCCCGGGCACCGCCTTCGTCAACGACATCAAGGCGGATCTCTACGACGCCACCACCGCCTACGTCTGTCTCGACAACCACAAGTACGGCGATTTCAAACCCTATCTCGTGAAGACGACCGACGGCGGGCGGACCTGGGTCTCCATCGCCGGCGACCTCCCGGACCGCCACCTCGTGTGGCGGCTGGTGCAGGACCACGTCAAAAGAGACCTTCTTTTTGTGGCCACCGAGTTCGGGATCTTCTTCACCGTCGACGGCGGGAGAGCCTGGATCGAACTCGAGGGCGGCGTGCCGACCATCTCCTTCCGCGACCTCGCCATCCAGCGCCGCGACAACGACCTCGTGGGCGCTTCGTTCGGACGCGGGTTCTACGTCCTTGACGACTATTCCCCGCTGCGCCAGATCACCGCCGAGGTGATGGAACGCGAAATCGTGCAGTTCCCGGTCCGCACGGCGCCGTGGTACATCCAACGCCGCCCCCTCGGCGAGGACGGGCAGGCCTCACAGGGAGGCGCCTATTTCATCGCCGACAACCCTCCCTTCGGCGCGGTCTTCACGTACCACGTCGCTGACGATCTCAAGACCCTCAAAGAGACTCGGCGTGAGCAACAGAAGAAGCTCGAAAAGGACGGAAAGGACACTCCGTACGTCGGGTATGAGGCGCTGGAGAAGGAACGCCGCCAGCCCGAACCGGCGGTGGTGCTGACGGTTCGCGATGCCGACGACAACGTGGTCCGGAGCCTGACCGGGCCGGCGGCCAAGGGTTTCCACCGGGTCGCCTGGGACCTCACCTATCCAACGACCTCGGCCGTCAGCAGCGCATCAGCGGATGAGGGCGGCGACCGGCGCAACCGGGGCGACAGCGGTTTCATGGCGCCGCCAGGAGTCTACTCGGTGACGCTCGCTACCAGGATCGACGGTGTGGTGAGTGCGGTCGGCGGCCCGTTGAATTTCACCGTGGAGCGGGTGTTCGAGGGCGTGCTCGAGGGCACGGCACCGGAGAGCACTGCAGCCTTCATGCGCCAGGTGGCCGCGCTCAACCGCGCGGTCAGCGCCGCGTCGCAGGCGGTCAGTCTGGGTTTTGACCGGATCGCGACTCTGGAGAAGGCACTGGCCCGCTCACCCGGCGCGCCGGGCACCCTGGACACCACGCTCGAGACCCTCAAACAGCGGCTTTATGTTCTCGACGAGGCGCTCGAGGGCAATCGATCCATACGCTCCCTCGGCGAACCGCGCGTGCCGACTGTCGCCGGCCGCCTGCGGGTGGCCTCGATGACCGACGGCCAGTCGGACTACGGTCCCACCGCGACCCACCGCCGCGCATTCGAAATCGCCACCGCGGAGTTCGCGACCCTCGAGCCGCAGCTGCGTGAGCTGCTCGATGTGGATCTTCCGGCTCTGGAAGCGGAGATGGAGGCGGCGGGCGTGCCCTGGACCCCCGGGAGGCCGTTGCCAGAGGTGAATTGAATCCCCGCCCGTGGGGCGACCCGACTGAGCCCAGACCATGGGTCGACAGCCCCGTGGTGTTCTGTCGCCCCTCCGGGGCTTGCCGTATTGGGGTGCGCGGCTCCTGGGGCTGACGCCCCAGGCTAAGATCTGCCGCCGCTCCGCGGCTCGAAACAGGTCTCCGTGACTGGGCCTGAGGTTCAGCGTGGCCAAACCTCCGGCCGACTACTCATCGTGCGAGCGGGTTACATTCTGCCGCCGCTCCGCGGCTCGAATTTGTTTCCGAGGCCGCTGGAGAGAACGCAAGTTCCCGAACACCCGGCAAGGCGCTCCGGCAGGAGGAAGTCCCCTGAGCGCCGGAGGCGCGGCAGGGTTTAGCCTGGGGCGTGAGCCCCAGGATTCGATTCACCAAGATGCTGGAAAGCCCCAGAGGGGCGACACGGCCTTACTGCGTTTCGCGGGTCCGCGGTCATTCTCGTGTCAGATGAGTCCTTCGATCCGCGCCATCATTTCGCCGACGCGTTCGGACAGGGAAGCGAGGCTTGTTCGTTCCTCCTCGAGCCGGTCGGATTCGGAGCGCACGAACCGGGTGTAGGGCGCGATGGTCTCCTCGAGGCGGCGGCGACCGCGTTCGGCCTCTTTTTCGAAGTGCCCGGTCAAACCCGTCATCAGCTCGGTCCGAAGCGTCGAAATCTTCTGCTTGAGGTCGGCCTTGGCGCGGCGGCGGCGGTGGGGCAGGACAAACAGACCGAGCACGGCCATCAACCCGGCGGCGGTCAGACCGGTGATGTCGGCGGCGGTGGAACTTGCCGCCAGGGCGACTGCGGTACCGAGACCGACGGCGCCGACCTCGAGGAGGGCGGTCGAGGTGACCGCCTTCTGGAGGTCCTCGGCCATGCGGCGCGCCTCCGCCACCCGGTCATAGGACGCCATCTTATCGCGGGCCGCGCGACCGACCGTTTCGAGCAAACGTGCGCGATCGGTCTCGAAGCGCCCGCCCACCTCGCCCACCATCCGATCTGCGTGGGCCGAGGTGCGCCGGTTGACGTGGTTGACCACGTTCTGCCAGTGAGCGAGCTCTGAATCCACCAGCCAATCGATCAATGAGTCGACTTTTTCTTCGACCTGTTCCGGAGCCTCGGCGACGACCGCGGACTCGAATGTCTGTTTGAGCCCGGAAGTGTCGAAGAGCTTCGCCAATTTCGCGATACGCACGGTTTCGTCGAAGAACTCCATGCCCCGCCGCTCCATCCCCAAGAGGCTGTTGTCGATGTCCGACAGGCGGAGGTCGAACTCGCGCCGCACGTCCCCCGTCCAGGTTTCGGTTTGGCGGCCGATATCGCCGATTGTACGGCGGTCCTCGGCGAGCAGACCGAGCCTTGCCTCGACCGTCGTCAGACACCCCTGCAACAGGTGGCGGGCCACGCCGAGGGGGTTGCCCAGCTTGAGCCGCAAGAGCTCTCCACTGTCCAGGGTCTCGTGCAGAAAGGCCTCGACAACGGGGAGCCCGCTCGCCGTTCGCTGATCGTCGGTTGCAGCCTCGCTGGCGCGCAGCGCCGATACGGCGAACACCTCTGGGGCCACCCCCAACAGGCGGGTGGCGTTGGCCACCACGTAGGCCAGGACCTCCGCCCGTTCGGCATCGTTCTTCAGGATGTCGACCTTGTTGACGACCATCGCCACCTTCTTGCCCCAGCGGCGGATCGTCTCCAGGAAGACGCGCTCGCTCTCCGACAACGGGCGGTCCGCCGAGGTCACGAAAAGGACGAGATCGGCCCGCGGCACATAGTCGGTGGTCAGGGCCTCGTGGGCGCGGTCGAGGGCGTTGGTGCCGGGAGTGTCGACAACGGTGAGTTGGCGGAGGCTTTCGACGGCGGCGGTGATGCGCTCGCCGACCGCGCCCAGGGGTTGGCGGGTGAGCTTCTCGCCCCAGGTGATGTGGTGGATCTTCGATGTCGTGGGGGTGACGCCTTCGGCGAGCACCCGCTCACCGAGGAGCGCGTTGATCAGCGCCGATTTGCCGGCGTTGAACTCACCGACCACCACCAGCAAAAAGAGCTCGTCGAGCTGTCCCACCGATTCCGCCAGCGCTCGCAGATCGCCGGCGGCGGCGTCCGAGCGCTCGAGGCCGGCGCTGACCGCGGCCAGCAACTCGCGTTCCGCCGCCAGCAACTCGCGCTGTTCATCGCTGAGGATCGGGTCCAACATGGGGGCATCTTAGCGCGAACACTTCGTGTTCCAATTCGGAATTCGGAATTCGGAATTCGGAATGCACTTGATCCACCCTAAAAAAGGGGTGCGGGCCGGCCGTAATTCAGAATTCCGAATTCCTAATTCCGAATTCAGTAGCCTGCTGCCATCCCGTCCTTGCGCGACTCGGTGGCGCCGGCGAGGACCCCGGTCTTGGGGTCGCGGTGGATGATCTGGTAGCCGCCGAAGGTGCCCGGGCTGGTTTCGACGATGGTGTGGCCGCGTTGGTTGAGATCGCGGTAGACCTCCATCGGGAGACCCGATTCGAGGTTGAGCTCGCCGCCCGAGGTCATCACCGTCCCGGTGGGCTCCGACGACCCGCCGTGGTGGAAGCGCGGCGCGTCGCCCGCCTCCTGGAGGTTCATCCCGAAGTCGACGAGGTTGACGACGATCTGGACGTGGCCCTGGGGCTGCATGTCGCCGCCCATGAGACCGAAGGCGGTGTCGGGCACTCCGTTCCACCCCATGAACGCGGGAATGATGGTGTGGAAAGGACGTTTGCCGGGTTCGAGCGCATTGGGGTGGTCGGGGTCCAGGGAAAACAGCGCTCCCCGGTCCTGGATGCCGATACCGACGGACGGCACCACGTATCCCGACCCGAAACCCGTGTAGTTGGACTGGATCAGCGACACCAGCATGCCGCTGGAATCGGCGGCGACCAGGAAGGTGGTATCGCCGTGGTTGAGGGCCGGGTTGCCGGGCTCATAGCTCCTGGCAGCCTGTTGCATGTCGATGAGCTTCGCCCTTTCGGCTGCGTAGCCCTTGTCGAGAAGGGCCTCGACCGGCACCTCGGAGAACTGCATGTCGGCGTAGTACCGCGCGCGGTCTTCGTAGGCGAGCTTTTTGGCCTCCACCATCACGTGCCAGAAGTCGGCGCTCGATCGCCCCATGGCGGCGAGGTCGAAGCCTTCGAGGATGTTGAGCATCTGCAGCGCCGCCAGGCCCTGTGGGTTGGGCGGGAGCTCCCACACCGTCAGCCCGCGGTAAGTGGTTGAGATCGGTTCCACCCATTCACTGGTGTGGTTGGCGAAGTCCTCCATCGTGAAGAAGCCGCCGTTCTCGTTCGAGAAGGCGACGATCTCCTGCGCGATCTCTCCCTCGTAAAAGGCGTCGCGGCCCTCAGCGGCCAGCACCTCGAGGGTGTGGGCGAGCGCCGGGTTGGCGAAAACGTCACCCTCGGCAGGCACCACGCCGCCGGGCATGAAGACTTCGGCAAAACCCGGTGAGTCGGCGAAGCGTTCCGCGCCGCGCGCCCACGACCCCGCGATCACCTGGGGAACCGGCGCGCCCGCGCGCGCCATCTGCGCCACCGGGTCGAGGAGGTCCTTCATCGCAAGACGACCGAATTTCTCGTGGAGGGCGAACCACCCGTCGGCGCAGCCCGGGACCGTCCACGAGTAGGGCGAGTAGACGGGGATCGTTCCGCCCTCGGTCGCGGGCACCTTGTCGATCGTCAACGATGCCGGCGCGCGGCCGGAGGCGTTGAGGCCGTAGAGCTTCTCGGTTGCGGGGTCCCACACCATGGCAAAGAGGTCGCCCCCGAGACCGCACGAGACGGGCTCCAAAAATCCGAGGGCTGCGTTGACTGCGATGGCCGCGTCTACCGCCGAGCCGCCGGCCTTGAGTACATCGAGACCGATCTGCACCGCCAACGGATGGGCCGCCCCCACCATCCCGTGGCGGGCATAGGTCACCGATCTGGTGGCGAACGAGCGGCCCTCGGGGCGATCAGCGGCACAGGTCATGGAAGCGACTCCAAGGATCAACGACAGGACGACAAACCGTTGCATGGCGACCTCCGGCATACATGGTACGCGAACCGGTGGATTTCGGATTTCGGATTTCGGATTTCGGATTTCGGATTTCGGATTTCGGATTTCGGATTTCGGATTTCGGATTTCGGATTTCGGATTTCGGATTTCGGATTTCGGCAAGCTGCTACTCTCTCTGACCGGGGGGTTGCAGTGAGCCTTGTCGAGATCGCACGAGACCTTTCGTCCGAGGTAGGGTGTTTGCAGTTCGCGCCGCCGGTGACCCATGTCTACAACCCGCTCGACTACGCGTGGCATGCCCATCAACAGTACCTGAAGCTGTATGGCCGGGGCCCCAAGGAAATTCTCTTCCTGGGGATGAACCCCGGGCCCTGGGGGATGGCGCAGACCGGGGTGCCGTTCGGCGAGGTGGCCGCCGTCCGCGATTGGCTTGGGATCTCGGCCGCGGTCGGACGCCCTGCTGCCGAACATCCGAAACGGCCGGTCCTCGGGCTCGGCTGCACCCGGTCCGAGGTCAGCGGTGCGAGATTATGGGGATGGGCGCGCGAACTCTTCCCCACTCCGGGGCGGTTCTTCGAACGGTTTTTCATCGCCAACTACTGCCCGTTGGTCTTCATGGAGTCGACCGGCCGCAACCGGACCCCGGACAAACTTCCTGCCGCGGAACGGGAGCCGTTGCTCGCCGCGTGCGACCGTGCGCTGAGACGCACGGTGGAACTCCTGCGGCCCCGTCTCGTGGTTGGCGTCGGCGCTTTCGCCGAAGGGCGCGCCGCAACTGCCCTCGCGGGCAGCGGCGTCGAGATCGGCCGCATCCTCCACCCGAGCCCGGCAAGCCCCGCCGCCAACCGGGGATGGGCGGACGCCGCCACCCGCCAGCTGCGAGAGCTGGGTGTGACGCTGCCCTGAGATCGAGACCTCGATTCCCCGCTCGTGAGTATTTTTCGCTATCCTGAGGCCCGGGAGAGAGACATGCACTGGACCTATGCCTGCCCCCACTGCGCATCGCTGCTCAACCCCGGGGAACGGGTCGTGCTCTGCGCCCAACGGGACGATCACCGTTTCCTGGCCGGTCTCCATCCGCAACTCGGCAACTACGAGGTGGAGCTGCCGCCGGGTGAGGAAATGCCGCCCGGGACCACCTGGGAGTTCTTCTGTCCGGTGTGCGACCACAGCCTGGTGTCCGAACTGTCCGACGGCCTCTGCGCCCTCGATGTCCAGATGTCCGGCGAAACCCACCGGGTCTACTTCTCCCGCATCGCCGGCGAGGAGGCGACCTTCGTGGTTTCGGCCGAGGGTTTGCTCAAGGACTACGGCATCCACACCGATCGCTACGTGGAGCACATGGTGCACAACAAATATATGCGCTGATGTGATCGTTCCTCCGTCCGTGCTTCAATTTCGGATTTCGAATTTCGAATTTCGGATTTCCGCCCACCTGCCCGTCAGACAACCTCCGACGGAAAGATAAATCCGAAATCCGCATTCCGAAATCCGAAATCTTCTATCCTGATCCCATGAGCAGGGTTGCCGTCCTCGCATCGGGTGGTGTGGATTCGTCGGTGGCGCTGCTGCGTCTGGCGGAGGAGGGACGGCACGAACTGACGGCCTTCTACCTCAAGATCTGGCTCGAGGACGACATGGCCTTCCTCGGCAGCTGTCCGTGGGAGGAGGACCTCGAATTCGCCCGCCAGGCCTGCGCCACCGCCGGTATTCCTCTCGAGGTGGTCTCGCTCCAGAGGGAGTATCTGGACACCGTCGTCGCCTACGCTCTCGACGAGCTCAGATCCGGCCACACGCCGAGCCCCGACGTCATGTGCAATCGGATGATCAAGTTCGGCGCCTTCATCGACCGGATCGGCGACAGGTTTGACCGCGTTGCCTCCGGTCACCATGCACGGGTCGGGGCCCGGGACGGTCTCGCGAGGCTGCTGCGAGCTGCGGACGCCCACAAGGACCAGACCTATTTTCTGTGCCAGCTCCGCCAGGATCAGCTCGCCCGGTCCCTGTTCCCGATCGGCGACCTGACCAAGGTCCAGGTGCGTGACGAGGCCCGCCGCCTCGGGCTCGCCAGCGCCGACCGCCCCGACAGCCAGGGCATCTGTTTTCTCGGCCGGGTCCCGTTTGACGAATTCGTCCACCATCACCTCGGCGAAAGACCGGGCGAGATCCGCGACGCCGAGACCGGCGAGGTGCTCGGCACCCACCGCGGCACGTGGTTTCACACCATCGGCCAACGACGGGGCCTCGGTCTCGGTTCAGGCCCGTGGTACGTCGTCGACAAGGACCTTCCGACCAACGTCCTCACCGTCGTTCACGCCGACCGTCTCCCCGAGTTCCAACGCCGCGACTTCCGCATACCCCTGCCGCACTGGATCGCGGGCATGCCGTCAACGAGTCGACTTGAGGTCAAGATCCGGCACGGCCAGCGCATGGACCCCTGCTCGGTGGTCTTCGACGACGACGGCGGGCTCTCGGTCGATCTGGTGGGGACCCAGGACCCGGGCATCGCCCCCGGACAGTTCGCCGCCCTCTACGACGGCGAGGAGTGTCTGGGGGGCGGGGTGATGGAATAGACTTGGGGCTTGGGGCTTGAGGACAGGTGAGAGGGTGAAACATTTTCGCGGGTGATTCGTAGAATCAATCGCATCTCAACCTCCTCGAGTCGGCGGCCCCGTTCCCCCCGCGGGGCCGCTGGCATGTTCACCGCCCTCAGTCGTCTCCGGAGACATCCACCCCGAGGCGGTGGACCATCTCGTTGAGGGTGGTGGGGCTCAGCTTGAGGAGCTTGGCGGCGCGTCGCTGCACGCCGTCGCTGCGGCGGAGAGCTTCGCGGATGAGCTTCGCCTGGTACTCGTTGACGGCCTCGCGGAGATCGACCCCGTCGGTCGGAAAATCGATCCCGGAGGCCGCGGTCGGCCCTTCGCCGCGCACCGCCTGCGGCAGCTCGTCGACATCGATGCTGTCCGCCTGACACAGCACCACGGCCCGCTCGACCGCGTTTTCGAGCTCGCGCACGTTGCCCGGCCAGTGGTACTCGGTGAGCGCGTCCATCGCCGCGGTCGACAGCCCCTGCACGTTGCGTTCGTTCTCCTCGGCGTAGATGCGCAGAAAATGGGTCGCGAGCAGGGGGACGTCGTCGCGCCGTTCGCGCAGCGGCGGCAGCTCGATGGAAATCACGTTGAGACGATAGTAGAGGTCCTCGCGGAAGCGGCCCGACTGGACCTCCTGCCAGAGGTCGCTGTTGGTGGCGACCACCAACCGGGTGTCGACCTTTCTCGCCTCGACGCTGCCGACCCGGCGGATCTCGCGTTCCTGGATCACCCGCAACAGCTTGGTCTGAGTCTCCGGTGAGATGGTGCCGACCTCGTCGAGAAACAGGGTGCCCTCATGGGCGGCCTCGAAGAGGCCCTTGCGATTGTTGATCGCGCCCGTGAACGCGCCCTTGACGTGACCGAACAGGGTCGATTCCAGGAGATCGGCGGGGATGGCGCTGGTGTGGACGGGCACGAAAGGGCCTTCGCTGCGAGGACTCAGCCGGTGGATCGCCCGCGCTGCCAACTCCTTGCCGGTACCTGACTCCCCGACCAGCAGGATGTTGGATCGGGCGGGCGCCGCCCTGCGGATCAGCTCGAACACCTCTTCGATGCGGCGGCTCTTGCCGACGATCTCGCCCATGCCCTCGAGCCGGCTCCGCAGCTGCACATTTTCGACCTGCAGCGCCCGCTGCTCGGCGGCGCGCCGGACCAGGTGCAGGACCTCTTCGTTTTTGAACGGCTTCGGCACGTAGTGGAAGGCGCCGCGCCGCATCGCCTCGATCGCCGACTCCACCGACGAGTAGGCGGTGATGACGACCACCGGCAGGTGCGGGTCGAGGATCTTGATCTCGGGCAGGAGGTCGAGACCGGTGCGGTCGGGAAGCATGAGATCGAGGAGAACGACATCGATCTCTTCGTCGCGGAGCACGCGCATGCCGTCGGCGGCCGTCATGGCCTGGTGGTAGTCGAACCCATTGCCCTTGAGGAGGGACCCGAGCACATCCTGGAGGACGGGCTCGTCGTCGATTACGAGGATTGATTTGGATCCTGCCATCTCTGTAGCCTGATCGTGGCCCGGGCCCCGCCATCCGCCCTGTTCTCGAGTCTGACCCTGCCGCCGAGTTGAGCGATCATATCACGCGTGATGGCCAGACCGAGACCGCTGCCGCCGCGGTCGGTCTTGGTCGAGTAGAAGGGTTCGAACACGCGTTCCTCGGTATCGCCGGCCAGCCCGGGGCCCGAGTCGTCCACCCGGATCTCTGCCCACTCGCCGTCGCAGCTGGTGGACAGGCGCACGGTCCCGCCCGATGGCGACGCCTCGATGGCGTTGCGCACGATGTTGCCGACCGACAGTTCGAGCGGCGCCACCGACGCCCACACCATCACCGGCTCGTCGCTGACCTCGATCTCGAGAGCGGCATCCCTGCCCAGCGATCTCGCCGCCTCCCGCGCGGCCCGTTCGACGACCCCGTTGATGTCGAGCACCATGCGGCTGTCGGTCGAGCCCCTGACCATCGAGCGCAGGTTGGAGACGATGCTCGACACCCGAAAGCTCTGGTCGACGAGCTTGGTGATGAGCTCCGAGCGCGGGTCACCATCCGGAGTCATCTCCCCCAGCATCTGGGCAAAGGATGAAATCCCCGTCAGCGGTGTGTTGATCTCGTGGGCCAGCCCCGACGCCAGTCTCCCCAGACCGGCCAGTCGTTCCTGTTCCAGGATCCGGTCCTGCAGCTCGCGCAGCTCGGTGACATCCTGGAGGACCACGACGCGACCGTTGAAGCTCCCGCTGTCGAGCTCGAGGACCGACACCGCGAGGATGACCCGCCGCGGCGGGTCCGAATGGGTGCGCGCTTCGGTGTTGACCGCGTGCATGGGGAGCTCGGTGTGCCACGCCTCGGGGAGTTCGACCAGATCATCCAGGGGCAGACCGACCAGGGCCTGCGCTTCACGCCCGAAGATGTTCGCCGCGTGCCGGTTCGCCGTCAGGATGTGGGCCGATGCATCGCACACCAGGATGGCCGCCGCCGAGGACTCGATGATGCGCTGGGTGTTGGCGTGGAGAATGCGGTACTCCTCCGCCTGACGGCGCAGGTCGTCGAGGTAGCGTGCGCTTTCCAACGCCAGCGCGGCCTGCGCGGCAAACGCGCCCACCACCTCCTCACCCTCGCTGCCGAGCGGAAAGACCCCGCGGCGCAGGCCCAGGTAGAGCAGACCGTGGACGGTGCCGACGCGCTCCAGGGGGATCCTCACCGCAAAACCGGCCAGCTGCAGGGGGTTCTCGTGTCGACCCGGGAAGGGAGATTCCGCGACCACCGCCGGCAGAAAATCCGGCAGCGT
This sequence comes from Candidatus Sulfomarinibacteraceae bacterium, assembly GCA_963714895.1. Classification (GTDB taxonomy): domain Bacteria; phylum Acidobacteriota; class Thermoanaerobaculia; order Thermoanaerobaculales; family Sulfomarinibacteraceae; genus Sulfomarinibacter. The sequence goes on from CAVQQC010000004.1 coordinate 151,021, forward strand.
TTCGGCATTTCCGGTGATCCGCTCGAAGATCTCCCCCGCGACCCGGAGATAGGTCGCCACGAGATCGAACTCGAGCCCCTCGTGGAGGGTCTCGGAGAGCCGTTCGAGGAGCTCGCGAGGGTTGGTCACCCTGGCGAGGTCTCGGCTTGCCCCGGTGAGCAGGGAGCGCGGGGCCTGCCTCCCGTGATGGAGAAAGGCGTCGAGAAACCTCTCGACCCGTGCCCGAACCGGTTGCAGCAGAATCACCAGCAGGACACCCGTGGCAAAGGCGAAGAGGTTGCGGAGCGAACCGAGCCCGCCGGTGTAGCGGAGCAGGAGGTGGTTGGTGATGGCGAAGATGAGCCCGCCCGTCACCATCACCAGCGTCGCCGACAGCAGGTCCCGGGCGATGGGCTCGAGGTCCCACAGACGGTACTCACGCAGTGCGGCTGCCAGCGTCAAGGGGATCGCCACCATCGGAAAGACGGCCAGCCACGTAAAGGGTGCGAAACTGATCCCGATCCACCGCGGCACCAAGACCAGGGAGACGAAAGGCGCCAGACCCACGAACAGACCGAGGGCGGCCCATTCGATCTGACGCCGGATCCTGGCTTCGCGCGCGGATTCCCGCCACCGCCACACCTGAACGATGATGCCGACGATCAACGACAGCGCGAACAGCACCCGGATCAGCGACGCCGCCGCCGGCCACCACGCCTCCGCACCGCGGAGAAAGGCGGTGGCGCCGGAGCCCACCACCGCCACCAACGTCACGAGATCGAGGTTTCGGATCGATCGGGTCCGTTCCGGAAAGATGGCAAAAAATCGTGCGATCAGAAACGGCAGGGAGGCGCCCGCCGCGCGACGAACGACCTGCAGCGCAAGTTCTGCCGCCGCGATCCGATTCGGAACCGCCCCCATCAGGAGGGCGGCGGCCGCCAGGAGAAGAAAGGTCGCAGCCTCACGCCGCGGGGTCGCCCACACTGTATACAGCGCGAGGGCGAGACCGATCAGCGCGACCGCGGTCCGCGCCAGATAAACCGAGTTGATCGCCGGCGGCGATGAACGGAACTGCAGTTCCTCGACACCGCCGTCGTTCTGCAGCACCGTGACGCCGTGCTCGTCGCCGCTCGCCAGCACGAAAGCCGGGTCCTCGAACTGTTCGATGGCGACGCCGTCCACCTTGACGATCATGTCGCCCCTGGCGAGCCCGGCGATGGCGGCACTGGAGCCCTCGGGCACGCTGTCCACGAGCAGCCCGGCCTCCACCCATGACACCCTGAAATCCAACCGGTAGAAACTGCGAACGGTGCGGGCGATGGAAGATCCCGACACGACCACCGCAATGAGCGCGATCAGGGTCAGCAGAACTCGGCGGGAACGCATCGTTCAAGTATAGAGAAGATCAACGGCACTCACGGGTTCACGGTCCGACAGGCGGACTGACCGCCCCACCTGTTCACGCGCCTCGCGCGTGGATCCCGCCCGGCGGCACCCCATAGTTGCGGTCCACATTGACGACCCCGGCCAGCAACATGTCCCGAACTGCGAGACCGACCTGGCCGCGGCTGAAGGGCAGGATCTCCGCCAGCTCTCCCCACCCGCACGGCTCGACGGAAAGCTGGTGCCAGATCTGTTCGACGAGCCGGGAGTCGTTGCCGCCACCCCACACCAGCTGCCGCGACGAAGGCTGGAGGATTGCGTCCGAGGGCACCGTCACGGCGAAATGTGCAAACTCGTCCTGGATTCGAGCGGCCTCCATCAGCAGCGGCTGAAGCGGTTGAAAACCGGTGTCGTCCTGGGGCGCGGCGAGACTCGAGAAGCGGAAGGTCCCGCGTTTGGGGGGCGCCGCCATGATCTGGAGGAACGCCTCGCGCCCCTTCAGCCGGCCGCAGTGCATGCGACCGATGTGGTGTTTCTGGGTGTGGATCGCACCGAAGTTGAGCCCGTCGGCGTCGAGGATCTCGAGCACCCCGGCCCCTCCCGAGTCGACGACCGTCTGCAGGATCGCCGGGAGATCGAAATGCTCGAGGCGACCGCCCAGATTGCTGCCTTCGTTGGCGCCGAGGTTGACGATGGTCCCCTCGAGTCGGCGGGCGAGGCTCTGTAGATAGTGCAGGGCGAGGTCCTGCGAGGAATAGAGCTGGCGCAGGAGAACCGGCCGCGGCCAGGTGAGGGTGACGCCCCCTTCGGGAAACTGTGCCAGCGATGTCAGGACCGACCCGGTGATGACCTTGCTCTCCGAAATCGTCGAACCGGCGCCCATATAGGCCACGGGGCGCATTCCGAGTTCGACGCTCTCTTCGCGCGAGATCTCCACCACGCCGTCGAGCACCAGATACAACGCCGCCGGTACCTCGCCCGGGCGAAAGAGCACCGTACCCGGGGCGTGCACATCGACTGCACCGAGACGTGCCAGCGTCACCTGTTCGTGGGAGGGCATCCCGTGAAAAAACACACTCTCCCTGATCGCCTTCACCATATCGTCAAACAGCATGTGCCTCGATTATCCCATCATCTCGACGACCGTTCAATGGTCGAAACGGGTCGGACTGCGGCACGATTGAGGGCGTGTCGACCGCGGTCGGATCGGCACGCGGATACAATGGAGTGATGGTGCGCGACGAGAAGAGCCTCGAGGCCTTTCGAAATGTTCTCAAGGAGGACCTCCAGCATCCGCTGTATCTGACGCCGGAAGAAGTCGGCGGCGGGTGGTGCGAGATCCTCCCCGCGCTCGCCACCTCGCTGCCCGCGCCGTTCCCGATTTTCGGCCGCGACGAGGAACACGTGGTCACCTGGGGCTACCCGGTCCTCCTGTCCGACGGCGTCCGCAGACTCCGCCGCGACCTCGACAATCTCATCCGCTCCGAAATTCAGATGCGGTTCCAGAAGCAGCCGGGGAACAACGAGCTCAAACGGACCGTTCTCGCCCACCGCGAGAAGTACCACAACAGCATCGCGACCACCCTCGAAAACGTCTTCATGAACGACTACCACCGCGGGTTGGTGGACCTTTTTCTGCTGTTTCACTCCGGCGAGGTCATCCGTTCCCTGTCCCAGGTCTCGAAGATCGAGGGCGCCCCGACCGGTGCAACCGGCGCCGCCGCCGAAAGCCGCGAGTACGTCGCGTCGGTGGTCGCGGACCTCCTGAGGCGGGCCGCGATGACCGCCGTCGACAAGCTGCGCACGCTCGCCCAGGTCCAGGTCACCCCGGCGTTGACGCCATTGTTGGGGATCATCTGCCAGGATCAGCTGTTGCTGGTGGAGAGCCGTCCACCCAGTGATCTCATCCAGCTCAGCGGTTACCTCCAGGTGCGCTTCCGGCAGAATGCCGAAGCCCTTCAGGCCGCCAACCAGATGGTGCTCGAACGGCTCGTCGATCTCGTCGCCCGGCGACCCGAGGTTGCCAGCCTGCTGCGCATGGCCGTGGGCTCGAACCTCCGACTCGACCGTGTGGAGGCCCTGCTCCAGCCCCGCCTGCTCGACGCCATCCGCAGCTCCGGTCTCGCGGAGACCCTCCACCTTTCGGCGGTCCAGCTCGACGTGTTGCGCGAACTCGGTCTCCGCCTCAAGACCTTCGAACTCCTGTCCACTTTGCGGCGGCGCATCCTCCCCATGCAGCGCCAGGGCACGACCCTGGTGTTCGCCGGCCCCTCCTCGGCGACCCCCGTCGCCAAGACCACCCGCCCCTACGACTTCACGGCGCCCGGTGTCGTCGATTCGGCGGTCCGCCGTTTCGGTCTCATCTACGACCTCTCCAATTTCACCACCGTCCTCGAGGAGATGCGGAAAGAGGGGCGGATGGCGGAGGAGCGGGCGCTCCAGTTCATGTATGTGTTCCAGAACCGGCTCGAGGCGATTCGGCTGCGGCGGCGTCTGACCTTCGAGAAATTCCTCGGCGACGGCGCCTTCTACACCTCACGCCGCGCCCTGCGGGTGATCGCGGCCGCCTGCGAGATCCAGCACGTCTACGAGCAGCTGCGCAACATCGGCTTTCCGTTCAACCACGGCATCCGCATCGCCCTCAACTACGGGGTCTACCGACTGCTGCCGATGCTCCACCCCGGCCCCGAGGCCAAACGGTTCGAGTTCTTCGGTCACGGCATCGTCGAGCTCGCGCGTCTGACCACCGGCAAGAGCACGCGCGAGATCTCGGACATCGCCGAGATCCTCGTCCGTTCGGGCTACGACCTGGGCGAGGTCGACGCCTTCCTGGCACCGCTGTCCGAGGTCCGCAGCAGCCGGCAAAGACCGTCCTCCCGGAGCTACGCGGCCACCCTCGACGCCCACGGCGAACTGGTCAACGAAGGCATCGTCGTCGCCCTGCCCTTTCTCGAGGAGCTGGAGCTCGAGCTCGATCTCCGGACCCTGGCGGTGGCCGAGATCGACGACCTCCAGTGTCTGTTGTTCCCGATCGATCCCGGGATGCCCGACACCCTCTATGTCGGTCTCAGATATCTCGGCGTCGCCCGGCTCAAGGGCCTGCCCTCGCAAGAGCTGGCCGAGGCGGCGGTGTGGACGAAGTTGCCGCACGATGCCCGTTCCATCCCCTTCGAACGCCCCTTGATCGACTGCCTCCGCCGTCTCGTCGCCATCGACGGAAACCACGACGACGCCTCCAACCCGGCCCGCGCACACGAGATCGAAACCAGCCTTCTCGTCATCACCTACGTCCTCGAGGACGGCACCCGGAAGTGGCTCTTCGGCGAGTACCGGGATGCGGATGACGTCCTGCTCCACTGCCTGCAGGTGCCGATTCGGACCCCGGAGCTCGACCCCGGCGAACCGATGGAGATGTGGCTCTTCAGGAACCGCTTCGATCTCGCCCAGATGTACGAGGGTCTGCGGCGGGAGTCGCCGGGCATCCTGGTTCCGCTCTCCACCCTGCGCAGCCGCCCCGGCTATCTCGCCTGCTTCCTCGCCGCCCCCCACCGCGCGTTGGGGTAGTGACAGGAAATCTCTGAAGGTGGGCTGAAGCCCACCCTACCCGTCCGTCCGGTCTGTGGGTCCGACGTAGGGTGGGCCTCGGCCCACCTTCAGACCCGCCGCCCGTAAGCAGAACGCAACACTGAGCACCCGGCCGCCCAAGCAGGTGGGGCGTGGCGCGGAAATTCCGAATTCCGAATTCCGAATTCCGAAATCTATCCTTCGAGGGCCTCCTCGAGGATCTTGCGGTAGCTGGCGTAACGGACGGCGTCGATCTCGCCGTTTTCGACCGCGACGACAACCGCACAGTCCGGTTCGATCTGGTGGCTGCAATCCGGATAGCGGCATGCGGCAGCGTGGGAAGCGATATCGGGAAAGGCCTGCGCGAGCTCACCCTCGGTCGCCTCCCAGACCCCGAACTCCTTGAGCCCTGGGGTGTCGACCACAAAGCCGCCATAGGGCAGGGGCATGAGTTCGGCGAGGGAAGTGGTATGGCGGCCCTTGCCGGTGCTCTCCGAAAGCTCGCCGACCTTGAGCCGGAAACCGGGATAGACCGCGTTCAAGAGCGACGACTTGCCGGCCCCCGAGGGACCGCAGAAGAGCGTGGTGCGGTCGACCAGCAGACGCTTGACGGTGCCCAGCCCCCACCCGCTGCGCGCCGACACCCGGATGACGTCGAAACCGAGGTGTTCATAGACCGGCAACCATTTCTCCACCTCGTCCAGGCCCTGGTCGAGCTTGTTGATCGTGATCACAGGGTGGATGCCCGCGAGTTCGCAGGCGACCAGAAAGCGATCGACCAGCCCCTGTTTCGGAACCGGTTCGCGCGCCGCGAAAATTACAAGTGCCTGGTCGACGTTGGCGGCGAGGATCTGCGCGCGGTTCTTCGACGGCGCCCGCCGCAGAAGGCTGTTGCGGCGTGCGTGGACCGCAACGATGACGCCGTCGCCGCCCTGCATCTCGACCGCGACCCGGTCGCCGACCACCAGCCGGGCCGCCGCGGGTGTCCCGCCCTCCCAGTTCAGACGCCGCCGCGAGGCCACCACGAGGGTGTCCTCAGCCACCTGCACCCGCACCAGCGGGCCATGCATCGCGATGACGGTCCCTTCGACGATCTCCATGCCGACGCCGAGTATACCCACGAACCCCGGTGATTCATGAGGAACGCGCTCAGACCGCCGGCGTTGAGGTGCTACTTCGACGCGGGCTCGAGCCGCGGCGGGCGGGTGGTGAGCTCGTCCAGCGCCTGGCAGAAACGGGCAAAGGCGGCGTAGTCTGCAGGCTCGACTCTCTGCGGCGGAATCAGGATGTGGAGCATGGATGTTTGCGCCCTGTCACTCGTCGACAGCGTCTCCTCGACCGATCCCAATTCCGTGGTGAGCCGCCGCGGCGGGCGCGCGGCCACCGACCACCCGTCGGGCGCCACCAGATCGAGTTCGAGCCGGCGTTCGATGGGGAGCCTGAGGACCAGCGGGTACCGGCGTTCGGGCAACGACGCCAGCACCGGCACCACCGGGTTCGAGAGCACCAGACTGCGGCACACCAACTGGCCGGCCTCCCCTTCGCAGGCGCGCGGCGCCGTCAGCTCGAGCAGGATCACCGCACCGCCGTCGCCGCGCTCGATCTCACCCGAGACCTCGTCGGCGCCGGGGAAGAGCGACACCGCCATCTGACGGTAGATCATGGCGATCTGATCCGACGGCACGCTGTCCACCCGCTCGAGAAGTTGCTCCGCCTGGCCCCCGCGCAGCGGCAGCCGGAAGGTGATGCGGGCATCGCCCGATGGCGACACCACCGCCCTGACCGTCACCTCCTCGACCAGATCGGGGTTGGCGAAGGTCGGGAGACGGTCGATCAGCGCGACCGGTATCTGCGGTTCGCTCAGCGGCAGGACGAGCCCATCGGCGCCCTGGAAGAGGGGGTTGATGTGGTTGACGCCGCGGCGTTCCTCGCGCATGTCGATCCAGATCTCGTCGCCGCCGCGGCTGACCCGCAACACCGCCACCGGGAAGGCGTCGAGGGTGGGGACCGTCAACCGGTTGCCGCGCTCGTTCCACGCCCGCGTCAGCACCAGGTCCACCTGCCACCCCGCCTCGGCGAGCACCGCAGCGAGAATGCCGAGCCGGTTGCCGCGGCGGTTGGCAAAACTCTCGCCCGCCGGGGTGCCGATCGCGAAGTCACCGTCACCGGCCTCAACGCTTTCGACGAGGGCTTCGACCAGCGAACGCACCTGCTCCTCGGCGCTTCCTTCGGTGAGCGCGGCGAGACCCCAGGCGCGCAGTTCGGCGGAGGTCCGCAGGACCGGCAGGACGCGGTCCCGCACGATGTCGCCGACATCCTGCCAGGTCACGCCGAAACCGTAGTTGAGCCACGGCATCAGGTCCTGGACGGGCGGGGCGAAGGGCTCGGTGGCCATCGGCGGGACGCGCTCGGCGCGCCAGTTGAGCATCCGCAAACCCTGCCACTCCTGTTCGCTGCGCTCCAGACCTTCGAAGTTTCCGTCCACCAGCAGGTCGATCTCCGGCGGCACCAAAAGCACGTACTCCGACAGACCGAAGGTGCGGTTTTCATCGGCAAAGCGATAGAGATAGGGAGGGAGATGGCCTTCGCGGGTCGCTCCGGTCGCCGCCACCTGCGCCACGTACTCCTCCTCCACGAGATCGCCCGGTTCCACCTGGTTGAGCGCGATGAACCCCTCGCCCTCGCGCACATCGCTGGGAATCACCACCGAACCGTCGGGTTTGAGGATCCGGATCTTGATGAAGTAGGCGTCGGGCAACGGTTGCAGAATGGAGGCGCGACGGACCCCCACCGGCGTGTTGGCGCGGGTCAGGCCGTGGTAGTAGTACAGGCTCGAACCGTCGGCGAAGATCCGCTCGACCGCCTGATCGAGGAGCAGCACCGCATCCCCGTCGTTGCCGAGGTCGCGGTGGGCGGCCGCGAATTCGCGGGCCTCGACCACGAAGGAGGCGTAGAACGGCGCTGCGCCGCGCCGCCAGGCGAGGGTCAGGAGTTCGAGATCCGAAGGGTTCCTCGCGAGCGCCCCGGCCAGGGCCCGATCCAACGCCTCCTCATCACCCGCGGCAAGCACCAGCGCCAGTTGATCGAAGACCCCGAGGTCCCCCCACCGTTCCCGCGCCCGACCGAGGGCCGCCAGGGCTCCCTCGAGGTCGCCGTTTTCGAGCAGCAGCCGCACCAGCTGAACATCGAAGTCCGGGTCGTCGACCGATCGGTGGAGCCCTTCCGTCAGCCCGACGGCCTCTCCCACCAGGCAGCCCGATGCGAGCTCACCGATCCACCGGGTGTCGACCGGGGTGGCGGCCGCCAGCGCCCGCAACAGCCCTTCCCGTTCATCCCACCGTTCGAGGGCCGCCAGGACCTCCAGCCGCAGACCGGTGACACCGTGAGAACCCGGCAACGCAGCCTCGAGGATCTCGAGCTCTTCCTCGCCCTCTCTCGCCCACCCACGCCGCACCGCTTCGCGGACCCTCACCCGCAGCACCCGGACATCGGCGGGGTGCTCGTCGGCGAGGGCGTCGAGGATGCGCTCGGCGTCCTCACCGCGCCCCTCCCGCAGGGCGAGCGCCCGCTCGACAAAGCGCGAACCGGGGATCGATGAGGCCTCGCGCAGGAGTTTCCCGATCCGCCGCGCGGGCTCACCGGCGACGGCGCCGCCGCTTTCCAGAAACAGGCTCTGTGCCAGAGCTAGGGCCGCCCACGGGTCGTCGGGGCTCGCAGCTAAAGCCCGCTCGTCAAGCTGGACCCCGAGCATCCGATTGCCACGCCCTCCGGCAAGGCCGGCGGCCAGCAACAGATCCGCCGGCGACGCCTCAGCGGCCCTCGCGCGTAATTCAAGTGCGCGCGATGCCGGCGGCAACGAGGGCTCGACCACGGACCGCCCCACGAGCGACGGCAGGCCGCCGACTACCGTCACACCATCGAGACGGGCGCCGCGGTCGTCCAACAGGCTGACCCTCACCTCAGGGTTTTCGGGGGCGGCCGTCTGCAAACGGATCCGGTGGGCGCCGCTTCCAAGCTCGAGCGAGTACCAGTTGGTGGCGGCGTCGATGACGCCGCACTCGCGGCGCGCATCCACCTTGTGACCGTCGACCTCGAGGTTGTATCCACCCCGGGCCTCCACCACCAACCAGCCCTTCGTGTCCTCGGCCACCTCGATGGTCCAGCCCACCAGGAACACACCGTCAGCCGCCATGCTCGTCGGCGGACCGAAGAAACCGTCTCGGGTCCGCAACGAAAGACGGAACGGCCGCGTCGCGTCGCGCCACACCGTGCCGGCCGCCGGCAGTTGATCATCGGACGGCACCACCGAGCGCTCGAGATCGAGGCTCGAGAACACTCCGTACGGCCCCGACAGCTCGGCCGGAACCAGCGCGCCGTCCGGGGGCTCGAAAGCGAGACCGGCCTCGATTCGCGCGAACACGAAACCGAGTTCGGCGTCGCGGTCGGCCCGACTCAGGGTCAAGGGCTCCTCGGGATCCGGGAGATTCTCGAGGTTGGACAGCCACCACATGGCCGCCGCTACCGCGTCGGCGCCGGCCGGATCCTCCGCCATGGCGGCAAGGGCGAGCTCGCGCGCCGCCGGGAGATCCATGTTCTCGTCGGCCTGCCACACCTCGAACCACCCCGCCGCGGCTGGAACCGCTGCCACCAGGGCCACCGCCAACACCGCTGAAAGACGGAAATCCCGCGTCATGGCGACTCCAGGTTTCGACTCAGACGGCGCTCGATCGTGACCAGAAAATCACGCAGCCCGCCCACATTCTCGGCCGCCACGAGCCCCGGCGTCAGGTGCAGAAATCCGTTGATCCGGTAACCCGCGTCGTGCGCCTCCACCTCGAGGCGAATGACACCGAAGGGTGTTTCGAGGGAAGACGATTCCGGGAGGTTTCCCGGCGGCCGGCCGAGTTCTACCTCCAACGTCCATTCGAGGTCCGGTTTGACCACCACCATCAGCGGCCCGTGCCGGGTTCCGCCGGGCACCGAGCTCGCTTTCCACTCGAGCTCGCCCGGGTAGACGCGCACGCCCCCGCTGCTCTGCAGCCCGCTGCGGGCGATCGAGCCCTTGACCTCGATCAGAGTCGGATCGCGACTGGGAAAGACCTGGGCGATCGGCTCGCCCACCAACTGGACGCCCGGGAACTGCCCGCGCAGCCAGCGCGCGAATCTCTCCGGTTCGCGGCTGCCGGCAAACTGCGCGCGCCGCATGTCCGCGGCATCGCCGGTATCCTCGCTCCGCACTTCGATGTCGACTCTGTTGTCACCCGCCGCAGTGACCCGGTATCGCCGCGAGGAGAGGCCTGCGCCGACCACCGGCGTGGTCCGGAACATGCTCGTTGGTCCATCGACCACCAGGGCAACCGCGTCCTGATCCATGCTCGGCGGCGGGAACATGGCGTGCCCGGCCGCCGTGCCGTCGAGCCACAGATCGTCCTCGGGAAGGTAGGCGATCGCATGGTTGAAGATCTCGAGCACCGCCAGATTGTTGCCGACCGGCCCGAGATCCGCGGTCCGGATCATGACCATGTTCGCCGGCACGCCGATGACGTCGAGAAGCGCCACCAACAGGGCCGCTTTGTCCTTGCAGTCACCGATTCGATGGTGGAGGACCCAATCGGCCGAAAACGGCCGGAACCGGTGTTCTCCGAACTCGAGACCGACATAACGGATCTCGTTGGTCACGAAACGGTAGATGCGGTTGATCCGATCGAGGCGGTCTGCGTGGCCGTCGACGAGCCGGTGTGCGGTCTCCTCCACTTGTTCCGACACCCGCACCCGCGGCGCCACGTGGCGGCCGTACCAGTCCGCGAGATCGCCCCACTCGGGATGGTTCGAGTACACCAGATACGGGCTCACCAGGAGGAGGGGGGCGGCGGGGAGGTCATTGGGGACAGCCGGGAGGTCGCGCCACTGCCAGCGCAGGGAGATCTCACCGTCCGCCCTTTCCCCGACGACCGGCTCGCCCTCCAGGTCCACCAGTTCCCACGCCGGAATCGACGCCTGCGGTCCGATCAGTTCGACCTCCATCAACGCCACCGGGATCGATCGGCCCAGAGGCACCAGACCACCGTTGTAGGGACCGGTCTCGTTGGCCTCCTCGGTCTCCGAAAGCACGTAGGCGATCTCGATGAGGTCGCCGTCCTCGAGTTCGGAGAACCTGAGCACCCGCAACCGGGTGTCGTAATAGAGGCTGAACTCGGGCTCCGAAAGGCGCGGTGAGTCGCCCTGGCGAGCAGCCACCTCGGAACCGTCGCGACGGAGGATCCGGGCACGCAGGACGCGCAGCCGTTCGGACTCCGCCACGAACGGCAGGGTGTGGACCAGATAATCGCGGGCGCGGTCCGCCGCAGTGATCAGAATCGCCTGCTGGACCCTCTCCTCGGTCAGGTGGGAGGGCAGGAAGCGGATCTCGCGGTGGTCGAGCAGGGCGACCGCGGGCTCTCCAGCCGGGGCGGCGGCCGCCATCTCCCACAGCTCGCTCTCGGTTCGCAGCCACTCGAGGCTCTCAGACGCCTCTCCGAGAAGTTCGAGCAACCGCTGCGCCCGCCGGTCCTGGGGGCGGAGAGCGAGCACCGAACGGGCAAGTTCGACCGCCCGTTGGTGGTCGCCGCCCTCGTTTTCGAGACGCGCCAACTCCATCATCAGGTCAATGTTCGTCGGCGAACGCTTGAGCCCGGCGTCGAGCATCAGGCGCGCCGCTTCGAGATCGTCATCCGCAGCGAGCAGGCGGGCGAAGCGCAGCTTCAAATCGGGTTGGTTGGGGTCCTGCTCCACGAGATCGCCGACGATCGCGCGCAACAACTCGCCGTCGCCACAGTTCTCGGCCAGCTGCTGCCGGAGATCCGACACCTGCGGGACATCCGGGGTCAGGGCCGCCAACCGCAGCGCCGCTTCTGAGGCGAGGCCCCACCGGCGGGTCTGTTCGGCGGTCTCGGCGAGGATCAGATTGACCTTCAGACAATTCGGATACGTGCGCGCCAGCTCGGCGAGTTCGGGCAGAATGAGGGGGCCCCACAGATAGCCGTCCAGCTCGAGACCGGCGGCGGCCACCGCGGGGTCGTCGTCAATCCAGTCGACAAGCACCCCGAGGGCCTCGTCATAGAGCCCCCGTTCCCCGAGCCAGCCCGCCAACTCGAGGCGCGCCCACACCAGATCCGGCTCCGCAGCGATGGCGTCGACCAGCAGTTCGCGCGCCAGACCCGGCTCGGTGGTGCCGATCCACTCCAGGAGCCGCGCCTCACCGGGGGCCTCGACTCGGGCCGCCGTGCACGCCGCCTGAATGCCGCCGCCGCCGATGGGTTGCGGCTGGCGGGCCACCAGATAGGCCGCCAGGGCGGCCTTGGCGCCCGCCACCCCCTCGGCCACCGCGGTCCGGATCTCGGTCTCGAGATCGCGAACGGGCGGTGTCTTGCGGCCGACCCCGTCCAGCACCACCGGTGCTTCCCGGACCTCCCGGATGCCTTCGATCGGCGCCCCGTCGGGCCGCGTGAGGCGGGCGCGGAGCCACCACTGACGGCCTTCGGAGGCAACGGCCACCACCACTGAGTTGCGGCCCTTGCGCAGCCAGCCCCCACCCGACGCCTGGTCCTCGCCGACGAGCAGCGGTTGTTGAGTGGTCAGGACCTCGGCGCCGTTGAGCCACGCCCGCGCGACCTGAGCCGCCCCCACCCGGAGGGCCACCGGCTGTTCGCGGTCGCTCATGACCGTGGTGGCGAGATAGGCCATCTGGCGCTGCGGCGGCCACGCCAGGCCTGAGAGCTGCACCCACCCGAGAGGATCGGTACCGGGCACGGCCCGCCAAGAAAATTCTGCCGAGGGCGGAATCGCGGCGGCATCGAAGTCCGCGAGTTCCCCGAGGGGCCGGGGGCCTGCGATCCACCACGCTTCGAGCCCGCCCATGGTGCGGAAAAGTTCCTTGGCCGCCGCCCAGCGGCCGCGTTCGACCAGAGTTCGGGCACGGATCAACCGCACTTCGTCGACCATCAGAGGATCGACACGGCGGACCCCGGCCAGCCGATCCAGGTTCTTTTCCACCTCGGTCCAGTCGCTCAGGGTGGCGCGCCAGCTGAATGCCATGAAGAGGTGGTGGAAATCTGCGGGCGCCACCCCGCCGTCGATCGCCTGGTCGATGTGTCGGCTCACCCGGTCTTCTATCGACCCCGCGGTCACCGGCCCCGCCCCCAGGAAGAGGATGGCCGCGGCGCACGTCAACACCACCCGGCGGATCACCATCGCTGGTGGTATGCCCGGCCGGGAAGAAAAGACACCGACAGAAGACTGCGGTCGCACTGACGGAGTATGGCAGATCCAGTCGCAATCCCGTTATCCTCGGGTCATGGATCCCAACCACTACACCGCGGTCACCTTCGACATCGGGGGCACGTTGCTCCACAGCGACCCGACCCCTGCCGAGATCTATGCCACCCACCTGAGCCGTCACGGCCGCGCCGTGCGACCCGACGATGTGGGCCCGGTCTTCGCCTCCGCCTGGGCCGAGATGCAGGGCCGGACCGCTCCGGGGAGCGATCGCTACAATTCGGTGCCGGGAGGCGAGCGAGCGTGGTGGGGAGAGTTCGTGCGCGTGGTCCTGGAACGCCTCGACCACGACGCTCCCTGGAAGACCCTCCTCGACGATCTCTACCGGGCCTTTGCCGAAGACAGCGTCTGGCGCACCTACCCCCACACCCTGGAGACGCTGGACGGGCTTGCCGACCGCGGCCTCGAGCTTGCCGTCATCTCCAACTGGGATCGCCGTCTGCCGGAGATCCTGCAGGGTCTCGATCTGACGAAGTACTTCAAGGTCATCACGGTGTCCGCCATCGCCGGGGTCGAAAAACCGGCGGCGGAGATCTTCTCGAGGACCCTGGACGAGCTCGGGGTCGCCCCCCATGAGACCCTGCACGTGGGCGACTCTCCCCTCGAGGACTACACGGGGGCCGAGAACGCCGGGCTCGGCGCCGCGCTGATCGATCGCCGCAACCTCTTTGCCGGTCAGCCCTACCGGCGGGTGGCGAGTCTGGCGGAGGTGCTGGAGCTCGTCGGCTGAGTCGGGGAAGGTGGGCAGGGGAGCAGAGGGAGCGGAGGGGCAGAGGGGCTGGGGGAAAAGGGAGAAAGGGAGCAGGGGAGACAGTCCCCGATCCCGACTCGGGGATCAAATTCGAAATCCGAAATTCGAAATCCGAAATTGCGGGCACCACTTCCATGAAACGTCGTGGGATAAGATAGCCGCATGCTGCACGCCGTGATCATGGCCGGTGGGTCGGGGACGAGGTTCTGGCCCGCGTCGCGCCGGGACCGCCCCAAACAACTTCTGGATCTGGTCTGCGGGGCGCCGCTCCTGCGCCTGACCTACGAGCGCCTCGAGGGGCTGGTGCCCCCCGAACGGGTGTGGGTCATCACCAACCAGATCACCGCCGATGCGTGCCGGAAGGTGTTGCCGGAGGTGCCCGGCGGGAACATCCTCGCCGAACCTGTCGGACGCAACACCGCTGCCTGTGTCGGGCTCGCCGCCCACGCGATCGGCGCCGGCGACGACGTGTGTCTGGTCCTCCCCGCCGACCACCTCATCGGCAATGAGGAACTCTTCCGTTCCGCCATGTCGGCGGGGGCGGAGGCGGTCGCTCGTGACGGGGGGCTGCTCACCTTCGGCATCCAACCCGACCGGCCGGAGACCGGTTACGGCTATCTCGAGATCGGCGACGTGGAGACCGAGATCGGGCGGTGGCCGATCCACCGGCTCGAGGCCTTCGTCGAAAAACCGGATCTCGAACGCGCTCGAGGCTATCTCGAGAGCGGCCGCTATCTTTGGAACGCCGGCATCTTCGCCTGGCGCGCGCGCGATCTGCTGGCGGAAATCGAGCGCCAACTCCCCGATCTCGCGGCCGGTCTCACCCGTATCGGCAAGGCCCTTTCGGGCCCCGACGCCGCCGCGGTCCTGGCGGAGGTCTATCCGTCCCTTCCCTCCACCTCGGTGGATTTCGGCATCATGGAGGGCGCCGAACGCTGTTGGCTGGTGCCGGTGGACTTCGCGTGGTCGGACGTGGGTTCGTGGCCCGCCCTGGCCGACGAGTTGCCGACCGACGACCACGGCAACGCGACCCGCGGCCGGACCGCGGCCGTCGACGCCGCCGGCAACCTGCTCGTCACGACCGGTCCGGTGGTGGCGGTCGCGGGAGTCGACAACCTGGTGGTGGTGGCCACCCCCGACGCGGTGCTGGTGGTCCCCAAGGACCAGGCGCAGCGGGTCAAGGATGTCGTCGATCGGCTTCAGGAGTTGGGGTGGGAGGACGTGCTCTAGAGTTTTGAGTTCTTAGTTTTGAGTTTTAAGTTGCCGTTTCTCGGCAGTCGTGGGGCGGGAACTCAAAACTCAAAACTAAAACTTAAAACTTAAAACTTAAAACTGAGATCTACTTCTTCTCGCGAAGCCCGTACTGTTCGAGCTTGCGGTAGAGGGTCGACCGGCCGATCCCGAGTTGGCGTGCGACATCCGAGAGGTTGCCCCGGTTGCTCTCCATGGCGGAGACGATGGCGTCGCGTTCGAGGTCCTCGAGGCTCTTGGGGCCGGCCGCCGTCGATTTCGTGGCCGTGCTCTGCGGCACCGGCGACGGCCCCCCGGCGGCGATGATGTTCGCGGGCAGGTCATCCAGCTTCAACTCGAGCCCGGCCACCACCAGGAGGGTCCGGTGGACGACGTTTTCGAGCTCGCGAACGTTGCCCGGCCAGCCGTGGGAGGCCAGCGCCTCCATCGCCCTGGGCTCCACCCGGGTCACCTTCTTGCCGGCGTCGCGGGCGTGCTTTTCGAGGAAGTGTTCGACCAGCAGGGGAATGTCCTCGCGCCGGTCGCGCAAAGGCGGCAGAGTGATCGGGAAGACCACGAGCCGGTAAAAGAGGTCCTGGCGGAATGACCCCTCCTCCACCATCGCCGCCAGGTCGCGGTTGGACGCGGAGATCACCCGGACATTCAGAGCAATCGTCTCGGTGCCCCCGACCCGTTGCAACACCCTCTCCTGGAGGACCCGCAACAGCCGGGCCTGGGAGGACTGCGACATCTCGCCGATCTCGTCGAGAAAGATGGTGCCGCCGGCCGCCTGTTCGAACTTGCCGGGGTGGGTCGCCAGGGCCCCGGTGAAGGCGCCCTTTTCGTGACCGAAGAGCTCGCTCTCCTGCAGGCCTTCGGGAATGGCGGCGCAATTGACGTCGATGAAGGGGCCATCCGAACGCAGCGACGCGTAGTGGATGGCCTTGGCGACCAGTTCCTTGCCGGTACCGCTCTCACCGGCGATGAAGACCGTGATCTCGGACTCGAGAACCTTCTCGACAGACGCGTAGACCTTCCGCATCGCCGCCGACGAGCCGACGATGTTGCGCAGGTGAAAGCGGTCCGAGAGCTCTCCCTTGAGCCGCGCCACCTCCTTTTCGAGCGTGCCGTGCGAGAGGGCGCGGTCGAGGGTGGTCAGAAGCCGCTCCTTGTCCACCGGTTTGACCAGATAGTCGTAGGCGCCGAGTTTGGTGACCTCCACCGCCCGTCGAATGTCATTGTCGGCGGTGATCATGAGGACCGGCAACCTGGGGAACCGGCGCCGGAGTTCCTTGAGGACGGCCACCCCGTCGACTCCCGGCATCATCAGATCGAGGAGGACGGCGTCGGGCGCATGACCGGAGTGGGCGAGGACCTCGGCCCCCGACGAGAACGCGTCAATCTCATAACCGGCCTCGGTCACGATGAACGAGAGCAGTTCCCGGATCGCCGCATCGTCGTCCACAATCCAGATCAGCGTGGTGTCGGCCATCTCTGTTGAGTGTACTGGAAAAGGAGAGGGCGGGCTATCTCCGGCGCGGCGCTTGAGCGCCTCCCAGGGCCTGCGTCAGCCACACCGAAAGCCCCTGGGTGGACATCGCGCCCCGCAGACCCGCCTCCATCTCGCCAAACCCGGCGAGGGCGTCGACGAGGGCGTCGTCGGACCAGCGGCTCGCACCCTTGAAGACCTGCCCGAGGGTGAAGAGCGAGGGCGGTCTCTTCCCGGACTCGAACATCGGCGATGGCGCGTCGGTCTTGAGGTGTTCCAATAAATCCGGCCCGACTCCGTTCTTGAATCGATAGGGATACCATCTCGGCTCGGCGGTTTGTTCCGGCGCCAGCTCGCGCTCCATCCCGATGCGCACCGCCAATCGTCGGAGATAGAGCATCTGCCGGCACAGCGAACCGACCTGGGCCGCGATCATGATCGGAACGCTGTCCTCGGTCATCAGCTGCCCCTGCCAGTTGCGCACCGGGACCCCGGCCTCGAGCGCGGCGAGGAGATCGAGAACCGGCGCCACCCGGCGGTCGAACACGGCGTCCTTGACCGCTTCCAAAGAGCGTTCCCTGGGAAAACAGAGGGCCCGCACCAGCTCTTCGTCCACCGTGTTGTCGACGCGGGCCGCAACCAGTTTCTTCGCCTCCTGAATCAGGAGCCGCGGCTCATAGCCGAGGCGGTGCATCAGGAGCTTTTTGGCGCCCTCGGAGAACTTCACGTCGCCCGCCGTCCGCGCTAAAAGCCCGCGCAGGATTCGTTCCTGCTGTTCGGACAGCTCCAGGTCCTCCCACGGTTTGACCTCTTCCGGGCCGGGCAGCCACTCGAAGGTGCCCGCCTTGCCGACCGCCTTGACCAGCGGTCCTTTGGGGCTGCTCTTGCACCACGCGCCCATGACCAGGGCGATGTCCGGCGACAGACCCTCCTCGAGCACTCCGACCACCGGCGTGACGTCCACATCCTCGGGGTCGGCTGCCTTCTTCCCCTTGCCCTTCGCGGGCGCTCCCAGCCACGCGCTCAGTTCGGAGAGCACGAACACCCGTTGCGGCGCAAACAACGATGGGGAACAGAGTTCGGTCGCGAGGTCCGCGGGGGTTATCTCCGACGGCAGGACCTCGGGCTCGACGCCGCCGAAAGTCTCGCTCGCAGCACGGGTGATTTCCCGGACCTGTTCTTCGAGAAGAAAGTCGTCCGACGAGGCGATGAGGTGGACCGGCGCCACGGGTCAGACGCTGCGCTCGTGCAGGGAGCGCCGGTCAGATCTCTCCACGGTCCTGCAGCTCCTGACACTGAATACAGTGACGGGCCCAGGGCACGGCGTCGAGACGACCGATCTGCACCGTCTTCTCACATTCGACGCAGACGCCGTACTCGCCCCGATCGATGCGATCGAGGGCCTCGTCGATGCGGCGCATGATAGTGCGTTCGGTGGCGCTCAGCTGATAGCTCAGATCCCTGATGACGGTCGAAAGCGCACGATCTCCGAGATCGGGAGCCTCTTTGTCGCCACCTTCCTGCTCGCTTGCTCGTGCAGCCCGGACCAGATCCAGCAGCTCGTCCCGCTTCGCCTCGAGTTCCTTGCGAAAGCGTGCCAGCTGTCTCTTGTTCATTCGTTGCTCCTCTGTCATGCGGCTGAAGGCCGCTCACATCCTTGCGGCCGCCTACTCCACTGGGCGACCGTTCCTCATTGTATTACGACCCGGTGATAGGCACCACCTCCGAGGATCTGGGTGGCGCGATAGAGCTGTTCCCACACCACGAGCCGTGCCAGGAGGTGGGGAAGGGTCATCGCGCTCAAAGACAAGCGCTCGTCCGCACGGTCGGCAAAGGCCTTGTGGAGACCGAGATCGCTGCCGACGGCGAAAACCACACCCGGCGTCCCGCCGTCTTCGAGGGCTGCCAACCAGTGCGCCAGGTCCTCACTGTCGCGGGTCCGGCCGCGTTCATCGAGCGCCACCACCCGCCAACCCGGCTCACACTGGCGCTCGAAGGCCTCGGCCTCGAGGCGGATCGCCCGCTCGGGGTCTTGACTGCGTCCGCCGCTGGTCGGCCGCGACGGGCGATCTTCGGCCGGCCACCGACGCGCCACCCGCTTGCGATAGGTCTCCACCTGCACTTCATACGGGCTCGCGGACGGTCGGCCGAGCCACGCCACCCGTACCCTCACGGAGCGTCGCCGTTGTCGGCCGCGAGACTTGCGGCGTCGAGCCGCGGCGCATCGCCCCACAGGCCCTCGAGACCGTAGTAGGCCCGGCGCTCTTCGGTGAAGACGTGAATCACCACATCGCCGTAGTCCATCAAGACCCACTCGGCGCGGCGCTCGCCTTCCACGTGAAGGGGCTTGCGGCCGTGGTCCCGGAGTTGGCGCTGCACCTCGTCCGCGATCGCGGCGACCTGGCGGTCGCTGCCGCCGGAACAGATCAGGAGGCCGTCGGCGTAGGAGGAGAGCGCGGACACCTGGAGGGCAACGATCTGAAAGGCCTTTTTGTCCGCGGCGGCGTGGGCGGCGGCGCGAAGGGTCGAGATGGTATCAAGGTCGGTCATGTGGCATCGCCCTCACCGGTGGGCCCGTACAGCCCGTATTTTTCAATATAGGAGTGGACCTCGTGGGGCACCAGCTCGCGGATCGGCAGGCCCCGGCTCTGGCGGGCGCGGATCGAGGTGCCGGAGATGGGAAAGGGCTCGTGGTTGAGGAGGTAGACGGTCAGGTCCTCCGGGTCCGGGACCTCGGCAAACACCTCGACCTCCTGGAGTCGTCCGAGCAGGCGTTGCGGCACCTTGCGGGCGAGCTCGTCGTCCCACATGTGAGCGCGATGCAGCACCACCAGGTGCACCGAATCCACCAACTCCTCCCAGCGGTCCCACGTGGCGATCTGCGAAAAGGAGTCGGACCCCAGGATGAAGTAAAGGGTGGCATCCGGAAAACGGCCACGAAACCGGTGAACGGTCTCCACCGAGTAGGTCGGTTGGGGGGCAAAGACCTCGTCGTCGGATGTGAAGAAATTGTCGTAGGGCAGAGTCGCCATGGCCACCATCGCCAGTCGGTGGGTGACCGCCGTCAGCGGACCGGAGTTCTTGTGGGGCGGCGATCCGGCGGGCACGAAGTACACGGCCTCGAAGTGGAAGGTCTCCTGCGCCCTCACAGTCGGCACCAGGTGGCCGAGATGGAATGGATCGAAACTGCCTCCGTAGATCGCGATGCGCCGTGTCATGGCGTTTTCCCGGCCTCCTCCACCTTTTCGAGCAGCAACCGCACGAGCGGATCGACGCCTTCGCCGGTCACCGCCGAAATCGCGGTCCAGCGAACTCCGTAGCTCTCTGCCACGGCCTCGAGGTCGGCGAGGGCGCGCTCGCGATCCGCCACCGCGTCGACTTTCGTGCCCACCAGAATCCACGGTCGGTTCTCGAGCGGCGCCTCGTGGGCCTCGAGCTCTCCGCGAATGGTATCAACTCCCACCGCCACCCCTTCATCGCCGGAGAGGTCCACCAATTGGAGAAGCACCGGGCAGCGCTCCACGTGTCTGAGAAACTGGGTACCCAGCCCCGCGCCCAGGTGGGCGCCTTCGATGATCCCGGGGATGTCGGCCATCACCAGGGTCCGCAGCCCGTCGTCCGGGCTCGCGACCACACCGAGATACGGCTCGAGAGTGGTGAAGGGATAGTCCGCCACCTTCGGCCGGGCTGCCGACAGCCGCGACAACAGGGTCGACTTGCCCGCGTTGGGGAGACCGACCAGCCCGACGTCGGCCAGCAGCTTGAGTTCGAGCTCGAGTTCGATTTCTTCACCCGGGAGGCCGTCCTCGGCAGTCCGGGGCACGCGGTTGGTTGCGCTCGAAAAACGGGCGTTGCCGCGCCCGCCGCGGCCGCCCCGGGCCACGATGAGCCGCTGTCCGGGTTCGACGAGGTCGCCGAGGACCTCACCGGTCTCGGCCTTTCGCACCACGGTCCCGGGCGGAACCATGAGGGTTTCATCGGGACTACCGGCGCCGGTCTTGTTCGAGCCGCTCCCGTTGTGGCCGCGTTCGGCCTTGACCAGCCGCCGGTGGTGCAGATGGAGCAGGGTGTTGATCCCCTCATCAACCTCGAGGACCACGCTGCCGCCGCTGCCGCCGTCGCCGCCGTTGGGGCCGCCGCGCGGAACGAACTTCTCACGTCTGAAGGAGACGCAGCCGTTGCCGCCGTCGCCCGCCCGCACCTTGATCCGGGCAGCATCGATTAGCATCTGATGCACCCTGCAGAAACGTGACGTCGCCCCCACGCAGGTGCGCGCGTCCGCTCGGATCTGACTGTCATGGTGGGTGTCTTCGAGTTCAGTTGGCCACGATGTTGATGAACCGCCCGAGCCGGCCGCGATCCTGGAACTTGACCTGCCCGGTTTCGGTGGCGAACAACGTGTCGTCTCGCCCGCGCATGACATTGAGGCCCGGTTTGAAACGGGTGCCACGCTGACGAACGAGAATCGTCCCGGCCGGGACCGTCTGGCCGTCGCCGACCTTGGTGCCGAGACGCTGAGAGTTCGAGTCACGACCGTTACGGCTCGATCCTTGCCCCTTTTTATGCGCCATGACTGCTCTCCCTATGCCGTGATGGACTCGACGCGGACCCGATAGTAGTCCTGCCGGTGACCCTGCGTCTTTTTGTAGCCCTTGCGGCGTTTCTTTTTGAAAACAATGATTTTGTCGCCACGCACCGGCGCCACGACCAGGCTTTTCACCGACGCGCCGTCAACCACCGGATGGCCCACACGGACGGCCTCGCCCCGGCTCACCAGCATCACCCGGTCAAAAACCAGGTCATCGCCCTTTTTGAGATCAGGTTGCGTGCGCTCGACAACCAGCTCGTCGCCCGGGCTCACCCGGTACTGTTTGCCGCCATGTTCAACAATCGCGTAATCAGTCATTCCACACCTCTCCCCAACACAAAGGGGCGTTACTTGTACCAGACAGGTCGTTTGCTGTCAACAGAAACCGGCCGGCCTAGATCCCGCTCCCGGGCGGTCTTTCGCCCTGGGGGCGTTGACCCGGGCGTCGTTGCTGACCCCGGTTCTGCTGCACCCGACGCTTCAGCTCCTGGAGCTTCTGCCACTGCGCGGTGGTCAACACCTGCCGCACGTCGAGCAGCATTTCGAAGCGCTCGTTCTCCAACTCGTGGCGGGCGGTCTGAAAAACGGCGTACGCTTTCCGCACCGCCTCCGGATCGAAGTCGTTGCTGTTGACCACT
This sequence comes from Candidatus Sulfomarinibacteraceae bacterium, assembly GCA_963714895.1. Classification (GTDB taxonomy): domain Bacteria; phylum Acidobacteriota; class Thermoanaerobaculia; order Thermoanaerobaculales; family Sulfomarinibacteraceae; genus Sulfomarinibacter. The sequence continues at coordinate 172,956 of CAVQQC010000004.1, forward strand.
TCGGCGAGGTCGAGACCGGCGCGATCGACGGCCGCCTTGAGATCGATCATCCGCCGAGCGCCCTCGTAGACGAGGTCGCGGATCTGTTGTTGTTGCTCGGCGTCGAGCCCGACCCGCTCGGCAAGACGCTGGTCTTCCCACCACTTGCCGGGCGGAAGTTCGAACTCCTGCGCCGCCAGTGGCAGGACCGCAGCCAGGAGTGCACAGGTGAGCAGCCACTGCTTCATGATCGTCTCCAGTTCCGCCCGTTCATGATGTTCCGTTTTCGAAAATGCTCGCAGGATCGTCGACCCCGGGGTCGATGGATTCGAAGCCAGGCAGCGAGTCGTCGGCGAGAACCGCGTCCACCTCGGCCAGGATCTGTTCGATGGCCAGGTCGTCCGTCGACGGCGGAGTCGCCGCCCCGGGCGCCATCAACAACCCGAGACCCACCGCCACCACCAGCACCGCGGCTGCAGACAGGAGTGGGCGCAGCCACCGCCGCACCGGGGCCAATCGGGGCGGCGGTTGATCGGCCAGCCGCTCCATGACCTCGCGCCGCTGCTGCTGCCAGTCCGGGGTTTCCGCCTCCATCCCCCGGCGGCGTTCGGCGATCAACCGCTGCAAATCGGCCACCTCCTGTCGGCAACTCAGACAGGAGGCCAGGTGTTCCGCCGCCGGTTCGGAAAATTCGCGGTCCGCCACCACAGCTGCAAAATCATCATCCGTCAGATGGGTGTTCATCTCAAAGCTCCCAACTCCTCGCGCAGCCGGTGCACCGCCCGGTGCAGCTGCGTCTTGACCGTCCCCACGTGCACGGCGAGGGCCTCCGCGATCTCCTCGAGTTCCATTTCCGCGTAGAACCGCAGGCGAAAGATCTCCCGCTGCCGCGGCGGCAGGGCGCGTTCGCACACCGCAAGCGATGCCATCGCCTGTTTCTGCATACTGGCTTCCTCCGGCCCCGCCTGCGTGTCGGCCACCTCCAGTGCGGGACCACCCCTTTCGCCGTCGCCCGCCGGCTCGTCGACGACACACTCGCGACGCCGGCGGCGGAGTTGATCGAGACAGGTGTTGATCGCAATGCGGGTCAACCAGGTGGAGAAGGCCGCCCGGCCGTCGAATCTCCGGATCCCGGTAAAGGCCTTGACGAGGGTGTCCTGGGCGAGGGCGTCGGCCTCGTCGACCCCGACGTACTGACGGCACACCATCCACACCCGCCGCTGGTGGCGCTCGACAAGCTCGCCGAAGGCCTCACGATCACCGTTGCGCGCCCGCATGACGAGCGCGTCGTCCTCGACGCCACGATCGATTCGAGAGGGGTTCATGGCTCCAGCCCGCAACATGGTAGTACGACGATGCGGATAGCGGCGGCGTTGACAGCATCGTTGTCGTAGGTTGACTTTCCACGCGGTATTCCCGTGAGGAGCCACCTCCGCCGCACGAGGGCCGTTTCCGCGGGTTCCTCCCGCCGCCGCCCGGAAGTAGGGTGGGCCTTGGCCCACCTTCAGGGTCGTAACGGGGCTTTTGGAGTCATCCCACACGTGGACGACTCTGCTGGTGGGCTGAAGCCCACCCTACAGATCGCCACGGTCAGGCGGAACCGGCGCGCCGAAGGCGGGTCGCCGGTGAGAAGGGCGCCGGCGAGGGAAGCTTGCTTCCCGAGACGGCGGCGTTCTCACCGGTGGCCGGCGATTCTCATCGCCGGCCGTTCCGCCGGTCACTTCAGGCAACACCGTTCACGCCGGAACCCCGCCTTTGCGCCTCTGCGTCTTTGCGCCTTTGCGTTGCATTCCGAGGCCGAGGCCTTTGTGACGACTTTGTGGCTTTGTGTCTTCGTGGTTGCGACGGTGGGATGGATCTGCGTCCATCTGCGTGATCTGCGGTTTCTCCTGGATCACTCCGCCGGGACGACGACTTTCAGGGCGCCAGGGAGGACCTCGAAGCGCACCATCGGCGGCTGCAGCGTCACCGAGTTGCCGTCGAGGTGGGCGGGCAACGGACGTTCGAAGTGGAGCTCGAGCCACGGCGCCTGCAGCTCGAGGGTGCCGCTCTTGCGCGCCGAGGGTGCCTTTCATGGCAGCGACAAGGCGCACAAGCCGTCCGGCAACACCCACATCGGGCACCAGGCAGGCGTCCACCAGACCGTCGTCGATCACCGCCGCCGGGGTGAGGGCAAAGCCACCACCGGTGGTGGGGCCGCCGTGGACCGCCAGAATCACCATCGAACCCTGATAATCCTGGCAGTCGGTGACCATCCGCACCACCTGCATGCGATAGCGGAAGAGCGCCCAAACTGCGGCAACGAGGTACACCGCGATCCCGCGCACCCATTTGATCGAAGCGGCGCGGTCGTTGATGTCCCCCGTCAGTCCGATGCCGATGGCGTTCACCACCACCCGGTCGCCGACGCGGATGAGATCGACCGCCCGGGTCCGACCGTTGGCTGCGGCGCGAACAGCATCTTCGAGGTCCAGCGGCACACCGAGCGTGCGCGCGCCGTCGTTTCCGGTTCCCAACGGGAGGATCCCGAGCTCACCACCTCCCGCCCGATGCAGCCCCTCCGCCGCCTCGCACACGGTGCCGTCCCCGCCGGCGACGACGATCCGCTCCACACCGTCGCTCGCAGCCGCAAACGCCAATTCGGTAGCGTGCCCGGGCGCGTCGGTGAAAACCGTGTCCGCCTCCAAGCCCCATCCGGCCAGCTTCTTCTCCAGCTGCGGCCACTCACGACCCAGGCGGCCGCCCGCCGCTGCCGGATTGACGATGATCCTCACTTCGCGAGCCTAGCCCGCATCGTTGGGAAAGTCACTCTTGGGGGCGACAGGGCGTCCCCGCACCCTGTAGAATCTGGGCGTCGGACACCGACAATCTGGGGTCGCACCACTTTATCGATCGAGGTGACCATGTTCGAGTTCGCAATCGTCGTCCTGTTCGCTCTTGCCATCTCCGACCTCGTGGTCGGCGTCAGCAACGACGCGGTCAACTTCCTTAACTCGTCGATCGGTTCGAAGGTGGCCCCCCGCCAGGTCATCATGATCATCGCCAGCCTCGGCATGATGGCCGGCGTGACCTTTTCGAGCGGCATGATGGAAGTGGCGCGCAAGGGCATCTTCAACCCGCAATTCTTCACCATGCCCGAGTTGATGACGATATTTCTCGCCGTCATGCTCACCGATATCATCCTGCTCGACCTCTACAACACGTTCGGGCTGCCGACCTCGACCACGGTTTCCATCGTCTTCGAACTGCTCGGCGCAGCGGTCGCGGTTTCGCTCCTCAAGATCGTCCAGGCCGGGGCCAGCATCGCCGACGTGGTCACCTACATCAACACCAGCAAGGCTCTGGCCATCATTTCCGGGATCCTGTTGTCGGTGGTGATCGCGTTCGCGGTCGGCGCCGTCGTCCAGATCGCCACCCGCCTGCTCTTCACCTTCGATTTCGAAAAGCGGCTCAAGAAGTACGGCGCCCTGTGGGGCGGCGCAGCCCTGGCGGCCATCACCTACTTCATCATCATCAAGGGCGCGAAAGGGGCCTCCTTCATCACTCCAGAGACCCTGGAGTGGATCAAGACCCACACCGGGACCATCCTGATGGGCTCGTTCGTGGCGTCTGCCATCCTCCTCCAGCTGCTGGCGATGGTGGCGCGGGTCAACGCCCTCAAGGTGGTGGTTCTGGTCGGCACATTCGCTCTCGCCATGGCCTTTGCCGCCAACGACCTCGTCAACTTCATCGGGGTACCCCTCGCCGGTCTCAGCGCCTACGTCGTGGCCAACGCTACCGCCGATCCGCTGACGGCGACCATGGAGGCGCTGACCAAGCCGGTTCACTCCAACACCCTCTTTCTCCTGTTGGCCGGCGTCATCATGGTCATCACCCTGTGGGTCTCCCGCAAGGCTCAGACCGTGACCCGAACCGAGGTTCGGCTCGGGCGCCAGGAGGAAGGATACGAACGGTTCGAGTCGACGGCTCTGTCCCGCTCCATCGTGCGGCTGGTTTCCTCGATCTTCGAGATCGCCTCGCGGGTTGCCCCGCGCCCGATCCGCAAGTGGGCCAACCGCCGTCTCGACCGATCGCAGTATCGACCGAAACCGGCAGCCGACGGCACCGTGCCCTCGTTCGACATGGTGCGCGCCGCGGTCAATTTGATGGTTGCCAGCGCACTGATCTCGCTGGCAACATCACTGAAACTGCCGTTGTCCACAACCTACGTGACCTTCATGGTGGCCATGGGCACCTCATTTTCGGACCAGGCGTGGGGCCGCGAGAGCGCCGTGTATCGGGTCAGCGGGGTGCTGGCGGTGATCGGCGGCTGGTTCTTCACCGCCATGATGGCTTTTACGGTGGCGGCGGTCTTCGCGGTCGCCATCCACTTCGGCGGCGTGCTGGCGGTGATTGCCATCGGGATCCTCGCAGTCGCCCTGCTGATGGGTACCCACCGCCTCCACAAGGTTCGCGAGAAGGAGGAGAAGGCCCTCGACGTCTTCAACCTGCGTAAGATCACCGACGCCCAGGCAGCGGCCCGCACCACCTTCGAACACACGTCGATCTTCTTGCGCGAGGTCCGCGGAATTCTGGACGCGGCGTTCAGGGGTCTCTTCACCCTCGACCGTCCGACCATCAAGGTCGCCCGCGAGCGGCAGCGCGAGCTTCAGCGGTGGTCCAACATCATCGCCGCCAACATCTTCAAGGTCCTCCGTCTGCTCAGCCGCCAGAACACGACCGCCGAAACCGCCAGGTTTGCAAAGACCATCAGTTCGCTCCAGGAAATGAGCGAGAGCGTCCGCGACGTCGTCATGCGGGCCTACGTTCACGTCGTCAACCAGCACTCGGGATTGCTGCCAAGTCAGATCGAGGAACTCGACCGCATGACGCACATCGTTTTCGAGATTCTCGATCGCACCTCGGAGGCGATGTCGCAGAAGGCCAAACCGAATGTTGAATCGATCTCTGACCTGACCGCGGAGCTCCGCCGGCTGGTGGAGGAGTTCGACCACAACCAGATCCGTCGCATCCAGGACAACTCGTCAAAGACCCGGTTGAGCATCCTTTCCTACTCCCTGGCGTGGGACTGCCTCAAGATCGCCGAACAGACGCAGAGTCTGCTGTCGGTCTTTGACGACCCGTTCAGACCGGGCCAGGAGAACGGGGGCGGCGCCGCTGTCGACTCCGCCCTCTCGGCCTGAGGGGCCCGCCTTCACGGGGAAGAGGCTGCTACCATACGGTGACCGAACCTGGCCATCAGCGACCGGTGGTCTGGAGATAGTTCAGGCAATGACGGCCACCGACTCAATGCGAGACTCGACTGAATCAACGACCAGAAGGTGGGGCGCGCTGGCCCCACGGGTCTTCACGCTTCTCCTCCTCCTTTACGGTTTTTTGGTCAGCATCGGGATGCTCGGCAAGGCGTTCAAGATGTTTTCGGGGGGCATGGTCGGCAATCTCATTGAGAGCGCGTCCAACCCCCTGTTGGGTCTCTTCGTCGGCATTCTGGCCACGACTCTTGTCCAGTCTTCATCGACCACCACCTCGTTGGTCGTGGCCATGGTCGGCGGCGGCAGCATGCCCATCGAGACCGCGATCCCGATCGTCATGGGCGCCAACATCGGCACCTCGGTCACCAACACCCTCGTCAGCCTCGGTCACATCGGCCGTGGTCGAGAATTCGAACGCGCCTTTTCCGCTTCGACCATCCACGACTTCTTCAACATCTTCGCGGTCGTCATGCTCTTCCCGTTGCAGGTGACGACGAATTTTCTGGGGGTCTTGTCGTCACGTATGGCCGAACTCTTCGCCGAGGTCGGCGGTCTGACCTTCGCAAGCCCCTTGAAAATGCTCACCGGTCCGGCCGTGAAGGCCGCAGCCGATGCCCTCGAGGGCCACCCCTGGCTGATGTTGATCTTCGCCCTCGTCATCATGTTCTCCTCGCTTCGCTACCTGGTGGTTTTCCTCAAGGCCCTGGTCATCGGGCGCGTCGAGTCGTTCTTCGACAGCACGTTGTTCGCCAACGCCGGCCGCGCCATGATCTTCGGACTGTTGATTACCGTTCTCGTGCAGTCTTCGAGCATCACGACCTCGCTCGCCGTTCCGCTCGCCGGCGCCGGGATCCTCAGCCTGATTCAGATCTTCCCCTATACCCTCGGCGCCAACATCGGCACCACCATCACGGCCATGCTTGCGGCGCTCGCCGTCGGCGAGGTCAGCGCGGTCACGGTTGCCTTCGCCCACCTGCTCTTCAACATCTGCGGAATCGCGTTGATCTGGCCGATTCCGGCCATTCGGCGGATACCCCTGAATCTCGCACGGCGTTTCGCGGTCGTCGCGGCCTCCCACCGGTGGTTGGCCATCGCCTATGTCCTGGTGTGCTTTTACGCCGTGCCCCTGGGTGCGATCCTGATTTTGAGGTGAATGATGTTCAAACAATTTTTTGAGTTGTTCCGCAAGGAAAACATGCTCCAGCAGGCGTACGACCGATCGCTCGAGATGCTCAAGGAGGACCGTGAGATGTTTCTCGCGGCCGCGAGCTCGTTGCGCGAACACAACGACGCGAGGATCGAGCTCGACATCTACGCCAAGGACCAGATGATCAACGCCTACGAGCGTGAGGTGCGGCGCAAGGTTCTGACCCATCTCGCGCTGTCCGAGAGCCGCAGCATCGCCGCCGGGTTGGCCCTGGTCAGCATCGTCATCGACATCGAACGCATCGGCGATCTCACCAAAAACATCGTCGATCTCGCCCTGCGCCACCCCGGCAAGCTCGACTGCGGCACCCTCGAGCCCGATGTCCGCAAGATCGAGACCACGGTCAAGACCATGTTCTCCCTGCTCATCGAGGCCCTGCCGAAGGGCGATGAGGCCAAGGCCAAGGAGGTGATGTCGGAGCACTGGTGGATCGCCCGCCGCGCCGACGCGATCCTCAACGCCCTCATCGTGCGCGCCAACCCCGATCTGGTGTGCAGCGAGGCGGTGAGCACCGCGCTTTACGTGCGCTTCCTCAAACGGATCTCGGCCCACCTCATGAACATCGCATCGAGCGTCGTCAACCCCTTCGACCGCATCGGTTTTCGCGAGGACGACCTGGGGAACATGACCGACGACGAGTGATTCCGAAAATTCGACATCACACGCGGGCGGCATGTTTGCCGCCCCTGCCAGGATGTCACTATTCGGCTGTAGGGGCGGGACCTGTCCCGCCCGAAAAACTGGGGAGACTGGCCCTACACGTTTCCGTCCGGCGGCGGCAGGAGGCGCACGGTCACGGTGGTGCCGACGCCCTCTCTCGAATCGAGATCGAGGCTCCCGCCGAGGGCCTGCACCATGTGCTTGACGATGGCCAGACCGAGACCGAGACCGCCGTCGCCCGGCGTCCGCGCGCGATCGACGCGGTAGAAGCGCTGCAGAACAGCCTTGAGTTCGGCCGCCGGGATACCTTCGCCGTTGTCCTCGACCTCGAACACGGGAACACCTTCATCGCCATACGCTCTGATCTCGACCCACCCGCCGCGGTGGTTGTACTTGATGGCGTTGTCGACCAGGTTGCGCAGGACCCGGTAGAGCCCGCGCCGGTCGCACCAACACCTGAGGCTTTCGTCGGCGTCGATCCGCACCCCGACCTCCGCCCGCTCGGCCTCCGGCCGCAGGTCCCTCACCACCTCCTCCACCGTGCTCGCAACCGGCAGGTCTTCGAGTTGCAGCTCCATCTGCCCGGCCTCGATGGTCGCGAGGTCATACAGTTCCACGGTGAGGCGGTCGAGCCGTTCCACCTGGTGAACCAGCATCGCGGCGAGACGCGGATCGAGTTCGTCCTCGAGCGCCTCGACCGTCGTCCGCAGCACGGTCAGCGGCGACCGCAGCTCGTGCGAGAGGTCCTGGACGAAGCGCTGGCGAAGCTCGGCCGCGCGGCGGACCAGCCCGACGTCGGTGAGCAGCACGACCGCCCCGCCGCCGCGAACCGGAAAGGCGTGGACCTCCCACAGGCCGCGGCGGTTTTCGATGATCACGGCGTCCGTGGCATCGCCCGCAACCGCACCCTCCACCGCCCGGACCGCGCCCGGGTTGCGGAGGATTTCCAACAGGTGGGTTCCAAGCGCCACCGTTTCGACGCCGCAGAAGCGCCGCGCCACCCGGTTGATCAAGCGGATTTCGAGCGCCGATGAGACCACCAACAGGCCATCGCCGAGGCTCGAGGTGAGGTCTTCGAGCAGCGACTTCATCTCCGCTCGCTCGGATTCGCAGCTGGCGGCGCCGGACCGCAGCCTCTGCAGCGCCCCGCGAGCCTCGCGCACGGTGTCGACGCCGAGGTCGCGCATGATCTCGCGCACCGGCGCCGCCAGCAACCGCCAGGTCAAGGTTTCGAGGATCAGCACCGCACCCGCCCACAGCGCCACCGCCAACCCGATTGAAACACCACCCCGGCCCCCGGCCTCGAACAGAACCAGCACCAACAGCGGCAGCCCTGCGAAAAAGGCGGTCAGGAGGTGCCGGCGGCGTTTCATGGGTAGCCGCGAAAACGATAGCCCGCGCCGATGACGGTCTCGACAATTTCGGACCCGAGCTTTTTGCGGAGGGCCCGCACGTGGACATCCACGGTTCGCGTCTCGATGTCGCTCGACAGCCCCCACACCCGTTCGAGAATGCTCTCGCGCGAGGCGACGCGCGGCCGCGTCACTACCAGGTACCACAAGAGCTCGAACTCGCGCATGGTGAGGCGGACGGGCTGACCGTCGAGCAGGATCTCCATCGCGCCGCGGGAGATGTGGAGCCGCGCGTCCCCGTACTCGTCCTCGGGCACCCCGCCGTCGAGACTCCGCCGCCGCAGCAGGGCCCGGATGCGGCTCTTGAGCTCGCGCAGCGAAAAGGGCTTGGTGATGTAGTCATCGGCCCCGAGGTCGAGCCCGAGAACGCGGTCGCTCTCGGTCACCCGCGCGGTGAGGATGATGATCGGCAGATCGGACACCGCCGTGGTGCCCCGGATCTCCCGGCACACCCCGAGCCCGTCGAGGTCGGGAAGGTTGAGGTCGAGCAGCACCAGATCGGGCGGGCTCTCGAGAATGCCCTCGAGGCCTTCGCGGCCGGTGGCGAAACGCGAAACCTCGAAGCCGTCGCGTTCGAGTGCCAGGGTCAAGGACGTCGCGAGATCGGGGTCGTCTTCGACGAGGGTGAGGCGTTCGCGAACCATCTCACAGGCTCTCGGGGATGGGGTAGACGTGGCGGATGGGCTTCGCCTCGACCAGGTAGACCACTTCCTCGGCGATGTTGGTGGCCTGGTCGGCGACCCGTTCCACAAAACGCGCGATGAAGATGAGATCGATGGCCCGGGAGATGGTCTTGGGGTCCTCGATCATATAACTCAGGAGCTCACGGAAGATCTGCAGATACAGCGCATCCACCTCGTCATCGCGGCGGATGACGTCGCGCGCCGCCTTGCCGTCGCGCGCCACGTACGCGGCGATGGCGTCGGTGACCATGGCGTGGGCGAGACCGAGCATCCGCGGCAGATCGATCAGGGGCTTGACCAGGGGGTACTTCGAGAGGTGGAGGATCCGCTCCGCCATGTTGACCGCGTTGTCGGCGATGCGTTCGAGTTCGGGGCCGAGCTTGATGGCGACAATGACGAATCGGAGGTCGGTGGCGGTGGGCTGGTAGCGGGCGATGAACTCGGTCGCCAGCCGGTCGATTTCGACTTCGCGCTGGTCGATCTCCTCGTCCATGGCGATGACCGCCTCGGCCAGTTCATTGTCCTGGTTGGCGAGCGCCGCGGAGACATCGTCCAGACATTTTTCGACCAGACCCGCCATCGACAGGATGGTGCGTTTGATTTCGTCGAGCTCTACTTCGAATTGCCGGTGCATCTGTGGTCTCCTAGGAGCTTATCTCAAAGTACATCCTCATCAACCGAATCGTCCGGTGATGTACTCCTCGGTGATTCGCTGTTTCGGGTTGGTGAACATGGTGGTGGTGTCGTCGACCTCGACCAACTCGCCGAGCATGAAGAAGGCCGTGAGGTCGGCGATCCGCGCGGCCTGCTGCAGATTGTGGGTGACGATGACGATGGTGTAGTTCTTCTTGAGTTGGAGGAGGGTCTCCTCGATCTTGGCGGTGGAGATCGGGTCGAGGGCCGACGCGGGTTCATCGAGGAGCAGGATATCCGGCTCGTTGGCGAGGGCGCGGGCGATGCACAACCGCTGTTGCTGGCCGCCGGAGAGGTCGAGAGCGGAGTTGTCGAGCCGGTCCCGAACCTCCTCCCAGAGGTCGGCCTGACGGAGAGACTTTTCCACCAGGTCATCGAGGTGACCGCGTCCGCGCACGCCGGTCATGCGGGGGCCGTAGCTGGTGTTCTCGCGGATCGACATGGGAAAGGGGTTGGACTTCTGGAAGACCATTCCCACCCGCTTGCGAAGACTCTCGAGGTCGATGTCCGGGCTGAAAATGTCGACCCCCTCCACCGTGACCCGGCCCTCGACCCGCACGCCATCGATCATGTCGTTCATCCGGTTGAAGCACCGGAGGTAGGTCGATTTGCCGCACCCCGAGGGACCGATCAGGGCGGTGATCCGGCGCGCCGGCATGGCGAGGTCGATGCCCTTGAGGGCGTGGGTCTCGCCGTAGTAGAGGTGCAGATCCCGGCTTGTGAGCGCGTTGTCAGAGCTCGAATACTCTTCCGCCCTGGCGTTGGATGGCACTACGGAGACGGTCGTCCCCACGCCTGGCCCGCCGTCGTGGCTATCTGTCGAATGCTGTGGACTTTCCATTACACAACCTGTCCTCTGTACGCTCGCCGCAGACGACGACGCACGATAATTGCCGTCAGGTTCAAGAGCACCACCAGGGCGAGCAACACCAGAGTGGTCGCAAAGGCCATGGGTTTGGCGGCCTCGACGTTGGGCGACTGCATGGAGACATCGTAGATGTGGAAGCCGAGGTGCATGAATTTTCGCTGCAGGTGGAGAAACGGCGGCACGCCGTCAACCGGCAGGCTCGGCGCCAGTTTGACCGCGCCGGTGAGCATCAGCGGCGCCACCTCGCCGGCGGCGCGGCTCACCGCCAGAATCAACCCGGTCAGGATGCCCGGCATCGCCGCCGGCAGGATGATCTTCTTGAGGGTCTGCCAGCGGGTGGCGCCGAGGGCCAGCGAGCCGTCGCGCCAGCTCTGGGGCACCGCCATCAAGCCCTCGCGGGTCGCCACCACCACCACCGGGACCGTCATGATGGCGAGCGTCAGCGCCGCCCACAACAACCCGCCCGTACCAAAGGTCGGTGTCGGCAACCGGTCGGCGAAGAACGCGGTGTCGATGGCGCCGCCCACCTCGTAGACGAAGAAGGCGAGGCCGAACATCCCGAAGACGATGGAGGGCACGCCCGCGAGGTTGTTGACGGCCTGGTTGGCGAGACGCAGGAGGATCCCGGGGCGCGCGTACTCGGTCATGTAGACCGCCGTCACCACCCCCAGCGGAACCACCGCCACGCTCATCAAGAGGACCAGCAGCACGGTTCCGAACAGAGCCGGAAAGACGCCGCCCTCGGTGTTGGCCTCTCGCGGCTCAGTGAACAGGAAGAGCACGCCTTCACGCACCGCCTGGACGGCGCGGCCGGCGAAACCCAATCGATTGGGCCACAGAACCTCGAGGACGTTGCCCATGGGCACCTCGATGTCCTCCGACCCCGACCGCAGGACCAGCCGTGCACTGCGCATCAACCCGTCGAGGTCGTCGATCTCGAGCTGCAGCGCATCGAGCTGGGCGGAGAGCCGCTCCGCCGCACCATCCACGGCGGCCTCGAGTTCGGCCAGATCAGCGACGCCTTCCGGTGTCGCCGCCCGCGCCGAACGCTCCGCCGTATCGAGCCGCTCCTCGAGTTCGGAGAGCGGCCTGCGGAGGTGCTCGCGTTCCTTCTCCAGACGCTGCCGCTCGCGCCGCCACTGCTCTCCCCGATCCAGAAATTCGCCGATCTCGACCTCGGAGGCCACATTCAGCGAGCGTCCGTCCGCCGCCAGGGCCGCTGCGATGCGCCCGAAGGCGTCGCCGTACTCCGTGCGCACCACCCGCACCAGATCGCGGGGGGTGGATCGGCTGACGATCTCGCTCTCGTCGACCCATGAGAAATCCGCCCCGGTGAGCTCGCGGTTGCCGGTCTTGAGCTGGATGCGGTGCTTTACCACAAGCTGATCACCGGTTTCGACCGGGCGCTCCTCCCGCGCCACGACGCTGCCGACCAGCGTCGAACCGTCGGCCAATATGAGCTCGGTGACCCGGGCCGGCCAGAACCAGCCAAAGGCGTTGACCGCCACGATCCACACGAGGGCCGCCAACATCGCGAGCACGGCGAGGGTCGCGAGCGCCGTCGTCCATACTCCGGCGAGCCCGGAGGGGAGACCGCTTCGAGTGCCGGTCATGGCGGGCTTGGCGGCGTCAGAACCGCGCATAGCGTTTTCTCAAGAAACTGCCGACCAGATCGGCGGCGGTCGTGAGGACCATGGTGAAGGCGAAGAGCAGGATGCCGGTGAGAAAGAGCACCCGGAACAGGGTGCCGCCGACCGGCGCCTCCGGGATCTCGACTGCGATCGCCGCCGCCATGGTCCGCATGCCGTTGAAGAGCGACAGATCGAGGACCGGGGTGTTTCCCGCCGCCATGAGGACGATCATGGTCTCGCCGACGGCGCGGCCGAGACCCAACATCACCGCCGCGAAAAGACCCGGGCTGGCGGCCGGCACCACCAGTTTCAATGCCGTCTGCCAGCGGGTGGCGCCGAGGGCACGGCTCGCGTTGACCAGGGCCCGCGGTACCGCCGAGCAGGCGTCCTCGGCGATGGTGAAGATCACCGGGATGACCGCAAAACCGAGACCGAGACCGACGACGATGGCGTTTCTCTGGTCGTAGCGCAGCCCCCACTCGGTGAAGAGGTGGCGTTGGAAGTCCCCGCCGAAGAGGCGGACCTCGATCGGTCCGGCGAGCGCGGCTGCCGCGGCCAGTACCGCCGCGCCGGCGGCCAGCAGCACCAGCAACTCGGCGCCGTCGGGCATCCGGCGCCGCAGCGGCGCGGGCACCAGCCGCCAGGCGGTGAGCGAGAGAATCACCACCAGCGGAAGACCGATCGCACCCAGCAACACCGCCAGCAGCGCGGCCTCCAGACGCGGCGCCAACCACAGCGCTGCAAGAAAACCGACGACCACCGACGGCACCGCGGCCATCAGCTCGATGGTCGGTTTGACCACCGTTTGCAACCACGCCGGTGCCAGTTGTGAAACGTAGACCGCAGCCATCAAGGCCAGTGGCACCGAGAACAGCATCGCGTACAGGGTGGCTTTGAGGGTCCCGAAGATCAGCGGCCACAGGCTGAGCTTGGGCTCGAAGGCGTCGGAGCCGCCGGTGGACTGCCACACGAACCGCGGCGCCGCGTAACCCTCGTACCACACCGGCAGGAAGAGGGTTCGGAGGCTGATTTCTGGGTGGGGGTTGTCGATCGAACGACGCAGGACCTCGCCGCCCGCCACCACCACCGCTCCGTCACCCTTGGGATCGACCGTGAGGGCATGCACCGCCTGGTTCGTCCAGCGATCCTCGAGCAGTCGCCGCGCGGAGGTCGAGTAATAGAGGGCCACCGATCCGTCGCTGGTCCCGACCGCAAATCCGCGGCGCCGGTCCTCCGGCGCGATCACGGTCGGCACGCCGGTGACGCCTGCGAGATCCCGAACCCGCCGCCACCGCGGCGGCGCCGACTCCAGCACGAGGTCACTGCGCGAAGCCAGCTTCGATCCGACCTCGTTGTCGGCGACCAGCGCCGCCTCGCCGGGGCCGATATCCAGCCCTTCCACCCGCAGCGCCCGGCTCCCGTTGTTCACGACCTTGACGCGCGGAATCTCGAGCAGCACACCGACCGACCCGTCGCGGCCGGCGACCGCCAACGATCCGCCGCCGATGAGGAAGCGGACGGCCGCCACCGGTTCCTCGACCCCCATCACATCGACCGGCTCCAGACCCGGCAGGCGGTAGAGGTGAAGTCCTCCTGTGGTGTCGATCACCGCCAACGCCTCGAGGCCTTCGGCGACCGCTGCCAGGGACACGTTCGTGATGATGTCCGATGCTGGCACCGGCTGCCACACCTCGTCGTCGGCGTCCCACGACCACAGGTCCAGACGGCCGCTGCGTTCCCAGGCGGCCAGCACGACGTTGCCGTCGTCATCGCCGTTGGCCGTCACTCCAACCCAGTCGCCCCCGGTCAGGACCAGTACGTCGGTCGAGGCTCGCCACCTCGCTGCCGTGGTGCGGTGGTCGCCCGCCCAGCTGTCGGTGAAGCGCAGACGACCCACCTCCGCGGTGCCGGCCTCCCCGAGGACCGAGATCAGACCGTGGATCTCCTGATCCGCCGCGACCAGTGCGCCGTCGCTGATGACCAGGTCCCCGGTGTCCGGGTCGTCGAACACGACCCGTCCGTCCGCGCTCGAGGGCCCATACCAGCTCGCGCCGCGCGTCACTGCCCGCGAGCATCGCTCCCGGCGCCCCGGCGAGGCGTTCCACCGGGCCTGCCGTCGCCCGGGCAAACAGCGGCAAGGCCTCGGAGCCGATGTTGACCACGATGGCGATGACCACGAGGATCACGAGCAGGCCACCGGTCCGGATCAGGACGGTGGCCAACCGGTCCTTGGAGCGTTCGCTGAGGAAGGACCGCAAGGTCAGTTCCCGATTTTCGCCAGTTGTTCAGCCGCGGTCTGCGCGTCGAGGGGGTCGAAACCCGCCTTGATGATGACCCGCTGGCCGTCGGACGAGAGGATGAACCGCAGATACTCGGACGTGAGTTTGTCGAGTTCCTTGTTCGGCGCCTTGTTGACATAGATGTGGAGGAAACGCGCCAGCGGGTAGCTGCCGTTGGCCGCGTGCTCGGACGAGGCCATCACCGCAGGTTGGCCCTCGGCGGGGGACAACGGAACGGCGCGGACACCCGATGTGGCGTAGCCGATGCCCGAGTAGCCGATACCGTAGCGGTCCTTCTCGATGCCCTGGACGACCGACGCCGATCCGGGCTGCTCCTTGACAGTGTCCTTGTAGTCGCCCTTGCACATGGCGTGGTCCTTGAAGTAGCCGTAGGTGCCCGAGGCGGCGTTACGGCCATACAGCGAGATCGGCGCAGTCGCCCAGTTGCCGGTCGCACCGAGCTGGCCCCAGGTGCTGATGTCTGCCGCCGCCCCGCACTGGCGGGTTTTGGAAAAGACCGCATCCACCTGCTCGATGGTCAGCGACTGGATGGGGTTGTCCTTGTTGACGAAGACGGCCAGGGTGTCGAGCGCGACGTCGAACCGGGTCGGATCGTAGCCGAAGGCCTCCTCGAAGGCGTCGATCTCCTTGTTCTTCATCGTGCGCGACATATTGCCGAGCTGGACGGTGCCCTCGATCAGCGCCGGCGGTGCGGTCGACGAGCCCTTGCCCTCGACCTGCACCTTGACCTGCGGGTAGAGCTTGCGGAACTCTTCAGCCATCAGGGTCTGCAGCTCGAGCATGGTGTCCGAGCCCGCGGCGCTGAGGGTGCCGCGAACGCCATCGACCTTGTCGTACTTCGGGAGGCCCGGGTCGAGAGTCGGGCCGGAGGCGAAAGCGAGAGGAGCGGCGATCAGGGCGAAGGCCGATCCGATAAAGATCTTCGAGAGTTTCATGTCTTCCTCCTGTTGGTTCCTGGTGTGCGGTATGGTTCCCGAGCGGTCGAAGATAGGCACCGTGTATGAAGGTCTCGTGAAGCCCAAGCGGTCCTAAAACGCGATGATGTAGTCCACCTGCAACCGGTCCATGGTCGGAAACAGCGCGTACACCGGTTTGGTGTGGTACCAGGTGAGGTTGAAATAGGACTTCTTGACGAAGCCGAGGCGAAAGTCGAAACGGTAGCCGTCGACGTCCGATGCATAGATCGTGTCGGATTGGGTGAAGACGTAGAAGAGCGCATCGGGCTCCGAGTAGTAACGGGTGGCGCGAAACATCATCTGATACTTCTTCTTGTAGTCGCCGACCTGGAGGCGCAGGAAGTACCCGGTGTCGTACTCCTTACCGAGGCCCTGGGCCCCGGTGTTGAGGTAGCCGAAGGCCGAGGCCTTCATGGGCCAGCGCTCGTTCTTCGCCCAGGTCCAGGTGGCGAACAGGTTGGCGATTTCGAAATCGCTGATCAACTGGAGGTCATCGTCGAGCAGGTTGGTCACCGGGTTGCCCTGAAGCTTGTCCTCGAGGGTGAGATCGGCCACCATCTGCGGCCGGACCCAGTCGTCGAAACCCGGCGCCGACCTTGAAGGTGCCGATCGACTTGTTCCCGAACTCGCCGTACAGCTGGGCGCCGAGCAGGTAGGCATCACTGGTCGCCTTGTCCTCCTCCAGCAGGTACTGGTAGAGGTCGAACTTGAGCGGCCCGACGCTGAACTCCTCCATCGCGCCGGCGACCGTCACGTCGTCGTCCCACTGCATGTCGCTGACGACCCACTTCTTCTGGGCATCGAACTTGCCGAAGGTCAGGTCGAGCCAGCCGGTTGGGTGAATCCCGGCATACGCCTCGGAGATCGATATTGGGATGAGGGAAAAGCCGCCGTCAAAGGTGCTGTTGTCCGACACCGGGTCGTCCGGGTCGCCGCTGCGCACCTGGAACCCGACATCCATCCAGTCGGTGATCTCGGTGTACATCCCGGCCCGGAAGCGGGCACGGAAGCGCTCCCGGTAGTTGTCCGGTCGAAATGCCTTCGATCTTGAAGAACTCGGCCGCGCAACCGCAGGTCGCCCTTGAAATCGAAACGGTCGTACCACTCCTCCTTTTCGGCGGTCGTGGCCGTCTCGGGCGCCACTTCGGTAGCGGTCGCCTCCGCCACCTGATCGGGCACGGCCGGCGCAGTCGGCCGCGGAACAACCGTGGCCGGTTGTGGGGTGCGCCGCCGGCGTTTGTTCGGCCGACACGTCTCCGGTCGTACTCGGCCTGCACGGCCAGCGCCTGCTCCATGGTGATCACGCCCTGCTCGACGAGGAGTGCGAGCAGGGGATCCAGTCCACTCTCCTGCGCTCCCAGCCCCGCCCCACCAATCACGAGAATCGCGCAGACCGCAACCCAGACCTTCCATCTCTTCATGACACCGTCCTTTTCAGCTGGATTCACTCATGTCGGCGCAAACCCCGTGCGCCGCCCGCATCATGTGAAGGCGAGGTAATCGGCGTATGAGGGCAATGTGAAGCTGAGGTTAAGATTTACTTCTGTGAAGCCGGCATGAAGTCGAGGTCTCACCCGCCCGGAGACCACAACGGCACGTAACCGACCTCCGCAACCACCCGCTGGCCCTCCTCCCCGAGACACCAGTTGATGAAGTCCCGGGCGGGCCCGGTGGGTGGGCCGGTGGTGTAGAAGACCAGGTATCGGGTCAGGGGGTAGCGGTCGCGGCCGACGTTTTCTGGGGTCGGCCCGACACCGTCCACCGCACACTGGACGACCCCATCGAGGCGATAGGCCTGACCGCCGTAGCCGATGGCCCCGGGTTCAGCGGCGACCACCGCCAGGACGCCTCGGGTGGTCGGCGCCGCGGTCGCGGTCGTCGCATAGGGCACGCCGGCCAGCACGTGATCTCGGAAAAACCGGTGGGTCCCCGAGCTCGGCGGCCTGACGACCACCCGCACCGGGCCGGGGCTGCCGCCAACCTCGCCCCAATCCGTGATGGTCCCCTCGAACAGACCGCGCAGCTGTTCCCGACTGAGATCGCGGACGGGATTGGCGGCGTTGACGAAGATGCTCAATGCATCCTGTGCGACCAGGTGGCGGACTCCCAGGGTCTGGTGCACCTCATAAAGCCGGGCCACCTCCGCCGAGGACATGGGGCGCGACGCCGCGGCGATGGAGGCGGTGCCGCCGATCATTGCCTCAATGCCGACGCCGCTGCCGCCTCCCTCGGCGAAAACCCGGGCTCCCGGGTGGCTCCGCATGTACCCTTCAGCAAAACGCCGATCGAGCTCGAGCATGGTGTCCGAGCCGACGACTCGTACCGCATCGACCGCATTCTCCGGCACGGACACACAACCCCACGCCAGAAGTCCACACAAGGCCGCGGGCACCACGGCACGGATATTCACGGCCCGCGGCCCTCTTCCGCAAGGGTGAGCAGCCGCTGGTAGGCGTATGGGGCGCCCGGTCGCCACTCGGGGGCGAGCGACGCGTCTGCGACCATCCCGACCAACGTCACGATCATCGCGAGATGTTCCCGGGCGGCGTCGAAGTCGAGCGGCTGTGAGAGATCGTCGAACGGCGAATGGTAGCGGGTGGCGAACCACTGCAGGGTCTGCGCAACTGCCGTGTCGCGGGGGATGGAGAGCCACTCGAGACCTTCATTGACCAGAATCGCCGGGATCCCCGCCTCCGCAAACACCGCCTGCTCGGAGCGCTCGAACGCCGCCCGCCCAAGGGCCAGCTCCTCTGGTTCCCCGACCGTGAGTCCGCGGGCCGCGGCCGCGCGCCCGAGCGTTCTGCCGAGGTCGGAGAGCTCGGCACCGACACCGACGACATCTGCAAAGGTCTCGGTGAATGCCAGCCCGTCGATGTTGATGCCGGCGATGATCAACGAAAGCCGGACCGGCGGATGGTCGAGAAAATAACGGGCACCGAGGTTTCCCTCCTCTTCCGCGGTCGTGAAGAGGAGGATGATCGAGCGTCGGGGCACCTCGGGCGCGGAAGTCACGACGCGTGCGAGCTCGAGGAGTCCCGCACACCCGATGGCGTTGTCGACGACGCCGTTGTAGATCGAGTCTCCGGAAACCGCCGGGCCGAGCCCCAGGTGGTCGTAATGGGCGGACACCACCACGGACTCGCGCGCCAGCTTCGTGCCCGATCCCGGAATACGCCCCACCACGTTGGCGGCGACAAAGGAGCGGACGTGGAACTCGCCCTCGAACATCAGATTCACCGGCAGATGGAACGAGCGCAGGACCTGGCGTTGTTCCATCGACCGGACCTGGTCAAAATCGAACAAGGCCTCGTCGAACAGGGTTGCGGCGACCCCCGGCCGCAGCAGAATCGCGAGGTGGCTCGGCACTGACGAGGCGAGACCGAGGTGTTCGAAGGCGTACTCGCGTTGCAGGCGGGCCCACTCCACACCGCTGTCCGGCACCAGCACGCTCGCGACCGCACCGCGCGAGAGGGCTATCCGCACCTTGCTCTCGACCGCCGAGTACACGGTCGGATCGCCCGCCGCGAAGTACTCCGGGTCGTTTGAAACCGGTTCTCCGGCGAGGAAGACCACCACCTTGCCCCGCACATCGACGTCGGCATAGTCGTTGTAGTCGAACTCCGGGGCCACGATGCCGTAACCGACGAAGACCAGAGGAGTCGGTCGCGGCAACCACGTCTGTGCTCCGGTGGTGTGAAGAAGATAGTCCTCACCGAGAGTCAGGTCTCTCCGCTCGCCCAAACCCGAAAGCGTGAGACGGCTTTCGGGCAGCGGCGTGCTGCCCACCAGGGGCACCTGCTGGAAGTACGAACCGTCGTCGCCCAGCGGCTCGACCCCGAGCTTCTCGAGTTCGCCCGCGATGTAGGCCGCCGCCATCCGACCGCCGCGGCTGCCGGGCGCCCGTGCCCTCGAGCGCATCGCCACCGAGCACCACCGTGTGGCGGCGGATGGCCTCAGCCGACACCTCGTCCGCGACGGCGCTCCACCTCTCGGAAGAGCCCGCGATCGCAGCCGCCTCCGACGCCCGAGCAACGAGCAGCACAGGCCGAATGCGGCGCGATCGCGAACGACGGTTGATCATCTCCACATGGTAGAACACCGCCGATGGACAAAAAATGGCCCCGGCGGGGACCGGGGCGAAAGTAAGAGATGGACGGAAGAGGATTGGAGATAGGAACGGAACTAGCTGCCCGGTGCGGCGGGGATGTAGGTGCCGTCGCCGGAGACGTTGTCGGTGATCGTGCCGTAGACGAAGATGTCACCGTCGGCCGAATAGGTCACGTACATGTCGCCGGAGTCGGAAAGAGCGGGCCAGATCGCATTGATGAACTGCTGCTTCTGCTCGAGCCCACTGACGGTCACGGTCTCCGAGCCGAGCAGTGTGCCGTCGGTCGCCCAGCCGTAGAGGGTGATCTCCACGTCCGAACTCGATGGGTTGAACCAGCCGATGGCGCCGCGGAAGCCCTCGCCGGAGTTCCGGTTGCGATTCTGGAGGAAGGAGATCACACCCGCCGGGTAGGCCTGGTCCATGCCCACCGCGTCGACGAACAGACCGAGGGTCCCGCCGTCCACCGACGTCTGGTCGTTGTACACCCGGGAGGCCACGGTCAGACTGTTGTCCGAGGAGATCTTGACCGCGCCCTGGGCGGTCGAGAAGCCGAAGAGCGTGACCAGGAAGTCATCGAGCACGAGCTGCTCGTTGACATCCACGGTCACCGTCTCGCTGGCGTCGGGAGCGCTGTTGCCGCCATCGTCGTTGGCGTAGAAATCGAGGGTGACGGAGGCCGACTCACCGCTGCGGTTGATGATGCGGGCGTCTGTGCGGAAGAAGGTCTGGTTGGCGCCGGGATTGGAAGCCGAGACCGAGAAGTAGACCTCGGTCGAGCCGCTCGCGCCGCCCGCGAGGGTGCCGCTCAGGGTGTCGCTGCCGTTTGATACCTCGAGGTTCCAGGCCGACGAATTGGAGCTGATGGCCGAGGCCATTGCGGAGTTCGTCGAGCCGGACGCGCTGCCGGTACCGCCGAAGGAGGCCCCGAGGTCGACCGAGTCGCCGCCGTCGGTCAGGGTCGCCGTTGTCGGCGCTGGATCGAGACCGCTGGTGACGATGGCGTAGTCGATGGCGTCACCGGTGATCGTGATGCTGGCGAAACCGGTGCCGGCCGCGCCGCTGAGGTTGACGTTGTAGGTCTGCGCTCCGACCACCATGGGCAGGAGAAGCAGGGCTGTGAGTGCGAAAACTCGCTTCATGGAGAACTCCTTAATCGTTGATGAAGCTGTAGATCTTGTAGCGACCGTCGGCGGTCTCGAGGAGGCTCCCGAAGAGGGCCATCTCATCCCTCGTGCCGTCGGCGCGCAGAACCTCCACCCGGCTGTCGCGGTGGATCTTGAACGAACCGTGGTCCGTGGTGCGGCCCTCGAACGTGATGTCGACGATGTCGATCTCGTTCCGGCAAGATCGTGACTGGTTCGCGCCAGGCACTTCTCGTGCTGCAGCTGGTGCTGCGACCACACGAACTCCCAGGTGAAGCCGCTGTTCGGGAGTCTGGCGATGTCGAGGGTCGGCCACACGAGATCGCGAAACTCCTCCTCGGTCACGGCCAGGCCGCCGCATGAAATCGGCGTCACCCGAGACCACCGCCTCCTTCGAGAGACTTGAAGGAGCTCGTCGAGTTCGGCGAAGGTGTTGGTGAATGTTCCCGTACGCTCGACGACCGCCGCTTTTTCGATCGTCGCCGATGACTCGGGAGCGGTCGACGGCGTGCCTGCGGCGAGCGTGCCCGCCGCCGACAGCAGCGCGCACACGAAGGAAATCGCGGTTCGCATCGGAAGACCCTTAGTTCTTCGACCAGATGGTCCAGCCGCTCTGGGTCCAGTTGTCGCCCGGGGCGACGCCGCCGAGGAAGTCCACCGGCTCGAAGAAGCCGTCATCCGGCGGCGACTTGACGTAGTCGGTCAGCAGCGCCGCAGAACCATCCAGCGGGGAGACGTCCGGC
Organism: Candidatus Sulfomarinibacteraceae bacterium; assembly: GCA_963714895.1. GTDB lineage: Bacteria > Acidobacteriota > Thermoanaerobaculia > Thermoanaerobaculales > Sulfomarinibacteraceae > Sulfomarinibacter. The sequence goes on from CAVQQC010000004.1 coordinate 194,590, forward strand.
ACCAGGTAGTAGGCGGGGCTCGCCAGTCCGGGATCGACGTTGCGGTTCATCACCATGTCGTCGTAGAACCAGACATCGGTGCCCTGCCAATTGGTGCCGTCCGCGCCGGCGTCCTCGGCGACGTTGGGGAAACAGGTGGCCGGGTCGGCCGCGTTGCAGTCCTCGGTGTACCAGGAGTCGGTGCCGTTGGAGTTGACGATGGAATTCGCCAGGATGAGATTCGGTGAGGTGCCGTTGGCCTGATCGAAGGTCGCTTCGTGGTCGACGTTGAGGCCCCACTCGTGGAAACCCCAGACGATGAAGTTGTAGAGCTTGCCGCCGGTGCCTTCGCGAAGCAACATACCCTGGTCGCTCTTGGGTCCGGTGTCGGCCGAGCCGATCAGGGAAACGTTGTAGATCATCGGGTTGGCGATCGGCGTGGCCAGGTTGTCCGATCCGAGGTTGTCGCACTCGAAGCCCTGGTCGGCGCGCACCTGCCCCTCCTGGACCGCGACCACGAATTGCGCCTTGCCGCGCCAGCCCATGGTCCAATCCATCGAGTCGTCACCGATACCGGTGAGCAGCAGGTACTTGACGGCCGAGGTGCCACCGAAGAACTCGACACCGTCGTCCTGGTTGTAGTGGACCTGGATGTGGTCGAACTCGCCGCCGCTTCCGGTGCCCTGGAAGGCGATGCCGTTGAGCTCATTGTCGGGGCTGAACTCGATGCCGGCAAACTCGACCCGAACGTACTTCAGGTTGCCCGAGTCGTCGCCGTCATCGGGATTGGCGCCGCCGCCGAACTCACCGGTGTCGCCCTCGCCCTCGGAGACGCCGCCGGGGACGTTGATGGTGGCCCGGCCGTTGAGGATCAGACCACCCCAGTCCTGCGGGCCGCGCGAGCCCAGCTCTTGCGGCGAGGTCATGACGATCGGCTGCATCGCCGTGCCCTCGGCCATGATCTTGCCGCCCTGGGCGACGACGAGCGTGCCCTTGCCCTCGGTGTCGCCCATGATCGTGGTCCCCGGCTCGACGGTCAGAGTGGCGCCGGACTCGACGAAGATGGCCGTTTGCAGGTAGTAGAGGGTGTCGGCGTTCCAGGTCGCGTCCGAGCTGATGTTGCCGGCAACGAACTCGGTGTCTTCAACGACGCTGTACATGGCGTTGCCGCGCGAAACCGGTTGGCCGGTCTGAGAGTCGCGGAGCTCGCACACGAACTGGTAGCGACCGACGCTGGAGGTGGCGGCCGACGGCGCTTCACCAAAGGCGCCGCCCGCGGGTGCGAAGAGGACCAGCCGGTCGAGGGTGGGCGTCCACACCGCGATCCCGCTGTCGGAGCCAAAGAGGTCGGTCACGTCGCCTCCGGCGACGAGACCGCCGGTGTTGATATAGACCTTGTCACCGGTCACCCGGTCCTGCCAGTAGAGATACATGGTCACCGGCATCGCGTAGCCGTTGGGGTCGATGCTGAGGTAGACCGACGGTCCTTCGCCGAGGTTGAAGGCCGGATCGTAGGCCGGGTAGTTGGTCTCGACCAACACCGCCGGGCGGACACCCGGAGAGGCGGGGTTGACCGCGGTTTTCTGGGCAGTCGCCGTCAGATCGGCGGCGCGCACCCACGGCGCTACGGCCAGCGGGGCCCCGGGTTGGTTGCCGGGAACCACGAGATAGGCGCCATGGCGCACACCCGGCTGGGCAGCATCGGCGTCTGGGCCCGCCACGAGGACGAACGCAGTCAAGAGGATCAGGAACACTCGCATTTTCATAAACTCTCCCCCTTTTCTTTCCAGTGATGGTGGGACCTGGCTTGCAGGTCGATCGATCGTCACCGAGCTATCCCACCGTGGCGCGGTGGAGGACGTGTGAAGGACGTGTTAGAAGGCTGTGTAGCTGACGCCGAGACCGAAGGTGCGACCGCGGTAGTAGCGCTGCTCATACCCGCCGGTGAGCTCGTACTCCTGGTTGGTCAGGTTGGATCCGGTGATGGTCAGGGCGAGACCCTCAGCGACGAACTCGAGCTGTTGTTCCACACCACGTCGACCGTACCGATGGGCTCTGGTAGACGTCGGGATGCCGAGGCCACCGGCCTCGCGCAGGGTCTCCCCGGTGTAGTTGTAGAGCACGCGCAGGTTGGTCCCCGAACGGAAGGGCGCCCACTCCAGCACCACGTTGGCGACGTTGTCCGGCTGGCCCACCAGCGGCCGCGAGGTGCTGGTCAGGATCGGATCGTCACCGACGTTGATCTCGGAGTCGACGTAGGTGTAGTTGATCTGGAGAGAAAACGGCGACAGGGCGTCGGCGATGAAACCGAGACCGCGCCGGAACTCGAGTTCGGCGCCGAGGTTGGTCGCGCCCGGGGTGTTGATCCAGGTCGACTGCAGCTCGACCGCAAACAACAGGGTGCGCTCGATGGGGTTGGTGAAGTCCTTGTAGAAGACGCTGGCAGCCACCACACCGAACTGGTCGGGAACCACTCCCAGCGCAGGTCGTAGCTGGTGATTCCGGCGGTCACGAGGTCCGGATTGCCGCGGCCGACCGACCGCCGACCACGTCGGTCCACTCGAACGGCGCCGAGCTCGCGGAACTCGGGGCGGTTGACGGTCTGGCTGACGATGCCGCGCCGCAGGTTGGTGCTGGAGTTGAGACTGTAGGTTGCCGCAAAAGCGGGCATGAACTCGCGGTCGACGACCTGGCTTTCGAACGGCACCGCGTCCACGTTGAAGGGCTCGAAGGGTGGTCACGGTGATGTCGGAGTCCTCGTAACGGAGACCACCGTGCAGTCGCCACTTGCCGATCGTGGCATCGGCGAGAACGTACCGGCGCGAAGGTCGTGGTTGGCGGTATAGAAGTCGGTCGAACGCGTTTCTTCCTTGATCTCGAGGCCGTTTTGGTTGATGTTCTCCTCGACGAAGATCTCATCGGGAAGGTAGGGCGAGGTCGATGCCTGAAATCCGGCGGAAGTTGAAGCGAAAACGTCGCGAGCCGAAATCGCGCGCTCGACTGTAGTAGGCGAAGCCTCCCTTGATGCTGCCGAAGACATCGCCGCTCTGGAAAAACTGCGTCCAGTCCACGCCGCCGTCGATGATGTCGTCGGCGAGGTCGTTGTAGAGCAGGAGGCCGCTCTGGCTCTCGTCGGTCAGGACCTGGACGCCGCCCTGGTCCTGGTACAGGGTCTCGCGGAGGTTACTGGTATTGGTCGCGTTGCCGTAGCTGGCCCGCCACTCGAGGAGGGCGCCCGAAGCCCCGACGTTGCCGAGAAAGTGCTCGCCGCCGAGCTGGTAGGAAGCGATCTCTTCCTGACCGTAGCGCACCCGGTAGTTGGTGACCAGCGCCGCGATGTCGTTGTCGTACCCGCCGAAAAACCGGTTCTGCGAGGTCGAATCACGGCTGAAGATGGTGCGCAACTCGAGCTTGTGATTCTGGCCGAGCCGGTAGTTGAAGTTGCCGACCAGACCGAGGCGTGTGCCCTCGTTGTCGGTCGACATGTCGTAATCGGTGGTGAGCTGGAGTCGTCGCCGCCGCCGATCACGTAGTACTGCTGCTCCTCGTCCTGGCGGTAGAAGGTGTGGGCCTGGGTGGCCGAGATCACGACCCCGAGGTTGCCGAAGGTGTCGCCGTAGGTGAGGGCAAAACCGAGGTTGGGATCGGCCTGCGGGTAGGGGCTGCCGATGAAGTTCTTGGCCGTGTCGTCGGCTGTCCAGGCGCCGATGAGATCCCACCCGAACTGCTGCAGTTCCTCAGGGGTGAACCCCGGCTTGAACGGGTTGCCGCGGGCGAGATACTGGTCCGGAATGCTGGAGGGCAGCGGCTGTCCGCCCTTGCCGTCGAAGCTCAGACCGCCCATGTAGCGGCCGAACGATTCACCGGTCGTGTTGGAGTTGCTGAGGCCACCGACGCTCACCTCGAAGATCCTCTGGGTGGGGAAGTCGAGGGTCTCGATCTCCACCAGACCCGGCGGCGAAATCGCCCGACATGTCCGGCGAGTAGGTCTTGGCGACCCGCACGTTGTCGAGCAGCTTGGTGGGGAAGAGATCGAGCGGCACCACCTTCTTGTCGAACTCGGTGGTCGGCAGCTTGGAACCGTTGAGGGTGGTGTTGGAGTAGCGCTCGCCGAGGCCGCGCACGTAGACGTACTTGTCGTCCTGCACTGAAATGCCGGTCACTCGCTCCAACGCGCCCGCCGCGTCGCCGCCGGCGTTCTTCTCCATCTCGACCTTGGAGATGGAGTCGGAGATCTCGGCCGCCTGTTTGCGCTGGATCAACATCGCCTGCTCAGTCGACTCGTCGGCGGCGGCCGCCTCGACCGTGATCTCGCCGACGAAGACCCCGCTGTCCGCCGTGGCGTTCTGCGCTTGCCGTCGCCGTCCAACGCCGCAGCCTGGGCCGCGACCACCTCAGCGCCAACGGCGTCCCCTGCGCGCGGGGCGCGGGCGTCGCGCTTTCGCCGCCTGCCGCCTCCGTGCCCGCGGTGTCGAGCACTTCGGCGATGTCCTCGGCCGCGGAGGAGTCCATCCCCGTCTGCGGCAGCAGCACGACCGCGAAGTCGGCGTTGCCGCCGTCGGTGACCGCCACGCCGGTGATCTTCTGGCTCTCGAACCCGTCCTTGCTCACCGTGATGGTGTAGGTGCCGCCGGCCTTCGCCGCGGAAGTCGCCGCCAACACCGGTGGCAAAGGAAATGTCGGTGTCGTCGATCGAAAGCGTCGCATTGCGCACCGGCTGGCCGGTGAAACCGTCGAATGACCACGCCGGTGATGGTGCCGCCCGCAGAGGCGGTCACCGGCACCACGAAGAATGCTCACCCGGAGCAGGGCCACAGGCCCGAGGGGTTCTGATCTTCATGATTGTATGTCCTCCGTCATTCCGGTCCGTGAATAAGAGGTGGGCAGATCCGGTCCCATCCCGGGGCCCGGACACAGTTCA
>CAVQQC010000005.1:0-26467 GCA_963714895.1 Candidatus Sulfomarinibacteraceae bacterium
ACGGCGTACTTCGAAGCGGTTGGGCGGGCGCGTGCCGAGGGCGTGACCGTCCGATTCGACGTGTCGCCGCTCGAACACACGCATCATCCCAATGGAATGCTCATCGAAGCGGAGTCGCAAAGCGGAACCGCCCTGTCGATCGTCGCTGAAGCGGTGGGTGGCGGCGGGATCAGGATCGTACGGCTCGATGATCGTCCGGTCGATCTCGATGGCAAAGCCCACACCGTCATCACCGAGGATGGGGACGGCACACTTCTGGTGAACCGCAGCGCCGAACCCCTGCACCGGGACCGCGCCGGGGCCGGAAAAACCTGGACGGCCTCGCCGGTCTTCTTTGTTCAGAAGGGAGAGACGCTCTTCGAAAGCGCCGGGGAACTCACAGCCTTCGCAAAGGACCACGATCACTCGTTGGGGGAGACCGCGCTCGCCTATGAGTCCCAGCTGCTCGGGATGAACGCGGCCGATGCCGTGGACGAGATGCTGCGCCGTTTCGACATTATGGAGCAGTCGGTGGCCGCCGGCCTCGATGACGAACAGTCGGACATGTTGTTGCTCCAACCGACGGCGGCAGGCGTCTTCAAAGCCGAGGCTCGGGGAACCCTGGCGATCGGCGGCATTCACACCCGCGCCGCCGCGCGCGCGCTCGCCGTGATGCACCACTGCAACAGCCGCGGGGTGGTGTGCGCCGCACCAACCGGCGGTTCGGCCGGCACGGTGCCGGGGGTTGTGGTGAGTCTGGTCGAGGAGTTGGGCCTCTCGCGCCGGCAGACGGCGTTGGCTCTGTTTGCCGCTTCTGCGGTGGGGCTCATCGTCGCCCGACGCGCGACCTTTGCCGCCGAGTTGGCCGGCTGCCAGGTGGAGATCGGGGTGGCCGGTGCCATGGCCGCGGCGGCCGTGGTGGAAGTGGTGGGTGGTACGGCTCGACAGGCCGCCGATGCGGCGGCGATCGCGCTTCAAAACACCATGGGCTCGCCCTGCGATCCCGTGGCGGGCGCCTGCGAGGTCCCCTGCCACACCCGCAACGCGGTGGCAGCCTCCAGCGCCTTCACCTGTGCCGACCTCATCCTCGGCGGCTATGTCAACCCGATCCCGCTCGACGAGGCCATCGACGCTTCCTACGAGGTCGGCAAAGCCCTGCCCAGCGAACTTCGATGTACGGCGAAAGGTGGTTGCGCCGTGACGCCGTCTGCATTGAGCCTGGTTCGGCTGCGGTAGCAGACGCACGACTTCGTTCCTCTTCTGCGCCCATCTGCTTGATCTGCGGTTTCTTCGGAACCCCCGGGTCTACATCACATCGGAAAGAAGGTCACCAACAGCCCGATGATGAGGAAGAGCGCCAGAAAGGGCACGAAAACGTAGCCCATGAGGTCGCGAGCCTGGAGGCGGATCCCCACTCCCATGACCGGCAGGACGGTGAGCAGGAAGAATGGCTGCAGCAGATTGGTCAGGGACTCGCCGTAGGCGACCGCCATCGCGACCCGGGCGACGTGGGTTTCAAGCTCACCCAACCCCACTGGACCGGCGAGTTCGCGCACGGCCTCGACCAGAGGCGGGCCGATCACCGCCCACTCGCCTCCCGCCGAGGGAATCGAAAAGTTGACGATCGCACCCAGAAGATAGGCGGCGGCCGGGAGAGTGGCGAGGGTGACCTTGGAAGCCATCCACACCGCCACCGCCTTGCCGAGTCCGGTGGCGACCATGATCCCCATGATCCCGGCGTAGAAGGGGTACTGAAAGACGATACCCGAGATGTTGGAACAGGCGCGGCTCATCGCCACCACGTAGCGGATCGGCGTGCGGTGGAGCAGCATGCCGAAGATCAGAAATGTGAAGATCATGATGTTGAGGTCGAGGTCGAAACCCTTGCGATTGAAGTGGACCACCAGATAGGTGAGCCCCATGGCGACGACCACCATCTGCAGGATGGCGCTGGTGTTCGCCCAGTCCGAGAAGGTGCGCCCGGACTGCCGCATCGACTCGGCCTCTTCGGCAACCGTGACGGTGACTGCGACGGCTCCATCGGTGCGGAGATCTTCGATCTCGATCGTCTCGTGTCGCGGACGGACCAACCACATCACGGTCGGCGTCACCACCAGGTAGGTGATCATCACCGCCAGGTTGAGGGGGCTGCCCAGGGTCGCGGAGGTCGGGATGGTGTCCGACAGGAGACCGGCCTCGATCAGGAAGTTCCCCGGGGTGTTGAGCAGGAGCGGGATCGAGCTCGAGAGACCGACCACCCAGGCGTTGGAGGAGAGGTAGGCGCAGGCCACCAGAAAGGGGTAGTGGACGCCACGGACCCGCCGCGCCAGCTCGCGACCGAGGACGGCGGTCAGAACCACCCACCCCCAACTGGGGAGGACCAGCAGCCCGCCGCCCACCAGGACCACCAGATAGACCGTCCCCGGACGCGTGATCTTGGCGGCCAACCGATCAATCAGATGGGCGACCGGCGCCGACAGGGCAATGGCATAACCGGTGACCAGGATCAGCACGATCTGCATGCCGAAGGCGAGCAGCATCCACAGACCGTCGTACCACCCCGAGATCACCTCGACGGGGCTCGCCCCGACCCACACCATCGCTGTCACAGCGGTGACGATGGTCAGAAGAACGGCGAAGACAAACGGGTCCGGCAGCCATCGCTTGAACTCCTCCGCGCACCAACCACCGATCCTGGCTAGCATTGACACCTCTTTCAGATTGATCGTTGATCCAGACTCCGCATCATAATCTGAAATCCGATCTCAATCCAAAAGAGACGCCGTGGCCTGGTGGAAATTCCGAATTCCGAATTCCGAATTCCGAATTTGTACCTCGTCCGCCTCGGCCTCCGGCCGCGGCCGCGGCCGCGGCCCCGGCACGAGGTGTTCTTCGAGGTAGTTTGTGAAGAGCGTGTAGAGATGCATGGTGGTGCCCTTGCCCTCGTGAATGCCGTGGCTGCGATTGGGGTAGGCCATCATGTCGAACTGCTTGCCCTGGGCGATGAGCTCGTTGATCAACAGCTCGACACCCTGGAAGTGGACGTTGTCGTCGCCGGTGCCATGGACCAGGAGGAGGTCGCCCTGGAGCCCACCGGCGTGGGTGATCGGCGAGCCCTGTTTGTAGCCTTCGGCGTTGTCGTCAGGCAGCGCCATGTAGCGCTCCTGATAGACGGTGTCGTACAGCTTCTGGTCTGGCACCGAGGCAACCGCGATGCCCATGGTGTAGAGCTCGGGGTAGCGGAAGAGGGCGTTCAACGTCATGGTGCCGCCGCCGCTCCACCCCCACGAACCGATGCGGTTGCGGTCGATGAAGTCAAAGGAGTCGAGCATTGCCCGGACCCCGGCCGCCTGGTCCGCCGACGCCAGGATCCCGATCTGACGGTAGATCGACTTGCGCCACTCGCGGCCGCGCGGCGCCGGGGTCCCGTGGTTGTCGAGGCTCGCCACCAGGTAGCCGCGTTGAGCGAGCATCAGATACCACAGGTGCCCGCCGCGCCCCCAGCTGTTCAGCACCGTCTGGCCGGCGGGCTCGCCGTAGACGTACATCAGCAAGGGGTAGATCTTGGTGGGATCGAGGTCGGGCGGGGTGAGCATCCAGCCGTCCACCTCGAGACCGTCGCCGATCGGAACCCGGAACGTGACCGTGGGGCCCTTGGCCAGCCGGTCGAAGGCGGTCTGGACCTTGGCGTTGTTCTCGAGTACGCGGCGGGTCTCGTGGCCGGGCAGGGACACGAGATCGGTGCGGGGCACGAGCTCCCGCGACGAAAAGCCGTGGATGGCCCAGAGCGCATCCTCTGAAATCTGGTAGGTGTGGGTCCCCGGAGGTCCCATCGGCGTCACCCGTTCGAGCCCGCCGCCGCCGTCAAGCGCTGTCCGGTACAGATACCGGCTGGTCGGATCGTCGGGCGATGCCAGAAAGTACGCCCACCCGCCCTTCGCATCGACCATGGCGAGATCGGTGACGTCGTAGTCGCCGGCGGTAACGAGCCGCACGTCGTCGCCCTCACGGGAGACCACATACAGATGCTGCCAACCGTCGCGTTCGGACAGCCAGGTGAACGAGCGGCCGCCGTCGATCCACTGGGGGTCGTCATGCATCTCGACCCACGCCTCGTCGCTGTCGACAAAGACCGTTCGGAGCGCCCCAGTCGCGACATCGCCGAGCATGACTTCAGCGGTGTTCTGCAGCCGGTTGAGTGTCACGAGCCAGATCTCCTCCGAGCCTGCCGCCCACCCCATCAGGGGGATGTAGCGCGCCCGTGCGTCGCCCTCGGGCTCGAACCAGGTGGTGTCGCCACCGTTGGCGGGGATGATCCCGACCCGACACTCCGGGTTGGTTGTTCCAACCTTGGGGTAGGGCACTGTCGTGAGGTCGGGGTACGTCGTGTCGGTGTTGTTGATGAGGTGAAACGTCCCGACGCCCTCCGTGTCGAACTGCCAGTAGGCGATCCGTTGGCCGTCGGGGCTCCACCGGAACCCGTCGCGGAGTTGGAACTCTTCCTCGTAGACCCATTCTGACGTGCCGTTGATGATGTGCTCGCCGTCGCCGTGGGTCAGCCGCGTCACCGCGAGGGTTGCAAGGTTCTGGACGTAGAGGTCCTTGTCGTCGAAATTGACCCACGCCACCCGGTTCCCGTCCGGCGAGAACTTGGCGAACATCATGGTGGACTCGGCAGTGTCGCCGCCGAGTTTCTTAAAAGTGCCGTTTTTGAGGTGGAGCAGCCAGTAGTCGCCGCGGGTATTGCGCCGCCAGACTCTCTCGGTGTTGGTGAAGACCAGCAGTTGGGTACCGTCGGCAGACCACTGATAGTCGTCGATCTTGAGTGGGTCCTCTCCCTCGCCGGGCACCAGAGCTGCGGCCGGGACCAGGACCGCCCGTTCGCCCGTGGAAGGGTTGTAGCGAATGATGTCCTTCGCGTCTTCGAAGGCGGGCGAAGCCTCCAGCGTGGTGTAGCCCGAACCGTCCTCCAGCCACCGTGCGGGACCGTAGCGCTCGACCGAGAAATCCTCTGCCTCGAAGATTCGTTCGAGGGTCAGTTGCGACGGGTTCACCGCCGTTTCCTCTGCCGCCGCCATCGGCGCGCAGAACGCGGCGATCAGCGCTGCCAGCCACCACGTGCTCCGTGTATTTGCCCGGACGTGAGTCATGCCCCTACCCCCCTGTTTCGGCCGCGTTGATGATCTCATGACCGCGACGGCAGGATGGTTCTTCGGGGAACCTCTGTATGATGCGCCGATGCAGAACACCCCGACCGCAGAAAGACTTTTGAGAAATGCAGGCTAGTGACGTCGTGCTGTTGGTGGCCGGTCTGGCCTTGCTGGTGGCAGGCGCCGAGTTGCTGGTTCGCGGCGCCGCGTCGGCCGCGTTGGCCATCGGCATCAGCCCATTGGTGATCGGCTTGACTGTGGTTTCCTTCGGCACCAGTGCGCCGGAGCTGGTGACCGGGATCATGGCCGCGGCGCGAGCGGAACCGGGCATCGTGGTCGGCAACGTGGTGGGCAGCAATATTTTCAACGTGCTGGTGATCCTCGGGCTGGCGGCGGTGGTCGCACCGCTCACGGTCGACCGCCAACTGGTCCGTGTCGATGTTCCGGTGATGGTGGCGTTGTCGCTCGTGGTCTGGGGAATGGCAGCCGGCGGGACCTTCGCCCGTTGGGAGGGAGCGCTCCTGGTTGCCGGTCTCGTTGTCTATATCGTGGTGACGGTGCGGGCGAGCCGGCGCGCCGCGCCCGAGCTCGCCGAAAAGATCAGCGATGGGCTGCCGGTCGGTACGGTCCCACGGACGCTGGTCAAGGATGCCCTCTTCGTCGCCGCGGGTCTCGGTCTCCTGGTGTGGGGTGCGGCCTGGCTGGTCCGCGGCGCCTCCGCCCTGGCCAAGGGGTTCGGTGTCAGTGAGCTGGTGATCGGCTTGACGGTGGTGGCCGCGGGAACTTCGTTGCCCGAGCTCGCCACGTCGGTCGTCGCCGCCCTTCGCGGCCACACCGATATCGCGGTCGGCAACGTCGTCGGCTCCAACATCTTCAACCTCCTCGCGGTGCTCGGGACGAGTTCGGTGGTGGCATCCGGCGGCATCGCCGTCTCGCCGACGGCGCTCGGATTCGACCTTCCGCTGATGCTCCTGGTGGCGGTGGCCTGCCTGCCGGTCTTTCTCTCCGCCGCCAAGGTCGAACGCTGGGAGGGTTTTCTCTTTCTGGGTGTGTATGCCGGTTACCTGGTGTGGCGGTTGGCGATCGCCGGCGCGGCATCGCCACCTTCTCTGGCGCTCGTGCTGCCGTTCTTCGGGGTGCCGCTGATACTTCTCACCTGTCTCCCGCTGGTGTGGAAAAGGGTGCGGCGGTAGCGGTCGACTGCTTCGCATCGAAACCGCGAGCAGGCTACAATCAGACGGTGACAACAGCCCGCACATCTCGCCATCACGAGACCGCAACGGGATGGTCAGCCGGAAGAAGGAGCTGTCGATGACCGGATCCGACGAACGGAGAGACAACGGACGCGTTCCGAGCTTCAGCTACGTCAAGCTGGTGACCACCGACGGCAGCGGCAACGAGAAAGTCCTGCCGATGATCCTGCGCGATCGCAGCGGCACCGGCGTCGGCGCCATGTACATCGGCAAGGAGGTTCTCAACCCCGCCAGCGAATACGTCCTCCGCGACGCCGAGGGCTTCGAGAAGAGGGTCCGGGTGGTGTGGACCCGGCGGGTGGCGGACTACGTCCAGATGCTGGGTCTGGCGCTGGCCGGCGACTGATGCCGTTTCCTTTCTGAGAAGTCTTTCCGTCCGGCAACTGGAAACGCTATTCTCCGGTGAGGCGGTCGTCCGCCTGAAAAACCCATCCGGAGGGGGATGATGACCGATTGCCGTTGCGGTTCGCAGGCCGTGCAGGTGTTTCTGATCGTTGTGGCGCTCGCGGTCGGACCGTGGGTCGCAGCCGGCGAGAAGGCCCTGACCTTCGAAGAGCTGATGAAGTTCCGCCAGATCCGCGGCGAGGTGATCTCCGACGACGGCTCCTGGGTCGCCTACGCCCTGGTCCCCGACCGCGGTGATGGCGAAGTGGTGGTGCGATCGACGACGACGGCAACCGAATACCGGGTCGAGCGCGGCGCCGACCCCGTGATCTCGGCGGGCGGGCGCTGGGTGGTGTCGGCGATCACCCCGACCCTCGAGGAGCGCGACAAGGCGCAGTCGAAAAAGAAGGCCGAGGATGACGACGCGCCTCACCAGGGGCTGTCCGTCCTCGATGTGAAAACCGGCGGTGAGGAACGGATCGACGGAGTGGAGGCCTTTGCCCTCTCCGAGGACGGCCGTTGGCTCGCCTTCAAGTTGTATGAGGAAAAGAAGAAACCGTCCGAGGAGGCCGCGAGCGCGGAAGGTGAGCCCGAATCGGAAGAGGGGCAGCAGGTCGAGGCCGAAGCGAAAGAGAAGAAGGAGAAGAAAGAGAAACTCGGGACCACCCTCAAGCTGCGCAGGCTCGACGGCGGGGATGAGATCACGGTGGAGCACGTCTCGGCCTTTGCATTTGCCGAACAGGCGCCCATGCTCGCCTATGCCGTGTCCGCACCCGAGGGCGAGGGCAACCGGGTCGTCATGCGCGATCTGGAGAACGGAGAAGCGCCGGCCACAGTTTTGCACACGATCGAAAATGGACGTTTCACCGAGCTCACCTGGGCGCGGGACGCCGGCCGCCTGGCCTTTGTCGCGGCGGTCCTCGACGAGGACGACGAACCGGGAGATGCCGAGGTCTGGGTGTGGACGGGCGGAGACGCGCGCAAGGCGGTCTCGCGTGAGGACGCCCCTGAGGGCTTCACCGTGCCGTCGAAGAACGAGCTCACCTGGAGCCGCGATGGCGCGCGTCTCTTTTTCGGGTTCAAACCGGTCGACGATGCGGCGGTCGACGATCCCGAAGAGGGTGATGAGGACGACGACCTTCCGTTCGACCCCTACGACCTCGAAGTCGTGCTCTCAAAGACCGAGGTCGACGTGTGGCACTGGAACGACCCGCGGATCATTCCCAACCAGAAGGAGCGCTGGAAGGAGCACGAAAAGGACCGCGTCTATCTCGCGGTGGCGCACCTGGACAGCGGCAGGATCGTGCCGCTGGCCGATCGCGGGATGCCCGAGATCGTACCGTCCGACAATCCGAAGGTGGTGCTCGGCGCCTCCGACGTGCCGTATCTCAGGGAGGCCACCTGGGACGGTGATCATGGTGACCTCTACGTTGTGGACCTGACGACCGGAGAACGTACGCCGGTGGCGGGACGGCTGGCCGACGGCAGGCGGAGCGGCGTGTCGCTGTCGCCGGACGGCGCGTCGGTCCTCTTCTACGACGGCGGCGACTGGCACCTCTACGACGTCGAAAAATCCGCGACCCGTGACCTGACCGCCGGGCTCGGCGTGCCTTTTGCCAACGAAGACCACGACTACCCCAGCGACCCGCCGGGTTATGGCCATTCCGAGTGGCTTGATGATTCGAGTGCGGTGCTGATCTACGACAAGTACGATATCTGGCAGGTCTTCGCCGACGGCCGCAAGCCGATCTCGATCACCGGCGGCGAGGGCCGCAAGGCGACCACCGAGTTCCGGGTCGTCGATCTCGATCCCGAAGAGGACGTGCTGCCGTCCGCCGGGCCGTTGCTGCTCGTGGCCTACCACGACCTCGAAAAACACGACGCTATTTATTCGTGCGTCCTCGGCGACGCGAAGCTCCGCAAGCTCTACGGCGACGGACGCCACCGTCTCGCGGTGGTCGCCAAGGCCGAGGACGCAGACCGCCTGGTGATGACCCGGGAGCGCTACGACGAGTTCCCGGATCTCTGGATTTCGAACCTGCTATTCGCCGATCCCAGGAGGCTCTCCGACGCCAACCCCCGGATCGCCGACTACGCGTGGGGTTCAGCCGAACTCGTCGAGTGGGCGAGCATGGACGGCACTCCGCTCCAGGGCGTGCTCATCAAACCCGGCAACTACCAGCCGGGCACGCGGTACCCGGTGTTGGTCTACTACTACCGATTCTCCTCGCAGCGCCTCAACCAGTTCAACGAACCGGTGGTCAACCACCGCCCGAGCTTCCCGGTCTACGCCTCCAACGGCTACGCCGTTTTCCTCCCCGACATCCGGTTCGAGGTGGGGCGGCCGGGTTTCTCCGCCACCAAGTGCCTGGTGCCCGGGGTGCAGAAGCTCGTCGACATGGGTGTCGCCGACCCGGAGGCCATCGGTCTCCACGGCCACTCGTGGAGCGGTTACCAGACCGCCTTCGTCATCACCCAGACCGACATCTTCGCGGCCGCCGCGGCCGGCGCCCCGGTGTCGAACATGACCTCGGCCTACTCGGGGATCCGCTGGGGCACCGGGCTTGCCCGCCAGTTCCAATATGAAGAGTCACAGAGTCGGATCGGCGGCAGCCTATGGGAGTATCCGGAGCGCTACATCGAGAACTCGCCGGTCTTCTTCGCCGACCGCATCAACACCCCGCTCCTGATCGAGTTCGGCGACGAGGACGAAGCGGTGCCGTGGTACCAGGGGATCGAGCTCTATCTGGCCTGCCGGCGGCTCGACAAGAACTGCATCATGCTGCAGTACCGTGGTGAACCCCACCATCTGAAGAAATACGCCAACAAGCTCGACTATTCGATCAAGATGAAAGAGTTCTTCGACCACTGGCTCAAGGGCGAGCCGGCCCCGGCTTGGATGACCGAAGGAGTGCCCTACCGCGGCGAGTAGAGCGGCGGAACCTGTCGGCTCAGCATTTCTGAAAGACTGAGGCGGGCCCTTCAGTCCGCCACCACCATCGCCCATTGCGGCTTCTCGCGGGCGGGCCGTAAACGACCCGCCTACGCCTTTCAGGCAACGACCCGCCGGCTATGCCGAAACCGACACCGGTTCGAAGTGGCAGGTGAAGTGCCGCAGGATTGAGGTCTGCTGGGTGATGCGGTGGCCGGGGATTTTCGCGCGGTCGTTCCACACCTCCTCGATGACCTCGATCAGGTAGTCGAAGTGGCTCTGGGTGTAGACCCGCCGCGGGAAGGCGAGCCGGACCAACTCGAGCGGCGACGGCTGCTCGACCCCGTCGTCGTCGAAGTGTCCGAACATGACGCTGCCGAGCTCGACCGCCCGCACGCCACCGGCCAGGTAGAGGGCGTTGACGATACCGATCCCGGGGTAGGAGAGTTGCGGCAAGTCGGGGAGCATGGCGCGGGCGTCGAGAAAGACGGCGTGGCCGCCGGCCGGGAGCACCATCGGGACGCCGAGGGCGGTCAAACGGTCGACCATGTACTCGACGGTGGCGTGGCGGTAAACCTGGTAGTCGTAGTCCAGGGCCTCATGCAGCCCGACCGCAATCGCTTCGAGATCGCGGCCGGCGAGGCCGCCGTAGGTCGGGAAGCCCTCGCGCAGGATGCCGAGGTTGCGGAAGCTCTGCGCCCACTCGTCATCCCGGCAGACCAGGAAGCCGCCGATGTTGGCGAGACCGTCCTTCTTGCAGCTCATGGTGGCGCCGTCGGCCAGCGAGAACATCTCCTGTGCGATCTCGATCAACGGGCGGTCGGCGTAGCCGTCCTCGCGCTGGCGCACGAAGTAGGCGTTTTCGGCAAAGCGGCAGGCGTCGATGATCAGCGGAATTTCGTGCTCGGCGAGAACCTCTTTGACGGCGCGCAGATTGGCCATCGAAACCGGCTGACCGCCGCCGGTGTTGTTGGTCACGGTGACCATCGCGAACGGGATCTTGTCGCGGCCGTGTTCGGCGATGCAGGCACGCAGGGCCTCGACATCCATGTTGCCCTTGAAGGGCGCGGCGACCTGGGTGTCGAAGGCCTCGGCGCAGGGCAGATTGAGGGCGGTCGCGCCGCGGTACTCGATGTTGGCACGGGTGGTGTCGAAGTGGCTGTTGTTGGGGACGATGTCGCCGGGTTTGAGGATGCACTCGGCGAGGATCCCCTCGGCGGCACGGCCCTGGTGGGTCGGCAGGATGTTGGGCATGCCGGTGATCTCGCCGACCGCTGACTCGAATCTCTTCCAAGAGCGGCTGCCGGCGTAGCTCTCGTCGCCGAGCATCATCGCCGCCCACTGCTGCGCCGACATGGCGCCGGTGCCGCTGTCGGTGAGCAGGTCGATACAGCAGTCCTCGGCATCGAGCAGGAAGACGTTGTGGTGGGCTTTTTTGAGGGCCTCTAAGCGCTGGGCGCGGGTGGTGATCTTCAGGGGCTCGGTCATCTTGATGCGGAAGGGCTCGATGATGGTGCGCATTTTTCCTCCGGGTCCGCGTCCTCGACGCTTTGAGCCTACCGGCTTTCTCACATCCTGCAAGTCCGGCCTGCCGATTGATGAGCGTGGAATTTGCGAGCGCGCGGACCGGTTGAACTTTTTGATATCAATTGAATCGATATCGAAACACTTTCAAGGGACGCGCTCTTTCATGGGGACCAAACACCTGGGGACACCGGCAGAGACTCGGGCACTCGACACCTACATCAAAATGCGCAGGGCGGTCAACGCTCTGAGCCTCGTCGAGGGCAGGGTGATGCGCGAAGCCGGTTTGACGGAGAGTCAGTTCGGCGCCCTCGAGGCACTGCTGCACCTCGGCCCCTTGTGCCAACGTGAGCTCGCAGCCAAGGTGCTCAAGAGCGCCGGCAACATGACCACCGTCGTCGACAACCTCGAGCGACGCGGTCTGGTGCAGCGCCGGCGCGAAGGCGACGACCGCAGGGTGGTCACCGTGCACCTGACCAGGGACGGAGAGAAGCTTGTACGTAGGGTCTTCCCGAATGTTGTCGACGCCCTTGTCAACACCTTCTCGGTGCTTACCGCAAAGGACCAAAAGCAATTGGCGGCACTGTGCCGCCATCTCGGCACTGCCGGGGCATCAACATCAACAACCCGCTGATCCAGCGGAGGACAAGGAGAAGAGAAATGTCGAATCCGATTCGTGAACGCGTGGAAAAGCTCAACGGGATGATCCTCGAGGGCAAGATCATGGAGGCGATGCAGGAGTTTTACGCAGATGACGTGGTGATGGCGGAGAACGATAACGACCCGACGGTGGGTCTGGCCGCCAACCTCGAACGCGAGCAGACCTTCGTCGATAACACCACCTGGTACGGCGCCGAGGTCAAGAATGTCGTGGTCGATGGGGACACTTCGATGGTGGAGTGGTGGCTCGACTTCCACAACACTTTGTACGGTGCACGGTTGGCGTTCACCCAGGTGGCGGTGCAGCGCTGGCGTGACGGCAAGATCTACGACGAGAGGTTCTACTATTCGCCGCAGCCGGTGAGTGAGGGCTGAGGGACCGTCGTGGGTGAATTGAGGATTCCTGTCCTGCTCGGGAGCGTGCGCCGCAATCGACAGAGCCCGAAGGTGGCCCGCTGGATCGGGGAGGCCTTGGAAGCTGATGATCGGATCACGAGCGAGCTCCTCGATCTCGAGGAACTCGCGCTTCCGATCATGGAGGAGCGGGTTCGGATGCGTGACGACTCGCCGCCGGGCGCAGTGAAGTTGAGTGAGGCGCTGGCGGCGGCCGACAGCCTGGTCATCGTCAGCCCGGAGTACAACAACGGCTATCCCGGCGTGCTCAAAAACGCCCTCGACTACCTGTTGCCTGAGCTCAAGCGCAAACCGGTGGGCATCGTCACCGTGTCGGCGGGCGGCTTCGGCGGCATCAGCTGTCTGTCTCAATTGCGGCTGGTGCTGCTGGCCATGGGTGCGGCGCCGATTCCGGCGTCGCTGCCGGTGTCCCGTGTCGGGCAGTCCTTTTCGGACGAGGGCCCGACTGACGCGGACTTCGGCGAACGCGCGAATCGTTTCATCGAGGAGTTGGTGTGGTGGACCGAGGCGGCGGCGAGACAGCGCGGCGCTGGCTGAAGCACGCACATTGTGACACCAAAAAGGGCGCGCCCGCGGGCGCGCCCCCTGTTTTTGGTTGGGATTTACGCGAGGTCGAAGAGCAGGACGTCGCTCCACTCGCCGGCCCCGGTCACGACAAGGGTGCCGGGATCGTCAATCGACAAACCGTCGCCCTCCTGAAGGCACCGGCCTTCGACGTCGAGAGCGCCTTCGATGACCTGCAGCCACGCGAAGCGTCCTGAGGTGAGGGTCTGTTCGAGGCGCGCCCCCGCGGTCAGGGTCGCCCGGTAGATGGCGACGTCCTGGTGGACGGTCAACGAGCCATCTTTGCCGTCCGGCGACGCCACCAGCCTCCACCGGTTCCGCATCTCTTCGAAGTCAAAGGCGCGCTGCTCGTAACTCGGAGGCAGCCCGGTCTGCCGGGGCTCGAGCCAGATCTGCAGAAAGCGCACCTCGTCGCTGGACGACGGGTTGAACTCGGAGTGCTGGACGCCGGTGCCCGCGGTCATTCGCTGCACCTCGCCCGGCTGGATCACCGACCCGGTGCCGAGGCTGTCCTTGTGCTCCAGGGCGCCTTCCACCACAACGCTGATGATCTCCATGTCGCGGTGGGGGTGGGTGCCGAAACCCTGTCCCGGCTGCACGCGGTCGTCGTTGATCACCCGCAGGCTCCGGAAACCCATGTGCTCGGGATCGTAGTAGTGGCCGAACGAAAAACTGTGGTGGCTCGAAAGCCAGCCAAAGTCGGCGACTCCACGCTCGGCGGCGGGACGGATACGCATCGTCGTGGTGTTCATGAAAACCTCCTGATGTTTCGGAGACGTCGCCCTCTGCGACAATCTTCGTTCTAAAACGTTTCGACATCAAATTGGATTCCGAGTCGTCTGGTAATTCGACGACCGGGTGTCGACTGGTGTTATCGAGACGAGCTGGATCGGAGGCACATCACAACGTTTTGCTCCCTGGTGGAGTAAAGCATGGTGAAAGGGCGGTGATGGTCAGTTCCCATGGTTGGATCCCCGGCTGCGATTCCCGATATGCTGGCGCTCGTCGTGGCGACAACTGAAGACCTCGGTCTGGTTGAAAGGGTGAGAGCAGGCGATGATGCCGCCTTCGGTGAACTCTTGGCCGAGCACGAAGAGACGGTTCTGCGGACGGCCTGGCGGCTGGTCGGCAACGCAGAGGACGCCCGCGACATCGCCCAGGAGGTCTTTCTCCGACTCCACCGCCACCTGGGGCGGCTCGACCCCGCGCGTGGGCTCGGTGCCTGGCTCTATCGGGTGACCGTCAACCTGGCTCTCACCGCCCTTCGCAAGCGCAAACGGCGACCCGAATCGTCACTGGAGAACACTTTACGGTTTGCCGCGGGAGGGGGCGTAAGGCTCGAGCAAGAGCGCCGGGCGGATGCGGCCGACGCCCGCCGGTTGCTGGCCCCGGTCCTCGAGAGGCTGAGCGACAAGGAGCGGGCCGCGGTGATCCTGCGCGATCTCGAGGGCCTCGACATGAAGGACGTGGCGGTGGCCCTCGGGTGCCGCCAGGTAACGGTCCGCTCCTACCTCAGCCGCGGCCGCGTCAAGCTGCGTAACGCCGTCGCCGGCCCGGGAGGCCGTTCATGAATTGCGTCCGTTGGCAGCGACTCGTTGCGTTGTACGTGGGCGATGACCTCGATCGCTCCCGCACCGCAAAGGTCGAACTCCATATTGCTGCGTGTCCCTCGTGCCGGGATCTCGAACACGATCTGCGGCAGGACCGACTTCGCCTCCTGGACCTTGACGCTGCAGCCATGAACGGTTTCGAACTGGGTTCGGTGCGCGGGGCCGTGATGGCGAAAATCGAGAACCGGCAAAAACGGTCTCCGGTGATCTCGCAACCTCGGCTCCTGTCGGCACTGGCCATGGCGGTGGTCGTGATCGCCCTCGCGCTCGTGATGCGCCGGAGCAGCGGGCCTGATGCTCCACATACCGTCAGTCGGGAGATCCCAAGCCCGTCTCCCGGCCTCGCGACAGTTCCGGAACCACAGGATGCACCGTTGCCGCAACCGACACCCGATTCCGTTCGTTCAGTCCCGAATTCCGCAGACACCCGCCTGGCCCGCGTCGAGACTCTTCCTGCGGGCCGGTCGACATCTTCCCCACCGTCGGTTCCCGCGGAACCGATGACCATCAAAATTCTCACCGACGACCCCGAGGTCGTCATCTACTGGATCGTCGATCCGAAGGGAGACAAGGAACATGTTTAGAAAGTCCTGTGTTCAACTCTGTGTCCTCACCCTGCTGGCCCTCCCGATTCTCGCCCAGGAGGCGGATACCGGCCAGAAGCCCTCATCAACCGCAACGAACGAAGAGTTGGTGACCCGGATCTTCCGCATCGAGTATGCCGACATCCGCGATCTCGCCAGCGTGATCAACATCTTCGGCGGACGGGTTCAGGCCGAACCGGACCTCGGGGTCGTCGGGTGGACGGGACCCGCCTCGCTGCTGCCGGCGGTCGAGGCGGCGATCGCAAGCCTCGACGTGGCGCCAATGCCCGAGCCCAATGTCGAGTTGACCGTCTACTTCTTGATTGCCACAAGGGACGGCGCGGGTGCGAGTCTCGTCCCGGCACCCCTCGATGGCGTCGCGGTCCAACTTCAGGAGGTCTTCGGATACGGCTCGGTCCAGTTGATCGAAAGCACCGCCATGCGGGTCCGTCCCGGCAGTCGTGGCGACCTCAACGGGTTTCTGCCGCAACGCCCGGGCGAGTCGATCGAGGCGCGCTACGAATTTTCCTTCCGACAGTTGAAAGTGACGGAGGATGAGAGAGGGCGATCGATTCGGCTCGACGGGCTGCAGGCGAGCATCCAGACGCCCCGGGTGGTGGTGGAGAGCGGCGAGCCGACCACCCGGTCGGTGGAGACCGGAATTCGCACCGACGTCGATCTCCGCGAGGGCCAGAAGGCGGTCATCGGCAAGACCACCATCGAGGGCGGCGCGGAGGCCATCTTCGTAGTCGTGAACGGCGCGATCGTCGAATAACCTGTGCTGCCTGAACCCGCCGGAGTGCCGGGGTCATTGGCGCTCGACCGCGGTACCCCGGCGGGAGTAGAGTTTCGTCGTGAGCTTCCGCGACCACTTCTCCGGGGTGGCGGCGGGCTACGCCCGCTATCGGCCCGACTACCCGGCGGCGCTTTTCGACTGGCTGGCCTCAGTGGCGCCGCGGCGCGAGCTGGCGTGGGACTGCGCCTGCGGCAGCGGCCAGGTCGCGCATTCGCTGGCCTCAGGGTTCGCGCGCGTTGTGGCGACCGACGCCAGTCTGCAACAGTTGGCAAACGCCCTCCCGATAGAGAATGTGTTCTTTTGCGCCGCTGCGGCTGAGGCCGTACCGGTGGCCGCGGGCTCGGTCGATCTGGTGACTGTCGGCCAGGCCCTCCACTGGTTCGATCTCGACGCCTTCGCAACCGAGGTGCGCCGGGTGATGGTGCCGGGCGGGGTCGTCGCGGCCTGGACCTACGGTCTGCCGCAGGCGGATGACGACGAGATCGGGGCCGTTGTCAGCCACTTCATCTTCGATACGCTGGGGCCGTACTGGCCGCCGGAAACGGCGCACGTGATCGACGGTTACGCCTCGCTCGAACTCCCCTTCCCGGCCCTCGAACCGCCGCCCTTCGAAATGGCAATCGAGTGGAACCTGCCTCGATTCCTCGGTTTCACGCGGACCTGGTCCGGCGTCGCGCGGTGGGTCGAGATGCACGGCGACGACCCGGTCGAGGATCTGGCTGCCCGACTGCGACCGCTGTGGGAATCCGACGAGGCCCTGCGCACGATCCGTTGGTCGTTGAAGGTTCTCGTCGGCGAAGTCTCGGGACGAGGCGCGTCATGAGATGAGGACTTGACACGTTGGTATAATCAGTAATAGGAGTGGGTCTGCAGACCCCCCGTGTCTGAAGCCTGAACAGCCAAACTCGAGAACCGTCCCGGCAGGAGGCAGAATGTGTCACCGACAGGCGAAGTTGTGGTTGGGTTGCGTGGTGATCGTGGCAGTTGGCCTGGTAACGGCTCCGGCGTGGGCCGTGGATCGCTGCACCGACCCGCCGGCGGGGCTCTCTGCCTGGTGGCCTGGCGAGGGCTCGGGGGTTGATCTGGTCGGCGGCTGGCACGGGGCGCTGGTGGGCGACACCACGTTTGCCGCGGGCGAGGTCGGCGAGGCCTTCAGCTTCGACGGTAGCGGCGACTACGTCGAGGTGGCGGACGCCGATGCCGCGGTACTCGGCAGCGATCCCTTCACCGTCGCCTTCTGGATGAACTCGACGACGACGGGCTCGGGCGTCTACCTGCTCGGCAAGTCGCACCCCGACGGTGGACAGGGCTGGGACATCCGGCTCCACCTGGGTCAGATCATGGTGGTCGGGGTCAACGGCTGGGCGGTCAACATCACGAGTGCCGCGGTCATCGAGGCCGACCAGTGGTTCCATCTCGCGGTCGCCTCGGATGGAGCCAACGTGACCCTTTATATCGACGGCGAGGTCGCCGGATCATGCCCCCGCCAGGCGATCTCAACCGCCTCCAACCCCCTGCGCTTCGGCTGGACGACCAACTACGGCGGCACTGCGCATTCCGGCGAGCTCGACGAGATCCAGTTCTTCGACCGTGCTCTCTCAGCCGCCGAGATCCAGGTGCTGCGCCAGTCCGCCCCCGGCGGGTCGTGCCGTCCCTGCGCCGCGCTGCCTGAAGGCGCAGTCGCGTGGTGGCGAGCGGAGGATAATTTCGACGACGCGATTGGTCGGCTGAACGGCGCGCCCATGGGCGGGGTCGCCTTCGACGGCGGCCTCGTGGGAAGGACCTTCGGGCTCGACGGCAACGATGATCACGTGGTACTGCCGCGGGACGCGGTGTGGGACTTCGGCACAGCCAGCATCTCGGTGACCGCCTGGTTCCAGTCCGGCAGCGCCGGGTACCGCAACATCCTCCGCTATGACACCGGGTACCGGCGTCCGCTCGTACTGGGGTCTGCGATTCGACCCCGCCGGCAAGCTGCAGTTTCTCGCCTGCGACACCAACGGTTCGACCACGGCAGTCATCGAGAGCGACGCGTCCTACGCCGACGGCGCCTGGCACCACGTGACCGCGGTGCGCGATGCGGCCGCAGGAGAGGTCCGCCTTTACGTGGATGGCGCCGAAGCCGCGACGCCCGCAACGGATCGCGGTGTGAACGTGGTCGCCCCGTCGAACGCCGTGCCGGCGATCGGTGCGGGAGTGTGGTGGATCGGGCGGCTCGTTCGAGCCCTTCGCCGGCTCCATCGACGAGGTGGCAATCTTCGACCGGGCACTGACCGCCGACGAGGCCGCCGCGATCTTCACCGCCGGCGAGCGGGGTATCTGCCACGACTGCGTCGAGCCGCCCTACGGCCTCGTCTCGTGGTGGCGAGGCGATGGCAATGCCTTCGACAGTATCGGCGGCAACGACGGCACGCTCGAAAACGGCGCCACCTTCGCCGCCGGCCTGGTGGGCCAGGCCATCAGCCTGCCGACCGGCAACGACTTCGTCGAGGTCCCGCACGACGATTCCCTGAGTTTTGGCGCCACCGACCCGATGTCGATCGCGTTCTGGGCGTACCGGGCAACCAACGATCCGTTGCAGCACATCCTCTCCAAGCGCTACGACTGCACCGGCGGCGAATGGAACTACCAGATGTGGTGGCATTCGGGCAGCGATGCCCTGTGCATCGGCAGCATGAGCGGGAATGTCTGCACCACCGCCGACAAGCTGCCCCTTCAGACCTGGACCCACCTCGCCGTGTCCTTTGACGGCAGCGAGGTCACGATCTACGTCAACGGAGCGCCCGAGGTCACGGAGTCGTTCGTTCTCGGAACCGACACCAACAGTCCTCCACTGCGCTTCGGCAGCGTCGCCGACTGCGATGAGCTCGACCAGGGCTTCCGCGGTCTGCTCGACGAGATCGAGTTCTTCGACCGCGCCCTCTCTCGCGACGAGGTGCTCGCCGTCTACCGCGCCGGGAGCTTCGGCCGCTGCACCGACTGCGCGCCGGTGCCGGCGGGGATCGAGGCCTGGTGGCGGGCGGAGGGAGATGCCACCGACGCCGCGGGCGTCAACGACGGCACCGAGATGAACGGCGCCGGCTATGGTCCCGGTCGCGTGGGCCGTGCTTTCGATTTCGACGACGAAGCCGCTCCTGACTACGTCGAAGTGCCGCACTCCACGTCGCTCGACATCACCGGTGCGTTGTCGGTCGAGGGTTGGGTTCAGGTGGACGAGCCGACCGTGGCGACGGTCGTCGTGAAGAGCGATTACTTCGGCACCCCGGACGTCACATCCTATGGTCTCGAAATCGGCGGTTCGTCGGCGGATGGGAAGATCGCCTCCGTGCTCTATGGGAGCGGTGTGAGTTATCGGACAGTCAGCGACGCAGGGCTGGGCACCGGAAGGTGGCACCACCTGGCGATGACCTGGGACGGCTCGACCACGATGGCGGACAACCACAGACTGTACATCGACGGGGCGCTCGCCGAGACCTGGACCAAGACCACGGGCCTCAACAGCACCGTCGAGAGTCTCACCATCGGCGCCATGAAACCGCCTGAGTACTACCGCAAGACCGACGGCCGCATCGACGAGTTGTCGATCTACTCTGCCGAACTGACTGCGGCTGAGATCCGTGCGATCGTCGCGGCGGGGAGCGCAGGCAAGTGCGTCTCCGGCGACTAGCGAACCCGACGCGTTCGCGTTCTTCGACTCCTACGGCCACACGCCCGGCACGCTCGCCGAGACCGATCCAGTGACCGTCGCCGGCATCGACGTCGAGTCGAAGGTCGAAATCGCGAACTGCACGGCAGAGCTGTGCTGGTACGCCGTCAACGACGGCGGGTGGACAACGGCGGCCGGGACTGTTGAGAATGGCGACGAAGTGAAGGTGCGGCAGCTGACTGCGGCCACCGAGGCCACCACCACCGACCTCGAGCTCACCATCGGCGGCGTCAGCGATACCTTCAGCGCCACCACGACCGGGACGTTCACTCTCACGGTGACCCTCGCGGGCGTCGGCGACGGCGCCGTTACCAGCTCACCCGCGGGGATCGACTGCGGCGCGACCTGTGCTGCGGCCTTCGACGCCGGGTCGACGGTGACCCTGACCGCGACACCGGACGCAGGGTCGGTATTCGGAGCCTGGTCGGGCAACGCCGACTGCGCCGACGGCGACGTCACGATGTCCGGCGACATCGAGTGCACGGCGACCTTCGGCCTCGCGGAGATCTTCGCGGACGGGTTCGAGACCGGCGATACGTCCGAATGGAGTGCGACGACCGGCGGCTCATAGCGGCGCGGGCTGAGTTTCCGCGGCCGCCACCAGCGGCCCGAGAACGGGGACGAGCTTCACCGCCAGGCGCCGCTGGCCCTCGGCGGTGGGGTGGAGGCCGTCGGCTTGCAGCAGGGTGGGGTCCAAGCCGACTTCGCGTACGAAGCCGGGCACCAGGGCCGCGCCCTCCTCGTCCGCGATCCGCGCGTACATCTCGGAGAAGGCCCGGCTGTAGTCGGGGCCGTAGTTGGTCGGCACGTCCATTCCGAGCAGCACGACCCGCGCGCCGGCCGCCTGCCCGCGGCGGACGATCTCGCGCAGGTTGGCCTCGGTGTTTTCGAGGTCCTGGCCGCGCAGGGCGTCGTTGCCGCCGAGTTCGACGACGAGGATGTCGGTCGGTTGCTGCAGGACCCAATCGACGCGGGAGAGACCGCCGGCCGAGGTGTCGCCGCTGACGCCGGCGTTGACGACGTCGACGTCATGGCCATTGCTGCGGAGGAGATTCTCGACCACCGCCGGAAAGGCCTCGGCCTCGGCGAGACCGAGGCCGGCGGCGAGGCTGTCGCCGAGGACGACGATGCGCAGGCCTGCGACCGCCGGCGACGGAGTGGGCGCCGGCGCGGCTGGCGCTGGAGCCTGGGGCGCTCGCGAGCACGCGGCGGCGAGCAAAAGGGTGCCTGCAAGCAAGCGCGAGAATGGCGATCGTGAAATGATGCGGGCCATAAGCTGATTGTAGCTGTGAGAGGTGAGAGATTGTGAGCGAGTTTTCAGACAACGAGATGGTGCTGTCGCTCGAGGGCGTCGGACGACAGTTGCCCTCCGGCGGCAAGATGTTGACGATCCTCGATGCGATCGACCTCGAGGTGCGGCGGGGCGAGTTCGTCGCCGTGCTCGGCCCCTCCGGCAGCGGCAAGTCGACCCTCCTCGCGCTGATGGCGGGTCTCGACCGGCCGAGTTCCGGCGAGGTCCGTGTCAACGGCGAACGCATCGATCACCTCTCCGAGGACCGGTTGGCGATGCTCCGCCGCCACACCATCGGCTTTGTCTTCCAGTCCTTTCAACTGTTGGAAAACCTCACCGCGCGGGAAAACGTCATGCTGCCGTCGGAGCTCCTCGGCAGGGCGGATGCATCGCAGCGGGCGGCCGAACTCCTGTCGGCCGTTGGGCTGTCGGAGCGCGGCCACCACTACCCGTCGCAACTCTCGGGCGGCGAACAACAGCGGGTGGCGCTGGCACGCGCTTTTGCACCGCGACCGGCGTTGCTGCTCGCCGACGAACCGACCGGCAACCTCGACGGCGCCACCGGGCGGGTGGTGCTCGACCTCCTGGTCGGTCTGCGGGCCGACGAGGGCGCCACCCTGGTGCTGGTGACCCACGACCCGGCAGTGGCCGCGCTCGCCGATCGCCGCATCCACCTCCGCGACGGGCGCATCGAGCGCGAGGAAACGGCTTGAGCATGCGTCTGCGGCAGTGGATTGCGCTCGCCGTGCGCGAGTCTCGAGGGTCGGCGGGACGTCTGGTGTTCTTCGCCGCCTGTCTGTCGGTCGGCGTGGCCGCGGTGGTGGCGGTGGCCGGTCTGGCGCAGGCGCTCGACAGCGGCATCCAGGGGCGGGCGCGGGAATTGTTGGCGGCGGACATCGCCGTCTCCAGCCGGCGCCCGATCCCGGATGATGTGGTGATGGGCGTCGACGGGATCGCCGGGTCGCGCCGGACCGGTGTCGTCGAGCTGCCGAGCGTGGTGTCGCTGCCCGCAGCCGACGACGAGTCCGGCGCCCCGGGTCCGCTCGCTGCTGTGCGAGATCAAGGCGGTCGGGCCGGACTACCCGTTCTACGGCGAGATCGTTACCGAACCCGCCCTGCCGTTGACCGGTCTCCTCGGCGCCGACCGCGTGCTCGTTGGTCCAGAGCTCTTGACCAGGATGGGTGCGGGGATCGGCGATCGCCTGCGCATCGGCTCGGCGTTCTTCACCATCAGCGGCACCGTCACCGCCGAGCCCGACCGGCTCGAGATCGGGCTCACCTTCGGCCCCCGCGTCATGATGTCCCTCGACGGGCTCGAGCGGACGGGACTTCTCGGCCTCGGCAGCCGGGTCGGCTACCGGGTGCTGGTCAGGCTCCCCGGTGCGGCGGCGCCGGCGGAGCTGCGAGCCGCGGCCGAGACCATTCGGACCGCGGTGGCCGACCCGCGATTCGTCGAGGTCGAGACCTCTGCCGAGGCCCAGCCCGCGCTGCGCAACGCGCTCGCCAGGGTCGAGCGCTTTCTCGCCCTGGTGGCCCTGCTGTCGTTGCTGATCGGCGGCATCGGGGTGGCGCAGGCGGTCAGGGCGTGGCTTGCCGGGCGGCTCGATGCGATCGCGGTCCTGCGCGCCCTCGGCGTCAGACCGCGGGAGGTCTTCGCCCTTTACCTCGGTCAGACCGCTCTGCTGGCGCTGGTCGGCAGCGTGGCGGGGGCGCTGGTCGGAACGGTCACGGCGCGGTTGGTGCCTGCGTTGCTCGGAGAACTCCTCCCGGTCGAGGTGGCAGTGGGATGGCAGCCGGCGGCGATGTTGCGCGGCGTCGCGCTCGGGGTCGGAGTGGCGGTGCTTTTCGCCCTCAGGCCGCTGGTCGACGTCCTGAGGGTGCCGCCGGTGCGGGTCCTGCGGCGCGACGCCGATCCTCTGCCGGTGAGCCGCCCGTTGGCGGGAACGCTCTTTGCGATCCTCGTGGTGGGAGTGACGGTGACGGCGACCGCGCAATCGGGGTCGCTGGTGCGCGGCGGGCTGTTCGCGCTCGGGCTGATGGTGGCGACAGCCATCCTCGCGGCCGGCGCCTGGCTGGTGGTGCGGGCGGTCGGCAAGACGCCGCGCGAATTCAGAGCGGTGGCCTTGCGTCACGGTCTGGCGGCGCTCGCCCGCCCCGGCTCGGGGACCCTCGGCGCCGTGGTCGCACTCGGTCTGGGGGTCTTGACCGTGCTCGGGATGTACCTCGTCCAGGGACGGATGTCGGCCCAGCTCGAGGCCGATCTGCCGGAGGACGCGCCGACGGTCTTTCTGGTCGACATCCAGCCGGATCAGTGGGACGGCGTTCGCGCCTCGCTGGAGGAAGCCGGCGCCGAGAACCTGGATTCGGTGGAGGTCGTGATGGCCCGCCTGCAGGCCATCAACGGGGTGTCCGTGAACGAGTTGGTGCCGGAGCGGGGCGAGGACACCGGCGACCGGCGGTGGGTCCTGACCCGCGAGCAACGTCTGACCTCTCTCGAGACCCTGGCCGAGGACAACGTGAATCGTCGAGGGCGCCCTGTGGTCGGACCCGGAACGCGCCGAGGTCAGCATCGAACAGGATTTCGCCGCCGATCTCGGGGTCGGGGTCGGCGACACCGTCACCTTCAACATTCAGGGCGTGCCGCTCGAGCTGCTGGTCTCGAGCATCCGCACCGTCGAGTGGGAGCGCTTTTCGATCAATTTCTTTCTGGTGGTGGAGCCGGGGGTGCTCGATGCCGCGCCGCGCTACCGGATCGCGGCGGCCAGGCTGACCGAGGCCGCCGAGATGCCGCTCCAGGACCGGCTGGCCGCGACATTCCCCAACGTCACCATGCTGCGGATCCGCGAGGTGCTCGACAAGGTCGTCGCCGTTCTGCGCCAGTTGGGTTTCGGGGTGCGCCTGCTGGGGGCCTTTACGGTGCTTGCGGGGATCGCCATCCTCGCCGGCGCAGTGAGCGCGGGCGCCGTCCGGCGCGGTCGGCAGGTGGCGCTTTACAAGACCCTGGGCATGACCCGTCTCCAGGTGGTGGCGGTCTTCACCGTCGAATACGCCCTGGTCGGTCTGGTGGCCGGTGTTCTCGGCACTGTCGGCGGAGTCGTCCTTGCGTGGTTGGTGACGCGTTTCGGCTTCGAGATCGTATGGGCGTGGTCGCCCGGCGTCTACGCCCTGGCCGCCGCGACGACGATTCTGCTGAGCGTGGTCGCCGGCCTGGCCGCCAGCGCCCGCGCCCTCGCCGTGCGCCCCCTGGCAGTGCTCAGACAAGGTGGCTGATACCAGCCGTCATCCGAGAAAAATAACGCAAAGGCGCAAAGACGCAAAGACGCAAAGGAGCAGGGGAGCAGAGGAGCTGAGGAGCACGGGAGCAACCAAACAGCCCCACGCTACTCGGTCGCCAGGCAGCCGGCACGGCTGCCCCACAAACTCTCCGAGAACGACCTTTGTGGCGCACGCGTCTATAATCTGATCGACCTGACGAATCCCAATCGCCAGTGGGCGACGTTGTGGCGCGGGCGTCCCGCCTGCGCATTGTGTTTTTTCGGTCGGCGGGCCGTTTGAGGGGAGCATAGAGATGTTTTCACGCACGACCTACGAAGAGCGCCGCTCGGTGCTGCAGAGCCGCTTTGACGACGGTCTGTTGGTGTTGCCTGGCAACACCGAGAGCCCGATGAACTACGCCGACAACTGCTACCCCTTCCGGCAGGACAGCACCTTCCTCTACTACTTCGGTCTCAGCCAGCCCGATCTCGCGGCGGTGATCGACGTCGACGAGGGGCGGACCGTCATCTTCGGCGACGAACTGACCATCGACCACATCGTGTGGATGGGCGATCTCCCCACCGTCGCCGAACGCGCCGAACGGGTCGGTGTGACCGACACCCGGCCGCGGGCAGCGCTGGCCGAGGTCGTGAAGTCGGCGGTGGCCGCGGGCCGGACGGTGCGCTATCTGCCGCCCTACCGGCCCGACAACTCGATCCTGCTCTCGGGGCTTCTGGGCCTTCCTCTTACGGCTCTCTCAGAAAATGCTTCGGTCGAGTTCATCCGCGCGGTGATCGACCAGCGGGCGTACAAGACCGACGAGGAGATCGTCGAGATCGAGAAAGCGGTCGAGACCTCGGTGGCCATGCACACCGCGGCCATCCGCATGGCGCGGCCGGGGATGCGGGAGTCGGAGATCGCCGCCGAGGTCGAGCGGATCGCGGTGGCCGCCGGGGGCCGGATCTCCTTTCCGGTGATCGCCACGATCCACGGCGAGACCCTCCACAACCACGACCACAGCAATACCTTGAGCGAGGGTGACCTCTTCCTGCTCGACTGCGGCGCCGAGACCGCGATGGGCTATGCCGGCGACCTCTCCTCGACCTTCCCGGTGAGCCCGCGCTTCGACGACCGCCAGTTCACCATCTACAAGCTGCAGCTCGCGGCCCAGGAGGCGGCGGTGGCGACGCTCGCGCCCGGCACCCCCAATCGCGACGTGCACTTCGCCGCGGCCCGCGTGATCGCCGAGGGCATGAAGGACCTCGGACTGATGAAGGGCAACATCGACGACGCCCTCGAAGCCGGGGCCCACGCCATGTTCTTCCCGTGCGGGGTCGGCCACATGATGGGTCTCGATGTCCACGACATGGAAGATCTGGGGGAGGTCTGGGTGGGCTACGACGGCGAGGCCAAGAGCACGCAGTTCGGGCTCAAATCGCTGCGTCTCGCGCGCAAACTCGAGCCCGGATTCGTCCTCACCGTCGAACCGGGGATCTACTTCATCCCGCAGCTCATGGACCTCTGGCGGTCGCAGAAAACCTGTGCCGAGTTTCTCGACTTCGACGCCCTCGGCGGCTGGCGCGACTTCGGCGGCATCCGGAACGAAGAGGACTATCTCATCACAGCCGACGGCGCCCGCCGTCTCGGTCCCGCCAAGCCCCTGAGCGTGGCCGAAGTGCAGATCCTGCGAGGCTGAGGTGCGCCGCCTGTCCGCGGTTTCGGCGGCTTCATAGTAGACTTTCAAAAGCAAAAACAGCCGGGCGCGGGGGGTTCATGATGCTTCGATCGAGACGGGTGACCGCCTTTGTGGTGTGCGTCGCGATGTTGGGTTGCGTGCTCGTCGCGAGGGCGCAGTCGCTCCAGGGTGAGACGTTGCTCCTGGTCGTCGACGCCTCGGGTTCGATGTGGGGCCAGATCGACGGCGACAACAAGATCGTCATCGCGCGCCGGGTTCTGGCGGAGCTGGTTGACGGTCTGGCTGACGGCACCGAGGTCGGAATGATCGCCTACGGCCACCGCCGCGAGGGCGACTGCGACGACATCGAGACCGTGATCGCAATGGGGCCGTTGGACAGAGCCCTCACGAAACAGGCCGTCGAGGGCCTCAATCCGAAGGGGAAGACGCCGATCACGAAGTCCCTGCAACAGGCCTTCGACGCGCTTGCGGAATCCGGCCGGACGGCGTCGGTGATTCTGATCAGCGATGGTCTGGAAACCTGCGGCGGCGACCCCTGCGCCGCGGTTCGTGCCGCGGGAGTAGGGGGCACCAACTTCGTCCTCCACGTCATCGGGTTCGACGTGGCCGGGGAGGATGTTTCCCAGCTCGAGTGTGCGGCCCAGGCCGGCAATGGCCTCTTTTTCTCGG
>CAVQQC010000006.1:0-99432 GCA_963714895.1 Candidatus Sulfomarinibacteraceae bacterium
ACAGACCTCTTTTCCGATATTTGGATCTTCTTATCCAAATATGGATTGAAGTGAGGCCTTTGTCAAGCGCCCTGATGAGCTGTGGTGCGTTAGTCGCCCATTCTCAGAATCGGCCGGGTGAGACAGGTCGCACCGCCCTCGGCTTTGAGCGAGAGTTCCCGGCCCCGGTAGGTGAGGACCTCGCAGCCGGCGGCCTCCATCCGCTTCCTGGTGACGGGGTTGCCCTCGATGGCCAGACACCGCCGCGGCGCGAGAGCGAGGACGTTGGGGCCCATGGTGGGGTACTCCTCCTCCGGCACCTCGACGAGCGCGATGCCGCGTTCGCCCAGCAGTTCCATGAAGGGCACCGGCACCAGCGGCGGATAGACCACCGCCAGGTCGTGGTCGAGCATCGAGATGAACGACATCAGGTGGAGGCAGGAGGCAGGACCGTCACCGTGGGGGAGCTGAACTTCAACGGTCTCCACTCCGAGCGGCCGCAGGGCGGCGGTGAGCTGACGGAAACCCTCGGCATTCGTGCGGTAGCCGCGGCCGACCGCAAGTGTCTGGTGGTCCAGCCACACGAGGTCGCCGCCTTCGGCGGTGGCTTCACCCTCGAGGGTGGCGAGGATCGGAACGCCCAACGACTCCAGCGTCGCCGCAATCGCCGCTTCCTCGCCGCGGCGCTCGGCCTTGCCCATCCGCAGCACCAACGCGCCTTCGTCGGTGACGATCACCGGGTCGTGGGTGAAGATCGCATCCGCGTGGTCGGGGAGGGGGGCCTCGTGGTACAGCACCTCACAGCCGGACTCCTCGAGGAGAGCGGCGAGGGCGTCGTGCTCGGTCTGTGCCACCTCGAGATCCGGCTGCGAGACGTAGTGCCAGCGCGCGGGATCGGCGTTGCCGAAAGCCTTGATCCGGGCGGCGAACGAGAACCCGTGTCAGGGGCTCGACCATGCTCTGTGATCCGTAGCTCTTCATTCGCTCATCCCTTCGTCGTCCAGCCGCAGCGGTCCGGAGTGCACAGTGGTGAATCGGCGCAGGTGGACCTTGCCCGGCGCCAGACCGCGCGGCTTCGACACGTCGACCGCCCGCGCCATATGGACGGCGACCTTGCCGCCGCGCCGCGCCTTGGAGTAGCCGGCGGCGAGCCCGGCGGCGAATTTCTTGGTCTCGCGCGGCAGCGCTTCGAGATTGTCCGGGTTGCGGACCACCACGTGAGAACCGGATTCGCCGGCGACGTGGAACCAGAAGTCGCGGGGCGCCGCCAACCGCAAAGACAGCACGTCGTTGTCGCGGGCGGTGCGGCCCACCAGCACGATCATCCCGTCGGGGCTCTCGGCAACTCGCGCCACCGACCGCCCCTGCCAGATCCCGGCGTCGGGATCTGACGGAGGTGGCGGGTCTTTCGTTCGAGCCATGTCGACATCATAGCTGCGCCGGTAACGGAGGTGGCAGTGGGGCAATGAGGCGGTGGGGCAGTGAGGCGGTGGAGGCGTGCGGCGGAGGTGCCATTTTCAACATTGTTGGATACACGAATATCCACGTTGCCAGGCCGATACGAGCCAACAATGTTGAAGGTGGCTCCTCTCGGGAAGCGCGAATGGAAAGTCGGGGTCGGTGAGATGAGAACTTTTTCGTGCGCGATGCTCAATCGTCGGCAAGAGCTCTGGAGTTCCTCCAACTCGGTGGTCGCGTCGAAGGCGTCGAAGGCTTTCCTGAGCTCCGCGACGACCGGAGGCTGGAGCACCTGAGCCGCCATCGGGAAGAGGATGTTGTCCTCCTTCTGGATGTGGCCGCGCAGCAGGACCGAGAAGGCCGTCGCGTGTTCCCGGACGGTTTCCACCTCCTCCGATGTCAGCGGGCCCGTCTCCGCCGGCGATTTCGGCCAGCCTGGTGACGTGCGCCCTGCCGGCCTCATGCTCGGACAGCATCACGAAGACGGGGCCGGATTGACTCGAAAAGCCGTGGGCGGCCAGGGCCGTGAACAGACGGTCCTCCTCCTTGGCGTGGTGCACCCGGTCGGCATACTCGCGGAAGAAACGCACGAGCTCGCCGAGGCGGACGCGAGCGGCCGGGTCGGTTGTGGAGAGGCCGGCACTCAGGCTGTCCAATGAATCGAGCCCGCGCTCGATGACGCGGTGCTCGTTCATCAGGGTTTCTACGGGGTGAATCATGGCTGTTGCTCCTTTGTTGTCTCAAGACACTTCAAGGTCTTTTGAGTGGTCAAAAAAATCAGCGGCCTTCGAACGCGAGATCGGAGATCCGGGTCTCCTCCAGCATGCGGTCGGAGGCGTGGCGGACCTGTTCCCACTGGTCGTGCAGCGGACAGGGGTGGTTTTCGTCGCACTCGGGCAGGCCGAACGCGCAGTCGTTCAATGCTCTCAGCGGCCCTTCAACCGCCTCGAGCACGTCCATGATCGGCCTGTCGAGAGACTTCTCGTCGAGACGGAAACCGCCGCCCCAGCCCTTCTGGGACTCGACAAACCCACTTTTTCGGAGCTGGTTCAGGATCTTCGAGAGGTAGTTCGCTGGGATGCCTGTCAACCCTGCGAGTTCCTCTCCGCTGACCAACGCGTCGCGCCGGCGCGCCAGCGTGCCGAGGAGGTGGAAGGCATAGCGGGTGGTTCGGGAATACATCTCAACAACTCACAGCATGAGAATATCCCTTGAGATTCGAGCTGTCAAGAGGAAGGTCTTAAGAATTCGGAATTCGGAATTCGGAATGTCCACCCGCACCCCACCGAACTTGAAGGTCCGAGTGTTCTGGGCGGGTGGAGCCGTGTGCGGCGGAGGTGCCGATCGGCGGAGGTGCCACTTTCAACATTGTTGGACACAAGAACCTCCACGTCGGTGGGTTTTTTCGGGCCAACAATGTTGAAGGTGGCTCCTCTCGGGAAGCGAGTCAGGATACGTGTCACGTTCAGCGGCGGTGCCTGGCATCCGGCCCGTCCGACGGGCCGCGATGCCTGGCTCCGCACGGGAAGGGCGCAAGGAAAGCCGGCCTGCGATGGCAGTTTCTATCCCTCCCGTTCCCGAAAAACCGGAGCGATCCGCGCCGGATCATCTGTCATGACGCCCGTGGCGCCGGCATCCAGAAGCGAGCGCGCCTGCGCGGGATCGTTGACGACCCAGAAGTCGGTGCGGATCCCGAGGGACCGGCATTTCTCGAGGAACCTTTTGCCATCGAGACGGATCGGCCCCGAGTGGGTCGGGACCTGGGCGGCGTCCCCGGCGACGTACTTTCGTGCGAGCGCGGTCGGCAGGAAGCGCAGCCAGACGATTTCCTGCCGGGTGAGCGCGGTACGGCCGCGGTAGCCGAGATTGCGGACCCGCTCCATGACTTTGCCACTGAAACTGGCCAGCGTTACCCGGTCCTCGGCCCCGTGTCGCGCCAGCAGTTCGAGCAGCTCCGGTACCGCTCCGGGGTCGCCGGGTTTGTGGTCGATGCTCATCGGCACGTTCGGAAAGGCCTCGAGAACCTCCCCGAGGGTCGGCACCTCGTAGTGTCCGAGGTTCCTGGGATCGGTGGTCGAAACATCCCACCGCTTCACGTCGGCGAGGCAGAGCGTGCAGATGTGGTCGGAAACGCCGGCCAGGCGAAGACCGTGGGGATCGTGGGCAACCACGAAATGGCCGTCGCTGGTGCGGTGGATGTCGAGTTCGAGCGCGGTGGCACCGTCGGCCAGGGCCCGTTCGAAAGCTTCGAGAGTGTTCTCGGGCAGCAGGGCCGAGGCACCGCGGTGCGCGTAGAGACGGAGGTCGTGGCTGCTGCTCGACATGCCGGTTCATAGTAACCCGAGTCGCCCGAACAGCACCCTGGAGCGGTTTCGTGGGTTATCCTGGGGCGGGTCCACGACACGGGAGCAGCATGTTTGAAACCGCGGAACTCGGGCGCAAGGTGGGGAAGAAGGCCTTCGAAAAGGCGGTGCCGGAGCTGCGCGTCCGGCTCCTCGAGCTGCAGCAGATGCTGCGCAAGGCCGACTTTCCGGTGATCGTCCTCTTTTCGGGGGTCGACGGCGCCGGCAAGGGGGCGACCGTCAACCTGCTCAACGAGTGGATGGACCCGCGGTGGATCGAGACCTTCGCCTACCTCAAGGCGTCGGACGAGGAGCAGGAACGCCCCGAGTTCTGGCGCTACTGGCGCGATCTTCCGGAACGCGGGCAGTTCGGGCTCTTTTTGAGCGCCTGGTACTCACCGCCCTTTCTCGACCGCGTCCACGACCGCATCACCGATGCGGAGTTCGACCGCCGGCTCGATCGCATTATCGCCTTCGAGCGGGTCCTGGCCGATGACGGCGCGCTGATCCTGAAGTTCTGGATGCACCTCGGCAAGGCGGCGCAGAAGAGGCGCCTCAAGGCCCTCGAGAAGGACCCGCTGAGGAGCTGGCGGGTGACGCAGGCGGACTGGGAACACTGGCGGATGTACGACCGCTTCGTGATGGCGGCCGAGCACACGATCCGCCGCACCAGCTTCGCCCGGGCGCCCTGGAAGATCGTGGAGGGCGCCGACACCAACTATCGATCGCTGACGGTCGCGACGATCATCCGGGACGCGGTCAGCCACCGGCTCAACGGCGGGATGAGCGTTGCCGCGCCGGTCGACATCGAGATCGGAGAGCAGCCGCCGGAGGCAGCCGCCGACTCGGCCATCGCCTCCCTCGCCGACTCCCTCGACCGCACCGTGCTCACCGAGCTCGACATGAATCTGACCGTGAGCAAGAAGGACTACCGGCGCGAGCTCCCGAAAGAACAGGGGCGGCTCAACGCTCTGTTTCGCCGGGCCAGGGAACGCGGTACCTCGATCGTTGCGGTCTTCGAGGGCTGGGACGCGGGCGGTAAGGGCGGCGCGATCCGGCGATTCACGCAGGCGCTCGACGCCCGCGACTCCCGCGTCATCGCGATCGCCGCACCGACCGACGAGGAGCGAGCTCACAACTACCTGTGGCGATTCTGGCGCCACCTCGGCCGCTCCGGCCGCGTGACGATCTTCGACCGCAGCTGGTACGGCAGGGTGCTGGTGGAGCGGGTCGAAGGCTTCGCCTCGGAGGGTGAGTGGCGTCGCGCCTACACCGAGATCAACGAGTTCGAGCGCCAGCTGACCGAGTTCGGTATCGTGCTCGTCAAGTTCTGGCTCCACATCACCCCCGAGGAACAGCTGCGCCGCTTCGAGGAGCGCCAGACGATCGAGTACAAGCGTTGGAAGCTGACCGACGAGGACTGGCGGAACCGCGAAAAATGGGACCCCTACGAGCGCGCGGTACAGGAGATGGTCGAGCGCACGTCGACGATCGATGCGCCGTGGACCCTGGTCGAGGGCAACTGCAAGCGCTTCGCCAGGCTCAAGGTTCTGCGCACCGTCAGCGAAGCGCTTGAAAAGGTTCAGAACGGGGTCAAGAGCACCGCCCCCAAGAAGAAGAAAAAGAAGGACTGAGGCACTCGGCCCCGGCGTTCTCGGGTGAGCCAGGAATCGAGCAGGCGAGGGATTCTCTGACAGGCGGAGGCGGGTCGTTTACGGCCCGCCCGTGGGAGGCTCTGAATGAGCGGTGGTGGTGGCGGGTCCTGAAGGACCCGCCGACGGCTTTGAGAAGAGTTGGACCGACAGGTCCCGCCCCTACAGCCGACCGTCGAATGCCGGGTAGGGGCGGCATACCTGCCGCCCGCGGTGACGGTTCGACGGCTTTGCGGGACTCAGGTCACAGCTTGGGCTGCCGGTCCTGGAACCCCGTCGCCTCCTGATACGCCCTGGCCAGCAGCATCGCCTCCGAGTCCCGGAAGAGATTGCCGCAGAAGGTGACGCTGGTCGGCGTGCCGTCGGCGCGGAAGCCGTTGGGAAGGACCACCGCGGGGTGGCCGGTGAGGTTGGTCAGCCGTAGATTGTCGCCAAAGGTCGGCGAAAGATAGACATCGATGCCGTCGAGGATGCGCGCCATCTCGCGCATTGCCAGCCGCCGTATCCGGTTGGCCTGGATGTACTCCACCGCCGGCACGGCGCGGTGGCTGCGGAAGCGGTTGGGCCACGCCGTCTCGTCCTGGCGGACCAGGGTGTCGTCCAGGTTCGAGCGGGTGAGGTCGTCAAACGCGGCTGCCGCCTCGGCGACGAGAATGAAGCCCATGGCGTTGATCGGGAGATCGGGGAGCTCGATGGGGACGAGATCGATGCCCAACGAGCGTACCCTCTCGAGGGTGGCCAGGTTGAGCTCGTACCACTCCTGCCGGTCTTCCTGTTCGGGTTTGGTCTCGAATGCCGAGCGCAGATAGGCCGACGCGGAGGTCCCGCGGATCGCGGTCCGCGACCCAGCTGAAGGGCACGTCGATGACGGTCTCGTCGTGACCGTCGGGGCCCTGGATGACATCGAAGACCAGGGCACAGTCCTCCACCGAGCGGCAGATGGGGCCGATCTTGTCCATCGACCACGACAGGGCCATCGCGCCGTGGCGGCTGACCCGGCCGAAGGTGGGGCGGAGCCCGGTCGCACCGCAGCGGGTGCACGGCGACAGGATCGAGCCGCGGGTCTCGGTGCCGATGGCGAAACCGACCAGTCCCGCCGCCACCGCCGACGCCGGGCCCGCCGAGGAGCCGCTGGAGCCGTCCTCGGGGTTCCACGGGTTGCGGGTGGTGCCGCCGAACCACACGTCGCCGTTGGCCAGGGCGCCCAGCGTGAGCTTGGCCACCAGCACGGCGCCCGCCTCGTCGAGTTTCTTGACGACGGTGGCGTTCTCGTCGAAATACTGGTCCTTGAACGGGGTCGCTCCCCAGGTGGTCGGGTAGCCCGCGCACCGCCAGCAGGTCCTTGGCCCCCCACGGGATGCCGTGGAGCGGGCCGCGGTAGATCCCGTCGGCGAGTTCGCGGTCGGCACGCTCGGCTTGCACCATGGCCAACTCTTCGGTGAGGGTGATGACGCAGTGGAGGGTCGGGTCGAAGCGGCGAAGTCGCTCGAGGTACATCCCGGTCAGGGCGACCGATGAGACCTGCCGGGTCCGCACCAGCTCGGCGAGCTGAGTGACGGAGAGAAAGGCCAAGGCCTCGAGGTCGTCGGTGACTTCGACCGCCCGAGGTCGGCTGGGCCGGAAACGCCGCGGGCCGGGATCGTAGACAAAGCCCGCCGGCCGCGGGTCGAAGTGGAGCGCCGGCGACACCGAGTTGGGCAACGGCACCTCGCGCAGCGCCGCGTAGTCCGCCTTGAGGTCGTTGACACCCTCGAGCATGAGCTCGCGCTCGGCGTCGGTAAAGTCGAGCCCGGCCAGGGTCTCGGCATGGGCCAGATCGGCTACCGTGACGGCACCGTTCTCTTCCGCAGCCGCCCACAACCGGTCGACTGCCATTCCGGCGACGCCGAACCCACCCAGAAACGCCACGAACCGCCTGCGGTCACAACCAGCCTTCATCCTCGCCCTCCTTCGACGGCAACAGGTTAGCAGGGGGCAAAGGCCAGTTTTTGGTTTTGAGTTTTGAATGAAGGACATCTCGTGGTGAGCGGTGGTGAGGTTGTGGGACGAATTCGCGGGGCTCGGCGGTTACCTTCAGTGGATCGGCGATACCAGGGGGTGATTTCATGGATATCACGGCATTCTTGCCGGCAGATTTGTTTGCGGGCCAGGTGGTCTTCATCACCGGCGGCGGCAGCGGCATCAACCTCGGGATCGCGCGCTCGTTCGCCGCCCTCGGCGCCGACATCGGCATTTGTGGACGTTCGGTCGAACGTCTCGAAGGCGCTTCAACCGAACTCGAGGCACTCGGGGCGCGAGTGGTCGCGGAAGTCGCCGACGTCCGGGACTATGAGGCCCTTGAACGGGCGTTCGAAAAGACCCGGACCGCACTCGGACCCATCAACCACCTGGTGTGCGGCGCCGCAGGCAACTTCCCGTGCCCGGCCGAGAACTTGAGCCCGGGTGGGTTCAAAGCGGTCGTCGACATCGACCTCGTGGGTTCGTTCAACGCCAGCCGCGCGGCCTTCGAACAACTTCAGGCGACCCGCGGCACGATCCTCTTTCTCTCTGCCGGCCAAGCCTATGTTCCATACGCATTGCAGGCCCACGTCGGCGCCGCCAAGGCGGGGGTCGACCACCTGATGCGCAACCTCGCCCTCGAGTGGGGGCGGTTCGGGATCCGCTGCAACTCGGTGGCGCCGGGGCCCATCGAAGGCACCGAGGGCATGCGCCGACTGGCGCCTACCGACGAGGCGTTTCACAGACGACTGCGGGCCGCGATCCCGCTCGGTCGCTACGGCACCGTGGAGGACATCGGCCGCGCTGCGGTCTTTCTCGCCTCGCCCCTCGCCGCCTACATCACCGGGACTCTTCTGGTGGTCGATGGCGGCCAGAACCTGCCCGGCTCCGGCCCCTTCACCGAGCTGCTCCTCGAGGCGGCGAAAGGCAGATCTTAGTGTTGAGTTTTGAGTTCTGAATTCCGCTCGACGGCGGAGTTCGTTGAGCGACGCTGTGATGGCGCAAGCCTTTTGTCGCTGTGACAGATTCCCCTGAAGGGGATCCGGACATGCTGCGGCGGCCGAGAGTTGAGATGGAAGACGTCCGCCGGTGATGCATCACCCACGCCGCTGCGGGAACCCTTTCGTATCCTCCAATTTCTCAATTGTATTGAGAAAAGTCACCCCAGGAGATACGATGGATGCGACACAAAACGCTCGATCGCGGAGGTAACGATGCATCGTGGGACGACGGTTGCGGTTGTTTGTGTTGTCTTTTTTGCCTTCTCCCTGGCCTTCTCCCCGGTCTCCCGGGCCGGCGAGCTGCCGTTCTCTGCCGCGACGGTCGTCGAAGGCGAGTACGACGGCGCCATCTCGGTGGAGACGGGTGACATCGACGGCGACGGGGCGCTCGACATCGCAGCGATCGCCGTTTCGAGCACCACCCTCTACTGGTGGCGGGGCGGGGGCGACGGCGGCTTCACCCGCCTGGTCGTTGCATATTCCGTCGTCAGTGGAAGCGACGTGGAGATCGTGGATGTCGACGGCGACGGCGACGCGGATCTCCTGGTCTCGGCAACGGGCTCGAGCGATGCGATCGGGTGGTACGAAAACGACGGCACGCCGTTGGATGGCGGGTGGACGTTGCGGCTCATCGCGACCTCGTTCGACGGGGCGGCCTCCGTCGCCGTAGGTGACTTTGACGATGACGGCGACCTCGATGCGGTCGGCGCCGCGACCAATGCGGGTGAGATCGCGGTCGCGCTGAACAACGGCACAGGCATTCCGACCTATGAAACCGTCGACGACAGCCTCCCTGAAGCCCGGTGGGTCGCGGTGGGGGATGTCGACAAGGACGGTGTCGCCGACGTGGTGGCGGCATCGAGGGGCGCTTCAGGCGAGGTCGCGTGGTACTCGCGCGACGCAGCCGACACCTGGACGAAACACGACATCGCGGATCTCGAAGAGGCGGCCTCGGTGGAGCTGGCGGACATGGATCGCGATGGTGATCTCGACGCCCTGGTATCGGCCGCCGATGAAGCCGCCATTCGATGGTACGAAAATGACGGCAGCGGAGGGAGTTGGGACATCAACGGTGTGGGCGGCGCCGTCGACACGGTCGCCGCGGCGTTGGCTCACGACCTCGACCTCGACGGCGATCTCGATGTGCTGTTCGGCGAATACGCAGGCGACGAACTGGCGTGGTGGGAGAACTCGGGTCTTGGAGACGGTTCGGCCTGGAGCCTTCACACAGTGGATGCGGCCTTCACCGGGCCGTTCGACGTGGCCGTGGGCGATGCCGACGGCGACGGTGACGCCGATCTCTTCGCGGTGTCGCCGAGTCTGGGCGACCTCGCGTGGTGGGAGAACCTGACCATCCACCGCAGCGCCTTGTATCGGGACAACCTCGCCGCCGGTGCTGTGAGCTGGACCAAGGACCTGGAAGTCGTCGACGTGGATGGCGACGGCGACCTCGACCTCGTTGTCGCCGACTGGACAAATGAGGTGCTGGTGTGGTCGGAAAATGACGGGGGTGACGCCACATCGTGGACCGTACACGAGATCGAAGACAGCATCCTGGTCCAGGCCCTGGCCGCCGGCGATTTCAATCGTGACGGCATCCTTGATGTGGCCGGGTGCACCACGGACGCCATCTCGTGGTGGGAGTCCGACGGCATCGGAGGGTGGACGCATCACTCTGTGCCGTCGACCGAGCTCTTCTGCCGTGCGCTGAGGGCCGCAGATTTCGACCGCGATGGCGATCTCGACCTGTTCAAGGGTTCGTTTGGAACCGGCTTCGACTGGTACGCCAACACCGACGGGGTTGGCGGAGCGTGGACCGAAACTGCGGCGGGCAGCGGCTCGACGTGGGATGCCGACTCAATGACAGCTGCCGACCTCGATGGTGACGGAGACGTCGACGTTGCCGCTTCGGTTGAATCCAGATGGGTGTGGATGGAGAACCAGCTCGACACCAACGGCATCATCCGTTTTGAACAGACCATTGCCAGTGATCTCAACACCGCGCGATCGATCGAAGCGGGGGACATCGACGGTGACGGAGACCAGGACCTTGCCGGCGTTTTGCAGACGGATGGTCTCGTGGTCTGGTTCGAAAACACGGCGGGCGACGCCACCGTCTGGAGCGATCAACAGACGATCGTGAGCGGGATCGATTGGCCGCGCAACGTGACATTGGCTGACCTCGACCTCGACGGCGATCTGGATGCGGTCCTCATCGCAGAGTCTTCGGCAAGCGACTGCCTGCTCGCGTGGTACGAGAACTCGGCCGGCGACGGAACGGCGTGGACGCCTCACCCCGTCTCGACCGAGACGTTCCGGGCAGCGGCACTGGCGGTCGCGGACCTGGATCGGGACGGCGACCCCGATCTGGTCCACGATTCGAACGACGACGTCGCATGGTGGTGGCCGAATCGGGGAGGGCAGGCGGCCTTCTCGACGACCTCCACTGCGCCCTCGACCCTGTTGCCCGGTGTTCTCGACGATGTCCTCGAAATCGTCGTGGAGCATCGCGGGATCGCGGCCGATGGTGATCTGGAACCGGCGGAGCTGGAACTCGTGTTCACGGACGGAACCGGTGTGCCGCTCAGCCAGGCGGAGTCGGATGCTCTTTTCCACGGTGTCTGGATCTTTGAAGACGACGACGACTCGGGCGACTTCGATCCGGCCTTCGATTCCGAGGTGGTGAGCCAGGTTCCGCCGGTCCTCACGGACGGGGCCACGACCCTGGCGCTTCCAAAGGGCGACAGCCACCTCGAGGTCACGCCTTCTGTCGCGAGAACTCTCTTCGTCGGGGTTGCCCTCGTCGCCGGCGCACCGCTGGCGAGCCCGAACCAGTTCATGGTGGTTCACCGGACCGGTGGCAGCAGGGCCGAGGACCGCACCTACGACACCGGGCTTTCGATCGAGGACCCGATGGATGTCTCCTCGACGGCTGTGACCGCAGAGGCTCCACCGGCCGAGATCTTCTCCGATGATTTCGAAACCGGTGACACTTCCGAGTGGTCGACAACGGTGGGAGATTGACGGGACGGCTGCCCCACAAACGGCTCAACGACTCCGAGGTGGAAACTCAAAACTCAAAACTGAGAACTCAAAACTCTAGAACATCCCAAGCTCGAGCCTGGCGGCTTCGGACATCATCTCCGGGTCCCACGGTGGGTCCCAGGTGACCTCGACGGTGGCCTTGGCGACGCCCTCGATGGCCGCGACCTTTTCCTCGACCTCGGGTGGGAGGCTCTCGGCCACCGGACACATCGGCGAGGTCAGGGTCATGAGGATGTGGACGTTGGCGTCGTCGTCGACCTTGACCTCGTACACCAGCCCCATCTCGTGGATGTTGACCGGGATTTCCGGGTCGTAGACCGTCTTCAGGACCTCGACGACTTGATCGCGAAGGGTGCTCATCGACGGCCTCGCCCCGAGTTTTGAATTTT
The DNA here is from genome assembly GCA_963714895.1 of Candidatus Sulfomarinibacteraceae bacterium. Classification (GTDB taxonomy): domain Bacteria; phylum Acidobacteriota; class Thermoanaerobaculia; order Thermoanaerobaculales; family Sulfomarinibacteraceae; genus Sulfomarinibacter. The sequence goes on from CAVQQC010000006.1 coordinate 11,865, forward strand.
GAATTTTGAATTTTGAATGCCCGGTCCCCGGCTCCGAACGATCCGAGTCGGGAGACCGAAAACTCAGAATTCCGAATTCCGAACTCCGAACTCATTCCGTGCTCACTTTCTCATCCGCCTCGCCATCCATGGCGGCGTTGAGGGTGTGCCAGGCGAGGGTGGCGCACTTGACCCGGACCGGGTACTCGCGCACGCCCTCGAAGACCTGCAGCTTGCCGAGCTCCACGCCCTGCTCGGCGGCGACGCCGGTCAGCATGTCGTGAAAGCCCTCGAAGATCTCCTTCGCCTCGGTGACGGTCTTGCCCTTGACCGACTCGGTCATGAGCGAGGTCGAGGCGGTGCAGATGGCGCAGCCGTGACCCTGGAAGCTGATCTCTTCGATGATGCCGTTTTCGATCCGCAGATAGACCTTGACGATGTCACCGCACAGGGGGTTGTGACCGTCGGCCGAACGGGTCGCGCAGTCCATGACGTAGCAGTTCCGCGGCTTCTTGTTGTGGTCGAGGATGATCTCCTGGTAGAGCTCGCGCATGTCCGACATCAGCCGAATACCTCCCGGACCTTGAGCAGACCGGCCACCAGGGCGTCGATCTCGGAGTTGGTGTTGTAGAGGGCGAAGGACGCGCGGACGGTTGCCGAGACGCCGAAGCGTTTCATCACCGGTTGGGCGCAGTGGTGGCCGGCGCGAACGGCGACACCCTCCGAGTCGAGGATGGTGCCGATGTCGTGCGGGTGGACCCCTTCCATGACGAACGACAGCGCCGAGGCGCGCTCGCGTGCCGACCCCACCAACCGGATACCCGGGATCTCGAGAACTGCGGCGGTCGCGTCGGCGAGGAGGCTGCTTTCGTGGGCGGCGATGGCGTCGAGACCGATCCGGTTCGACGTAGTCGAGGGCGGCGGCGAGACCGATCGCCCCCTCGATGTTCGGGGTGCCGGCCTCGAAACGGTGCGGCGGTTCGTTGTAGGTCGTGCCTTCGAAGGTCACCGACAGGATCATGTCGCCGCCGCCCTGGTAGGGCACCATCTCCAGCAGGTGCTCGCGCTTGCCGTAGAGGGCGCCGATGCCGGTGGGGCCGTAGACCTTGTGGCCCGAGAAGACGTAGAAGTCGCAGTCGAGTTCCCGGACGTCGACCGCGAGGTGGGGCACGGCCTGGGCCCCGTCGACCAGGACCGGCACGCCGTGGGCGTGGGCGGTGGCGATCATCTCGCGCACCGGGTTGACGGTGCCGAGCGCGTTGGAGACGTGGACGATGCCGACGATCTTGGTGCGCTCGGAGAGCAGCCGTTCGTACTCGTCGAGGATGATGTCGCCGTCGTCGTCGATCGGGATGACCTTGAGGTGGGCGCCACGCTCCTCGCACAGGAGCTGCCAGGGGACGATGTTGGAGTGGTGCTCCATGGCCGAGATCAGGACTTCGTCGCCCGCGCCGAGACGCGGGCGGACAAAGCTCGAGGCGACCAGGTTGATGCCTTCGGTGGTGCCGCGGGTGAAGACGATCGAGCGGCTGTCGGCCGCGCCGAGGTGTTTCTGACCGTGGTTCGGGCCTTCTCGTAGGCGACGGTGGCGCGCTGCGGACAGCAGGTGGACGCCGCGGTGGACGTTGGAGCAGTCCCGTTCGTAGAAGTGGCGGACGGCGTCGATGACCGCGCGGGGCTTCTGGGTGGTGGCGGCGTTGTCGAGGTAGACCAACGGTTTGCCGTGGACCTCCTGGTGGAGGGCCGGGAAGTCGGCGCGAATGCGCTCGACATCGAACGCGGCCGCGACCTCGGCGACAGCCGGGGGGCTGTTCATGCGCCGGCCCCGGATCGTTCGATGAGGGCGAGCTTTTCAGACACCCGTCGCCTGAGGTCGTCGCGCAGGGTCTCGACCGGGATGCGATCGAGAACCTCGCCGGCGAAGGCGAGGGTCAGGAGCCGCCGCGCCTCGTCGCGGCCGATCCCCCGCGACCGCAGGTAGAACACCGCGTCGTCGTCGAGCCGGCCGACGGTGGAGCCGTGGGTGCAGCGAACGTCGTCGGCGAAGATCTCGAGCTGCGGGTTGGAGTGTGCGACCGCGTCGTCTGACAAAATGAGGTTGCGGTTCGACTGCGTCGCGTCGGTCTTCTGCGCGTCCTGATCGACCACGATGCGGCCGGTGAAGACGGCCCGCGACGAACCCGCGAGGATGCCCTTGTAGAGCTGGTGGCTCCTGCAGTTGGGAACCGTGTGGCGCAGAGTCAGGTGGGAGTCGGCCTGCTGGTCGCCGTCGGTCAGATACAAACCGTCGAGTGATGCCTCGGCGTCCTCACCGTTGAGGTCGACCTGGATGTCGGTGCGGACGAGCGCACCGCCCAACGACACCGACTGCGCTGCGTAGCGGCTTGCCTCGCCCAGCGTCACGTGTCGTGAGGCGAGGTGCTGGGTGGCGGGCGATTCGTCCTGGACGATCACGTGGCGAACGGCGGCGCCCGCCTCGACCACGATCTCGCTGACCGGGCAGGTGAGAGCGGCGCCTCCGGTGCCCACGTGATGCTCTTCGATGGTCACGCCGCTGCCCTTTTCGGCCACGATCAGGATCCGGGGAGCGCACACCGTTGCCTGCTTGCTGGGCCCCGCGATGAAGAGGAGCTGGATCGGCCGTTCGACTGCGACACCAGGCGGTATGTGGATCACGGCACCGTCCGCGAGGACCGCAGTGTTGAGAGCGGCGAAGGAGTGGTCCTCGACCGGCGCGAGGCTGCCGAGGTGGCGCTTCACGACCTCGGAGCCCGAGGCCGTGGCGAGCATCAGGTTGGTGATCACCACGCCGTCGGGGAGGTCCTCGACCGAGGAAAAGTCCGGCGAGAACATCCCGTCGATGAAGACCAGAACGTGGGCGTCGTCCCGCCGCCATGAGGTGACGTCGATCCGCGAAGGGGCCAGCGGTGCCGGCAGCAAATTCACGGTCCTCGATGTCCTTCAGCCGGGTGAACCGCCAGTCCTCCTGGCGCCGGTTGGGCAGACCGAGGCTTTCGAACAGCGTGCGGCCGCGACCGCGCAACTCCTGCAGTAGCGCCGGCGCCGGTGCGGCAGCGGCGGTATCGAGGACCGAGAGGAGAGATCCGTTGCTCATGGCCGTCCTCGTCACGCGGTCGCCGCCGCGGGTGCGGTCTCCAGCCACTCGTAGCCCTGGTCCTCGAGTTGGAGGGCGAGCTCGCGGCCGCCCGAACGGACGATCCGCCCGTCCATCAGGACGTGCACGAAATCGGGCTCGATGTAGTTGAGCAGGCGCTGGTAGTGGGTGATGACGACAAAGGAGCGCTCGGGGCTGCGCAGCGAGTTGACCCCGTCGGCGACGATCTTGAGGGCGTCGATGTCGAGCCCCGAGTCGGTCTCGTCGAGGATCGCGAGCTTCGGCTCGAGGACGGCCATGTGGAAGATCTCGTTGCGCTTCTTCTCGCCGCCTGAGAAACCGTGGTTGACCGGCCGCTTGAGCAGGGACTCGTCGAGCTTGAGCATTTTCGCCTTGTCGCGCACCAGCGCCAGGAAATCCATGGCGTCGACCGTTTCCTCGCCGCGGTGGGTGCGGATCGCGTTCAACGCCGTGCGCAGAAAGTAGGTGTTCGAAACGCCGGGGATCTCGACCGGGTACTGGAAGGCGAGGAACAGGCCCTCGCGGGCGCGCTCCTCGGCTTCGAGTTCGGCAGATCCCGGCCCGAGTAAATGATCCCACCCTCGGTGATCTCGTACTCGTCGCGTCCCGCGAGCACGCTCGCGAGGGTGCTCTTGCCCGAGCCGTTGGGCCCCATGATGGCGTGCACCTCGCCCGGGTTGACCGTGAGGTCGATGCCCTTGAGGATCTCTTTGCCGTTGATGGCGACGTGGAGATTATTCAGTTTCAGCATGTCAGCTCCAAAGCGCAATAGTTTTGAGTTATGAGTTTTGAGTGTTGAGTTGCCGTCGCACGCCCGTCGATGCTCGGGTGCGGCACCGGAACTAAAAACTCAAAACTGAAAACTGAGAACTGGTTTTTCATCCGACGCTGCCTTCGAGTGAGACGCCGAGGAGTTTCTGGGCTTCGACGGCGAACTCCATGGGGAGCTCGCGGAAGACCTCTTTGCAGAAGCCGTTGACGATCATCGACACCGCGTCCTCGGTCTCGATGCCGCGCTGGTTGCAGTAGAAGATCTGGTCCTCGCCGATCTTCGAGGTCGAGGCCTCGTGCTCCATCTGGGCGGTCGGGTTGGCGATCTCGATATAGGGGAAGGTGTGGGCGCCGCAGCGGTCGCCGATCAGCATCGAGTCGCACTGCGAGTAGTTGCGCGCGTTCTCGGCCTTCTTCGCCACCTTGACCTGGCCCCGGTAGGTGTTCTGGCCGCGGCCGGCCGAGATGCCCTTGGAGACGATGGTCGAGGAGGTGTTCTTGCCGAGGTGGATCATCTTGGATCCGGTGTCGGCCTGCTGGCGGCCGGCGGTGAGCGCCACCGAGTAGAACTCGCCCACGGTGTCGTCGCCCTTGAGGATCACGCTCGGGTATTTCCAGGTGATGGCGGAGCCGGTCTCGACCTGGGTCCACGAGATCTTGGCGCGGTCGCCCTTGCAGATGCCGCGTTTGGTGACGAAGTTGAAGATGCCGCCGGCGCCGGTCTCCTTGTCGCCGGGGTACCAGTTCTGCACCGTCGAGTACTTGATGGTGGCGTCCTCGAGAGCCACCAACTCGACGACCGCGGCGTGCAGCTGGTTCTCGTCGCGCATCGGCGCCGTGCAGCCTTCGAGGTAGCTCACGTAGGCGCCCCTGTCGGCGACGATCAGGGTGCGCTCGAACTGGCCGGTGTTGGCGGCGTTGATCCGGAAGTAGGTGGAGAGCTCCATCGGGCAGCGCACGCCCTCGGGGATGTAGACGAAGGAGCCGTCGGTGAAGACCGCCGAGTTGAGGGCGGCAAAGTAATTGTCGGTGGTGGGAACAACCGACCCGAGGTACTTCTTGACCAGTTCGGGGTGTTCCTGGACGGCTTCCGAGAACGAGCAGAAGATGATCCCGAGCTCGGCGAGCTTGCCCTTGTAGGTGGTGGCCACCGAAACGCTGTCGAAGACCGCGTCGACCGCGACCCCGGCGAGGATCTTCTGCTCGTCGATCGGAATGCCGAGCTTCTTGTAGGTGGCGAGGATCTCGGGGTCGACCTCGTCGAGGCTTGCGAGTTCCTTTTTCTTCGGGGCCGAGAAGTAGGAGATGGCCTGGTAGTCGATCGCCTCGTAGGTGACGTTGGGCCACCGCGGTTCGGTCATCGTCTGCCAGTGGCGATACGCCTTGAGCCGCCATTCGAGCAACCACTCGGGCTCGTTCTTCTTGGCCGAGATGTGCCGGATGACATCTTCGTCGAGACCGGGCGGCAGGGTGTCCTGCTCGATGTCGGTGACGAAACCGTGTTCGTATTCGCGGTTTGCGAAATCCTCGATGATCTTGGTCTGGGTTGTCATCGTGTCCTCGTGTCCCCACTCGCGGCGCGGCCGCGAGAAATACTGTCGTTAACCGGAGCAGCCATTGACGACCGGTAGAGAAATCTCGTTGATCCTGCCGGTTCGCTTCGGCCGGGTGCTCCGGACGATGTCGCCAACCGTGTAGCCGTCCAGAAAATTGCCGATGACCTCGCCGAGGCCGTTCCACACCGGCCGCAGCCCGCAGGAGGCGTCGTGGGCGCAGCTCTCGCCCGCGTTCATGCGGCCGCAGAAACCGGCGTCGTAGATCTCATTGCCAAAAGCCCCCACGACGTCGGCAAGGGTGATCGAGTCGGCGCCGCGGGTCAGCGAGTAGCCGCCGTTGCGGCCTCTTTCGGCCGCCAATAGACCGGCGCGCCGCAATCGGGCCACCACCTTGGCGATGGTGGCCTCGGGCAGACCCTCGTGCTCGGCGAGCTCGCGGATGTTCAGCTGACCGCCCGAGCGGGCGATGCTGGTGACCAGCCGCAGACCGAACTCTTCGTGTTTGGTAATGCGCACCCACGACCCCCTTCGAGCGGATCAACAGCAATACATGAAATGAAATTCCAGATTTAATAGATATTCTGGATATCCTCGATATTTCTCGGCTCGAAGAGGATGGGCGGGGATGGACCCCGCCCCTACGGTTCTCATTGACAGTCGTAGGGGAGGGGTTTATCCCCTCCCTGTTCACGTCGGTATGTGGTCAAGGGCTGAGACCAACCCCGCCCCCCAAATGGTTTCTGAGCATCGTAGGGGAGGGGTTTATCCCCTCCCTTTTCTCATACGGTCCTGCCTTTGGGAGCCGGGGACGCGGAACGGATATGATCAACCCATGAAGATTCATCTCTCACGTTGGATGTGTCTGGGAGTCGATGACAATCTCGAGCGGTTGAGGGCAGAGGCTGCTGGGGCGGTCGAAGGCGGCGCGGAGCTCATGGTGTTCCCGGAGCTCTTCCTCACCGGCTATTCGCGAGTCGTGGAGCCCACTCGGGCACGCAGCGTGTTCGCCGAAGTCTCCGCCGCAACGCCGGCAACCCTGTTCGTCTTCGGCTCGATCAGCGAGGATCGCCGCAATCGGGTCACCGTCTGGCTCGGCGGCCGCGAGGTGGCCGCCTACGACAAGGTCCACCTCTTCGCCCCCAACGGCGAGTTCGAGATGTGGCAGCCGGGCGATCGCTATGTCGCCTTCGACTGGCGGGGGCTGCGGGTCGGGCTGATGAACTGCAACGACGTCCGTTTCCCGGAACAGGCGCGCGCGCTCAAGCTCGAGGCGAAGTGCGACATGCTGGTGGTGCCCGCGTGGTGGCCGTGGCGGAGGGACCACATCTGGAGCACCCTGCTGCAGGCGAGGGCGGCTGAAAATCAGATGTGGGTCCTGGGTTGCTGCATCGCCGGTTCGGCCTGGCCGGAAGAGGACTTTGCCGGCGCCGGCAACCACGTCTTCGACCCCTCCGGCGAGCCGGTGCGCACCGCCGACGACCGCACCTACGAGCTCGACGTCGAGAACCCACCGCCGTCGATCGTGGATCCGATCGAGCAGTTCGTCGAGATCGAGAAGGTTGAGATTGTCGAAGACTGATCAACTGCAGGGGAGCAGGGGAGCAGGGGAGCACGGGGAGACCCTGCTCCTTATCATGCTCGGGTCGTTTCGGCGGGACTCATGATCATCCCGGGCGAACGACGACCCCTTCCTGTCATCCCGACCGAAGGCCCAGAGGGCCGTAGCGGAGGGATCGCTCCACGTGGTCGCTTCTCTCCCTCGGTCGGGATGACATCCTGAAAAACAGCAGATTCTCCAGGTAAAAGTCTGCAACCTGGGTCCTGAATCCTGCATCGGAAGGGGATACGGTCATCGAAAGGGGATACGGTCTCCCTTTCTCCCTTTCCCCCATGCTCCCTTTCTCCCCTTCCCGGCTCTTTGCCGCTAGTGCTGGAGGTTGCTGGTCGAGCCCCTCTTCGGCGCGGCGCTTGAGAACTGCAGCCGACCCTCGCGGAACTCGCCGCCGCGCAGGGTGTGGGCGAGCGCCTCTCCGAGTTCCTCCACCAGGTGGAACGTCAGTTTCGAGCGGATCTCCTCGGGCAGGTCCTCGAGATCGACGTCGTTGACTTTTGGCAAGACCATCGTGGTGATGCCGGCCCGCACCGCACCGAGGACCTTTTCCTTGACCCCGCCGATCGGCAGCACCCGGCCGGAGAGGGTGATCTCACCGGTCATGGCGACATCGTTGCGGGCCGGTCTGCCGGAGAGCGCCGACACCAGGGCGGTGGCCATGGTGACGCCGGCGGAGGGCCCGTCCTTGGGGATGGCCCCGGCGGGCACGTGGATGTGGACATCCTGTTTGAAGGCGTCCTTGGGGATGAAGAGCTCGTCGGCGTGGGCCTTGGCGTAGGTCCAGGCGGCGCGGGCCGACTCCTTCATGACATCGCCGAGCTGTCCGGTGAGGACCAGCTCGCCCTTGCCCGGCATCGGTGCGACCTCGACGAACATGATGTCGCCGCCGACCGGGGTGTAGTACATGCCGGTGGCGACCCCGACCTGGTCGGTCTCGTTGGCGACCTCGGGGTGGACCTTGGGTCGGCCGAGAAGCTCGTTGACCTCTTTCGGCCCGATCTCGGCGGACTCCAGTTCTTCGGCGGCGATCTTGCGGGCGACCTTGCGGGCGAGCCGTCCGATCTCACGCTCGAGTTGGCGGACGCCGGACTCGCGGGTGTAGCCGGTGATGACCTCGCGCACCGCGTCATCGGAGATGGCGATCTGCTCGTCGGTGAGACCGGTCTGTTTGATCTGCCGCGGCGTCAGGTAGCGCTTGGCGATCTCGAGCTTTTCGGCCTCGGTGTAGCCGGCGAACTCCACGACCTCCATGCGGTCCTGAAGGGGCCCGGGGATGTTCTGGAGGTAGTTGGCGGTGCAGATGAACTGGACCTCGCGGAGATCGAAGGGCACGCCGAGGTAGTGGTCGGTGAAGCTGTCGTTCTGCGCCGGGTCGAGGACCTCGAGGAGGGCCGCACCGGGGTCGCCCTGATAGGACGCGCCGAGCTTGTCGACCTCGTCGAGGAGGAAGACCGGGTTTTTGGATCCGGCCTGTTTCATGCCCTGGATGATCCGGCCGGGCATGGCGCCGACATAGGTCCGCCGGTGGCCGCGGATGTCGGCCTCGTCGCGCACGCCGCCGAGCGAGATGCGAACGTACTCGCGGCCCATGGCGCGGGCGATGGATTTCGCGACCGAGGTCTTGCCGACGCCGGGGGGGCCGGCAAAGAGCAGGATCGGGTTGCGGCCGGTGGCGTCGTGGATCGACACCTCGGCTTCCTTTTCTTCGGCAGCGTCGGGTTGCGACTCTTCGGTCTCGGCAGCCTCGACCGCTTCCGCGGCTTCCGCGGCTTCGGCTCGGATTTCGGTTCTCTTTCTCAGGATCTGGACCGCCAGGAACTCGAGAATCCGGTCCTTGACGTCGCCGAGGGCGTAGTGGTCTTCCTCGAGGATCTCCGACGCCCGTTGCACGTCCAGCCGTTCTTCGGTTCGATTCGACCACGGCAGCTCGCAGATGGTCTCGAGGTAGGTGCGGATGACCTGGGCCTCCATGCCTTCGGGGCCCATGCGCTCGAGGCGGCCGAGCTCGCGGTCGACCTCCTTGCGGGCCGCCTCCGGGAGCTCGAGGGCCTCGAGTTTTTCGCGCAGCTCCTCGAGGTCCTCACGGCCGCCGTCGTCGCCGAGCTCCTTCTGGATGGCCTTGAGCTGTTGGCGCAGAAACATCTCGCGTTGGCGGTCGCCGAGCTCTTCCTGGACCTGGCTCTTGATGTCCTCCTGGGCGTCGAGAACGGCGATCTGCCGCTGCGTGTGGAGGAGGACGTCGCGCAGCCGATGCTCGACTGACAGAGCCTCGAGCAGACGCTGGGCATCGCCGTGCTTGAGCTCGAGATGGCCCGCAACCAGGTCCGCGAAGCGCCCGGGCTCCTTGGTCTCGGCCAGGAACTGCTGCACCGCCTCTTTGGGCATGCCCGCACGGCGGCCGAGCTCGGCGGCCCGTTCGCGGGTCTCGCGGTAGAGGGCGGTAAAGGTCGGCTCGTCGGGATCGAGGGGGGACATCTCCTCCGCCTCGTGGATCGACGCCACCAGGTATTCATCCTGTTCGTCGTAACGGACCGCGACGGCGCGGTAGTTGCCGTTGAGCAGCAGACGCATCCCCGACGGTCCCCGCTGGACCGGGCCGATGGTGGCCACGCAACCCATGCTGTAGAGAATGTCGGAGGTGACGTCCTCGCGGTTTTCGCGCTGCGAGACGACGAAGATCTGTTTGCTCTCGGTGCGCAGCGCGGCCTCGATGGCGCGCAGGGTGCCCGCGCGGCCCGCCGCGATGGGCGAGGTCACTTCAGGAAAGAGGACGGCCTCGCGGAGTGGAATCACCGGTAAGGTGAGAAGATCGGTCATGTGTGCCTCCTGCGGTGAAGTCGTCACCGCTGTATCTACTCTAATTGATGCTCGGGGCGACGGATGTCAATGCCCCGAGTGCGTGCAAAATATCAAACCTGAGTAGATTGTTATCATATTCCCGCAATCGGGATTTTTCTTCGACTTTCGCGTATTCTGCGGTCTTCCGGGGTGAACATCCCGATTCTCCCGGCCGCATTGCCCGTGAGTGCCCCCTCCGAAGATGTTGGCGCCCGAAGCATTCGCTCGTTTCAAGAACACACGGTCGCAACATCGTTCGGAGACGGCACGTCCGGTGTGCGTTTGTCCGATTCTCCAGGCGGCATTGCCCGTGAGTGCCCCCTTTGAGGATATTTGCGACCGAGGCGTCCGCTCGTGTTGAAAACCGGGCATCGCAAAATCCTCAAAGACGGCACGTCCGGTGAATGCGGGTCGGGCTTTTCCGCTCCTGTTACTATCCGTGCTGGAGGCAACGTGCCACAAAGTCCCTTTCAAACCCCGGAGCGGCGGTTTCGGTTCCTTTTCCGGGACGCCGGTGCCCCGCGATCTGATCGTCATCCTGGCCGCGCTGTTCACCACCTTTTCCCTGCAGTTCTTTGATTCTCTGGCCGTCATTCCCGCGATCCTGCGTCTGACCCCGGCGGTCTTCAAGGGCTTCGTCTGGCAGATCGCGACCTACCCGTTCATCGGTTGGGGAGTGTCGGGTCTGTGGTTCCTGCTCGAGCTGCTGATCCTCTTCTGGTTCGGTCGCGACGTGTTCTGGCGTCTCGGTCGGCAGCGGTTCTGGCTGCTGTTGGTGCGGCCGGCCGTCGGCGCCGCGCTCGTCGCCATCGTGGTGCAACTCGTCCAGGGATTGACGGGGACCGGCGCCACCGGTCTCGCCGCCTTCCAACTGATGCAGGGGCAGCGCATCCTGATGGCGATCGTGATCGCCGCCTTTGCCACCCTGTGGGGCGAGGCGACGATCCTGCTCTTCTTCGTCCTGCCGCTCAAGGCGCGGTGGTTTCTGTGGCTCGAGATCCTCTTCGCCTTCATCGGCTTTCTCGAAAGCAAGGACTTCGCGGGTTTCTGCGGGATCTGCACTGCGGTCTTTCTGACCTACAGCGGGCTCCAGCGCGGCGGGGCCGCGACTCTTCTCCACAGCTGGCGCAAACGAGCCGAGGTCGTTCATCCTCCAGCGCCGGCTCGAGCGGCTGAAGAAGAAACGGCGATTCGAGGTCATCGACGGCGACAAGGACGATTACATCCACTGATGATTCACGCACCGGGTGCGCGAATAATAAAAAAGCCCGGGCCGGGCCCGGGCTTTGAAATTCGGCAAGCAGGCGTTCAGGGGAGCAGATCCGGCTTTGCTTCGTGGATCGCGGTCTGATGTCGTCCGGCAGGTGCGGGACTCGGTCTGCGGATTCGCGGCGCCTGGTCGAGCTTCGGCGGCGCGAGCTTGTAGCAGCTGCAGGAAGGCCTCTCTCGACATCACGGTCTCCCGTGCCTTGGCCGGCGAGACCCCGGGGGTCTGCCAGTCGCCCTCGAAGAGCACCTCGGCCATGTTGACCCGTGGGATGGTGTTGCCGTACTCGGCATTGATGAACTGGATCAGGTTGTCGGCCACCACCGCGTAGCCGATGCGCTGCGGGTGGACGCCGTCGTAGGAGAAGATCCCGCCGAGCAGGAAGTCGGCGGTCAAGCGTCACACCGCCGTACGGCGGCAGGTTCTCGCCGCTCGTGATCCCGGCGAACATTGCGTTGGCGTCGAAGACCGGGTAGCCGAAGGTGGCGCCTGCCTGGGCGATGACGGCGTTGTAGGCGTCGATCTGTGCGTTGATCGCCGCGACCTCGGCCGGCCGCAGAACGACGCCGGCTTCGCCGGTGAAGAAATTGAGGTTGTCCGGCAGCGGCGGTCCGCCGGGAAGACCGTAGCCCTGGGCGATCAGTGCCCCCGCCGAGAGCGTGACGAGATCGGCGTCGGTCAGCGACTCCGGTGTCGGCCACCAGGTACCACCGCCCGAGACCGGGGATGTCCACGTAGGGGTCCAGGGTCGTGGCGAACGGGAATCTCGGTGGAGTAGGGCAGGTTGATGAGCACGATGTCGGCGGTGGTGTTGGTGGCGAGGGCGCCGATGGCGTTGTTGTAGAGCCCGGCGAAGATTTCCACCGGGGTCATGGTGACGCCGTCGATGGCGGTGCCGGAGAGCACTGCGCCGAGTTCGTCGTTGTTGCCGATCCACACCGTCATGAAGGTCGGCTGCAGACCGATGGCCTGCTCGAGGGCGGTGTTGATGCCGTTGCGCAGGACGATGTCGAACATCACGTTGTCGAAGTTGCCCTGGATGAGGTTGGTGATGTCGCCGGTCTGGAAGATCATGTCGTAGAGATCGGCGCCGGGAATGCCGAGATTGTTGTAGGGGTAGGGGTACTCGGCGTTGGTCGGCAACCCGGGAATCAGACCGACCGGGGCGATGATCGGGTGTCGGCGCGAGCGCCACCAGTTCGAAGATCGGACCGATCCCCGGCTCTGAGACGTAGGGCTGTTCGAAGACCGGCGATCCGGCCTGCTGGGCCAGCACCGCGGGATACGAACGATCCTGGTACCAGTTCATGAGCGAACCGGAGACAAAGCCGGCGGTGAGGCTGTCGCCGAGGGCCACGTAGTTGGAGAAGTCCACCTGCGCCACGGCCGGCAGCGGTCGCGAGGAGGACCACCAGGCAGGTTGCGAAGAATGTCTTTTTCATTGGTGTCCTCCTTTTCAGAACTTGAGGGTGAGGCTCATGTGGAGCAGTGGGGATTCGGCGTCGTAGGTGCCGTTGAAACCGTCCGTCGACTGGCCGTCGGTCGATCGCTCTTCGGCGTCGACATACTCGTAGGCGATGTCGAAGCGGAAACTGTCGGTGTGGTAGCTGAGACCGCCCATGTAGGCCACGCGGGTCGCATCGGCGAGCAGCGGCGACATGCCGGCGGCCGGCTGCGGCGTCTCGTCTTCGAGGTAGCCGACCCTGAGATCCCAGTGTTCGTTGGCGCGCAGCTCGACGCCGACCCGCCACTGAGGGGCGTCCTCCCAGTTCTCTTCGCGCACCGAGCTGAACTCGGGGTTCTCGGGGAAGATGATCGGAAGATCCTCGTAGACGCTCCACCCCATCACCCCGTACTGGCCCGAGATGGTCCACTTCTCGTTCTGCCACGCGAGACCGACATTCCAGAAATCCGGGAAGTTGATGGTGGCCTCGATCGGCACCGTCCCGTCGAACGGGAGGATGGTGCCGAGCAGACCGTCGAACTCGGGATAGCCGGTGGGAACCTGGGTGAAGGACGCGTTGCCGTCACCGTTGATGGTGAACTCCGAGCGGTAGGAGGCGCCGAAGCTGAAACCCGCGCCCATCTTCCACAGAATGCCCGCGTTCCACGCCCAGGCGGAGTTGATCCCGTCGCTCTTGAGAGAGGTCTCCGCCACTGTCGAGAGCTGCTGGTTGAAGGGGTTGATGAGGCCGATGTCTCTGGTCAACTCGATGGTGGTGTACATGTAGTCGACACCGATGCCGAAGGCGAAGTTCTCGCTGAGCTGGTAGGCCATGCTGGCGCCGAGGTCGAAGACCATGAGGTCGGTCTTTTTTGCGATGTAGTTGCCGAGAAAGTCGTCCTCCCACTCGGTGCCGAGCCCGAACGGGTTGTGGAGCGCAAAGCTCACCTCGAGGCGGTCGTTGACCGGGATGCCGAGGAAGAGGTGGACCGGGAAAAACATCTGCTCCACCTGGTCGGCCGTGTAGCCTTCCCCGGGGTAGGGAGAGGAACCGGAAAAGGTCTGTCTCGGCCAGATGAGGGTCGTGCCGACCATCAGCTGGAGTGCCCTCGTCGGTCTGGAAGGCCATGCCGGCGGGGTTCCAGAACAGGGTCGAGAGGTCGTCGCCCACCGCGACCATCGTGCCGGCCATACCGCCCGCCCTTCCGCCGACTTCGAACAGGGCGAATCCGGATCCCCAGGTGAGCGCCGGGGCCAGTACAAGAAACGCTGCCGCCACAAGAATTCGTTTGCGATGCAACGTGATCACATCGAACCTCCTTCGCCAGCTGGCATTGCATGTCTCATAATTCAGACGCCTCATGCTAAGGCGGCGCGTAGGCGGCGTCAACACGATCGCGAGCCCCGAATCGGCGTCACCGCCAATCCGCTTCGGCCTCCGGTTTGTTGCCGACAATCGTCTCGATGCGCTCCAGGATCTCGGGGGTGAGGCGATCGACGACGTCGAGTGCCTTCATGTTTTCGACAACCTGCTCGGCCCGTGAGGCACCCGTGATCACGGTGCTGACGTTGGGGTTTGCGAGACACCAGGCGATGGCAAGTTGAGCCGTCGAGCAGCCGAGGTCCTCGGCGACCGGGGCGAGCCGGCGCACCTTGTCGATCTTTTCTTCGGCGGTCTCACCTTCGAGCCGCGATCGGAGCCACTCATAGCCTTCGACGGTGCTTCGCGTACCGGCAGGTATGCCGTCGTTGTACTTCCCGGTGAGAAGACCGCTTGCGAGAGGGCTCCATATGGTCGTGCCGAGACCTATGCGCTCATACAGCGGTGCGTACTCCCGCTCCACCCGGTCGCGGTGGAGCAGGTTGTACTGCGGCTGCTCCATCAGGGGCGGGATCAGGTGTTCGCGCCGCGCCACGTGCCAGGCCTCGAGGATGCGCTCCGCCGGCCACTCGCTGGTGCCCCAGTAGAAGGCCTTGCCCTGGTTGATGACGTGGTTCATCGCGCGCACCGTCTCCTCGACCGGGGTGTGGAGGTCGGCGCGGTGGCAGAAGATCAGATCGACGTAATCGAGCCCGAATCTCGCGAGGGACGCATCGGTCCCTTCCAGAATGTGCTTGCGCGACAGCCCGCGGTCGTTGGGGCCCTCGCCGCCCCAGAAGATCTTGGTGGAGACCACGTAGTCGGAGCGCTTCCAGCCCTTCTTCCGGAGCACCTCTCCCATGATCTCTTCGGCCACGCCGTCGGCGTACACCTCGGCGTTGTCGAAGAAATTGACCCCCGCGTCCCACGCCGCCTGCATGCACTGACCGGCCTTGTCGACGTCCATCTGCGGGCCGAACGTGACCCACGCGCCGAAGCTCAGAGCCGAGACCTTGAGACCCGAGTTGCCGAGAAAGCGGTATTCCATCGCACCCTCCTTTCGAGGACCCCGATGATAGCGAACTCAGTGCCGGTCTCCGGTTTCGCCCCTGCAAAAAACAAGCGGCCACCGGGGTGGCCGCTTGTTGGCGGGAAAAAGTGACTCAGAAACGGATGCCGACACCGACGCCGAACACCCAGGGATCGACGTCGACCGAGATCGTGTCGAAGGTCTCGCTGCCGACTTTGAGATCGGCGTCGGTCGAAATCTGGATGTACTTGACGTCGGCGTTCAACACCCAGTTGCCGCCAATCCCGATATCGATGCCGATGTTGCCGTCAAACCCGAACGAGTTCGAAAATGTGACGTCGGTGATCCCGAGGCCCGCCAGATCTTCGGAGAGATCGTAACTGTAAAAGACGGTGTAGTTGATGCCGGCACCGATATACGGCCGGATAGTGCCGGTGCCAAAGAAGTATTGCAAGGTCAGAGTCGGTGGCAGTACCCAGACGCTTCCTGCATCGGCGCCGCCGAGGACACCGCCCGTGGTCGAGAGGTCGTGGTTGGAGGTGGCCGCGATGAGCTCGAGTCCGACATGCTCGGACAACATGTAGGTGAGGTCCACCTCGAGGGTCCACGCCGAGTCGACGTCGACAGAGGTGCCGGTGTTGAGGATCTCAGAGCTCGAGCTGTCCGGGGCGACGTCGATGGCGCGCACCCGGAAAATCCAGCTCTCCTGGGCCTGCGCGACCGCGGGCAGCACGAGCAACATGAGCGCGAATACGAGACACGCCTTCTTGGCCATGAAAACCTCCTCGAGATCGCCCGGGCTCGCAGCCGCCGAGGTTGTCCGCCCGGAGTTGACATGAAGCCCTCGCCAGGGCTGCCTGGAAACGCCGGCGTCATGCTAGCACACGGTAATCGCAACTGAACCCTTGCCAGCGGATTCCTTTATGAGACGACTTCACAGCGTGCCGGGATGAAGGTGGTCCATTCTCGACTGACGGCCGACGTCTAACGTTCGAATCTTCGATTGCTTCTCTCTGAGCGCCGGAATCAGATACACATTCGCCCCGATCCGTCCGATCACCAGCGCCGCGGCAGCGGCAACGGCGCCGACGGCATCGAGTTGGGAGATCGCAACCCACAGCACCACGACGACTCCGACCACCTCGATAACAGTGGCCAGGGTGATGGAATTGGTCGTCCCGCGGACGACGAGAACGGCGCGCTGGAAGGACAGGAGCGCGGCGAGCCCGGGGAGGAGCGTCTGAATGCGGGTGGGGGCCAACGCGAACACTGCGAGTTCGTTGGTCAGACCTGAGATGGTGCGAAACCAGATGTGCGACAGCGGTGTCCACGCGATCAGCGCCAACCCGAAGGCCACCGCCACGCTCAATATGAGTCCGAAGCGACGCAAGGGTCGGTAGCCCTCGCCCTCGTCGCCCATCAGAGCGATCACCACCTCCTGGTAGGCGAGGCCGAGGCTGCGGAAGACGAAGACCAGGGCGCTGACAACCGGCAGGACGGCGAGCGACTCCAGCGAGGCGCGGCTGTTGCCGACGAAGAAGGTCACCACCGGGTGGATGCCGAGGCTCAGCAACGTGGTCAGTGCGAGCGGATAGTAAAACCTCGACAGCGCTGTGTAGCTGGCAGCGGCGCCGGTCGCCTCGCCGGGCCGTTCAAGGAGAGAACGTATGGAACCGGCAGCCATCAGACGGCTGATCACGGCTTCGCAGGTGACGCCCGCGGTCAGGGCCGCCGCTCCGACCCACGCGCCCTCAATATCGGTAAATCGTGCGAGAACGAACGCAGTTCCGAACATTGCCGCCAGGCGGGCGATGGTTCCGTAGGCGACCCGTCTCGTGAGCCCGTGGCGGATGAGAACCCCCTGGTAGAAGCGGCGAATACCGATGACGGCCGGCCACGGCAGGAGGATCAGGAGCGCCACGTGGGTGCGGGATGCGACTTCCGGCGGGAGCCCGATGAGACCGAGTGCCAACCGCTCGAAAACCGGCGGCAGGAGGGTGACGAGCATCGCCAGAGTCACCGTCGCATTGATGACGTGGGTGAATCGCAGCAGCCTGATATATGACGCGCGGTTGCGGGCCAGCGAGGTTGCTGCGCTCATCAGCATGATCACCGGCGCCTCGACCACCAGCGCCAGCGAGTAGGCGACGCCGTAGGCCGCCAGGTTGTAGATGGGTTCGGCGAGACGCGCGATCACCGCCGCCAGGAAGGGCCCTTCCACCGCCATCATCAGCCACGTGGCGGCCAACGGCAGCCAGAAGCGGAAGATGCGGCCCTGGGTGAGATTCTCATCAACCATCGGCGGGGGAGGATAGCACCACGATTTCGAATTTCGGATTTCGGATTTCGGATTTTCACCCACCCACCCATTGCCAGTTAGAAGGGCCGAAGGCAAATCCGAAATCCGAAATCCGAAATCCGAAATAAAAAAGGGGGCCGTGAGGCCCCCTGAAGAGTGTTGTTGGTGGGTTACTGCCGCCAGCGCACGAAGAAGCCCCAACGGTTGGCGTCGTAGTCGGCCACCGGGAACATGTCCTCGCTGTAGTCCCAGTTCTCGTACTCGCCCGCGATGGCGAATTTCTTGCTGAGATCGATTGCGATTCGCGCAAAGGCACGGTCCATCTCGAACGGGAAGCTGCCGACGTTTTCGAAGGTCGAGTAGGCGGCCTCGATGGTGAACAACGCGATCTTCCACCGCATGTTGCCCTCGAGGAGCTCGCCCTCTTCGGCGTACATCGAGGGAATGATCTGGAAGGTCTGCGGCACCCGGATCGGCATCTCGGTGTCGGTCTGGTAGCTGTCCCAGGCCGCCCGCAGCAGGAAGTTCTCGGTCGGTGTGAAGTTGAAGTCGACGGCGTAGCGGTCGGTGTCGTACTGGTAGCCGATCCCGGACGCGTCGTTGTCGGCGTCGATCGACTCGGCGGTGAGCAGGAGCCGGAACATCCGGCTGATCGACCAGTCGATCCGTCCGCGCAACCGCAACCGGTCGTTGAAGTCGGTGCGGACGATGACCTCGTCGGAATCCTGGCCGATCGCGTCGATCAGGAACTTGAAGTTGCCGACCTCCACCATCGCACCGAGATCGAAACTGGAGATCTGACGGTCGTACTCGCCCTCCTGTCCGCCCGGCAGGATGATCTCGGCGACATCGGCCGAGAGATCGATATCCTGGTCGGTGAGGGCGTACTCGGCCCACAATGAGAAGGCGCCGAGGTTGCGGAAGTCGAACCTGATGTTGGCGATGCCTTCTTCACGTTCGTACCCGGTCTGGGCGTCGACCAGGGTCTCGATGTCCTTGGGGTCGAAGCCGTTGAAGGTCATGGTATCCATGTAGAGGCTCGAAATCAGGGCCCATCCCTGGAGCTGGCGGTCGCGCACCTCGTAGCCGACGCGCATATCGACCTTCTGGCTGATATCCCACTCGAAGCGGGCCTCACCGCGCCAGTAGGGGTTCTCGGTCCGGCTCTGCACCGACTGGTCGAGACCCTCGAAGAATCGCGACAGCTGGAAGCTGACCAGGCTGCCGGTCAGCATCTCGTCCATGTTGGTGTCGCCCTCGTAGTCGGCGCGGGCGTAGGACGCCACGAAGCGGCTGGTCTCGGTGACCCGACCGGTCATGTGAAAGGTCGTGACCGGCGTGTCGGCGTCGGTCGTGGTGGTGCGGTTGAAGGTGTCGAGCTCGACTTCCTGGCCGATGACCGTACCGGAATTGTTGCCTCCGCCCGCACCGGGCGCGAGGGTATCGGTGTACGTGCCGTCGAAGTTCCGCCAGCCCTGCAAAAGGGTTCCCTGGATGCTCTTGGTGGCGAAGTTCACACCGAGGTAGAACTCCTGCTCGGTCTCGTCGACCTGCGAATCGACCAGGAAATCGTCGGCGCCGACGCTGTAGGTCGAGGTGCCCGGTCCGTCATAGCTGTTCCAGCGGTAGCCGACGATCGGCGTGATGGTGCGGCCGGGGAGGATCTCGAGTTGGAAATCCAGGATGTCGCGGTTGCGCTCCCAGGTGTGTTGGCCCGGGTAGACCCCGTCGTCGAGGAGGGGGTTGGCGTAGGCCGGCAGCGCGCTGAAGGTCTCGAACTGCTGGTAGAAGAGGTTGATGCGGTAGATGTCGCCGAGCCCCATCTGGAGACGGAAGCGGCCGGCGGGATCGCCGCCGAAACCGGAGGCGTCCACCCGCAACCGATCCACGAAACCGGCATTGCCCGAGGGATCGACGAAGTTGATCGAGAAGTTGCGCAGGACGAAGCCGTCCTGCTGGTTGATCTGGGTGCGGAACATGTCCTCGTTGCCGTTGACATCGACTTCCTGGTACCCGGCCTCGATGTCGAATGAGGTCGACTGTGCGGCTGCAAAGGGCACGCAGAAGGCGAGGATCAGGACAGCGCAGGCGGTGATCGACAGGCGATATGTGTTCATCGATCCACCCCCTACTTCAGCAACATCGGCGACGTGTTGGACCCGTGGACCATCACGTGGCAGGTGGTGCAGTTCTGATAACGCGGTGTGTTGATGTTGTGGAACGACGGCGGCTGCGACCCGAGGGTGTTGCCCATCGGGCTGTGGCACTCGAGGCACAGCTGGTCGACCCGCGAGCGGGTCAGAGCCATCGGGTTGGATGCGCCGTGCGGCACGTGACAGCTGAGGCAGTTCCCGGTTGAACCCGTCACGTGCGGAAAGACGAACGGTCCGCGTTTTTCGGCGTGGCAGCTGACGCAGACGATGTCGCCCGAGCGGTCGACCTTGAGGCTGGCCTCACCGGCGCCGCCGTGCGGGTTGTGGCATGAAACGCACTGCATGCCGCCGCGGTCGAGCCGGTGGCCGAAGGGCTGGTTGAACGACCCTGCGGCTGACGAGTGGCAGCTGGCGCAGAGTTGGTTGGCGGCCTTCTGCAGCAATTCCGGCTGTAGCGGGTCCGCGGTATGAATGTTGTGGCACGAGGCGCAGGTCACATCCGCCCCCGAGTGCACCGAGCGGCGGGAGAACATGGTCTCGGTGTTGCGGTGGCAGGCCAGGCAGAGATTCTCGAGGTCCTGTCCCTCGGGTTTGCCGATCAGGGCCACCTCGCCGCCTGATTCCATGTGGCGGTCGCCGTTGCCGTGGCAGGTGGCGCAGGTCGGCCCGCCCCGGTCCTTTGCAGCGTGCACCGTGTGAGCGAAGTTGGCCGCGATGTCCTCGTGACAGGTGGCGCAATCTTCCGAAGGGTCGCCGGCCGCGGCCGGCAGGGCGGTCGAGAGACCGACCACCAGGGCGCCGAGTGCCAGCGTGTAGATGAGCTTTTTCATACCCGATCTTCCTTTCCAGGTCACACGCGCCCCGCCGCCTGTGCGGCGGGGCGCATGATCACGGGTTTGCTAGTGGGCGTGGACGGAATCGACCGAGAACTCCCGATCGGCACCGTGGCACGAGGCGCAGGACTCGCCGAAGGGCGCCGTGTTGACGTAGGCGTGGGCCGCTGCGTCGACCGTGCTGTGGCACGCCAGACAGGCGGCGCCGGCGGGCTGGGTCGGCGAGTAGAATCCGCGCGGAGTGGTGACCTCGTGCGAGCCCTCGGGCGCCGGCACGTTGTAGCTGCCGCCGATGTGGCAGGTGTCGCAGGACCGCAGGTCGCCGGGGTACACGAGTTCGTTGTAGTTGTGGACCGAGCTGCGGAAGCCGTAGACCGTGAAGTCGTCGGTCAGCTCTTCGCCGGTGTGGAGGCGGTGGATCAACCACCGCATGTCGATCGACTCGGCCGGCATCTCGTCCGCAGGCCGGACCACCTCATCGTCGTTGTTCGGCCGGTGGCAGAACACGCACTCCTGGGTGTTGAAGCGCTGGCCGCCGTGGAGCGCCAGCGTGTCGTGGCAGACGTTGCATTTGTCGATCGAAACCACCTCGCGCCGCGGCATCGCCTCGACGTCGGTGACGGCTGCGTAGTAGATCGGGTTGAAGGCGCCCTCGGTGACCGTCGAGGCCCTCGGGAGTGCCGTTGTCGATGTTGGAGTCGCGGCGGACATCGGCCGAGAAGCCCCAGCTGCCGGTGGCGTCCTCGGGGATCGGGGTCTCAAAGGTCATCATGTACTCGTCGCCGACCATCGTCGCCGTGCGGGCGTCCTGGGAGATGTCGATCATGTGGTCGATGGTGTCGCCGATGGGGCCGGCCATCCGCAGGGTGAGGGTCCGGAGACCGGAGATCGGCGAGACGATCGAACCATCGTCGTTGGTCAGTGAGAAATAGACGGTCGGCGTGCCGCCGGGCATGGCGCCGGTGACATCGGTGATCTCCATGTTGATCCCCGCGAGCTGGCTCGACTTGGTCGGGATGGTGTGGGCGCCCATGATCGAGATGTCGAACTCGTGCTCACCCTGCGGGATATGGCAGGCGGAGCAAAGGCTGTCGTCGAGCTGCGCCACCGGGTGGCCCTCGCCGGCGACCTCCCAGTCGATGTTGTCGTGGCACGAACCGCAGGCGTCGCGGTTGGGGCGCGTGAACCAGATGTCACCCTCGGGGGTGTCGGCGGTGTGGCAGCGCACGCAGTTGCGCATGTCCTGTGGGTACTCCACATGGGAGTAGTCGTGCACCGCCTGGCGGAAACCGATGATCTGGTAGGGGGTCCCGGCCTGCACGCTGGGCAGGTTGGGCCCGTTGTGGATCTTGTGGATCATCTGTTTCATGTCGACCGAGTTGCCGGTGTCGGGGTCGGAGGTCTGCTTGTTGTGGCACGAGCACGCAGAGCTTGACGTCGCGCCGGCTGCCGCCGTGCAGCGCCAGCTGTTCGTGGCAGCCGTTACAAGTCTGGTCGAGAATCCCCTGCCACTGGTCGACGACCTCGCTGCCGTCGGGCACGAAGTCGTACTCGACGTTGTCGTACTGGGTGGTCTCGAGCGGGGTGTCGTTGAGGTTGCGGCTGGCATAGATACCGACCGTGTGGGTCACCGACATATCGTAGTCCGCCGGCAGCTGGGTGCGGAAGGTGTAACGGATGCGCCCCATCGCCAGGTCCTCGGTGGTGCCGCCCGAGTCGGTCGACGCCTGGATAGCGGTGTCACCGGTGATCGGGCTGGTCTGCGGCCTGACGGTGTACGCGACATAGTCGCGGCGCTCGGCGTCATACCACGACAGGATGTAGCTCAGGCTGACCGGGCCGGGGGTTTGGATGCCGGCGCGGTCGATCGGCTGTCCCTGGTCGTCGGTGATGGTGAGCTCGACCACCGGGTGGCGGTCCGCCGGGATCTGAACGTCCACGACCGTGACTTGAATCCCCGGCCGGATAAAGGCGTACTGCTCCTTGGTCAGATAGTGCTCGGCCTGGCTCTTGGCGTAGACGTTCCGCGGATCGGTCTCACCCGTCGGTGTGACCCGCGTGGCCGGGGTGCGAATCACCATCGGGACGGCCGCGGCGCCCGCGGTCGCAAGCACCAGCAAGCTCTTCGTGATCGATATCATCGCTCTGCCTCCTTCTCCAATTTGGAGTAACTCTCGGTGGGTTGTTGTGGGAAGCCGCTGTCGGCAATCCCGACTGTGCAGTTGAGATCCCTGCGGTATCGAAATAGAGTCTCAAATTGACGATGCCCGATTGTCGCTGGGTTTGCAGGCGTCGGAGGTAGGGTCCTCCGCAAAAGATTCCGTGACAATCCCATGACTAAAGAAGAATGCATGAGTCTCGTTTGATTGTCAACTCAATTGTGAAAGCCTTCAGATAGCGTTTCGACGGTGTGACCACGGCTCCAGCCATCTTCGAGATATTGTCGAGAATGTCTCGAAATTATTCTGAGGACGAATCGCATTTACAGGCTATTTTTGCGACTGGAACCGTGGATTCAGAAGGCTCCTGGCGGAGCTCTGGTCGATCGCCGCCTCGATCTGAAACCTCGAAGACTTGCGCCGGCGCGGGCGCCGGGTGAAACTGACCCTCGTGGCCCGGAAATCACAAACCCTCGTCGTTTCGGTCGTCGTCGCGATTCTGTTGATCAGCGCTCTGGCCCTCGAGCTGCGCGGCCGGTTGCGGTGCAGCGGCTTTGCCGGACCCGCGGTCACCGAGGCGGATCTGCCGCCGGCCGCCGCCGACGGTGTGCTGCGGATCGTTTCGTGGAACGCCCGCAACTTCCCTCTCGATGAGCGCCCGCAGGACGCCGACCTCGGCTATTCGCGGCGCACCAACATCTGTGATCTCGAGGCGGTCCTGGCCGGCTTGGATGGCGATCTCCTGGGGCTGCAGGAGGTCAACGACACCCGCCGCTTCCCTCCCATCCTCCGTCGCGCCTTCGAGGGCCGGCAGATGGGTGTGCGGTTTTCTGCAGGTGGCGGCAGGTTCGGTCAGCACCTGGCGATCGCCTGGGACACCGGGGTGTTGGAACTCGTCGACGAGCCCTTCGACATCACCGACGTGGTCTTCGAGCCCGGAATGCGACCTGCCTTCGCCGCTCGCTTCCGCAGCCGCACAGATCCTGATCTGGATTTCACGTTCATCGTCGTGCACTGGGAATCGGGCCGCGGCGGATTTGGCGACCGCCGCAGACAGAACCGCGCCCTGGCGGATTGGATCGACCACTGGGTGGAAGAAGTCGGTGATCCGGACGTGATCGCGGTCGGAGATTTCAACACCGCCGGTTCACCGCGTGGGGGTACCGACGGTGAGTTGCAGTCGATCGACGCGATCCTGGGGGAGGTTGGGCTCGAGAGACTGCCCAATGCCACGGGGTGTTCACAGTACTGGGAGGGCGGGGGAGAGCGCGACGGGGTCCAGCAGTCGTCGCTGCTCGACCACGTGTTCCTGCGCGGTCTCAGCGCCGGCGACCTCGCGGCGCCGCTCCAGGCGTGGCTCCACTGCGCCAGGTTCGAGTGCGCCGATCTGGTCTCGCGACCGGGCGCGGAGGACGGCACCTTCTGGGATGTTTCGGACCATTGCCCACTGACGTTCGAACTGGTCGATGGCGGTACCGCAGATTGAGAATTTCGGATTTCGGATTTCGGATTTCGGATTTTTCTACCCAAACCCGTTCAGTGTCATCAGGTCACACTTGTAAGAACCCCTTTCGGAATTTCGGGCTTCTGCCACGTCACATCCTCGGTGGGGGAAGGCGGCCCGGAAATTCGAAATCCGAAATCCGAAATTCGAAATCGTTCTATGATGGCCCCGGCCACTGAAATGACGACTCAACGACATCGTTCCGTTGACCGTGCTGTGCGCGAGTTCCACATCTCGCGGAGGGTTCGCGATGCCTACGGGCTGTCGGACTCCCTTTTTTCGGTGACCGGCAACGTCGTCTTTGCCGATTTCCGCGCCGCTCGTGAGCTGGCGCACCGCCTCAACGAACAGCGGGATGTGCACAACCACCCCGAACGAGCGGTCCGGGCGAGCCGCCTCTACGCGCTGGGTCTGATCGACGAGGTCCTGCACCTGATGGTGGCCCGCCACCGGCAGCTCAGGGCGCCGCGTTTGTGGACCCAGGTGGTTTCGCTGCTGTCGAGAGATCTCGGGGAGGGGAGGCTCAACCGCGTTCTCGAGACCTTTGTCGACGAGTTTCCGCCGACTGCGGTCTATCGCGGAGACATCGGGGCGGATGCCTACCTGGCCGGCGCCACCGACGGGGTCGCGCATCGGGAAATCGTGATCGAAGAGCTGGTGCTGCTGTGGCTGGCCAACCGCAACCCGGCCTTTGCCGACTTTCGCGAGCTCTTCGACGACGCAGCCCTGCGCCGCGACACCGATTACGAGGAAGCGCTGACCCACATCGAGACCATTCTCGGCGGTTCGGCCACAGGTGAGGGCGCGTCGGCCGCAGGCGGCATCGGTGGCGAGACCCTGCTCGATCGGTTGTACGCGCCGATGCGGGCTGCTCCGACCTCGCTCGAGGGTCAGTTGGCCTTCATCCGGTCGACCTGGGCGGAGCTGCTCGGCCCCGATCTCCACCGGGTCCTCGGGAGCCTCGATTTCCTCACCGAAGAACAACGGGTGTTCTTTCCGCCGGGGGCGGGCCCCGGTCCGGGACCACTCGAGCCCCAGGACTATGCAGCGCTTTATGACGAGGTCGAGAACTACTCCGCCGATCTCGACTGGATGCCGCGTCTGGTGCTGCTGGCGAAGAACGCCCACGTCTGGCTCGCCCAGCTGAGCCGCAAGTACGGGCGTGAAATCACGACCCTCGAACGGGATCCCTGATGCCGAACTGGCGGAGCTCGCCGCATGCGGGTTCACCGGTCTGTGGCTGATCGGAGTCTGGGAGCGCAGCCGCGCGTCGGAGCGCATCAAGCGGAGAATGGGCGACGAGGACGCGGTGGCGTCGGCCTACTCGCTCGAGGACTACCGGATCGCCGACGCCCTCGGCGGGGAGCGCGCCTACGACGACCTCCGGGCCCGCGCCTGGGAACACGGCATCCGGCTCTCGACGGACATGGTCCCCAACCACATGGGCATCGACTCGCACTGGGTCGTCAACCACCCGGACTGGTTCGTCTCCCTCGACCGTTCGCCCTACCCGTCCTACACCTTCGACGGCCCGGACCTGTCGGACGACGACCGGGTCGGGATCTTCATCGAAGACAGCTACTGGTCGAAGACGGACGCCGCGGTGGTCTTCAAGCGGCTCGACCGCCATACCGGAAGCGAGCGCTACATCTACCACGGCAACGACGGCACCTCGATGCCGTGGAACGACACGGCGCAGCTCGACTACACCAGAGCCGACGTCCGGGAGGCGGTCATCCAGACCATCCTCGCGGTGGCCCGCCGTTCGCCGGTGATCCGTTTCGACGCCGCCATGACCCTCACGCGCCAGAACTACCACCGCCTGTGGTTCCCGGAACCGGGCGCCGCCGGTGCGGTCCCGTCGCGGGCGGAGTTCGGTATGTCGCGGGCTCAGTTCGACGCGGTGATGCCGCACGAGTTCTGGCGCGAGGTGGTGGACCGGGTTGCCGCCGAGGCGCCCGACACCCTGTTGCTGGCCGAGGCCTTCTGGCTGCTCGAAGGGTACTTCGTGCGGACCCTCGGGATGCACCGGGTCTACAACTCGGCCTTCATGCACATGCTGCGCGACGAGCGCAACGCGGAGTACCGTCAGCTGATCCGAACCACCCTCGAGTTCGATCCGCAGATTCTCAAACGCTACGTCAACTTCATGTCGAACCCGGACGAGCGGACCGCCGTCGACCAGTTCGGCACCGGCGACAGGTACTTCGGGGTGGCGACCATGATGGCCACCATGCCCGGGTTGCCCATGTTCGGCCACGGCCAGATCGAAGGGCTGGCCGAAAAGTACGGTATGGAGTTCCGACGGCCGCGGTGGGACGAGACCGCCGACGAGGGGCTGGTGGCGCGCCACGGCCGCCAGCTCTTTCCGCTGGTGCGCCGGCGCCGGATATTCGCGGAGGTCGACCGATTCC
The DNA here is from genome assembly GCA_963714895.1 of Candidatus Sulfomarinibacteraceae bacterium. GTDB lineage: Bacteria > Acidobacteriota > Thermoanaerobaculia > Thermoanaerobaculales > Sulfomarinibacteraceae > Sulfomarinibacter. Next base: position 38,220 of record CAVQQC010000006.1, read on the forward strand.
GGTTCTTCGATTTCGTGCGCGACGACTGCTCGGTGGACGAGAACGTCTTCGCCTACTCCAACGAGGTGGACGGCGAGCGCAGCCTGGTCGTCTTTCACAACAAACACGCCGACACCCGCGGAAGGATCCAGCTCTCCACCGGGGTGGCGGAGGAACCCAACAACCCCGACCGGCCGCTGGTGCGCACCACGCTCGGCGACGGTCTCCGCCTCTCCGACGGAGCGGACACCTACCTGATCATGAGGGACGCGGTGACCGGTCTCGAGTACCTGAAGGCCTGCCGGCAGCTTCGAGAAGACGGCATGCGGCTCGACCTCGGGGCCTATGAGCTGCACTGCTTTGTCGCCCTGCGCGAGGTGGTGTCGGACGAGGGGCATCCGTGGGCGGCGCTTGCCACCGAGCTCGACGGCAGTGGCGTCCGCAGCCTGGACGAGGCTCTGGGTGTCAGGGTGATGGCCCCCGTGCTCGATCCCATTCGTCGGCTGCTGGCGACCTCGACCCTGCGCGATCTGGCGGCGCCGGTGACGTCGGTCGGCGCCATCGCCCGGCTGCGGGAGAGCGCGGCGGAAGAAGTCGATCTGGTCGTCGCGGCGGCCGCGGAACGCGCGGGCTTTCAAGGTTCACTCACCGCCGTCGAGGCCGCGATGCTCACCGACCTCGAGGCCCTCCTCGCCCTTGCCCCCCTGGTGGGGGAAGAGGCGCCGGGAGTCGGGTTGGTTGGCGATACGGCCCTGGCGCCGCTCGGCGACGCCTTGGCCAGGCCCGAACAATGGGCCGCGGTACTGATGTGGATCGTGGCCCGGCACCTGGGCCGTCTTGAGGGCCCGGGCCGCGGCAGCGAACGGGCCCGTGTGCGATACGTCAAATGGCACCTCGGCGTGTTGCTGGGCGAGGTGGCCAAGAAGCTCGATCTGGCGGAGGACGCGGCCCGTGCTCTCGCGGACTCGGTCGAATTGATGATCGCCGAAGACGGTCGCGACCCGGCATTGCCGGTCTCCCCGGAAGCCCTCGCGGGAGTTTTCGAAGACCCCGCAGGACGTCGTTTTCTAGCCGTCAACACCTATCAAGGCGTCGAGTGGTTCAACCGTGAGCGGTTTGCCGATCTGGTCGGGGCGTTCTGCGCTGCGGCCGCCATCCGCTCGGTGACGGCGGACCCGGCGGAGGCCCTCGAGGGTTTGGCCCGAGCGTGTGACGCGGCGCGGCTCCTGCTCGCCGCCGCGGAGACGTCGGATTTTCGCGTCGTGGATTTCCTGGGGAGTTTGAACCCGGACCCGGACCGGGACGCGGATACGGACGCGGACGCGGGACACACGACGGATCGGCCCGAGCGAAAAGACTGATGGATCTGCGCCAGCTCCTGCGGCCGCTGCCGTTGCTGATCGCCTCCGTCTTTGTCGCGGTCGGCGTGGTCGATCTCGTGCAGACCCTGCGCGAAGTGGAACCGCCGCCACCGGTGGTGCTCCAACCCGGATTGGTTCAGTTTGAATCGTGGGAGCCGGTGATCGATCTTCGCGGCGGTTCTCGGGAGACCGGTGTCGAGCTGTTGCCGGTTGGGACGCTGATCGGCCCGCTGTGGTCTGCAGCGGATACACACGGCGTCTGGCTGCTCGGCGACGGCGGCGAGATCGGGTTCGATCTGTTGCGGGGAGGCCAACGGCTGATGATCCTCGAGGGCCGGCCGGCGGCCGGGAAACGACCGGTGCGCAGTGTCGGGGTCTCGGTCAACGGTGTCGACTGCGGAATCGCGGACCTGCGCCGGGGTTGGCAGCGGTGGCGGGTGAAGGTGCCGGACGGCGCGTTGCGCGCGGGCTCCAACCGGGTGGTGTTGCACGTTCCCGACCGCCCGCCGGGCCTCAGGCCGCGGCGGGCCCTGCAGTTGCGGCAGATCGAGTTCCGGCTGGAGGAGGGCGATGATGAGGATCGCTCGAGTTCACAGCCCGTGACCGTCGACTTCGAAACCCAGCAGCTGGTGCTGCACTCGCCGGGGGTGTTCGAGGCCCGCTTCACGGTCGATGACCGGGTCGACGCTCTGCGAATGAGGTACCAATTTCGCGGCAAGGAAGGCTCGGGCGAGATGACGGTGTCCCGGCCGCAGGGCGGCGGTAGCGGACGGGACGCCCCCGTGCATAGCGTGCTGGTTCCGTCTGCAGACGGCGTCGAGCGGGTTCGGGTACCGCTGCACGGCCGGCGAGGGGAGTTTGTCTTTCGAGTCCGGGTCGAACCCCGATCAGGTCAGTCCAGGCTCGACATCCGAACCCTGGAATTGGTCAGTGAGACGAATCGGTCTGGTTCGGAGGACGATTCTCCGGGCTGAGACGGTCGCCGGAGTCGGGCGGGGTGATATCTCGAGGCGGCGGTACATCGTCCTTGCGGGTGGTCAGGGTCGCCGCCAGAAAAGTGAGCATCGCCAGCATCAACTCGTCCACCAGCGGAATCGGATCCGGGATCACCAGATCGACCACAAACAACCCGCCGAGGATGAGAAACAGGTAGGGGTAGCGCAGGCGCGGCAGAAAGCGTTGAATGAGAGCGGCAAGCGGCGATCGTGTCGGAGTGGTCATGGTATCCCTCAATACGCTGCGAGAGGGGAAGTGTTCCCGCGGTCCAGACCGGCGGACCCCGCCTCGTCGCTGTGGCGATGTGGTCTGTCGTACGGGTCAGGTTCCCCTCGGTTTATAGCTCGAATAGGCCTCGACCTTTCCGGAGAGGCCGCTCAACCTGACGACCAGCATCTGACCTTCGGGCGTTCCCTTGATCCATTTCAGGGCCTTGTCGTGGAAGCGGCGCTTCTCGGGACCCTCCAGCGCGATCCCCTGTTTGGCGAAGAACCGGTCGATCATTGAAACGGCCTCGGGAGTGAGTTCTGTCACGCCTTTGAAGATCTGGAGGAGCGGCCGGGATGCGATGTTGTCGAGTTCGAGCCGGGCTGACATGTCGACCTCGGCCACCGGCCCGAGATCGCCGCTGATCAGAGGTTCCGACACCGGTGCGGCCGCCGCTGCAGGTCCGAGCAGCTGTTCGGTGGCTTGAACGGCGCCGGCCAGCGAGATCCGAAGAGATTGCACAAGTGGATCCGACCCCTCCGGGAGCGTGGCGCCGTCGTGGGCCGAAAACCACGCGCGGAGTTGATCGATGAAGTCGGTGAACTTGATCAATCTGGCGGCGGTGACCCTGCCCGACGGCTCGAGTCTGGCAGGCTGTCGAACGTTGACGTCGTCCGAATCACCCGAACCCGTTATGGCGTCAACGACTGCAACCAGAGACCTCGCAGCCCCGGCCAACGCAGCAGCAGCATCCTCGGCATCCGAAGCGAGGATCCAGTCTCGCCGTTCGCCGATGAACCCGAACAGCCTCTGCACATTGTGGGAGGCCTTTTCGAGCTCTTCAACCGTGATCTGATCAGTCATCGAACCGTCCAATAGTCCTATGAAGCGACATTCTAGCCGAAAACGGCTCCGCAAGCATCGTGGCGGGCAAATGTGCGAAGATGCGACGGGTTGGAGCCATGCAACTGACGATCACCTCACCCGACGATTGGCACCTCCACCTTCGCGACGGGGCGGAGATGGCGGCTGTGGTCGGCTTTTCGGCACGTGCGTTTTCTCGTGCGGTCGTCATGCCCAATCTGGCACCGCCGGTGACGACCACCGCCCAGGCCTCCGCCTACCGCGATCGGATCGTCGAAGCTCTGCCGGACGGGGTGGTATTCGAGCCGTTGATGACGCTCTACCTCACCGATCTCACCTCACCGCGGGAGATCGAGAAGGCTGCCGCCTCCCGGATGGTGGCGGCGGTCAAGCTCTACCCGGCGGGGGCGACCACCAACTCGGAGGCCGGGGTGACGGACCTCGAGAAGGCGGCCCCGGCCCTCGCGGCGATGGTCGATCTCGGTCTGCCACTGTTGGTTCACGGCGAGGTGACCGATCCCACGGTCGACATCTTCGATCGCGAAAAGGTCTTCATCGACAGGGTGCTCGGGCCGATCGTGGAGCGCTGGCCGGATCTCAAGGTGGTGTTCGAACACATCACGACCGCCGACGCGGTGGCGTGGGTACTCCAGGCACCGCAGACGGTTGCCGCGACCATCACCCCGCACCATCTGTTGTATGACCGCAACGCGATCTTCAGCGGCGGTCTCAGACCCCATTTCTACTGTCTGCCGGTGCTCAAACGCGGTCACCACCGCGAGGCCCTGGTGTGGGCCGCGACCAGCGGCAGCCCTCGGTTCTTCCTCGGCACCGACAGCGCACCGCACGCCCGCCACGCCAAGGAGGCGCCGCGCGGTTGTGCGGGGATCTTCTCCGCCCACGCGGCTCTCGAGCTCTACGCCGAGGTCTTCGAGGCCGCGGGGGCCCTCGACCGCCTCGAGGCCTTCGCCTCGCACCACGGCAGCGATTTTTACGGTCTGCCGAGAAACGGCGGCACCCTCACCCTGGTCCGGGAGGAGTGGACGGTGCCCGAGGTCTATGCCTTCGGGGATCACGAGGTGGTGCCCTTGCGGGCCGGGGAGAATGTGCGCTGGCGGGTGGCGGCGAAGAACGAATCGGAGTAGATTTCTGAATCCCGGCTGCGTCTCACGGAGAGCGGCGTGGCGGGCGGCGTGCAACGATCACGAGAGAGGACGAGAAGAGATGGCGAACCTCAAGAAATACAAGGGAACCATCGGCATCCTCACCGGTGGCGGCGATGTGCCGGGGCTCAACCCGGCGATCCGCGCGGTCACGGTCCGCGCCATCCGGGAAGGCTTCCGGGTATTGGGCATCCGCCGCGGATGGGCGGGTCTGATCGAGATCGACCGCGATCAGAAGAACGGCTCCGACTTCGTGATCAACCTCACGGAGGAGGTCGTCAACAAGGTCGGGCGGACCGGAGGCACCTTCCTCCACAGTTCGCGCACCCGGCCGTCGCACGTTCCGCAGACGGTGATGCCCGACCACCTGCGCGACACCTACAAAGAGGACGTCAACGATTTGACCAAGGAGGTGCTCGCCAACCTCGAGTACCTCGGAGTCGACACCATGATCCCGATCGGCGGCGACGATACCCTGTCCTATGGTGTGCATCTCCACAAACTCGGGGTTCCGGTGATCGCCATCCCCAAGACGATGGACAACGACGTCCCGGGCACCGACTACTGCATCGGCTTTTCCACCTGCGTCACCCGGACCATTGCCATGACCCACGCCCTGCGGACCTCGGCCGGCAGCCACGAGCGTTTCCTCGTGATCGAGGTCTTCGGCCGCTACGCCGGGTACACGGCGTTGCTGCCGACCATGGCCGGCGCCGCCCACCGCTGTGTGATCCCCGAACACACCTTCGATATCGGCCACCTGTGCGAGAGGTTGTCGAAGGACCGCAGGGAGAATCCCTCCAACTACAGCGTGGTGTTGGTTTCGGAGGGGGCCACCTTCACCGGCCAGGGCGACATGGTCTTCGAGGACGAGGAAAAGGACATGTTCGGGCACAAGAAGCTCGGCGGCATCGGCGACCGGGTGGCGCGGGCCTTGCGCGAGTTGTCTCCCGAGTACAACAACGGACACCGCGTCAACGTCATCAACCAGAGGCTCGGCTATCTCGTGCGGTCGGGCGACCCCGACGCTCTCGACTCGGTGGTCCCGATGGCCTTCGGCAATCTCGCCATGGATCTGATTCTCGAGGGCAAATCGGGACGGCTGGTCAATATTCGCAACGGACGCTACGACGACGTGCCCATCGACGTGGTCACCAGCCGCAAGAAAGTGGTGGACGTGGAGAAGTTCTACAACACCGAACGCCTCCGCCCCAAGTACACCCGCTTCGAAGGCGCACCCGTCTTCATCATGACGAGCGACTATTGAGTGTTGAGTTTTAAGTTTTTAGTTTTAAGTTTCGGACCCTGATCGGAAGGCTCGGGCCCGGAGCAACTCAAAACTAAGAACTCGAAAACTAAGAACTTGAACACTGATCTGGAGGTTCGAATGAGGCTTTTACACACAATGATCCGGGTCGGCGATCTCGATCGTTCGATCGCGTTTTACACCGAGGCGCTGGGGATGAAGCTCTTGCGCAAGCACGACTATCCGGAGGGAAAATTCACCCTGGCGTTTCTCGGCTACGGTGACGAAAACTCGAACGCCGTCATCGAGCTCACCCACAACTGGGACACGTCGGACTACGACCTCGGCAACGGCTTCGGCCACATTGCCATCGGCGCCGCCGACATCGTGAGCGCCTGCAACAAGGTTCGCGAATACGGCGGTCAGGTGACCCGCGAACCGGGGCCGATGAAGCACGGCACCACCGTCATCGCCTTCGTCAAAGACCCGGACGGCTACGTCATCGAGTTCATCGAGAGGAAGTAGAAATTCGGAATTCGGAATTCGGAATTCTGAATTCGCGCAGTTCCGTCCTCTTGAGCCGGGGCAGTGGGGGCAATCCGAATTCCGAATTCCGAATTCCGAATTCCGAATTCGAAGATCGCCTCTTGTCCTCAGACCGGGTTCGCTGTAGCGTCTGCGCATGATTGAGCTCGGGAAGACCCAGCCTTTGACCGCTACGTGCGCTCTCGGTCTGGAGCGCGTGCTGGCGGATGAGTTGCGGGCGTTGGGGGCCGAGGCCGTCGCGCCCGATCGCGGATCGGTGCTCTTCGCCGGCGATCTCAGGACCGTCTACAACGTCAATATCCGTCTCCGCACCGCCATGCGGGTTCTGGCGCCCCTGGTTCGCGGACCGGTTTCGAATCGACAGGGGCTGTATGACCTGGCGGCCTCGGTGGCATGGGGCGAGGTTCTCAAGACCGGCCAGACCTTTGCGGTCGAGGTGGTGGGCAAGCACCGCGCTTTTCGCAACACGACCTTCGCCGGCCAGGTTGTCAAGGACGCGGTGGTGGACCGCCTGCGGTCGGCCGGCGGCCGTCGCCCGAACGTCGATCGGGAGAACCCGGACATCCGCCTCCACCTGCGGCTCGTCGAGGACGGTCCGGTGACCTTGAGCATCGACTCGAGCGGCGAGCCCCTCTCTCACCGCGGCTACCGGCCGCGCGGCGGACCGGCTCCGCTGGCTGAAACCCTGGCCGCCGGGATCCTCCTGTTGGCCGGGTATGACGGCTCAGAGCCCCTGCTCGATCCGATGTGCGGCACCGGCACCTTTGCCGTGGAGGCGGCGTTGATCGCCACCCGGACACCACCGGGGCTCCACCGCGAGTTCGCCTTCGAGCGGTGGGGGGTGCACGATCTTCTGACCTTTGCGGAGGTCCAGCGCGAGGCCAGCCACGGCCACCGCGCGGCGCCCGAGCCCATCGTCGCTCGCGACCGCGCTGACCGCGCCCTGCGGGCGACTCAAATGAATCTCAAGGCGGCGTTGATGGAGCGCTGGGTCGCACTCGAGCAACGGGACGCACTCGATCTCCAGTTGCCGTGGGGGTCGGGCGGGATGATCGTGGCCAACCCTCCCTACGGCAAAAGGGTGGGCGAGGTCGACAAGCTCTTCGGCCTCTATCGACGTTTCGGCGACAGCCTCAAGAATCAAGCGGTGGGCACCACTGCGTGGGTCCTCGCCGGCGAGCCTCGGCTGGCAAAGAACATCGGACTCAAGCCCGCACGGAAAATCCCGCTCTTCAACGGCCCCATCGAATGCCGGCTCCTCAAGTTCGAGATGTACGAGGGCACACGAAAGCACAAGGGCAAGGAGTTCTGAGTGTTGAGTTTTTAGTTTTGAGTTCTCGGCCACCCCGCTCCGGAAAGTGGTTGGGCCCGGGAAACTCAAAACTCAAAACTAAGAACTCAAAACTCGTAACTCGTGTTCGAGCCTGTCGACCAAGCTGTCCATCTCCTTCACCAGGGCTTTTGTGGGTTTGGTGGTGGTGAAGTCGACGCCGGCTTTCTGAAGCTGGGTGATGGGGTGGTCGTTGCCTCCCGATCGCAAGAGCTCCAGATAGCTGGCGACCGTGGCTGACCGATCGGCCTCGTCGCCCCGGGTCATCCTGCGGTGGATCAGGGTGGCCGCCGCCTTCGAGGTGGCGTACTGGTAGACGTAGTAGGGCGAACCGTAGAAGTGGGGGATCCGGGCCCAGGTGTTGCGGTACCACTCCTGGTCGTCGAGAGCGTCGCCGAAGAAGCCGGCCAGACAGTCGAGATAGGTGCGCTGCAACACCTCGGCGGTGATGGGCCGGCCCTCCTCGACCTCGCGGTGGGCGCGGAGTTCGAAGTCGGCGAACATGGCCTGCCGGTAGAAACCAGCGGCGATGTCGTCAATGGCGTGCTGCAGCAGGGCGACCCGGCGGGCCGGGTCGGATTCGGTGGCGAGCAGCCGGTCGAGGAAGAGCGACTCGTTGGTCATGGACGCCACCTCGGCGACGAAGATCGTGTAGGAGGAAGTGGCGAAGGGCTGGCTCTCGTGCGACAGCACGGTGTGCATGGTGTGGCCCATCTCGTGCGCCACGGTGAACGCGTCCGACAGGGTGTCGGCGTAGTTGAGCAGCATGTAGGGGTGGACCCCGTACACGCCGGCCGAAAAGGCGCCGGACCTCTTGCCCTCGTTTTCGTAGACGTCGATCCAGCGCTCGGCGAAGGCGCGGCGGACGGTCTCCTGGTAGGCCTCGCCGAAAACGGCCACCGACTCGACCAGCTCCCGGCCGACGGAATCGTAGGGCAGCGGCCACTCGACCTCGACCAGCGGCAGATAGGCGTCGAAGTAGCGGTAGTCCTCGACGCCGAGGACCCGTTTGCGGAGCCGGTGATAGCGCTGCAACGGCCCGCTGCCGTCACGGGCGGTGGCGATGAGGTTCTCGACCACGGAGGGCGGGATGTTGTCGTCGTCGAGCTGGTGCTCGAGAGACGAGGCGTAGCGGCGCGATCGCGCGGTGCACCAGTCCTTCTGCAGCACGCCGTTGTAGATGGCCGCAAAGGTGTTCGGGGACCCGTCGTAGACCGTGAAGTGGGCCTTGAAGAGGGCCTCGCGGTCGGCCTGCAACCGCCGCGAGTGCAGCCCCTGGGCGTAGTTGGCGTGGCTCGCCACGACCTCCGAACCATCCGAAAGCGTCACGGTGGGAAATACGACGTCGGCGTCTGCGAGCATGGTGTAGGTCTGCGACGGGGTGCCGTTGAAGGTCGAGGCGTAGGCGAGCAGCCGTTCGCCGTCCTCGTCGAGCACGTGTTGTTGCATCCGGTAGCTCTCCTCGATACCGAACCGGTAGGGGGCGAGGTCCGGCGTCTCGTCGAGCCAGCCCTGCATCCTTTCTTCGGGGATCTGCAACAGCTCGGGCGTGTACCAGGCGGTGGCCTGCCGGAAGGCGGCGAGCGCCAGCCGGACCTGCTCGAGGCGGGCCTGGACGGTGTTGTCGCGCGTGTCCTGGCTCTGCATCAGCCCCGGGTACTGATAGACACGGTAGGCCAGTTGGCCGAGGTCGTCGGACAAGCGGCTCGCCTGAAGCACTCTGTGGGCGCCCTCGGCGAGCGTCCCTTTGAATTCCTGGTAGGACCCCATCAGGGACTGCAGCCGCCCGAGATCGGCCTCCCAGGCGGACCAATCGGGATAGATGTGGGTGAGGTCCCAGGTGTAATTTTCGGCGATCTGTGCGCGGTCGCGGGTGGCGGGTTTCAGTCCTTGGATGGTCGTCATTCGGTGCTCCCGGGGCTTGATGATTGGTGGACGAAAGCGGTGCTACGCCCTGCGGTCGAACTGCGGGTCGGGGGCTGCTTCACCCCCGGCCCCTGGGAGCAACCCATCCCCGCCCGGTTCCCTTCCCTCGGGCCGGGCCGGACGCAGGGTGGAAGGTCTGAACAGCGCGTCCTTCTTCTCGAGGCAGGTGCGGCAACTGCCGATCGGACACCCATCGTGGAGTCCGCGGCGGATGGCTGCGATGCCCTCGCTCTCGAGGATCGCTCCACGGCCGTCGCCCGGAACCACCGCGACAGGTTCCTCTTCCCAAAATGGGCACGGCAGGACGGCGCCGTTGGGGCGGATGAGGAGGGTGCGCCCGGGGAAGGAACACCCGTCGCGCCGCTCGAGAAAGGACCTCCGCCACCGATCCGGCCCGTCGATGCCGGATTTGAGCAGCCAGAGCTTTCGCTCGATCTTGCCGAAGACCGAGTCATCGGCGTCCGCCTCTTTGCGCAGGGCGGGATAGGCGCTGAGGCGGATCCCACGGCAGGTGGCGGCGCGGGCCGCCGACCACAGTTCACGCATGATCGCGTCGGGCTCCTCCGAGTCGAGGAGTTCGCCGCTGTTGTCGACCCCCACCGTCGGTGCGACGAAACGGACGTCGAGCTCGGATGCACCGAGACCCTCGGCGAACTCGGGAAGGGTCCCGAGTTCCGACCGGTTGGAACGCATCCAGGCAAAGGTGATGCGGAGGCGGGGGAGTGCCGAGCGGGCGGCGGTCTTCGCGTCGCGCAGCAGTTGGAGTTTCTCGTGCAGGCGGTCCCACGACGCGCCGCGGCGGATGCTCTCATAGGTTTCCCGGCTGGTTCCGTCGATCGACACGGCCACCGTCCTGACGCCGTTGCCGACGATCGCCTCGGCGGTGGACGGCGTGAGGGCGAGGAGGTTGGTCTGGATCCAGGTGTCGGTCACCCGATGGGAATGGGTGTGCGCCAGAACCTCTGCGAACCCCGGATGGAGCAGAGGTTCTGCCGCGCACCCCAGACCGAGGCTTCTGGTGTGGGGAAAGAGCTCAGAGGCGACGTGGCGGAACATCTCCAGGCTCATGTTGCCGCGTGGGCCAGGGTCGAGGTCGAATGGTTTGAAACGCAGCCGGTCAGTGGTGGAGAAGTAGCACATGATGCACCGGATGTTGCAGCGGCTCGTGAGATCGAGAATGAGCTCGAGCCGGCGGCGGCGCATCAGTCGCTCCCCCGGCGCAGCGCCGCCGGTGTGGCGAAGCAGAGGATCCCGAGGCTCACGATCCAGGCCGAGATCGCCGGCTGGATCAACCGCGGATAGGTCCAGACGATGAGTTCGACGGGATCGCCTGTGATGTGCAGGTAGTAGAGGACCGCGAACACCGGCAGTCCGGCGGCGACCGCGAGACCGGGGAGGACCCGGAGTGGGCGGAGAGGTCTCACCACAGCCACGGCGGCGATCGGCGCCAGCCAACCCATCAACAGGACGCCGCCGCCCGACAGCCTCGCACAGATCTCGAGGATCACCTCGAGGTTGGCGGAGTCGATGTGCATCGCGGTCTCGCGAATCGGGTCGGTGAGGGGAAGACCGTGTGCGACCTTGACCGCGGCCCACAGCCCGGCGGCCGCGAATGCCGGCGCCGCCAACCGCGCCGTGGTCCGGATGGTGTTGGGGTGTCGCCAGACCGCGTCGCGGATTGCGGTTCCGGCAATCACCAGGAGGACCGCGACTACGCCCTCGCTCTTGGTCAGCACGGCGCCGGCGAGAGCGCCCGCAGCCAGCCAGCGGAGGTCCCGGGTTTCGTCCCGGTCCTCGAGGATCAACGTGGTGACGGCGACGGTGACGAAGAGCAGCAACGGCCCCTCGGCGCTGCCCCCGGAAAAGGACCGCACGGTCGACCCGGTAAGCACCGCGAACCAGAGGAGGCTGACCACCGTCGCTCTGCGTCGCCCGAGGCGGTTGCGCAGCAGCGAGTAGAGAATCAGCCCGGTGGCGATCAGGTACAGCCAGGTGAGGATGGGCACAACGGTCCACGGCAGAGGCCCCGCGACCAGATGCGCCCCACGCGAGCGAGACCGGCCACAACGGTGGGTAGTTGGGGTGGAGGTGGATGAGGTGGGGCTGTTGAAGCCACTGGAAATCGATGCCGCGGTCGAGCGCGAAACGGACCGCCTTGACGCCCCAGAAATACGACAGATCGGCCGAGGTTGCGGCACCGGCCGCGAATTGGAACAGCCCGGCGCCGGCGATGGTCACAGCCAACGCCGCAGCGACGACGGTCTGCCGGTCGAACGTCGACACGGCCGCGCCGGCCGGGCTCGACTGGACCTGCATTCGCGAGGCGGCCACCACCGGAATGACGGCGATCACCAGGACCAACAACGGCGTCCAGGCCACGCCCAGCGCAGCCAGCACTGTCAACAGTCCCGTCAGAACGAGAGTCCCGCCGGCCCACGTGATCGCAATCCTCGCCGGCACGGCAACGTCGGCCAGCGACGGAATGCGGAGGAGCGGCAGGCCGAAAACGAGAGGGGCCGCCAGCATCGCGACGATGAAGATGATGGAGGTCATGGGCGCGGCGATCCGCGATCGGTCACGGTGCCGCCGGCGATTTCGACCGAGCGGCCCGTGTCGCGGGTACCGCCGGCGCCGGTGCCGAATGTCAGAACGAATCGTGCTCCTGCCGAGGCGGCCACCGACCTTCGGTAGTAGGTTCTGGGGATGACCTCGGCCTCCGGGAGGAGCCCCACCGCCATCATGGACAGGCTCATCTCGGTGTCCGGGTGCGGTGCGTGAATCGTCACGGTGGCCCGGTGCGGGACGATTTTCGCCGCCTCATTGAGGAATCGCCACTGTTCGGCGTGGCTGCTGCGGGTGTTGTCGAACGGCGTTTCGGGTGGGAAGCGCGACCGCTCGTTGTCGGCTGCGCCGAACAGCACGAGAGCGGACGCGAAAAAAACGCCGATCCACCACGAAAGCTCGGGGACACTCTGCATCATTGGACCGGTTCGGGACATCGCACGAGCCTAACCCGCCATTCCCACCGCGTCGAGTCGGCAAGCGGGAAAAGAAAAAGCCGCCTTGCGGCGGCTTTCTCCGGTTGAGGTTGATGTTACGGACAGGTCGCGAAGGCGGTGTTGTCGGTGACCGCGTTCGCCGGGTGGCCGAGTTCGTTGGCGTAATCCAACTCCTCGCCGCTCTTGTTGCTGTAGGCCTTGGTGAAGCCCGTCAACGTGTCGGTGACCCTGACGTTGAATCCGACGTCGGTGGTCGCCGCGAAGTACACCCAGTAGTGGTTGTTGTAACCGCACCCGTTGAGGACCTTGAACAGCATCTCCCAGTTGTCCTCGTTGAAGAAGTAGAAGAGGCCCGAGTCATCGGTGCCGCACGGGGCGACCATGCCGGTGCCGGTGGCGCCGTGGTGGTCCTGCCAGTTCACCTCGACCTTGAAGCGGCCGTTGTCGAGACACAGGGTGTCGGCATCGGGCGCGCACGGCTCGACACCGGTCTCGAGCCCTCTGATCGACTTGTCCAGGACCTGGAAGGCGAGGTTCGGGTTGTGGACGCCGAGGCTGCCGTCGGCCTCCAGCATGAGAAGGTTCCAGAAGGCCTTGATGACCAGCGGGTTGATGCCGTTGTAGATCTCGAAGGGCTCGCCGGCCGGCGGTACGACGTCGATGCTGGCGACCGAGGTCGGTCCGACCACCGTCGAGTCGGTGAAGGTGACGATCAGCGCCTGGCGGCCGCGGCTCTCGCTGAGCTGGATCTCGGCGATGTCGAGGACGTCGGTGATGGTCGTGTTGCCGACGGCGATGGTGTTGCCGGCCTCGATCTGGGCGTCGAAGAAGTCGTAGAAGAAGCTCTCGATCTGGGTCTCGAGCTCGTGCATCTGCTCTTCGACCGGCCCCTGGATGTTGCTCGCCGTCAGGTTCGTGTGGCAGTCCTGGCAGATGTCCGGCGAGGCGTAGAAGGTGTGGTTGGTGCCGCCCTGGTTGTAGGCCAGATCAGGCGGCGGCGGGGTGTTCACCATGTGGCAGGTGGCACAGGTGTCCTGGACGTTCGAGGTCATCGAGTGGTTGGCGCGCTGACCGACGTCGACCAGGTAGAAGTTCTGACCCATGAGGATGTCGGCCTGGGTTCCGAGGTGGGGGGCGCGCGACGCCTCCGACGTGCCGTAGATCTCGGGTTGAAGTTGTCGTCGTTGCGCAGCCCGCGGCGGCTGTTGTGGCAGGTCATGCAGATGGCGCCGCGGCCGACGTCGGTGGCGGTGAAGCCGGCGATCAGCGGCGGCGTGTCGCCGCTGATGCGGACGGTCGCGTTGGTGGTGTCGCCGGTCGTGCGTGCCGATGGCGTGCGGGTCGTGGCAGGTCGCGCAGGTCTGCGGATGGGTCTCCTCGGGGGTCCAGGTGACCTCGACGTCGTCGAGCGGGTCGCCGGCCACCTCACCGGTCAGGACCGGCAGCCAGGCCAGGAAGCCGTTGGCGGTGTGGCAGCGCGAGCAGCTGCCGCTTTCGCCCTCGTCGATCGCCAGTTCGTAGTTGGCGTGGGCGCTCAGCTGCCACTGCTGGAAGCGGGCGTGGCGCAGGGGCTCGCCGTGGCAGGTGGCGCAGACGTCGGAGGAGAGGCTCACCCGCGGCGTGCCTTCGGGGTTGCTGGGCAGGTGGGCGCCGCCGACCTGCGGGCCGTGGCAGTTCTCGCACTGGATGTTGGCCATCCGCGCGGTGTGCGGGAACTGGTCGAGGACCGTGGTCCAGTTGTCGCCGGGGTGGTTGATCAGCCCGGAATCCAGGAACGCCTGGTAGTCATCGGCCTCGTCGACGCCGTTGTTGTCGGTGGCGGGGTCGAACCCGACCATGTGGCAGGCAAAGCAGTTTTCACCGTAGTGGGTGCTGGTGTCGATCTGGCTGCTGAAGATCTCGGCGTGGCCGGTCTGCGACCAATCGGCAAACGTGTCCTCGGCGGTCTTGTTGTTGTGGCACCCCAGGCACGAACTGTCGGAGACCGGGCGGCCTTCCTCGTCCTGGCCGACGATGACGCCGAGCCAGGTGCCGGCGTAGACCGACATGGTCACGAGTTCTTTGGTGCCCTCCTGGTCGACCTCGACGGTGTAGTGGCCCGGGACGTCGGGAGTGAAGGTCGGGTTCTGGGACGAGGCGTCCTTCAGCACGGCGGCCGATCCGCTGGGCCCGGAAAGGGTCCAGCTGTAGCTGCCCTGATCCTTGCCGTGGAGCAGGACGGGTGCGTTGATCGGCACGTTGAGGAGGCCGGTCGAGACCTTCCACGGCAGGGCGGCCACGATTTCGACGTCGGCGTGGTAGGTGCCGGAGGTGGTGACCACCTCGACCTCGAGCTCGATGGCCGACGCGTGCTCGAGCGCAAAGGGATTGATGCCCACCACCTGGAAGCGGTCCTGAAGACCCGCCGGGAACTCACCCTCGGGCAGCGGCACGTTGGGCGGCAGCTGCTCTTCGGTGATCGGCGGCTCCATGAGCACGTGGATGAGGTACGCCTTGTAGTCGTTCAATGTGCCGAGCGCGGCGGTGACCGTCTTGGTCCCGGTACCGCTGAGCATGGCTTCCGTTCCTCCGACCTGGGTCCACGAATAGGACTGGACGGTCGAATTGTCGGTGGTGGTGACGGTGGCGGTGACGTCGACTGTGCCACCGGGCACTGCGGTGCCGCTGACGTCAAAGGACACGGTCACCTGGGCCGGCGATGTTGCCGCAACCGCGACAATGGCCAGGGCCACAACTGCGACTCTCACGAACACACTCTTTCCAAATCTGGGGATCATGTTGATTCCCTCCTCCCGGGTGTTTTATGGGTACGTGATTGGCGCACCCGATCAATACATGACGATCCGTTCACATGTGGGAATATACAACAACGGATATGCCTATGCAACAGTAATCTCATTTTCGAGATGTATTCTCATTCAAGAGAGTCCGAAGCTCGGGCTGGAGCACTTGCGAGCCCCGATGATTCGGAATCTATGTTCCAGGAAATTCAATTATTTGGAGAATACAACCGGAGACGCCGACCGGATTTCGGCTCGTTGCATCCCTTTTTCGAAGGAAGCGCGGTCGACGGAGATTCTGGTCAGGGCGCGACGCGGCGGGAAGGTCGGAGCACCCGGTTGCACCACAACGAGGCGTCGATCCGGGTCGGTTCGCCGCTGCTCACGGCGACGCCGGGGACGTTCGCGGTCACACATCCTTCGGCTCTGATTTCCAGGTCGTAGAGGCCGGGCAGCAGGAGGCGGTGGAAATCGCCGACGTCGGGGTCGGTGCGAACCATCGAATGGTCGATCTCGGTGTCCAGCACCCAGCACCTCGATGGTCGCGGCCAGCGGTTCGCCGTGCTGGTCGGTGACGATGCCGCGGATGCCGTGGTGGGCGTGGCCGATGAAATCGAGGAAGGCGCGGCGGTTCCACTGCCAGAAATCGTCGAGTCTCGGCGGCCGGGATCAACTTGGTGGTCGAAAGCTCGATGGTGACCTCGCGGCCGCCGTGAAAGAAGGTCATGAAGTCCTGCCGGCCGCCCTCGACCGGATACCAGTCGTAGCCGTTGGTGATGCCGTTGTCGAGGTCCGTCATATAGCCGCCGGGGCTGTCGGTCTGGGCGAGGTCGGCCCAATCGCGGGCAAGATCGGTGAACCAGTCGTCATCCGGGTGGCGACGTTGCCAGGTGTCCCACGGGTAGTTGACGACCTCGATGCCGCCGTGGAAATTCGCCGACAAGACAAAGGTCTCGGCGGCTGCCAGCGCCATCATGGCCTCGGTCTCCGGCCACCACGGCCGATCGTCGGGGTGGTCGCCGCCCTGAGGGTCGGGGAAGTTGCGGTTGCCGTTGACCCCTGATTCGTGGCCGTTCGCCGTCGTGTAGTTGCGGATGGCGTTGGCGACCGTGTCATCGCCGCCAAAGTAGGTGCCGTCGGGGTTGGCCAGCGGGTTGATCCAGATCTCGGTGGAGTCGACGAGATGCGTGATGTCGTCGATGTTGCCGTAGGAGGCGAGCAGGTGGTCGATGAGCCGCAACGTGAGCACGTAGCCGGCGGTCTCGTCGCCGTGAATGGACGAGGTCAACAGGACTTCGGGTTCGTCCTCTTCGACGTCCGGGATTGTCGGAGATGATGACCGCCATCAGGCGGTGGGGACGAACCGCGTTGGCGGTGGGCCCGAGATCCACGAGCCGGCAGATCTCGGGGTGGAGGGCTGCACAGCGGTTCATCATCGCGATGTACTGGTCATAGGTCGGGTAGCACGACCAGGTGCGCCCGTCGTCCTCCACCCACCCGTCGGGGCACATCACAGCCTCGGCTTTGGCGGCCTTGGGCACGACCTCCCACCGGAAACCGGCCGCCCGCAGGGAGGCGAGCTGGACGGGGGTGGCGGATTGCCTGCACTTCGGTGCCGCGGACGTCGTCGATGCTGACCAGCCGGGTCAGTCGTTGGAGATCGCCGCGGTCTTCAATCTCGATGCGGATCTCGGTCGCGGCCTCGACCCGGTCGTCGGAACCAGGCTCACCCGGGGTCGAGGAGCCGGCCGGTATCGCTGCCGACAGAACCAGCAAAAGGCCGATGGCGGTCCGTCGATACCACCGCGTCGAGAGGAGACAGTGCGACATCATCTCGATTCTACACGGAGGTTCGTCGCGGGTGAGGTGGAACACGCGGGTTCGTCAATTCGTGAGCGACGACCGGCGACCGAAGATGGTCCTGGTGCTGATGATGACGGTCGGACCGGAACCGTCGTCCGGAAATGCGAGGTCGACCCGCAGGAGGTTGGTGCGGCTGAGGTGGGAGAGATCGAACAACAGCCCCACACCGGCGTCGAGACGGATGCCGCCGGTGTCGGCCCCGACCCTCGGGTCCCAGGTCATGCCGGCGTCGCCGAAGACGACAACGCCGAACGAAAAGAGCCCGAGCACATCTTCCATGAGAAGCGTGCGCCATTGGACGTTGAGCAGGGCCCGCCCGGTGCCGTCGAAAAAGTCCGGGTCCCACCCTCTGAGACCGAGGTCGGCGCCCAGGGTGAACTGCCGGTTCACGTCGAGCTCGTGGGAGGTTTCGGCGAGCAGCCGGAGCTGGAGGCCCCGGCGACCGAGTTGGGCGGCGCCGAGTTGGAGTCCGACCACCAGGTCGCGGAAACCTGATTCCTCGTGGCGGCCGGACAGCCACGCGTCGCCGAGAACAAGCCACTTCCCACGCTGCTGGGCGGCGTGGGCGCCGACGTCAAACAACAGGCGCCTCTGGTCGCCACCCGTTGCGGGCGTCGAAAAGACCGTCGAAGCGAAGAAATTCGGCCCCAACGCAACATCCTCCTGGACGGTCCAGGCGCGGAATCCTTCGACCACGATGAAGCGATCCGAGATCTGTTGGTACGAGAGGGTGGGGCCCTCGATGAGCAGGTCCTCGGGGGCGGGGTAGGGGGCCTCGTCGTCCTCCCACAACCAGTCGGAGTAGAGGTCGCGCCGATACTCCCAACCCGCCACCAGCCGCCGCGTGATGTGGGAGTTCCCGGGGAGTCGTGCTCCGCCCCAGAACCTGATGACCTCGGTGTCCCTGCCACCGCTGACCACCGACTGCGACTCGGAGTAGAGGTGTTCGACAAGTTGCTCGCGTCCGCCGGAAGCGCCCCACGACCACCGGGTGGCCAGCGAGTAGAACGGGCGGTCGACCGTCACCTCGTCGCGAAAACCGTCCGAGAGGTTGGCGTGGACGAGATTCAGCCGCCAGCGGGTGTTGAAGACATTGGGATCGAAGTACCAGTAGGACCAGGCGTCGCGCTCGTCGTCCGACTCGTAGCCGACGCCGACGGCCTTTCCCCACCCGAGGAAGTTGTTCTCCTCGATATCGAATCCGAAACTGGAACGGCTGCCCGAAACCCCGGCCTGTCCGCCGAGCTGGAGGGACCAGTGGTCGTGGGTCTCGACCATGACCTCGACGCCCCCTTCAACCTCGCGTGCCGTGATGACGACCGGGTTGATGATGCCGAGGGAGCGGAGGATGCGTGCGCTCTCTGCAGCAGTGCTCGCGGAATAGAGGTCGCCCTCCTGGAACAGCAGCATGGAGCGGATGAAGTCTTCTCTGCTGACGATGTGCAGTGCGTTGGCCCAACGGTAGAACCACGCGTCGGTCTTGGGGTCGGAGGTGTCGAAGATGTCGAAACGGTCAAAGGTGATGGTGACGATCGGGAGGCCATCGAGGGGGTTTTCGGATGCTGCAGTGAGTTGCGGCACGAGGGCTATGGAGAGCACGAGCAGAGAGACGGTTCGTGTTCGCCGGGTCACCTGGCTCGCCGTTTGCGGGCGGCTTCCCGTTCTCGGACCAGCTCCGCGACCTGCCGGATGCGTTTTTGCTCCCGCGACTCCCTGGCCTTGGCCGCCTTCTTGCCGAAGACCTGGAAGATCTGACTGACCTTCAGAAGGAGCTTGAGATGGCCGACCGAGGACGGCAGCTTCGTGTTCCGGACTTTGCAGCCCCAGAGCTTGGCCGTCGCGATGTTGGCTTTCGTGAGGTCGGCGTTGCGGAGGTCCGAATAGCGCACATCGGCGCGGTCGAGATCGATCCCGACCGCGTCGCTGAATCGGAAGTCCGTGCCGATCATCTTGGCGTTGCGCGCATTGACGAGGATCATATTGGTGCCGGAGAGGTCGGCGCCCGAGGCGATGACGTCCTCCATGTTGGCCTGTTTGAAGTTGGCGTGGCGGGCATTGGCGTCGACCAGGTTGACGCGTTTGAGGTTCGCCCCCTCGAGGTTGGCGTGGCGGAGATCGGCCCCTTCGAGAACGGCGTCGTGAAAATCGGTGGCGCGGAGCTCGCAGCGGGTGAAGACCGCCTTGCGGAGATTGGCGGCGGCGAACGACAGACGGCCGAGGGTCGGAGAGCGGAAATCGAGCTCCGCCAGCTGGGCGCCCGAGAGGTTGCACCCGTCGAAGACGGCGCCGAGGATGCTCGACTGGCGGAGATCGGCGTCGGTCAGATTGGTGTTGACGAAGCTCGCCCGTTCGAGATCGGCGTGGTTGAGGCTGGCGCCCTCACACTGGGCATCGTCGAACACCGCCTCGCTGAGCAACGCGCCGTGGAAGTTGGCGTTGCGCAGGGTGGCGCCGTTGAAATCGACGCGCTGCAGCCGGCACCCCTTGAGTTGGGCCGAGTCGCCCTGGGCCTCGCTGAACACCGAGCCTTCCATGCTCAGGTTCTGCAGCTCGACACCGTCGAGCACCGCACCGTGGCCCTGCACGCCCCGCATGACGGTGTTCTTGAAGCGCCCGCCGCGCAACGACGCGCCCTGCAGCTTGGCCCCGGAGAGGTCGGCCTCGTCGAAGAGGGCGCTTTCCATCTGGGCCTGCGACAGGTCGGCGTGGCGGAGATTGGCACGGGAGAAATTGGCGCCGCGGAGAGTGGCCCTGAAGAGGGATGCGCGGGACAGATCGAGCCCGGTGAGATCGAGGAAATCGAGGTGCACGCTGTCGAGTTTGGCGTCGGTCAGGGTCGCGTTGGTGAGGCGGGCGCCTTCGAGGATGGCGAGCGAAAGGTCGGCTCCGTCGAGCCGTGCGCCGATGAGTTCGGCGTTTCGCAGATGGGCCTTGGTGAGATTGAGCCCCCGGAGATCCATGCCGCTGAGTTCGGCGTCGATCAGGTCGGGCGCGAGCGTGGGGTTTTCGGCCCGCCACTCGTTCCACCTGCCGGCGCGGAGTTGGGCGAGATGATCTGGGTTGGCCACTGAGAATTCTCCCGATGCTCGAATGCGACCACCATTATACGGTGACGCGACGCTCGCGATGACCGGTGCACGGCGTCAGCGGAGGTGGCGCGCGCGATACTGCCGGGGCGTCAGACCAGCGGTACGCCGAAAGACCCGCGAGAAAGCGCTCTGGTCGAAGTAGCCGCAGGCGTGTGCAATGTCGGCAACCGGGCGCGACGTGGTGCGGAGCAACGCCGATGCAGCGTCGATCCGCGTCTTGGTCACCAGCTGGCTGGCGGTGATGCCGAAGAGAAGCCGCAGACGGCGGTTGAGCTGGTAGATCGAGAGACCCGCGATGCGGGCCAGATTCTCGACTTTGAGTGCGCTGCCGAATCGGTTGCGGGTGTGGTCGAGGACGGCTGCGAGCTCGGCGAATCCCTCGGCGTCATGCGATGTCGACTGGAGATCGCGGGAGATTCCCGCGACGCCGATGACCGTTCCCTCGCGGTCCCGCAGCGGGACCTTGTCGGTCAGGCACCAGCCCTCGAGCCGGGTCGGGTAGAGGTGGAGCTCGAGTTGGAGGGTGATGGCCGACCCGGTCCGGCAGACCGCGAGGTCCTGTTCGAGAAAGCGCACTCCGAGGGGTTGCGGAAAGACCTCCTGCGCGGTGCGGCCGAGGAGGTCCTTTTTGGAACGACCGCCGCACCGGGCGACCAGAGTCTGATTGACCACGCGGTAGCGGCCGTCGCGGTCCTTGACGAAGAACACCACGTCGGGCACCCGGTCGAACAGCTCTTCGACAAAGGACGAACTGTCGATGAGAGCCTGCAGGCGAGTGTCGTGATTCATTTAATTGTGCCGATTCTAAAGTCTGCCCTCGATGATCTTACAAGAAAAATGGCGATGAAGAGAGTACATATCTCCTAGAGGCGTATGAGTACTCTTGCCGTTTCCGAACCTGTGGCCGAAATCGAGGGGAGGCTTTTCAACCTCCAGCGGTGCTCGGTGCACGATGGTCCGGGCATCCGCACCACGGTCTTTCTCAAGGGGTGCCCGCTCGAGTGCGGGTGGTGTCACAACCCGGAAGGGATCGACGCCGCGCCGGAGCTGCTGCGCAACGGCGAGCGCTGCCTGGGCTGCGGCGCCTGCAGCGACGCCTGTCCGGTGGCCGATGGCGGCGCGGCGCCCGTCGGCATGCCGTGGGACCGGACGGCGTGTCTGCAATGCGGCGCGTGTGTCGAAGCGTGCCCGGCGGACGCCCGCGAAATGGCAGGTTCTGATTATTCGGCGGGCGACCTCGTGGATCTGGTGGAGCGGGACCGGCCGTTCTTCGAGGCCTCGGGCGGCGGCGTCACCTTTTCCGGGGGCGAGCCCCTGGGTCAGCCGGAGTTTCTCGCGTCGTGCCTCCGCGGGTGTCGCGAGCGCGGTCTCCACACCGCGGTCGACACCTGTGGTCTGGCACCTCCCGATGTCGTTGTCGAGATCGCGGGCCTCGCCGATCTGGTCCTTTTTGATCTCAAACACATGGACCCGGAGGTTCATCGGCGCCACACCGGCGTCGACAACCACTTGATTCTCGAAAACCTGCGGCGGCTGAGCGCATCGGAGACCGCAGTCTGGGTCCGGGTGCCGTTGATCCCGGGGGTCAACGACGACGACGCCAACCTCGAAGCCCTCGGCGACTTTCTGGCCTCGCTGCCGCGTCGCCACCGCGTGTTCCTCCTGCCGTACCACCCCACAGCGGCGGGCAAAACCTCTCGCCTCGAGGGGCCTTCGTCCTTCGTCCCGTTTTCTGTTCCCGACGCCGAGACGCTCGCTGCCGCCCGACGACGGCTGCAATCCTTCGGTCTCGATGTCGTCGTAGGAGGATCGTCATGAACCCGCGAGTCCAGGAACTGCGCCGGAAAAGCCTCGAAACCGGCGCCGTCGATCTCCATCGAGCGTGCGGTGTTGCTTACCGACTTCTATCGAGACAATCTCGGCAGGTGGCCGCAGCCGGTGCTGCGGGCGAGGGCGTTCCACCACCTGTGTGCGCACAAGACCATCTTCATCGGCGACGGCGAGTTGATCGTCGGTGAACGCGGCCACGAACCCAAGGCGACGCCGACGTATCCCGAGATCAGCTGTCACAGCGTCGACGACCTCCACACCCTGAACGATCGGCCGATGACGAGTTATGCAACGTCCGACGAGGATATCGAACGTTACGAGCGTGAGGTGATCCCGTTCTGGCAGGGGCGCAGCTTGCGCGAACGGATGTTCGCCGAACTCCCGACCGAATGGCACCAGGCTTTCGCGGCCGGGATCTTCACCGAGTTCATGGAGCAGCGCGCGCCGGGACACACGGTGGCCGACGGCTCGATCTACCGCAAGGGCCTTCTCGATCTCAAGGCCGAGATCGCCACGGCTGTCGCAGCTCTCGACTTCGAAGCGGACCGTGACGCAGCGGCCAGACGCGACCAGCTCGAGGCCATGGACATCGCCGCCGATGCGGCCATCCTCTTTGCCGAACGCCACGCTGCCCGAGCCGAGGAGATGGCGCTCGCCGAACGGGACCCGGCGCGCAGTGAGGAGCTGGCACGGATCGCCGAGGTGTGCCGACGCGTTCCCGCCCATCCGCCGCGCGATTTCTGGGAAGCGCTTGCAGACCTACTGGTTCTATCACCTCGGCGTCATCACCGAGCTCAACGGTTGGGACGCCTTCAACCCCGGTCACTTCGACCAGCACCTGGCGCCGTTCTTTGCAGCCGGGCTCGCCGACGGCAGCCTCGATCGGGAGCGCGCGAAAGAACTGCTCGAATGTCTGTGGGTCAAGTTCAACAATCACCCCGCGCCGCCCAAGGTCGGGGTGACCGCGGCCGAAAGCGGGACCTACACGGATTTTGCCAACATCAATCTCGGTGGGCTCGACCGCGACGGTTCGGACGCGGTCAACGACGTCTCCTATCTGATGCTCGAGGTCATCGACGAGATGCACCTGCTGCAGCCGTCGAACAATATCCAGCTCTCGCGGGAAACCCCTGACGCGTTTCTCGAGGCCGCGCTCGAGGTCGATCCGCAAGGGCTACGGTTTTCCGTCCGTCTTCAACGCCGACGCGGTGGTCGAAGAACTCGTGCGCCAGGGCAAGAGCCTCGAGGACGCCCGCGAAGGCGGCACCTCGGGCTGTGTCGAGGCCGGGGCATTCGGCAAAGAGGCCTACATCCTCACCGGATATTTCAACCTTCCCAAACTGCTCGAACTGGCACTGAACAACGGCGTCGATCCGCGCACCGGCAACCAACTGGGACCGGCAACCGGCGACCCGCGGCAGCTTTCAGTCGTTCGACGATCTGTTCGCTGCGTGGCAGCATCAGGTCAACCACTTCGTGGATATCAAACACCGCGGCAACCAGATCATCGAGCGGCTGTACGCGACCCGGGCGCAGGCGCCGTTTCTGTCGCTGATCATCGACGACTGCATCGCCAGGGGCCGCGACTACAACGAAGGCGGCGCCCGCTACAACACCTCCTATATCCAGGGGGTCGGCATCGGCAGCCTCACCGACAGCTTCTCGGCTCTCAAACACCAGGTCTTCGAGAGCGACCTCTCGATGAAGGAGGTGTTGGAGGCGCTGGAGACCGACTTCGCGGGCCGTGAGCCGCTGCGGCAGCGGCTCGCCAACAAGACCCCGCGTTACGGCAACGACGACGACCGCGCCGACGACCTCATGGTGCGCTGCTTCGAGACCTTCTTCGACGCCGTCGACGGCCGCCCCAACACCCGTGGTGGTTCCTACCACATCGACATGCTGCCGACCACGTGCCACGTCTACTTCGGATCGGTGATCGGGGCGCTTCCCGACGGCCGGCGGGCCGGCGCGCCTCTGTCCGAGGGTATCTCCCCGGTCCAGGGCGCCGATCGGCACGGGCCGACCGCGGTTTTCAAGTCGGCGGCCAGGATGGACCATCTGCGGACCGGCGGCACCCTGCTCAATATGAAGTTCACGCCGCAGCTGCTGGAGGGGACGACCGGGATCAAGATGATGGCGTCGCTGGTGCGTGGCTACTTCGGGATGGACACCCACCACGTCCAGTTCAACGTGGTTTCGGCCGAAACCCTGCGCGAGGCCCAGACCGACCCCGCCAATCACCGCGACCTCATCGTCCGGGTCGCCGGCTACTCGGACTACTTCTGCGACATCTCCCGCGAGCTCCAGGACGAGATCATCGAACGCACGGAACACGACGTGATGTAGGAACCCGCCGGCCGTGGATTCGGCTCCGGGAGGCGGTGTTCCGACGTGAGCATCCCGATGCTTACTGCGTTGTTGCCCGTGAGTGCCCCCTCAAACGATGGTCGGGCCCGATACCTGAGCTCGCAGGATTCAACTCGAGATCCCAACCTCGTTTGAGACGGCACGTCCGGTGAAAGTGGCCTGCGTCAGGCGGGAGGAACCGCAGATCACGCAGATAGGCACAGATATTTATCGAAAGCCGGTCTGTGAAGGCCTGCTGCACCTGATGGCTCATGAGGTGTCGTCCGAAATTCGAAATTCAAAATTCAAAATTGAAAACTCACCGCCTTTACTCTTGACTGCTCCGCCTTTACCCTTCATTCACGATCGGAGGCCGGATGAGCTACGGATGGGAAGGCGAGAAGGTGCGGCTGGTGCCGCTCGACCGCGACAAACACCTGGAGAACGCGCTGAAGTGGTTCAACGACCCCGATATCACTCAGTGGCTCGAGACCGGCGACTGGCCCCTGACTCGCGGTGCCGAGGAGGAGTTCTTCCGAGCTGCCGAACGCAACGACAGAGTGTCCGTGCAGTTTGCGGTGGAGACCCTCGATGGCGAGCACGTGGGGTTCTCGGGTCTGCGCAGCATCGACTGGCAGAGCCAGGTGGCCGTATCCGGAAGTGTCATCGGCCGCAAGGATCTGTGGGGCCACGGCCTCGGAACCGACGCCGCCAACGTGCGCAACCGCTACGCCTTCGACGTTCTCGGTCTCCGCCTCTTGATCGCCACCGTGATCGCCGACAACGGCGCCTCCTTGAAGATGCTCGCGAAGGCGGGATACACCGAGGTCGGCCGGGTGCCGGAGCGCTACTGGAAGCGCGGCGCCTACCGCGACCAGGCCATCTTGACTCTCCACCGCGAGTGAGCAGGGGAGCAGGCTGAATTTCGGATTTCGGATTTCGGATTTCGGAATTTCTCATCGCACAGCCCGCCTGCGGAAACGTGCCGCGTGCGGTGGGGGTGCCATTCTTGACATTGTTTGAGTGTCGGGTCTTTCACTGGATCTCGATCCTCGGGGCAAACAATGTCTAGATTGGCTCCCCTCGGGAAGCGCGATTGGAAAACCGGGCTACGCCCCAATCGATCGAGAACGCCACGACGTTTGAGAGGCGGGCGATGAAATTTCGAAATCCGAAATCCGAAATCCGAAATCCGAAATCCGAAATTGCGATAGCCCCCCTTTCTCCCTTTCCCTCATGTGTCGTCGGAAAACGCCGGGTAGCTAAAATTCCGAATTCCGAATTCCGAATTCCGAATTAGGATAGTGCCCATGATCCGGATCCTCTCGTCTCGCCTGCAGACCCTCTTCGTGCTGGTCGGTCTCGTCATCCTGTTCGGTATCGCTTCGCCGCACTTTTTTTCGACCGACAACCTGCTCAACGTCATGCAGCAGTCGGCGATCAACGCCATTCTCGGGATCGGCTTGACCTTCGTGATCATCTCGGGAGGCATCGATCTTTCGGTGGGTTCGATCCTCGCGCTGTCCGGTCTGGTGGTCGCCGACCTTCTGGTGGCGGGGCATTCGATCGTGGTCGCGGTGGCGGCCGGTCTGTTGGTCGGGTTCGGCTGCGGTCTCGCTAACGGCCTCATCACGACCCTCGGTCGCATCCCGCCGTTCATCTCGACCCTCGGCATGATGTTGATGGCTCGCAGCGCGGCCAAGATCTACTCCGGCTCGAAACCGATCAGCGGTCTGCCGGACTCGTTCCGTGCGCTCTCCGGCGACATCGCCGGCGTGCCGGTGATGGTGCTCGTGGTTGCCGCCCTCTATGTCGTGGCCCACCTCGTCCTGACCCGCACCAAGCTCGGCCGCTACACCTATGCCATCGGCGGCAACGAGCAGGCGGCGTGGCTGTCCGGCGTTCCGGTCGGACGCTACAAGGTGGCCATCTACGCGTTGTCCGGGCTCATGGCGGGAGCGGCGGCGGTTCTGATGACATCGCGGTTGAACGCGGCCTCGCCGTTGTCGGGCGAGATGTACGAGCTCTATGCGATCGCCGCTGCGGTCATCGGCGGAGTCAGCCTGATGGGCGGCGAGGGTCGGGTGCTGGGGACGATGATCGGTGCGCTGATCATGGGAACCCTGCGCAACGGCCTCAACGCCCTCAACGTGCCGTCTGCGCTGGAGGGGATGGTTGTCGGCGGCGTGCTGGTGGCGGCCGTCGTGCTCGATCGCGCGCGTCACCGTGGCCGCGGCGGTCCTCCCGCGGAGGGATGGCGCCGCTACCGAAAGTGGCTGATTGTCGGCGTCGGTTTCGCGTTGTCCTGGTCGCTGCGGCCTTCGACTTCCGGGCGGCCTCGACGAGTTCCGACGGAGGAGCGAATACTGACGGTGGCGTTCGTGCCCAAGGCCCTGAACTCTCCCTTCTGGGCGGCGATGGAGGCGGCGGCGCTCGAGGAGGCGAACGCGAGCGGAGTCCGTCTGGTGTCGCTGGCGGCCGATCGCGAGACCGATGTCGAACGGCAGTACCAGATCATCGAGAACCTGATCCAGCAGGGTGTCGATGCCATCCTGCTCGCGCCCTCGGGTTCGAAGGAGCTGGTGCCGGCCATCCGCAAGGCCAACGACGCCGGAATTCCGGTCCTGCTCATCGACACCAGGATCGATGAGGCCGCCGCTGCAGCCGTGGGGGCGCGAGGTCCTCACCTATATCGGATCGGACAACTTCGAGGGCGGCGCGGTTGCCGGCCGTTATCTCGCCGCGGCCCTCGGCGGGTCGGGCAACGTGGCCATCATCGAGGGGATCTCGGGGCACGAGACCGCGGACCAGCGGCGGCTGGGATTCCTGCAGGGGATCGAGGGCCACCCCGGCATCCGGGTTGTCGCCAGCCAGACCGCCAACTGGGAGCGCGCCCTGGCCTACGATGTGGCGGAGAACATCCTCCAGGCCCACCCCGAGCTGGATGCGATTTTCGCCGCCAACGACGAGATGGCGCTCGGCGCGCTGGAGGCGATCGCGGCCGCCCAACGCCTCGACGAGATGTCGGTGATCGGGTTCGACGCGATCCCCGATGCGCTCGAGAACATCCGCGCCGGGACGCATGGCGGGTTCGGTGGCCCAGTTCTCCGGCGAGATGGGCCGTCTCGGGGTCGTTCACGCAGTGGCTTTTGTGCGACAGGGTCGTCGACCACCGCCCGAGGTTCTCACCAGGGTCGAACTCATCGACCTCACGAATCTCCAGGAATTCGAAGACACGACGGCAGCCTCAGACTGAAGCGACGGAGCCACCGTGACGGATGCGCCCGCCGCTTCTGAGCATGCGCGGTATCTGCAAGCGATTTCCCGGAGTCCAGGCTCTCCAGGACGCCGAGCTCGAAGTCACAGCCGGCGAGGTCCACGTGCTGTTGGGCGAAAACGGGGCCGGCAAGTCGACCTTGATGAAGGTGCTGTGCGGTCAGTACATCCCCGACGCCGGTTCCATCACCTTTGCGGGACAGACCATCGCACCGAAAGCCCGCTCGAGGCCGAACGACTCGGCCTGGTCATGATCCACCAGGAGCTCAATCTGATCCCCGGTTTGACGGTCGCCGAAAACATCTTTCTCGGCCACGAACCGACCCGCGGCGGCCTCATCCGGGGCGACGTGATGCGCGAGGTCTCGCTCGAGCTGCTGCAGCGCGTTCGCTGTCAGGTCGACTCCGGATCAGTCGGTGTCCGGCCTGTCGGTGGCCGAGCAGCAGCTGGTGGAGATCGCGCGCGCCCTCAGATTCGACGCCCGGCTCCTGGTCATGGACGAACCGACGGCGGCTCTCGCCGACAACGAGATCGAGGTCCTCTTCGACGTGATTCGAGAGCTCTGCGGGAACGGCGTGCCGGTCATCTACATCTCGCACCGCATGCCGGAGATCTTCGCCATCGGCGACCGCGTGACGGTCTTGCGCGACGGCCGAACGGTGGGAACACGGACGGTGCAAAGACACCGATGTCGGCGAACTCATCCAGCTCATGGTCGGACGGACCATCGGCGAACAGATCACGAAACGTGAGGTCGAGATCGGAGACGAGGTTCTCCAGGTCGAGGGGCTCGCGCGAGATGGCGTGTTGGCGCCGGTTTCACTGTCGATTCGCGCCGGTGAGATCCTCGGCGTGGCGGGTCTCATGGGCTCCGGGCGCACCGAGCTCGCCCGTGCCATCTTCGGCGCCGATCCGGTGGATGCCGGCACGGTCCGGGTGTGCGGCAGGGTGATTCCGGGCAACGATCCCTCCGCCTCCATCGCGGCAGGGCTCGGTTTTCTCACCGAAGACCGGAAGCAGCAGGGGCTGGTGCTCCAGCTTCCGGTCGCCGAGAACATCACGCTCACCAGCCTCGACGAGATCTCCCGTTGCGGAGTCCTCGATCTCACCGCCGAAAAGAGCAGTGCCGGCGCCCTGGTCGAAAAACTTGAGCATCCGCGTCGCATCCCTGGATCAGGAGGCTGGCAGATCTGTCGGGAGGGAATCAGCAGAAGGTGGTGCTTGCCCGGTGGCTGGCGGCGCGGTGCAAGGTGCTGTTGTTCGACGAGCCGACTCGCGGCATCGATGTCGGGGCGAAGGCGGAGATCTACGACCTGATCGGCGATCTCGTCGAACAGGGGGTGGCGGTCCTCCTGATCTCGAGCGAAATGCCGGAGTTGCTGGGCCTCTCCGATCGCATCGCGGTGATGCACGATGGGGCGATCGAGGGGGTTCTGCCGCGCGCCGAGGCGACCCAGGAGCGGATCATGGAGCTGGCTCGCTTGCAATTCACTGCGTGAATTGCAGGTTAGGAAGAGTGCCGATTCTTCGTCGAGTATGCCGAGACGTTGGAGTTCGATTATTGAGCGCAGCGATCCCGTCGACCTCATGGGCGCTGAGCCCGACATTCCGGGCGGCCTCGAACATTGACCGGTGTGTCGTCGAAGAAGGCGATCCGTCCGGGGGAACATCCAGATCGTGGATGACGTGCTCGAAGATCTCCGGATCCGGCTTCACCACGCCGAGCTCGTCCGAAAAGTAGTACCTGTCCATCAGGGGCTCCATGCTGCGGCGGTGGAGCGGTGTGTGGAGCTCGTTCGAGTTGCTCAGACAGGCGAGCCTGTGGGTTGGATGCAGCTGCTCGAGGAGCGATCTCGCCCCGGGGTAGGGCCCGCGGGCCCACCCGACAAAGGCAGCGAGGAAGTCGTCGGGCGAGAAGTCGAGCTCCAGTTCTCCGATCACGCCGCGAGCAAACTCGAGCGGCGTGATGCCGCCGCGTTCGAAGACGCTGGACCGATGGCGAACTCGATCCAGCGGTTGC
Organism: Candidatus Sulfomarinibacteraceae bacterium; assembly: GCA_963714895.1. Classification (GTDB taxonomy): domain Bacteria; phylum Acidobacteriota; class Thermoanaerobaculia; order Thermoanaerobaculales; family Sulfomarinibacteraceae; genus Sulfomarinibacter. The sequence goes on from CAVQQC010000006.1 coordinate 68,041, forward strand.
GGATCTCCGCGCGATCCGGCGTTCCCGGCAACAGCCGACTCGAGTTCGTCGAAACCGGCGAAATCGATCAGCACGCCGCCGAGGTCGAAAAGCAGAACGTCGAATTCTGATTTCGTGTTCACCTCTCCATCTTCGCAGAAAAAAAGCGGCGCCGGGAATACCGGCGCCGGATGGGTTGCCCCATCAGCAGGGAGGATTGTTACGGCGTCGCCACGACGCCGTTCGGCGCTTTCTTGAGATCGTCACCGGCGATGTCGTCCCACGAGTAGTAGTGGAAGGTCTGGTTGTCCGACATGGCCACGAAGAGCCCCGATGGGAACCGAGGGTCGAGCACCGCGGAGGTCACATCGGAACCGTCGCTCTCGTTGGTCGACACCGGCACCACCTTGACCAGCTGGTGGTTGTGGGGGTCGCCGGGCTCGCCCTCGCGCTTGAAGATGCGGAAGGCGTTGGCCTGCTGGTCGGAGACCAGGATGTAGCCCGTGCCGTCATTGATCTTGTAGATCGAGATGCCTTCCTTGGTCCTGGCGAAACCTTCGGTGCCGAAAAACGCGAGTTCGACGTTGGCGTCGGGTGCGTCGGGGTCGGCAAGATACTTGTGGATCCCGGCCATCTCATCCGAGTAGTAGACATAGCCGAGCTCGTCGTCGACGGCCACCGCCTCGATCTCACGAGCTCGGCCACCCCCTCCTCGTTCATGGTCGTGACATCACTGAAGGTCCCGAACTCCGCACCTTGGTGGCCTTGATCGTGTCCGTCGCCGTCGTCCTCGAGCAGGTACTGCCAGAGGTAGGCCCCGGAGGACCCGAATTTGCGGCTGACAATGGCGAAGAACGGCACCGTCCGACGGCCGCGTGTAGATCGCGAGACCCATCGGCCGGCGATCTCCGTTTCGCCCACGAAGGCCGGGATGCCGCCGTTGTCGATCGGCGTCATCTCCGGCAGGCGGAAGACCCGGATCTTCTCCTCGTTGCGATCGGTGGCCACGGCGATGTCGATTGTCTCGCCTCCGAGCGGGAAGCCGTACGCGACATCGATGTTGTTCATCCGGCCCATCCCGGTGAACGTCTTTTCCGGGATGATCTTCCCGTCGAGATCGAAGACGAAGATCGAGCCTCCCTTGTCGGTGCCGAGGATCAGGCTCTGGGCGGGATCGTCGGGGTTGATCCAGATCGCGGGGTCGTCGGAATCGACCGCCGTCTGTTCGGTGATCACGACCGGGGCAATCGCATTGGGATCGATTGGAATCGCGATCTCGACTCGGCAGTTTCTTCGGCCGGCGGTTGGGTGGCCGCCTCCCGAGCACGCAGCGAGCAGCCAGGATCGCTGATGGCGGCGGTCACACTGCATCGAGCAAGAATCAGCGTGAGTTGCCGATGGGTCGGTGCGTTGGAGTTTCGAGATGTTCATGTGTCTCCCCTTCGTGATCGGTCATTGCATCATTCGATGCGGAACGTTCCTGATCGGTTGTCACTCAGGTGTGTCCGGTGCTCGAGGCGGCGCGGTGGTCGACCGCACCACCAGACCTGGAACGACGACATCGTGACGGGAGGCCGTGCGCTCGCCGGCCAGACGTTCGGACAGACGGTCCACCGCCGACCGACCCATGTCGCGGCCCGGCTGGTGGATGCTCGACAACGAGATGTGGCGCAGCGCGGCCAGGGTGGTGTTGTCGTAGCCGATCAGCGAAATGTCTCTCGGGGATCCGGATTCCGGCCTCTTCGAGAGCGTTCATGGCGCCGATCGCGCAGAGGTCGTTGGAGGCAAAGATCGCCGTCGGCAGGGGACGGGTGGTGAGGATTTCCCGTGCGCCCCGTTCGCCGCCGTCCTCGGTGTGGGCGCCTTCGGCGATTTGTATGTGGTCGGCCAGACCCAGTTCGACCATGGCCAGACGATAGCCCTCGGCTCGAATCCGCGCGCCCGACCCCTGGCCGCCGGAAATGAAGGCGATCCGACGGTGCCCCAGCTCCACGAGGTGCTCGACGGCAAGCCGTGCGCCGGTGATGTTGTCGTTGGTCACGCTGTCGGTGGCGTCGTCGCTGGTCTCGCGGTTGAGCACGACCACCGGAACCGCTGCCGCGGCCCGGGCGACCACCGTGTCGTCGACCCGAGGTGAAGCGAGGATGAGACCGTCGACCCGAAGCTCGAGCAGGCTCTCGATCGCCCTTTCCTCGAGCGCCGGATCGCGATCGCCGGTGTTGAAGAGCACCTGGTAGCCGAGCTCGTCGCGCCCGATCCTGGATACCCGGAGACCACCGAGCTGAAAAACGGGTTGCGGAGGTCGGAGATCATCGACGCCGAAGAGGCGCGTCCGGCGTTCGACGAGACCGCGGGCCATCAGGTTTGGCCGGTAGTCGAGCTCCTCGATGGCCTCGAGAACGGCCCGCGGCTTTCGGGGCTGACACCCTCTTCACCTCGGGTCACCATCGACACCAACGACTTCGACACCTTGGCGCGGCGCGCGACATCGAGAATCGTCGGCCGGCGTTGCGACGGTCGGTGCGGCTGGTTTTCCTCGTGGTGACACTTGACTTCCTCTCGTTCAGGACGTATGTTCCAATTGGAACGTTCCAAAATATAGGTTCCATTGCATCGAAAATGCAAGTTGGAACGTTCCAGAGGACGCCAATATCGACGAAAGTCATGGTTATTGAGGATCTTGAGATGGAAGTTTTTTGGAACAGACTGGAACGTTCCAAGCCCGGGAGGGGAGGCCCGGAGGAAAGAATCCAGACCAACCGGTCACCGAGGTGGCCCCAATAAAGGGAGGTAGCGATGGCGTCCTTGAAGGAATACAAGTTTCTGGCCCTCATGGCATTGTTCATTATTGCGGTGTTTCTGCCTGGAATTGCCGTCGCTCAGAGTGGCACCGGCGTCGTCTACGGCACGGTGACCGGCCAGGGCGGCAACGTCATCGCCGATTGCAAGGTCACGATTCAGGGCACCAACATCGAGGCCTTTACCGGGCTCGACGGCGCCTACAGGTTGGCGCCGGTCCCGGTGGGTGAGCACACCATCGTCTTCGACTATCTCGGGCTCCAGGCGGGGTCTGCAACCGTGACGGTGGTCGCGGGCGAACCCGTGAACCAGGACATGACGCTGGTGTATGCGGGCGAGATCGAGGTCCGCGGTTCACCGCTCCTGGTCGGCCAGGCCAAGGCGCTCAATCGGCAGAAGAACAACATCAATATTTCGAACATCGTCGCCGCCGACCAGATCGGCCGTTTCCCGGACAAGAACGCGTCCGAGGCCACCCAGCGGATCCCCGCGGTGAGCCTTCTGCGCGACCAGGGCGAGGGGCGCTACGTCATCATCAGGGGCACCGAGGCGAGGCTCAACTCGACCACGGTCAACGGCGAACGCATTCCCTCCCCCGAGGCGGGGACGCGCAGCATCGCCCTCGACACCATTCCGGCCGACCTGCTCGCGTTCCATCGAGGTGTCAAAGACCCTGAAACCGGACATGGACGGCGACTCCATCGGCGGCACCGTCGATCTGGTGACCAAGAGGGCGCCCGAGGAAACCCGGGTCTCGGCATCGCTGGGTGCGAACTACAGCGCATTGGTGGAGGAAACGGCACCGACGTGGCGACCGCGACCTTCGGGACGCGGTTCGGACCCGAGAAGAAGTGGGGTCTGCTGCTGTCTGGCAGCGGGTCCGACACCAAGCGGGGGTCCGACAACATCGAGCCCGAGTACGACGACGGCGAGCTCGACGTACTCGATATGCGTGACTACACGATCCAACGCGAGCGCTACGGAATCACCGGCGATCTCGACTACCGGGCCGTCGATCACCAGCAATTATTTTCTGCGCGGCCTGTGGACGAACTACGTCGACACCGAACTCCGGCGCGCCAAAGGCAACGCGGTCAGCGACGACGAACTCGAACGGTCCATCAGGGACCGTCAGCAGGAGTCGTTCATCAACTCCCTGACCCTCGGCGGCGAGAACATCATCGGTGAGTCCGCGGTCATCGACTACCGCCTGAACTGGAACAAGTCCTCCGAGGAGACCCCGAACCAGATCAATTCGGCCTTCATCCAGGAGGACGTGGAATTCGACCCCAACGTCAGCCCCGGATCGATCAACCCGAACAACATCCAGGCCAATCCGCTGAACGAGCAGGTCGGACGAATACTGGTTCGACGGGATCGAGAGCGAGTACAAAAAGGCCGTCGAGGAGGACTATCATCGGCGCCCTCAACTTCACCCAGGGCTTCTACAAGGACACCGGATTCAGCGGTCTGTGGAAGGTCGGCGCCAAGGCCCGGTTCAAGACCAAGGACCAGAATTACGAAGTCTCCGACTGGGAGGCCGAAGACGACCTCAATTTCGTCGCCTTCGTCGACAACTGGCAATCCGAGACCCCGTTCTTCAACGGCATCTACGGCGACCAGATCATTCCCTTCCAGAGCCCCACTCTGATGCGGGACCTCTGTCAACAGCGGCTTGCTGGAGGAGGAGAAGAACCTCGAGGAAGACCTGGCGGACTTCAACGTCGGCGAGGACACCTATGCCGCGTTCGCAATGGCGCGAGTTCCTCTTCGGGCCGAAGACCTCGTTCATGGGCGGCGTCCGGGTGGAGAGCACGAAGGTCGATTACCTGGCCTACGAGCTGATCCTCGACGAGGAGGGAGATCCCCTCGATTTGACGCCGGTCACCGGAGACAAGAGCTACACCGAGTGGCTGCCCCAGTTCCAGCATGGTCTACAAGACCGGTGAGGACTCCCAGCTCCGCGCCGCGATCACCCGCAGCCTGGCGCGGCCGAACTTCGAGGACATGGCCCCGTGGCGGTTCATCAACATCGAGGACATGGAGATCGAGCTCGGTAATCCTGATCTCGACGTCACGACCGCGTGGAACTTCGACCTCATGTGGGAGATCTACATGAAGCCGGTCGGCATCTTCTCGGCCGGCGTCTTCTACAAAGACCTCTCCGACATCATCTATCTCTTCAACGTCGACGAGGTGATCGACGGCGAGGAGTTCGAGGTCATCCAGCCGCGCAACGGCGACAGCGGCGAACTCTGTTGGCGTCGAGTTTGCGTTCCAGAAGAACTTCACCAGCTGGAAGGGCGGTTGGGGCGGACTCGGCCTCTACGCCAACTACACCTACGTCGATTCCGAAGCCCGGTATCCCGATCGCGAGGCAACGTCGCTGCCGGGACAGTCGGAAAATGTCGGCAACCTCGCCCTGGTCTACGAAAAGTACGGCATCTCGACCCGTCTCTCGTGGAACTACAACGGCAAGAACCTGCTCGAGGTCGGAGACGAAGCGCGACGAAGATCTCTGGGTCGATGACCACGCGCAGCTCGACTTCCTGTTCCATGTTCAGGTCGCGAAGAAGTGGGGCATCGTCCTCGAGTTCATCAACATCACCGACGAGCCCTACACCGTGTATGAAGGCAGCCCGGACTGTATCCGCCAGCAGGAGTACTACGGCTGGTGGGCGACCCTGGGTGTGAGGTTCGATCTGTAGGCAATGACGAACTGAGCAGGCGCCCTGGAGCTTCGGCTCCAGGGTCGCCGGGTCGGTTCAGTTATGGAAGATAGAGGACCTCTCCAGCCCTTGGCTCGACATCATCGGCGAATCAAGAATGAGTAATCGTTCGTCGAGAAGGTAGACGGCCACATGAACCAGACCACGGTGGGTGTGATCGGCGCGGGGCGCATCGGCAGGATGCACACCGAGAACCTGGTCCATGCCGTGCCCGAAGCCGTCGTCAAGGCGGTCGCGAGCCCTCACCTCGACGAGGGCTGGGCCGAGTCGCTGTCGATCCCCGTTCGATCGATCGACAACGCGGCCGTTTTCGACGATCCGGAGATCGAGGCGGTCGTCATCACGGCGTCGTCCGGTTGTCACGCGGAGCTGATCCGTCAGGCCGCAGCGGCGGGCAAGCACGTCTTCTGCGAGAAACCCGTGGCGTTCGAGACCGGCAACCATCGAGGAGGTTCTGAAGGCCGCACGAAAGCGCCGGCGATCAAGCTCCAGGTGGGGTTCAACCGGCGCTCCGACCCGAGCCTCCTCGATCTGATGGACGCGGTGCGGTCCGCGACGGCAGATCGGCGAGATCCACACGATTCGAGTCACCAACCGCGATCCCAAAGCGCCACCGATCGACTTCGTGAAGCGATCGGGCGGTCTGTTCTTCGACTTCGTGATCCACGACTTCGACACCGTTCGCTTTCTGTCCAACTCGGAGATCGTCGAGGTGTACGCGGTCGGCGCCGTGCTCGTCGATCCGGAGATCGGCGCCGCCGGCGACATCGACACCGCCGTCATCACGCTTGCGCCTGGCCAACGGCGCCCTGGCGTGATCGACAACAGCCGCCAGGCGGTCTACGGCTATGACCAACGCTTCGAGGTCTTCGGTTCGACGGGCAGCGTCGTCGTCGACAACACGACGCCGACCACCCGGGTGTCAGCACCACGAGGCGTGCGTCTACACCGCACGCCGCACGACGGTTTCGTCTCCCGGTATCGGGAGGCCTTCATCGCCGAGCTCGAGGCGTTCCTGGCTGCGGTGCGCGGGGAAGCGCCGGTCGTCGCCGGCGCCGAGGACGCGCTGGCGGCCGTGCGGGCGGCAAGGCGCCGCCCGCGAAGTCGATGGACGAGAACCGACCTGTCCAGTTGGACGCAGCCGAAGCCGGCTGCCGGAAGGGAGACAGTTCGATGAAGACGATCACCGTCGGCGTGCTCGGCGCCGGCAGGATCGGCCAGCTCCACGCCGACAACCTCTTCGCGATGCCGGACGTCCGGCTCAAGTCCATCGCCGACCCCTATCGCCGATTTCAGACGACTGGCCGCCGGGGCATGTGGCCACCGGCCCCGATCCCGAGCTGGTGCTCAACGATCCCGAGATCGAGGCGGTCCTGATCTGCTCACCGACGCCGACCCACGCGCCGTTCACCGAGATCGCCGCCAAGGCCGGAAAACACGTCTTCTGCGAGAAGCCCATCGACGCTCGATCCGGATCGCATTCGGCAGACTCTCGACGGTGGTCGAAAAGGCCGGAGTCAAGCTCCAGGTCGGTTTCAACCGCCGCTTCGATCCCACCTTTGCGCGGGTCCGACAGGCCGTGATCGATGGCGAGATCGGCGATGTCCACCTCGTCAAGATCATCTCTCGTGACCCGGAGGCGCCCCCGGTCTCCGTACGTCGCAGACCTCGGGCGGGATCTTCCTCGATATGACGATCCACGATTTCGACATGGTGCGCTTCCTGTCCGGCAGCGAGGTCGAGGAGGTGCACGCGTTCGGCGCGGTTCTGATCGACCCCGCCATCGGCGAGGCCGGCGATGTCGACACCGCGGTCATCACCCTCAAGATGGCCAACGGCGCCCTGGCGGTGATCGAGAACAGCCGCCAGGCGGTCTACGGCTACGACCAGCGCGTCGAGGTCTTCGGTTCCAAGGGCAGCGCGAGGCGGACAACGAGACCGCCAACCGGGTCACCCTCAGCGGACCGCCGACGGCGTTCGGCGCGACAACCCGCTCTATTTCTTCCTCGAGCGCTACCAGCGTGTCGTTCGTGGCCGAGCTCGAGGCCTTCTTCGCCAGCATCCGTGACGACCGCGAGCCGCCGGTGGGCGGGCGCGACGGTCTGATGTCGGTGCTGGTCGGCTCTCGCGGCCGCGCAATCGATGGCCGAGAACCGACCGGTGAAGGTCGAGGCGCCATGAACCTCTTCCGCGTTTTCGTGACCGGCGAGGATCGGCCTCCGCTCGACCGACCAGAGTCTGATCGACAGGCTCTACAAGCGGCACCGGCTGCGCATCATGCTCGCCATCACGATCGGCTACGGCATCGTCTACACCTGCCGTCTGGCGCTGTCGATGGTCAAGAAGCCGCTGATCGACGGCGGCATCTTCACCCCGGTGGAGCTCGGCATCATCGGTTCGGCGCTCTTCTACACCTACGCCTTCGGCAAGCTCACCAACGGCTTCCTCGCCGACCACATGAACCTCAAGTTCTTCTTCGCCTTCGGCGTGCTGATCTCGGCCCTGATCAACATCGGCATGGGCTTTTCCACCATCCTCTGGGTGTCGGTCCTCCTGTGGGGCCTCAACGGCTGGTTCCAGGGCTTCGGCGCGCCGACCGGTGCGGTCGCCATGGCGAACTGGTTTTCGAACAGCGAACGGGGCCGGATGTACGGCATCTGGAGCACCGCCCACGCCATCGGTGAAGGCCTGACCTTTGTCGGGGTGGCCGGTCTCGTCACCCTGTGGGGATGGCGGGCCGGGTTCTGGGGCCCGGGCGTCCTGTGCGTCGTGGTGGCCGGGGTGCTCTATCTTCATGATGCAGGATCGACCGCAGACCCTCGGTCTGCCGCGGGTCGCCGAATGGAAGAACGATTTCGTCAGCTCGGATGAGGGCAACAAGGACAGAAACGAGAGCACCTGGGCCATCCAACGGACCATCCTCAAGATCCCCGCGATCTGGGTCCTGGCGCTCGCGAGCGCATCGATCTATGTGACCCGCTACGCCATCAACAGCTGGGGCGTGCTCTACCTGCAGGAGGCCAAGGGCTACACGCTGATGCAGGCGGGCAGCCGTCATCTCGGTCAACACCGTCGCCGGGATCCTCGGCGCGCTGGCCTTCGGTTTTGCCTCCGACAAGCTTTTCAACGCCCGCCGGCCGCCGACGAACGTGATTTTTGCCGTCATGGAGATCATCGGTCTGCTGATGGTCTTCTTCGGACCGCCAACAATCCGATCTTCATGACGGTGTCGTTTTTCATCTACGGCTTCGGTCTGACCGGGCTCGTGACCTCGCTCGGCGGCCTCTTCGCCCTCGATATCGCCCCCAAACGGGCGGCCGGGGCGGCGATGGGATTCATCGGCGTGTTCTCGTACATCGGCGCCGCCCTCCAGGATCAGATCAGCGGCCATCTGATCGAAGCGCGGTATCACCATGATCGACGGCGTCCGGCACTACGACTTCTCGACCGTGATCTGGTTCTGGATCGGGTCGTCGGTGCTGTCATTCATCCTCGCCACCTCCCTGTGGCGGGTGCGCATGAGGGACTGAGGAGAACCATGACTGAGGACAAAAGAACATTCGATGTGGCAACGGTCGGCAACTACACCAAGGACACGATCGTCACCGCGGCGGGAACGCAGCATGCCGACGGCGGCGGCGTCAACTATTCGGCCCATGCCGCCAAGACCCTCGGCCGCAAGGTGGCAGCGATCATGCGGTTGGCCGCGGAGGATTTCCACGTCGTCCGGTCTCTCGAGGAGGCCGGGATCACCGTCTTTGCCACCGCGACCCCGAGCTCGACGCTGATGCGGCTCGAGTACCCGACCGACAACCCCGATGAACGCATCCTGACGGTGGCGGACACCGCCGGATCGTTCACTCCCGAGCAGGTGCGGGCGATCGACGCCAAGGCGTTTGTCATCAGCCCATCGATTCGGGGCGAGGTGCCGATCGAGACGATTCGGGAGCTCCGCAAGAAAGACGCGATGATCAGCGCGGACGCTCAGGGCTTCATCCGGGTCCGCAGACCGGACAACCGGCTCGAGCACGTCGCCTGGCCCGAGCAGGAAGAGGTGTTGGCCCTGGTCGACATCCTCAAGGCCGACGTGGTCGAGGCCGAGGCCCTGACCGGGGAAGCCGACATGAAGCGCGCGGCCAAGGCCCTGGCAGCCCAGGGACCTCGCGAGATCGTCATCACCCATCGCGACGGGATTGTGGTGCTCGCCGACGGACGAGTTCTTCGAGGCGCCATTCCACGCGCGGTCGATGGCCGGGCGGAGCGGCCGCGGCGACACCTGTGTCGGTTCCTACGTGGCGGCCAGGCTCGAACACCCGCCCGAGGAGGCGATTCTCTGGTCGGCCGCGACCACGAGTCTGAAGGTCGAGACCCCCGGGCCCATCCGCAGAACATACGAGGAGATCGTTGACCTCATCGAAAAACATTACAAAGGAGTCTATTCGCCGCAGTGTTCATAGGGACTCAACCGACGTCGCGCGATGACCGGCGGCGTCGTGAGAAATCAAAGGAGGATCAGGTCATGAAAGGCATGGTTTTGGATGCGAAGTGGGAACCGAAACCGGACTACAAGGTTTCGGATTGGGAAAAGAAGACAGGAAAGGCGATTACCGGCAACGCCATCTGGCACAACCCCACGCTCTCGGTGCGCGACTGGCCGGACCCGAAACCGGGGCCCAAGGAGGTCCTGCTCCAGATCCAGGCCTGCGGCGTGTGCGGCTCGGATATGCACTTCTACGAAACGGACAAGGACAACTACATTCTCTACCCGGGTCTGACCAAGTTCCCGACCATCCTCGGACACGAGTTTTCGGGCAAGGTGGTCGAGGTCGGCAAAGAGGTCACGCTGTTGTCAACGTCGGCGACATGGTCACGGTCGAGGAGATGATCTGGTGCGGCCGCTGCACCCCGTGCCGCAACGGCTACCCCAACCACTGCACCAACCTCGAGGAGATCGGCTTCACGATCCCCGGCGCCTTCGCCAACTTCATCGCGGTCGACGAGAAGTTCTGCTGGAAGATCGACGCCATCGCCGAGCGCTTCGGCAGTGAGGAAATGGCGTACACCGTGGGCGCCCTGACCGAGCCGTCGTGCGTCGCCTACAACGCCATGTTCACCAGGGCCGGCGGCTTCAAGCCGGGACATTTCGTCAACGTCGTCGGCGCCGGACCGATCGGCCTCGCCGCCATCGGCCTCGCCAAGGCCGGCGGCGCGGGCATGATCGTCGCCTTCGAGGTCTCACCGCAAACGGAGGGAGCTGGCCAAGGCGGTCGGCGCCGACTTCGTCTACGACCCACGCGAGGTGTCGGCCGGCGAAGTCCTGATGGAGCACAGCAAGGGCGAGGGCTTCGACTTCCACGTCGAGGCGGCCGGCGTTCCCGAGCTCGCCATTCCGGAGATGGAGAAGGCGCTCGCCATCAACTCGAAGATCGTCCAGATCGGGCGCGCGGCGCAGCGCGTGCCGATGTACCTGGAGGCCTTCCAGGTGCGGCGGGCCCAGGCCTTCGGCGCCCAGGGCCACTCGGGCCACGAGAATTTCCCGAACGTCATCCGACTGGTGGCTTCGGGGCGTCTCGATCTGAGCCCGATCGTCACCGCGCACTACGACCTCGCCAAGACCGTCGACGCGATCGCCAAGTCGGTGGAGCGCACGGACGGCAAGATCATGGTGCACCCGAACTGAGGACCGAGCAATGAGAGACCGATCGACGATGGACGAGCTGCGCATCGCGGTGGTCGGCGTGGGTCGGATGGGTCTGACCCATGCCGAGAACCTTGCCCACCGCGTGCACGGCGCACGCCTCGTCGCGGTCACGACGTCCAGCGCCGAGCGGGCCGACGAGGTCCGCCGGCGCTGCGGCGCCGTGTCGGTTTACGACAAGATCGACCACTTGATCGAGGCCGAATGGCTCGACGCGGTGATCATTTCGAGCAGTACCTCGGCCCATGTCGAGAATGTCGAGAGTGTGCGCGCGGCCGGGCTCCACGTTCTGTGTGAAAAACCACTCGCCCTCGATCTCGAGGGCTGTCGCAGGCCGCGCGGTGCGGCGCGATCGGCCGGGGTCAAGCTGATGCTGGGCCACATGCGACGTTTCGATGCCGGGTATGCCGAGGCGAAACGGATCATCGAGTCCGGCACCATCGGCCGGCCGCTCATCTATCGTTCGATCAGCGGTGACGTCAACCCGCCGCCGCCGGAATTCGCCGATCTCGGGGTCAGCGGGGGCTTGATCCTCGACTCCATGTACCACGACATCTATCTCGGACGCTGGCTGATGGACGACGAGGTCATCCGCGTCTACGGCGAGGGCGATGCCCTGGTCGACGAGGCGGTGGGCTCGGTCGGCGACGTCGACAACGCGGTCGTGAGTGTTCGCTTCGCGGGCGGTGCGATGGGCACCCTGACGGCCAGCCGAACCACCCGCTACGGCCACGATCTGCGCGGCGAGGTGATCGGCGACGAAGGGGCGGTCCAGATCGGCCGTCTCCGCCGGACTCCCGTCCGGCTGCTCGACCGTTCCGGTGTCCACCACGACGCGGTGTTCACGACGCCGGAACGGATGGGGGACGCCTTCGTCACCATGCTGCAGTCATTTGTGGACTGTGTGATCGAGAACCGCGATCCACCGGTGGGCGTCGAGGACGGTCTGGCGACCCTGGCGGTCGCCCTGGCGGGCACGGCAAGTCGATTCAGACCGGAGCGCCGGTCGCGGTCTCCGAAATTCTGAATCAAAACTCCGACCTGGACGCGGACGGCACCGAGTCACTGACGTCGGAACAACACGATTTAAGGGAGCACAACATGACAGATACTCCAGAAGATCCAAGGCTGTTGGCCACCGACCAGCCGGATCTGTTCTTCGAAGACAACACGGTGGGACGGTGCAAGAAAGAAGTGTGGGACGCCAGCGACGAGGAGATCGACGCCATCCTCGCCGAGTACGGCGTTCCCTCGCCCTGTGAGTGGGGCAAGTCGGGCTCCTACATCCAGACCACGGTCCGCCACCAGGTCGAGGCCGAGCGGCGCAAGAACGACATCGTCTTCATTCCGATCGGCTGCACCGAGCTCCACGGCCGCCACCTTCCGAGCGCCTCGGACACCCTCTATGTGAGCCAGATCCTCGAGGGCGTGCGGCGCTACACCGCAAAGCGCGGTGCTGCGTGCAGCCTCGCCCTGCCGCCGCTCAACTACGGTTCGCACCCCTACCACCACCTGGGCATGCCGGGCACCGTGATCGTTCGCGAAAACGTCGCCCGCGAATTCCTCATGGACGTCATGTTGGGTCTGTGGAACGACGGCTTCCGCAAGCAGGTCCTGATCAACAACCACGGCCACCTGTGGATGCTCGAATCGGCCATCCAGCAGTTCCAGAAACGCTACCAGCTGCCCGGCGTCTTCCGCGTCATCGACTGGCACCGTGCGGTCCGCGAGTTCTTCCGCACCGCCCCCAAGGGCGGCAAGATGGACACCAACTTCGTCCACGCCGACGAGTCGGAGACCTCGCTCGGTCTGCTGCTCCACCCCGACATGGTGGACATGAAATACGCTGTCGACACCGAAGGCATCGGCTATCTCCCGGACGGCCACTTCGACAAGTCGGTCGATCCCTTCAGCCGGCCGAGCCGTTGGTCGGAGGGCGAGGGCCACTTCGCCATCGAGATCGCTGCCACACCCGAAGGTGTGGTCGGCAAGGCGACCCGCGGCACCGCCGAAAAGGCCAAACGTCCGGTGGCAGCGATCCTCAAGTATCTGACGCTGCTCAACGACCAGACCCTCGAGGCTTTCCCGGCGGGAACGGTTCCTCCGGTTGAAATGGTGACTCTGAGAACCGCAGGCGGAGATGGAGCCCTATCTGCGCGAGCCTCTGAGCGAGGGTTGGAAGCCGGTCTACCAGCTGCCGCAGATCGGCCAGCACATGAGCATGAAACTCAGCGTCGTGCTGTCGACCCACGCCGCCGCCTTCCAGGCGGTGGCCTTCAAGGGTGATTTCGAGGCGAATGTCGCCAAGATCGCATCCTGGGGTTACGACGGCGTCGAACTGGCCGTGCGGGATCCAAAACTGGTGAACGCCGGCCAGCTCGAGCGCGTCGTCGCCGAACACGGTCTCGTCGTACCGGCCATCGGCACCGGCCAGGCGTGGGGCGAGGAGGGTCTGTCGTTCACCAGCGACGACCCGGCGCGTGCGGGCGGCGGCGATCGAACGCATTTCGAGCCACATCCCGCTGGCTGCGCATCTCGACGCCATCGTCATCCTCGGTCTGATCCGCGGCATCACCCCCAAGGGTCAGACCCACGACCAATCGATGGACTACCTGGTCGAGGCCATCCAGCAGTGCGCGACGGCCGCCGAGGGCACCGGCGTGCGCTTCGCCCTCGAGCCCATGAATCGCTACGAGACCGACCTCATCCACACCGCCGCCGAGGGCCTGGATCTCATCGAGCGCGTCGGGAAGGACAACTTCGGTCTGCTGCTCGACACCTTCCACATGAACATCGAGGAAGCCGATATCGGAGACAGCATTCAGGACCTGCGGCGACCGCATCTTCCACTTCCACGTCGCCGACTCCAACCGCTGGCACCCGGGCGCCGGACACCTGGATTTCTCGAGCATTCTGGACGAGCTCGAGACCACGGGATACCGGGGGTTCGTCTCGGGCGAGTTCATGCCGCTGCCCGATGCCGACACAGCCGCCGCACGCGCCATCGCATTTCTCGGGAATTTATGACGGAAGGCATGTCTGGGTGGGGACAACCATTCGAGTCGCGGGTTCTGCGGTGGTGATGGCGGGCCTGCTGACGAACGTGGCCACCGGTGCAGAAGACAGAATTGTGGCAGCCCCCAGACTCGCCGTCGCCCCGGTCATCGACGGGGTCATCGATGACGAACAGTGGGCGGCTGCTTCGTCACCGAGGACTTTGTCCAGTTCGAGCCCGAGTTCGGTGTCGCCTCGCCCTTCCGCACCGTGGTCATGGTCGGCTCGACGGCGGAGGCGTTGTTCGTCGCCATCCGGTGTTTCGACCCCGATCCCGCCAGGATCGCAGCCTCCGTGACGTCACGCGACGGAGACCTGGAAAAGGATGACTCGGTAACCGTTCTGCTCGACACCCTCCACGACCGCCGAACGGGCTACACCTTCGCCACCAACCTCCTCGGTGTGCAGACCGACGGCAAGATCGCCGACAACGGTCGCATCGTCGACGACCGGTGGGACGGGACCTGGACGAGCGCAGCGAGCCGGACTGCGGACGGCTGGTCCGCCGAGTTCGCGATTCCGTTTCGAATGCTCCGGTTCGAAAGCGGCGAGGCCGTCACCTGGGGCATCAACTTCCAGCGACGGGTCCCCCGACATCTCGAGACCTCGCTGTGGTCGGGCCCGGGCGAATCGATCTGGCGGGTCTCGGCTTTCGGTGTCCTCGAGGGTCTCGATGTCCGCACGACGGGCCTCAAGAAGTTCGCCGTCATCCCCTACGGGCTCGTCGCGGTCGAAAAGGGCGGTGGCGTCGACACCAGGTTCGGCGGTGATCTCAGGTTCCGCATCAAGAGCGATCTCAGCGCAGACCTGACCATCAATCCGGACTTCGCCCTCATCGAAGCGGATGTGGAGGAGATCAACCTGACCCGGTTCGAGCTTCAGGTTCCCGAGAAACGGCCCTTCTTTCTCGAAGGGCTGGAGGTCTTCGACCAGAGGATCAACCAGTTCTACAGCCGGCGGATCGGCGATATCGTGGCCGGAGGGAAAGTGGTCGGCGGGCTCGGCGGGTTCGACGTCGCAGCCATCGCCACCCGTGCCGATGTCGAGGTCGAGACCGATGGCCAACCGACTGTCGCCGACGCGGACTACACCGTCTTTCGGATGCAGCGTGGAGTCTTCGGGCCCTCGAACATCGGCCTCCTCGCCGCCAACCGCAGAGTCAACGGTGTGGATGCCGGCTCGATCGGCGCGGACATGACCCTCTTCTTCACCGAGACCCTGGGCATGACCGGCCAGTTCCTGCGCTCCCACGGACCGACCGACGACGGCGCCCTCGGGTGGTTTCTGCGACCGGCCTTCGACTCGGCGAACAGCCACTTCCACGTCCGCTACACCTCCCTTGACGCCGGTCTGCGGAACAACGTCAACGTGATCGGTTTTCTCAAGGATGACGACCGGCGGGAGATCGATGCCGAGGCTCACACATCGGATCTGGTTCTCAAGACAGCGCAGTTGAAAACGTGGAGGGCAAGGTCAACTACAACCGCTACTGGAGCCAGGAGGGTGTGCTGAGAAGTTGGGAGCTGGATGCCGATATCGAGCTGGTCATGACCAGCGGTTGGCAGTTCGAGTTGTCGTACGTGGACGAGTTCGAGCTCTTCGAAAAGGAGTTCCGCAACTCGCTCACGAGCCTCCAGTTCGGGTACGACAACCGGCAAGGGACGGTCCGTCTTCCTCGAGGTCGGCACGGGCACCAACTACGACAGCGATCTCACGCTTGCCACCCTCGAGGCGGAGTTCAGGATCTCGAGCGCCTGGGGATTTCAGTACGAGGTCACGTGGCTCGAACTCGAACCCGACCCGGAAGCTCGAGAGCACCTGGATCCAGGTCTTCCGAACCAACTACTACTTCACCAACAATCTGTTCGTCACGCTTTTCGTGCAGACCAACTCGGCGATCGAGAAGGAGAACGTTCAGCTTCTCGCCGTATGGCGTTTCCGCCCGCCATTCGGATCGCTGCAACTCGCCTATCAGCGGGGAACGTCCGAGATCGGGAAACCTTCCGAACAGGGTGACACCGTTTTCACGAAGATGTCCTGGGTTTTTTGAGAGAAGGAGGAGTCGTGAGATTCAATAAGAACATCCGTCGGGTCGCGATCATCTGGACCGTTGCTTTCGCCGTGTGCGCCACGGCGGTTCACAGCCGCGCAGCCATCACACACCGGGTACCCCCGCCTCATGCAGGGGCCCATGGTCGGGGCGGTGAGCCCGACCGAGGTCAAGATCTGGATCAGGACCAGCGGCGAGTTTCCGGTCACCATCCAGTACGCCGAGACCCCGGCCTTCGCTCCCTATGCGGAGACCGCGCCGGTGACGGCGCTCAAATCCCGCGACTACACCGAGGTCATCACCATCTCCGGTCTCGAACCGGCCACCGAGTACTTCTACAGGCTGACCACCGACGGGATCCCCGATCGCTACCTCAAGATGCTCAAGCCCTTCCGGTTCGAGACGGCGCCGCCGCCGGGCACCGACGCGGACCTGCGGATCGTCTTCGGTTCGTGCCCCAAGTGGCAGGACGACCGCATCCAGCCGATCTGGCCGTGGGTCGAGCACTACGAACCCGACATCATGTTCTGGATCGGCGACAACGTCTATTCCGACGCCCTCGACCCCGACATCATCCGCGAGGAGTACCGGCGGCAGCGCGACGTTCCCGCCCTGCAGCCGATCCTCCACAACACGTCGCACCTCGCGGTCTGGGACGACCACGACTACGGGCTCAACAACCACGACCGCACCAACCCGATCAAGGACGAGGCGTACGAGGTCTTTCTCGAGTACTGGGCGAACCCCTCGTACGGTCTGCCGGATGTCAAGGGCATTTTCTACACCTACACCTGGGGCAAGGTCGACTTCTTCTTTCTCGACGGCCGCTGGTACCGCGACCCGGATGAAGATCCTGACACGCCGGACAAGACCATGCTCGGCGCCGCGCAGTTCGAATGGTTGAAAAGCGAGCTCGCGGCGAGCACGGCGGTCTTCAAGGTCCTGGTGTCGGGCAGCGGTTTCAGCGTCGAGAAGGGCGAGGGCGGCGACTCGTGGGCGGCCTTTCTCTTCGAGCGCGACCGGCTCTTCGACTTCATCCGCGACCAGGAGATCACCGGGGTCGTCATGCTCTCGGGCGACACCCACATCGGCGAGCTCAACGTCATCCCGTGGTCCGAGCACGGCGGCTACGATCTCTACGACATGGTGAGCTCGCCGCTGGCCCAGGTCATTCCAGACAGCTGGCTCGAGCGGCGGCCCGAGCGGCGGATCTGGCCGGTCTACTTCCAGGGCAGCAACTTCGGGCTGGTCGAGTTCTTCATGGGTGACGACCCGTATCTGGTCTTTCAGCTGATCGACACCCATGGCCGGAGGGTCTGGGAGCCCTTCGAGGTGCGCGCGTCGGAGCTGGTCAACGGCGTCACCTCGTGGCCGGAAAAGGTGAGCAACCTCTCACGACAGCGGCAGGAGAACCTCGACGCCGGCAAGGGCTACTACGAAATCCCGGTGGAGGACTGATTCGATGAAAACTCTTGTATCCGTGGTCCTCGTCTTGTGCGCATTTCTAGCGGGCGCGCCACCGGCGGTTGCGGCCGAGGAGCCCGGCGACGAACTGGTCTTCATCGTCGCAGCCGATATGCGGAACTTCGCCGCCGACGGCGAGTGGTCGAAGAACTTCTCCGGCGCCTGTGAGGCGGTCAAGGAGGTCGGACCGGGGGCGTTCATGATCAGTCCGGGAGACCTCGACGTCGATCCTCCGTCTGCCGTTCGCGACATGATCGACGAGACGATCGGCGAGGATTACCCGTGGTACCCGGTGCTCGGCAATCACGATCCCGAGTCACCCTCGAGCATGAGGTACCTCCGCGACTACAGCATGACCTTGCCCAACGTCGTCAATCGAGGACCGAAGGGCTGCGAGGCGACCACCTTCTCGTTCGACTGGGCCGACACCCATTTCGTCGTTCTCAATCAGTACTTCGACGGGGTCAACGACTGGGGAATCGAAGGCGACATGGTGCCGGAGCTTCTGGAGTGGTTGGCGGCCGACCTCGCGGCGACCGGCAAGAAACACATCTTCGTGTTCGGTCACGAACCTCTGATCCCCATGCCCGACATGGACAACGGCCGGATCCGCCACCAGGGAGACTCGCTCGACGAAAACCCGGAGAGCGCATTCGCCTTCCACCGGTTGATGATGCAGCACGGCGTGGATGCCTACGTCTGCGGCCACACCCACAACACCTCGTACGCCAAGATCAACGGTCTGTGGCAGATCGACGCCGGGCACGCGAGGGGCCTTGAAGAGAAGTCCTACGCCGACCAGATGTATGCGGCGATCGATCGCGCGATCGAAGACGGGCGAGCAAAGGGCGTCGGTGAATCGAACTCGATCAAACAGCTCTACCGGGACGATCCCTACCACATCGATTACTGGTTCGGCTACCTGGGGCTGGAGGGTCAGCCGGTCACCCAGACCCTGGCCCAGTTCTACGACGAGTACGGCAGCGACCCCACCGCCCGCGATCGCTGGTACGAACGCCAGATCGAGGGCCGCGGACAGACCAGGTCGTCGTTTTTCAAGGTCTTCGTCGGCGCCGATGAAGTCAAAGTGGAGATCTACCGGGACGATGCCCACGGGGGACCGTACACGCTGCGGGAGACGGTCATACTGAATTAGGAATTAGGAATTCAGGAATTTCCACCCGGCGGGAGTCGAGAGGACTTCCAGTTCAACGTGTCGGGAATTACGGCAGGACGAGATGAAGACAGACTTCAGCGGCAAGATTGCAGTGGTCACCGGTTCGACCCAGGGTCTTGGCGCGGCGGTGGCTCGGCAGATGGTGGATCGTGGCGCTTCGGGTGTGGTCATCACCGGCCGGGACACCGAACGCGGGGTTGCGGTCGCCGAATCGATCGTGGCGCGTGGTGCACGAGGGGTCTTCGTGGAAGCGGATCTCACCGACCCGGCAGCCCCGGCCCGCGTCATCGGAGCGGCCGACGATGCGTTCGGTCGGATCGACGTGCTGGTCAACAGCGCCGGTATCACCGACCGGGACACCATCTTCGACTCGACTCCGGAGTTCTTCGACAGGATGATGACCATCAACACCAAGGCTCCCTGGTTCTTGATGCAGGGCGCGATCAAGGTGATGATGCGCGAGGGAAACGGAGGCAGCATCGTCAACGTCCTGTCGATCTCGTCGCACGCCGGCCAGCCGTACATCGCCACCTACTGCGCCTCGAAGGCCGCCCTGGGCGTCTACACGAAGAACACGGCAAACGCGCTGCGGAAACACCGCATCAGGATCAACGCACTCAATCCCGGTTGGATGTCGACGCCGGCCGAAGATCGCATCCAGCGCGAGTATCACGGCGCCGTCGACGGGTGGGCCGAGGCGGCGGGAACCAGGCTGCCGTTCGGCAGCCTGATCGATCCCGAGGACGCGGCCCGGGCGGTTCTCTTCCTCGCCTCACCCGAGTCCGGATTCATGACCGGAGCGGTGGTCGACTACGACCAGCAGGTGATCGGCGCCTACGACTGATGCTCTTGATCAACGGCTCCCTGGCGGAGGCGGGTTGCGGTACCGCCTTTCCAGACGCGCTCCCCGAGAGGAGCCACCTTTAGCATTGTTGGCCCTTTCCCCTTGCCGACTTGAGCATCCGGGAATCCAACAATGCAAAAGAATGGCACCTCCACCGCACGGCGGCCTTTCCGCTGATTCAAGCAGGTGGGAGGTTGGTTGATCGAGCATCCAGCATCCAGCATCACTGCTGTCCAAAACAGATCGTGATTTGACCTTGCCGTACTGAAAACGCTGAGGTTGAGGATCGGATATTGCCATTTTCAAAACGAGACCCTCAAAAACCGAAAACGGCGGTCCAGAACTCGTGTTTGGACACGAGTGATCCACGATGCAGGTTACAGCTCTGAAGGTGGGCCAAGGCCCACCCTACAATTCCGCTCGACACCAGGGTCCGAAGTAGGGTGGGCCTTGGCCCACCTTCAGACCCGCCGCGGTCGGGTGGAGGCTGAAATTGAACTCGAGCCGTCCAAGATGCCGTCTTGGACAAGTGTGATCCAGCATCCAGTATCCGGGCGGCTGGCCGGCCCCCTTTCTCCCTTTCCCCCTTTCTCCCTTTCTCCCTTTCCTACCACTGAGCTACGATGCTGCGCATGAACAACGACCCCACCTTCGAGGACGTTCTCGCTGCCGCGGAGCGTATCCGCGGCCGCGTTCACCGGACGCCGGTCATGTCGTCAACCGCGATCGACGGCATTGCCGGAGCGCACCTTCATTTCAAGTGCGAGAACCTGCAGAAGGTGGGGGCCTTCAAGGCGCGGGGCGCGACCAACGCGGTGCAGAGTCTCGATCGAAGAGGCCGCCCAGCGCGGAGTGGCGACCCACTCCTCGGGCAACCACGCTGCAGCACTTGCTTTTGCGGCGGCGAGCCGGGGCATCCGCGCCCACGTCGTGATGCCGCGCACCGCGCCGCCGGTCAAGAAGGCGGCGGTGGCCGGCTACGGCGCCGAGATCACCGAGTGCGAGCCGACCCTCGAGGCGCGCGAGACTACTCTCGAGGCGGTGGTGGCGCGCACCGGCGCGACATTCATCCACGCCTACGACAACCCGATGGTCATCGCCGGTCAGGGGACGGCGGCCCTCGAGTTGATCTCCGACGTCCCCGATCTCGACATCGTCATGGCTCCGGTTGGCGGCGGCGGTCTGATGTCGGGGACCGCGATCGCGGTCGCCGCCTCGCGCCCGGATATCGAGGTCTGGGGCGCCGAACCGTCAGGCGCCGATGACGCCTTTCGGTCATTGCGCGACGGACGCATCCACCCGTCGGTCAAACCCACCACCATCGCCGACGGTCTCCTGACCTCGCTGTCGGACCGCACATTCCGCATCCTCTCCGAGCGGCTCGAGGGCATCCTCACCGTCAGCGAAGAGAACATCGTTCGCGCGATGAGGCTGCTGTGGGAACGGATGAAGATCGTGGTCGAGCCTTCCGGAGCGGTTCCCCTGGCCGCCGTCCTCGAGCACCCCGACACCTTCGCCGGCCGCCGGGTCGGACTGATCATTTCGGGCGGCAACGTCGATCTCGACCACCTGCCGTGGCTGAACGATTGATGGTTTGATAAACCGAAGACCCCACGTTCACACTCGTTGAGTTCCAGCGATCCCCTGGTGCCCGGCGTTGTGTTCAAGAGGGCCCACGGCGGGTCCCTCCGCGGCCAAGGAACCACTGAAGAGTGAACCCGGGCCTGCGGCGCCACAGTCAAAAAACTCCAGGATCATCTGAGTGTGCAATATTGAGAGAATGTTCATATTAGAGATACTTAAGAACGATTCCGAGGGTATATAATCGAATGATGGCGATCACCCGCGTGGCGCGACACGCGGGGTCGACCAATTCTGTGCAGCGAATCAACAAGAGGTCAGCCTGGAGTGTCCAATCTCGGTTAAGAAATGGGGAGAGATCATGACGTTGAATCAGCAGTCGGCGTGGGTTTTCTTGACAGTGACGGTGGTGGTGCTCGCAGGAACAGTTCCGGTTTCGGCGACCGACCCGACCATCCCGACCGCAGAGCGGAACGCGCTGATCGATCTCTACAACAGCACCGGCGGCGTCGAGTGGACCCACAACGACGGATGGCTCGGCGACCCCGGCACCGAGTGCGATTGGGAGCGAGTGACCTGTAATAGCGAAAGGACCACGGTCACGCGGATCGATCTTCATTACAGCTATCTGGTCGGTCCCCTGCCTGCTTCGCTCTCCGATCTCACCGGCCTGCAATACCTCAATCTCACCGAAAATTATCTCACGGGCTCGATTCCGGCAACCTGGGGCGGGTTCTCGAGTCTGACCCACCTCATCCTCGACGACAGCGGTTTGACGGGATCGATCCCGACGGAACTCGGCAACATCTCGAGCCTGCAGTGGCTCGAACTCCAGAACAACGAGTTGACGGGTTCGATCCCGGCTTCGTTGGGAAACCTCTCGTTTCTCCGGTTCCTCGATCTGAGTTGGAACGAACTGACGGGTTCGATCCCGGCGTCGCTCGGCAGCCTCTCACGCCTGGAAAACCTGTGGCTCTTCCTCAACGACCTGAGCGGCTCGATTCCGGCGTCGCTCGGCAACCTCTCAAACCTCGAGAACCTCCTGCTCCGCGACAACCAGCTCACGGGTTCGATCCCGCCCGAGCTCGGCGACCTGACGGTTCTCTTGCACCTCGACCTGTCCGGCAACGAGTTGACGGGTTCGATCCCATCGTCCCTCGGCAGTCTCTCGAATCTGACCGAACTGCGCCTTGAATTCGAATCAGCTGAGCGGTTCGATCCCGGCGTCGCTCGGAGGTCTTTCGAACCTCACGAGGCTCTCGGTCGGTTGGAATCAGCTGACGGGATCGATCCCGCCGGAGCTCGGCGATCTCTCGAACCTCGTGTGGCTCAGTCTCAGCGACAACCAGCTGACGGGTTCGATCCCGGCGGAGATCGGCGAGGCTGACCGGCGTGCAGTCCATGTTCCTCAGCCGAAACCAGCTGAGCGGCCCGATTCCGGCGGAGCTCGGCGATATGACGAGCCTCCAGTATCTCTGGATGGTGTCCAACAAATTCGTCGGCGAGGTCCCGGCGAATCTGATGAATCTCACCATCTACAACGGCTCCGGTCACATCGACTACAACGGTGTCTACACCGATGACGCGTCGTTGATCGCCTTTCTCAATCAGAAATTCGGCTCCACCTGGGCTGCGACTCAGACAGTGGCGCCGGAGAACGTGGTTGTGACCGGCGCTTCCGACCACGCGGTGTGGTTGAGCTGGGATCAGGTGAGCTACGCCGATCCGGGCGGATACAACCTCTATGTCTCACCAGCCGGAGCGGGGTCGTGGACCCTGGTCGACTGGACCGCGGACAAGACGACGACCCAGTTTCCGGTGGCCGGGTTGGATCCGGACACTCCCTACGATTTCGCCGTCGGGTCGTTCACCGATCCTCACGCTAACAACCTCAACCTCGTCGTCAGCGACGGCAACGGCCCGGTCATGGCGACGACTTCCAACGGCGGTTGCGCCCAGCCGGTCATCGAGAGCAGGTGGGGCGACGACGTGACCCTGTCCGTCAGCGGGAGCTTCACCGGCTATCAGTGGAGCACGGGTGAGACGACGTCGACCATCGACGTCCCGGTCCCTTCAACGCCGCGGTGGTACTGGGTGATCGTCACGTCGCCGGGTTCTTGCGAAGAAACCGCGACCGTACTTCTCGACACGGACGTGTTCGAGGACGATTTTGAAACCGGCACCACATCGGCCTGGTCCGGTTCGATACCCTGACTCTCACTCACACGCGGGCTGGGATTCAGGGGACGACGCTCGTCCAACCGCCAAGAGTGCCGTCCTCGAAACCTTCGCTGAAGAGGATCGGGGTCAGCAGGAAGGCACGGTCCGAGCCGCCGAAGACACCGCGGCCGACGATCTGACCGGCGTTGTTGATGCCCCGCGCCTCGGCGAGGACCCAACCTGCGGGGATGCCCTCGACGGTGTTGAGATCGATGATCTGATCATCGACCCACAAAACGGCGTGGACGTAAAAATCGGAAGTCCGGGCCCACCCCACCACGTCGCCGTAGTCGTTGACATCGAAGGCTTCACTCCATCGTGCCTCCGGTCAGCGTGCCGAGATCCACCATGGTGCCGTCCTGCCAGATGCAGGCGTGCTGCTGACCACCTGCCGCGGAGCCTTTGCTCCAGCCGACGATCTGCGGGCTGGGGAGGTCGTTGATCGCGTAGGCGTAGCTCTCGGTGCCTGCCGGCGCGCCGGGGAAGGCGCCGAGCTCGACCGGGCCGCCACCGTCCCAGAAGGTCGCGGTCTGCACAGCGGTGGATGAGGACGAGTAACCGACCGAGACGCCGTCGTCGTTGATGCCAAGGGCAGCGCTGCCCCAACCATCGGTAAGAACGCCGAGATCGGTCATGTTTGAAATACCGAGGGTTTTGGAAAACCCGTGGTATTCACCGGCGCCTGTTTCGGAAGTTCCAACCACCTGATGGGCGGCGTTGATCCCCCGGCCCGCGGTGGAATCACCCCCCAGGCTTTCGTAACTGATGCTGTCGTTGAAAGGGCACGAAGCGGCGGCTTTCCAGGTGGCGAGGTAGATCGGAGCGCCATCGGCCGCCTGCGTCCAACCCACCGCGCAGCCGGAGGCGTTGACCGCCAGGGCCGCACTCCTCATGTTCGGGCTGCTGCCTCCGTCGAAGTCGAAGGAGCGGACCCCTCCGGAATAGTAGAAGGCCCGTTGTCGCGACGTGCCGAAGGAGTTGTACTCGATCGAACCCACGACCACACCGCGGGCGTTGATCGCGTTGGCCTGGCTGCTCAGGTCGTCGGCGCGACCGAGGTCGGTGAAGACAAAGGCCAGGTCCTGGGCGCCGACCCACGGTGCGTTGATTAGACAGAAAAGACAAAACAGAGAAAGGGTTATTCTCATCATGACTTCAGATCTTACCACCACGTCGGCGCGTGGAGAAGCAGGGATCACAACGTGCTCGAGGCGATTCAGGAGCGATGGCTGCGGCCCCACGGCAGGAGCGAACGGAACGCGCGTCCGAGCGGCGCCAACGCACCCTCGGCGTACACGTAGTTGACCATCAACCCGCACGATTCCTCGAGACCCCGCCTCGAGGTGTTGGCGGCGAAGTTCACGTTGGCCCGGGACACGCTGGCGCCGTTGCCGAGGTGGAAGCCGGCCACCGGGTTGAGCGGCCGGCCTCGCGCGTCTGTTTCCTCAGAGAGATAGGTGGAGGCGATGTCGATCAGAGGCTTGCGCAGGAGGCGGCGCAGCACCGGGTCGTCGATCCAATCGGGGCGGGAGAGGATCTCGGCGAGGGCAGTTGCGAGGTCCTCACCGTCGCCGCCGCCGGCGCGGTGGTGCGCGAGGAGCGTGTTCCTCGCCTTGGTCGTGAAGCGCTCCTCGACGCCGTTGCGGTCGAGGGCGAACCCGTCGCCGCGGCCCTCCAGGATCGGTTGCAGGTAGCGACCCCAGAAGCCTGGGATCGGGCTCAGCGTGGCAAAGGTCTCGAGCGATGGGTGGCGCCGTCGCAACGACTCGGTGACGCGAACGATCAGCACCTGCCCGAGGCCGAGCCCGGAGAGCCCGTTCTGGGTGTTGTTGATGGAGTAGAAGATCGCGGTATCGGGCGATTTTTCCGGCGGCCCGTCACGCTCACCGATCACCTCGTCGATCGACCGCAGCAGGCCGTGGCTGAGGGCCACCTCGATGAAGATCACCGGCTCTTCCGGCATCACCGCGTGGTAGAGAGCGAAGCACATCCGGTCGTCGCCGAGGCGCCGCCCCATTTCGTCGAGACTGACCATGGGGTGGACCAACTCGCGCTGCTTCAGGAAGCGCACCGTGCGGTAGGAGGAGTGGAG
Organism: Candidatus Sulfomarinibacteraceae bacterium; assembly: GCA_963714895.1. Classification (GTDB taxonomy): domain Bacteria; phylum Acidobacteriota; class Thermoanaerobaculia; order Thermoanaerobaculales; family Sulfomarinibacteraceae; genus Sulfomarinibacter. Next base: position 93,728 of record CAVQQC010000006.1, read on the forward strand.
ATTGATCTCCTCGAGGTAGAGCAGCCCGTGCTGGCACCAGCGGTTCAGGAGGTGGGCGATGTCCTCTTCCAGGGCCTCCAGCCCCGCTGCGCCCTGCCGCTGGGCGTCGAGCACCTGGGCCCGCAGCTCGAGTACGAACTGCATGCCGCCGCCGGTGTTGATGAGGGCTTCGAGCAGACGCTGGCGTGGCGAGGCCAGGGCCCGCCGCAGTTCGCGAATCCGGTCGTTCCACAGGGCCCTGTCGGTTTCGGAAGACGTCATGAGGACCCCGGCCGGTCGCTCGATCTGCTTCTTTCCCACCTCGAGCTCACCGGCCAGCCAGGCAAAAAGCTGTAACCGCTGTTCGGACGGCATTTCGGCGAACCGCTGGCGGAACTCCTGCACGAGATCGCGGCCGGTATCCCCGTGGCTCCCGATCCGTCGCGCGATCTCCGCAACGCGGCGCACGCGCTTTTTCATGCAGCTCGAGTGTATCCCTATTCGATGGCCGAGGGAAAACCCGGCACCACCGAGATCACCCAGCCTGACACCGGATTTCTGCCAGACGTTGCTGGGAACGGTTGTCCAAACACGGTACCGAGTCCGGTAGTCCGAAGTCGCTGACGGCTTTCGTTTCGATTCCGGGACGAACTGCAGTACTGTGGATCGGCAACCAGGGTCGTTCGCCTGGGTCCCTCAGACAAGGGTTTACGATCCCGCAGAGCCAGTTTTCAAACAACGGCAACGCGATTCCAAAACGTCCCCGACTCGGAGGCGCCGATCAAACCGAGTTGCTCCAGTTCGAGCACGGCTGCTGAATCGGTGTTCTCGATCCCAGGTCCGTCCTTCTGGTGTGTCAGGGTGTCGAGGATTTCCCTTTGCCGGTTATCGAGAAGCTCGAGATCGATCTCGAAAAGGGTGGTCACCGACCGGTCGGCAACAATCGCCGCCACACCACGGTCCACACTGCCCAACTCGACGACCCTTTTACTCAGGAGCTGGAGCAGAAAAGGGTGGCCTCCACCCCAGTGGCAGATGGATTCGACCACTTCATCCGAGAGCTCCGGCCTCGCGACACCCGACAGCTGATTCTGGAGCACAAGAGCCCGAGCACTGGGTGGTTTCAGCGGTCCCAGGTACAGCGGCGGCAGAAAGCCGTCAAGAAAAGGCGAGGTCTTGCTGCCGCTGGCGAGATCCCACAATCGCGGTCCGGAGGCGAGCACGGTTCGCATCCCTTCGTGGGCCAGCAGAGCGCGGTGCAGGCGGCGTATCGTCGCTTCCGAGGCCGAGGCGATGTTGAGCAACTCCTCCGCCTCATCACACAGAAGGAGCAACGAAGAACCGGCGGCGCTCAACCGTCGGCGCAGGGTCCCGAGCATGCGGAAGAGATCGTCGTCGACGATCTCCGAAAGCGAAAGCCCAACTTCCTCAAGCCTCGGTTCCGCATCGAAAAGCGCCTCTTCAAAGCTGGAGGCGAGCGCTGAGTCATCATCGGTGCCCTCCAGATCCCAAAAGACCGGCACAAAGCGGTGGCTTGCCTCAGCCGCCGCGAGGTGCTCGAGCTGTTTGAGCAGCGATGTCTTGCCGCGACGCCGGGTGCCGACGACCCAGAATCCGTTGCGTGGCCCGTCCAGCACTTCGCAGAGCTGTTCCCCACGTCCGTAGAAACCGTCAGCCCTCACCCACTGCCCCACGACATACGGCCAAACCGGAGGACCTTCGCCGGCCGCGACCGAGAACGTTGCCGGTGGTGACTCACCCGTATTGAGCAGACGGTAACCCCGTTTCGAGATGGTCTCGATAAATTCCGGCGTCCGGGCGTCATCACCGAAAGCCCTCCGAAGACCGGCGATGGCGCGGGTGAGCACCGACTCCGAGATGAAGAGGTTCGGCCACACGGCGTCGATCAACTGCTCACGCGAGACCACGTCGCCCGCGTGGCGGGCGAGACAGACCAGCACGTCCATCATCTTCGGTTCGAGCTGGACGGTCTCGCCGTCCGGCCGCAGCAACCGGTTGAGCTGTGGTTCGACCAGCCATTCGCCGAGTTTGAAGCGCGCGTCTTCCGGTTTCATCACATGACATTCTAGTCTCCATTCTCTTGCCGAAAGCGAACGGGAGCTCGAAGAGAGCTCCCGCCGCCGGCCGCCACACGTTGAACGTCAGAACTTGAGACCTGCTCCGAAGCTGAACATCAGCGGATCGAGGGAGAGCGAGCCCGGCCCCCCTTGCGAACTCGACTCGAATTTGTAGGTTGCATCGATGTAGGTGAGTGAGCACCCGAGGGTCCACTTCTTCTTTTTCCCGAGCGGGATGTCAAGACCCGCGCGCGCTCCCCAGGTGAATTCGGAGTCGCTTCTCGCCCACACAGTCTCCGCATGGTCGGGCTCGCACCACCACCAGCAATCGCCCGTGTCGGCCCCTACCGACACATTGGAGTAACGGTTGAAGGACAGCAGCGGTCCTGCATAGACGTCGATCGGACCTTCGTTGACGAAGTGGAAGTTGACGCCCAGGGTCAAGAGCGACATCGCCATGACGTTGAGCTCGCTCCAGGCGTGGTGAGGGTTCACGCCGGTGGAGATGTTCATGTCCGTGCCGATTCCGGTCATCGAAAAATCGACGCCGACGAGAGGTGAGGCCCGGCGCTCTAATCCGATGAACCCACCGCCACCGCCATTGACTCCTACAACCACATTACCCGGATTCACACCCACCGACGTCTGTCCGCTGGTGTCCGCGACGACGAATCCGAATCGCAGCAGCCAGTTCCGGGTCTTGGGCACCTGGATCTGCACCGGCTCCTCGACCTCGACAGGCTCCTGGGCGGTGGCGATTGTTGCGATCATCAGCAAAGCGAACGGCAGGCAAAGGGCATTCATCTTCATCTCTTCCTCCAGTATCTCGGCCGCGCTGGGCCTGTAGTCACTCAGCAGTGTCGGCTCCGGTCGTCGCCCGCGCCTGACGGTTGGGTGAGGTTTCGATGAGGTTTGCTTGAGGCCGGGATACAATCCGGCGCATCCAATGGAGATGGTGACCATGTGGAATCGACGCCCGCTCGTCCTGGCACTCCTGGCTGTCGGGCTGCTGGTGTGCCCGCTCATTCATGGCCAGACGGCAGATCGAGCCACCGGTCACCAACCCGGGCGCCCGCAGCCTGGGCCTCGGCGGCGCCTTTGTCGCCGTCGCCGATGACGCGACCGCCGCCTGGGCCAACCCATCCGGTCTCGTGCAGCTCCTGAGGCCGGAGATCTCGGTCGAGGGCCGGTCATGGAGCGACGACCGGGAAGGTGCGGCTTCGAATGAGTCGGGCGTCGGCTTCCTTTCCTTCGTCCTTCCGCTCCGGCCGGTGTCGCTCGCCTTGTATGGGCAGACGCTGGCAAGCCTCGATTTTGCGGATGATTCGTGGAGATACGACGGCGAATTCATCCCCCTCTCGACCCTCGCCATCGTCAACGCCGGCCTCTCGGCAGGTGTGAGCGTCAGCGAGAATTTGAGCTTCGGCTTCGGCGTCGTCGCCTTCGCCGGCATCTCCACCGCTGTCGGCATCGACATCTCGGCCGATCCTTTCGCTTACTCGAGTGATGAAACCAGCACCGACACCGGGGTGCTTGCGGGCGGATTGTGGAGCGTCGGCGAAGCCTGGGCAATCGGCGCGTCGTACCGGAGCGGCGCAGACTTCCGCTTCGGCAACGGGAGCAGGGCCACGCTCCCGGACATCCTGGCCGTGGGCGCCCGCTGGCGGTCGACAGGGGGCAACGGCACTGTCGCCTTCGAAATCGAGCGGCTCGATGGGCTCGAGAAAAGGACTCGCCTCCACGTGGGTGGAGAATGGGTTGTCCTTTCGGCGAAACCGCTGATCGGTCTGAGGGCAGGGCTGTGGCACGACCCCAAGGGCGGCATTGTCGGGTTCGATCAGGGGTATGAGCCGCTGCAGGACGAGGGCCTGGTTCACGCCTCCGCGGGGATCGGGATCGCGTTCAAGAAATTCCAGATCGATGTTGGAGCGGACTTCTCCGACCGGACCACGATCTCCTCTGTTTCAGCAATCTTCACGTTCTGAGGCGGACACCCGTCGCCCTCCTTCATGGAAAGCCGCATGGATATCGGCAACGGTGATTCGGCTCCGACCTTCCTCGTGCAGCTTCTGAACCACCGACAATGCGGTCTTTTGCAGCAGGTAGGGTCGACCACCGATGGTCCGGACCAGAAGTTCGACCGCCTCGTCGTCAATGGCGATCACGCCGTTCAACGGTTTGGTCACCAGCAGTCTTGCCGCTGGGAGATCGACCGGACCAACCTCCAGTTCCTCGAAGAAGTTGTACCAGGGGCTGCCCTCGTGATCCCATTGGCGCGCGATTCCGACGCCGGCCGCGACCGCCACGAGTTGGTCTGCGAATCCGCGCATGAAGAGACCTCGCAACTTCTGATTGGTGCGGTAGGAGTAGCCGTTGAGCTCATCGATCTCATCGATCAACAAGACGAGCTTGACGCGTTTGCCCTCCGGGCGGTCGATCGTCGGAATCGCCCGCCGAAGGTCGCGCACCAGCTGATGAGAATCATAGTTGTTGTCGGCCCGGGCGGCCGCCATCCGGGGATCGTTGATCGTCTCGCCAACGGCCTCGGCGAGGGTCGAGAAGAAGCCGAGTTCTGGCGTCCCCTGAAGATCAACGTAAACAGGCACGAAAAAGAACCCGCCGGACTCGAATTCCTGAAGCCGGAGCCGAAGTTGGTGCAGGAGGGAGGTCTTGCCGATCCGCCGTTCGCCGAGCAGCAGCAAGCTGTTGTTCGGCACGGTCGCCAGCACCCGGTCGAGCAGGGCGTCGCGGCCGAAGAAAAGATCTGGATCGAGCACGGGCGGTCCCGCGACGAAGGGATTGAAGCGCCGCAACAACAGCCGTCGCCGCTCGAGGAACCGCCGTCCCGCGACGACTCCGGAGAGTAGGAGCGCGATTGCGATCAGGGCCGCCCACAACCACGGCGACCGGAGAAGCGGGCGCCTGTAGCGCACGGTGTACTCGCTGCCGGAGCTCAGTCCGTTCCGGTCCGTCGCGGAGACGTGGAACGTCGTGACCCCGGTGGGCAGCTGCGCCCCGAAGCGAAATTCGGTAATGACGACTCCACCCACTCCCTGGTCCGACAGCTCGATGGAAATATCGAGGCCCGTGTCATCCGATACCGTCACCGCGGCCTTGGAATCGTCGATGACAACCCCGCTCAATCGGAAATCCCTGTCGCCAACCACCTGCACCAGGAGCCCGTCCGAATCCTCCTGCCGCATGTCAGCAAATCGGATCGCGGGCGGCAGATTTTGCGCCGAGCCCGCCCCGAGCAGCCGCCGGCTGAGCCCGGTGTATGCCTCTGTGATCAACCCCAGAGCCTCCGGGTGGCCCGGGTCCCGCGCGAGCACCAGATTGGCGGCCGTAATTGCGCCCTCTTGATCACCGTCGGCGAGCCGGTCCTTTGCTTCGACCAGGAGCCTGCCGGTCTCGGCCGTACGATTTTCCTCATCGATCCTGGCGAGAATATTGCGCTCCAGATCAGCAGCCTCGCGGCTGTCGGGCATCGTGGCGATCACCTTCTGGACAAGGGCGAGCGCTTGGTCGAGTTCGTCGGCCCTCATCAGCACCGCGACCCTGGTCAAGATTTCGTTGATCTCGTCCCGGGAGGTCACTTCGGTCTGGAGTGCGAGCTCGGCCTGTACCTCGGCCAGGAGCCTGCCCGCG
>CAVQQC010000007.1:0-183651 GCA_963714895.1 Candidatus Sulfomarinibacteraceae bacterium
GGTTGAAGGGCGTCTTGTAGAGCGGCGCCGTGGCCACATCGTCCTGCCGGAGAGCGGCCGGCGGCAGTGCCGATCGGGGGTCGACGCGCATCCCGAAACTCTCCTGGTCGTGGCAGGTGCTGCACCCCGCCTCCGTCACGGTGTGGGGGGGTGCGGCGCCCTCCCCATTCACCACGGACTCCGGCAGGGGGCCGCCGAGACCCGGGTGCGCGATGCGGGCCAATGCAACCTCGATCTCGAACGGCTGGACGTCGAGGACCGCCGTGTGCGACCCCTTCGGTTTGTGGCAGACCATGCACAGCCGCGGCCCGGGCCGTTCGAGCCCGTTCATCGCGGTGGCCGCTGAACCGGCCGCGATCGCGTCCGCAACGTGCACGCTGCCGGGCCCGTGGCAGAGCTCGCACTGGACGCCGTCCTCGATGGCGAAGGTCGGGTCGCGCTGCCACGGCTCGGTGTCGGCGGCGGTGGCGTGGCAGCCGAGGCAGATCGGGCTTTCGAAGGGGTCCTCGTCGATCCCCGAGAGGCGTGCGATCTCCGCGGACTCGGGCAGCGCGAGGGCCGTCCAGGCGCTTGCGTGCGGCGACCGATACCAGAGGCTGAACTGGTCGCGGTCAGTCTCGTGGTGGCATCGGGCGCACACCCTCGCGCCCACGAACACGCGCTCCGGGCCCGACTCGCCGATGGTGCTCGTCAACGCGACGAGGAGCACCGCGAGAATGCGGCCTCTCACTTTGCTTTCTCCGCCGGTTCGGTCACGGTGAGGATCTGGTTGACCTTGATGTCCTGGATCGTCGAGACGCGCCCGCTCGGCCAACGGACTTCCAGCCGGTCGACGGTCTTTGCGGACCCGAGGCCGAAGTGTGCCCGAGGGTCGCTCTGGCTGAGGTAGCCGGAGCTCGAGCGGATGTCGCGGAGCTGGGTGACGCTTCCCGCCGTCACCTGGATGCGCGCGCCGATGCCGTCGCGGTTGCTGGTCGTGCCGATGGTGCGGACCATGAGCCAGTTGCCGCGGTTGCCGCCGTCGTTGCGCAGCAGGCGCGCCGGGCCGTTGAGGTTGAGCACCAACACGTCGAGGTCGCCGTCGTTGTCGATGTCGCCGACCGCCGAACCGCGGCCCACGCCCTTGACCTCGAGCGCCGCGCCGCTGGATGACGACACGTCCGCGAAGCGGCCGCCACTGACGCCGCGGAACACAATGTCCTCCTCGGGCTCGAGGTGGTGCGCATCGCCGTTGACGATGAAGATGTCGAGCACCCTGTCGTTGTCGGAGTCGAAGAAATTGCCCGACCAGCTCGTGTACTGGCCGAGCACCGCGGCCAAACCGGTCTCCGCGCTCTTTTCCTCGTAGAAGCCGTCACCCGTGTTGCGGTAGAGGCAGCCGTAGCGCATGTCGGGCACCAGAAGGTCGAGCAGGCCGTCGCCGTCGAAATCGCCGAACTCGGGGCCCATGGCGGAGGTGGCCTCGCCGTTCTGGCCGAAGGCGGTGCCGGTGCGCAGCGCGATGTTCTCGAAGGTACCGTCGCCCCGGTTGCGGTAGAGATAATTCTCCATCCCGTCGTTGGCGACGAAGATGTCCTGGTCGCCGTCGTCGTCGATATCGGCGGCCGACACTCCCATCGCCCGCCCGTTGTTGGTGCCGACGCCGGCCTTGGTGCCGATGTCTGAAAAGGTGCCGTCGCCGTTGTTGTGATAGAGGATGTCCTTCTGTCCGCGATAGGCCAGCGGTCCCGGGAAGGCCTCGGCTGCGAAGTAGTTCCGGTATTCGGGGTCGAACACCAGATAGCCGCCGACGTAGAGGTCGAGCAGTCCATCTCCGTCGGCGTCGAAAAAGGACGCGCCGACGCTCCACAGCTCGCTGCCGACCCCCGCCTTTTCTGTGACATCAGTGAAGGTGCCGTCTCCGTCGTTGCGGTAGAGGGTGTCGCGGTCGTAGTTGGTGACGAAGAGATCGCGATCGCCGTCGTTGTCGTAGTCGGCAGCCACCGCCGCCATGCCGAACCCCGTGTCTCCCACGCCGGCGGCGTCCGTGACATCGGTGAAGGTGCCGTCGCCGTTGTTTCGGTAGAGGGCGTTTTTCAGCTTGTCCGCGAGGTGGCGGCCGCGCACCGAACTCACGGTCTCGAGGTAACGGCCGTTGACCAGGTAGATGTCGAGGTCGCCATCGTCGTCGAAGTCGAAAAAGACGCAGCCCGCCCCGGAGGACTCGACGATGTTCGAAAGCTCCTCGTCACCGAAGGAGTGGACGAAAGTGATACCGGCTTCGCCGGTGATGTCCACGAACCGGGGCGGCGCGGGCTCGTCGTCGGCGAACGCCGGCACCGCCAGCGCCACCGCAAGTGTCATCAGCAGCAACCGGCGCCGAACCACTCTCATGGTTGTTTCTCCTCCATGGGCCGACCGGGTCGCACGGCCGGTTTCACGACGGCCTCGGCGAGCACGTTCGGCGCCGCCATTTCGCGGTCCTCGTGGCAGCCGATGCATCCTCGCGACTCGCCGGGCATGACCCAGGTCCACGACTCCTGTGCGGCAACCGTCGCTCCCTGATCGTCGAGAAGCTCGAAGCGGAGCGGCACCCCGGCCGGGACTTCGACGTGAAACGACCCGTCCTTTTCAAGAGGCACGTCGCCCAGGGACTCCTGACTCCCGAGATGCACACGATTCTCCGGGACCAGCGGCCATGCCTCGATGACCCGCACGGTCGAGGCGGCGCCGGTTTGCAGGCGATCGAGTCCCGGCCGGTCGCTGAGGTGCGAGCTGATGCAGTAGAAGACCCCGGTCTTCTTCGAGGTGTCCACCACCGACGACCGGCCTTTGACCCTCGAATGAGGCGCGAGCTCCTGGGCGTCCAGATAGTGGAACTCGGGGCTGCCGTGAACCATCTCGAGACGGTCCCCGGTGGCCGGGTCGATTCGATGGAGGCCGTAGACCGCGTCGCGTTCCGGCGCACGATAGGAGGCCAGCAACCCGCCGTCGGCAAGCGGCAGGGGGTCGAGGTAGGACCCGTCGCCGGCAACCGTAAGCAGTGTGCGGCTATGGAGCGGGCGGCGCAGTGTGACGTACGCGAGGTCACCGCCGCCCATCGGTGAAATCCCATCGGCCTCGACGAAGTAGACGCGCCCGTCCCGTCCCACCCTGACCGAATGGGGCAACGGCGGGCCGTCGTGGTTGTCGGAGTAGGCCATGAGATCGGTGCCGTCGTTGTTGACCGCCATCAGCGACAACCGTGAACCTGAAGGGTCCCTCCCGACAAAACCCCATCCGGGGAAGAGCAGTCGACCGTTGGGGAGGACATCGGGATCGAGGTCGGATCTCGGGTGAAAAGAAATGCGGAGCGGGTGGCGGCCGTCGAGATCGGCGGTGAAGAGCGCGACGACCGGCGCGGCAGTCATCTCGTCAAACCACCCGGTTCCGGAGCTGCGGTAGGCGATGCGCTCGGTGGGCTCGGTGTCATCGAGGTGAAAGAGAGACCCGATCCACAGGGGCGACGTGGACACATCCGTGCCGGAGGTGAGTTGCACCGGGTTGCCGCCGTCGGCGTCCATCTTCCAGATATGACTCCGTTCGTCGGTTCGAAAACCGGCGAACAGAATCTGCCTCCCGTCAAAGGAGACTGCTGGGTCGCACGCCGCCAGGAACCCGGCGGTCAGGACCTTCTCCGTCCCGTCGCTCGAAAGACGGACAATCTCACTTCCGACAGCGCAACCGGCGGGTGGGCGATGCAGCCTCCCGCTTTCCGTATCTGCCGGCTGGCGAACCGCCAACAGATCGTCCGCGAAGGCCCCTCCGCTGAATGCCAGCAGGAGGGACAGCATCAGATGTGGAGACCGGGCGGGGCTGACGGTGCGGTTCGGGTGTGTCATTTCCCGGCAGCAGGCCGCCCGATGACCGCGGTCGCGTCGAGCTCGAACAGCAGGTCGTCGCGGCAGACGTCCTCGATGGTGCAGACGAGCGGCAGGTTTTCGAGACCCCGCACCTGGAGGATCCTGTTCAGGCGCTCCACGTCCTCCGGGCGTCTGACGAAGGCCGATCCCTGGCAGATATCGTCAAAGACCGCGCCTGCGGAGGCCAGCAGCGACTCGATGTTGTCGAGGGTCCGCCTGACCTGGCAATCGAAGTCGCCGGGATGGACCGTGTTGCCATGCTCGTCGATAGATGCTGTACCGGAAATCAAGAGGTAGCGGCAGCGGTCGGTGGCAACGTTGAGCCCGCGCGAAAATGACGAACCGTACTCCGGGGCCTCGTTCTGGAGGGGGTTGCGTAGCCTTTCGATGGAGAGCTCTCGACCCGCCAGGGGCCGCATGGCGAGCAGGTCAAGGGTGCAGCGGTGGCCGCGGGCGTTGCCTCCACCGATTCCGGTGCTCGCAGGGATGATGCTCGACGGCGAATGGTTGAGGAGACCGAAGGTCTCGTAGACCGCGGTCCGCGCCCGGTTGAAATCGTCGTACCAGGCGAGGATGTCGTCGAGGTAGAACCAGGTGCGGTTGACGTCGGCAAATGACCACTCGTGTCCGCGCAGTATCTCCTGCGCGAGCAGCAACGTCTCCCGAGTTTCGTCAGCCGGTCGGGACGGAGCCTCAGTCGGCAACAGTCGCGCCAGGTCGGAGAGCGCCACGTAGCTGGCGTCTTCGCCGTCGACGCGGCGGCCGCACGGTGTGCCGTGCCACACGATGACCTCCGAGGAGCCCGCTGCGGCCGGCCGGGCCGCGATCAGGTGGATGCCGGCGACACCGGACCCGTTGCAAGGGGCCCCCTCGACGCGAGTCGGCGGGATCACGACGTGATCAGAGTCCTCACCGAGCGCAGCAACACGCCACTCCACAATCGATGGCGCGGTGGCATCGTCGCTGAAGACGCGCTCGTGGAGGATGACCAGATCGTCCTCGCGGAGCCGCTGCCCGATTTCGGAATAGGCGTGGTGGACACTCTCTCCCGCATCTGCGACGTTCGAATCAACAGACCAGGTGATGAATGTGAGGTCCCCTGGACCCGAACGCACCCAAAGCACCGCCTCTTACCTCCCGCCATCGATCGCGGTCACGCCGACCGCACGGAAACACCCGACCTGGGCCGGCGGACATCCCCGCTTCGCGGCAGCCCGGCAAAATTTGGCGTCTCCCATGAGAAGGGAAGCGAGGTCGAGCGATACCGGCGATGACAGAGTCGCGCAACGGTCTTCCTGCATCACTGACTCATGATAGCGGACACCCAACCGCTCCACCCGGAACGGCAACGATTGTGCGAAAAAATCTCATCGCAGATGTTCTCAGGACCGCTTCGAACCTCTCGTTCCGATTCTCGCAGAGCCCTGGAGGGGGACGAAACGAGGCTCACCGAATTGGCCCTCTTCGCAGCAAGCGGCCCGGCCGGCGGCCGCTCGGGCGCTCGTCTTCAAAAACGATTCGTCCGTTGACCCACACCATCTCGATTCCTACCGATGTGGCCTGCGGCTCCTGGGCGGTCGCCCTGTCGAGCACGGTCTCGGGGTCGAAGAGGACCAGGTCCGCGAGCGACCCCGGCTCGAGCCGGCCGCGCTCCCGCAACCCGACGTTCGACGCTGCCTGGGAGGTCATCTTGCGGATGGCCTCTTCCAGGGTCAGGGCGTGCAGTTCCCGGACGTACCGGCCGAGGACGCGCGGGAACGAACCGAATCCCCGTGGGTGGGTCCCGGCGAGCTCACCGTCGGTGCAGAAGTTGATGAAGGGCCAGGCCACCAACTTCTCGATGTCGGCCTCCTTCATGCTGACCGCGATGACGCTTTCGACGTCGTCCTCCTCACCTGCAGTCCCTTTCTTTTTGCGCAGCGCTTCCGCCTCCCGGATCAGGTCCATCAGGGTCGTGGGCGGGTCGGTGCCGCGGATGACCGCGATCTCGGCCAGCGTCTTACCGGCCAGCGACGGGTCCGGTTCGAAGACCGGGATCAACATATCCTCAGGCGCCGCAAGCTCCTCGACGGCGAACCGCGCCGCTTCCGGGTCCTCGAAGTTTCGTTCGGGGAACATCACCGTCAGCGTCGCTTGCCAGTAGGTGTAGGGATAGATGTCCGCGGTAACGTCGATGCCTTCGGCGCGGGCCTGATCGAGGGTTTCGAGTAGCCGGTCGGTCTGACCGTGCAGGCTTCGCAGGGCGAGCTTGATGTGGGAGACCTGGATCGGTAGCTCGGCCTCGCGGCCGATGGCGATGATCTCGTCGATCGCCTCCCAGAACCAGCGGTCTTCGCTGCGGATGTGGCTCATGTAGCGGCCGCCCTGAGCCGCCGCTGCCTTCGCCAACTCGATGACCTCGCCGGCGGTCGAGTAAATGCCGGGGTCGTACTCGAGCCCGCTCGAGAGACCGAGCGCTCCCGCGGCCATTTCCTGCTGGACCAGCGACGCCATGCGTGCAATCTCGTCGTCAGTGGCTGCGCGTTTGAAGTCGTCCCCCATGACCCTGCCGCGCACGGTCCCGTGGCCGACGTAAGAGGCCACGTTGATCGCCGGCGGGGTCGACTCGAGGCGGCCGTAGAACTCTTCGAGGGGAAAGACGGAGTCACCGTCCTGACCGACCACCGTTGTGGTGATGCCCTGACTGACAGCGCCGAGAGCGTCGAGGCGGTCGAGGATCGCACGGTCGGCGTGGCTGTGGCTGTCGATGAATCCCGGTGCCAACACCAGGCCCGTGGCGTCGACCACCGGCTCGCCCGGTTGCGGTTCGAGGTCGCCGACGGCGGCGATGCGGTCATCGACGATGCGGACGTCGGCCGTAAATCGCGGTTCCCCGGTCCCGTCAACCACGGTCGCACCCGCAATCAGCGTCGACGGGTAGTAGATGTCGGCAATCCGGTCGGCGAAGTCCTCGCCGTCGAAATCTTCGAGGTTGGACAACACGATGACGCTGAAGCGGTGCTCCGGGTAGCGGACGATGAAGGTGCTGAAGCCGAGCCAGCCGCCGGCGTGGCACAGCCGGCGGCCGAGACCACCGTAACGGCCGAGGCGCCAGCCGAAGCCGTAGGGGTATTCCTCGCCGCCGGTGAGGCGCACGGGTGACCACGCCTGTTCCAGGGTTGCGCGTTGCACGAGTGTGGCGGTGTAGAGGGCCTGGTCCCAGCGAGCGAGGTCCTCGACCGTCGAGTACATTCCCCCCGATCCGATAATGTGGTTGAGCGGGTGTTCGTCCAGGAGCTCGAACGACCCTTCCTTGCGGGTGTAGCCGAGAGCGCGGTTCGGGATTTCGGGCTCGGTGCTGTCGCGGACCACGGTTTCGGTCATCCCCAGTGGCGCGAAGATGTTGTCCTCGAGGAACCGTCCGAAGCGCTGCCCCGACACCCGCTCCACCACCAGGGCCAGCATCTCGTAGCCGGGGTTGGAGTATTCGTAGCGCTCACCCGGGGCGAAGAGGGGAGGCTCACCCCAGGCGGCCAGAAACTGCATCGCCTGTTCGGTGTCGGGCATCCCTTCGGCTGTCTCCTTCTCGAGGACGTCGTAGTAGTCCGGCAGACCCGAGGTGTGGGTCAGGAGGTGGCGCAGCGTGATCTTCTCGGCGAACGGCCCGAGCTCGGGGAGGTACTTCACCAGCGGGTCGTCGTAGTCGAGTTCGCCGCGGTCGGCCAGGATCATGATCGCCATCGCGGTGAACTGCTTCGACACCGAAGCCAATCGGAAAGAGGTTTGCGGGGTGATCGGTTCGCGGCTTTGGAGATCGGCGTAGCCGTAACCGGCGGCGTGGAGGACCTCGTCGTTGCGGATCACGATGACCGCAGCGCCGGGGGAGTCGCCGGTCGCCAGGGGAGCGAAGAGCGCGTCGATCCGGGCCGCGAGGTCCGGGCGCCCGGTTGACGGGAGATCGCCACCGCATCCTGCCAATGTGAGACAGACGACGATCGTGATGAGAAGCCGGACGCTCAACTTCGATTGCTGCCGCATACAAACCCTCCCGAGCGAGTGCATCATCGACCTGTTGGGACCCGAGGTTAGCACTGCCGGGCCGCATGCTAACCTGAGAAAGCTTCTACCCGGAGGTGTCAATGGCGAACGACGCGAGCGGCGGAGACAGGGTGTGGACCGTCCGACGATTGAGCGGCGCAATCGGATGGATGACGGTGTTCGCACTGGTCACCTTTCCGCTCGGTGCTTTCGATCTGGGTCGGGCGCAGCGTTTCACGCTCGACAACGGTTTGACCGTCATCGTCCTCGAGGTACCGGCGGCGCCGGCGGTCAGCGTTCAGATGCTCTACCGGGTCGGGGCCCGCAACGAAGAGGTCGGGCAGACTGGACTCACGCACTTCCTCGAGCACATGGCCTTTCGTGCCAGCGCGCACTTCCCGGACACCGACCTGGTGAGTTCGATCTACGCGGTGGGTGGTGAGTGGCACGGTTATACGTGGCTCGACCAGACCACCTACTTCGAGACCCTGCCCGCCGAACACCTCGATCTGGCTTTGAAGATCGAGGCCGATCGCATGAATTGGCTGCAGATCCCGGCGGCGGATGTCGAGGCCGAGCGCGGCGCCGTGCTGGCCGAGATGCACGGTTACGAAAACGACCCGGCGACGGTGTTGCACGACGCGGTTCTCGCGGTCTCCTTTCTCCAGCACCCCTACCGCAACAACACCATCGGTTGGGAGAGCGATGTCGAGAACATCAGCCACGACGAGCTCGTCGAGTTCTACCGGCGCGCCTACAGCCCGGCCAATGCAGTCCTGGCGGTGGTCGGCCCGGTGTCGGCCGCCGGGGTCCTCGAACAGGTGCGCGGGCTCTTCGGCGCTCTGCCGGGGGGCGAGAGAACGCTGCCGCCGCCGACCGTCGAACCGCCGCAGCAGGGCGTGCGGCGGATCGAACTCCTGGGCCCCACGAGCCGCAAGCATCTTCAAGATCGCCTACCACGCACCGTCCGCCACCGACCCCGACTACCCCGCCTTCCTGCTCGTGCAGCAGGTGCTGGCGGGCGGCCGCGGCGTCAACTTCGGGCAGAACGAGTTCGGCGATGCGGTGCTGCCGACATCGCGACTGGCCGGCATCGCAGACGACCTCGCCACCTGGTTTCCCCCGCAGGCCGCGCCCTACGTCTTCACGCTCGCGGGCAGCATCGACGCTGACGCCTCGACCTCCGACATCGAGACACGGCTGCAAACGGCGATCGACGCCCTGATCAGCGAGCCGCCGGCGGCGGAGGAACTGGACGACGGCCCGCCGCCAGCTCCTCGACGAATTGGTGTTTCGATCTCGAGACCACGGAGGACGCGGCCCACCAGCTCGCCTACTTCGCCGGTCTGGACGCCCTCGATGTCCTCCTCGAACTGCCGGAGCGGCTGGCCGCGGTCACGGCGGCCGATGTCTCGCGGGTCGCCTGTTCCTTCCTCGGTCCGGACCAGCGCACCATCGGGTGGTACCTGCCGGATCCGGCACCGGTTGCACCCTGCGCCCCCGCGCCGGATTCCGCAGCATTCGCAGTCGCGCCGCCGCCGGCCGCGCCGAAGGCGCAACCGTCCTCGCTCTCACCGCCGAAGGTCGTGCGTCTCGCCGGCGGAATGCCGCTCATATTCCAGCACCAATCACTGTCCTCGTCCGCCTACCTCCGCGTAATGGTCCCGGCAGCGAATGTGGAGTTCGAAGCCGCCGTGTCCGCCGATTTTCCGGTCTGGCGCTGGACATCCTTGAATTTCGGGTTTCGCCCGTCGGAGTTGGAAGCGACGCTGGCGGAGGCTCACGAGGCAATGCTGACGGCGGCCCTTGCGCCGCCGCTCGAGTTCGCCGAGGTCAACGACCCGTCGGCGCGGCTGGCGCTGGCCTTTGACGAGGTTCTGGGCGTGCGAAGTCCGGTCGCGAAAACGGGGGCTGCCGCAATCGCGCTGGTCGGCGATCTTCGGCTGGAGGACGTCCTGCCGCTGCTCGAAAAGAACTTCGGTGATCTCACGCCGGCCACCCCCGATCTGCCGCCGCCCGCGGCGGGCCCACGCGAACGGCAGATCGACCTCCCGGTTGCGGTGGCCCAGGCCGGGCTCGGCTACGTCGTACTCGCGCCGCCGCCGGGCCACCCGGACTCTCTCGCGTGGCGCATGCTGCTGTACGTCCTCAGCCACGGTTACGAGGGGAGGTTGGGGGTCGAGGCGATCAGCCGCCGTGGTCTGGTCTATTACATCGATGCCGAATACCTGACCGACGGCACGAGCGGGCGGGTGTCGTTGGCGATCGGGGTCGACCCGGCCAAGCTCGACGCGATGCGCGCCCTTTTGAGCGAGACGCTCCAGAGTCTGGCCGCAATGCCGCCGACGGCAATCGAGATCGAGGAGGCGAAATCCCATCTCCTCGGCCGCAGGCTGACCGCCGCTCAGAGCAACGGAGAGGTGTCGGCGGCGCTGATCGAGGAGTGGGTCGGCTGGGGGCACCTGCTCTCGGACGACGAGTTCGTGGCGGCCGTCGATGCGGTCACGCGCGAGGCTGTGGAACGGGTCGTGCCGGCCTTTCTGGCCGGGACGACGATCATCGTGAGAGGAGCTCAGTGATGCGTTTGCAACATGCGAAGAAAACAAGACTGGTGGTCCTGGCAGCCTGTCTGGCGCTCGTGGGCGCCTGCGCGGATCAACCAACGACCGTCGCCGACCTCATCGTCAGCGGCGGCCCGATACTGACGCTGGGAGAGCCGGCAACCGTCGAGGCTGTGGCCATCGGCGACGGCCGCATCCTTGCGCTGGGCGATCGGGACGAGGTCGGGGCCTTTCGCGGTCCCGGCACCTCCGACTACGATCTTGCCGGCCGGGTCCTGGCGCCGGCCTTTGTCGACCACCACGTCCACCTGCTCAACCTCGGCTTCTCGCTGCTCTACCGGGCCGAACCGTCGCCCGCCTTTGTCGACCTCGCCGGTCTCGACTCGTTGGCGGCGATCGGCGACCGGATCGAGGCCAGCGCCACCGCCCTCCCCGAGGGCGCCTGGATCCTCGGGCAGAGTTGGAGCCAGGGCGCGTGGGGCGCTTCCGCGCTGCCCAGCAATGAGGTGCTGTCAACGGCGGCGCCCGCCCACCCGGTGTTCCTGACCAGGGTCGACGGCCACGCGGGTTGGGCCAACGACCGGGCCCTGGCCAGTGCCGGAATCGACGGCGCAACCCCCGACCCGGCCGGAGGGGTCATCCGACGGGCACCGGATGGAACGCCCAGCGGGGTGCTGCTCGAACGCGCCAACGAACTCGTGCGGCCGTCGCTGCCCGAGCCGACGCCGGCCGAGATCCGGCGCGCTTTTCGCATCGCGGCGGATGCGCTGGCTGCGCAGGGTGTCACCGAGGTCTTCGACGCCGGTTTTCTCGGTCTGCCGGGAGTCGTCGATCTCAGCCTCGATTTCGAAACCTACATGGCCCTGCTGGTCGAGGCCGACCTCGAGTCGCCCCTGCCCCTGCGGGTCCACCTGATGGTGCCGGCGCCGAGCCCGCTCTTCGAACGCATCACCGCCGACCCGGAAGCCTACCGGCGGCTGACTCCGCGCATCGGCGTCACCCACGTCAAGCTCTTTGCCGACGGTGCGCTGGGGAGCCGAGGAGCGCTGCTGTCGCACCCCTATGCCGACGACCCGACCACCTCGGGGGTGGAGAGGATGAGCCGCGAAGACATCCGGAAGGAGGCCGTGGCCGCCCTCGATGCCGGGTTCGACGTCGCCACCCACGCCATCGGTGACGTCGCCGTCGAGATGGCCCTCGATGTCTACGACGAGATCCTGCGCGAGCGGCCCGAACTGCGGCCGGGGAGGCTGCGGATCGAGCACTTCTCGTATGCGGCGCCGGAGGACTTCGACCGCGCGGCGGTGCTCGGTACCGTGCTGGCGGTCAACCCCGACTTCGTCGCGCCGGACGACCACGGGGTGGCGATGGAGGACCTCCGCGTGGGCGCCGACAGCAGCGACCGGGTCTACGCCCTGGGCCGTCTGTCGGCGGCCGGTGCGCAGCTCGCCTTCGGCTCCGACTACTTCACGGCGCCCGCCCAGCCGATGTTCGGTTTCTATGCCGCCACCACGCGGCGGAACGGCGACGGGCTGCCGGTCGACGGCTGGCACCCCGATGAACGACTGCCGCGGCTCGAGAGCTTGCAGATCCAGACCCGCCTGTGGCCGGCAGGGGGCGGTGACCCTGAACGAGGGGAGTTGGCGGTCGGCGGCAGGGCCGACCTCGTCGTGCTGACCGCCGATCCGCTCACGGTCGAGGCCTCGGCCATCCTCGGGATCGAGGTCGAGGCGACCGTTGCGGACGGCGTGTTCGTCTACGGAACGTCGCCGACCGGCAGCGGTGGCGGACCTTCGGGCAGGTAGTTCACATACTCGATGCCGCGGGTTCTCTCCTCAAACTCGAGGCGGACCGCGGCCCGCGCAGCCGGGTCGGCGTAGAGGTCGACCATGGTCGCTGCCATGACCTTGGCGGCGTAGAGCATGCCCTGGTGGCCGATCGACATGCCGCCGGTGGCGACCACCGGCCAGGCGTGCCAGGGCGCGCCGATCGGGGCCGTGGTCACCGAGAAGTGGAGGGTGGGCACGCGCCAGCTGACATCGCCGACGTCGGTGGACCCGCCGGTGATTCCCTGCGGGTCGAGATCCAGGGGCTCCGGCTCGCCCTCGAGCCCGATCGGGTCGGCGTCGGTGGCGCGTTGGATCGTGCGCGCGAACTCCAGCTCTTCGTCGGTGAACCCGATCGGTCCCAGCCACATCATGTTGTCGTGGATGAGCTTCGCGCCGGCCATGGTCAGCAGCAGCTCCCAGTTTCCGGATTGCACGGTGAGCCGGGCGGTGGTGCCGGTGGCCAGGGCCGCGCCCTCGGCGATGTGGCGGGCGCGCTCGAGCAGTCGATTGACTCCCGTGGCGTTCGAGTCTCGCAACCAGCACCAGACCCTGGCGTAGGTGGGCACCACGTTGGGGACGTCGCCCGCGTCGGTGACCACGTAGTGCATCCGTACCGTCGGTTTGACGTGCTCGCGCATGAGATTCAGAGCGAAGGTGAAGACTTCGGCGCCGTCGGCGGCGCTGCGCCCGTTCCACGGGTCGTAGGCGGCGTGGGCCGCCCGGCCCTCGAACTCCACCACGAAGTCGACCATCGCCTGGTTCTGCTGGGTGTCGGCCCTGACGGTGACGTCCGGGTGCCACGTGATGGCGGCGTCGAGGTCGTCAAAGAGCCCGTCGCGCACCATGAAGAGCTTGCCGCCCACCGTCTCTTCGGCCGGCGTGCCGTAGAAGCGGACCGTGCCGTGGAGCTCACCGGCCTCGATGAGTTCCTTGACCGCCAGCGCCGCACCGACGCCGGCGGTGCCGAGCAGGTTGTGGCCGCAGCCGTGGCCGGCCGCCCCGGGCTCGAGCGCCTCCTGGGTCGGCTGGGCGCGCTGCGAAATCCCGGGGAGCGCGTCGTATTCGCCGAGGATGCCGATGATCGGTCGGCCTTCGCCGTACGTCGCGACGAAGGCAGTGGGCAGCCCGGCGACGCCCCGTTCGACCGCGAAGCCCTCGGACTCGAGGTATTGCTCGAGGAGGGCGGCGGACCGGGTCTCCCGGAGCGCCGGCTCGGCAAAGGCCCAGATCTGATCGGCGAGGCCGATGAGTTCGGCGCCGTGGGCGTCAACCGCCGCCACGGCCCCTTCCTTGAGGGGTTCGAGATCGGCCGCCGCCGCCGGGGCGGCTGCGATCAGACACATCAACAAGCAGGCGAAGAACGGGTTTTTTGTCATGGCACTCAATCTCCACAGAAAAGCTCTCACCGTGTCAGGCTAGCACGCCCTCTCATCCGGTTTTGCAGGCGCGGGCCCGATGAAAATCGGTGTGAGACAATCGCCTCGCGGAGGCACATATGCGCATCGGTGGGCGCGAGACGGAACCGTTCTCCCTGGCGAAGGCGAGCACGAGGGTTGCACTCCTCGCTTTCGGATTGGCCCTTCTTGGCGCGGCGTGCGCCCCCGTCGGCCCGGATACGCCGGTCGTCGAGAGGAACGTCGCAGTGCCGATGCGGGACGGGGTCGTGCTGCGGGCGAACGTCTGGCTTCCGGCGTCGGCAGGGCGGTTTCCGACGCTCGTCTACCGGACGCCCTACGGCAAGGACGCCACCGAGACCTGGTACGAGACCCATCTGCGGGCGGTCGAGCGCGGATACGCGGTGGTGATCCAGGATGTGCGCGGCCGCTACGAATCCGAAGGTGAGTTCTTCCCGTACGTGAACGAGGGTCGCGACGGTTTCGACACCATCGAGTGGGCGGCGAACCAGTCGTGGTCGAACGGCTCGGTTGGAACCTATGGACTGTCCTACCCCGGCGCCGTGCAGTGGCTGGCTGCGCTCGAGGGCCCGCCACACCTCGATGCGATGGTGCCGGCGATGACCTTCTCGTCCGGGAGGAAGTTCTTCTACAGCAACGGGGTCTGGGACCTCTCCTGGCTGGCGTGGACGAACAATTCCATCGCGCCGGACACGCGCCGCCGGCTCGGGCTGCCCGGGCCCGTGACGGCAGAGGAGGCCGAAGCCGGGTGGCCGCGGATTGCCGACCGGATGCAGAATTTTCTGCCGCTGGCTTCGCTCCCGGATTTTGAACAGGCGGCGCCGTTCTACAGCGAGTGGTTGCGCCACCCGCCCGAGGATGCATGGTGGGACTGGGCCGAGCTGCCCGGCCGGTACGACCGCGTCAAGGCCGCGGTCCTGAACCTTTCAGGGTGGTATGACGAGTTCTACGGTCCCGACGGTGCGACAACGAACTTCGCCGGTCTGCTGGCGAGCCGTGCCGGCGAAAGCGATCCGAGAACCCGGCTGATCCTCGGCCCCTGGATCCACGGTGTGGCTGCGATCGGAAAGCAGCGTACCGGCGATCTGGACTTCGGCCCCGAAGCCGCCGTCGACTACGACGAGCTGATTCTGGGCTGGATGGACCATTACCTCCGGGGAATCGAGAACGGCATCGACCGCGAGGCGCCGGTCCGGATCTTCGTCATGGGCGACAACCGCTGGCGCGACGAGCCGGCCTGGCCGCCGCCATCAGCCGTTCCGGTGATCCGCTATCTGGGCCCGAGAACCAATCCCGGATCGTCTGGCGTGTTGTCGGAGGAGGCGCCTTTTGGCGGGATCGGAACCGAGCGCCTTCCGATCCGATCCGGCCGCGCCGGTTCGAGATCCGTACGAGGTCTTCGGGCCACACGACTACAGCAGTCTTACCCAGTCGGCGAGCGCTGCTCGTCTTCGAGACCGAGCCCTTTGCGGAGGACATCGAGATCACCGGTGCGATCACCGCCGAGATGTTCGTCTCCTGCGATTGCCCCGACTTCGACCTCTGGGTCAAAGTCCTGGACGTCGGGCCCGAGGGAGATGCCTTCAACCTGGTGAGCCCGGGCTCGGATGTGCAACGCGCCAGCCTGCGCGATCCGAGCCGCGGCCGCGAATTGCTCGAACCCGGCGAGATCTATGAGCTGAAGCTCGACAACCTGATCACCAGTCAGGTCTTCAAGGCCGGACATCGGCTGCGGATCCTCGTGACCGGTTCCTTCTTCCCGCATTTTTCGAGGAACCTCCAGACCGGCGAGTCCGAATCGTTCTCGTCTGCAATGGAACCGGCGGAGATCCGGATCCACCACGATGCCGATCACCCGTCGCGTCTCGTCCTCCCGGTCATCCCTCGCTGAGAACTCAGCCTCCTCCAAAAACACCCGCAAGGGAACCTCCCCCACAGTACTCAGATCGCCTCTCAAAGACGTAGGGGCGGGGTTTATCCCCGCCCGGCGTCGGGTCGTCAGAAACGTCATCCCATCAGGGGCGAAGGGAGGGGATGAACCCCTCCCCTACGACGTTCAGAGTCGGCACTGAGCACCGTAGGGAAGGCTTTTTCCCCGCCCGCTCATAAAGAAGAATGCGTCTAGAACGGCCCCCAGTTCATCCAGTGTGAAATCAGCAGCAGCACCAGACCGGTCCCGATCCACAGGCACTCGAGCGGCCAGATGAACTTCACCCAGTCCTCCCAGGAGACCTTGATGAGGGCGAGACCGGCCATGAAATAGCCCTGGGTGGGGGTGAAGACGTTGGTGAAACCATCGCCGAATTGATAGGCGAGAACCGTGGTCTGCCGGGTCACGCCGACGAGATCGGCGAGCGGCGCCAGGATCGGAATCGACAGTGCGGCCTGGCCACTGCCGGACGGCACCAGAAAATTGAGCAGCACCTGGATGCCGTAGATACCGGCGATGCTGATGTCGGCGGGAAGATTCTGCACCGCCGACGCCATCGTGTAGAGAATCGTGTCGGTGACGCTCGAGGCCTCGAAGATCACGAGCACTCCACGGGCCAGACCGACGACGAGCGCGCCGCCGGCGATGGCGGCGGCGCCTTCGACAAACTGTTCTGCTGTGCGGTTGGCGCCGAGACCGCCGAGCATGCCGGCGAGAATGGCGACGCCGACGAAGAGGCCCGAAAGCTCGAAGATCCCCCACCCCCAGTTCATGGCGCCGACCACGACGGCCGCCAGAGCGCCGAGGAGCACCGCCAGCACCGACCACCCCCTGAGCCCCAGCGGCGGCGGCCCATCTGAATCCGACGGGGACGCCTGGCTGTCGGCCGCCGGTTCGGTCCTCCGGCGCCGCGACCACACGACGATGTAGACCACCGTGATGGCGGTCAGGACCGCCCACACCACGAGCCTGAAGCCGAGACCGGAGAACACCGGCAGACCGGCGATGTCCTGGGCGACGCCGACCGTGAACGGGTTGAGAAAGGCGCCGGCGAAACCGGCGCCGGCGCCGACCAGCCCGATGGCGCCGGCGGTGATGTTGTCGTAGCCCAACCGCCTGGCCAGCACCACCAACGCGGGTAGGAAAACCAGCGTTTCCTCGGCCATGCCGATGGTGGCCCCGCCCAACGAGAACAGCACGACGAGCACCGCAATGACCACCTCTCCGTTGCCGCGGCACGCGCGGACCACGCCGTGGATCATCGCCTCGATGGCGCCGGTGGCGTTGACGACGCTGAAGGCGCCGCCGATCAGGAAGATGTAGAACACGATGTGGGCGGTCTCCAGGAGACCCTTGGGAAAGGCCAGGAAGACCTGCGAGATGCCCGCCGGGCTGGCCTCCACGTGGTGGAATGACCCGGGTTCGACGATCTCGCGACCCTGGATCTCGACGCGGTCGAAGGTGCCCGCGGGGATCCAGTGGGTGGCGATCGCGGCGAGCACGAGGAGGCCGAAAAGCAGGGCGTAGGTGTGGGGAACCCGGAGCTTCATGTCGTGCGACCGCAGAACTCAGCGGCCGTGATGGCGTAGATGCGCGCGGCATCGATCACCTGCGCGATCTCGACCGACTCCACCGGCGAGTGGGCGACCGCGAGATCGCCCGGGCCCAGAATCAGCGTCGGGATCTCGGCGAACGCGGAGATGAGAGCGCCGTCGGTCCACGCCGGAAAGGCGCCGAGCTCGCCCGCACGGCCGCAGACCTCGCGGTAGGCGGAGGCGACCGCCTCCACGATCGCTTCCGACGGTGACGTCTTCAACGCCACGTGCTCGAGCGTCGCCATTCCGCCGGGCAGTCTGCCCAGCGTCGTACGGAGACCGGGCATCTCGGCCCTGACCGCCGCCAACTCGCGCTCGAGCTCCGCGCACATCGTTTCGTAGGTCTCGCCCGGCAGCCCGCGGCGATCCGCGGTCAGCACGCAGGACGCCGCCACCGTGGACGGTTGGTCGCCGCCTCGGATGGTGCCGAAGTTGAGGGTGGGGGGGCCCAGGAGAGAGTCGGCGCGGGCGTCGAACCGGCTCAAGAGGCCGGTTCGCACCCGATGGACGAACGACGCCGCTGCATCGATCGCATTGATCCCGGCGGTGGGGGTGCCGCCGTGGGCCGCCTTGCCCGAAAACACGATCTCGAGCCACTCCAGGCCCTTGTGGCCGATGCAGACCTGATTCAGGGTGGGCTCGCCGACGATGGCTCCGTCTGCGGTGAAGCCCGAGCTGATGAGGTGCTCGGCGCCGAGGCTCTCGATCTCCTCGTCGATGACGGCGGCAAGGGTCACCCGGCCGGAGGCCAGGAGCCCGGTCCGGTGCAATGCCACCAGCGCGGCCGCCATCGCCGCAATCGCGCCCTTCATATCGGTGGTGCCGCGGCCGTGCACCCGTCCGTCGCGGATTGCCCCGGAAAAGCCGACACCGGGGTCGGTGGCGTTGAGAGGCACGGTGTCGGTGTGGCCGCAGAGCAGGAGGTGCGGGCCCGGCGCGGGGCCCTCGACGCTGCACATCAGGTTGGGTCGGCCGTCTTTGATCTCCTCGAGCTGTGGCCGCAGGCCGCCTTTCTCGAGAAATTCCGCCAGGGCGGCGACGACTGCGGCTTCCTGGTTCGGGACACCGGGATGGCTGGGGATCTGCACCAACCGGGCCAGGAGATCGATCGGTGCGGTCTGGTCGATGGCTTCGTAGATTTCAGGATATGTGTTCACCCGGCCTCCTTCGCGCGTGACTGGCGGCACCCCACCATGACACGGAATCTCTCCCCGCGAAAATCTCAGGTCATCATTTTCTCGGTTCATCCGAAACTCGACGAAATGGACACCGACCTGGTTCGAAAGTCGGAGTCGTTTGTGTCCAAGACCGGCATCGTGGTCGGCTCGAGTGCAAATTCAGGTTCCACCCAATGGCGGCGGGTCTGAAGGTGGGCCAAGGCCCACCCTACGTCGGACCCAGGTGTCGAGCGGGCTTGTAGGGTGGGCCTTGGCCCACCTTCAGAGTGCTCATCCGTCCGATTCTCGACCTCATGCGATCCCGGATGACCCCGTTATTTGTGGTGGGCCCGGGAGACAACGGTGACGCTCACGAGCGCGAGGATCGAAAGGGCGGGGCCGAAGAACAGGGGGTGTACCACGCCGACGAAGGCGACCTTTCCGAACAGGAAGAAGTGGGAGACGAGACCGCCGAGAGCGCCGGCGAGGATCGCCCAGAAACCGGCCGCCGGGGCCACCCGTTTCCAGTAGAGCGCGGCGAGCACCGGGAAAAACACCGCCGCATGCGAAACCAACACCGACAACACGACGGCGTCGACGATGCGGGGAGCGGCCGACGCGATCAACACCGCGACGGCGGCGATACCGATCGTCGCCAGCCGCGACACCTTGAGGAGGTGTTGCTCCGTGGTTTTGCGGCCGAGGAGCGGCTCGTAGATGTCCTTTGCGAAGAGCGACGACCCGGCGGCCAGGAACGACGAGGAAGTCGACATCGTCGCGGCGACGATCCCGGTCAGAAACAGGCCCCTGACTCCCGGCGGGAAGATGTGTTTGATGAGCGCCGGGAGGGCCTCGTCATGTTGGGCGAGGTCGGGGAGGAGGGCCGCGGCCGACATCCCGAGGAGGGCCACCGCGCCGCCGAAAACGAGGTAGTTGAGCCCGGTGTAGGTGTAGGCGATGCGGGCGGTACTGGCCTTGCGTGCCGCGAACACGCGCTGGAGATAAGCCTGGTCGGTCCCGTAGGAGAAGAAGCAAAGAGCGACCCATGCCAGCGGTTCCATGACGCCGAGCCGACCGATGTCAAAACTCTCCGGTGGCAGGGCCTGGTGCAGCCCGGCGATCCCACCGGCGTGGTGGAGAGCGAGCGGGGCGCCGATCACCACGGCGGCCATCAGGACGAGGTAGCAGGCGACATCGGTCCACACCACCGCCAGCAACCCGCCGGAGTAGGTGTAGAGGACGAAGACCGCCGTGATTGCGAGGGTCGCCGCCA
Organism: Candidatus Sulfomarinibacteraceae bacterium; assembly: GCA_963714895.1. Taxonomy (GTDB): domain Bacteria; phylum Acidobacteriota; class Thermoanaerobaculia; order Thermoanaerobaculales; family Sulfomarinibacteraceae; genus Sulfomarinibacter. The sequence continues at coordinate 19,659 of CAVQQC010000007.1, forward strand.
GTCGTGGTACGCCGAGGAGGGTCGAGAGCGCGAGGGTCGAGACCAGGATCTGCACGGCCAGAAAAATGACCCCGGATGCCAGTTGGCTGAGCGAGGCGAGCCGGCGGGCGCGCGCGTCGTAGCGGTTGCCCAGGAACTCGGGCACGGTGTAGAGCGCCAGCTTGCGAAAGGCCACGGCGACGGTGAACGCGAGGATGATCCAGGCCGGCACCGCCGAGAAGTTCCAGAACACGCCGGCGATGCCGACCGTGTAGGCGAGCCCCGCCCCGCCGACCAGACCCGAGCCGTTGAACTCGGTGGCCGCGAGACTCAGGGTGACCGGCAAGACTCCGAGGCGCCGGCCTGCGAGGTGGAAGTCGAGGCTCGAGTGGACCCGGCCGGAGGCCCACCGCCCGATGACCACCAGGGTGATCAAGAAGGCGACGAGGATGGCCGCATCGAGCATTGGACTGTCGCGTCAGATCCCGGCGCGGTCGTCGGCGGCCGCCACCAATGCGCGGAGGGCTCCGAGAGTTTCCTCCGGCAGGGCCTCGGGCACGTGCCCGGAAATCGCGGCGCGGGCGGCTGCTCGCGCCTTTTCGACGATCGACGGGCTGCCCGCGTTCTCCCAGGACTGGTACGAAAGCCGGTCGAAGACTCTCGGGTACCAGCACTCCTTGTAGTGCGCGAGGGTGTGGTCGGTCGTGATGTAGTCGCCGCCGGGACCGACCTTGTCGATGGTGTCGAGGGCCATGGCCTCGGGCGACAGCGCGACACCACCCGTCAGGTGGCGGACAAAGCCGATGATCTCGTCGCACAGGACGATCATCTCGTACGAGCAGGTCATGCCCGACTCGACGTAGCCGATGTCGTGCACCAGGTTGGAGCCGCTCAGGGCCGTCCACAGGATCCACAGCGCGCTGTCGGCGCCGGCCTGGACATCGGGGACCTTGGAATCGCTGCAGCCGGAGAACCCCCAGGTCGGCAGGTGGTAGAAGCGCTGCCCGAGTTCGGAGAAGGCCCGGCAGTGGAGCATGAACTCGGGACTCGAATAGGTGGCGACCATGGTGCGCATGTCGAGGGGGCCGCTGCCTGATCCGTAGACCACGGGGGTACCGCGCTGCCGCAACTGGGCGATGGTGATGCCGCTCAGGACCTCGGCGTTGGCCATCACCAGGCTGCCCGCCGGCGTCACCGGCGCCGAAGCTCCCTCGACCGGCCCCGGCGCGTAGACGAAGGGCAGACGCTTGTCGGCCATGATCATCATCTTGGCGAGAACGGTCTCCGAGTGCTGCAACGGCGACGACGGTTCGAGGTAGGCGAGCAGGAACGGGTTGAGACTCAGTTGTTCGGCCCCCCCGGCGACCAACTCGGCCATCGCGATGATGTCGGTGAGCCCTTGCTCGTCCCACGCCGTGAAGACCACCGGTTTGGAGGTGTTCTCGATCATCGTCAGGAAGGAGTGACGGTCCGAAGTGGCCGGTGCGATGTCCGATGGCAGAGCCATCGACATGACGAAGTCGATATTGGGCAGGGAGTCCGCGAGGCGGGCGGTGTCCGCAACGTCGGCCAAGACTGACAGCCGCCGTTCGCCGGTCTCGAGATCGAGGATGTTGGGCAGGTCCGAACCGGTGCCGAAGAAGGTGCGGCGCCCCTCCAGAAAGACCCGTGGGTCGCCCCCGCGATCGCACAAGACGATGCGGGATGGCGCGGATTCCAGCGCCTGCTCGACGACCGCCGCCGGGAATTTCACCAGGTCCCCGTTGCTGATCTCACAGCCGGCGGTGCGCAGCAGGTCGAGCGCCTCGTCGTGGCGGACCCGCACTCCGGTCCGGCGCAGGACCTCGAGCGTGGCGTGGTGGATTTCGATGAGCTGGGAGTCGTCAAACAGATGCGAGCCGAAGCCCGAGGAACTCGTGAGGTCGGAGTGAAGCATGGTTCCCGAAATCCTTTCCTGCGAACGGTGTCCGAAGGTCGATCTTTGAATCACTCTCCGTCGAGCGCCGGTGCCAGTACGAACGGAACGGCCTGCTCCTGCGCCTGTCGATTGAGCGCGGCCAGGTCGCCGGACAGCAATGTCCCGAGAGCCGCCTCCTGAGTCGCCACCGCCGCGGCGAGTTCGGCGCCGATCTCGAGCATTCCCTGGGTCGGTGGGCCGTCGTGGCCGTCCGCCCCGACCAGCAGCCAGCTCAACCGCGAATACAGCATGGCGCCGCCGTGGCGGCCGGCAAGAACGTCGTAATTGACCTCGGCGTGCGGGTTGTGGAGGACTTCCTCAATCGCCGTCAGACCGGCGATCAGCCGGGCGCCGCTCTCGACGAGCGCAGCGGCATCCGGGTCCACCGAGAGAACGGTGTTGCGGTCCTCGATCTGTTGGCGGACACTGCGGATGGTCGCGACCATGTCGGCGATCCGGGTCAGCTGGTCGCGGATGCCGAGGGCGAAGACGAGTTGGGTCTCGAGACCGGCCGCAGAGGCCTGGGAGCGGGGGTCGGGTTCGACCCGGAGTTCCCGGGTCTCGGTCCGGCCGTCGACGGTGAGCCGCAGGGTGTAGTCCCCTGGCAGAACCAGCGGGCCCGCCCCCGGTTCGCCGGTGTCGAAGCGGGCGTCGGGCATCCACTTTGCCCCCTCGTACCGCAGGTCCCAGACAGCACGGTGGGTGCCTGGCTCGACCTCGAGTTCGGGCTCGATCTCGCGGTCCGGGTTCCAGTCGGGGTGCTCAGGCGAGGTGTAGGCGGGCTTGGTCATGCTGCTGAGACGGCGCACCGGTGTGCCGGCGGCATCGAGGATCTCCAGACTGATCTCGCCCGCGGGCTTGACTGCCAGGTGGTAGGTGATCATCGCCCCTTTGGGTGGGTTGGCGCCGGCGCCGTCGTCGCTGCCGAAGGGCGCGCCGGCGTAGCGCCAACGCACGGCCGGCGGTGGGGCGAAGAGGTGAACCGGTTCGGCCGCGATCTCGGGCGACATTTCGCGCACCGCGGTCAGATCGTCGAGGATCCAGGCCGAGCGGCCGAGGGTGCCGACCACCAGGTCGTTGTCCGCCACCACCAGGTCGACAACCGCGACCGTGGGCATGTTGAGCCGCAGCGATCGCCAGGTGGCGCCGTCGTCGTGCGACATCATGACGCCCCGTTCGGTGCCCAGAAATAGCGTACCGCGGCGGCGGGTGTCCTCGCGAACGACGTGCAGGTAGACCTCGGGGTCAAGGCCCGTCGTCAGACGGTTCCAGGTCCGGCCGAGATCGGCGGTCTTGAAGAGGTAGGGTGTCTCGTCGTCGAGGCGGTGGGCGTCGATCACGACGTAGGCGGTTTCGGCGTCCCACCGCGAGGCCTCGATGGTGCTGACGGTGGCCCATTCGGGGAAGCCCTGCGGGGTGACATTGCTCCACGCCGCGCCGCCGTCGCGGGTGACGTGAACCAGCCCGTCGTCGGTCCCGGCCCAGATCAGACCCTGCTCGAGGGGAGACTCGGCGACCGCGAAGATGGTGCCGTAGAACTCGACCCCGGTGATGTCGCCGGTGATCGGGCCCCCCGACCACCCCTGTTTCGCCTCATCGTCCCGGGTCAGGTCGGGGCTGATCGCGGTCCAGGTCTGGCCGCCGTCAGCGGTTCGGAAGAGCTGGTTGGCGGCGTGGTAGACCACGTTCGGGTCGTGCGGCGAGATCAGGATCGGTGCGGTCCACTGGAAGCGGTAGCGGAGATCGGCCGCGTCGTGTCCGGAGCCGTTATCGGGGTAGATCCCGACGTGGGGCGCCTGGCCGGTTCGCCCGTCGTAGCGGGAGATGTAACCGAGGTATTCGCCGGCCCACACCGTGTCGGGATCGGTCGGATCGGCCGCCACATGCCCGGCCTCACCGCCGCCGACCGAATGCCAGTCCGAGAGCAGGATGCCCCCGCTGTGCAGACTGTTGCTGGGGCCGGAGGCGGTGCCGAAGTCCTGCAGGCTGCCGAGCACCCGGTAGGGGCGGCGCGTGTCGACGGTCAGGTGGTAGAACTGGGCGATCGGGAGGCGCGGCCGGAACCACGTCTCGCCGCCGTCCGGCGACAGCGAAACGCCGGCGTCGCTGCCGACGATCATGCGCAGCGGGTTGGCGGGGTCGATCCACACGTCGTGGTAGTCCCACCCGCCGCCCGTGACGGCGCGCACGCTGCTTCCGCCGTCGATCGTCTTGAGCATCGAGACCTGGGGGAACCAGATGGTGTCGGCATTCGAGGGGTCGACGGTCAGCGTCGTGTAGTACCACGCCCGCTGGCGCAAACCGCGCGAGGGGTTGACCAGCTTCCAGGTCGCACCGCCGTCGTCGGAACGGAAGAGCCCGCCGGCTTCGGCCTCGATGAGGGCGTAGACGCGGTCCGGATTTCCGGACGCGGCATGCACGCCCACTTTGCCCCAAGGTCCTGACGGCAGGCCCTTGCCCTCGAGCTTCTTCCAGCTGTCGCCGCCGTCCCGCGACACGTAGAGACCGCTGCCAGGCCCCCCCGAGGTCATGCCCCACGGCTGCCGCCGCGTCTGCCACAATCCGGCATAGAGGGTGCGCGGGTTGGCCGGGTCGAAGCAGACGTCGGACGCGCCGGTGTCGGCATCCTTGAAGAGCACCTTGGTCCAGGTCGCGCCGCCGTCGGTGGTGCGGAACACCCCCCGTTCGGGCCCCGGTCCGAACGGGCTCCCGAGTACCGCCGCGAATACCGTGTCCGGGTCGGTCGGGTGGACGATGATGGTCCCGATCTGGCCCTCGGCGCTCCACACGTGCTTCCAGGTTGCACCGGCGTCGGTGGAGCGGTAGATACCGTTGCCCTCGCCGACGTTGCCGCGGATGTTGGCCTCACCCGAGCCCACCCAGACCACGTTGGGGTCGGAGGGCGCCACCGCGATCGAGCCGATCGACGAAATCGGCTGATCGTCGAACACCGACTCCCACTCGAGCCCACCGTCGATCGATTTCCACACCCCGCCGGCCGCAGTCGCCGCGTAGTAGGTGAGGGGATCGTCGGCCACTCCGGTGACCCGTGAGACCCTGCCGCCCGCCGCCGGCCCGATCAGCCGGTATTCGAGACCGTGAAGAGGATCATCGACCTTGGCCGGTGGGTCGCCGCCGGCGGCCGCGGCCAGGGTGGAAAGCAGCAACAATGCGGCGGTGGCCAGGGCGCGGGGATTGACGGTCATTTCATCTCCTTTGATGTCGTCAACACGAGACGTGAGGCATCATACCGGGGTTTCGGGTCCGATGGTGAGGACGAAATATGGTCGCTGGTGCGGTGATCGCGCGGCGGGAACGTGGTAGGTTGACTGCGGGCGCGAGCTTCAACGATCCCGGCGAGTCGGTTCGCCCGGAAACGGAGAGGACCCGCGCCGTGGATCGCGAGTTTCGTCTTGATGGAGGTAGGCCATGGATGTGTTGCGCGAAATCGACGAGAGCCTGCAGCGAGGAGAGGATGCGAAGGTCGCCGAGTTGACGCGGAGGGCGATCGATGACGGTTTGAGTGCATCGGAGATCCTCAACAACGGGCTCCTGGCGGGCATGGCGGTGGTCGGCACGAAGTTCGGGGCGCACGAGATCTTTCTGCCCGAAGTCCTGCTGGCGGCGCGCGCGATGCACGCGGGCATCGACGTGTTGAAACCTCTGATGATTGCCCAGGACGTGCCGAGCATCGGCAAGGTCGTGATCGGGACCGTCAAGGGCGATATGCACGACATCGGCAAGAACCTGGTCGGCATCATGCTCAAGGGCGCCGGATACGACGTCGTCGATCTCGGCAGCGACGTGCCGGCGGAGCGATTTGTCGACTCGGCCGTCGCCGAGGGCGCCTCGGTGATCGGCATGTCGGCGCTGCTCACCACCACCATGACCGGGATGAAGAAGGTCGTCGATCTGCTCCGGGAACGTGGACTCGACGGCGGCATCAAGGTCATCGTCGGCGGCGCGCCGCTGTCGAAGGCTTTTGCGGCCGAGATCGGCGCCGACGGCTACGGCTACGACGCCACTTCGGCGGTGGCGCTGGTCAAAGGGCTCACCGGAGCGGCCTGATATGTCGTCGCTTCTCGATCGCCTGCGGTCGGGCGCGATCCTGGTCGGCGACGGCGCCTGGGGGACGCAGTTGATGGCCCGCGGTCTCGAACCTGGTGAAAGCCCGGAGGCCATCAACCTCTCCGATCCGGGGGTGCTGGGGGAGATTGCGGCGTTGTATCTCGACGCCGGAGCCGAACTCATCACCACCAACACGTTCGGCGCCTCGCCCCTCAATCTCGAACGCTACAAGTTGGCGGAAAGTACAGAGCAGATCAACCGGGCGGCGGTCGCGGCGCTCCAACCGGTGGTGGCGGGTCGCGCCTATATCTCGGGGTCGGTCGGCCCGTCCGGCGCGATGGTCAAACCCTACGGCGACACCGAGCCGGAGACGATGGCCGACGGATTCCGCCGCCAGATCGGCGCCCTTGTCGAAGCCGGCGCCGACCTGATCTGCGTCGAGACCATGATCGACCTCACCGAGGCGCGCCTCGCCGTCGAGGCGGCGCGAGCCTGCTCCAAAGACATTCCGATCATCGCCACCATGACCTTCGACGCCACCCCGCGCGGCTTCTTCACCATGATGGGCTCGAGCGTGGAACAGGCGTGCGCGGCCCTCGTCGAGGCGGGCGCGAACGTCGTCGGCTCCAACTGCGGCAACGGCGTCGAGAAAATGGTCGAGATCGCCCGCGAGTTCGCGCGCCACGCAACGGTGCCGATCGCCATCCAGTCGAACGCCGGCCTCCCCGAGCAGAGCGGCGGCGTGCTGGTCTGGCCGGAGACACCGGACTTCATGGCCGAACGCGTGGGCGAACTGATCGATCTCGGAGTGAAGATCATCGGCGGCTGCTGCGGCACCGGGCCCGACCACATCCGTGCAATTCGCTCAGCGGTGGATGCCCACCGCTGAACGAATTGCTGTCAGGGATGAGTGCCCCATGTGGTCTGGGGGGCACGGGGCGTGGCCGGACGTGGCGTTTCCTCTGGACATGGTGTACATTATGTACAGATGGGAGAAAGCCGTGGACGACATCAACACCACTGAAGCGCGCGAAAACCTCGCCGAGGTCATCAATCGCGTCGCCTACGCGAAGGACCGGGTACGGATCACCCGTCGTGGCAAACAGGTTGCTGCCGTGGTGCCGATCGAGGATCTCGAACTCCTCGAGAAAATGGAGGACGAGATCGACCTCCGCGAAGCGAGGAAGGCGCTCACCGATGCGCGCAAGCATGGCACGATCCCCTGGAGCGAAGCGAAGAAGGACCTGGAGCTTTAAGCCTCAATGGCCTTCGCCGTCGAGATCGCCCGCCCGGCCCAGCGACAGCTGAAGAAACTCGACGCGCCGATTCGAAAAAAGCTGAGTCAACGAATCGATGCCCTGGCGAAAGAACCCCGGCCTCCCGGAGTCGTCAAGTTGACCGATGTTGTTCGCCCCTGTCTACCGGGTCCGCGAGGGACAACACCGGGTGCTGTACACCATCGACGACGATGTCCTCATCGTCCTCGTCGTGCGGGTCGCACATCGTAAAGGTGCCAGGCACCGGTTACCGTATTTGTTAGAATTGAATCCGAAAGGTGATATCTCATGCCGAGAGCGAATAGAACTCTGGAGGAGGGAATGATCTACCACGTCTACAACCGGGTAGGCGGGGGAGCAATGCCATTCTCGGATGATGCTCTGGCAGCTCGGTTCCTGCAGGTACTGCGGCAGGTAGTTGAGCGGGACGGCCTTGTCGTTTTCGCATGGGCGCTGCTGGGAAACCACTACCACCTGGTAGTTCGAACGGGACCGGCGTCTCTTTCGCGTTCGATGAAATCTCTGCAGCAACTGGTGACCAGGAGCCGAAATCGAAGAGCCGAGGTCGCCGGGCCAATGTGGCAGGGACGGTTCAAGGCGAAACAGGTGGATGATCGGTCGTATCTTTCGCAGTTGATCGCGTACGTTCACCTCAACCCGGTGAAGGCCGGGATGGTCGATCGGCCAAAGGAATACCGGTGGTCGGGGCACCGAGACGTTTTGGGCCTGCGGAAAACTCCGCTCGTCGCGGTTGACGATGTGCTCGCTACTTATGGGTCGAGTCGCCGGCAAGCGCTAGGCGCATATCGATCCGCGCTTCGCTCGGTCGGGGAATCCGACTGGTCAGGAGAAAGCCCCGGGCATCTTCCGTGGTGGCAGCTCGGTCGGCCGCTGTCGGGGGAGGATCTGCATCCGATCGGGCAGGTCATGGCTGATGAACTCGGCCGACCGAACAGCCCCTACCGCTCCCGTTTCGAGGCAGATGCATGGATTGAGACGACGTGCCGCTATTTCGGAATTCAACGAGAAGACCTGGCGAGTCGGAGTCGGAAGGATGGGATCGTCCGAGTACGTGAACTCATCGGGTTGGTGGGGGTCGAGCGATTCGGTGTCAAGGTTAAGGAGCTTGCCGCGAGTTTGGGAAAAAGCGAAGATGGGGTCAGTCTCTGGGTGAGGAGAGGGGCGAGGCGGAGACTGGAAGACAAAGACTTTGCAAAAGATGCCGAGGCTCTGGATCTCGCGCTGAGAGAGGAGAGATGATCTGCAAATGCGGAACTCGGTGCCTGGCACCTTTTCGGCAGCTGAACTTCGTCGCGAGTTGCACCGGCACCCGGAGCTGTCGGGGTCCGAGGCGGAAACCGCCGCCAGGATCTGTCGGTTCTTCGAACCCCTCCGACCCGACGAGATCATCCACGGGTTGGGCGGGCACGGCGCCGCGTTCGTCTTCTCGGGTGCGGAACCGGGCCCGACCGTGCTGCTGCGCTGTGAGCTTGACGGGTTGCCGATTCGCGAATTGAGCCGTGCCGCGCATTGCTCTACCGTCGACGGGAGATCACACGCGTGCGGCCACGACGGCCACATGGCGATCCTCGCCTCGGTCGGTCAAACGCTTTCCGCCGTTCGGCCGCCGAAGGGCCGGGTGGTCCTGCTCTTTCAGCCCGCTGAAGAAAACGGCGCCGGCGCCGAGGCTGTCATCCGGGACCGGCGGTTTTCCGAGATCCGTCCCGATTTCGTCTTTGCCCTCCACAATCTGCCCGGCTTTCCGCTGGGCCAGGTCGTGGTGCGGACGGGCACCTTCTGCTGCGCGTCCCGCGGAGTGATCGTCTCGCTCGAAGGGACTCCCGCCCACGCCGCGCAACCGGAGACCGGCACCAGCCCGGCGCGGGCGATGTGCCGGATCATGAAACTGATCGGCGACCTTCCTACCCGGCTGAAAGTGGGCGATGAGGTCGCGTTCGCCACCATCGTCGGCGCGCGGCTCGGCGCTGACGACGCATTCGGCACGGCGCCGGGCGACGCCCGGGTGATGGCGACCCTCCGCAGCGAGACCGACGAAACCCTGAAGCGGATGGTCGAACAGCTGGAAATGTCGGTGCGCCGGATTGCTGCACGGCACGGCCTGCGCCACGACGTCTCCTTCTGCGACGATTTCGTGGCCACGGTCAACTCGCGGAAGGCGGTGGCCGTGGTCCGTCGCGCCGCGGGCGGGAGATCCGTCGAAGTCCTGGATGGGCCGTTTCGGTGGTCCGAGGACTTCGGGCGGTTGACCGCCCTTGCGGAGGGGGCGGTGTTCGGGATCGGGGCCGGAGAGGGGATCCCAGCGTTGCACAACCCGACCTACGATTTCCCGGACGAGCTCATCCCGCTGGGCGCCGCGGTGTTCGAGGGGATCATCCGCGAATGCCTCGGCGAGTCCGATCGTGACATGGCGAACACTGGTCTTCGCCGTCGTGTAACCGACCTCTGCAAACGGTGACGGGCGCCTTTCCCGCCCATTTTCAGCGGTGATCCGGCGACGCGGTGCGCCGGAAAAACCTCAGAGCCCCTGTGTCCGCCACCCAGAATATCTATTTAGCGACCTGGGTCTCTTGAGTATTCATTTTTTTTGATATAGAGTCTCGATCACCAATAAATAATGAGGAAAAGGAGGGTGGTCGATTCGGGGGAACTTTCAGGGGAATCTGAGCCGGCGTCTTTGTTTCAGGATTCTGAGTTGCTTCAACGCGAGAGATTTGCTTCACACGAGGAGTTGAAATGCGCAAGGTCTGTTATGGCTTGGTTGTACCGGTAGTGGTGTTGTTGTTGTTTGGAGGCGCAGCCGTAGAAGCTGTCGAGCCGATGGTGAGTTCGGCGGGAACAGAAGCGGCGCCGGCGGTTCGCGTGGTGCCCGACGCGGGTTCCGCCTTGACGCCGATGACGATCTACGGTGTGCAGGTGTTCATCGACCCGGAGACCGGTCTGATGAGGGCCCCGACACCCGAGGAGGCGGCCGCCCTCGCGGTAGAGATGCGGAAGCAGTTCGGGGAGCCCACGCAGACCAAGGGGCAGGTGGCCCAGGTGAAGCGTGCCGACGGTACCGTCATGGCGGAGGTCGGACCCGAACTCATGAACTTCTCGGTCGTCCGCATTCTGCCCGACGGGACCACCGAATTCGACTGCGTCAAGGGACACGACCACGACGCTGTGGATGCGGCACCCTCGTCCGTCGGCGCGGAAACGGAGTGACGCCATGAAAAAGCAACAGTCCTTGATTCACCTCACCTGCGGTTTCGCGTTGCTGCTTCTTCTGGCCGCCGGCCACGCCCCGGCCGCGAACATCATCGTTATCGGTGTTGACGGGGCGGGAGTCGGCCTCAACGACCCGACGCCGGCGGCTCCTGTCGGCGGCAATCCCGGCACCACCCTTGGAGCGCAGCGGGCCAATGTCTATCAACTTGCGGCGCAGCTCTGGGGCAGCGCCATCGAAAGCGACGTCTCGATCTATGTGGCAGCTTCGTTCGTGCCGCAGACCTGCACTTCCACGTCGGCAGTCCTGGGTTCCGCCGGAGCGGTGTACATCGTTCGGGATTTTCCGGGTGCGCCAGTCGCGGGCACCTGGTATCACGGGGCGCTCGGTGACGCTCTCTTCGGCGCCGACTTGAACGCGACTGCTTTCGACATCTCTTCCAGATTCAACTCGACGCTGGACACCGGCAACCCGAACTGTATCGGCGGCCGGTCGTGGTACTACGGTTTCGACCACAACGAGGGCCAGAACTTCGACTTCCTCAGCGTGGTGATGCACGAGATCGCCCACGGTCTCGGTTTTTCGAACTTCACCAACAAGGCGACCGGCGCGCTTTTCTTGGGCTTTCCGGACGTCTACACCCTGTACTCTCTTGATCTGTCGACCGGCTTTACCTGGGACGAGATGACCAACGCCGAACGTGTGTCGTCGGTTGTCAACGGGCCGAACGTCGTATGGAACGGGCCGAGCGTCACCGGAATGGCGCCGATCGTTCTGGGACCCCGACCTTCGGTCAAGGTGCTGCGGCCGGCCTCTCTCGCCGGGAGCTTCGAGGCCCAGGCGGCCAGCTTCGGTCCGCCACTTTCAGGCGGTGGCGGGACGACCGGGCTGGTGGTGCTCGCCAACGACGGCGTCGGCCCAACCTCAGACGCCTGCGAGCCGATTCTCAACAATCTCAACGGCAAGATCGCCCTGGTCGACCGGGGGACCTGCGGCTTCACCGTCAAGGTCGCCAACGCGCAGGCCGCCGGCGCCAAGGGCGTGATGGTGGCGAATAACGTGGCCTCCGGGCTGCCGGGAATGGGCGGCGCCGATCCTTCGATCACGATCCCCTCGGTCGGCATTTCGATGGACCAGGGGGATGCCTTCAAGGCGGCGCTCCGGCCCGGCGTCAATGTCAAGCTGCTTCTCGACGGAGACTTCTCCGCGGGGACCACCGACGGGTACGTTCGACTCTACGCGCCGAGCGTGATCGCCGCCGGTTCATCGATCTCGCATTGGGACACGTCGGCGACGCCGAACCTCCTGATGGAACCCTTCATCAGTTCGGACCTGACGCCGAGCCTCGGGCTCGACCTGACGCCGTACTTGTTCGAAGACATCGGATGGGAGCTGACGCCGTAAGGCTGTTGGTTCCAGCGGAGTGTGGTTACGGTGAACCCGCGAGATTTCTGAAGGTGGGCCAAGGCCCACCCTACCCGGGTCACTAGCGAGCGGAATAGGCCACGATGCGCGGGTCTTTGGCGATGCGGTCGCGGTGCTCGGCCAGAACCGGTGCGAGTTTTTCGACGATGTCGGTCGGGACGTGGTCGAGGGTGCCCTTGGCGAGATTCCGGGTTTCGACGAAGACCTTGAGGTCGGCGACTGTCATGCGCCCGTCCGCAAAGAACTTGCCACCACCGCGGGCGAGAAGTCCGTCGAGGCCCTTGATGTAGGTCGCGAGCCGGCCTTTGACCAGGTCCTCGCGCGCCTGTTTCATTTCGTCGCCCTTGAGGCCGAACGTCCTGCCGACGGCGTGGCTCAGGTCCTCGACGGCGCTCATCGTTTCGTCGCAGTAGAGGGCCTGGAGGTCGTCGGCAGGGTAGAGACCCGCCTGCTTGCCCACGTAGCGGAGGATCGAGTTCGACTGGGTGATCGTCTGGCCGTCGATTTCGAGGACCGGCAACGCTTCGAATCGGAGGGACGGCTGCAGCTCTTTGAACTCGGGAAACTTCAGCCGGACGTCCTCGAAATCGATGCCGCCGATGTGAAAAGCGATTCGGATCGGTTCCCCCCTGCCGCCGTTGAAATCGAAATAGGTGAGCTTGAATTGGGTCATGATGCTGTGTCTCCCTTCGGTCCGAACGACCGCTGCCGTTCAGGCCTCCATAGACAACACCGGGCCCTCGTCGAACATTCGCGAGCCGGCATCAATAAGACCGAGAGGCGACCTAGGGTGGGCTTGAGCCCACCGTCGGAGGCCCGGCTGTGACGTCTCACGATTCTGAAGGTGGGCCAAGGCCCACCCTACCCGGGCTCAGCGGCTGAGCGGGTTAATGGGTGTGCGCAGCCTCTTCGCCGAAGTAGGCCTTGCGGAACTCGGTCACGAGCTTGCGGAGGGTTGCGATCTCGTCGAGATCCGTACTCTGTTTGGCCTTCATGGCGTGGATCTGGATGGCGTGGAGCAGGGTCAGCTTGTTGACATAGTCCTTCATGGCGGTCTCGTCGCTGTGATCGGCCGGCGGCTTGATGCGCTGGGCCATGAAGTAGGCGGTCACCGAGTCCTGCAGCTTCTGCGCGTGCTCCTCTTTGTTCATCACCCACCGTACGAGTTGATTGGAGTCCACCGGGCTCGCTTTACCGAGGGCGATGATCTGCGTCATCGACTTCTCGATGGTGGTGATGTCTTGCTCCATGAACTGCACCTGCAATTCGTCGTCGAAGATGCCGCACGGGATCTGACAGTGGGCCGCGGCGGGCACCGCGGTGCCGAGAGCGGCGGCGAGGACTATAATTGTGGCTGCGATTTTGATGCGTTTCATGAGTTCCCCCGTTTGAGTTGTTGGTCTCAGTCTGCTCAACCGGATGCGTGGACCGGGTATTTCCGGCCGTCACTTGAATCCGAGGACGGAAACCATTTTGCTCAGCTTGATCACAGTTCCGTTGCGGAGCACGGTCACCTCGAATTGTTCGTCGGCGCCGAGAGCTTTGCGCTTTGCGGAGATTTTCTCGTAAGCTTCGGGCTCGCCGATCCGCACGCCGTGGACCGACAGGATGATGTCGCCGCCGAGGGTCAGGTCCTGACCGGCGATCGTTGCCTTGAGGTCGCCGGCTCGCAGCCCCAGGGCCGAGGCGGGAGAGCCGGTGGCAACGGACTCGACGAGGATCCCCGCGCTCTGTGGGATGTTGAGAGCGGCCGCCAAGGGTCCCTCGATCACCCGGCCGTGGAGCCCGGTCCAGGAGGTCGGATCGTCGATCAGGACCTTCATGGCGAGATTCGAGGTGACGACGAATCCGAGCCCCTGAAAGCCGCCGCTGGTCGAGAAGATGTGGCTGACGACGCCGATGACCTCGCCGTGCAGGTTGAACATGGGCCCACCGGAGTTGCCCTGGTTGATGGCGGCGTCGGTCTGCAGGAGCTCAACTTTTTCGAAACCGCCGAAGAGGTGGTCCGGCGCGCGGCGGGCGCTGATGTGGCCGACCGAGAGGGAATGGGCGATGCCGTAGGGGGCGCCGATCACGAAGACCTGGTCACCCACCAATGCGGAGTCGGAGTTGCCGAGTTGGGCGGGTGCGATGCCCGCCGGCACGGACTCCGCCTGGATCAGCGCCACATCCGCGCTGGGGTCCGAGGCGAGAACTCGCGCAGGGACCTCCTGACCATTGACGAATTTGACGGTGATCTTGTCGGCGACCTGCACGACGTGTGCGGCAGTCATGATCCTGCCGTCGGAGGAGATCAGAAATCCGGAACCCTGGCTGCCGGCAGCGACCCGGCGGGCCGGTCCCTGGTCGGCCACAACCTGCTGAACGGTTGTGATTTCCACAACGGATGGGTCGACCGCGCGAAACAAGTCAGACAGCTTCGCGGCACCATCTTCTGCCGTTGCGGCGAAGGAATGCGCCGTGACCACGACCAACAGGAGAATTCTGGCCAATCTCATCGTTGCCCCCTCGCGGTCCCGGTCGGACGCCGTTTCACCGACATCACGCCATCACGTGACCAGCGGAACCTCTCCGGCCATCTCGTACCCGATGAAGGTGTCCGTTGTGTTCTCGATCTTGAACCGGGTCGGCTGCCGGCTCATTCCACGGTCGGGGCAGGATCGACGGCGCATTGGTCGGCGACCGACGACGAGCCCTCGCACTCGACCTTGCTCCAACCGCCGCGGATCGTGGTGTTGCCGCAGTAGTCCTTGCCCACGCTGTTGGGGTTGTTGAGATAGCCCAGGATGCTGCCGCAGCTCTCATCTTCGCCCGGGGTCGCCTCGCAGGTGCCGCTGTAGCGCGGGTTCTCGAAGCAGCACGGGGCCTGCTGCATCGTGGTTGCCGGGGTCTCTTCGCCGGCGAACGCCACCACGGCGCCCAGGCACAACACCGTGATCACGGTACCTGTCAATGTGCGGGAAACGTTCATGGTCCTTCTCCTTTTTGATTCAGTTCTTCGGCGCCGACTCCACGGCTTTGATCTCGAGCCGGCGCTGCAGGTTGTTCTGATAGAAGTCCGTATACGCCATGTAGTACTTGTTGATGTTCGCCACATAGGTGACGGTCTCTTTGCCGATACGGGCAGCGGCGATGGTCTCTACGTTGGAAAACCACAGGTTGGGGTTGTAGCCCTTTGCAGCTGCCTCGTCGCGCAGGTTCGCGATCCGCGCCGGACCGGCGTTATAGGCGGCGAGGGTGAAGTTGAGCCGTGCCCAGTCGGGGATTGCCGGGTCCGAGAAATAGCGATCGCGAAGAAACGCCAGGTACTTGGTGGCGGCGTGGATATTGTTTTCAACGGTGTCTATGGGTGTGACGTCGATGTTCTTGTCGGCGGCGGTCGACGGTTTCATCTGCATGACACCCATCGCCCCCGACGGGTTGCGGCGGTTGTGGTCGAGTCCTGATTCCTGGTACCCGGTGGCGGCCAGGGCCAACCAGTCGATGTCGTACATCTCTCCGTACTTCTGGAAGAGCTCGCGGATCTCTTCGAGTCTTTTCTGGTCGGCGTCGGAGAGCGGGTTCGTGATCCACTTCGAGTCCGAGAAATACTGTTTGAAGAACATGTTCCCGAGCAGGGTGCCCTTTTTGACGGAGCCCACGAACGCGTCCAGGCTGGCGGCAAGCTCGGGGTTGTCAGGCCGCACCGCCCAGGCGATGGCGCCGCCGGTGTTCACTGCCACGTCGTCGTGAACCCGGATGTTCGGCAGTGCGGTGGCCCAGGCCTTGGCGATGTGTTCGTCGGCGACGGTGAACGGGAAGACGCCGGCGTTGACCATCTCGAGCAGGTCGTCGGTGGTCAGGTACTCGGGCGCCTCGACGATGTCGATCAGCGCCTTGCCGGAGGCCTTGAACCGTTGGTTCAGGGTGCGCAGGTGTTCGGCGTAACTGCTGCCGTCCCGGACCCAGATCCTGGTCCCGGCCAGTTGATCGATCTCGCTGATCGGCGCCGCACCGGAGCCCGACACCACCACCTCGCGGACGTTGGGCACGTAGGGGTCGGCGAAAACAACGTGTTTCTTGCGTTCCTCGGTGACGGTGAGACCGCCGGCTGCCACATCGCCGCGCCCGGCGACGAGGTCGTCGAGGAGTGTTTCCAACGGTACCGGGATGAACACGACCTCGATCGCCTGGCCTGTTTTTCGGCCCTGGTT
This sequence comes from Candidatus Sulfomarinibacteraceae bacterium, assembly GCA_963714895.1. Classification (GTDB taxonomy): domain Bacteria; phylum Acidobacteriota; class Thermoanaerobaculia; order Thermoanaerobaculales; family Sulfomarinibacteraceae; genus Sulfomarinibacter. The sequence goes on from CAVQQC010000007.1 coordinate 35,784, forward strand.
GAGTTGTTCCTCATACTTGCGGAGCAGGTCGTACTCGAAACCGTGTTCGGTCCCGAAGTCGACGAAGTAGTTGGTCCGGCTGTAGCTGATGAGGACCCGCAGGAGCCGGCGCTTTTCGATCTCCGGAAGATCGCCCGTGAACGTGGCGTCGATCCGCGTGAGGGCTGCGGGGCCCGTGAGGGGGGTGGGATCGGTCTGTTGGCAGGGGGCCGCGGCGGGGCTGAGTAGGATGGCCATCCCGAGACACCACCCCCGCCGGACGACAAGCACGAGCCCTTCGACTGAAAGCAACGTAGAGACCAATCTGGACAGCATGGGCGTCATTCTACAGCGAATCATTGGTTCTTCTGCATTATCATGGACCTCGCGAACCGTGAGAGTCGTCAATCACCTCCACCGCATCGATCTCCGCGACCTCCCGTGGTGGGAGAAGGTGCTGGTGCGTTTCATCCAGTTCATACAGGCGACCTGGATCCAGCTGGGCCGCGACAAAGTCATCATTCGTGCATCGGGCCTGGCCTACTCGTCTCTGCTCGCTGCGGTGCCGTTGGTGGCTGTGGCTTTCGCGATGTTCTCGGCCTTCGGCGCCTTCGACGACATCAAGGAGAAGGTCCAGGAGTTTCTGTTTTCGCAGTTTCTGCCGACCAGCCAGGACGTGATGCTCGAGTATTTCAATCAGTTCGCGGACAGCGCGAGCAGACTGGGGCTGATTGGTTTCTTGTTCCTGATCCTGGCCGCCATCCTCCTGCTTGACAACATCGAGTCCAACTTCAACCAGATCTGGCACGTGACCACCCATCGGCGATTCATGGCAAAGATCACGTCCTACACCTCGGTGCTGGTTTTCGGGACCCTGTTCCTCGGCGCCAGCATCATCATCTCGGCCCGCATCAAGGCCGCGATTTTCCGGGGCATGATTTTCGACCCGGGGGCCATCGAGAGACTCGGCACCTGGTTTTTTCCGCTGGCTCCTTGCCTTTCTCGCATTCCTGTTGATGTACCTGGTGATTCCGTTCACCCGCGTCCGGCTCACGAGTGCGCTGCTGGGCGCAGGGATCGGCAGCGTCCTGTGGGAGCTTGGCAAGAACATCTTCGCCAACTCGGTCGGGCAGTCGGTCCGTTACTCCACCATCTATGGATCGTTGGCGGTCATCCCGATCTTCCTGATCTGGCTCTACATCACCTGGATCATCGTCCTGCTGGGGCTCGAGATCTCGTTCACCCACCAGCACTTCGCGGCTCTGGTTCGAAACCGTTCCACCGGCGATCGAGATGATTGCGACCGGGTGCCGACCGGGCTCCAGATCTACACCCTGATCGCCAGACGTTTTCACAAGGGGAAGGAACCTCCCACCGCGGACGAGCTGTCGCGGCGCTTCCTGGTGGCGACCGGTTCGGTGGACAGCCACATCGACCGGTTGGTGAAGGCCGGGCTGGCGCGGAGGGTTGCCATCGGTTCGGGGATCGAGGGCGTGGTCCCGGCGCGATCCCTCGCCGAGGTGCGGGTGGCTGACGTCATTGCCGCGTTCATTCCGACGGGCGACGAAGAAATGCGCCGGCGTCCCATCGAGTTGGCGGTCGAGGAAATCGTAGCGAAATTCCGCGACGCAGGTTTCGAGGCGGTTGGACAGACCAGTTTTCTCGATCTGGTGACCAGGCTCGCCGAACCGTCGAAACGGGCGTGATGCCTCCCACCGGAGATCCCGTGGAAGAGAGTCGACAATCCCCGGCGACCGGCTCCAAACCCGGTTCTGGCCTCGAGTACCAATTGGCATTTTCTGAGATTCACCCGCAGACCATGTTCGACGAGGAAGGCCGGCTCCAGAAGGCGCGGAAGACGGTGGCGGTGATCCTCGATGCGATAGGCGCCGCGGGTCTCCACCCGGCTCAGGCCAGACTGCTCGACATCGGGTGCTCCACGGGCATCCTGACTCAGCACTACGCGGAGTACTTCGGCCACGTGGTGGGTGTCGACATCGATGACGGTGCGGTCGAGTGGGCGCAGAAGAACCGGGCTGCAGAAAATATTGAATACCGCGTCGGAGATTCGATGGAACTCCCGTTTCCTTCCGCCGAATTCGACGCCGTGACCTGCACCCACATCTACGAGCACGTGCCCGACGCGCATCGGATGCTGCACGAGATCTTCAGAGTGTTGGCGCCGGGTGGGCTGTGCTACTTCGCGGCCGAAAACCGCATCCGCCTGTGGGACGGGCACTACGATCTGCCGCTTCTGACCGTGCTGCCGAAGACCCTCGGAAATTGGTTCGTGCGTCTGATGGGCAAGGGCGAGGGACGGTACGAGACCCACTACACGGTGCGCGGACTGCGGCGGCTGGCGTGCCAATTTGAAATCATCGACTACACCGAGAGGGTCGTGCGAGACCCGGAACACTTCGAGGCCTCCGACATGGTCCGCGCAGGGTCCCTCAAGCAGAAGGCGGCCCTGGCGATCCTCGGGACCGCCTACTGGGCATTCCCGACCTATCTGTGGATCCTGCGGAAACCATTGGAGGGATAGTTCCACTCCAACTCTGTCGCCGCTCCGCGGCTCAGGAATATTTTCGGCTCGATCCTGGGGCTGACGCCCCAGGCTACACTCTGCCGCCGCTCCGCGGCTTCAAGTCGCCGCATATCTCCTTCGTTCTGGGGGAGTGAGGTCACACTGGTCGCCATCGGGATTGCACAGTTTAGAGTCTTGCCGTGTGCGAGCGCCGAAGGCGCGACAGATCGTAGCCTGGGGCGTGAGCCCCAGGAATCTCGGGGCATTCACAAACGCAAGCCGCGGAGCGGCGACAGATCTGCGGCGGCTCAGTCGACCGGCAGTTCACCGCCGACGATGCGTTTGACCAGGGCGCCCTTCTCGAGCGTCGTGTCCGGGTTGACGCCGTTGAGGATGGCGAGCTCAGAGACCTCGGCGTTGTTTTTGTAGCGCCGGGCAAACTCGGTCAGGGTCATGTTGCTCTTCAGGGTGACGACGTCCATCTTCTTCGGTTCGACCTCGAGGTAACGGCGCTGGGTGACGTTTGCGAAGCTCGCCAGCGACTGCTGCATGGTCCCGGCATAACTTCGCCAGGTCTCGGCGGCGGTGTAGCCCATCAGTTGGTACACCTGGCCGTTGTGCTCGACGAAGCCGATCAAACCGTCCGCCTTGCTGACCCCGGTCTGAGGGTCGAAGGCGCGAAACGTATAGAGGTTGCGTCCCTGGTTCGATCCACGCTGCACGCCCTGTTGGGAAAAGAAGGCCTCGAAGGCGGCTCGCGGCGAATCCTTTTCGGAAAGCGTCAGAACCACCGCGGCGTCGCGGTTCGGGCTCAGGGCGCCCACCGCCTGGCGTTGGTTGATGATCTGCCACTGGTCGGGGAACTCCACCTTGAATGCCAGCACCGGATGGTAATAGGTCTGACCGATGGTGTAGCCCTGGCGGGGGTCGTTGCCGTAGATCAGCCCGTTGATCCTCTCCATGTAGGATTCGCGCCCGACCGTGCCCTGGCGCTGTTCCGGTGGGAGCTGGCCGATGCGGGCGCCGATGTTTTCGACGCGGTTGCCGGGATCGGGGTGGGTCGACATCCACTCCGGGTTGCCCCGCATTCCCTGGGACTGCGACACCCGGTCGAGAGTCAGAAAGACCTTGGGCATCTGGTAGGGGTCGTAGCCGCTGCGGACCATGTAGCGCAGCCCGAGCGCGTCCGACTGATTTTCGTCGTCGCGGCCGAACTTGAGGAAGAGGATCCCCAATCCCTGGCTCGCGAGCCCGGCGTACTGGCGGAACTCCTCGCTTGCCACGGCGGCGACGCCGAGACCAAGTTGCGCGAGTTGGGCGCGGCTCATCTGTTCCACCGAGTGGCGGGCGGTGACGTGGCCGATCTCGTGGCCGAGAACGGACGCCAGCTCGGCCTCCGAATTGAAGTTGGCGAGGATGCCGCGGTTGACGTAGATGTAGCCCCCCGGCAGCGCCATCGCGTTGACGACCGGGTCATCGAGGACGGTGAAGGTCCAGTCCAGATCGGGTCTTTCCGAGGTGGCGGCGATCTTCGAACCGAGCTCCTGAATATAAGCCTGCCACTCGGGATCGTCGTAAGCGCCGAACGCGGCCAGGACCTCGGGGTGGGTCTGTCGACCCATCTGAATCTCCTGAGCCTCCGACATCAACGTCAGCTGGCGTTGGCCGGTGGCCGGGTTCAGGGTGCAGGCAGCGATGAGCAGGAGGCTGATGCCGGCCCATCGGGTCCATCGAGTTCGTTGTTTCGTGGTCATGAGTTTCTGCCTTCCCCCGGAGCGAACGGCGTCAGAATCAGTTTTGAATTCCAGGACATTGTAGCCGAGCAGAGGAGCAGAGGAGCAGAGGAGCAGGGGAGTTCAATTTTCAATTTTGAATTTTGAATTTTGAATTTCGGACGACATGGCGTGAGCCAGCGGGTGCAGCAGGTCGTCGCAGACCGGGTACTGATTAAGATCTGCGTTATCTGCGGTTCCTCCGGATGGACTTCTACATTCTGCATCCCGGGACATGTATCCGGGTGGGTGGCATTCCGAATTCCGAATTCTTCTCGCCCCCCTTTCTCCCTTTCTCCCCTGCCCCCTTTCAACGAAAAAGGGGCCCGAAGGCCCCTTTTGATTGTGTTGGATTGAGGTGATCAGTCCTCGCGGTCGTCGGCTCCGGCCATCGCGACGCTGCTGTTGTACATGTCACGGGAGATCAGCCACTGGCCGTCGACCGGGCGCCAGATCTCGATGTACTTGCCGTGATCGACGAGCGCCCCGTCGTCGGTCCACATGCGATAGCGACCGGCGACATAGGCCAATTGACCGTCGATCACCGTCTCGATGGGTTCGATGTCAATTTTGAAATCGCCCCTGGCGAAGAGTTCCGCGTGGGTGGCGGCGATGGCGTCGCGACCGAAGACCGCGGGCTCATTGGGTGGCAGGAGCACCGCGTCGGTCGTGTAGAGCGCGGCCACGGCCTTTGCATCGTGGCTGTTGAAGGCCTCCATCCAGAGATTCCCGTTTGCGCTGAAGGTTGATTTGACGGCGGCGGTCGGGTTCGCCGCGGCGGTCTCGAAACTCACCATCGAGCCCTTCGGAACGGCGACGCGGGCGCCGGTGGTGGCGATCTCGCCCTGGGCCTGGACCGCTGTGCCGCTGATCGGAATCACGGTGTCTCCGACCTGGATGCCGGTGGCCTGGATCTCGTAGGCGTCACCCGAACCGTCGCTCCAGAAACTGGTCGGCACGATCTGCGCTTGGACCTGGCTGCCGGCCGGGGCGACGACCGTGTCTCCGTCCATCAGATCCTGCTGCAGGGTCCCGGTCACCATCTGTCCCGCGCCCTGGCTGTCGGTGTCGAGGTCCGAGTCGAACTGCACCTGCAACGGCGCCGAGACCTGCATCAGGTTGGCGTCACCGGCTGCCGGCGCGGTCTGCTGCGGAGACGTTCCGATCGAGGGCTGGTTCTGTTGGATCCTCTCCGTCGGGTTGCTGGACTGTGGGGTCACGTACTGCTGCTGAGTGCTCGCAGGGTCGTTGCACGTGGTGACGGTCCAGCCGCCGCGCACGGTCGTGTTGTCGCAGTAGTATTTCCCAACGCTGTCGAAACTGTTGAGGTAGGACTGAACACTCGAACAGGTCTCCGAACCGCGTGCCACCACCATGCAACCACCGGCAAACCGGTAGTTGTTGAGACAACAGTTCTCATCGGCGGTGGCCGTTCCCGGGAGGAGGCTTGATACAGAGATCGCCGCCACGGCGGCGAAGGACTTGAGATGAGTGGTCGAGTTTTTCACGAGTGGCTCCTTGCGACCGTCCACGGTCAGCGGCAGTAGTATATCCGGTTTTGAGAATCGTTCCCGCGATCGAAGTGGATCGATCCCACCTCCCCAACGTTGCAACGGGCCGGCCTATTTCCGCGCCGCCGAAGCAATCCGCTGCCACGCGAGCACCGCCAGATAGGCGATGCCGGCGATGACGATGGTTGTCGCTCCCGCCGGCAGGTCCGGCGAGTAGCTGACGGCCAGGCCGCTGGTCGTGAAGGCGACGGCCAGCGCCGCCGCCACGGCCATCATGCCGCGTAGGGTCGTGGTGAAGTGCCCGGCAATGGCCGCCGGCAGGGTGAGGAGTGCAATCACGAGCACGATGCCGACAACGCTGACCAGCAGGACCACGGTCAGTGCGATCAGCACCAGCAGCAGCAGGACGTAGAATTCGACCCTGAGTCCGCGGAGACGGGCGAACTCCTCGTCGAAACAGACGGCCTCGAGTTGCGGGTAGAGACCCAGCCCGAGGGCCAGAACAACAGCGTCGAGCGCGGCCATCATCCACAGGTCGGAGCCGCCGATCAGCAGGATGTTGCCGAACAGGTAGCTCATCAGGTCCTCGTGGTAGCCCGGTGTGACTGCGATGAAGAGAATCCCCACCGCCATGCCGACCGCCCACACCGCACCGATGATGGTGTCCTCGCGTTCGCGGGCGCGCAGGCTGACCAGACCGATGATGATTGCGGAAACGACGGCCGCCGCGACCGCCCCGTACTGGGGTCGGATGGGCCAGCCGTGGACCACCTGGAGGTAGCGGGCGATGCCGAGCCCGGCGAGGACGCAGTGGGCGATCGCGCCGGCGATGTAGGTGATGCGCCGGACCACGACGTACGATCCGACGACGCCGCACGCAATGCCGGCGAGCACTCCGGCTGCCAGAGCGTGGCGCAGGAAGGGAAAGTCGGCGACGGCGGAAAAGAACTCCATCACGGCTCCAACCGGTGGTGGTGGTGGACCATGCGGACCTCGCCGCCGTAGATCTCGGACACCCGGCGGCCGTCCAGCTCCGCCGTCGGGTGGACGTCGACGCGCCGGTGGACACAGATGACGGTGCGGACGAAGGCCGCGACGAATCCGAGATCGTGGGAAACCAGGATCACCGTCAGGCGGCGGTTGAGGTCCTTCAGCAGGTCGAAAAAGTCCCGTTCGACTTTCTGGTCCAGACCCGAAGCGGGTTCGTCGAGGAGCAGCATTTCGGGTTCGGTCACCAGCGCCCGCGCCAGCAGGACGCGTTGCCGTTGCCCACCGGAGAGGTCCGAGAACGCCGTGCCCCCCACCTGTTCGAGTCCGGCCTGGGCGAGAGCGGCGGCTGCGGCCCGGCGGTCCGCGGCGCTGTAGGAGCCGAAGGTCGTCCCGAGCCCCAGCCGGCCCATCATCACCACATCGAGCGCGCGCACTGGAAACCGTGGGTCCATCATGGCGTGTTGCGGCATATAGCCGATTTTCGGTCGCGCCTTCAATGGTGTCGTGCCGAAGACCTCGACCCTGCCGGCGGTCGGCGTGAGCAGCCCGAGGATGAGCTTGACCAGCGTGGTCTTCCCGCCGCCGTTGGGTCCGATGACGCTCGCGAAATCGCCTTCAGCAACCTTCAGGTTGACCTCCTCGAGGACCCGTCGACCGCCGTCGTACCGGAAGTCCAGGTCTTCGATCTCGATGACGGGAGGGTTGCCCATGTCAGTTCACCATAGCCGAAGCGATCTGCCCCGCCATCGTTTCGAGGTTCTCGAGATACCGTTCAGCGAGTGGGTCCAACACCACCACCCGGCAACCGAGGGCGTCGGCGACCCGGCGTGCGGCGGTCTGCGAGAACTGCGGTTGGACAAATATGGCGGGGGTTGGGCGATCGCGGAGGCTCTCCACGATCTCGGCCAGTTGACGGGCTGACGGGGCCTTGCCTTCGGCCTCGACGGCGATCTGGACCAGGCCGTAGCGGCGGGCGAAATACCCGTAGGCGGGGTGGAAGACGAGCAGGTCGCGCCCCTTGAAGGGCGCCATCCGGGCTGCGACCCGGCGGTCGGTCTCGTCGATCGCTTCGAGGAGGCCCGCCAGACGACTTTCGATTCCGCTTGTGTCGGCGGGGAGGTTGTCGCTCAAAGCCCGGGCGGTGGTCCGCGCCACCGTCTTCATCCGGATCGGGTCGAGCCAGATGTGGGGATCCAGCGGACCGTGGCCGTGGCCGTCATCGCCGCCCTCCATCGGCACCAGAGTGATGCCCCGACGGCAATCCACGACCTCGAGTCCAGGCGCCACAGACGAGATCTTCGCCAATACCGGGCCTTCGAACGGGACGCCGATCTGAAAGTACAGAACGGCTCCGTTGAGGGCAGCCATCTGGCGCGGCGTCGGTTCATAGGTGGCGGGGGAGGCGCCGGGCGGCAGCATCACCTCGACCCGGGCGCGGCCGCCCGCCAGATGATCCACGAGGTACTTCTGCGGTGGGATGCTGACGAAGACGACCGGCAGGTCGGCTGCAGCGGCTGCGGAGGCGGACCCGGCAGCCGCGAGCAGAAGGAGCCCCAGGAAACGAAATCGCAGCACGCGCCCCGTCACCCTCGTGTGGCCGGGCACACGAGTTTGGCTTCGTCGCACTCCTGGCACTTCTCGACGGAGTGCGTCCGGCTGAATTCGTGCCAGTGCTGCTGCTGGTGGGGGCTCAAGACCCCGGTGCCGTGGCACAAAGGGCACACGCCTTCAAGGGCGGCGAGGATCGCGGAGCGGATGAACTCGGAACGATTGGGGATGTCCTCCATCGCCTCGACGAGCGCCTCCTCGGCCTTGAACGTGATGATCTGTTGTCTGCCGCTGAGCGTCGCCATGGCGTGCCTCCACTCATCCCGAGATCGAGTGTTACACGGTATTACCAAGACGGGAGGGTGTCAACTCAAAAGCGTAGGCGGGCGGTACAGGATCATCCGCGAGCGTCTTTGAAGGTCGTAGGCGGGTCCTTCAGGGCCTGCCCGTGGGACGCAGAACGCGAGTGGTGGCGGGCCGTCAACGACCCGCCCCCGCCTGTCATGGGCTCTATTCGGAATCTTCGACGACCTCGGCGTTCTTGATTTCACCCCGAACCGTGCCGCCTCTGACGAGGATTACCTTGACCTGACGGTCGGCGTCGCGCACGACGACGCCGCCCTCGACGACGGAACCATCGGCAATGACGATCTCGACGGTCTTCTTCCTCGCACCGGGCCGGTCCTTGCCCTTGATGATGACATCGCCGGCGACCCTCGCCCCACCGGTCAGCGATACCGAACCGTTGGTGGTGGTCAGTGCGCCGCCGACCCGGGTGCCGTCGATCGAGATGCCGCCGTTGACCGTCGAGATGCCCTCGGTCACCACTCCCGGACCGCACTCGACCGACCCGTTGACGGTCTCGAGACCGCCCTCGACCGAGATACCCGAGCCCAGGACCAGGGACCCGTTGACCGTGCGAACGTCATTGGCCGCCGAGACCTCGTCCGCGATCGTGATCGACCCGTTGACGGTCGCCAGACCGCCGACCGAGGAGCCACGGCCGACCGTGACGCGGCCGTTGACTGTCCTGCAGTTGCCGCTCACGGTGCAACCGGAACCGATCCGAACGCTGCCGTTGACGGTGGACCCGCCATCGGCGCTCTCACCGTCGGCGATGACAATCGACGAGTTGACCCCGCACGAAGCCGCCAGGGCGCAGGCAAACACGAGGGTGAACATCTGGTTGGTTTTCCGCATGGCGATGTGCCTCCTCACCATATAACGTCGTCAACCGGAATTCAGTTCACGCCGGGCGACGCTCATGCCGCCGCCGCCTTCTTGCTGTCGATACGGTCGGTGACGAAGATGAAAACGAGCAGGGCCAGAAACGACACGACCCCGATCCCGGAATACGCGTACCACAGGTAATTGGCGTGGGCGTAGACCTCAGGCATGGGCGCCTGACCGGCGAGAGCCAGCGTGTGTTGCGCCTGCACTGCGGCGGGCAGGGTGGTGGGCTCGGGACAGAAGTTCTTGAGCAGGTAGCCGGAGAAGATGAAACCGAAGATCCAGGCGAAGAAGGTGTTGACGTGGGCAAAGCCGAGGAAGACGCCCTCCTTGCCGCGCGGCGCCTGTTTGGAGGCGAACTCCAACCACTTGGGCGAAAGGAAACACTCTGCCAGACCCTGGATTGCGATGCCCACGACCATCATCAAAGTGATGGGGTGAATGTCCATCCCGAAGAGGTGGACGTCGCCGTCAAACCACGAGGACGACGCCATCGCGAGCGACGACATGGGAATCATCGCCATGGCCACCAGGATCGAGTTCTGCGGCTTCCACTTTCGGACCATCTGGGTGATCGCGACCACGAAGAGGACGACCACCAGCGGGTTGACGTTGGCGTACCACTCGGGTTTGTAGGTCTCGCCGGCCATCCGCAGAACATAGTCCGGCATCGAGGCGTAGAGCTGGCCCTGAATGGACCAGAAACCCGCCGTGATCAGGATGAGGGCGAAGAACCGGAGATTGCTCATCGCCATCCACATGCCCTGAAAAACCTCGCGCATGTTCTTTGGCTGGACGTCGCTGTCGTCGGGCGGCCGGTAGATGATCATCACCAGGAACAGCGCGAAGAGGCTGGCTCCCGCCGAAAAGAACGGAACGGTCTCGACGCCCATCTGAATCCGCATCGGCGCGACGATGGTCTTGCCGGTGAAGGAACCGATGTTGACCACCATGTAGAAAATCGAAAAGGCGCGGGCGCGGTTGAGCGAGTTGGAGGATTTGGCCACCGTGCCGGTGATCACCGGTTTGACGAAGGCGCCGCCGAGGACGATCAGGGCGAGCCCGCCGAGCACCGGGCCGAGGGTCGAAAACACCCCGAGCGAACCGTAGCCGACGGTCAGCAGCGCAAAGGCGAGGATCAATGCCTTGCGAAAGCCCATACGGTCGGCGATCGCGCCGGTGAAGAAGGGGACCAGGTAGATCCAGCCTCCGAAGAGACCGGCCACCACCCCGGCCTGCACGTCGTCGAGTCCGACCACCCGGATCAGGTAGGTACGAAGAGCGATAAAGGTCCCGTAGTAGGCCGCGCGTTCGCAGAGCTCGGCCGCGTTGCCGGTCCAGAACGTTTTTGGAAACCGCCAGGACGGTTTCTCGGTGGTTTCCTCCGGGGTCAGCACTTCATTCATGGACTCATCCTCCTCGTGGTGTCGGCCGCGCAACTGTAGCTCGGAACACTGGCGCCGCAAAATCCAAAACCCCGGGCGGGTTGCAGGAGTAGAATCCAACATTATGAGAAAGTTCAAGTGGGTCCTTGTCGTGATCGGGATCGTGGCAGCCGGTTTTCTCCTGCGCGCGACCGTCTTTTCCCCGAAAGTGGTCGAAGTGCGGACGGTCGCCGTCGAACGTGGACCGGTGGAGGAAGCGGTCACCAACACCAGGGCTGGCACAGTCAAGGTCCGGCGACGGGCCGAGCTGTCGCCGCAGATCGGAGGGCTGGTGGTCGCGCTGCCACACCGGGCCGGCGACCACGTGAAGGCCGGCGATCTTCTGGTCCAGCTCGACAGCCGTGCCCAACGCGCAGAGTTGCGGTCGGCGCAGGCCACGCTGGTTGCGGTCGAGGCCCAGTCCGACGAGGCGTGCCTGACCGCCGAGTTGGCCGAAAAGGAATTGAAACGGGCGCAGGCCCTCCACGATCAGGGCATCGCCAGCGACCAGAACCTCGACATGCTGAGCACGGACCGCGACCGCGGCCGGGCCGCCTGTGCCGCGGCTCTCGCGGCGGTCGGTCAGGCTGCGTCTCGAATCGGGGCGGTCGAGGTGCAATTGGCGTTTACCGAGTTGAAAGCGCCGTTTACCGGGACTGTCGCGGATGTCAGCACCGAGGTCGGGGAGTACATCACGCCGTCGCCGCCGGGGCTGCCGATTCCGCCGGTGATCGATCTCCTCGACCCCGACTCGGTGTACGTCAGCGCCCCCATCGACGAGGTCGACGCCGAGCGTGTGCGCATCGGCCAGGAGGTCCGGGTGACGGTGGACTCCCGTCCCGACAAGACCTTCGCCGGCTCGCTGGTTCGGGTCGCGCCCTACGTGCTTGACGTGCTCGAGCAGAACCGCACCGTCGAGGTCGAGGTCGAACTCGAGAACGCCGAAGCCATGACGGGCGTGCTGCCGGGAACCTCGGCGGACGTCGAGATCATTCTCGACCGCCGCGAAGACGTCCTTCGGATCCCGGCCTCGGCCGTCGCGGAGGGTGGATCGGTGCTGGTGCTCGCGGGTGGTGTGCTCGAGGAGCGGACCATCGAGCCCGGTCTCCGCAACTGGCGCTACGTCGAGGCCCTGACCGGCGTCGTGGACGGAGAGATCGTAGTTGCCGCCCGCAACCTGCCCGAGATCAAGGCCGGCGCGAAGGCGAAGGAGAAAGGCCAGTGAATTCGGAATTCGGAATTCGGAATTCGGAATTTTCATCCCACCATCTCCGAAAGATCCTTCGGGAATTGGGTGGACGGCATTCCGAATTCCGAATTCCGAATTCCGAATTGGGCAGCGTGGGTGCGTCGTGATCATCCTGAAGGACCTCTGGCGCACGTACCACGTGGGCGATTCCGACGTCCACGCCCTGCGGGCGGTGGACCTCGAGATCGCCAAGGGCGACTACCTGGCCGTGATGGGGCCGTCGGGGTCGGGCAAGTCGACTCTGCTCAACATCCTGGGCTGCCTCGACCGGCCCACTTCGGGCTCCTATATTCTTGCCGGTCGCGACGTGTCGTCCCTCAACGACGTCGAGCGCACGAAGTTGCGGCAGTCGGAGATCGGGTTCATCTTCCAGTTCTTCCACCTGCTGCCGCGACTCACGGCACAGGGAAACGTTGAACTGCCGATGTTGTTTGCGGGCGTTTCTCGAGCCGACCGCCACCGGCGTGCGGCCGAGATTCTCGAAAGGGTGGGTCTCAAGGATCGCGCTCACCACCGGCCCGACCAGTTGTCCGGCGGGCAACGGCAGAGGGTGGCGATCGCCCGTGCGGTGGTGATGGGCCCGGGGCTGCTGCTGGCCGACGAACCGACCGGAAATCTCGACCGGGCGGCGGCGGTCGAGATCATGGCCCTTCTGGACGCCATGAGTGCCGATGGCCAGACCGTGGTCCTCGTCACCCACGATCCCGAGGTCGCCAAACGGGCGAGGACCGCCGTGCGGATGGACGACGGCGAGATCGTGGAGAGACGATGACGATCCATTTCGGATTTCGGATTTCGGATTTCGAATTTTTCGCGGGCGTCCGAACTCTGACTGAGGTGGGTAGGAAACTCGGAATTCGGAATTCGGAATTCGGAATTCCCGGCCTTCCTTCCCGTGACCTCAGCGCGGCTGGATGGGAAATCCGAAATTCGAAATTCGAAATTCGAAATTGGAACAGATATGGCGTTCTCTGAACTCATCGCGTTTGCGGTCGGGGCGCTGCGCGGCCACCGGTTGAGGACCGGTCTGTCGGTTGCCGGGGTGGCGGTGGGGATCGCCGCGGTGGTGGCCCTGACCGCTCTCGGTGAGGGCGCGCGCCGATACGTGACACAGGAGTTCAGCTCGCTCGGATCCAACCTGCTGATCATTCTCCCTGGAAAGGTGGAAACCACGGGCATGATGCCCTTCGGCGGGGTGGTGCACGACCTCACGATCGCCGATTTCCGTGCGGTTGCCTCGAGAGTCCCGGGCGTGGTCCGCGCGGCGCCGCTCGCCACGGGCGAGGAAAAGCTGCGGTACGGCGGCAAGAGCCGGTCGGTGCCGGTCATCGGGACCACCGCGGACCTGCTCGAGGTGCGCAGGTTGAGGGTCGGTTCCGGCCAGTTCCTGCCGGCCGGAGACCCGGAACAGGGTGGCAGTGAAATCGTGTTGGGGACCAAGGTGGCGAAGGAGCTCTTCGGCGCCGAGAACCCGCTCGGCCGGGTGATTCGGCTCGGCGAGTGGAGATTTCGGGTGGTCGGCGTGCTCGAGCCCCGAGGGCGTTCTCTGGGTTTCGATTTCGACGACGTGGTCATGGTCCCGGCGCGAACCGCGATGCGGATCTTCAACCGCAGCTCGCTGTTTCGCATCCTCGTCGAGCTCGAGAGCGAGCGGGAGCTCGAATCGACCAAGACCGCAGTGCTCGACCTGCTCCGAGAGCGACATCGGGCCGAGGACGTCACCGTGATCACCCAGGACGCGGTCGTCGACACCCTCGACTCCATCCTCGGCGTGCTGACCCTCGCCCTGGCCGCGATCGCCTCGGTGTCGCTCACCGTCGCCGGGGTCGGGATCATGAACGTGATGTTGGTGGCGGTATCGGAGCGGCGCCACGAAATCGGCCTGCTCAAGGCTCTCGGCGTGACCACCACGCAGATCGTCGCGGTCTTTCTCGCCGAGGCCTCGGTCCTGTCGACCCTCGGTGGGATCACCGGTCTTGCAGCCGGTTGGGCAGCCGTACAGGTCTTTGTGCGTTTCTATCCGACCTTTCCTGCGACGACGCCGGTGTGGGCGGTCGTGGCCTCGCTGGTGACCTCGGTCGTGGTCGGGGTGTTTTTCGGCGTCGTTCCGGCGCGCCGCGCCGCACGCCTCGATCCCGTCGAGGCGCTGGTGGGACGATGAATTTTTTGATTTCGAATTTCGGATTTCGAATTGCGAATTTCCCGCAACACGTCCTTTTTGTTAGCGGATGGGCTGGGAACAAATCCGAAATCCGAAATCCGAAATCCGAAATTCAGCGCCGGTTGGGCTGATGGACGTTTTTGAGCTCGTCCGTTTCGTGATCGGGGCGATTCGCGGGCAGCGTCTGCGCTCGTTTCTTTCGGCGTTCGGGGTGGCCATCGGCGTCACTGCGGTGATCGTTCTGACCTCGCTCGGCGAGGGCACGCGCGACTACATCGTCGGCCAGTTCACCCAGTTCGGGACCAGCCTCATCGGCATCAACCCGGGCAAGGTGAAGACCCTCGGTGTGCCCGGCGCACTCGGCGGCACCACCCACAAGCTGACCATCGACGACGCCGAAGCGCTGCGCAAGGTGCCGGGAGTCAACGAGGTCGTGCCGGTGGCGATCGGACAGGCCCGGGTCGAGGGCAACGGGCGGGGTCGCAGCGTCTTCATCTACGGCGTCGGCTGGGAAGCCTCGGCGGCGTGGCGCTTTTCCGTCGGGCAGGGCTCGTTCCTGCCGAAGATGGACCCGAACCGCCGCGCATCCTACGCCGTGCTCGGTTCCAAGCTGGCGCGTGAACTCTTCGACGAGGTCTCACCGCTCGGCCGCCGGGTGCGGATCGGCAGCTATTCGTTTCTGGTGATCGGGGTGATGGAGGCCAAGGGCCAGCTGCTCGGCTTCGATCTCGACGACACGGCCTACATTCCGGTCGCCACCGCCATGGATCTCTTCGACACCTTCGAGCTCCAGGAGATCGACATCGTCGCGGCCGGGACCGAGGTCATTCCCGAGGTCGTGGACGGCGCCCGGGCGGTGCTGATGGCCCGCCACCGGGGCGAGGAGGACTTCACGATCACGACCCAGACCGAGATGCTCGACACCTTCGGCAAGATCATCGGCATGATCACCATCGCGGTCTCGGGCATTGCGGGTATCTCCCTGTTGGTGGGGGCGATGGGCATTCTCACCATCATGTGGATTTCGGTCCACGAGCGGACCAACGAGATCGGCCTCCTGCGCGCCCTCGGGGTGACCCGAAGCACGGTGCAGGGGCTCTTTCTGCTCGAGTCGGTGCTGCTCGCGTTCGCGGGGGGAGCGTTTGGCCTGCTGGCCGGTCTCTCGTTGACCGCCCTCGGGCGGGCGGCGGTTCCGGGGCTGCCGCTGTCGACACCGCCTCTGGCGATCGTCGCCGCCCTGGTCATGTGCCTGCTGGTGGGCGTGGTGAGCGGCGTCGCCCCGGCGCGCAGGGCTGCCGACCTCGATCCCGTGGACGCGCTGCGGACCGAATAAGCCACCGTTAACTTCAGGTAGCTGCTGCACTTTTTGGGACCGTCACCGCGGGCGGCATATATGCCGCCCCTGCCAGGAAATCGCGTGGCGGCTGTAGGGGCGGGACATGTCCCGCCCGTTTGCCTTTGGGTGTTGCAGGAAATTCACCTGCAACCTGGGCGGCCCGAAGACGTAGCTGATGGGTGAGGGCGGGTTGCCGTGCGCCGGGCCCGGTGTGGTGTCAGCAACCGGTGCGGGTTCTCCGGCAAAGCAGAGTACAGGGAGACGGTTCTGGTACGGTCATCCCAGGCTTTAACTCGAGTGGAGGCTAGATTGCGCCGCGGATGTTCAATCCTGGTGGTATTTTTCGTG
The DNA here is from genome assembly GCA_963714895.1 of Candidatus Sulfomarinibacteraceae bacterium. GTDB lineage: Bacteria > Acidobacteriota > Thermoanaerobaculia > Thermoanaerobaculales > Sulfomarinibacteraceae > Sulfomarinibacter. Next base: position 51,856 of record CAVQQC010000007.1, read on the forward strand.
CTGGGCGCCGTGGCCTGTCACCGGGAAGTTCCAACTGTTTGGTTTGGTGGGTCGTTTCAGTCCGCCCTGGCCGATGCCGGGAAACGCGACACAGTGGTGATGGCGGAATTCTACACCGACTGGTGCAACTGGTGCCGGCGCCTGGATACCGACACCTTTTCGACCCCGGAGGTTCGGAGCGAGCTGGCGAAGTTGGTGGCGCTCAAGCTCAACGCCGAGAAAGGCGGAGCCGAACTGGCATCGCGATACGGCGTCGACAGCTATCCGACAATGATCTTTTTCGACGCGCGCGGCAACGAAATGGAACGCATCCTCGGCTACCTGCCACCGGAGAAGTTTCTGCGGCGGGTCCAACGCATCCGAACCGGGGACACTTTTCTCGCCTGCCTGCGGATGCTCGAGGAGGAACCCGGGAATGTCGATGCCATCGAGCGATCGGTGGAGGGTCTGCTCGAACGGTCCGATCCTGAAGGGGCCATCAGCAGGATCGAGGCGTTTCACCGCGCCACCGATGGTGAACAGCTCGACGTCAGCCGTCGCCTGATGTTCGGCGCCAGGGTCGAACTCCACACGAGGGTGTACCAGCGCGCCGCCAGGCTCTACCGGCAGGGGTGGGACCGCGGTTTCGAGATCCCGGACACCGACGGCACCGCCTCTCTCAACCGCCTGATCGCCGAGGGCCTGATGGACCTGCCGGCAGACGAGCAGGCCCAGTTGTTGAAGAGCGCGCGCTACGACGACGCGGCGACGCTTCTCGAAATACCCGACCTCGAGGGGATCGCTCCGGATGAGCTCCTCGATGTGGCGGAGTTCGCGTTCAGCAACGGCCATTTCGACCTCGCCGCCGACCTCTACCTCCGGTGGTTCGATATCGAAGGCGCTGCCGCCCCTGCGGACAAACTCAACGATGTCGCGTGGCGCCTCTATCTCTCTGGCCGTGAACTGGAGAGGGCCACCACAATTGCCCGCCAGTCCTATGCGGCGAACCCCGACCCCGAAACCGCCGACACCCTGGCCCGGATCCTCTATGCGCGGGGGGAAGTGGAAGAGGCCATCGCCTTCGAAGAACACGCCGCCGAGACCTCGGAAGGGTCGCGTGGAGAGGCCTTCCAGACCATCGCCGGACGCATGGCCGCGGGTGAAAAAATCGAGGACCGCCCGACCTTCGACAGCTATCCCGGCACACGCCGGAGGCAGTTTTGAGTTTTGAGTTTTGAGTTTTGAGTTGTCATTTCCGCCGCACTCCGCCTGACAGGCGGCAGACCACGCTTTCAAAAGGCCCCTTTGTTGAGCAACAGTGAGGTGAGGGTAGAGCGCCGAGAACTCAAAACTCAAAACTCAAAACCAACTAAAAACTCAAAACTCAAAACTAAGAACTGAAAACCCGTGAGGGTTTTCACCAGAGGTAGTCTTTCGCGATCTCGCGTTTGTCGCGGCCGGCGAGGATGTGAACGACGCGGACCTTGCTGACGCTCGAGGGTGAGAGGCTCCCGAGCGGGAGATGGACGATCCTCTTTGCCCTGCGCGAGGCGTACTCCCGGATCGGCGCCGACGGCGGGTGGCGGCCGACATGGACCACGATGGGGTCGGTCGAATAGTCCACCGCCGCCATGATCAGGACCTCCGGTTTGCTGCGTGCCTTACCGTAGTCGGGGTCCCGCCATACGTCGAAGAGCCGGCCGGGCGGGTAGGTGAGCATGAAACCGCCGTAGGTAGCGCGCATGATGCCGGGGCCCACGACCTGGCGCATCGGGTCGGTGGCGTAGAGAGCCATGTCCGACTCCTGTTCGTGCTCGCCGAGCCACGACATCAGGTAGGGGTAGTCCGTGCCCGAAGGGTCGTCGTCGAAGATCATCACCACCGCGCCCGCCGCACCCGGTTGGCGCCCCCGCTCGCGCACCCAGATCCGCCCTTCGTGCCGGCGCAGCAGGGTCTCGCGGAGGTCGATGCCGTCGAGCATGCTGGTGGTGAAGGGCTCGGAGTGCGCGTTCTCGGCGCTGAGGACGGACACCGCGCGGAGTTTGAGGTGCCGGCCCCAGTCTTCGACGACGATGTCTTCGGGAGGGTACGAACAGATGCTCTCGCCCGAGAAGGCGCGCAGCCAGTCGGCGGGGTCGTCGGGGGAGGGGTGGCGGCGCACCGGGACCGAGAGCGGTCGTTGCTTGGTCCTCAGGAAGCGGCGGCGGAAACGGACCGACCGCGTGCCGAGGTCGAGCATCTCGCCGTCGATGTGAGCGGTCTCGATCTCGGCGGACGATTCCTGCCACGGATAGCACCGGGCGGTGTCGAAGATCTCCCACGCCAGGTTGTCGTCGCCGACCCCGCGGGCCGCGACCACCATCTCGTACAGACCGGGCACCAGCCGTCCCTGAATCCTCGCGTAGCGACGAGCGAAGTCAAAGAAGAGCCGTCGCTGCCAGCGAGTCGTTTCGGTCCGGGTCTGCGCGTTGTAGGAGGCCGATCCGATGCGCCACACCACGGCCTCGAGCGCGCCGCGGTCGACCGCCATCCCACCCGGGGTGTGCCGGTTTCCGTGGTAGGCCGCGTAGGAGGCCACCTGGTGTTGCCGCAGGCCGGGCGTTTCGCTTCGTCCGCCGGTGATGACTGTCAACGGGCCGAACGAAGCTTCGATTTTCGGGGCCACGGTAGCGAAAAGGTCGGGCGCTTCGGGAAGGGTGCCGCTGCGCAGGATCTCCCACGTCGAGTGGGCGAGCGGCGCATCGGGCAGCACCGCGGTCAGGCTGTCGGGGTGGAGGTGGCGGACCAGGACCTTGGTTCGTTGCTGGCGGGCGAGTGGCGGCGCCGTGGAACCCCGGAGAAGGTTGGCGACCCGGGTTGCGTGGGCGGCGCCGACCAGGGCCAGGATCGATCCCCCCGCGAGCTTCCGGGCTTCGTGGAGGTGATAGGCCATTCCCTGCTCGCGGAGACGGTCGCGGTCGTCGTGAGGTGCGCCGTCGGCGAGGCGGCGAAGGAGATCGACGTACTTTCCTTCGCCCAGTCCGTGCAGGGCGTGCGGGTCGGGGAGGTGATCGTGGCGGCGGCCGCGGTAGCGGATGTCGGGGTCGACGAGCAGCACTCGGCGGTCGTTCTCGATCGCCCACCGGATGCCCTCCACCAACGGGTCGCCGGGGGTCACCGCCCAGACCAGGGCGTCCTCCCCCGGTTCTTCGGACACCACGACCGAGATCTTCGGCAGCCGCGCGACCGCGGTGACCGCGGCGTCGGCGAGCGTCGTCGGCAGTTCGACCGCGACCGCCGCGGGTCCGAGTTCAGCGAGAACCCGCCGCACCAGCCCCGCGAAATCGACCCGCTCGTGGAGCACCGGCATCACGCGGATGCCCGGCACCGCCTCGGGGGCGATGAGGTCGAGGGGGAGAGCAGTCATAAACCCAGATTTCGGATTTCGGATTTCGGATTTCGGATTTGCGGAAAGTCTTTCCGGGTCTCCATTGAGGAAGAAGATTGCCGGACTGCTCCCTCACCCTTTTGATATATGAAACGGGGGAGGGTGGGTGGGAAATCCGAAATCCGAAATCCGAAATTCGAAATCAATCTGTCACCAGCCGGAAGGGTTCCGCGTCGTCCTCTCCGAGGGCGAGCCGCAGGGCGGTGTCGACGGCGTCGCGAGGGTCGGTTGCCTCGCCGCGGCGCAGGGTCTTCATGGCGTAGCGCGCGACATTGATGCCGTCTCGCACCGAGTAGCGGAGGTCGGCGAGGTGGGCCGCCTGAAGAAAAGACAGGACGTAGTCGAGGACCTCTTCTTCGGCCGAATGGACCTGACTTTCGAGAATCGCCCGCTCCTCGTCCTCGTCGGGGAAGTCGATCACGATCTGCGGCATCAGCCGCGAGTGGATGTACTCGGGGACCTCGTAGGTCGAAGCGTCCTCGTTCATGGTGGTGACGAAACGGAAGTCCGGGTGGGCGTTGATCGTGATGCCGGCGACCACGCTCTCGACCGACCGGCGGTGGTCGAGCAGCGGCGCCAGCGACGCCCACGACTTCTCGCTCATGCGGTTGCCCTCGTCGAGGATGCAGACTCCACCGCGCAGCATTGCGGTGACCAGAGGGGAGGCCATGTAGCGGACGCCGCCGTCGGGACTCAGGACCGGTGTCACCAGGAGGTCCTCTGGCCGGGTGTCGGTGGTCGCCTGGACGATGAAGATGTCGCGTCCGAGCTCGCGGGCGGCGGCGCAGGCCAGGGTGGTCTTGCCGACCCCGGGCTTGCCGAGCAGACGGGGGTTGAGCGGCATGTCGTCGGGGGCGAAGAGCGACCAGGAAGCGAGCAGTTGCAGCAACACCTCGCGCTGTCCGATCCAGGTCGGGACCTCGCGCACCGGTCGCGCGAGGTGCAGCTCGACGCCATCAATCTCGATCAGTTTGTCCAGACTCACGTGTCCTCCCCGGGCGAAGCGCCATTGTAGCGCTCCTGCGGGTCGTTCCCGTCTGCGGGCGTTCGAGATCAAACGATGTGGCAGATGGCACCTCCGCCGCCCGCGGGCCGTTTCCCATCAGCGGGTGGTCGGATCCATCCGATCATCAAGATCCTGGACCTCTCGTGCGATTTGCATTTGTTGGGAATCGACGCCAACATGATCCCGATGTCCGAAGCAGCCCCGTCGATCGTGGTCGGCCTCAATGCGGTGATCATCGCGCTCACCGATGGTCAGCCGCGGGTGCTCACTGTTGCGTTGCCGGAGAGCACTCCGATCGAGGGCGGCGTCAGTGTTGAAGGTCCCGCGGATCGCCGCATGGTGGAGACGCTGCCGACCGGACCGCTCGACCCATCAGGTGATCGGACTCTGGAGTTGGCCCTGCGCCGCTGGGTTCGTACTTATGCGGGGTTGGAGCTGGGATACGTGGAACAGCTCTACACTTTTGGCGATCGCTTTCGTGACCCACGTGAAGCGGCAGGCGGCTCCCGGGTGGTTTCCGCCGCCTATCTCGCGCTGGTCCGCGAGAGCACTCCGCCGCACGGCCTCGCGGCGAGGTGGCGGTCGGTCTACCGGTTCTTTCCGTGGGAGGACTGGCGGCGACAACCTCCCCAGGTCATTTCCCGTCACATCGAGCCTGCTCTCAACCACTGGATCGACGGGGCCGGTGATGGCGCGGAGCGGAATGTGCGGAAGATCCGTTCGGGCACCAGCTTCGGGCTGGGCGAGGCCCCTTGGGACGGAGAGCGGGTTCTGGAGAGATACGAACTCCTCTACGAGCTCGGTCTGACGTCGGAATCCGTGCGGGACGGCGGGCTTCAGGGTCGTTCGCTGCCCCGCGCCGAGTTCGAAAAGTACGTGGGCCTCGAAATGGCCTTCGATCACCGTCGCATTCTCGCCACCGCGGTGGGCCGCATCCGCGCGAAGATTCGATATCGGCCCGTGGTTTTCGAGCTCATGCCCGAGACATTTACGCTGTTGCAGCTGCAGCAGGCGGTGGAGGCGCTGGCGGGTGTGCTGCTGCACAAGCAGAACTTCCGCCGTTTGGTGGAGCAGGGCGGGCTGGTGGAGGGCACCGGGCAGTTCGAGCCTCTCACCGGCGGCCGCCCGGCGGAGTTGTTTCGATTCCGCCGGGAGGTTCTGCTCGAAAGGCCCGCCCCCGGCGTCGGATTGCCCGGCGCGCGCCGGTAGGCCCCTCCCGATCCCACTGCGGGATGGCCGGGCGGCTCCAGCATTCGGCGCCTGCATCCCCCGTGTTATCTGCGGTTTCCAAGGGCGGCCGGTCTCCCTTTTGACCTCGCCGCTGCGCTCATGTGACCCCTTGCCGATCTGCTCCTGGACGCTTGACACAATAATGCTCAGTGTTAGCATAAGGGTCCGGCCGGGCCTCCGGCCGTTTGTTGGGAATGAGTTATACTCTTTTTGAGTATAACTATGTGGGAGGACGACAATGATGCGGGAGAACGCAGTGGCGAGCATCGAGCCTTTCGCAGGCAGGACCTTGGCAATCGACCCGGCGAGTGCGGTGAAGGAGACGGCGGCGACCTACGCCAAGGTCCGCCACCTGATACCGGAAGTGGAGTGGGCGGCCTACGCGCCGCTGATCGTCGAGATCGAACGCCTGAAAAAACTCCGCAACGCCGTGATTCTGGCCCACAACTACCAGACGCCGCAGATCTTCCACGGGGTGGCCGATCTCACCGGCGACTCACTGGCGCTGGCGAGGAGGGCGTCGGAGACTGACGCCGAGGTCATCGTGGTGTGTGGTGTTCATTTCATGGCGGAAACTGCCAAGATCGTCAATCCCGAGCGCACCGTTTTGATCCCGGACTCCGAAGCCGGCTGTTCCCTGGCCGAAAGCATCACCCCCGCCGATGTTCGGGAGCTGAAGGCCAGTTATCCGGGTGTGCCCGTGGTGACATACGTGAACACCTCGGCCGAGGTCAAGGCGGAAACCGACATCTGCTGCACGTCGGCCAACGCGGTGGAGGTCGTGGAATCGCTCGGGTCCGAACGCGTCATCTTTCTGCCGGACGAGTACCTCGGGAAGTGGGTGGCAGCCAACACCGATGTGGAGGTGATTTTGTGGAACGGTCACTGCGAGGTCCATGAGAAGTTTTCCGCCGGGGACATCGCGGCCTACCGGAAGCAGTTTCCCGGCATTCACGTCATCGCCCACCCCGAGTGTGACCTTCCGGTCCTCGAGGCCGCTGACATGGTCGGCTCCACCTCCGGGATGATCGATTGGGTGGCCACGCACGGGCCCGAGCGGGTGGTGATGATCACCGAGTGCTCGATGAGCGACAACGTGGCGGCCGAGTTTCCGGAGGTCGAATTCATCCGGCCCTGCACTCTCTGTCCCCACATGAAGAGGATCACCCTCGAAAAAATCCTTGCCAGCCTCGAACACGGTCGATATCCGGTCGAAGTGGATGAGGTGGTTGCGCGGCGCGCCCGACGGGCGGTGGAAAGGATGCTCGATGTGGGACGGGGCGGCGGCTGATGAACGGCCGGGTCTTTTCTCCCGACGAAATCCGTTGTGCGGACGTGGTCATCGTCGGTGGTGGTGTTGCCGGTATGACGGCCGCCCTTTCCGCCCGAGATCGACATGTGCTCGTGGTGGGGAAGACGATCTTCGCAGAGGGTGGGTCCAGCCCTTACGCTCAGGGAGGTATCGCCGTCGCCGTCGGAAGGGACGATTCGCCGGCCGAGCACGCCGCGGATACGCTGCGTGCCGGAGCGGGTTTGTGCGATCCGGAAACCGTGCGGCGGGTGACCGCCGAGGGACCGTCGCAAATCACGAACCTGTCGGCGGTAGGTGCAATATTCGACCGCTCGGACGACGGCGCACTGGCGCTCGCAAGAGAAGGGGGCCACGGCCGTCGCCGGGTTGCCCACGCTGCGGGTGACGCCACGGGCCTGGAACTGGTACGGAGCCTGGCGAGCGCCGTGCGCGAGGCGCAACATATCGAGGTGGTGGATCAGGTGCTGGCTCTGGAGCTGCTCCGAGCCGGTGACGCCGCCGTGAGTGTCCTAGCCGTCGATCGTAGAGGCCGTCATCTGGTCTTTGCGGCCCCTGAGGTGGTTCTGGCGACCGGAGGCGTCGGAGCGCTCTGGGAACGGACCACGAACCCGCCGGAATCAGGCGGCGACGGTCTGGCGATGGCCCTGCGGGCGGGAGCGGTCGCTGCCGATCTCGAGTTTGTGCAGTTTCATCCCACCGCGCTGGCGGTCGAGGACCGACGTCTACCCCTGCTGACCGAAGCCCTCAGGGGTGACGGCGCGGTGCTCGTCGACGAGCACGGCCGTCGATTCATGCCGGCGGAGCATCCGGATGCGGAACTGGCGCCGCGAGACGTGGTGGCTCGGGCGATCTGGACTCGGGTGCGGTGTGGATCGCCGGTCTTTCTCGACGCCACCTCGGTTGCTAGCATTACGGAGAGGTTTCCCACGGTCACCGCGCTGTGCCGCGCTCACGGGCTCGATCCGACCCGCGAACCCCTGCCCGTGACCCCGGCTGCCCACTACCACATGGGTGGAGTGGTGGTCGACGGCGAGGGCCGGACCTCGGTCCCGGGGCTGTGGGCCTGCGGTGAGGTGTCACGCACGGGTCTCCACGGCGCCAACCGATTGGCCAGCAACTCGTTGTTGGAGGCGGTGGTCTACGGCGCGGCGGTCGGGCGCGGGGTTCGGCGCAGCCGGCGCCGTGGGCTCCATCCGGTCCGCCTTCGGGACGCCGTTCTCGATATTCGGCTGTCGAGTGCCGAATGCCCTTGGCGTGAGGACTCCGGCGAAGAGGGCCGCGAGATCGAGGCACGCCTGCGCAAGGCGATGTGGCAGGGCGTGGGGGTAGTGCGAGATCCGAGGGGGTTGCGGGCCGCGCTCGACGAGCTGTCGGCGCTGCGGGCGGAGGGCGGCGACGTGCGATCGGAGACTGCACACGAAGTGCTCGCGGCTACAGCAATCCTGCGGGCCGCCCTCAGGCGGACCGAGAGCCGCGGTGCCCACTTCCGTTCGGACTTCCCCAGGCCTGCCGACTGCTGGCGCCAGCCGTTGTACTTCGAGGGCGAAGACGTTCTGATTCCAAAATGTGTGGCGTCCGCCTCCGCGGGTTCGGGCGCCTGACGTCAGAAAGGATCCTCCGATGAACTCTCCCTCACCACTGATCTTCGACCCTCTGATCCGTACTGCTCTCGCCGAGGATCTGGGGTGCGCGGGCGACATCACGACTGACGCGATCGTGCCATCGACCACCCGAATGGCGGCCGTAGTGGTTGCGCGAAAGGGTGGCACGATGTCCGGCGGCGCAGTGGCGGCGCGGGTCTTCGAACTGCTCGACCCTTCGCTCGAGGTCGAGGCGGCGATCGCCGACGGCGATGTGTTCCGGGCGGGCGAACTGCTGTTCCGCCTGCGGGGGCCGGCGCGCGCGGTTCTGACCGGCGAGAGAACGGCCCTCAATCTTCTGGGCCACCTTTGCGGAGTGGCCACGCTGACCCGGGCCTTTGTCGAGGCGGTGAAGGGGACGGAGGCGGTGGTGGTGTGCACCCGCAAGACGACGGCTGGTCTCCGGGCGTTGGAGAAGTACGCGGTGCGGTGCGGTGGCGGGTCCAACCACCGCTTCGGCCTCGATGACGCCGTATTGATCAAGGACAATCACATTGCTGTGGCCGGCAGCGTTACGGCGGCCGTCGGGGCGGCGCGGCGCGCTGTCGGGCACCTGGTCAAGGTCGAGCTTGAGGTCGAAACGCTCGCCCAGCTCGAGGAGGGGCTCGCCGCCGGGGTTGACGCTGTGCTGCTCGACAATATGGACCTCGAGACTTTGCGCGAGGCGGTTGTGAGGGCTGGCGGCCGCTGCACCACCGAGGCATCGGGTGGCATCGATCTGACGACGGCGGCGGCCGTCGCCGCCACCGGTGTCGATCTGTTGTCGATCGGCGCCCTGACCCACTCGGCGCCGTGGCTCGACGTCGGGCTCGAGATCCGGTCCTGACCTGCAATCGGTCTGTGCCATAATCTGCCCGCCTCAATGGAGGATGGGAGAGGGTCATGGACAGAACACGCGCCGGGCTCGACGACGAAACCCTGGGTTTCGTGCTCCAGACCTTGAAAACGGTCACGGATCGCCAACTCGACCAGGAGACCCGGTTGCATCTCGACGAGGACGCCGAGTTTCCACTCGATCTGGTGAACGAGATGCTCGGCCCGGAGCTCGGACTGCACCTCCTCTTCCTGCCTGAGGAAGTGGGTGGCCTGGGCGGTGGCGGGCGCGATCTCTTCCGCGTTTCCGAGGAGATGGCGCGGGTCGACCTCGCGGTGGCCACCGCCTTTCTCGCCATCGCCCTCGGGGTCGACCCGATCATCGTCGGCGGCACGCCCGAGCAGAAACAGCACTGGCTGGGCCGTATCGGCGAAGAGGGGCTGATCGTCGCCTACGGCGTCACCGAGCCCGAGGCCGGCTCCAACGTGGCCAACCTGAAGACGGCGGCCGAGCCGATCCTGAATGACGATGGCACGGTCCGGGCCTATCGCATCGACGGTACCAAGCAGTTCATCACCAACGGCGGCGTGGCGAGCATCTACACGGTGCTTGCCAAAACACCCAACGGCCCGTCCTTCTTCGTCATCGAGCGCGACGCCCCGGGATTCATGGTCGGCCCTCCGGAGCACAAACACGGCATCCGCGCCTCCAACACCACCCAGATCATCATGGATGGAGTGGAGGTGCCCGCAGACCACCTGCTCGGGCTCGAAGAGGGCAAAGGGCTCGAACAGGCCAACGAGGTCTTCGGTTTCACCCGGTTGATGGTGGCGGCCTTCGGGCTCGGCGCCGGCGAGGAGGCCCTGCGGCGGGCGATCAATTATGGACACGAACGTGTCCAGTTCGGTGAGACGCTCTATAACAAACAGGGCTTCACCCACAAGCTCATCGTCCCGCACGCGGTGCGGTTGGAAGCGGCGCGGGCCCATTGCGAGGAAGTCTCCCAGCGACTCGATTCCGGTGAACCGGGTCTCCAGGTCGAGGGCGCCGTGGCCAAGTTTTTTGCCACCGAGGCCGGCAACGCGGCGGCGGATGCGGCGATCCAGGCCCACGGCGGCTACGGTTACACCCACGAGTACGAGGTCGAGAAGATCCGCCGAGACGTCCGCATCACGACCATTTACGAGGGCACTTCGGAAATTCTGCAGAACATCATCGGTACCCACCGTTGGCGGATGGTGGTCAAGACCAAGGGCCGGTTCTATCGCGACCTGGCCAACGGTCTGCGCGAGATGGGGACCGGCGAGGCCGCGGCTTTGGCAGCGGACGCCCTCGCCGAGACCATTCTCGCCTGCCATACCAAGAAACTGCCGCGCGAGCAGTGGGTGATGTTCGAGCTTGCGCGGTTGGCGGCAGAGGTGGAAACGGCGGTCGTTCTCGCCCGCAAGGCCGCTCGCGATGCGAGTTCCCGCAAGGAGCTGTTGATGGCCTGCGCGCGGCTCCACGGCGGCGCGGCGGCCCGAGATGTGGCCTCCACCGGGTTGAGAGTCCTGATGGCGAGCGGGCTCTATGACGATGACGAGATCGCGTCCTACCGGGCGGCGATCCGTTTTGACGACCTCCTGGCCACCTCACACGGAGAACTGGCCATCATGAATCAGGTCGCGACCGCCCTCGAGTCCGACACCAATAGTCGTTTGAACGTTCTAACGTTCTAACGTTCCAATGTTTCAACGGTGACGCCGACCCCGTGGTGGTAGACGAGCCGGCCGCCGAGATCGGCGGTGAGGGCGAGCATCGCCAGCGCGGCGAGGACAGCCGGCAGAGCCAGCAACCGGAAGATCCCGACCTTGATCCGGCGGTCGTCGCGGCCCAGCCACGTGACGATCAGTCGGATGAGCGTGGCAACGGCGAGCACCACCAGCGTGATCACCGCCTGGGCCTCGTGGTCGGCCAAAACCGATTCGGCGGCAGGGGTCATTGATTGGACGGCTTCGGCGGCCTTCTCGCCCAGGAGATAGGCGGCGCCGGCGCCGAGGGTGCCGAGGAGGTACATGGCGGCGGCGGCGCGGTCGAGCCACACCCGGTCGCGAAAGACCAGACACGCGAGGTCGAGCAGCGGCGCGAAGGCGATGAAGGCGATGGGAAAGTGCACCACCATCACGTGCGGGCTGGGAAAGCTCGGGTCGGTGAATAGCGTGCGCAGCGCCTCGATCACGATGCGTTGCCCTCGGCGCGCCGCGCGGTGTCAGGGTTGATGAACCAGCCGTACACCGCGAGACCTACGACCGAAAACGCACCCATCGCCATGACGCCTCCGAAGAAGACCCACGGCTGAATGGGAAGGCCGGCCTCGTGCGGCACCCGGATGAAGTTCTCGTAAAGCCACCCGGCCCACGGACCGGAGTAGAAGTTGCCGATGAAGATGGCGAAGAATGAATAACCGAGGTAGAGCGCGACCTGATCCTTGGGTGCGATGGTGCCGCAGTACTCGAAGAAGCGGGCCGAGCAGATCATTTCGCCCAACGACCAGACCACGATCCCGAGGGACACGAAGGTGGCCACCGGCGAGATGGCCGGGAAGATCCAGGAGACGGTGGCGATGGTGGTTCCGACCAGCATCGCGCGCAGGGTCGGCCAGCGGCGGGTGAGGTAGGAGATTGTCGCCTGGAAGAGAACAATCAGGAGCGCATCGAGCGAGATCAGGACCTCGGCGTTGAGCCAGTGGCCGGCAACCCTGGTCAGCGGGACGATCTTGTCGATGGCCGCTTCGGCGGCGTAAAGATCGGTGAACGCCTCGACGTAGATCGGGAGGAAGCCGAAAATCACATTGATCATTCCCCAGAAGCCGGAGAAGATCACCAGCAGCAGCACGAAGCGCCAGTTGGCGAGCACCATGACGATCTCGCGGAAGATATCGGCCATGCTCTTCCCGCTCTTCCGCTCGGCCTCCGGCACGGGATCGCGGAAGGCGAAGATAGCCTGGGCCAACATCAGGGCGCAGGCCGCCGCCGACACCCAGAACACGTAGCTGAACTCGGAGCGGTTCCGGACCTGGGCCGCCACCACCGGGCCGATCAGCCCACCGGCATTGATCATCATGTAGTAGAGGCCGAAACCCACCGGCCGGGTGCTGCCCTCCTCGGTGGTGCGGGTGACCGCGCCCGAAATCGTGGGCTTGATGATCGAACCGCCGACCGCGATCAGACCGAGGGCCGCGCAGATGATACGGAAGTCGGTCGACGCCCCGAGCAGGAAGTAGCCGCTGGTGAGGGTGGCGAAGGCCACAATCAAGGCCGGTTTGTAGCCGAAGCGGTCGGCCAACGCCCCGGCGAGCACCGGCAGGAAGTAGAGCGTGGCGGTGAAAATACCGTACACCCATCCAAAGGTGTCGGCGGGAACCCCGAGCCGGTCGACGATGTAGATCCCGAGCACCATCACCATGCCGTAGTAGGCAAGGCGCTCGAAGAGCTCCATCACGACAGCAGACCACAACGTACCGGGCAACTGGCGAACGAGTTTGAAGTCCATGACGGCAGATCTTAACCGAATTCGCTACGCGAATTCGAAGTTTTGAGTTTTGAGTTCTTAGTTCTGAGTGCCGGGTCGATCATCGGAGCACATTGGACGGCAGATGGGAATTCAGAATTCAAAATAGATGAGCCTCTTGCAGAATTCACATTCAAAGGCGGGGCAGGCCCCGCCACTACATGAGAATGTACTTTGTGGGTAGGGGCGGCACCTGTGCCGCCCGGTCTCAACCAGGCACGAATATGTGGATTTCGGCGACCAATTTCGAATTTTACAAGATGCTCAGATAAACGAGAATTTCGCCTAGCGACAACCGCCCTCCCCGGATCAGGGAGGGCGGCCGTTAACTCAAAACTAAAAACTAAAAACTAAGAACTAGTCCGTTGCGGTTTCCACCTGCTCGGCGGGGATGGTGACCTCTTTGCTGGCGCCCTTGAGATCGGAGAACTGCAGCCACTTGGTGTCCTTCCAGTAGTCGTGGACCGACTCGGGCTCGCCGCCGTTGTCAATCTGCACTCCCACTGCATCGAGGAAGGTGCCTGTAAATCCGTAGTAGGCCGCCAGCGCCTTGCGGTAGTTGACGCGGGCGCGGATCTCGGCGAACTGGGCGTCGGCGAGAGCGCGCTGGATCTCCGAGACCTGGAAGTTGGTGGAGAGACCGTTGTTGAACTTGGTCTGCTCGGCCTCGAGGTTGCGCACTGCCAGGCGACTTGAAACCACCGCGGCATCGATCGCAGCCGCCCCGTCGTACAAGGACCTGACCGCAACCCGCACCTCGTGGGTGATCCCCTGTTTGAGAGCGGAGAGCTGGGTGTCCGCGCGATCGCGTTGATAGCGGTTGGCGGCGAGTTGCTCTTTGGCGCGGTGGTTGCCGATCGGAACCGAGTAGGTCAAACCCAGGGTCCACCTCGGAAAGTCGAACTCGAAGACCTGGCTTGCCGCGTCTCCCCAGCCCTCGCGGATCGTGATCGGCTCGCCGGTCTCGGGGTCGTTAATGGTCGACTCGCCGCTGACCCCCGACCAGCCGTAGCTGCCTGTGAGGTCGAGCCGCGGCAGGGCGCCGTTGCGCGCCACCTTGACGTTGTGATCAAGACGCTCCAGTTCCAGCTCCTGGCGGAGAATGGCGGGACGTCTTTCGAGAGCGGTTTCGATGGATTTCTGAAGGTCGGGCAGGACCGGCTCCATTTCGTAGGAGTCGGTGGTCTCGATCTTCACTTCCCACTCGTGGGGCAGGTCGAATCCGAGCAGGGCCTTGAGGCTGTCCTCGGCGTTGGAGGTCGCGTTCCTGGCGTAGATCAACTCCTGCACCCTGTTCGCGACTGTGGCCTCGGACTGGACCATGTCGATCGGGGCCGATGTGCCCACTTCGACCCGCTGCCGGGTCTCTTCGAGCAGCAATTCGGCGAGGGTCAGGGACTGCTCGGTCACCGCGACGGCCTTGCGGGTCGCCACCAGTTCCCAATAGGCCTGCTCAACCTGGGCCAGCAGCTGGATCACCTGCACTTCGAACCCGACCGCGGTCTGCTGGCGGAGATTCTCGGCGATGATGATCTGCGAACGGGTGACCGTCGTGCCGAATCCGTTGAGGAGTGGCTGGGTGAGAGCAAGACGGAGGGAAGCGTCCCAGCGGGGATTGAGGAAGAAGAAGGTGGAGTTGGTTTCACCGCGAAATGAGTTCCAGTCACCGCTGATCTGCGTGCCCGAGGGCAGCAATTGGTCCACACCCAGAAGGAAACGCGTGTTGCGGCTCTCGGCTACGTTGGCGCCCTCGAGGATGGTCGACGTCGGTGCCTGCGCCGAGTCGCCGTTGATACCGGCCGTCAGGTACGGGTCGAAGATCCCCCCGGACCCGCGCACGGTGGCGTCGGCGATGGCGAGGTCGTAGCGGCTGACGTGGAGGTTGAGATTTCGGGAAAGCGCCAGTTGGTACGCCCCGGTGAGATCGAGCTTCAGGGTGTCCCCCGGTGCCATGGGCAGCGGACCGACCGTGGTCGGCAGGGCGGATACGTCGGTCTCCGCCGCGCTGCCGGGGAGAGTCATTACCAGAAACAGAGTTGCAGCGATGAGTTGGGTCGTTCTCGTCTTCACCTTGAGTCCTCCTTGCACTTCGTCCCGTACGCTGATGTTCTACGCACCTGATGCTGAAAGGTTCGCCGTTCGGACGCGCGGCGTCAACAGAAAAACGATGGATGCTGACACTTCTTAATGATCGACGCCCCGACTGTCCTGGAGAGGATACGCCAGCCGCTGGTCAGAATTCCCTCAGTCATTGGCTAAAGAGTCGAGGTCGGGTCGACGTCGATGATCCGCCGGACCTTGTTGGGGATTGGCAGGGCCTCGATTTTTTCGAGCAGCCCACGCAACAATTCGCGGTTGGCCGCCGACAACAGTACCTGCCAGCGCCACATCCCGCGGATCCGCTCCAGAGGCGCCGGCGCCGGGCCGCGCAGGCGAACCCGTTGCGGCAGCGGTTGGGTCGCCACTGCAGCGGCCTCGGCCGCATCGCGGGCGAGTCGTTCGCTGGTGCTTTCGAATCGAACCAGGGCCAGACGGGCCACCGGTGGGTAGGAGAAACTGCGGCGGTAGATCATCTCCTCGGCGAGAAAGGTGCCGACATCGTGCTTGCAGGCGAGCTGCACCGCGGGGTGGTCGGGGTAGTAGGTCTGGATCACGACCCGCCCCGGCCGGTCGCCGCGGCCGGATCGCCCGGCGACCTGGGTGAGCAGTTGGAAGGTTCGCTCGGCCGACCGGAAGTCGGGCAGACCCAACATGGCGTCGGCAGAGATCACCCCGGTCAGGGTGACGTTCGGGAAATGGTGCCCCTTGGCCACCATCTGGGTGCCGATGAGGACCTGGACGGCCCCCGCCGCAAAGGCCCCGAGCGTGTCCTGCAGACCCGATCGGCGGCGAACCGTGTCGCGGTCGAGGATGGCACTGGAGACCTCCGGCATCAAGCGCTTCAGGTGCGCCGCCACCTTCTCGGTGCCGGCGCCGACGGCGTCCAGCAGATCGCCACTGCAGGAAGGGCACCTGGCGAGTGGTTGCTGGCGGTGGCCGCAGTAGTGGCAGCGGAGGTCGCCGGAGCGTTGGTGGACGACCAGCGAGACCGAGCAGTCGGGGCACTGGATCTTGTGGCCGCAGTCGCGGCAGAGGAGGATCGGCGCCCAACCCCGCCGCTGCATCAGAAGGATCGCCTGTTCACCGCGGCCCAGAGTTTCCTCGAGGAGCTCCCGCAGGCGGCGCGAAAAAAGGGTCCGGCCCTGTTCGCCGGGTTCGGGCGGTTCTCCCCGCAGATCCACCAGTTCGACCTCGGGCAGCGATCCGCCGGCGACCCTCCGGGTCAGACGCAGGTGGTTGGCGAGGTCGCGCTCGACGAGCGACGCGGCCTCGACCGACGGGGTGGCCGAACACAGGAGAACCGGGATCTTGAGGTGCTGGGCCGCCACCAGCGCGAGGTCGCGGGCCTGGTAGCGCGGCGCCTCCTGTTGTTTGTAGGCGGCGTCGTGCTCTTCGTCGACGGCGATGAAACCGAGGTCGTCGAGCGGTGCGAAGAGGGCCGACCTCGGCCCGACGACGACCTTGACGCCGCCGTCCCTGATGCGCTTCCACTCCCGCCAGCGCTCGCCCTCGGAGAGGGCGGAGTGGAGCACTGCCGCCTGGGTGCCGAAGCGGCGTTCGACGGCCCCGGACGCGGCCGGCGTGAGTCCGATCTCGGGCACCAGGACGATCCCGCTGCGGCCCCTGGCCAGGACCTTTTCGAGACAGCGGAGGTAGACCTCGGTCTTGCCCGATCCGGTGATGCCCTCGAGCAGGAAGGGCGAGTAGCGCCCGCCGTCGAGCGCAGCGTCGACGGCGTCGACCACCGTCTGTTGTTCGCCGGTGAGGACCGGGCGCTCGATCGCCGGCCGCAGGACCCAGCGCTGGCGCCGCTCGGGCGCCTGGTAGAAGCGGATGAGAAGACCGGCGGTGTCCATCGCCCGGACGGTTGACGTCGAGCACCCGACCTCGCCGCAGACCTCGGACACCAGAGCCGGGCGGCCCTGCTCGGCCAGCCACTCCAGGACCTCACGGCGGCGCGGGGCGCGGGCGCAGCGCTCGAGAAGGTCCTCGAGCGGGACATCGGGCAGCTTGACCGCCGCGATCTCGGCTTCCGGGGGGCGGTCTCGTCGGGTGCTTCCTACGGACGCGAGCCCTGACTGAATCAGTGCATCGAGAGGCCCCCTGGTGGAAATCTCTGCGCGGGCCAGCAGGGTCGGAACTCTCAGCTTGGTAGCCGCCTGCAGCTCTGCCAGCAGCGCGCCTTGTTTTCCGGGCAGGGTTTCGGGCGCGACCGCGGCACCGGCCGCGGTCAAGCGCGCGATCTCGCCGTCGGAGCGCAACAGACCGGCCGGGAGGACGGCCGAGAGGGTGTCGCCGAGGGGGCACCGGTAGTAGGTGGAGATGAAATCGGCGAGGTGGAAGAGGTGGGGCGGCAGCAGGGGTTTCTCGTCGACGATCTCGGTCAGATCTCGAAGGACGGCCGCATCGACGTCGGTGGTGTCGGAGACTGCCACCAGAACTCCGGTCACGGTCTTGTTCCGCAGCGGCACCCGCACCCGCACGCCCGGCACGGCAAATGCCTCGAGGTCTCGGGGGACCGAGTAGGTCAGGGCCTCTGCGGTGCTGCGGGGGATCGCGACGCTCGCGTACATCGGTTCATGGTAGCGCGGAGCGCAACCTCTTACCCATCTCACGCGGGCGTTCTTTAACGCCGCGCCTCCTGTTTGGCAGGTTGAGCCGCGGAGCGGCGACAGGATTTAGCCTGGGGCGTGAGCCCCAGGAATCGACGATCAAATAGATGAAAAGCCCCGGAGGGGCGACAGGCTGGGCCGTTTGATCTGTTGTCGAACCGTTTTCGAGGGCTCTAGTGAACCCGCCTTTCAATACGCGCTTCCCGGGAGGAGCCACCCGTCACATTGTTTGCCCGCGGGTTCTCTCGTACGCAGGCGGGTTCGAGATCAAACAATGTGACAAATGGCACCTCCGCCGCACGCGGGCCGTTTCCGGGGCGCGCTTCCAGTCGGGCGATTGTGGGGCAGCCGCCCCGGCTGCCTGACAACCGCGGGTGCTCACTCCGGGAGATGGCCTCCCGACCTGATCATCCCGATTCTCAGAACGATCTTGCCCGTGAGTGCCCCCTTTGAGGTTTTGCGACCGGGACAGCCGCTCGTGTCGAGGCTCGGGTATCGCAAAACCGTCAAAGACGGCCCTCCGGTGAACGCGGGCGGGATCCCGACACCGGGTCGGTGGCTGGCATTCCGAATTCCGAATTCCGAATTCCGAATTCTCCCAGCCCCCTTTCCCCCTTTCCCCCTTTCTCCCTTTCTCCCCTGCTCCCCCGCCCGGGCCTGGAGAATGCTAGGGTTCTCCCGTGGGATCAAACCGCGTTCACGGCGACATCGAGGGCGAACGGCTCAACGCCCAGCAGCAGGTGGTGGAGATCGTGCGCCGGATCCCGCGCGGCAGGGTCATGAACTACGGCCAGATCTCGACCCTGATGGGCGGCAGGCTCTCGCCGCGGGCGGTCGGGTGGATGCTGCACCGGTGCCCGGACGGCGTGCCCTGGCAGCGGGTGGTCAACGCCTCGGGCGGGTGTTCGACCGACCATCTCCCCGATTTTCCGAAGGGTCTCCAGCGTTCACTGCTCGAGGAAGAGGGCGTGGTCTTTCGTGACAACGGGACTCTCGATATCGAGGCCTATCGCTGGTGGCCGGAAGAGGCGCCGTAGGCTATCCAGACTCCGCCCACGTCGGAAACGCGGCAGGGTCGATGCCGAGAACCGCGGACCCGAGGAAGTAGAACACCAGGGAGATGACCACCACGCCGATCAGGTTGATGGCGAGCCCCACCCTGGCCATTTCGGCGATCTTGATGCGGCCGCTGGCGAAGATGATGGCGTTCGGAGGCGTGGCCACCGGCATCATGAAGGCGCACGACGCCGACAGCGTGGCCGGGATCATCAGCAGCAGCGGATTGGCCTTCATGGCGACCGCGACCGAGGCGAGGATCGGCAGGATCATCTCGGTTGTCGCGGTGTTCGAAGTCAGTTCGGTGAGGAAGGTGATGCCGCCGCAAATCAGCGCGATCATGGCGTACGGCGGCACTCCTTCGAGGCCTGCGAACCGGGTTCCAATCAATTCTGAAAGACCGGTGACCCGGAATCCCTGAGCGAGGGCAAAACCGCCGCCGAACAGAAGCACGATGTGCCACGGGATCCTGGTGAACACGTCGACGCCCATCACCATGCGGCTGGCGGCATTGCGGCTGCGGGTCGGGATGAAAAAAAGGATCATCGCCATACCGATCGCGACCGTGGCGTCGTCGATCAGGTCCGCGTGGGGCAGCAGCCGCGACCATCCGGGTATGGTCAAGATGCCGAGCACCAGGTCCTGGCGAAAGACCCAACCGAAGGCGGTGGCCACGAAGACCGTCAGCACCGCGCGTTCTTCGAACGATATGCGGCCGAGTTCCGCGTACTCGCGCTTGACGACATCGCGGTCGACCTCGAACGACTTTCCAAAGCGGAAGAACACCCGCGTCAGAAGCAGCCACACGGTGGTCAGCAGAATCAAGGTGATGGGAAAGGCCATCACCAACCATTGGCCGAAGGCGATGGGCTCCGCATTCGGGAACGTGATCTCGAAGATCCTCGCGAACGACAGATTCGGCGGCGTGCCGACCAGGGTCGCCATGCCGCCGAGCGAGCAGGCATAGGCGATTCCGAGCATCAGCGCGACGGTGAAGGAATGGCACGCACTGATACCGAACCTCTCCTCCAGTTGCAGGATGATCGCCATGGCGATGGGCACCATCATGATGGCGGTGGCGGTGTTGGAGATCCACATGGAGAGGAATGCCGCCGCGACCATGAAACCGAGGATGATGCGCGACGGTCCGCCCCCGATCCGCCGGATGATCCACAGCGCGATGCGTTTGTGCAGCGTCCACTTCTCCATCGTCAGGGCGATCATGAAACCACCGATGAAGAGAAAGATCGTGCTGTTGACGTAGATCGGCGCACATTCCCGGGTCTTCATGATGCCCAGCAGGGGATAGAGCACCAGCGGCAACAGCGCGGTCGCCGACAGGGGGATGGCATCGGTGATCCACCAGGTCGCCATCAGAACCGCCACCGCCGCCATGTGGGTGACCCCGGGGTTGGAAGAATCGAGATCCAGAAACAGGGTCACGCAGAACAGGATGGGGCCCAACAGAAGGCCGATTTTTTGACTCGTCGATTTGGCTTCGGAGGAGACTTCGACAGGCACGGCTCCAGCTTAGTACACCCCTGGGCCATCAACCTGCAATTCCCAACAGTCGTTAACTCATCCAACCCGGAGCGGAATGGGTGCGCGGGCGAATTCACAATTCAGGAGCCTCTTGCAAAATTCGAACTATGTCGCCGAATTCGGACCTATCGCGCCTGATCGAGGTCGGGCGGCACAGGTGCCGCCCCTACCCACAAAGGACATTCCACTGTAGTGGCGGGGCCTGCCCCGCCTTTGAATGTGAATATTGCAAGAGGCTCTCAGAATTGAGAATTCCGATAGAGCCGCATCGGCCGCAGATCGTCGATGAGGCCGAGGGCGTGGCAGCGCCCCCAGAAGAGCTCGATGGATTCCAGCTCGCGCGGGCCGAGTTCGTAGCGGAGGATGTGTCCGAGGTAGCGGTTTGCGAGATCGGCCGGCCAGCCGTCGGCGTGGGTGGAGACGATCTCGGGGATCCGCAGCAGGTTGCGTTCCCGGTAGCGACGCAGGGTCGCCGGCAGCTCTCCGAGGTCCTCGCCGGCGCGGGCCAGCCAGGTGGCGAAGACGAACGGCAGACCGGAGAGGCTCTTCCAGGCCTCGCCGAGATCGAGCTGATACGGGTAGAGACCGACGGTCGGTTCGTCGCGGACCACCTTGTCACCGATCAGCAGCACGGTTTCGGGTGGGTCGGCGCCCTTGGCGTCGGCGTGTCATGAGCGTGGTGAGCTCGGGTCGGCGTCCGTTCAACGCCTCGAGGACGATCTCGAGCAGGGCGACCGAGGTGTGGCTGTCGCCGTCGATGTGGACCCGGTCGATCTTCCGGATCGGCACCCGGCTGAAGACCCGGACGGTGTGAGTCGGGCCGTCCGACCCGATGGCGCCGGCCGGAACGACAGACAGGTCGATGTCGGCAGTCTGGAAGTCGATGACCGGACACAGGGCGATCCGAGCGCGCGATCGACGATCAGGGTCTCCAGCAGCCGGCTCGGCACGTCGGTGACGACCGAGATCGCCGGTTCGCGTTCGAGACCGTCGATCAGCGGCCGCGCGTTGAGGAAGCTGACGGCGGCGACCGTGTGCACAGTGCGGAGCATCGGCAGGGTCTTAACCGATCGGATCGTGCGGCATGCTGCCGCGACGGCTGCGCAGGTAGGCGAACGGGGTGGCGAAGAGGAAGTTCGAGACCCTCGAGGTGTAGATGTCCGCCGATCGTTCGATCTGACTGGCGAGGTGGCTCTTGTCGTTGCCGGAGCGCAGCAAGGCGCCCCAGCGCGGGTTTTCGAGCTGGGAGGCCTCGCGCGCCAGCGGCGCGATGCGCTCGTCGAGTGCGATGGAGGCCTCTCGGACGCGCTGGATCTCGGCCTCGAGTTCCTTGGCCGACGGCTGTGGCTGTCTCCGCATAGCCTCCCTTGAGGCGCTGCAGGGCCAGACGGATGCGGCTGAGGGCGGTTTCGAGCTGGATCTTTTCTTCCATCATTTCGACGAGGATGCTTTCGGAGTCGCGAAACGCGTCGATCGCCGCCAGCTCGTCCTCGAGCTCGCGCAGAATGAGGGCGGTGCGCCAGCGGAGGCTCGACTTGGAGATCTTGACGTCGGCGAAGATGTGGTCGCCGACGTAGAGGATCGCGGCGCCGGAGAGCCCCAGGTACTCCTCGACCTTGGTCGCGTCGCCGCCGAGGTAGGCGCCCGGTTCCGGGATCTGGCTCGGCACCGGCCGCAGCAGACCCGCCTCTTCGTCGGCGATCGAGAACAGCGGCAGGTCGTAGAGGAAGAAGCCCGGTTTGCGGGCGCCGACGATGACCAGCTCGAAGAGGTCGCGCCAGGTCATGTCGTCCGGCAGGAAGCGGTCGTAGGCGTAGGCCATGACGGTGCGGGCGTACTCCCACTCCGAGTTGGAGATCAGCATCAGGCGCTTGCCGGCCTGGAGCTGGTCGAGCAGCGCCAGCGGCGCCTGCGGGTCGAGGTCGATGTAGGGCTCCGGATCGGCCATGATGTCGGCCTTGAGGGTGCCCTCGATGTGGGTCTCGTCGAGGCGCGCCCGACCCGCCGGAAGAGGTCCTCGTAGCCGTGGACACTCGGGAAAGACGTGCTGGTCGTAGAGATCGACCAGCTGCAGAGTAGAAGCAGCTCTCGGAGAGCGAAAACAGGGTGTTGAGAAAGAAGAAACGCGGCTCCGAGAGATCGACCGGCGTGTGGCGGTAGACGTCGCGCTGTTCCTCGAACTCCATCAGCCGCGTGCCGTGAGCGGCGCGCATGACGTAGCCGAAGCGATTGGCCTTGACGATGTTGCCGAGCTCGGTGTCGATCACCAGCCCGCGGATCACCAGACCCGGGTCGAACTCGAGGTCTTCGACCGGCCAGCCCTCGCTGCGCAGGAGGTCCTTCGCCCGCTCGTAGGCCTTCTGCTCCCAGACATCGGCGTGGTAGTGGACCAGGGTGTAGTCCATGTCGTAGCCGATCGCGCCGATGGTGCGCAGGTTGAGCGTGCGGTTGGCGTAGATCCGCCGTCCCGGCGGCACCTGTTCGAGATTCAGTGTCGATTCCATCATCCCGCGCAGCTTAGCACTCATATTTTCTTGCCTGTGGGCTTTTGCCCACAGACAAAAAAAGCAAGCCCGCGTGCGGGCTTGTGAAGGAGGAGATTATCCGGTGCGTCCACACTCAATATAGGTCGCGGGCCGGAAACCGTCAGTGAGCGGGGTCACACAATGCTCCTGAGTTCCGATCTCGAGATGGACTCAGCTCGCCGACCTGCGCGCAGGCGCTCTTGAACTGCATCGACCGAAGACCCGAGTGCCGAAGCGGAGACCTGTCAGCTCGCGGCAACGAGCAAGGGCACTACAGATCCCTTCGCTCAGAGTCGTCCGCTCTCTCGGTCGGGACGACGAGCGGGGAGTCGACTCGCTCCCTCGGTCGATGGCATTCCGCGAGAGCGAGCGCACCTTCAACATTGTCTGCTCGCAATCGCTCCGCCGACTTGACATGTTCGAGTGTCGCAACCATGTTGAACATGGTTTCCCCGTCCGTCCGCACGCTGGTATTCACCGCTACATCCTGAGAGGAGCTACCCACATGCCCGAACGCTTACGTTGGTAGGGGGCTGGGTAGAAATGTCGAAAATTCCGAATTCCGAATTCCGAATTGTGCGTGTGGGTGGACTACTCCTCCGGTTTGACGACCCCGATGTAGGGGAGGGTCCGAAACTTCTCGGCCCAGTCGAGACCGCAGCCGACGACCCAGACATCGGGGATCTCGAAACCGAGGTAGTCGATCTGGGCGTAGACCTCGCGCCGGTCCGGCTTGTGGACCATGACGCAGGTCTTGAGCGATGCCGGCTGTCGCGCCGCCAGGGTGCGCACCAGGTAGGCCAGGGTGTAGCCGGTGTCGACGATGTCCTCGACGATGACGCACGTGCTTGCCCGCGATGTTGCGGCGAAGGTCCATGATCATGCGCACCGCGCCGTCGGTCTCGGTGCCTTCGCCGTAGGTCGAGAGGGCCATGAAATCCACGCTGCGCGGGACCGTCAGGTGGCGGGCCAGGTCGGCCAGGAAGATGAACGAGCCCTTCAACACGCCGACCAGAATCAGGTCGTCGCAGTCGCGGTAGTCGACCGAGATGCGCCGCGCCAGCTCCTCGACTTTGGCGTGGATCTCGTCTTCGCTGATCAGGACCTCGGGCATGTTCTCGGGCATGGCGTTCTCCTTTTTTGGCGGCCTCCAGAGCCTAGCGCGGTTGCCGGGCCCGGTCCACTGAGCGTTTGAACGTTGCACCGTTCGAACGTTCGAATGTTTCAACGTGGCAGCGGAACATGCGAGGATGGTCGGCGGTTAGACGGAGCGTGGGTTTGGACGACGACGGCGACATGATGAGAGACGCGGTCGGGAGGCCGATCGTTCGGCTCCTGAGGGAGTACGCGTGGCGCTACCGGTGGAGCTATCTCGCCGGGGCGGCCTTTCTGTTCGTGACGAACTATCTCAGCGTCAGCATCCCGGTGCAGATCGGCCACGCCATCGACGCCCTGCGGGCGGGCACGTCGGTGGGACGCTACGTGGCCGCCATCGCGGTCATGGGGGTCGCGGTCATCGTGGTCCGGAGCCTGTCGAGGGTCCTGATCTTCAACCCGGGTCGGCACGTGGAGTACCGCTTGCGTCGCGACCTCTTTGCCCATCTGTTGCAGTTGCAGCCCTCGTTCTACGCCGTCCACAAGCGCGGCGATATCGTCAGCCGTGCCGCCAACGACATCTCCTGGGTCCGCACCCTGGTCGGCTTCGGCGGTCTGCAGACTCTTCAACGTGACCATGGCGGTGGCCCTCACCGGTTGGAAGATGGTGTCGCTGTCGCCGCGTCTGACACTGATGGTGCTGCTGCCGGTGGTCGTCGGTGCCGGTCTCGTCCAGTGGGCGATCCGACGCCTCTTCTACCTCGCGCGGCGCAGCCAGGAGCAGCTCGGCGAAATTTCCGAGCACGTGCTCGGCAGCCTCCAGGGCATGGCGGCCATCCAGGGCTTCGTCGCCGAGGAGGCATTCATCGAGCGGTTCGAAACGCGGAACCGCGAGTGGCTGCGGACCAGCATGCGGTTGGCCGTCATCCGTTCGACCGCGTTGCCGTTGCTGGTTCTGGCGGGCGGTGTGGCGATGTTCGCGCTGATCGCCGTCGGCGGACCGATGGTTCTGGCCGGCACCTTGACCGTCGGCGAGCTGGCGGCCTTCACCGCCCTGCTTGCGGTCTTCCTCCCGCCTCTGCGATCGATGGGTTGGATGATGTCGGTGATTCAGCGCGGCCGGGCGGCCCTCGAACGCATCTTCGAGCTCGTGGACGCGCCGGTCGAGCGTCCGGAGGGCAGCGCGGGACGGGTGATGGAGCCCGGTCACGGACCGACCATCGAGATCCGGGATCTGTCTTTTGCCTACCCCGACGAACCTCAGCACGCCGTCCTCGCGGGGCTGACGACGACCATTCCGGCGGGGTCGGTCGTCGGTCTCTTCGGCCGCACCGGCAGCGGAAAGAGCACTCTGTTGCGCCTGCTCGCCCGGGTCTACAATCCGTCCGCGGACACCGTGATTCGCGGATGGTGTCGATATCACGACCATCGATCTCGAGTCGTGGCGGCGCCGGTTGTCGGTGGTGCCGCAGCGGCCCTTCTTGTTTTCGGACGCGATCGCTTCCAACGTCGCCCTGGAGGCGGTCCCCGACATCGAGCGGATCGCGCGATCGGTCGATATGGCGGCCCTCGGGTCCGATCTCGAGGCACTGCCCGACGGTCTGGAGACGGTGGTCGGCGAACGCGGCATCATGCTGTCGGGCGGCCAGCGCCAACGCGTGGCGCTCGCCCGCGGTTTGTACCGCGATTGCGATCTGCTGATCCTCGACGACGTCCTGTCCGCGGTCGACCATCAGACCGAGGCCCAGCTGGTGGAGACGGTTGCCGCCCTCACCCGGAGGGCCCAGGCGCCGACGGTGCTCATTGCGAGCCATCGCCTGTCGGCCCTTCGCCACTGCGACAACGTCCTGGTCCTCGACGGCGGGCGGCTCGTCGACCACGGCACCCACAGCGAATTGATCGAGCGTCCGGGGATCTACCGCGACACCTGGCTGGTCCAGAGCCAACGCGCGGCCTCCGAGATCGAGGCGGCCTCGTGAAACAGCGCTCGGTCCTCCGCCGCCTGTGGCCGTACCTGCGGCCGGATGCCTGGGCCTTCGCCCTGGCCATCGCGTTGACGCCGGTGACCGCCGGGCTCAACCTCTTGCAGCCGTGGATTCTGAAGAAGGTCATCGACGAGCACCTGGTTCCGGGCGTGGCCGACGGTCTGATGCAGCTGGCGTTGGTCTACCTCGGCGCCGTGGTCGCGAGCTATGTGTTCGAGGGCGGTTACGTGCTGGCACTGGCGTGGGGCGGCCAGCGCAGTATCGTCCGATTGCGGTCGGGGATCTACCGCAAGCTGCTCGGCCTGCGGCAGAGCTATCTCGACCGGCAGCCGGCGGGCAAGCTGCTGACCCGCGCCACCTCCGACGTCGATGCCCTCGGCGAGGCGCTGTCGTCGGGGCTCATCAACATCGTGCTCGACATCCTGCTGATCGTCGGCACCCTGGTCGCCATGTTCCTGCTCGACGTGCGGATGACCCTTGTCCTGCTGCTGCTGGCGCCGCCGATCCTGGCCATCCTCGAGTTCATCAGGCGACGGTTGCGGGCGCTCTTCGTCGAGGTCCGGGGGGCGCTGGCGTCGGTCAACGCCTTCCTCGCCGAGCGCGTCGACGGCGTCGAGGTGGTGCAGCTCTTCGGCAACGAGGAGCACAGCGAGAGTCTGTTCGACGAGCGCAACCGCCGTTATCGCGCTGCCACCACCCGTTCCAATGTCTACGACTCCTTGATGTACGCGGTGGTCGACGGCACGGCGTCGATCGGGGTGGCGGTCATGCTGTGGTACGGGTCGGGGCTCGCGTCCCGCATGGGCGTGCCGCTGCCGTCTGCGACGCCGGTGAGCGCGGGTCTGCTGGTGGCGTTCATCCAGTATCTGGACCGTCTGTTCCAGCCGTTGCGCGAGTTGTCCTCCACGGTCGCGGTCCTGCAACAGGGTGCGGCGGCGTTGGAGAAGATCCTGTCGTTGTTCGACGTCCCCGACACGGTGTCGAACGAGGGGGAGGCGCTGTCGGAGGTCGAGGGCGAGATCGTGATGCGCGGGGTGAGCTTCCGCTACCGCGAGGACGGCGAGGACGTTCTGCACGAGGTCGACATCGAGGTTCGCCCGGGCCAGGTCGTGGCCCTGGTCGGCGCCACCGGTTCCGGAAAGACCACCATCAGCCGGCTCCTCGACACCTCCTACACCGGCTACCGCGGTTCCATCACGCTCGACGGCCGCGAGCTCAGGGAGATCCGCTCGAAGGATGTGCGCCGCCGCATCGCCGGCGTCCGTCAGGACCCGCAGCTGTTTTCGGAGACCGTGCGCTTCAACGTCGACCTCGGCAACGACGCCATCGACCAGACCGACTGCGAGGCGGCAGCGACGCTGGTCAACGCGAATCGCGTCGTCGAACGGGTGGGTTGGGACCACGTTCTGCGCGAGCGTGGCGCCGACCTGTCGGTGGGCGAGGGCCAGCTCCTGACCTTTGCCCGCGCCATGGCGCACGACCTTTCGGTGGTGGTTCTCGACGAGGCGACGGCCTCGATCGACTCGATCACCGAGCAGTTGATCCAGGATGCCCTGGCCAAGATCTTCGAACGCAAGACGGTGATCGTCATCGCCCACCGGCTGTCGACCGTCGAGCGAGCCGACTGCATCGTCGTGCTCGATCACGGCCGCGTGGTCGAGCAGGGGACCCACAACGAGCTCCTCGCGGCCGACGGCGCCTACGCCCGCCTCGTCCGCGCCGGTGAGGATCTGCTGGTGGCGTAGCCCGCCTTTCCTGAGGTCCCTCCCGAGAGGTGCCCCGTCCGAGGAGGAAAACACCACAACGTTCAGACGTTTGAACGTCCGGCTCATCCCGAAAGACGTGCGACCGCAAGATTTCCAGACGAGAGCTCCGAAGGAGCGACAGGTTGTAGCCTGGGGCGTCAGCCCCAGGGAACTCGGGGACAAAAATCCTCCAAGCCGCGGAGCGGCGACAGGTGTTCGACATCGACAAGGAAGACCCCATCACAGCCTGGATCTGTCGCCCCTGCCGGGACTTCTCAATATTTTGAACCGCGGTTCCCGGGGCTCACGCCCCGGGCTATCTTTCTGTCGCCGCTCTGCGGCTCACGTCAAAATCTGATGATTGTGTTCGTCCTCGATCGAGGTCGTCGACATCTCTTCACACCACGGAATTCCTGAAAAACCCAACGTTCAACGTTGAACGTTCCGGGCGCCTCCGCCGCGCGGGGCTCGTATCCGTGCTCGCTTCCCGGGAGTTGCCACCTTCAACATTGTTGGCCCGTATCACCTTGGCGACATTGATGTTCGTGTGTCCAACAATATTGAAGATGGCACGCTCCGCCGCACGGGGCTCGTATCCGTGCTCGCTTCCCGGGAGTTGCCACCTTCAACATTGTTGGCCCGTATCACCTTGGCGACGTTGATGTTCGTGTGTCCAACAATATTGAAGATGGCACGCTCCGCCGCACGCGACTCGACTCAGCGCTTCGAGGGTTCGAGCTTACTTGGGGGGTTAGCGATCGAAATTCCGAATTCCGAAATCCGAAATCCTGAATTCGGCCGGTGTAGGATGGTGCCGCTTCATATGGCGGATCCAACAGTGATGTCTCATGACGATCAAAGACCCTGCACGGGGCGCTGCGTCCGTGCGCCTTTGAAGGAGGTTGTGATGCGCGGATATACACGGTGGTTGTTCGTGGTCGGGTTGCTCTGCGTGGTCGCCGGGACCGCTGCGGCAAATGACTACTTTCCACAGTCGGTGGCCTCCGGCGATCCCACCGCCGACAGCGTGGTGCTGTGGACGCGGGTCGTCAGCGAAACCGAAGAGGAACCGAAGGTGTTGCTCCTCGAGGTCGCGACGGACGATCAGTTCAAAGACGTCGTGGCGACCCGGGAGATCGGCGCCTCGGCGCTCGACGACTACTGCGCAAAGGTCAAGGTCGAGGGTCTCGAGCCCTACACCTATTACTACTATCGATTCACGTATCAGGGAGAAAATGTTTCGCAGGTCGGACGGACCCGCACCGCACCAACTCCCGACATGGATGTTTCGGTCCGCTTCGCCGTGGTCTACTGTCAGGACTATGTTGGCCGTTACTACAACGCCTACGAGAAGATGTTGCTCGACCACGATGAGGACATCGACTTCGTGGTCCACCTCGGTGACTACATCTACGAAACCACCGGCGATCCGACCTTCCAGGACTCCGGCAGCGAGCGCCAGATCGAGTTCGATGATCTCGAGGGGGCGATCCTGCTCGGCAACCCGGCGGACAATGACTACGCGGCGGCCAGTCTGGACAACTACCGGCAGCTCTATCGAACCTATCATTCCGACCCCGTCCTGCAGCAGGTCCACGAACGATGGCCGATGCTGGTGATCTGGGACGACCACGAGTACTCCAACGACGCCTGGGGCGCGACCTCAACCTACTCCAACGGCCGCATCGACGAGTACGATGTCGAGCGCAAGCAGAACTCCGAGCGGGCGTTCTTCGAGTGGATCCCCATCGACGCGGGGCTTGATGCCAACGGCGAGCTCGACATCGATGCCGCCGATCTCTATCCCAACAGCCTGATCTACCGCGACCTCATCTACGGTTCCAACCTGCACCTGGTGTTGACCGATCTGCGCACCTTTCGACCCGACCACCTGATCGCCGAGGACGCTTTCCCGGGGACCATCGCGGTGGATGAGGCGACCCTCGGTTTCTTGATCGGAGAGTCGTGGCCGAACCTGCGCTCGAGCTTCGACCCCTACGTGGATATGGACCTGCTCGGCAGTTTCCTGCCGATCCTCCAGCAGACGGCGACCATGATCGCCGCCAACCTCTACACGCTGGAAAACCCCTCCCTCGATCTCTTCACCGCGGTGCGGACCGCAGAAGAGGTCATGGCGGGCAACGTCAGTGCCACCTTCGTCAATCTCCTGTTCGAGGGAGCCGGTCTGACGGCGCCGTTCACGCCCGAGATCCTCGCCGCCCTGCCTCGCGGTGTGTCCTACTTGTTGATGGGCAAGACCGCCATCTACTCCTCCAGCGGGTCGCGGACCCAGGTCATCAAGGACACCTTCGATCTCTACGCGGCATCGAGGTACATTCTGACCGGCGGTGAGGCCCAGGAGGTGTACGGCGGACAACAGAACGCATGGCTCCAGGGCACCCTGCTGTCGAGTCCCGCCACGTGGAAGGTGTTGGGCCACTCCTTCATGATGACGCCGATGGTGGTCGACTTCACCAACCCTCTGATTGCGTCCTTCCTGCCTCCGGAGTTTCCAGACTTTCTGCGCACCAAGCTGATTATCAACAACGAGGACTTCAACGGCCTGCCGCAGAAGACTCAGGAGGTCCTCGGGCTTTTGGACCTGGTCGACAACGCAGTGGTGATCTCGGGCGACATCCACGCAACCTTCGTCACCGACCACCAGAACGGGGTCTATGAACTCACGCCGCCGGCCATTTCATCGTCCACCGGCGGCGAGATCGTCGCCCGCACCATCGCGTCGGACCCGATCCTCGGTCAGATACCCGGGATCGACGCCATCGTCGCCCAGTACGGACTCCTCTTGCAGGTGTCCTCGCTGAGCCCCGCGGTGTCGCCCTCGAATATTCTCTACGACAACCTTTTTTCGCACGGCTACGGGGTCATCGACGTCAACGCAGAACGATTGACCTTCACGATCCAGGAGATGCCCTCTGAGGAGACCGGCACCAGCTACTACGACGATCCGGAAGCTCTTAACGAACTCTTCACCCCAATCATGTTCACCATCGAGGACGGCGCCATCCGTCCCGGGCCGTGATTTTCTCGAGTTGATCGATCCAGGGCCCGCCTCGCGCGGGCCTTTTTATTGGGCAGGGGAGCAGGGGAGCAGGGGAGCAGGGGAGCAGGGGAGCAGGGGAGCAGGGGAGCAGGGGAGCAGGGGAGCAGGGGAGCAGGGGAGCAGGGGAGCGGGGAGCAGGG
Organism: Candidatus Sulfomarinibacteraceae bacterium; assembly: GCA_963714895.1. Lineage (GTDB taxonomy): Bacteria > Acidobacteriota > Thermoanaerobaculia > Thermoanaerobaculales > Sulfomarinibacteraceae > Sulfomarinibacter. The sequence continues at coordinate 82,674 of CAVQQC010000007.1, forward strand.
AGCAGGGGAGCAGGGGAGACTCGACCCTTATCACGTTTCGCTGCCGCCAATTCCGAAATCCGAAATCCGAAATTGCGGCGGCCCCCTTTCCCCCCGTCTCCCGTGCTCCCTTTCTGCCGTCGCCCTCACATCCTCGGGTCCTACCGAAGGCGATTCCGCCACACCGTCCGTGCCCTCGCGACCTCGGCGCCGTCGTCAGTGCGCACCAGTTGGTGGCGAACCTCGGTGCGATCGACGAGTTGGCTGCGCGACCGCACGGTCTGCCCCTGATGGCATTCGGCGAGAAACTGGATATCCAGATCGGTGAGATCGCAGCCGCTCCAGATCTCGTCGGGCACGGCCTCGATGACCCACTCGACGAAGCTGGTGTTGTTGGCGTGGCCGGAGAGATCGACGTCACTGCGGCGAACCGAGAAGGCGAGTTCCCGCTCCGCAGGGTCCGGCAGAGCAAGCTTGCCCGTCTTTGCCGGCGTGGGTCCGATCTCGTACTCGCTGAATCGGTCCCAGGCTTCGGAGGGCAGGCGGACCGGTCTCCGTCTTTCGAGATCGAGCACCACCCACCAGGTCGAGACGGTTCCAATGGAATCGCCTTCGTCAGTCGCCAGGGCAAAGCGCCGTTCCACAATCAGCTTGCCCATGGCCTCGGGCCACGTCTCGATGGTGATCCGGTCGCCACCCTGCGGCCACCGATCCAGAGACAGGCACATCCTCGACAACACCCACGCCGTGCCGCGTTCGAGCAGGGTCTCCACCGCCACGCCGAGCATGCCGGCGTGGGTCACGGCCACTTCCTGCAACAGCCTGCACAGGATCGGCACCTGGAGACGCCCCATGGGGTCGACCTCGTACGACCGAACTCGGAAGACCTCGCTGTAAAGGGCTTTCATTCAGGCTGTTCCCGGTTCATGGGCCGGATGCTAGCACGGGCGGGGATGGGGTCTCCGGCATGGGCGGGCGAGGCGGTGGGCGCAGGCTATTTCTTGTCTCGCAGGGCGCGCACGGCTCTGAGGACCCGTGCATCCTCCTGGTGGCGTGGGTGATCGATGGCGCGTTTGATGGCGAGCAGACTGTCGAGGTCGATCCAGTTTGCCGGGGCGGTGCCGTAGTGGCTCTCGATCCGACGCGGCCACGCCTCGGCGAAGTCGAGAGTGATGGTTTCGCGCAGGATATCGATGCGATTCGGAGCTACACCGAGCTGCAGAATCTCTTCAGGGTCATCGACCGTCATCAGCGCCGGGCTGCCGAAATCCTCGAGCGCGAGGTTGGCGCGGCGGACGTTTTCTGGGTCGGCGTCGATCCAGAGATCGATGTCCTTGGTGTAGCGGGGCTTGGCGTGGTATATGAAAGCCAGACCACCGACGATCAGGTAGCGCACGCGATGTCGCGCGAAGAGCTCCAAGATGTCTTCAAAGTCCCGGACAGTGTCCATGGGTCAGCTGCCCGGTGTGGTTGCGTCGCCCCTGGCGTCCTCGGCCTGGGCGACGTCTCGATGGATGGCGACCAACGCCGAAAGCCGCTCTTCCGGGGTTCGACGCTGCCAATAGTCGAGGTCCCACGCCTCGGCTTCTTCCGGCGACCTCGCCCGGTGCGTTTCCATCGCCTCCCGGCGTTTCCGGCTTCTTTCCTCAAGGTCTCTCATAATCAATATTTTAGCACCGCAGAACGCGCCGTGCACAGAGTCGTTTTGATTGGGTCGCAGGTTCAATCGACACTCCGCGGCAATTCATCCCGAACACCGCCGCCGCACCGACCGGGAACCCCCTCGATGTGGCCGGGTCACAGCGACTCACTCCAGGCAGCCAATTTCTCCCCAAGTTCGCGCTTCAGTTGTTCCTTGGCCTTCTTGGCCTCCCGGTAGATCTTGTCCACCTTGTAGAAGTGCAGGGTTCTTAAGTCGCTCAACTCGGGTTTGATGGAGATGTCCGGGCGCTGCGCCCAATTCGACCGTCCGGTCCTCGGCCGGCACATCCTCGCGATGGTTGTCCTGTCGACTGCGCCCAGAATCATACATTGTGATCAGGGGCCTGGCTGCGTGGTAGCGAACTCGGAACGCGGTTCGCGCACGGCGCCGAGAAGCCTGAACCGTCGGCAAAGGAGGTGCGTGTTTCCATGGATTCTCCCGAAGAAGCCGGCGTCCGAAAACGCTGCGTATCTCACTCGGGAGCTGCGGCACGACGAGAGCCCGCCGCCAACATGCTTCGCAGGAAGATTCGGATTCGGGGTCAGGGCGCGGCGGTCAGGAATCAACGACGCGCGGCAGCACGCCGCCGGGCCTCCCGAAGTGCGGTACCGCGTCGGTCACTTCCCGGGGCTCGACGAAATTCTGCCGCGACGCGCTGTAGTAAAGGCAGCCGATTTCCTCGGGGGGCCGAGAGGCGACGAACGGCTCAACAGAATCGAGCGCCGCGAGCCACGCGCCTTTCAGGTCGTGAAGGTCGATTGGCTCCGCGAGATCGAGCCTCGCGAGATCTTCCGGGCGTCTCGCATCGTGGGCATGAATCGCCAGGCTGAGTCGCGGGCCCACTCGATCTTTGTCGCATTCTCGTCCTTGCGGACGATCGCGCGCACGTAACCGGGTTGGTTGAGATCAGTTTCGATGGAATATCCTCCAGCCTCAAGCAGAGACTGATCGGCGGAGAACGCTTCAGCGACCCGGGCTTCGGAGTCGTGAAAGTAGTCGAGATCACGGCTGAATCGCATCGTGTTCGGCTCAATCAAAATCGCGGCCCCACCAGCGAGGTAAGAGTCGAATGTCCGGTTCTGCGAGAGTAACCGGGCGAGATCCGCCTGGAAATCGGTCAGCGGCACAGCTTCCCCGCAGCTTCCCAGGCGTCGCGCCCACCATGCTTGCGGAGCTGCTCCGCGACCCAAGCGAGGTCAGAAAACCCGACGCGGTAGTCGGGATCGAACGACCAGAAGCACTCTGCATGGAATCGCTGGTACGCCCTGCGCGCCTCCCTCACACGCACCATCATTCGCGCCGTTTTGGGATCAAGGACCCGGCGGCTTTTCCGACCACCCCGTCGCCCGATCTTTGCGAGATACGCCTTGACGCTCTCTTCCATGGAATGGTCATAATCCGCTTATGATAAAAACACAAGCCTTGAACAACGTTACCCCCAGCGCAACACCGCGGAAAATGGAGTCTGTCCGGCTGGCTGGGGATTGCTTTGCTGAAGATCCCGTGTTTCGGTTCGGTGTTTTGTGAGTGGTTGCTCGCCCACGACCGGGTGACGAGTGCAGAGAACTCAACGGGGAGGGGCCGGCCCCTCCCCGCGAGAGTTTGCTTCAGCTTTGCACGAGCGGCCGGAGGTGTCCGGTCGACTCTTCTACTCTATTCGCCCATGCCGGCGTGGATTTTCTGCCATTTCTCGCCGAGCTTGGTGACGATCTTGTTGATCTGTTCGGTCACCTTCTCGGGTTTTTCCTTGAGGGTTACCGTGCCGGTGCCGCGCCAGACCAACTTCTTGTCGGCCGCGTCGTAGGCGTCGATGATGAGGGTGCCTTCGGTGTAGGTCGACTCGGTGGTGGTCGAACTTGCCATGCCCCCCATGCCCCAACCGCGCCAACCGAGGCCAAAGCCGCCGTAGCCGACGGTGTTGTAGACCGCGTTTTTCTGGGTCGTGATGCCGTAGGTCACGTAGATGTTCGGGTCGGTGTCGACCTGGGTCAGACCGCCCTTGACGAGCTCATTGACGATGGCTTCCTGAATCCGGCCGTCCATCAGCGAGTCGGAGGCCTTGGCATCCGTCGACTCGACGAACTGGAAGGTCTTGACCGATTTGAAGTCGTAGTCGTGGGCGTAGTCGATCGTGACGCTCTGTGCCGCCGCAGGGAATGCGGCCAGGGCGAGGACGATCAGCATTCCGAGTGTCTTTTTCATTGTGATTCCCCTTTCTTTCCGTTGTCCAGAAGGTCCCGCATCGGACGTTGGCTTTCGATGCCCATGGATCGCGCTCCACAGTGCTGCAGGTCCTCTTAATAGATCACCGCCCGGCGCATTGTGCGCCTGGCGACCCCGGCGTACGACACGGGGGTCAGCGGCCTGCCGATGATGTCGATGAACAGCGAACAGGCGCCGCCGGCAGCGGCATCGGCGCCCTCCAGAATGCTGACGTTATAGACGAGGTCGCCGTCCTCGAGCCTGGGCTCGGTGATCGTGACCACGATCTCCTGGGGTTGTTCGCCCGCCAGGATGGACAGGGTGGCGTTAGGGGGGTTGGAGGCAAAGCTGTCCTCGCCCTCACCCCAGGTGGCCACGAACTCGTCGGTCGTCAGGTGGCCGGCAACGCGGTCGGGGCGATCCGAGAAGTAGATCGTGGCCGGGTTGACGCTTCCCATTCGCAGGACGCCATCGGCAAGCATGGCCGAGCCGGCGGTCTGCACGAAGAGAAATTCGAGTTGTTCCGGGGCAGGTGCCGGTGCCACGTCCGCCTCGACGGCCGTTGGCGCGGCGGGCTGGGGTGCACCGCCGCAGCCGAGCATCAGTGCCGTGGCGAGGGCGGCGATCCCACGAGCTGAAAGAGATTTCGTTCGTTGCATGGTTCGCTCCTTTTCTGTAACGGTGGGGCGTAGTTTACGCGAGTTGGACGGTTTTTTTAGAGATTTTTGATCCGGGGGGTGCCGTGAAAGATGGGGAACTCCGGCGATCAGGCGTAAGATGTGACGCTGGCCATCGAGCGTCGACAACTTTTCGCCATTCGATGGCCGATCGAGGCGGATCGGTATGATCCGCGCGGGAATCCGGGAAGGAAAGGAACGCACCATGAACAGGAATATCATCAGACTGGTTGGGCGAGTGGCCGCGGTCTTCGCGCTGATCGCTTGCTGCCCGGTGCCGACCCTCGAAGCGCAGACGGCGGACCAGGAGACGACCAGGAACAACACGCTCACTGTCTATCTCTGGGGCTCGGGCATTTCCGGAGATCTCTCGTTTCGCGACGCAGAGGTGCCGTTCGACATTTCGCTCGAACAGATCCTCGACAACCTCGATATGATCGCCATGGTGGCCTACAAGAGGGACATCGGCGACTGGTCGGTTCTCCTCGATGTGATCTACCTGAATATGGGCGCCACCAAAGACGGGTCGGTCACGCTGCCCGGCCCACGCGAACATACGGTTGATGTCAGCGCCGACCTCGACCTCAAGACCTGGGTCGTCGGCCTTTACGGCGGTTACACCTTCGCCAAAACCGAGGCGTCGCAACACCAGTTCATCGGCGGCGTGCGATACCTCTCGCTCGACGCGGGTCTCGGCATCGTTGTCGATGATCCTCAGGGGACGGAGCTGAGAAGTGGGTCCTACTCGGCGTCGGGCGATCTCTGGGACGGGGTGATCGGGTTTCAGGGGCAGTTCGACCTGGGAGGGCGCTGGCGGCTGCCATACCACCTCGATATCGGCACCGGCAGTTCGCAGCTCACCTATCAGGCCCTCGCGGGCGCCGCATTCGAGTTCGGTTGGGGCAACCTGTCGCTCACCTACCGCTACCTTTATTACGACGAGGGCAACGACGGTGTGATTCACGATTTGACCATGGACGGTCCGGTCTTTGCGGCCGGTTTCCGGTTCTGACGGCGTTCTTTCAGGGAGGGTTGGAAAGTCGAAACGCAAGGTCGGGACGGGTTCGGGAGTGCGGTTCGAAAACCGCCGCCGGCGGTTGTGCGGCGAGTGCTGGCGATCCTGATTGTGGTCTGGTGGGCCGCGCCGGCCACGGCCCACGACAAGACCGACGTCGTCATCCTCAAGAACGGCGATCGTTTTACGGGTGAGATCAAGAGCGTCGCGCAGGAATCCCTCGAATTCGACACCGACGCCGCGGGCACCATCAAGCTCGAGTGGACCCACATCGCGAACGTCACGAGTGCCTTCACGTATGAGGTGGAAGTGACGACGGGGGAGCGATTCTTCGGTTCCTTCGAGGCTTCGGGCGAAAGGGGAGAACTCCAGGTTGTCGGTGACGACGGAGAGCACACCATCCCGCTGAGCGATGTCTTTTCCATCACGCCGATCGGGCAGGGATTTTGGAAACGTCTCAACGGCAACGTCAACTTGGGATTCAGCTACACCCAGAGCAACCAGGCGTTTCAGTACAGTCTGAGCGCCGCTACCCACTACCAGAATCGCAAGTACCTGGGTTCCGGCCAGCTCAACTCGATTTTCAACACCCAGGAAGGGGTCGACTCAACCCGCCAACAGAACGTCGGTTTTCGCGTCACCCGCAAACTCAAAGAGATCAACGGTGTGTACGGTGTGCTTCAACTGCAGTCGAACCCCGACCAGGGCTTCAATCTGAGGTCGGTGGTCGGGGGCGGATACGACTGGTTTCTGGTGCACCGGCGAAACGAACATCTCATCGTCAACGCCGGGTTGGTCTACGACCGCGAACAGATCGTGGGTTCGTCCCAGGTCGACAACAGCGCCGAGGTCACCCTGGGGCTCCAGTTCGCCAACTTCTCGCTCGACAATCCCAGCCGCACCATCACGATCGCCTTCGACACCTTTACCAACATCACCGGCGCGTCCAGATTTCGAGCCCAGCTCAGCTTCAATCTCACCTGGCAGATCATCAACAACTTCAATCTTGGCATCAGCCTGCTCGACTCGTACGACTCCCGGCCGCCGACCTTCAGAGGCCGAAAACGAACGATCTGTCGTTGAGCCTCTCGGTCGGGTATTCCTACTGACGACCCGATACGAGTGGTTTCTGTCAGGCGGTCTACGCGTCGTCCTCCGACGAATTCGGCTCCAACCCCCTCAACAAACCGGTCTCGGCGGCGATCCAGACGATGAAACGGCCGACCGGCGTCACTTCGGCCCGCAGCTCCTTGACGCGGTTGGCCAGCGCCACCCGGTCGGTGATGATGCCGTCCGCTCCACGGCTCATCATCACCCACATCTGGACCGGGTCGTTGACGGTCCACGGGTAGATCTTCATCCCGCGCCGGTGGGCGCGCCGGATCATCGGCAGCGTGGTTGCCTTGGCGGTGAGGGCGAGAAAATCGACATCGAGGAGGGTGAGATCGCCGATTGCGACCGCGTTGAGAAGTCCGTAGGTCCAGTCGGGCCGCAACGCGGCGGTCTTGCGCACGCCGTCGTAGCTGAGAGACATGATGACGATGTCATCGGCCATTCCAGTCTCTTCAACCAGCGCGACCACCTTTTCCTCGAGGCTGACGTCGTGTCCGTAATACTTCAGCTCGATATAGATCCCGGCCCGGCCCTTCGTCAGCTCAAGGACCTGGCGCAGGCTCGGCACCCGCTGGTCCGCAAACTCCGGTGCGAAGGAGCTGCCGATATCGATACGGGCGAGATCCTCTTGAGTGGCTTGCCAGACCTCGAGTCTGGCTCCGGCCTCGCGCATGAAGTCGCGGTCGTGTGCGACCACGACAGTGCCGTCGGCGTCTTCCTGGACGTCGAGTTCGAGCCAGTCTGCGCCATCGGCGATGCCGCGTTCGAAGGCCGCCATGGTGTTTTCGGGAGCGACCCAGGCGCCGCCGCGGTGGGCGATGATCTGCGCGGGGTCTACCCAATCGGGATCGTCAACTGTCAGCGAGACACCGACCAGCGTCACGACCCCCACACCGATCACGATCGCCAGGGCGACTTTGCCGGGGATCTTGAAAGCAGGCTTCTCACCCAGCGAACCGACGGGTGCGATCTCGGGTCGAAGCTCACCCGGGCCTGAAATGGCGCGGAAGAGCCGAACCACCAGGAGCGGCAGGAAGACCGTCATGAACACGGTGACCGCCAGGTTGGCGAGACCGCTGATGATGATGACCGCGCTCAGCGTCACCAGGAGAAGCGCGATGTTCGACTGGGTCAGTGAAACCGCGAAGCCTCCGACAAGACCAACCATCCAGGCGACCGAAATTCCGACAACGGCGGTGACGGCAAGCCAACCGACGAGCCACAACATGATCCTGCGTCGAAAAAGGGCGGTCGCCGCCTCGCTCGCCGTGAGGGATGTGCGGCCGCTTTCTCCCTCGAACAGCACCATCGGCACTGCCAGCAGCCAGCCGGCGATTTTGTACGTGATGAGCAGGGCGAGCACCGCGATGAGAACCCCTGCAGCGACCAGCGCCGCGATGAACTCCGGTGGCTTCCGGGCCAGGTAGTAGTTGATGTCGTGGGTGCGCGCGAGCAGCCAGTAGATCCCGCCGACCACCGCCAGAAAGGGCGCCGATATCAGCAGCAATCGCACCACAGCCGCACCGGCGAGGTGAACCAGGGCCATCGCTCGCCGGTAGGTGTAGATCAGGGCGTCGAGCCAGGTCACGCGTCGCCCCTCGACGGCGCCGAAGGCGATGACCATGAGCTGGCCGCTTTCCGCAAAGAGAATGCCGATCGATACAGCGGCCACCACAATCAGCGCCGCCATGCCGAAGGGGTGGAGCAGAAAAGTAACGATCGCCTCGTCGGTGACCACGCCTGCTGCAGTGCGCCAGAGGAAGAGCTTTACCAGCAGACCGACCACTGGAGCGATGATGACTACGGCCAGAACTCTCGCCAGGAGGTCGGTGAGCACCAGCTGCGGCCAGGTTCGGCGAAAGTCCTGAAGCGATTCCATCACGAGCGACCGGGCTGATGCGTTCAATGATCTCCCCCTGAAGAGTGCCGGAACATCCTACCCGATCGGACGACGCGTTGGATCCATCATAGAATTCTCCCGAACCCCGGGGGAGGACGAAATCGGTGGAGGCGGATTCACTCCGGCGTTGCACCATGGTGGCCGAACGGGTCGCCGAAGGAATGCTGGCGGACCCGGCCCGATTCGGTATCGCGGCTGTGTGTCCGGAGCCGGATCCTTCGCTCAGCCCACCGTCCGAAACCAGCGATCTGCAGGAAAGGTCGGACCCCGCACCCGGCAGGAGCGTTCTGAAGGAGAAGATCGAAGCGGAGGAGCACAACCGGAGGCGATTTGCCCTCGGTCTTGTCGGGGCCCTGGTGACGTACCCGCTGGGGCTTCTGATCAGGTACCGGTTGGATCGAAGTCCAAGGTCGTTCGATACATGGCCCGGACGCGCGGCCACTCCATCGCGAACCAGGGAGTGAAAATATCGGGCTGTGTCTCGAATTCGTTATCGAGCGCATCCGGCGCAATCCACCGAATTGCGTTGATCTCGTGGACGTTCGGTTTGGGCGGGTGGTCGGAGAGACCCGCGAACACCCAACAGACCTCGTTTTCTGATCCGATATCGAGGTATTTCGCCTGGTATTGAAAGGTGAAGAGATGGCGGAAACGGCTGTACATCCCGAGTTCCTGGGCGAGGCGGCGCTCGATCGCCGTATCCATGGACTCACCCTGCCGGGGATGGGAGCAGCACGAATTGGACCAAAAAAGCGGCCACAGGCGTTTCGATGCACTGCGTTGTTGAAGCAGCAATTCGCCCGACCGGTTGAAGATGAACAGAGAAAAGGCTCGGTGGAGAACGCCGTCGCCATCGTGACAGGCGCCCTTGTCGAGGTGGCCGATCTCGCGGTCGGACTCATCCACGAGAATGAGGGGCTCCCCTTCGTCGGAGACGACCGTGCTGCTGAGCCCGGACGGGTCAACCACGGCTGATTCCCGTCGCTCGGCTGCGGGCACGCTGCGCGGTCCGCGGCGAAGTGACGTTGAGGGGCGTGTCGGGTTCGAGGCCTGAACATAGTTGCATGGGTCCGCGCGTCCTTCGTTTTCTCACGATATCCCGGGAGGGCTCGTCAAACAAGTAGCGGCTGACCGCTCCCGTCTCTTGGGAGAACCCGCTTCCGCCCTCAGAAAATCCAGAACAGGACCACGCTGAGGGCGCCGAAGGCGGTGAGGAGAAGACAACTGAGGCGACCGGTCTGCCCGGCGCCGAACACCATCGCGTACACGCCCTTCATGAGGTTGTTGACGGCCGAGGCGATGATCACCGCCAGCGCCGCAGTGCCGATGTCCAAAGTGACACCGACGGTCTGCGTCAAACCGAGAATAAAGGGGTCCACGTCGGCAGCGCCCATGATGCCCGCCAGCACCAGCACGCCGGTGTTGCCGAAACGACCGGCCACCCATTGGGTGACGATCAACACCGTCAGGAAGATCACCGCAAAGGTGACGGCCGAGGTCATCTCCAAGGGGTTCGTATCTCGCTGGCCCTCGCCGGGCTCGACATCACATTCGTGGTTGTTGCGACCATACCTGGTCAAGGCAGCACCGACAGCGATGGCGGCCAGACCGAGGGCCCAGAAGATCACAGTCAGGCGGTGGGCGAGGGGCGCCGCAAAAAGCATCAAAAGGATCCACAACCGCAGGTACATCATCCCGGAGGCGGCCACGATGGCGCCCGCGAAACCGGCTGAGCAGTCGTTCTGGCCCTTCGACTGGCGTGCGAGCACGACGGTGGTCACGGTGGAGGAGTAGGCGCCGCCCAGGAGCCCCGCCAGAAAGATGCCCCGGTCCTCGCCCCACCAGACACGCAGAAGATAGCTGACGTAGGACACACCCAATACCGCAACCACCACCAGCCAGAGCTTGAACGGGTTGATCTCGAACGGCGTGAATTCGCGGTTGGGGATCACCGGCAAAATGACCGCGGTGAGCAGTAGAAAACGCAAGAGCGTGCTCAATTCGCGTCGCGGCAACTTGGTGGCCATGCCCTCCAACAGGTGCTTTTCCTGGAGCAGGATGACGGTGATGACGCCGGTGGCGATGGCGAGCCAGTACATGCCCTTGGATGCACAGCCCCCGAGGGCGAAGGTGAGCAGGACGGCGGCTTCGGTGGTGATTCCAGGTTCGTCCTTCTTGAGGAAATACCAGTGCGACAGCGCGACCAGCGCGCCGGTCACCACCAGCCCGAGTGAGAAGGGGATGACCGATTCCGGAAAGGCGGCGATCAGGATGTAACCGCCGAGCCCGATGATGGGAAAGGTGCGAACCCCGCCGATCCCGTCCGGTTCGTGCTCCTCGCGTTCGATCCCGATCAGGAGCGAAAGCCCCAGGGTCAGTACGAAACCGAACACCTCAGCCGGCAGGTAGGAGATGAGGGCGTCCACGAGTCTATTCTACCGGTATAGAGATGAGAATTCTCCGCGGCGCCGTGGGTGAGGGTGTCCGGGTCGCGAGTTCACGAATCAGTTGGAGGGTTTGAGGACCATTGTGAGGTCGCGCCCTGTCAGCCGGTCCGGCGGAGGCGCCTCGACGCCGGCCACGCGCGCCAGCTCTTTGGTGGCACGCTTGAGAATTTCGTACCCGTTCTCAGGACGTCGCAGCTCGCGCATGCGGAACATGATGGTGAGTTTGACGTGGCAGCCCGAGCGCAGAAATTTCCTGGCCCGCCGAACCTTGGTGTCGAAGTCGTGGTCGCCGATGTTGGGGCGGAACTTGACCTCTTTCAGTTCGACGGTGTGCTGTTTCCGTTTGGCCTCCTTGGCCTTCTTGTCGCGCTCGAAGATGAATCGCCCATAGTCCATGATCTTGCACACCGGTGGTCGCGCGTTCGGCGCGATCTCGACCAGGTCCTTGCCCTGGTCGGCGGCCGCCTGTCGCGCCACTTCGATTTGAAGCACACCGATCTGCTCGCCGTCACCGTCGACGACCCGTACCGGTGTGTAGCGGATGTCGTCGTTGACGCGGTGCTCCGCCTTCGGCGGGGGCTCACGGAAGAGAATTTTTCGACCTTTGATGGAGGACCTCCTCGTGGCGGGTCGATCGCGTCCGGCAGTGGTTCTCTCAGACGATTGACGACCCAGTGAATTGTTTCGTGTACAAAGTATCCGGAACCCGGCGAAAGATCAACTTGTGAATCCGCGTTGCTCACCCTTGCGCCACTCCGGAAGAGAATCCGCGTACAATCGGCGCCGGAGTGTGGCATGCGGCAACCCGGAAGCAGTGGCGCGTCTGAATCAGAGTCGGCGATCACGAATGAGGTGATGTCGGCGCTGCGCCGGATCATCCGAGCCATCGATCTCCACTCGCGGGCCCTGGTGCAGCGTTTCGGTCTCACCGGCCCACAGCTGGTGGTACTCAAGGAACTGCTGGTCGAGGCGCCGAAGCCGGTGAACGAGCTGGCGAGCTCGGTCAACCTCGAGCCAGGCGACGGTCACCGGGATCCTCGACCGGCTCGAGAAGAAGCGGATGATCGAAAGGACGCGGAGCACGGCGGATCGCCGGAAGGTCCTGGTGTCGCCGACAGCAGCGGCCGAGGCCGCGCTGGCCGGCGCACCGCCGCTGCTCCAGGAGCACTTCACAGCGTCCTTCGCCCGGCTTCCCGACTGGCAACAGAACCAGATCCTGTCCTCGCTGCAGCGGATTGTCGCGCTGATGGAGGCGGGGGACGTGGAGGCCGGTCCGATTCTGACCACAGGTCCGCTCGACGCGTCGCCGGAAGAGACGGAAGACTTTCTGAAGTCGGTGGCGGAGACGCCCGGGCTGTCCTGACCGGCCTTACCGGCGACCGAGGGTCGCTCCAGATTGAACATTTCCCGTTATCTTGTTAATATTTAGTACACGATGAAGTTTTTGCGACGCTTCGTCCTGATCTGCCCGCCTCACCTGGCGCGCTGCTGATCCGGCAGCCAGGTCCACAACCAGACGAAAGGTTGAATCCATGACATCTCTGACGGCCGAGGGCATATCCACAACCCGGCAACCGGCCTCCAAGGCGCGGTCGGTCTGGTGCGACGTCCCGATGGACGATTGGAACGACTGGCGCTGGCAGATGCGCCATCGCATCACCACCGCCGAGGAAATGGCCCGGGTGGTCCTGATGACCCCGAGCGAACAACGCACCATCGAACGGGCGCTTGAACGCTTCCGGTTTGCCGTGCCTCCCTACTACGCCTCGTTGATCGATCCTGAGGATCCGAGCTGCCCGATCCGCCTGCAGGCTGTGCCCGGCGAGGGCGAGCTGGCGGTCGGCGAATTCGATATCGAGGATCCGCTCAACGAGGACGGCGATTCGGTGGCGCCCGGCATGACCCACCGCTATCCGGACCGGGTGCTGTGGGTGGTCATGCACGAGTGCGCGATGCTGTGCCGCCACTGCACCCGCAAGCGAAAGGTCGGGGGCGCGCCGGCCGCGATCTCCGACAGCCAACTCGACGCCGGCATCGCCTACCTCCAATCGCACGGCGAGATCCGCGACGTGCTGCTGTCGGGCGGGGACCCGTTCCTGCTGTCGGACGAGAAGATCGGGCACATCCTCGGGCGGATCCGCCGCGAGGTACCGTCGGTCGAGTTGATCCGCTTCGGCACCAGGATTCCGGTCACCATGCCGCAGCGGGTGACGCCCGAGCTTGTCGACACGCTGCGGCGCCACCACCCGATCTACGTCAACACCCACTTCACGGTGCCAAACGAGTTCACGCCGGAATCGGAACGGGCGCTCAGGATGCTGGCCGACGCCGGGATCCCGCTCGGAAATCAGACCGTGCTGCTGCGCGGGGTCAACGACTGCTGGGCTCTGATGCGCAAGCTGATGCACAAGCTGACGGCCAACCGCGTGCGCCCCTACTACATCTATCAGTGCGACCTCGCCGAGGGCCTCGAGCACTTCCGAACCACCGTGGCCAAGGGGATCGAGATCATGGAGCACCTGCGGGGCCACATCTCGGGGCTCGCCGTGCCGACCTTCGTGATCGATGCGCCCGGCGGCGGCGGTAAGATTCCGGTCCACCCGAATTACGTCGTTTCGCAGCACGAGCACAAGGTCATTCTGCGAAATTTCGAGGGGCGAATCGTCGCCTACGAGGAGCCACGCGACTATACGGGGATGTGCAGCGAAGGGCATCCCTGCTCGTACTGCCGGGAGATGGTGCGCGACGGAACCGACACGGTTGGAGTTGCAGGTCTCTTCGACGACGATCCGAAGAACATCTCTCTGGTGCCCTCCGCGGCGACAGCCGAAGTCGAGGTCGAGACTGCTGTAGGTGCGGCCGAAAGGAGCGCGTGATGGGAGTGACGATGCCGAATGCCCTGGGGATCGGGGTCGAGCAGCGGGTCAAGGGCGCCGACTATACGGCCGAAATGGTCGTCAGTGATTTCAACGAGCGGATCCAGGTGCTCGACTATGAGGCGCGCGATCCGGGGGCGATGGTCGAGGAGCTGGCCGCAGAGGCGCGGCGGCGCGACCATGGCAAGCTGTTTCTCAAGGCGCCGGATTTCGACCGGGAAGCCCTCGAAGACGCCGGAATGGTCCAGGAAGCCACGGTCAACGGGTACTTCTGCGGGCAGCCCGCCGAGGTCATGGCACTGTACCTGGACGAGGACCGTCTCGAACGTCCCCATGAGTCCGAACAGCAGGACATCCTCGAGACCATCACTGACCGGCGCCCAGACCCTTCGATTCCGGAGCTTCCGCTCGGCTATCGGATGATGGTCGCCAAGCCGGAAGACGCCGACGAGTTGGCGGCTCTCTATGGCACCGTTTTCGCCAGCTATCCGTTCCCCATCACCGACCCCACCTATCTGATTTCGACCATGGAGAGCCACGTGGTCTACCGGATCGTGCGTGATGCCGAAGGGGCCCTGGTCGCGGCGGCGTCTGCCGAAACCTGCCGAAAGTACAAGAACGCGGAAATGACCGACTTTGCCACCCTGCCGAGTCAACGGGGTCTCGGCCTTGCCCAGCACTTGTTGGCTGCGCTCGAAGACGACATGGTGGAGGCCGCGATTCCGAACCTCTACACGATCGCCCGCGCCCGTTCGGCCGGAATGAACCGCGTGTTCTACAACCGCGGCTACGAAATGACGGGGACCCTGGTCAACAACTGCCACATCGCCGGACAGTTCGAGGACATGCACGTGTGGTGTTGGAAGGGTTGACCTGGCGGCAGTGAAGGGTCGCAGCGGCGCGAGTCAGGGAGCGGCTCGATCGGGCCTGCATATCTCACCAGGTACCGACTGCGACCGACGATGAAGTCTGCGGGAGCCCGAACAGGCGCTCTGAAGCGGGCGGTCTGCTGATCGAGTTGACCGTGCAGCGAACACCGCCAAAGGACCTGTTGCGAGAACTTCAGTCGCGTCGGGCGTCGACCAACCGCTCGACGAGATCGTCGGCGGCGAGGCGGGGGACTGTGACGTGCCCGCGCGCGGCGTTGGCGCGGTTCCAGGTGTTGACGGTCTCGATGGCGTTGTTGTTGCGCGCCCACGCGCGGCGGGCGACGCCGCCCATGGCGTCCCATTCGAGGGCGGTGTCGAGGATACGGTCGACGCGCTCCGAGCCGTCGAGGACGAGGCCGAAACCGCCGTTGATCGCCTTGCCGGTGCCGACGCCGCCGCCGTTGGAGAGCACCGCCATGGTCATGCCGCGGGCGGCGTTTCCGGCCCAGCACTGGTGCGACATGTCGGCCACCGTGTTCGAGCCGTCGTAGATGTTGGCGGTTTCGCGGTAGGGGGAGTCGGTGCCTCCCGTGTCGTGGTGGTCGCGGCCCATCATGACCGGACCGGTCTCACCGGCACGCACCATACGGTTGAATTCGCGGGCGATGGCGGTCCGCCCCTCGGCGTCGGCGTAGAGGATCCGGGCCTGAGTGCCGACCACGAGGGCGTTGGACTCCGCGTCTTTGATCCACTGCCAGTTGTCACGGTCCAGGCCGCGGCGGGAGGGATCGATGCAGCCCATGGCCGCGGCGTCGGTCTTGCGGAGGTCCTCCGGCTTGCCCGACAGACACACCCAGCGGAAAGGGCCGTAGCCGTAGTCGAAACACATGGGGCCCATGATGTCCTCGACGTAGGACTGCCAGATGAAGCCCTCGGATGTGTCGACGCCGTTTGCCGCGATTTTGGTTGCTCCTGCGTCGAAGACCGCCTTCATGAAGGCGTTGCCGTAGTCCCAGAAGTGGGCGCCCTTGGCGGTCAGACGCTCGAGCACCTTGAAGTGGCGGATCAGGCTCTCGTCGACCAGCTTGGCAAATTCCTCGCGGTCGGTGGAGAGGTGTTCGCGGCCCGCTTCGAAACTGAGGCCCGCCGGCGTATAACCGCCGTCGTAAGGGACGTGGCACGAGGTCTGGTCTGAAATGAGGTCGACCGCGATGTCGTTGGCGTCGAGGTGCTCCAGGAGATCGACCACATTGCCGAGATAGGCGATCGAAAGGGCCCTGCCCTCAGCCGCCGCCTCGAGCATCCACGTCACGGACGTTTCGAGGTCGTCGGTGGCACGCGAGACCCAGCCCTGGGCGTGGCGGGTCTCGACCCGCGACGGGTCGACCTCGGCGACGATCCCGGCGCCGCCGGCGATCTCCAGCGCCTTGGGTTGGGCGCCGGACATCCCGCCGAGCCCGGATGTGATGAAGGTCTTCCCCGCCAGATTGCCGTCGTCGGGGACGCCGAGGTACAGGCGGCCGGCGTTGAGGAGGGTGATGTAGGTGCCGTGGACGATGCCCTGGGGGCCGATGTACATCCAGCCGCCGGCCGTCATCTGGCCGTAGTTGACACAGCCCAGGGCGGCGAGGCGCTGGAAGTCTTCAGGGGTGTCGAACATCCCCACCATGAGGCCGTTGGTGATGATGGCGCGAGGCGCTTCGGGTCGCGACGGAAAGAGACCCACCGGGTGGCCCGAACTCACGACCAGGGTCTGTTCGTGATCCATGATCTCCAGATAGCGCTTGATCAGCAGGTATTGCATCCAGTTCTGGCAGACCTGGCCCGACTCGCCGTAGGTGACGAGCTCGTAGGGATAGAGGGCGACGTCGAAATCCAGATTGTTGTCGATCATCACCTGCATCGCCCTGGCCTCGGTGATGCGGCCGATGTAGGAGTCGATCGGCTTGCCCGTGAGCCTGCCCGCCGGACGGTAGCGGTAGCCGTAGATCCGGCCGCGGGTGCGCAACTCATCGAGGAACTCCGGCGCGATGGTCGCGTGGTGCTCTTCGGGCACGTAGCGGAGGGCGTTTTTCAGCGCGACGATCGTATCGTGGCGGTTGAGGTTGAAACCGCGCGACGGCGCTCGCCGGATCCCGGGCTCGAACGCTTTCGCTTCGGGAAGCTCGGTCAACTCGACGGTGAGAACTGGATCGCTCATCGCATCCTCCGGGTGGTTATTGTAACCCCCGCACCGGAGGAGGAGGAGCGGAGGAGCAGAGGAGCAGAGGAGCGGGGGAGCGGGGGAGAAAGGGAGCAGGGGAGAAAGGGAGCAGGGGAGATGCCGGGTCGCGATTTCGGATCTCGGACTTTCCACTCACCGAACTCGTCTGCCCGCAGGTAAGGCAGCCGGGACGGCTGCCCCACAAACGCTCCGGGAGGCGGTGTCCCGACGTGATCATCCCGATTCTCTGAACGGCATTGCCCGCGAAGAGCCACCCTTGACATTGTTGGCCCTGAGCAGTCCTCGCACCGTGAGGATTCGAGAGTCCAACAATATCAAGAATGGCACCTCCGGTGAACGCGGCCCGTTTCCGAACGCGCTGTGAATGCCCTCAAGCCCCAAGCCCCAAGCCTCAAGCCGCTCCCGATCCTGAATCTCGAAATGCATCTCTATTCTGAAACGAAAAAAGCTGGCAAGCAGCTTTGTAAGAGAGGTCTAAGTTACTCGTGGCACGCAACTTTCGAGGCGTTAAATATCGTTAGCATTTTCATTCGCGATGGGCTAACATCGCCGCTTGGAGGGTGCCTACTCCCATGATGGCTCTGGATACGGTTGATGTGAGAAAGCAGGCCCGGGTGATGTCCATCGATGGCGGTCACCGGGTGCGTGCCCACCTCAACACCCTCGGTATCCACGTCGGCGACTGGCTGACGGTGGTCGAGCGCGCGCCCTTCCGCGGTCCGGTCCTGGTCGAGGTCAACGGAACGCGGCTGGCTCTCGGTCGCGGTGTGGCCTCCAAGGTGCAGGTGGAGATCGACGGCACCGTCGAGAGCCTGACCCGGGCGAAGCGATTGGTCGAGGCCGAACAGGCATGAGGTTCGTACTCGCCGGGCAGCCGAACGCCGGCAAGAGCACCATATTCAACTCAGTCGCCGGCTATCGCTCGGCAACTGCGAACTTCCCCGGTTCGTCCGTGACCTTCTTCACCAGCCGCGCGATGATTCTCGGGCGTGAGGTCGAGGTCGTCGACCTGCCCGGGATCTATTCGTTGATCTCGTCAGAGGAGGATGCGGGCAAGGCCGAGACCTATCTCCTGGAGGAGCCGTACGACCTCATCATCAATGTGGTCGACGCCAGCCGGCTCGGGCGCTCGCTCGAGCTGACTCTGCAACTCCTCGAGCTCGAAAAGCCCATGATCGTCGCCCTCAACATGATGGATGAGGCCACGCGCGGCGGGATGGAGGTGAACGCCGAGGCTCTGTCACAACAGCTCGGTGTGCCGGTCGTGGAGACTGTCGGCCGTCGGGGTCTTGGCTTGAAGGACCTCTTCCGGATCGCCCTGCAACACGCCCACGCCGGCGAGAACACGGTCCCCATCGCTCTTGACCTGGAGGTCGAGGAGGCGGTGGAACAGGTGGTGTCCGCCCTCGAGGAAAGTGGTGTCGAACTCACCATGCCGGGGAGGTTCGCGGGGCAGAAGCTCCTCGAGCGGGACCCGCATTTCGAACGTCTCGTCTATGAATCCCACCCGGAATTGAAGACCAGGGTCCGGGCCATCGCGACGGTCCTGCAGAAGGCTCACGGTTGGAGCGCCGACCAGGTGATCTCAGGCAGCCGCCACGCCGTTGCGCACTGCATCGAGGAAGCAGCGGTGACCCATACCCGGCGGAAGCTCGGATGGCGTGAGTGGGCCGATCGAATTCTCCTGAGCCCCTACCTCGGGGGACCGGTGATGGTGGCGATTCTCGCGTTTCTCTTCTGGGTGGTTTTCAAAGTCGGTCAACGCCTGGAGGCGCCTCTGGTCGACCTGACCGGAAGACTCCAGACGGTGCTGGCTGGCGTGCTGCCGCCGGAGACCCTCCTCGGGACCGTCGCCGCGGGGATCCTGACCGGGATTGCCGGAGGGGTGGCCATCGTGCTGCCGTATCTCCTGCCGTTTCTGATCGGCCTCGCAATCCTCGAAGATACGGGCTATCTGCCGCGGATGGCGTACATCCTCGACAACTTCATGCACCGCATCGGGTTGCACGGGAAGTCGGTGTTGCCCCTGATTCTCGGATATGGGTGTTCGGTGCCCGCCATCATGGCCGCGCGCATCCTGCCCTCGAGCCGCGACCGGCGGATCACCGCGGTGTTGGCGTCCTTCATCCCGTGCTCCGCGCGGACGGTGGTGATCTTCGGTCTGGTGGCAGCCTACATGGGGCCGTGGTGGGCGCTCTTTATCTACCTGTTGAATCTGGTGCTTGTGGTGTTGCTCGGTAATATTCTGGCCCGCAAGATGAAGGGCGCCCCGCCTGGTCTGATCCTCGAGATCCCGGAACTCCAGGTGCCGAGTCTCAAGACCCTGGCGGCCAAGACCTGGCTGACCCTCAAGGAGTTCATCACCATCGCTTGGCCGCTGCTCGTGGTGTCGTCGGTCGTCCTCGGTCTCCTCGAGTGGGCGCACTCGGCCGACGCGGTCAACGCGCTCCTGTCGCCGCTCACGGTGACCTTGCTCGGTCTGCCGGCGGCGGTGGGGATGACCCTGATATTCGGCATCCTCCGCAAGGAACTGACGCTTGTCATGCTCGTCCAGGCCATGGGCACCACCCAGTTGAACATGGTGCTCACCACCGGCCAGATGCTCACGTTCACACTCTTCGTGGTCTTCTACGTCCCCTGCGTGGCCACCATCGCGGTGATGGGCAAGGAACTGGGTTGGCGCGACACTTCCTTGATCACGGCCTTTTCGTTGGTGGTCGCGGTGGCGGTCGCCGTGGCCGGCCGCGTCGGCTACGCGTTCTTCACGTAATCGCCGATCAGCGCTGTTCCAATTCCTTTTTCCGTTCGAGACGCTCGGCCTCAGCCTGTTCCGCGAGACGGCGGGCTTCATCCGCCAGGGCCCGTGCTCGTGCCACCTCTGCTGCAGCGATCTCCCGAGTGCGGAGCTCGGCCTGATCGCGGATATCGCAGGCCCGACGGAGCAGTTCTTCGCGCTGTTCTTCGGTCAGCCGCTCGCCTCTGATGATCGCTTCACGGGCCGCGGCTCGCGCCTCTTCCACCAGCGCTCTTGTGCGGTCGCGCTCAGCCAAAGACAGCTCCCGGGCCTCTCGTTGAGCAACGGCCTGTCTTTCACGAATCTGGATTGTGATCTCCGCGCGATCAGCCTCGGATACTCGGGATTGGCGTGCTGCTTCCTCGGCCAGTCTGCGTGCACCCTCGGCCTGCTCACGGACGACGACGCGTTGCTCCCGCAAGAGGGCTTCGGCCCGCGCGCGCTGCTCCTCACGGAGCCGCACCCCCTGCTCCGCACTCTGCCGAGCCCGCTCACGTGCCTTCTCCTCTTCGGGTTGGCGTTCGGTCTCCGGCGGTTGTGGCGCGATGGCGGGCGCGGGTTGTCTGGGAGCCGCCGCCGGGGCCGGCTGTACCGAAGGCTTCGGTGACGCAGTCGTGGCGGGCCGCGCCGGCGGCGCGAGGGTTCCAGTCTTCGCTCTTGACGGTGGGGATGGGGGAGCCGGTTGCGCCTCCGGGGCGGGTGCGACTTCAGGGACCGGTGACACGGGCATCGGCGGAGCCGGCGGTTCCGCCGCCGGGGGAGATGCGTCCGCGGGCCGGTCGTCGCTGGTGGACCATGTCCGGGTTGTTTCGGTGGTGTTCGATTCACCATCGGGTTGGGGTGGGGCCGACTTCGTCGCGGCGGCGACCGAGAGTTCGGCATGCGCCGGGCTGGTGCCGACCATGGGCAGGATCGTTACCGCGCCGACCAGCAGGGCGGCGCCGATCGGAATTGCCCACCTGCCGCTCACCTGGCGGCTGCCCGCGCCCGAGAGCAGGCGGCGCACCCTCCGGTCGAGTCGTGGTCCGGCGGCGAACGTCGTTGCCGGCAGCCCGATCGGCGCTGCCGAACCCCAATGAGCGACAACCACCAGACAGCGCGCCAGACCGAGACGGTCGCCGGTGCCGGCCGCCGCGCGTTCGTCCGTCAGGTGTTCGGCGATTTCCTCCAGCCGGCGCCGCACCATGCGGTTCAGGGGCTGCAGCGAGAAAACGGCCTCGCCGAGCCGATAGAGGAGCTGCCATGCGGGGTCGCGGCGGGCGAGGTGGGCGAGTTCGTGGGCAAAGAGCCCTCTCTGGTGCTCACGGGCAAGCTCGTTCACCCGTTCGGGACAACAGATCTCGGGTTGCGTGATACCGGTCGCAAAGGGCACGGCGATGGCTCTGGATGTGCTGACCTTGACCCGCCGTCGAAGACCGATGGCTGCCGCGAGGTTTTCGACCATGTGGCCGGCCGGCTGGAAACACCTGTTCTGCAGCAGCCGTCTGAGGTCGAGGATGGATCGGAGAACCACCACGAGGGCCGAGATCGAGGTGACAAGCCAGAGCGCGATCAACGCGGTCGCCCAGACGGCGCCGCTCGAATGAACGGGACCCACGGGTACGGCTTCCACGGTGGCTGCACCGACAGTGAGGAGTTGGCCGGCCCCGGCCGGCGCGGCGAGGGCTTGAAGGGCAAATTCCCCCGCCACGGGAGCGACGCCGAAACCGAGTTGAACGGTCGCGGTGAAGATGCTTCCCACCAGCGCCGTTCGCAGCATGCCTTCCTGAACCGCCAGGCTCCGGCCTCCCAAGAGGCGCGACATGGCGAGCGCGGCGACCAGGAGGATCGTGCTGTGCATGAGATAGGTGAGGAGCCAGGCGGCGATGGTCGTGGTGGTCATTGGTTGTTCTCCTCTCCGGTTTCTTCAGCTGCCAACAGGGCGCGGAGTTCGGCGAGCTCTGCCTCACTCAGGTCGTGGTCGGCGAACAGGTGCGACACCAGCGCCGCCGGATCGCCGGCAAAGAGCCGATCGAGCAGTTCGCCGACCATCGACGTACGAACCTCGTCCTCGCTGACCGTGGCCCGGTAGACGAATTGCCGCCCCGCCGTCCGGTGGGAGACCACGCCCTTGTCTTCCATCTTACGGAGCATGGTGGCGATGGTTGTGGGGGCGAGACCGCGTTCGGCATACAGCGCGTCGTGCACCGCCGCCGTGGTGGCCTCGCCGTCGCTCCACAAAACCCGCATGATGGCGTGTTGAAGATCCCCGAGAGTGTGTTTGCCCATGGTGCCTCCGCTTCGACTACCAAGGTAATACTACCTCAGTAGTTTGTCAAGGTTCGAGGCAGTGAGGCAATGGGGCAGTGAGGCAGTGAGGCGGTGAGGCGGTGAGGGAGATTCAAGAGGGCCCGAGGCCTCATTGCCCCACTGCCAGGCCGCGCAGCGGCCGACCACTGCCCCATCGCCACCCACGGGTCACCGGATGGCGTAGGCTGTGGGGTCCGGCACTCCCGCCTCTGCGAAGCCTCGCCGCCTCAGTTGACACGAATCGCAGCGGCCGCAGGCGAGCCCGGAGGGCGTCGGGTCGTAGCACGACCAGGTGAGGCGGTAGTCGACGTCGAGTTCGAGGCCGCGGCGGATGATCTCGGCCTTGGACAGTTCGAGCAGGGGAGCGCGGACCCGGAATCGCACGCCCCGCTCGGTTCCGGCGACAGTGGCCAGCGCAGCGAGATCCTCGAATGCCTCCAGGAACGCCGGCCGGCAGTCGGGATAGCCCGAGTAGTCCACCGCGTTGGCGCCGATGAAGAGCTGGTGGGCGTCGACCACTTCGGCGAGACCCAGCAGCAGCGACAACAGGATCGTGTTGCGAGCGGGAACGTAGGTGATGGGGACCCCGGAGGAGCCCGGGACGCCGTCCTTCGGGACCTCGATGTCGTCGGTGAGAGCCGACCCCCCGATAGCTCGAAGGTCGAGGGTGACGATGCGATGCGACGCAGCCCCGAAGGCCGCGGCCACATTGCTCGCGGCCTCGAGCTCGATGCGGTGTCGCTGGCCGTAGTCCACCGTCAGACAGTGACACTCCAGACCCTCTGACCTGGCGATCGCCAGGACCGTGGTCGAGTCGAGACCACCGGAGAGGAGGATGACGGCACGGGCGTTGTCGGTCATGGGGACATTGTGACGTGACCGAGAGAGATTCGGTAGTTTTAAGTTTTTAGTTCTTAGTTTTGAGTTCCTGCCCCCACGTCGGGAATTCGCTGATGAACCGGGCACAACTCAAAACTCAAAACTCAAAACTTAGAACTCTCAGTTGCCGGCTTCGCGTCGAGCGTGTTCCCACAGCTGGGCGACGGTGGCGTCGTCCGGTGCGGGCACGGCGGCGGCCTTCTGGCAGACTTCGTTGCGCAGGGTGCCCATGCGGGCGGCCATCTCCGCGATTCGTGACGAGATTCTCGAGTCGGTCGAGAGGAGGTCGTTGAGGTGGCCGACGATGTCGTCGAGACGGTCGAAGGACTTGCACACCAACACGCCGTGGTTGTGCGCCGCGAAAGCGGCGGCCACCCGTTCGGGCAGGTCGCCCCATTTTTCGAGTGCGCCCATTTCGATGTCGTCCGACAATACCACTGGAGAGCCCGGCAGGGCGGCGGCCTTTTCCACAATGGTCGGCGACAAAGACGCCGGGCGGTCTCCGTCGCCGAGACCGGGAACCACCACGTGGGCCATCATCACCGCAGGAAAATCGGGACCCAGCTGTTCGAAGACCCCGATCTGACGCGCAAGCTCGGCGTCGCCGGGGTCGAGCACGGGGAGTTCCTCGTGGGTGTCGGGGCCTACCCAACCGAGCCCCGGGAAGTGCTTGGTGCAACCGGTGACTCCCCACGCGGTCAGTCCCCCGTTGAATATGCGGGCGAGGACCACGACACGTTCGGGATCGCCGCTGAAGCACCGCCCCTGTCCGCCGAGACAGCCGCCGGGACATTCGAGATCCACGACCGGCGCCAGATCGATGTGCACTCCGAGGCGTCTGCACGCGGCGCCTGCAGCGTCGCCCAGCGCCCGCACCGCGCGGCGCCCCGCCTTCCCGGCCTCTGCCGGTGTCGGAAGGTCGCCCCACAGGGTGTTGAACCGGTTGACGATGCCGCCTTCGAGGTCGACCGCGACAAAGGGAGGGGTCTCCAGTTCGCGCAGCTGTTCCACGAGGGCCCGAGTCTGTGGCGCGGACTCGATGTTGCGGGCGAAGAGAATGACGCCGGCCGGTTGCACCCGCTCGAGGACCTCACGGTCCGCCGCTGCGAGCCTGACGTCGGGGATTCCAACCACCAGCGGCATCACGTCAATTTTTTTCATGAGGTCTCCGTCGCCCGCTCTCGAGGGCGCTCCCGTCAGACATCGCCATCGATCTTGTTCCGGAGATCGGAAAGCAGGTTGAGGGCCTCGATCGGGGTCATGCCGTCAAGATCGAGACGGCCGATGCGGTCGGCGATCTCGTTGGAAGCCGATCTGAAGAGATCGAGCTGATTCAGCCGGTTGCCGGCGGCCCCGGCGGGTGAGTGCATGGCCGGGTTGCCGGTGACGTTGAGTTCGTGCCGCTCGATGTTGGTGAGGATGTCGGCGGCCCTGCCGCACACCTCCTCGGGGACCCCGGCCAGCCGCGCGACGTGGATTCCATAGGAGTGGTCCGCCGTACCGTCGACGACGCGGTGGAGAAACAGGATCGAGCCCCGCCACTCCTTGACCGCCATCGAACGGTTGGCGAGCCGGGGCAGCATCTTGGCGAGATCCGTCAGCTCGTGATAATGGGTGGCGAACAGAACCAGGGCGGCGTGCTCGGGCCGGTCGTGCAGGTACTCGACGATCGCCCACGCCAGCGACAGCCCGTCGAAGGTCGCGGTGCCGCGACCGACCTCGTCGAGGATGACCAGCGAGCGCGGCGTCGCGTGGTGGAGGATGTTCGCGGTTTCGGTCATCTCGACCATGAAGGTCGACTCGCCGCGCGCCAGCATGTCGGACGCTCCGACCCGGGTGAAGATGCGGTCGGTGAGCCCTATGACCGCCTCCGAAGCGGGCACGAAGGACCCCGCGTGAGCCATCAGCGTGATCAGCGCACACTGGCGGAGGTAGGTGGACTTGCCGCCCATGTTGGGCCCGGTCAGGAGGACGATCTGGGTGGTTTCCGGGTCGAGGAGGGTGTCATTGGGAATGAATGGCGGGTCCCGCTGCAGCTCTTCCAGCACCGGGTGCCGCCCCTCGCGGATGGTGATGCCCGCCACGTCCGTCATCGCCGGCCGGCAGTAGCTCCAGCGCCGTGCGCGGTCGGCAAAGGTGGTGTGGACGTCGAGCCGCGCGATCGCCGAGGCGGTCGCCGAAATGCGTTTTGCGTGGCCGGTGAGCTCATCGAGGAGGCCCTGGTACAACACCCGGTCGCGGGCGGTGGCGAGCTCCTCGGCCGACAGGATGCGCGACTCTAGCTCCTTGAGTTCGGGAGTGATGAAACGCTCGGCGTTGGTCAGGGTCTGGCGGCGCTCGTAGTTGTCGGCGACCCGGTTGAGGTTGGCCTTGCTGACCTCGATGAAGTAGCCGAAGACCTTGTTGTAGCGGACCTTGAGCGAGCCGATGCCGGTGCGCGCCCGTTCCTCGCTTTCGATGCCCGCCAGCAGTTCCTTGCCGCCCCGGGCGAGGCTGCGCTGTTCGTCGAGCTCCGGGTCCCACCCTCCGGCGATGACGCCGGCGCCGGGCACCTGCGGCGGGCTCGGCGGCGAGCCTCTGGTGGAGCAGCTGGGCGAGGTCGGTCATCGGGTCGAGGGACTGGGCGAGGTGACGAAGCAGCGAAGACGTGGCGCCGCCGGCTGTTTCGAGCACCCTGGGCAGGAGGTCGAGACCGGCGCGGAGACCCTGCAGCTCCCGCGGGGTGGCGAGTCCGAGGCCGACCCTCGCCGCCAGCCGTTCGAGGTCGGGCAGGTCTTCCAGGGACGCGCGCAGGTCCTGGAGCAAGCCGGAGTTGTCCACCAATTCGGCTACCGCACGGTGGCGTTCGGTGATCTCCTCGAGGTCGATACTGGGCCGCACCAGGCGGTCGCGCAGCAGCCGTGAGCCCATGCGGGTCCGGGTGCGATCGAGGACGTCGATCAGCGATCCGCGGCGGGAACCATCGGCGGCGCGCTCCACCTCGAGGTTGCGAAGGCTGGCGCGGTCGATCACGAGGGCCTCGCCGCCCTCGCGGCAACGGAAGGCGCCGATGTGATTGAGAACGCCCTTCTGGGTGTCTTCGACATAACTCAAGAGGGCGCCGGCCATCCCCACCAACGGCTCGCCCGAGTCGAGACCGAAACCGCGCAGCGATGCCACGCCGAGGACCCTGCGCAGGCGCTGTTCGCCGGCGGACGGTGAAAAGGTGTCGGGAGGGATCGGTGTCACCGTCGGGTGGGGCACTTCGGGCGGCCACGCCGAACGCCACCCGTCCCAGTCTTCAGTGATCAGGATTTCCCGCGGCCGCAGTCTTGCCAGATGTTCGGTGAGCACGTGGGGATCGCTGACCCGGACGCCCTCGAAGGTCCCGGTGCTGAGCTCGATCCAGGCCAGGGCCGCGGCCTCGTCGTCACCGCCGAAGGCGGCCAGATAACAGTGTTCTGAACCGTCGAGAAGCACGGTGTCTGAGATCGTGCCCGGGGTGTGGGTGCGGATGATCTCGCGGCGGACCAGCCCCTTGGCGGTGGCCGGGTCCTCGACCTGCTCCGCCACGGCGACCCTGAAACCTGCGTCGAGGAGCTTGCCCAGGTAGCCCTCGAACGCGTGGTGAGGCACCCCGCACATCGGAGCGTCCACCGAGTCGTTCTGCTTCCGCCGCGTGAGTGTGATTCCGAGCACTGGCGCGGCGGTCTGCGCGTCCTCGAAAAAGAGCTCGTAGAAATCGCCCATGCGGTACAGCAGGAGGGCTGAGCCCGCCTGCGCTTTGAGTTCGAAATACTGGCGGAGCATGGGGGTCATCTTCACCGTTTGGTCTCCTGCTCCCAGCCTTTAGCCAGTGATCGGTGGGAAGTCCACCGGGATCCGCCAGATGGCGCTGTCGGGTTGCTTCTGGGGCTCGATGGATGCAAAGCGATAGGTCTTCCATTCGTGAAAGGCAGTGGTCTTGCTGTAGTCCGTCCGGACCGGGAGGTTCCTGGCCGATGTGGTGCAACCGGTCAGCGCCAATGCGGCCGCGAGTGCGAGAATGGTCGATCGACCGCCCATCGTTCTCCTTCTGTCGCAGCGAGCGATAAGATCACAGCCCCGCCCGCCTCGATGCTGTCGAGAACTCGAGAATCGGCGATCTCGGGTCGGGAGTCAAGATCGTGCCTCCTTCAACCTTTGCCCCCGCGCACCCACCATTCGGAGCTGCGGTCGAACCACCACGACGCAGAATCGCCCTCGAGGATGCGCCGGGCCAGATCCCGGGCGGGTTCCGTCCGCAGCCGGCGCAGAACAAAGGGGATCCAGTCCGACGCGCCGGGGACGCCCTTGTCGATGTGCTCTTTGAGCTCGAGCAGCATCTCCAACTGGTCTGCGTCGTGGGCGACGATGGATTCGGGCGTTTCCTCGGCGCGGTACTCGGCAAGCAGACCGCGGAGCTCCTCCGCAAAGGGCAGGCCCGCGCTCAGGTCGTCCGCGGCGCGCGCCTCGTCGGGTGTGACGTACTTCTGGTTGACGTAGTTGAGGTCGCCGGTCCGCGCTTCCGGGAGGTCATGCACCAGAGCCAGCCGCAGGACGTGGTCGCCATCGACCCCGTCCTCCATGCGGGCGAGCACGAACGCGATCATCGCCACCCGGAAGACGTGGTCGGCCACCGATTCCGAGCCGGCGCCGAGGAACTGCCAGCCCGACCGCGGCGTCCGCTTCAGCATCCCGACCTCGAACAGGAATTCCACCAATCGGTCCACAGTGCCCTCCTGGCGGTCAGTGTAGCGGGTCCGCGAACACGGGAGGCAATGCCCGCGAGGAGCCATGAATCGCCTCGCGTGGGAAAGGCCTTGTGGTGCGGCCGAGACGGCCGCACAGTGCGGGCGGGACGCCCGCACCACAATGCGATCCTGTTGCACCGATCCTACCTGGCTTTTCCCGGCGCAGCCGAAGGCGAAGCCGGGTAGTTGGGCCGAAACTCAAAACTCAAAACTAAGAACTCAAAACTCTCCCGACGAGTCCTCCCGGCACCACCTCGACGATCTCGGTCGGGGTGACCCGGTTCGAGAGATCGTCGTCGGTCGGGGTCGTCGCGGCGGTGCGGACGTAATTGGGCGTGAGGCCGCTCCAGCGGAGGGCGTCTCCGAGGTCCTCGGCGGTCTCCCACAGGACGTCAAGGGTTCGGCCGACGAGATTCGAGTTGAAGCGCTGCTCGAGCTCCGCGCCGAGGGCGTGCATGCGCCGGCTCCGCTCCTGTGCGACCGGTCCGCTCACCTGCGCAGGCATCGTGGCCGCGAGGGTGCCGGCTCTGGGCGAGTAGCGGAAAATGTGAAGGCGGGAGAAGGCAGCCTCCCGGACAAAGGAGATGGACTCTTCGAATTCCCGGTCGCTTTCGCCCGGGAAGCCGACAATCACGTCTGTGGAGACCGCCATGTCGGGGCGGGCGCATCGAGCATCCGCCACCAACTGCGAGAACTCCCGGCGCGAGGTGCGCCGCGCCATTCTCTTGAGGGTCTGATCGCAGCCGCTTTGCAGGGGCAGGTGGAGGTGGGGGAGGAGGCGGGAATCGGAGAAGACCTCGAAGAAATCCGTGTCGAGATCCCACGGCTCCAGCGATGACAGACGGAGCCTCGAAATATCGGTGGCGGTGAGCATGGTCTCGATAAGACCCTTCAGACCGCGGCGGTCCCCCGTGTCGCGGCCGTAGGAACCGAGGTGCACTCCGCTCAGCACGACTTCGCGGTAGCCAGATTCCACGAGTTCTCGCACCTCGTCGAGGAGGCGGCTCATCGGCACGCTGCGTCCGGGCCCGCGGGCGATGGTGGTGACACAGAAGGTGCAACGATTGTCGCAGCCGTCCTGGACCTTGAGAAAGGCCCTGGTGCGCATGCTGTCGCCGGCGGGAAAGTCGGGCTGCGCCCCGTCGAGATCGGGCTCGGGTTCGTGGAGCAGACCGTGGTTGTTGGCGATCTCGAGAAGCCGTTCCTTGTCGGCATTGCCGACCACCAGATCGACCCCGGCTTTGCGGGCAGCCTCAGGCGCGAGCTCGACGTCGCACCCGGTAGCGACGACGGCGGCGTTCGGATTGCTGCGCTTGATCTGGCGGATGAGCTGCCGCGATTTCTTCGATGCGATCGAGGTCACCGTGCAGGTGTTGAGGATGCAGAGATCAGCCTGTTCGCCCGAGCCGACAACCCGGTGGCCTGCGCCGGCGAGCGATCGCGCCAAGGACTCGATTTCGCCCGTGTTGAGGCGGCATCCAATCGACTCGAGTCTGACCCGCATCTCGTCTCTCCGGGTGCTGCGCGGGCAAATCAGTTGTTGAGGAGGTCTTTGATCTTTTCGCGGATCTTGGCCCGCTCTTCATCGATATAACGCTCGTAGTTGAGCACCTGGCCGTCCCGGATGATGAACATGATCGGGTTGTGGTGGACATCTCCGTAGTCGTTGAACTGGATGATGCCGGTGACCCCGGGAAATTCTTTCATGCCGTACGCGAGGACCTTTCTCATCTCTGACGTGGTGTACGCCTTGGCTTCGGCTATCGTCCAGATCACAACCCGTATCGCGTCGTAGGCGTGGGCCGCGTAGATGTCGGGGTCGACGCCGTAATGCTGACGGTACGCGGCCACGAAATCCTGTGCCAGGTCGCCCTCTGTTTTGACGTCGAAGGCCGGCTGGGGGAAGAAAACGCCCTCGACCAGATCCGGATGGGAATCGACGATCTGATTGGTATAAAAGGCGGAGCTGGCGCAGATCAGACCGCTGTAGCCCTGTTGGCGCAGATGGCGAAGGACGCTGATCGTGCTTTCGCCGTAGCCGATGATGTAGACCGCAGAAGGCCTGGCGGCGGCGAGGACGTCGCTGGATTCCTGCTCCCAACCGTCGCTTCCAGTCACGACCCGGCCGACGATCTCACCCCCCATGGCCTGTTCGAACACCTGACGAAACGGGGGCTCGATACCGCGAGCCTGAGCGGTGTTTTCGGCGTAGATCATCACCGTGGTCTTGTCCTGGTCGTCGTAGAGGAACCGCCCGGCGCGACGGCCCTCGAGTTCATCCGAGGAGAAGACCCTGAAAAACCTTCTCGAATCCTTGGTCAACGACGGGTCCGAGGCCGATGGCGACACCGCGATGACGTCGGATTCCTCGAGCACCGGAAGCAGCGCATGGGCGGTGTCGCTGGTCGTTCCCGCGACCACGATCCGGGCGCCCGCCGCCGCCATCCGCCGCAGTTCCTTGGCCCCGGTTGCAGGATCAGAAGCGGTATCACCCCAGACAATCTGAAAGCCTTTCGGGAGGGTTCCCTGGGCTTCCTCGAGAGCGAGGTCGATTCCGTTCTTCATCGACTCGCCATAGCTGGAGGCCGAGCCGGTGGTGGGAAGCAGCACGCCGACCACCGGGGGGTTGCTGCAGGCCGAGAACAGCGCTATCGCTGTCAACGTCAACAGCGTCTTTGGCAGGGATGTCAGGGATTTCACGGCTCAACCTCCACGTCGCATCGGCGATCGCCGGTGCACATCATACAGAATCCTGCGTCGAGGGGCAGGTATTGCAGGGAAGATCGGGTTCAGGGGTTTGAGGAGCAGGGGAGAAAGGGAGAAAGGGAGAAAGGGAGAAGGGGGGCGGGGCATCCCGAATCAGGAGCTTTTTTGGGACTGGTGCTGCCGGCTGCATGGCAGCCGGGACGGCTGCCCGACAATGCGATCGAGAACGACCTGATAGCAGCAGCAGCCAGACCGCACAAGCCCCGGAGGGGCGTCAGGTTGTTGCCTGGGGCGCAAGCCCCAGGGCCAGGGTCAAAGAAAAAGGAAAAGCCCCGGAGGGGCGACAGCGAGAACCCAACATCCAATATCCAAGATCTGCGTCCATCTGCGCTATCTGCGGTTTCTCCGGGTGGGTGGACCGAGTATCCAGAATCCAGCATCGAGCATCCGGGGCGGGTGGGCGGTCTCCCTTTCTCCCTTTCTCCCTTTCCCCTAACGGCTGGGGGGAAAGTCGCGCAGCACCCGTGTGACCTTCTCCTGCACCTTCTCGTCCGTCGGGTTCATTTTCGAAAAGGCGCCGGCGCCGACACCCCGCCACACCAGCTCGCGGTTGCGGCGATCGATGATATCGATGACCAGGGTTCCTTCGGGGTAGCTGTTGACATACGTCATCCCTCCACCCCAGTAGCGCCAGCGGTAACCATACCAGCCGCCGCCGTTGACCACGACCCTCCTGCTGACCGCCGTGTAGAAGGTGACCAGGATATCGGCATTTCCAGGGGTCTTGGAGGCAAGCCCCTTGCTCGAGAGATCGGCCGCGACCGCGGCAGCGATCCGTCCGTCGACGAGATCGCTCATCTGCGGCCCGCGCCGTTCTTTGGCCGGGCGCTCGAACAGGGCGAACGAGGTGTAGGTACCGAAGTCCACCTGTGAGTCGTGATCGGCGGTGACGGTCATGGTCGAGCACGCCGTGCTCATAGCTGCCAGAGATATCGAAAAAACGGCGGTCACAAGTGGTCTCATGCGAGCCTCCATACGGCGTTGGACGAACAGCCCAACATCCGGGTTGTCATCGGGCCGGAAACCCGGGTCATTTCGCTGGGAAAGTGGACAGCACCTTGGCCACGGTCTGGTTGATCTTCTCCTCTGAGGAGCTCTTCTTCGACAGCGCGCTGGTCGCGACGCCGCGCCACACGAGCTGGTTCTTCTCGTGGTCGACGATGTCGACGATGATGGTCCCCTCGAGATAGGTCGAAACGGTGGTTGTGCTCCATCCCGGCCAATAGCTGTAGCCGAATCCCCAACTTGGGCCGTAACCCCACCCGTAACCCCATCCGGTTGAGTAGATCCGCATCTGGGAACTGAGTGACGTGTAGTAGGTCACCTCGAGGTCGGCCGCACCGGGAGGCGCCTGGCTGTAGCCTTTGGCGTTGAGGTTCTCAGACAGGGCGCGGCGGATGCGCCCGTCGACGATCTGATTGGCGCCGGTGGTCGGGCGTGGATCGGGGTTCTCGGCCGCGTACCACGCGAATGTGGAGTAGGTTCTGAAATCCGCCTGGTGGTCGTAGTCGGAGACAACCTGCGTCGAGGAACACGAAACCGTGCAGATTGCCGCTGCCGCTGTAAGGGTGATGATCAGGACTCGCATTCGGGTCTCCTCCTTGGCAGCCTGAATCTGATGCAGGATCCGCGCCAGCCCGAAGAAGGGCCGTGAACCCGTCGGATGCCGCCGCGAGGAATCCCGATCAGTGCTTGCGGAAGATCTGGGTCAGTTGTTCCCGGGTGTGGGAAGCGGCGACTTTCTGGATCTCGTCAATGGCGGACGGCCGCTCGTGTGGGGAGACGTTCTTGAGACGACCCGCGCGTTCCTTGTTGATCTCGGTCGCCCATTTCTCGATGCCTTTGAGCGTGTCGTGACGTGTGAGGCGGCCCACCAGCCGGTCGTCGTCCATAACCGGTAGGCAGGAGAAGTTGCATTCGAGGAACGCTCTGGCCGCCTTCAAGAGGTCCATGTCAGGGGTCACAATGACCTCGAGGGGGGACACGTAGTTGCCCACCGGCCCACCCGCCCGCTGGTCGTAGGCCCAGTCGATGATCGTACGTATCACGTCTTTCTCACTCAGCAGCCCGACGACCATCCCGTCTTCATCGAGAACCGGGACCGCGGCGAATGACGAGCGGGCGAGGTTGCTCATGCAATCAGCCATGTCGTCGTTGACCTTGTACGTACGGGCCGCCTTTTTCATGACGTCTTTTACGATCGGAGTCTTTGCCATGAGCGTCACCTCCCGAGTCGGATGGGGTAGTTTTGCACAGCTTAGCACCGCAGGGCCGGGTTTGGCCCATCTCAAGGCGGGTCGCTTGGAAATCGGCGATCCGCACTCCAGGTTCACTCCGGCGAGGGCCGGCGCATCCATCGGGTTCCGGGTGAAACGGTATCGCTCGCTTGACGTCCTTGGTATCCTCTCTGCGCTTGTTCGCCGTAACTGGTCGAAACGAGCGGAAAAGAGCAGTGTATGGCAGTACATGTGATCAAGAAGGGACTCGACCTTCCCATCACCGGTGCCCCGGAACAACGCGTCGACAACGCGCCGCTGGTCTCGAAGGTTGCCGTCCGGGCCCGGGACTATCCGTTCATGAAGCCGCGCATGCACGTGGCTGAGGGTGATCGCGTCCGCCGGGGCCAACTGTTGTTCGAGGATCGCAAGACCGAGGGTGTGAGGTTCACGGCGCCGGGCGCGGGCACGGTGACCGCCATCAACCGCGGTGCCCGCCGGGCGCTGCGTTCGGTGGTGATTGAACTTTCGGCGTCGGAGCGTGACGGGGAGACGGTCGCGGAAGATCACCAGCAGTTCTCATCGTTCACCGGGCAGGATGTGCGCTCTCTCGACCGCGCCGCGGTTCGCGACCTGCTGGTGGAATCCGGTTTGTGGACGGCCATCCGGCGCCGGCCGTTTTCCAACGTGCCCTCGCCGGAGGAGTCCTGTCGCTCGATCTTCGTCACCGCCATCAATTCCGATCCGCTCGGAGTGGACCCGGAAGTGGCTCTCGCCGGCCGCAATGAAGACTTCGAGCGCGGGTTGTGGGCGCTGTCTCACCTCACCGACGGGCCGGTCTTCCTGTGCCGGGCGCCGGGCTCGAAGATCGCAGCCGGTGATGCGCCGCGGATCAGAGTCGAGGAGTTTCAGGGGAAGCATCCGGCCGGTCTGGCCGGCACCCACATTCACTTTCTCGATCCGGTGAGCCGCGCCAGGGTCGTGTGGCATGTGGGCGCCCAGGAGGTTGCGGCGATCGGTGCATTGTTTGCGACCGGGAGGCTTCCGGTCGAGCGCGTGGTTGCGCTGGCCGGGCCGCTGGTTCAGAAACCGCGCCTGTTGGCGACGCGGCTCGGCGCGGCGATCACGCCCCTGGTGGAGGGGCAGTTGTTCCCGGGTGACGCGAGGGTCATTTCCGGTTCGCCGCTCTACGGGCACCGCGCGATGAGCGAGGCGGGTGGGTTTCTGGGTCGCTACTCCACCCAGATCTCGTGTCTGGCCGAGGATCACCGCCGGCGTTTTCTGGGCTGGCTGCTCCCGGGTTGGAATCTCTTTTCAACCACCCGCGCCTACGCCTCCGCCCTGAGGCCGAAGGCGACGAAATATGCATTCACGACCAATGCCCAGGGCGGTCACCGCGCAATGGTCCCGATCGGGCTTTTCGAGCGCGTGATGCCCCTCGACATCATGCCGACCTTTCTCCTGCGAGCCCTGCTGGTGGACGATCTCGAACGGGCGGAGGCCCTGGGTTGTCTCGAACTCGATGAGGAGGATCTCGCTTTGTGCTCGTTCGTGAGCCCCGGCAAGGAGGACTACGCACCCGCCCTACGAAGAAACCTGCTCGAGATCTGGAAGGAGGGGTGATGTCGATCCTCCGTAGATTCCTCGATGCCCAGCACGAGCGGTTCTCCTCCGGCGGCAAGCTCGATCGTCTCTTTCCGCTGTTTGAAGCTGTCGACACCATTCTTTACACGCCGGGCAAGGTCACCACCGGAACGACTCATGTTCGTGCGGCCCTCGACCTCAAACGGATGATGACGGTGGTCGTTGCGGGGTTGATACCGATCGTGTTTTTCGCGATGTACAACACCGGGCTGCAGGCCTCGCGCGCGATCGCCGCCGGCGCGCAGCCGCTCGACACCTGGCAGACCCACCTGTTCGAGGCCATGGGTTTCGGCTTCACCTCTGGTTTCTGGTCGTGTTTCGTCTACGGCGCCCTGTACTTCCTCCCGGTCTTCGTCATGACCTTCGCGGCCGGCGGAACCGTCGAGGTGGTTTTCGCCTGTGTTCGCGGCCACGAAATCAATGAGGGTTTCTTTGTCACCGGGTTTCTGCTGCCGTTGACCCTGCCGCCGACCATACCGCTGTGGCAGGTGGCCACCGGCGCCATCTTCGGCGTGCTGATCGGCAAAGAGGTCTTCGGCGGCACCGGGATGAACGTCCTCAACCCGGCACTGACGGCCCGTGCCTTCCTTTTCTTCGCCTACCCGGCGGAGATCTCGGGGGACAAACCGTGGATCGCGGCTGACTTCGTCGGGGTCGACGGCTTTTCCGGAGCGACCTGGCTGTCCCGCGCCGCAGCCGAAGGGGCGGGCGCTCTCGGCGATCTCGGAAGCGGGTTGTGGTGGGACGCCTTCCTGGGATTCATACCGGGGTCGATGGGTGAGACCTCGGCGGCCCTGTGTCTGATCGGGGCGGCGCTCCTGATCTTCACCCAGATCGGTTCGTGGCGCACCATGCTCGGCGTGACCGTCGGGACGGTGGTCATGGCGAGCGTGCTCAACGCCGTCGGGTCCCAGACCAATCCCTTTTTCGGTGTGCCCTTCTGGTGGCACATGGTTCTGGGCGGCTGGGCCTTCGGCACGGTGTTCATGGCCACCGACCCGGTGTCATCGGCCTTCACCGAGCGCGGAAAGCTGCTCTACGGGCTCGGTATCGGCGTGCTGGTGATTCTGGTTCGGGTGGTCAACCCGGCCTATCCCGAGGGGATGATGCTGGCAATCCTGTTCATGAACATGTTTGCGCCGTTTATCGACCACTTTTTCGTCCAGGCGAACATCAAGCGGAGGTTAGCGCGAAATGCGGCAGTACAGTAACGCCTACATCATCGGCTTCGCCACCGCGGTGTGCCTGGTCTGCTCGATCGTGGTCTCGACCTCCGCGGTCGCCCTCAGAGAGCGCCAGGATCGCAACAAGGTGCTGGACCGTCAGACCAAGGTCCTGGTGGTCGCCGGGCTCCTCGAGGAGGGCCAGGGGGCGACCGCAGAAGAGGTTGAAGGCCTGTTTTCGGACAATATCCGGATCCGCGCCGTCGATCTCGAAAGCGGCGACTACGACGAGTCGGTGAATGTCGCGACCTTCGATCAGAGGAAGGCGGTCAAGGACCCCGCGGCGAGTCGCCTCGCCCCGGCCAACAACGCCGGTGTCACCCGGCTTCCCGATACAGCTCTGGTGTACCAGAAGGTGGATGGTGACGAGGTCGAGATGTTGATCCTGCCGGTCGAGGGCAAGGGTCTGTGGTCGACGTTGTACGGCTTTGTCGCCCTCGCGCCGGACACCACGACGATCGAGGGCATCACCTTCTACGAGCACGGCGAGACCCCCGGTCTCGGCGGTGAGATCGACAACCCGTCGTGGAAAGAGCTGTGGCAGGGCCGGCAGGCTTACAACGAGACCTTCGAGCCCGCCATCGAGGTCATCAAGGGCGCGGCCGGACCGGTGGAGGACGATCCCTATCGCGTCGACGGGCTGTCGGGTGCGACCTTGACCGCCAGGGGCGTGAGCCACCTGGTGCAGTTCTGGTTGGGAGAGAACGGGTTTGGGCCGTATCTCGAGAACTTCAGGGCCCAGGGGGGTGCGTCATGAACGCCAAGCGCAAGGGCGCCCTTCTCGACCCGCTGTTCAACGACAACCCGATTGCCATTCAGGTCCTCGGCATCTGCTCGGCCCTCGCTGTCACGACCAAGCTCGAGACCTCGGTCGTGATGTCGATCGCGGTCATCGCGGTGCTCTCGTTGTCGAACTTCACCGTGTCGCTGATCCGCAACATGATCCCACCCTCGATCCGGATCATCGTCCAGTTGACCATCATCGCCTCGCTGGTCATCGTCACCGATCAGATCCTGCAGGCCTTTGTCTACGACATCTCCAAACAGCTGTCGGTCTTTGTCGGCCTCATCATCACCAACTGCATCGTCATGGGGCGCGCCGAAGCGTTCGCCATGCAGAACCCTCCGGTCGACAGCTTTCTCGACGGTATCGGCAACGGGCTCGGCTACAGTCTGGTCCTGATCGCCGTCGGTTTCTTTCGTGAGTTGATCGGCGCCGGCAAGCTCTTCGGCTACCAGGTGCTGCCGCTCGTGACCGATGGCGGCTGGTACCAACCCAACGGCCTCTTCGTGCTGGCGCCCGGCGCCTTTTTCCTGATCGGCGCGTTTATCTGGCTCCTCCGCACCTGGAAGCCGGAACTGCAGGAGGACTGAGATGCTCGAACACTACCTCAGCCTCGCGGTCAAAGCGATATTCGTCGAGAACATGGCCCTGGCGTTCTTTCTGGGCATGTGTTCGTTTCTGGCGGTGTCGAAGAAGGTCGACACCGCCTCCGGCCTCGGCGCGGCGGTGACCTTTGTACTGACCGTGACCACGCCGCTGAACGCCCTGATGTACACCTATCTGCTCAAAGAGGGGGCGCTCACCTGGATCAACCCGGCGTGGTCGGGCATCGACCTCAGCTTTGTCAGATTCCTGGCCTTTATCGGGTCCATCGCCGCCGTCGGTCCAGGTGGTGGAGATGGCCCTCGACAGATACGCTCCCAAGCTGTACTCGGCGCTGGGTGTTTTTCTGCCTCTGATCGCGGTCAACTGTGCGATTCTCGGCGCCTCGCTCTTCATGGTGGAGCGCGATTACACGATGAGCGAGAGCACGGTGTTCGGGCTCGGCTCCGGCATCGGATTCTGGCTCGCCATCGTCGCCCTGGCGGCGATTCGCGAAAAGATGCGCTACTCGAACGTGCCGCCGGCCCTGCGCGGGCTCGGGATCACTTTTCTGGTGACCGGGCTGATGGCCATCGGTTTCATGGCCTTCGCGGGCATTCAGCTGTAGGTGGGTATATCGATGCTGACAATCATCATCGGAGTGACCGTTTTCGTCGTCGTTATCGTCACCCTCGTGGTGTTCCTGATGATCGCCAAGTCGAAACTGGTGGCGTCGGCGGACGTCACGATCACCGTCAACGACGATCCCGACAAGGCGATCGTCACGCCTGCGGGCAGCACGCTGCTCAACACGTTGGCGGCCCAGAAGATCTTCATTCCCTCGGCGTGCGGAGGCAAGGGAACCTGCGGTGTGTGCAAGGTCAAGGTCCTCGAAGGGGGCGGCGCGCTGCTGCCCACCGAGACCTCGCATGTGAACCGCGGCGAGGCCCGCGAGGGCGTTCGCCTGTCGTGCCAGGTCAAGGTCAAGCAGGACATGAAGATCGAGATCGATCCGGAGGTCTTCAACGTTCGCAAGTGGAAATGCCGGGTCCGTTCGAACCACAACGTCGCGACCTTCATCAAGGAGCTGGTGCTCGAGCTGCCCGAGGGTGAAGATGTCCCGTTCCGGGCCGGTGGTTATATCCAGATCGAATGCCCCCCGCACGTCGTCAAGTATGCGGACTTCGACATCGAGAAGGAGTACCGGGGCGACTGGGACACCTACAACATGTGGCGATTCGTGTCGAAGGTCGACGAACCGGTGACCCGCGCCTACTCGATGGCGAGCTACCCGTTGGAAAAGAGCATCATCATGCTCAACGTTCGGATCGCTTCGCCGCCGCCGAGCATGCCGAACGTTCCTCCCGGCAAGATGTCGTCCTTCATCTTCGGTTTGAAACCGGGAGACGAGGTGACCATATCAGGTCCGTTCGGCGAATTTTTCGCGCGGGACACCGACAACGAAATGGTCTTCATCGGTGGTGGGGCCGGAATGGCGCCCATGAGGTCCCACATCTTCGACCAGTTCCGTCGCCTTCACACCGACCGCAAGGTCTCGTTCTGGTACGGCGCGCGCAGCAAGCGCGAGGCCTTCTACCAGGAGGATTTTGACGAAATCGACGCGGAGAACGGCAATTTCGAATGGCACCTCGCGCTGTCCGACCCCCTGCCCGAGGACGAGTGGACCGGGGCCACGGGATTCATCCACCAGGTGGTCTTCGAAAATTACTTGAAGAACCATCCGGCGCCCGAAGACGTTGAATACTACATGTGCGGGCCGCCGATGATGAACCAGGCAGTGATCAACATGCTCCTCGATCTCGGAGTCGAGCCTGAGAACATCATGCTCGACGATTTCGGAGAATAGCCCGGTATTGAACCGCCGGCGACCGGCGAACGGCGACAAAGGGGGCGATGCCAATGACCAGCGGACCACCACGGCTGCGCCGCCTGGTGTTGCCGGGGCTGTTTGTCGCGGCGCTCTTCGCGGTCTTTTTTTTCCGTCAGCCGGGGGGCGCCGGCTTCCACGAAAAGACCATAACCGGCGCGACGATGGGAACCACCTACACGGTCAAGGTCGTGGTTCGCGAGGGCGAAGGAACGGCCGGAGACCGCCTCGATGTGATGATCGGCAATCTCCTGGGCGGCGTCGACAACACCATGTCGACCTACATCGACAGCTCCGAGGTCATGGAGTTCAACCGGCACGGCGCCGGAGACATCGCGGTTTCAGGCGATCTGCTGGAGGTGGTCGCGGAGGCCCAGAGGGTGGCACGGTTGTCGGGGGGCGCGTTCGACGTCACTGTCGGTCCGCTGGTGGACGCGTGGGGCTTCGGCCCCCGCGGATTCACAGACCCTCCGAGCGATGAATCCATCGGCCGGTTGCTGGCCGTGACCGGGTTCGAACACATCGGGGTGGATCGGGACCACAGTCTCCTGACCAAGGGCTCGGAGGACGTCCAGATCGACCTGTCAGCCATCGCCAAGGGATTCGCGGTCGACCGGGTCGCAGGTGCACTGATTCGCGACGGTTTTGCGGATTTCATGGTCGAGGTCGGAGGCGAGGTGCGCGCTCACGGACGCAATGCGGAACGACGGGTGTGGCGCATCGGCATCGAACGCCCGCAAGAGGGCGGGCGGTCGATTCATACGGTGGTGGCATTGCCCGATCTGGCCCTTGCGACGTCCGGAGATTATCGGAACTTCATCGTGCGCGACGGAGTCCGGGTGTCGCACGCCATCGATCCGCGAATCGGGCGGCCGATTTCGCACGATCTCGCTTCGGTGTCGGTGATCCAGGCCAACTGCATGACGGCGGACGCCATGGCGACCGCCCTCGAGGTACTCGGTCCGGTGGATGGGATGGAATTGGCGGCCAGCCACGACATTCCGGCCCTGTTTCTGGTCAGGCTCGCGGACGGGACGTTCGAGGAGCGCCGGTCGCCGATGTGGACGGCCCTGATCGAGAATTCCGCGAGCGTTGATGGTGTTGACATGGGTGGGAGTTGAACGGTGCAAACCCTCTTGCTGACATTCGTCGTTTTCGTCGTGGTGGCCCTGCTCATGGCGGTCGGGGTGCTGGTCACCGGGCGCAGCCTCCGCGGTTCGTGCGGCGGCCCGGATTGCGTGTGCGAGGCGGAAGGCAAGGCCCTCGGCAGCTGCGAGCTTGACGACAAGAGCTTGCCCATCCACCCAATCAATTCCTGATTCTGGTTCATCCGGAATTGCATTTCGAAACGTCACAATGTGGTACGTGCCGACAATGGAGAATGCCGCGAGGCCGGCGACGATCTACAATCAGGCATGGCCGATTTCGAGACCGAGAACGGCGACAGCCCGCGCCCCGTGCGGAGCGAACCCGAGCGACGCCACCGGATCGGGGACGAAACCGTCGCTCGCTGGCAGGCCGCCGTCGCGGAGAGCACCACCCCGTCGGCAACCCTGAAGCTGCCCCGGCCGTCTGCCGGGTCCGAGACCGAACGGTGCTTCCATGTGCCGCGGCGGCGTATCGGCAAGAAGTCCCGCGACGGAGCTGACACCCCGGACACCCCGGACTACCTGGTGGTCAGAGAGCTCGGGCGCGGCGGCATGGGGGTGGTGCACTGCGCCCGGCAGACCTCGCTCGACCGCGAGGTCGCCTTGAAGCAGCACCTTGCCGATGCCGCTTCCGAGGCAAGCCGCCAGAGATTCATGGTGGAGGCCGCGGTCATCGGCGAGCTCGACCATCCCAACATCGTGCCCATCCACGATCTCGCGGAGAACCAGGACGGCCAGCTCTTCTACTCGATGAAGCGAATCCGTGGGATGCCCTGGAATCTCGCGTTGCCCGAGTGCGGGTTGGAGCGGAACCTCGATGTGTTTCTCAAGGTGTGCGATGCCGTGGCCTTTGCCCACGCTCGAGGGGTCATCCACCGGGACATCAAGCCGCACAACGTGATGCTCGGCAGCTTCGGCGAGGTCTTCCTCGTCGACTGGGGCCTCGCAGCCAGGGTGGGCGGTGAGAAGACGCCGGAGGGTCTTTCCCTGGAATCCGCCCTGGGCGGGACCGCCTCCTACATGGCGCCTGAAATGGCCCTCGGTGAGATCGACCGGATCTCCTTCGCCAGCGACGTTTACCTGCTCGGCGCCATCCTGTTCGAGATCCTCACCGGCTCGCCGCCGCACCGGGGGGAAACGGTGATGGACTGCCTGGTGGCGGCCGCCGCCAACGAGATCGTTCCCCACCACGACGACGGCGAGCTGATGCGGATCGCACTGCGAGCCATGGCCGACGAGCCGAGCGCACGCTATTCGACGGTGCAGAAGCTGCAGGCGGCGGTTCGGGAGTACCTGGCGCACCGCGAGAGCCTGGTGCTCAGTGCCGAGGCACGAGGGTGGTTGGACGAAGCGGTTCGCGACCGCGACTACGCCGCATTCCAGCGGGCCGTCTTCGGCTACGAGCAGGCCGGCGCCCTGTGGCCCGACAACGGGGAGGCGACGGGAGGAGCCGCCGAAGCCCGTCGCGCCTATGCGCTCGCCGCCGTCGACCGCGAGGATCTCGAGCTGGCGGCCTCGCTGCTGCCGGCGCAGGACCCGGCATTCGCTGCGCTCGGGCGGGACATCGAGCTGCTGAAATCGCGACGCGACAGCCGCCGCCGCCGCATCCGGATCCTGACCCACACCGCCCGCGCGCTTGGCGCGGCCGTCGTGGTGGTGCTCGCCCTCGGCGTGGTTCTCATCTCCCGCGAGCGCAATCGCGTCGTCGCGGCCGAGGCTGTCGCCAGCAGCCAGAGGGACCTGGCGTTGGAGACGCTCGACACGCTGGTCTACGAGGTCGACCGTCAGCTCGAGCTCCGACCCGCCATGCACAAATTGCGCGAGGCCCTGCTCACCCAGGCGATCGACGGCCTCAATCAGATCGTGGCGAGCCTGCCGGAGGGCACCGAGGTGGACCGGCGTCTGGCCACCGCACACCAGAGCATCGCGCGGATCTACCACGCTTCGCGGCGAAACGCCGCGGCTCTGGCCCACCAGGCGAAGGTGCTGTCGATCCGCGAGCAGGAGCAGCTCGACGGAGACCCGGCGGCTGTGAAGGAGCTCGCGGCCGCCCATCTGCAGATGGGAGACATCCTCCACAACTACCGCATGGGCGACCTGAGCGCCGCCCGCGACCACTACCTGCAGGCGCTGGCACTGCTCGGCGACAGCCCGGGACCCGAGGACGACGATTCCCTCACATATGCACAGCTCTACCAGGCTCTCGGCGACGTCAACTTCGACCTCCAGAACATCGACGAGGCCGCTCGGTGGTACGGCAGGTCGACGGCCGCCTCAGAGGCCCTCCTCGCCCGGCGGCCGGCGGACGCCGAGGTCGGCCTGGGGTTGGTGAACGCCCTGAGCAGGGAGGGAGACGTGGCCTTCGAGAGGGGCAGCTTCGCACTCTCCCGCGAGCTCTACCAGCGATCCTTCGAGCTCGGTCGGGAGCTGCTCGACGCCGCACCGTCCGACCAGGCGGTGCAGCGCGCGACGGCTCTGGCCCTGTTCTCCACCGCTGATGCGCAGGCCGCCGAGGGGAATGTGGAGCAGGCTCGCGACCTGTACCTCCAGGCCCAGGACTGGTTCGAGGGCCTGGCCGCGGCCGACTCAACCAACGGCCAGCTGCAACGCGACCTGTTCGTGGTGCTGTGGACCCGAGGCAAGCTCGAACAGGGCCTGGGCAATATCGAGGAAGCCCGCGAGCACTTCCTGGCGGCGCTGGCGATCGCCGATCGGCTGTGGCAGCTCAACCCTTCCAACTCCGAGGCCCGTCGCGACCTGATGCTGTGCTGCCACCGGATCGGCGGCACCGAGCTCGCCCTCGGCAGGATCGAGATCGCGCGCGGCCACTACCTCCGCGCCCTTGCTCTCGCCGAGGACCTGGGCGAGGAGCGGCCGGACAACCTGTTCGCGCGCACCGACCTGGT
This sequence comes from Candidatus Sulfomarinibacteraceae bacterium, assembly GCA_963714895.1. GTDB lineage: Bacteria > Acidobacteriota > Thermoanaerobaculia > Thermoanaerobaculales > Sulfomarinibacteraceae > Sulfomarinibacter. Next base: position 125,548 of record CAVQQC010000007.1, read on the forward strand.
GGTGGCCTACTGCAAGCTCGCCGACCTTGCGTTCGCCGGCGAAGATCCGCAGACGGCGCGCGGGCAATGGCAGGCCGCCCTGGAGGTCCTCCTCGATCTTCGTCGCGAGGGGCGCATCACGCCGGGCTCGCGGTTCTTCCCGTGGATCGAGCAGATCGAAGCCTCCATCGCCGCGTGTGATTGACAGGATCCGCGCCGGGCACCTTTTCGGGTACCATTTCCGGACCGTGCCCTCTCGGGATCAACAGGTCGGGTTCGAAATTCAAAACTCAGCCTCCTGCAAAAACACCCGCAGTGAAAAGAATCGCGGCACGATGACACTGAGAAGGGAGGGGATAAACCCCTCCCCTACGGCTTTTATGGATGGCATCCGTTCACACAACCGATTCTGAACACCGTAGGGGCGGGGTTTATCCCCGCCCGCTCATGCCGAATTTTGCAGGAGGCTCAACTCAAAACTAAGAACTCAAAACTCAAAACTGAGTACTATTCACCCGCCCGAGATCAGCTCCTCCGCGTCCGCGTCGGGCGGGGTGGCGTCGTCGGGATCGTCGAGCCACCCGGCAGGCAGTACGACCCTCTGGGTTCCGCTCCTCTTGCCCCGTTTGACGAGGTGGCCGGTGGATGGAAATGGTTCGTCTCGGGCGATGGTGGCCAGGGCCTCAGTCAGTTCGTCGAGAGTCATGACCCGCATCAGCCTGTCGCGGAGGCGGGCGCTGGAGCGAAAGCCCCGGGTGTACCAGCCGCCGTGTTTGCGGAAAGAGAGCATCGCGGATCGTTCGCCGAACCAGTCGACCAGCAGTGTGGCGTGTTCCATCATGATGTCAGCCACCTCGCCGAGCGACGGAGGGCTCTGCTGCGGGCGGCCTGCGAAGGCGTCGGCGAGATCGCGGAACAGCCAGGGCCGCCCCAGACATCCGCGGCCGACCGCGACGCCATCACAACCGGTCTCTCTGACCATGCGGAGGGCATCCTCCGCAACCCAGATATCGCCGTTGCCGATCACCGGGGTCGAGGTGACGGCATGCTTGAGCTCGGCGATCGCGTTCCACTGCGCGCTGCCGTCATAAAGCTGGGCTGCGGTCCGCGCGTGCAGGGTTATTGCCGCACAACCTTCGGATTCCGCGACCCGACCGGACTCGAGGTGGGTGAGGTGGTCGTCGTCGATGCCCATCCGGAATTTAACGGTCACCGGCACGGCCCCGGCCGCGTTGACCGCGGCGCCGATGATTGACGCCAACAACCTCGGGCGCCCCGGGATCGCCGCTCCGCCGCCCTTACGGGTGACCTTGCGAACCGGGCAGCCGAAGTTGAGATCGAGGTGGTCGATGCGCCCCTCTCCCACCAGACGCCGCACGGCCTCGCCGACATAGTGGGGGTCGACCCCGTAAAGCTGCAGACTCCGGGGTGTTTCATCAGGCCCGAAATCGGCCAGCCTGAGGGTCCGTTCCCGGCCCTCCACGAGTGGGCGCGCGGTGATCATTTCGCTGATGAACAGTCCGGCGCCGTACCGGCGGCAGAGCTTGCGAAACGGGTAATTCGTGACTCCCGCCATGGGCGCGAGGACCACCGGCGGCGAGACCTCGATCGGCCCCACCGAGAGCGGCGGCGCAGGAGGATCAGGCGGCATCACGCCGCCATGGGAAAAACGCCGCGGCGACCGCGGCGTTTCGTAATCGATGCAGCAATCCGCACAGCTACTTCAGCAGATTCTCGAGGTAGGTCGAGATGAGCACGACGCCGAAGCCGGACGCTCCCGTCGGGAAGCCGTTGTGCTCTTTTTCGTGGTACGCCACACCCGCGATGTCGAGGTGGGCCCATGCGACCTTGTCAGGCACGAACTGCTGGAGGAAGGCGCCCGCTGTCACGGCGCCGCCCCATCGGCTGCCCGCGTTCTTGATGTCGGCCCAGTCGCTCTTGAGGTACGAAACATATTCTTTGTAGAGGGGAAGCGGCCACACCCGTTCGCCGACCTGTTCACCGAGCTTGCGCAACTCGTCGATCAGTGCGTCATCGTTGCCCATGATGCCGGCCGCTTCGTGCCCGAGGGCCACGACGCAGGCACCGGTCAGGGTCGCCATGTCGATCACGATGTCGGGGTTGAAGCGCGCCGAATAGTGCAGCGCATCGGCGAGAATCAGACGCCCCTCGGCATCGGTGTTGTCCACCTCGACGGTCTTGCCGCTCGCGGTCGTGATGACGTCGCCGGGTTTGATGGCGGTGCCGGACGGCATGTTCTCGACCGCGGGCACCAGACCGACGACCTTGATCGGCAGGTCGAGGTCGGCGACGGCGCGCATGACGCCGACCACCGTCGCCGCACCGCACATGTCGTACTTCATCCAGCCCATGCCGGCGGAGGGTTTGATGGAGATCCCGCCGGAATCGAAGGTGACGCCTTTCCCGACAAGGACCACCGACTTCTTGGGTTTTTTGGGACGATGTTCGATGACGATCAGGCGCGGTTCCTGGGCCGACCCCTGGCTGACGCCGAGAATTCCGCCCATCTTCTCTTTCTGCAGTTCCTTGATGCCGAGAATCGTGACCCGCAGTCCCTTGACCTCGTCCGCCATGCCCTTGACGGCCATCGCCAGGGCCTCCGGAGGGAGGTCGTTTGCCGGACGGTTGCCGAGGTCGCGGGTCAGCTGCTGCGAAGTGCGCATCAGTCGCACCCTCTGCAGACGGGCCTCGAGAACCTCTTCGTTCTCTTTCGCGAGGGGCAGGATGTGCAAGCCGTCGATTTTCTCGAACTCGTTCTTCTTCGATTTGAAATGGTCGTAGGCATAATCGGAAACGGACGCCTCGAACAGGGAGAAGAACCGCGAATCGGCTTCATCGAGGCCGTGGACGCGGACCGGGATACCGAGCCCGATCTGGTACTCCCGGTTCTTCGTGGCCTGCCGCATGACCCTGGAAAGCGCTTCCCGCAGCTTGCCATGGGTCAACGAGCGCTCCTCACCGAGACCGACAAAGGTCACGCGACGGGCCAGATCCAGCGGACACTCGCCCGAGATGATCTCGCCCTCTTCACCACGCGGTGCGAGGGCCGTTGCCTTTGCCCTCAGCGCTTTCCTCTCTTTGGCCGAAAACTCCAGACCACCCACCGGGTCGGCGTCGGAGCACATCAGGATGTAGATACAGTCAAGTGGTTCTTCCGGGGCTTCGCGAAACTGGTAAAGGTCTGCCATTGGGTGAGTTCAACCCTCCCTTATATACAACTTGGCCGCGGATTGTAGCATATTCCGAAATTTTGCCATAAGTTGTTTCTAAGTGGAGACTTATCGTGTAAGCCTGGGTCATCGCCCGAATTCTTCGCCGAGAGTCGGCATGAAGGTTGCTAACGGACCGTCAACCGAGGTGGGTGCGAAAGGCGTTTGTTTTCAACATGCGCCGGATCGTCGAGCAGGCATCCAGGTAGACTGATGCGGTGCAGAGGTTGCGCTGGAACCACCGTGACGACCCGTCCGCCCAGGCGAAGGCTCTGGCTGCCGAAGCGTCTCGGGCGGGACTCCTGGCCGTGGATTATGAGGGTGGGGGAGACGGTTCGGGAATCGCTTGGGAGGTCGTCGACCAGTGGACCAAAAGCCGCGCCGTCACCTGCGCGGTGCTGGGCGGTGACGTCGCATCACCCGCTCTCGATATCGCCCTGTCGTCCGATCTCGTGTACCTCCTGCCGATGACCCGGTTGCGGCTTGCCACAGGGCCCGGAGCACCGACTCCGGGTGTCATCTGGGCACTGGGGCGCGCCGGACGGCGAGCCCTCGCCCGCGGTCTTCTGTCCACCGCCGATCTCGACGCAGACGAGGCGAAGGCGATAGGTGTCGCCCACTCGGTGCTGCGCGACCGTGCGGAGCTGCCGATTTCCGAGGGCGCCTCATTGACGGCTGTGACGACCGCGCGGGACCTGATGAGATCGGCTCTTCCCGGCAGCGCCGGTCTTGTCCTCGAGCGTGCGGCCTTTCGACTGCTTTTCGCTGCGGGCGATCCCGAGGAGGGCGCCCGGGCCTTCCTCGACAAGCGAGAACCCTCATTCTGAGGCTCACCGGATCTCCGCGATGACGAGTTCGATTCTCGGTGTGCCTCGCCCTCCGGTCACGGGGGTCGCCGATGAGACGATTGAACGACGTGAGGAGAGCGGGTAACCTGATGCTTCAATCGCGATTGGAGTTGCCATGGCGTTGATGAGCATGACCGGCTTTGGACGGGCCCGCGCGGAGCTCTCGGACCGCTATGGAGTGTCGGTGGTGGTGCGTTCGGTGAACCACCGCTACCTCGACGTTCAGGTGCGGACGAATCTCCGGGAGGAGGTCCCGGAGTTGGAGGCTGTCGTTCGTACCGAGATTTCCGACCGACTGCAGCGGGGCCGGGTGACGGCGCAGGTCAATCTCGAACAGGGCGGCGCGTCAGGCCCCCAGGTGGCCGTCAACGTCGAACAGGTGGTGGCGGTGCTCGAGCAACTCGCCGCCATACCCGTGCCGGACGGCACCTCGACCTCGCTGTCCCTCGGAGACGTTCTCGCGGTTCCCGGGTTGGTTACGGTGACCGCCCAGGACACCATCCTCGACGAGGACGAGGCGGCGGCGCTGCGCCGCGTGGTTGTGGCCGCGGTCGAAGCGCTGATGAACATGCGAGCGGCGGAAGGGGAGAGGTTGGCGCGGCAGATCGCCGATGAACTGAGCCAGGTGATCGGTTTCGTCGATTGGTTCGAGCCCCGGTTGACGGAAATCCGGCAGGCGATCATGGAGCGGGCTCAAGAGCGGATCGAAAACCTGACCTCGACGGGCGCGGACCCGGATCGCATCGTCCAGGAGGCGGCGATCCTCGCCGACCGCTCGGATGTGGCGGAGGAGGTCGTTCGTTTGCGCGCTCACTTCGAGGCCTTCAGCGAGCGGCTCGAGGCGGGCGGGGCGATCGGCCGCACATTGGATTTCTTGTGCCAGGAGATCCACCGCGAGCTCAATACCCTGGGTTCGAAGTGTCGGGAGCCGGGCGTCTCAGAGCGGTTGGTGGACGCGAAATCCGCGGCCGAAAGGGTTCGTGAACAGGTTCAGAATCTGGAGTAGCGGCGATCGGTCGCCATCCGATGAACTGGTTTGGCGGTAGGATTGTCGAGGGGGCGGAACGGGGTGAGTACGAAACGCACCAGCCTGCAGACGAGGATCGCTCGTCACATCGCCTTTGCGGTGGTTCTCAGTCTGGTGGCGAGCGCGCTGGTTCTGGTGGTTTTCCGTCATCGTTCGGTTCAGCGCAACATGGAGCGCTCGGCCCGGACCTATGCCTCCCTGGTGTGCGATCCGTTGGTCACCAAGATCTCTTTCTGGGGGTCCTCGGGGAAGGCGATTCTCGATCAGGAGGTCGCCCAGCTTCGTGAGCTCAACGCCGACGTCAACCGCCTCGAAATCGTGAACGTCCGCGGCAACGTCCTTCTCAGATCCGAGGGTCACAGCCTGGTGGTGTACGGCGACGGTATCGACGCCCCGATCATCGATGATCGGGATCTGAGTCGTGCGATCGCCGGTTTGGAGCCCTCCACTTCGGTGGTCAGGGAGCCCAGCGGAGAACGTGTCTACCGCGTGGTGGCGCCGGTCGTCGATCAGTGGGGCGTGCATCACTTTTCGTTGGTGGGGACCTTCAGCTATGCCGATGTCGACCGGCAGCTCAGGAATTCTCTGTGGTTGTCGGCGCTGATCCTGGCCATGGGTCTGGGACTCACACAGTGGGTGTCGATGATGCTCGCCAGAGGGATCACCCGCGATGTCGAAAGGCTGCGAGAGGGCGTACAGAGAATCCAGGAGGGGCATCTCGAGGAAAGGGTGACCGTCAACTCGCGAGACGAGATCGAGGAATTGGCCGAGGCCTTCAATGTGATGGCGGATGAACTGCTGGCGACGATTCAACGGCTGCGCGAGGCCAACCGCGAGTTGGAGACCCTCGATCAGACCAAGGCCGATCTCGTGGCCAATGTTTCTCACGAGCTCAAGACGCCTCTGACCGCCCTCCGCGGCTATCTGGAATTGATGACCGACGGTGAGCTGGGGGGCCTCCCGGAAGAAGCGCTCCGGGCCGCCATGATCTGCCGAAAAAACGTCCAGCGCCTGTCCCTGCGGGTGGAGGAGCTTGTCCAGTTGTCGCGGTTCGAACGCTACATGACGCTCGATGCGACGCGGGAGGAAGTGGATCTGTCGGTCGTGCTCGAGGGCGTGATCGACACCTTCAGACCGCGCCTCGAGGAATCCGGTATCGAGATCGAGGTCCAGGCGGATCCCGCGATCGATCCATTGCAGCTGAATCCGGAGCAGGTCGAACGGGTCTTTTTCAATGTCCTTGACAATGCCGTCAAGTTCACTCCGCAGGGAGGCACGGTTGCGGTCACCGTCGAAGAGATCGTGCGGGACGGGCGAACTGGAGTGCAGGCCAGCATCCGTGACGAGGGCATCGGCATTCCGAGGTCCGAATTGGTGAGGATCTTCGATCGTTTTCACCAGGTCGACCCGAGCTCGAGGCGACGATTCGGAGGTATGGGTCTCGGGTTGTCGTTGGTGCGGAGCATCGTCGAGGCTCACCGCGGGTCGGTGTGGGCGGAGAGCACGGAGGGTTCCGGATCGGTGTTTTACGTCTGGTTCCCCCGGCTGGAACCGAGCTCGGATCGAACGGAAGAGATGGGGCCTTCTGCTAGACTCGAAACAGCGGGTGCTGGCGAACAGCTATCTGAGGAGGCTTGATGGCGCGAGTTTTCGTTGTCGATGACGAACCGGACATGGTGGATCTCCTCGCAACCATCCTCAAGGCGGACGGGTTCGATGTCGAGACCGACACCGACGGTCGTTCGGCCCTGGCACGGATGCTGGCGGACCCGCCGGATCTCGTGCTCCTCGATCTGATGATGCCCGACCTCGACGGTATGGAGCTGCTCAAGCTGCTGCGGCTCGATACCAGAGGCGCCGGCGTTCCGGTGCTCGTGGTCAGTGCCCGCAGCGGTCACCAGGACCAGTTGGGGACTCTGCAACTCGGCGCCAATGCGTATATCTGCAAGCCTTTCTCTCCACGCGAGCTCGTCCGTCAGGTGCGGCAGCTTCTCGGGGCCACCGGTGGCGAGCAACCGCGTGGGTAACGGAATCCCCGCCACCGACCCCATCGAATTGCAGACCCGAATCCTGCAGTATCGGGCGAGCCTTTTCGACCCGGTGACCAAACTGCCGACGCTGCCGGTGGTGCTCGACCGGGTGCGGAGAATGCTGGACGAACGGGGTGTCCTCCAGGTTCTTCTGGTGCGCATCGAACACGAGCAGAATCTCGAGCGGATCGTCGGTTGGGAACGTTACGATTCGGTGTTGAAGAACGTCGCCGGCCATCTCAGCGGTCTGCTCGAGGCAGCGGCCAGATCGGGCAGCCTGCTGTGCCAGGAAAACGTGCGTGGCGACATTTTCCTGGTGATCCTGGCCGACCGATTCGAGGCCAGCCGATTGCACGACACGCTGGTTGAAGGCATCACGATCACCGATGACACCGGCGAGAACGAAAAGATCGCGGTCCGGGTCGGCCAGGGCGTCATCAAGATGCGGCCGGCGCTGCGGGTGGAACGCACGATCTACACCGGTATTCTCGAAGCGCGGCAGGATTTTCACCGCCGCGGCGAAGCGCTCGATCAGGCACGCCTCGACGAGGTTCGGAGGATTCTGCGCGAGCGTTCCATCAGGACGTTGTTTCAACCCATCGTCCGGCTGCCGGAGCGAGAGGTCATCGGCTACGAGGCCCTCAGCAGGGGCCCCTCGGGGAGCTACCTTGAATCCGCGGAGAACCTCTTCGGGTTCACTGAACGTGCGGGCATGCTGGGCGAGGTCGAGTTGTTGTGCCTCGATCGTGCGTTGACCAACGCCAAGCGGCTCCCGGAGGGCGCAATACTGTTTCTGAACCTCTCCATGCTCGGTCTGGAGTACATCGTGGCCGAGGCCCGTGGCCTGACCGGTCGGTTGGAGGATGTGGGCAGGTCACCCAAGCAGTGCGTGCTCGAAATCACCGAGCGCACCTACGTGGAAAGCGCGAGCCGTCTGCGCGAACGGGTGACCGAGCTGCGGCAGGACGGATTTCGCATCGCGATCGACGACATGGGGACCGGCTACAGCGCGCTGCACGTCCTGGCCGAGCTCCAGCCCGACTTCATCAAGCTGGACAAGATGCTGGTGCGGGACCTCCCCGTCGAACCGATCAAGCGCAATCTGGTCTCAGCGATCACCGGGTTTGCCCGCGACAGCCAGTCGATCGTGATTGCCGAGGGCGTGGAGACCGAGGCGGAGGTCGAGGTCTTGAGAGAACTCGGTATCGAGCTCCAGCAGGGGTTCTTTTTCGGCTACCCGAAACCCTGGATTGAATTTCGGATTTCGGATTTCGGATTTCGAATTTTCCGCGCAGCTTCCCACCGACAACTAGCGTTCGAGTGCCCACGGAGGGTGGAGCAATGTGCGGCGGCGGTGCCTGGCTCCCGGACCGTCCTACGGGCCGGCGTGCCTGGCTCCTCACGGGAAGCGCGTTCGGAAACGGCCCGCGTGCGGCGGAGGTGCCATCCTTGGCATTGTTTGATGCTCGCAGGTTCCAGGAGGCAGGTTGGTCCGGGCAAACAATGCCTTGGGTGGCTCCTCTCGGGAAGGGCGTTTGGAAAGTCGGTGTACGCCGGAGGTGCCTGAAACGATCAACGCTCAAACGTTGGGTTCATCCGGAATCCCGTGGGGCGAAGAAGAATCGACGACGAACATGATCATCAGAGTCGGTATGAGCCGCGGAGCGGCGATAGAGAGTAGCCCGGGGCGTGAGCCCCGGGCACCGCGGTTCATATTTTTGAAGCCCCGGCAGGGGCGACAGACCGGGCCGAGATGGGAACCTCCCTGGTCGATTTTGAACACCTGTCGCCGCTCCGCGGCTTGAAGGTTTTTTGTCCCCGTGTTCCTGGGGCTCACGCCCCAGGCTACGGCCTGCCGCTCCTTCGGAGCTCTCGTCTCGCGATCCTACGATTGAATTTCTTTCGGGATGAGCCGAACGTTCAACGTTTGCGATCACCCCACCACCAACAGGATCCCGGTGGCGATCGAAAAATAGACCGCCAGGGCCAGTGAGTCGTTGATGGTCGAGACCAGCGGGCCGGAGGCGACCGCGGGATCGACTCCGGTGATGTCGAGCACCATCGGCATGGCGGTCCCGAGCAGGCTGGCCGCCGACATCCCGATCGCCATCGCCGGGCCGAGGGCGAGCCCGATCAGCGGGTCGTTGTGCATCAGGACCGCAAGGGCTGACGCCACTGCACCGCACACCACGCCCATGAGCAGGGCCACCGCAACTTCACGCACGATGTGACGGGCAAAACGGGTTCGTGGCAGGGTGTCGAGTGCCAACCTGCGGACGGTGGTCGTCGAGGACTGGAGCGAGGTGTTCCCCGCCATCGCCATGATGGCCGCTGTGAAGACCGACATCTGTTGGTAGAGACCGACCTCTCGGGAGGCCAGAACCAGCACGTAGCTCGACAGTTGGGTTCCCGCCAGACAGACCAGCAACCACGGCAGGCGGTACCGCGCGACGTGGAGTATCGACTCCGATTCCTCTTCTTCGACCGAGGAGCCGGCCATCTTGTAGATGTCCTCGGTCGCCTCCTCTTCGATGACGTCGAGCACGTCGTCGACCGTGACCACGCCGACCAGCCGATTGTCGGAATCGACGACCGGTACGGCGAGGAAGCCGTACTTGTCGACGAGGTCTGCGACCTCCTCCTGGTCCGAGTCGACGTTGACCGAAATGACGTCGGTCGACATGATGTCGCCGAGGCGGGCCGCAGGGCGTGCGGTGACCATGCGCCGAAGACGCACGAAACCGAGCAGGCGGCGATTCTCGTCAACGACGTACACCGCCGCGATCGATATATCAGCGTCCGCGGTTCGCAGGAAGTGGATGGCGTCGTCGACGGTTTCGCCGGGCGTCAGCGCCACCACGTCCGGGTTCATGATGCCGCCGGCGGTGTCGTCGCCGTAGGTCAGGAGCCTCCGCAGGACCATCTCGTCGTCTGACGAAATGTGTTCGAGGACTCTTTCCGATTCGTGGGTTTCGAGCTCGCCGATGAGGTCCGCAGCCTCGTCCGCCGGGAGCGCTTCGGCGATGCGCGCGAGGCGTTCGGGTTCGATGTCGTCGACGAGCTCGGCCCGAATCGAGGCGGTGGTATCGGTGAGAACGGCGCCCGCGGCCTCGTGGTCCAAGACCGACAGAATGCGCTGCCGTTCGTCGCCCGACAGGAGATCGAGGCATTCCGCGATGTCTTCCGAACGCGCCAGACGCAGGAAGATCTCGAGCGCGTCCTCTTCTCCCGATGCGAGAAGGGCGCGCAGCTCGTTCAAGAGTTCCTGTTCGGGGTCGATCTCGGTCATCACGTCTCCCGGCCGTGCATCATAGCGCACGGAAGGAGAGCAATTTCGGATTTCGGATTTCGGATTTCGGATTTTCCGCCCAACGCCCGACCTACGATTGAGTCCGAGTGCTCACGGAGGAAGGAACGGCGTGCGGCGGCGGTGCCTGGCTTCAGCCTGGCTCCGCACGGGAACCGCGTTCGGAAACGGGCCGCGTGCGGCGGAGGTGCCATTTGTCACATTGTCTGAACTCGAGTCCTCCGGCCGCGTCAGGTACACCGGTCAGACAATGCGACGGGTGGCTCCTCTCGGGAAGGACGTGAGGAAAGTCAGCATCCGATAGAGGTGCCCGATCGCCGCAAAGCGGCCGATCTGACCATGCCCCATTGCCCCATTGCCTCATTGCCAGGCCGCAACGCGGCCGACCACTGCCCCACGGCCTCACTGCCAGGCCGCAAAGCGGCCGACCACTGCCCCATTGCCTCAAGGCCGGGCTGCGCAGCGGCCCGGCTTCAGCGCTTGAAGAACCCCGACGACGGGCCCTTGCCGCCGTCTTGCAGCTGTTGGTTGAGCTCTTTGATGCGCTCGTTGAGGGCGTTGATCTTCTGCTGCGATTCGTCTCGCACCCGATGCACCTCGGCGCGGGCGATGTCGCCCTGGCGCCTCAGTTCTTCGGTGCTGTCGGAGATCTCGTTCAGCTGTTCGCGGAGGCTCGCGAGGTCAGTCTCCAGCGCTGCGATCTGCTCATCCTTCTCGCCGAGCTTGGTGCGGTGTCGTTCTTCCATCTCTTCGTACAGCCGCTTGGTTTCGAGCAACTCGGTGATCTGAGAAAAGTCGGCCGGTGACGGTGACATATCACCCTCCCTGAATCGTTCTTCGATGGTCGGAAACATGGCGCGCAATTTGAGAGACAGGTCATCGGGATCCGACGAAGCCTGCGTCGCCTGGTCGTAGGTGATCTTGTCGTGGGCGAGCAGCGCGATCAACGACTGGTTCATGCTCTGCATGTGGTAGAAGTTGACCGAGTTCTCCATTTCCTCGTGGATCTCTTTGATTTCTCCCTGCTCGATGTGCTTGGAGATCTTCGGGGAATTAATGAGAATTTCACAGGTCGGCAAGCGCTTGGTGCCGTCCTTGTTCTGGACGAGTTGCATCGACACGATGGCCCGCAGGACAAGACCGAGCTGGCTTCGAATCTGGGTCTGCTGGTCGGCCGGGTAGGAATCGATGATGCGGTCCACCGTTTGCGCGGCGCTGTTGGTGTGCAGGGTCGAAAAGACGAGGTGCCCGGTTTCTGCCGCCGTGATGGCCGTCGACATGGTTTCGAGGTCGCGCATCTCACCGACCATGATGACGTCGGGGTCCTGCCGCATGCAGTTTCTGAGCGCCTCCTGGAAGGTTGGTGTGTCGGTTCCCACTTCGCGCTGTGAAAGCGTCGCCTTGTCATCCTGGAAGAGGAACTCGATCGGGTCTTCGATCGTGACGATGTGACAAGGACGCGCCCGCGAAATCAAATTGATCATGGAGGCGAGGGTGGTGGACTTTCCGGATCCCGTCGGGCCGGTAATGAGCACCAGGCCGCTGGGGAACTCGGTGAGCGATCGGATCACATCCGGCAGGTTGAGATCTTCAACGCTCGCGATCTCGAACGGCACCCGCCTGAAGACTGCGGCCAGGGTCCCGCGTTGCATGTACATGTTGCAGCGGAAACGTGCAACCCCAGGGACGCCGTACCCCATGTCCAGCGCCTGCCGTTGCTCGAGTCGCTCGCGCTGACCCGGCTTGAGCAGGTCGCCGAGCATCTTTTCGACCTCTTCAGGCTGGAGCGGATTGGATTTGATCGGGATGAGTCGACCCTGAATCCGGAGGAGAGGAGGTCGCATCGGCTTCAGATGGAGGTCCGACGCACCCTTCTTCGTCATGAACATGAGCAGTTCTTTGAGCTCCACGTGTCCTCCCTCGAGAACCTCGAGACCACACCAAAGATTAACATAATGGCAGGGTCGACTCCTCGCCGGGGCGGCAGCAGACCCCTCGCGTCGGCGCCGGCGATCGATCCGTTCTTGACTCCGGCCGGTTTCCAGTAGAATGCCGGGGTGAAGATCTACACCAAGACCGGGGATGGCGGGGAAACATCGCTGTTCTCGGGAGGCCGGGTCGGCAAGGATGACATTCGCGTCGAGGCCTACGGCACCGTCGACGAACTGGTCTCCCACATCGGCCTTCTGACAAGTGAAGCCCTGCCGGATGCCGTTTCCTCCGAACTGGTGGCGATTCAGAACTCGCTCTTCGTCGTCGGCAGTGTGCTTGCGGATCCGGGTCGGCGCCTGAGCCATGATCCCCGATCGTGGAGCACGGACGGGCTCGAGTCCTGGATCGACCGCATGGAAGCCCAGGTGGAGCCTCTCACTGTTTTTATCCTGCCGGGGGGTTGCCGTGCGGCCTCCGTAGCGCACGTGGCGCGTACAGTGTGCCGCCGGGCGGAACGGCGTGTTCTGGCCCTCAGAGAAGATCGTGGCGGAGTTCCCGAGGGCCTGGTCGCCTACTTGAATCGGCTCTCCGACGCTCTGTTCGTGCTCGCCCGTTATCTGAATGCCCTGGCCGGGATCCCTGAGCCCGAATGGAGGGCACAGGGAATGAGCTGATCGGACGCCGGGGGGTGATGAGGAATGCCGGTGGAGCCGGTCTCTCTTCGGGGATGTTGCTACAATCGGTGATTCGTGGATGAAGACGCGCATCCCCCGCCGGGGCCACATCGGGCACCCGTGGTCGCCATCAGCGGCAACCCCCCACCATTGCGCTTGACAAACCGTAGTGAGGTGGTCTGGGCGAGAGGATTCGGAGAGAATATCTGATGCAGCAATTGAACCTCAGCGAGGGCAACCTCGAAATGTTGTTCGGGACGCGGGACGAGAACCTGCGCTACCTCGAGGAACGTCTGGGGGTCAAGGTCAACGCCCGTGGTCCGCAGGTAACGATCAACGGTGAGGCGAAGAACGAGAGGATCGTCACGCGTCTGCTCGAGGCCTTCGACAGCCTGCTGAATTCGGGCGGTGTGGTCACACCCGAGGAGTACCGCACCGCGGTCAGGGTTCTCGATGAGGACATCGATGTCGATCTCGTCGACTTTTTTCTCGACACGTCGATACCGGATTCGGTTCGCAGATTCGTGGTGCCGCGAAACCTCAACCAGAGGCTCCTCATCCGCGCCGTTCAGTCTCATGACTGCGTATTCGTGACGGGGCCGGCCGGCACCGGCAAGACGTACCTGGCGGTGGCGCTGGCCGCCGCCGCTCTCCAGGACAAGCAGCTGCGTCGCATCGTTTTGGTAAGGCCCGCCGTCGAAGCAGGAGAGCGCCTCGGCTTCCTGCCGGGAGATCTGGTCGAGAAGATCAATCCCTATCTGCGGCCGGTGTACGACGCGTTGTACGACATTCTGGGCTACGACAAGGTTTCGAAGTTGATGGAGCGGCAGGTCATCGAGATCGCGCCCCTGGCCTTCATGCGGGGGCGGACGCTCAACGATGCATTCATTATTCTCGACGAGGCTCAGAACACCACCCACGAACAGATGAAGATGTTCCTGACACGGATGGGTTTCAATTCGAAGACGGTCATCACCGGGGATGTGACCCAGATCGACCTCCCGTTCGCGCGCACATCGGGGCTGGTCGAAGCCCTGAAGATCTTCGAAGGTTCCGAGGGGTTTGCCTTCATCAAGTTTTCTCAGCGCGACGTCGTGCGCCACCGGCTGGTGCAACAGGTGGTCGACCGCTACGAGCGTTGGGAGAAAACCCACCAAAAAGACGGTCAATCATGAGCGGAAACGGCGCCGGCAGGGGCGAGGCGAAAGCTCCCGCTTCACGCATCGAACGGGGTCTCGAGGAGCGGGTCGGGTGGTGGGACCGACTGCTCGACCGGCCTGTCCTGTGGGCGGTGATTGCGCTTGTCGGCAGTTCCATGTTGGTGCTGCCGAGGGTCGGATCGGGGCCGCCGGAGTGGCAACCCGGCGAGGTCGCGACGTTCGACCTCGTCATCCCATTCGACACCTCGTTGCCGGACGAGGCGGCAACCGAGGCTGCACGCGCCGAGGAGCGCGCATCGGTGTTGCCGGTCTATGATCTGGAGCCGCGTCTGGGCGTTGAACTCGAAGATCAACTCCACATCTTTTTTGCCGCCTGTCGTGACCGGCTCGTTGACGATCAGGCCGAGATCCCTGGTCCCGGGGCCTTCACCGATCTTGTCGAAACCGAACCGATGCTGCGAATCCTCGAATCTGCGAATTGTTCCGACAAACTCGAGGGGGCGCTCGTCGACGTTGTCGACGTCGCGGTTCGGCGCAGCATCGTAGACGACCGTCGCGCGTTGGAACGGCGCGGTGAAAACGGCGTGATGCTTCGCAACCTGGCTTCGGGATCGGAACGAATGGTCCCGTTGAGCACACTGGCCGATGCCATCGACGTTCGTCGGGACCTCGAAGAGGTGCTGCGTGCGGAGTTTCTCGAGCGACCGGCCGTGCCGCGAAGATATATCAAGACGACGGTCGATTTTCTGACCGCCAACCTCGTGCCGAACCTGGTCTACAACCGGGGTGAGACGGCGCTGCGCGCCCGCCAGGCGGCCGAGAAGGTGGTTCCCAGGTCGCGGGAGCTGCGCCGCGGCCAGGTTCTGATTCGGAGGGGAGACACGGTGACCCCGGAAGTGGCGGAAACGCTCCGGGTTCTCCGCCGGCAACGCCGCGACACCAACAACCTGACCCAGAAGACGGGGATCGTGTTGCTGATTGCACTCCTGATCATGGGCTGGCGGCCGGCGTTGCGACTGGTCAGTCCGGTCGCCGACCTTCGCCTCAGGTTGTCCATGATGTTCATCCTGGTCCTGCTGTTTACCGCGGTTGACCGGCTGGGCCTGTTTCTCGCTTCGGCCATCGCGTTCAACGCTCAGGGGTCCGCTCTGTCGATGGCCGAGATCTACTTCTGGGCGCTGCCGTTCGCAGCCGGACCGGCAACGGTGCTGGTCCTGATCGGGATGCAGCCTGCCTTTGTGTTTGCCGTGTGCGGCGCCGGTATCGCCGGCATCATGCTGGGCGGCGATTTCCAGATGGCGGTTTACGCCCTCGCTTCAGGCGTCATCGCGGCGCTGGCCGCCCAACGCTCCCGCGACCGTGCTTCGCTGAGCCGGGTCGGACTTGTCGTCGGTGCTGCCAACGTCGCCTTGATGTTTGTCATCGAGCTCTACCGGGGGCTCCCTGATGCCCCGGCCGCGTTGGCATTCGCCGCCTTGTTCGCTTTCGTCGGCGGTCCCTTGTCGGTCGGTGTGGTGTCGTTCTTGCTGCCGGTGCTTGAATCCATGTTCGGCATCACAACCGACACCCGGCTGCTGGAACTCTCGAACCAGAACCTGCCGCTTCTGAAACGACTGTCTCTGGAAGCGCCGGGGACCTACCAACACTCGCTTGCGGTCGGCAATCTCGCCGAGGCCGGCGCCGAAGCCGTCGGCGCCAACTCCCTCCTGTTGCGGGTGTGCGCCTATTATCACGATGTCGGCAAGCTCGTGAAGCCCGACTATTTCGTGGAGAACCAACGCAACGGCAACCCGCACGACAATCTCGTGCCGTCGATGTCGGCCCTGGTGATTCAGAGCCACGTCAAGGAGGGGCTTGAAATGGCACGTGAGGCGCGGTTGCCGCTGGCCATCCGCCAGGGCATTGCGACCCACCACGGCACCAAGCTCATCAGGTATTTCTTCAACCGGGCGAAAGAGCGCAACGGCGACGAGAAATCCGAGGTGAGGGAGAGCGATTACCGGTACTCCGGGCCCAAACCGCACTCCAAGGAGCTCGGCATCCTGCTGCTCGCCGACGCGGTCGAAGCGGCGGCCCGGACACTCGACGTGCCATCGCCGGGCAAACTGCAGGCTCTGATCGACAAGATATTCAGCAACGATCTCGAGGATGGGCAGCTGGACGACTGCGACCTCACGTTCTCGGAGCTCGACAAGGTGGCATCCGCCTTCTTGTGGGTGCTCACCAGCATGTACCACCACCGGATCGACTACCCGGGGTTCGATTTCAACAGGAGGCAGCGGACGAGTGATTCGAGTTCACATAAGATGGGAGAGAAGGCCGTCCCGACCGGCAGCTGATGCTTTGCGCCGGGTGATCGCCGGGACCCTGGAGCGGGTCGGCCGGGGCGACTGCGAGGTTCACGTGCTCATCACCGGTGACGCGAGGCTTCGCGACCTCAACTCCAGGTATCGAGACATCGACCGGGCTACCGACGTGTTGTCTTTTCCTGACGGCGACGTGCTGCCGTCGGGTCTGACGCTGTTGGGCGAGATCGCCATCTCCCTCGACACCGCTCGGCGCCAGGCCGAAGAACTCGGCCACGACGAGGTTCGTGAGCTCGCCGAGCTCGCCCTGCACGGGGTGTTGCATCTCTTAGGCTATGATCATGACAACGACCGGGGCCAGATGAATCGTCTCGAGATCGAGTTGCGCGAGGAGGTATTGGCATGAGCACCGGATTGATGGCCTGGCTGGGCCATCCGGTAACAATGGTGATCGTCGGAGTTGCGGCGGCAACGCTCTTCGCGGTGGCCGAACTCGTCTTGAGGTCTCTGCCCCAACTCGGCAACGTTCGCTTTCAGGGAATCCTCGAGGGCAATCCCGGGCTGCTGGGGTCCGTAACGGGAGTCCACGTGTCGCGTCTCATCGACGTGATGCGGTGGCTCCAGTTGGTCTGTTTCGGTGTTTTCGGCACGGTTGTCTATTTCTACCCCGGGCTCGACGACTGGGCCCGTCTGGCGGCGGCGGTCGCACTGCCGCTGGTTCTCATCGCATTTGTTCGTCTGGTCTTTCGACCTCTGTCCGAAGACGCGGTCACGAGACTGCTGCGATTGGTAGGCCCCGTGGCGACGCCGCTCGTGACCTTGGTCGTGCAGCTGCGGCCGCGGGCCCCGGTGGTGGCCGAGGACGAGGAGGAAGAGGCCAGCGAGGCGGAGATCCAGGCGTATCTCGAGGCGGGCGAGGCGGCCGGGATCTTCGAGGGCGGAGAGGGAGAGATCGTCGAATCGCTGATGGAATTCTTCGACACCGTTGTTCGCGAAGTCATGACTCCGCGGACCGAGATGGTGACCGTTGCCGACACCGACTCGTTTCGGGACGTCCTGCGGGTCTTCGCCGAGACCCATAAGAGCCGCATCCCCGTGTACCACGAGACCATCGACCGGATCACCGGGGTCGTGCACGTCAAGAATCTGGTCAAGCACGGCCTCAAGGGCACCGAGCCGCCGGTCTCCGAACTCGTCCGCCCGTGCCTCGTGGTCCCTGAGAACAAACCCCTCGGCGATCTCTTGCGTGACTTCCAGAACCAACACAAGCAGATGGCGATCGTTGTCGACGAGTACGGGGGAACATCCGGACTGGTGACGTTGGAGGACATCCTCGAAGAGATCGTGGGCGAGATCGAGGACGAGCTCGACCCCCGCCAGCCCCCCGACTGGCTTCTCCTTGAAGACGGCGTCTATCGGCTTCAAGGACGCGCCCCGCTCGACGTCCTGGAGGAGCTCTTCGGCATCGAGGTCGATGACGAGGACATCGATACTGTGGGCGGGCTTGTGTTTTCCAGTCACGGCACCGTGCCGGAGGCCGGCACCGAGGTGCGGGCCGGGGCGCATGGTCTGGTCTTCTCGGTCGAGTCCATGGACGAACGCCGGATCGAGAGTGTCACGGTTCGCCGCATCGGTGGCGGGCCCGCCGCCGAGGTTCCGGAGTAGGCGAAGAGATGGCGGGAGGTGAGACGGTGCCTGCAAAGGAAAGCGGCGCGGGATTCCAGTCCCGTTCAGGGACCGTTGCGCTGATCGGCCGGCCCAATGCGGGCAAGAGCACCCTGCTCAACGCCCTGATGGGCGACAAGGTGGCCATCGTCTCGGACAAGCCGCAGACCACCCGCAACAGGATTATCGGGATTCTGTCCCGGCCCCGGGGCCAGGCGGTGTTCTTCGATCTTCCAGGCGTCCACAAACCGCTCCACCGGATGAACAACCGGATGATGCAGGAAGTCCGGTCCGCTCTCGAGGAAGTCGACGTGGTGCTCCACCTGGTGGATGCCTCGGCGGCCTGGGGCGGTGGCGAGGAGTTTCTTTTTGAACTGCTCGCGTCCGTGCGGCCGCAGGTTCTCGGGTTGCTCACGAAAATCGATCTCGTGCCCAACAAGAGCGAATTGCTGCCCCTGATCGCCGCTTATCAGGAGCGCCGACCCGGGACGGAGATCATCCCCATCTCCGCGCCGCAAGGTGACGGTCTCGAAGAACTCCTGGACGAGCTCTTCGAGCGGCTGCCGGCCGGGCCCCCGCTCTACCCCACGGACCTCACGACCACCCAGACCGAGCGCTTCTTCATCGCAGAGGTCGTCCGGGAGAAGCTGCTCGAGCGGACCCACGGAGAACTGCCGTACACCACCGGCGTCGTGGTCGAAATGTTCGACGAGGGCGAAACCCTCCTCCATCTCGAGGCCGTGATCTACGTCGAACGCAAGAGCCAGAAGGGCATCGTCATCGGCAAGGGCGGCAGCATGATCCGCTCGGTCGGCCAGGCGGCGCGCGAGGACCTCGAGAGGCTCCTCGGGATCAAGATCTACCTCGGGCTGACGGTCAAGGTCCACGCGCGGTGGCGGGACGACCCGAGGGTGTTGTTGGAGATGGAACCGGGGATGGCGGATCTCAGTGGGTTCGGTGGTGATGACGTGGAGGAGGGGAGTTGAGATTTCGGATTTCGGATTTCGAATTTCGGATTTTTCAAACCCATGCCCGTCGAGTCCGTGGAAAGGCGGCGCTGCCGAAAATAGGGAATGAGGAATTAGGAATGAGGAATTCCTTCCACCTCCCGGAGGAGGACGGGGAAGGCGGGGTCGAAATTCAAAATTCAAAATTCAAAATTCAAAATTTTCGATGTCTGGGTGGCTAGGTGGCGCTCGACACGATTCTCGTATTCACAGCCGATGGTTGCCCGTACTGTCGTGCACTGTGTGAGGACTTCGACCGCCGCCGCGTGGTCTATCGCGAGATCAACCTCAGCCACAATCCCGAAGAGATGGAGCGATTGCGCCAGCTGAGCTGGGAACACCGCCTGCCGGTCGTCGCCGACCACGAAAGGGTCTCGATCGGCTTCCGCGGGAAGTCCTCGACGTTTTCGGAGGTCGGGCTGGAGTAGGTCTGCTGTCGCTATCGAGACTCCAGCTTACGGGCGTTCGAGACGGACCGCCTTTCAGAACGCGCTTCCCGTGAGGAGCCACCTATAGCATTGTGTGCCCTGACGCTGTGCGTTCACCGGGGAATTCGAGTTCACACAATGCAAAAGATGGCACCTCCGCCGCACGCGGCCCGTTTCCGCGACAGTTCCGAGAGGAGCGAGGCACGTCCGGTGAACGCGGGCAGATCGGGCGGGCTATGTGGTCTCCCTTTCTCCCTTTCCCCCTGCTCCCTTCTCCCTTTCTCCTCTGCCCCTCTGCTCCTCTGCCTCAGCTGTCCTCATCCGGCCTCGCCCGCATCGCCTTCTTTTGCGAACGTTGTCGTTTCGACTCGAGACGGCGTTTCTTGACCCGTTTCGGGACCCTGGTCGGCACCCGCGGCTCGTCGCTCTCGAGCGCACCGGCGACCAGCTCGACGAATCTCTCGACGGTCGCCTTGCGGTTGGCCTCGCGGGTGCGGTGCCGTTGCGACGATATCTGAAGGATGCCGTCCTTGGTGATCCGCGTGGCCAGACGCTCCGCGATCAACGAACGCCGTTCGTCAGAGAGGGACTGACTGCGAACGACATCGAAGAGCAGGCGGACCTTGGTCTCGACCTTGTTGACGTTCTGGCCGCCGGGCCCGCCGCTGCGGGCGAACTCGAACCGGAGCTCTGAGTCGTCGATCTCGAGGTCGTCGTTGATCCGTGGCATACCCGCATTATGCCCGAGACCCCAGGAGAAAGGTCCATCCGGATTGACATGAGGTCGAGAACTGGACCGATGAGTTCAAAGCGTCCGCGGCAGCGGCAGTTACCAGGGGCCGGTGCAGGAACAGGTTGCAACGGCAGCGGCAGTGATCTGGGGCCTGGTCAGATTTCAGCGACCGCGGAATGGTCACCTCCGGGTCGTTCAAGGTGGTGAATAGCCCTGATTTCAAACTCGGTCGATGCCCATCTCATCGAACTTCGGATGAGCTCAAAGAAGAGCCTCCTGCAAAATTCACATTCAAAGGCGGGGCAGGCCCCGCCACTACCAGGGAATGTCCTTTGTGGGTAGGGGCGGCACCTGTGCCGCCCGACCTCGATCAGGCGCGATACGTCCGATTTCGGCGGTATATTTCGAATTTTGCAAGAGGCTGAGAAAAACCCCGCCCGGATGGGCGGGGGCACCTCAAAACTCAAAACTCAAAACTCAAAACTCAAAACTCTAGAGCAGACTCTGAATCTCCTCTTCGAGGTGTTCCTCGTCACCCGCGTCGAAGCCGAGGTGGAAGTACATCACGTTGCCGTCGCGATCGATCAGGAAGGAGGAGGGGTACGCCCGGACCTTGTACAGGTTGCCGACGATTTCGTCATCCCCTTCGGCGTTTTCAAGCATGGTGTAGGTGAGGCCGTTTTCCTCGATGAACGCGGTGGCGCGCTCGGTGTCGCGCTTGCCGTCGACGGCGATGATTTCGAATCCCTGGTCCTTGTACTTTTCATAGAGCGGTTGCAGGCGTGGCAACTCCACGCGGCAGCCGCCTCAAGTGGGGAACCAGAACGCCAGAAGGGTCACCTTGCCGCTGGTCTCGGAGAGACTCCGCGGGTTGCCTTCGTAGTCGAGCAGCTGGAAATCCTCGGCCGGCCGTGCCATCCGGTTGCGGGTCGACCACAAGAACTCGTCGAAGCCGTCTTCACTGCCGTTCTTTGCGACATAGGCTTTTAGCAGATGTGGTTTGGCTGCAGCGGGGTCCTCCCCGAACAGGGTCTCGACGCTGAGCAGGTCAATGGCGCGGTCGAGGTCGCCTTCCGCAAGGGCGGCGCGACCCCAGTACCGGTACAGGGGTGTGTTGGGAACACCGAGGTAGGTGACGCTGCCGATCTCATCGGCGGCGGTGAAACGGTTCACGGCGAGTTCCGTGTCACCGAGGTTGTAGAGCGCCCACCCGTCGTTGGTCAGCGAGGAGGCCTGCCGGCGCCGGACGCGCTCGGTAACCTGTTCGTCGGTGAACTCACGGTCCGGGTAGTCGGCGCGCAGCTGCTCGGGCGTCGCCAGTTCCAGAGCGCCCAACGAGTGCTCATCCGCGATCGTCCACTCCTCGATTTCGAGCGCCATTTCGGCGACCTGTTCGTGTTCGTCGAAGGTCAAGGGCCGCACCGCTCCGAGGTCGTTTGCAAGCGTGGCGATATCGAGAGGGACGTCGACCGAGTCGGCGAGGCCCAACGCCTCCAGACCGGCCTCGAAACGCTGCTCGGGGTCCTCGATCTGAGCCATCGCGACGGACACGATGTCCCACGCGCCCTGCGGGTCCTGCAGTTCGTGGCCCTGGTAGTAGATGATTGAGGAAGCCATCCGCCCACTGTGTTTGGTGTCGGGGAAGCGGGCGAGGTAGTCGGCGGCGAGGGCGACCTTGGCCTCGGGTGTTTCGGCCTCGTTCCACGCAGCTTTCAGTGCGTCGTAGGCGACCTCGGCCGGATCCGGTCCCTCCTCCACCTTGGCGCATCCGGCGGCAAGGCCGACCAGAACGACAAGAGTCAACAACAATGACCTTCGAAACATGATCCCTCCCTCTGGTGTCCGCGCCCGAAATGTGGTCTCTTGAGCGCGCGTGCAGTATACGCCCGCGGGTTTGCGCGCGAGAGGGAGTGGCGGGCTGGATGGTTGCCGAGTCTCAATTACGGGCGGCGGGTGGCCCCCGGGTCACGCTTGACGAAACCGGGAGCAGTGCCGAGTGGCGCGCAGAGTGCGCCGGTACCCGCTACACTTCGTTGCATGCGAATCGGTGATACGTGGTATCGGACCATCTGGCCGAGCGCTGACGGGGCGACGGTCGAAATCATCGACCAGACCCGGTTGCCGCACTCCTTCGAGGTGTGCAAGCTCTCGGTCCTCGAGGACGCGGCGGAGGCGATCTCCTCGATGCGGGTGCGCGGCGCTCCGTTGATCGGCGCCACCACTGCCTACGGAGTGTGCCTGGCCCTCCAGCGAGACCCCTCGAGCGAGTCGTTGCGCCGGGCCGAGGAGCTGCTCGCCGCGACCCGACCGACCGCGGTGAACCTGCGCTGGGCGCTCGGCGAGCTCCGCGCAGCTCTCGAACCGCTCCCTGCGGGCGAACGGGCGGAGGCCGCGTGGAACGTCGCCGCCACGATCTGCGACGACGACGTCGCGATCTGCCGGCGGATCGGTGAACACGGGCTCGCCCTGATCCGCGAGATTTCCGTGCGCAAGGGGGGCGCGGCGACCAACATCCTGACCCACTGCAACGCCGGCTGGCTGGCCACGGTGGATTGGGGGACCGCGTTGGCGCCGATCTACATGGCGCACGATTCGGGCATCTCCGTCCACGTGTGGGTGGACGAGACGCGACCCCGCAACCAGGGCGCCTCGCTCACCGCCTTCGAACTCGGCGCCCACGGCGTGCCCCACACCCTGATCGTCGACAACGCCGGGGGCCACCTGATGCAGAAGGGGAAGGTGGACATGGTCATCGTCGGCACCGACCGCACCTCCGCCAACGGCGATGTCGCCAACAAGATCGGAACCTACCTCAAGGCGTTGGCGGCGAAGGACAACAACGTGCCCTTCTACGTCGCTCTGCCATCGACGACAATCGACTGGGCAACCAGGAACGGCATGGCGGAGATCCCGATCGAGGAACGTCCGCCGGAGGAGGTCACCAGGGTGTGGGGCCGGGCCGGCGATGGTTCGATCGCCCACGTTGCGGTGGCGCCCGACGGGTGCGTGGCGCACAACGCCGCCTTTGACGTGACGCCGGCGCGGCTGGTGACGGGTCTGATCACCGAGCGCGGGGTGTGTGCCGCATCCTGGGAGGGGTTGTCGGGCCAGTTCCCGGAGTTCGCAGGGTTGGAGTCGATGTCATGAGGGTCTGCGGAGTCATGTGTTCGACCCCACTCGCGAGGGTTGCTCTCGCAGCGACCTCAATGGTTCTCGCCCTCGCGGGGTGCGGCTCGAACGGTCGGGTCGCGGCGGAGTCCCCTGCACCCTGGGAGCCGGCCCGGGCGGAAACTGTCGAGTGGTCCTCTGCTGACCCCTCGTTCAACCAGGAATTCGCAGTCGAGGCGTCAGGGATGGCGGCCAGTGGGCCCTTTCTCTACATCCCGTCGGAGAAATACTCTCGTCTGCTCGTTTTCGAGCGCGATGGAACCAACCGGGTCGGGGTCGTGCGTCTCGACGTGCCGCTCCACGCCGAGTTGGAGGGCGTGACGGTGACCGCCGACGGTCTCCTCTTCTGCGATGAGGCCCACGCCGCGGTGTACGAACTGGCCGGGGCTGGAGAGGATGTCATCGCGGCCGCCGTCGGCGGTCTTCCCGTCGAGGTGAAGAAACTCGAACTCGAAGGGGTGGCGGTCGCCGGCGGCAAGATCGGGTTCGAAGGCATCGAGACCGATCCCGAAACCGGTGAGATCGTGCTGTTGCTCGAGCGCGACGGCAGCGACGAAACCGGGTGCGTGTCGAAGATCTACCGTCTCCATCGGGCCGGCTCGACGCTGGTTGCATCCGGCGGCCCCGTCGAGGTCCCGCTCGAGGACTGCGCGTGGCGGCTGACGGGGTTGGCGTGGTGGAACGGTCACCTGATCGCGCTCAAGACCCAGTATCCGGGTGAGCGATACCGCATCGTCAGTGTTGATCTCGAGACGGGGGCCACCGAGGTGGTTCTCGAGTTGACCGACGTGTTGCGTTCCCTCGAGGTCGGGGGGTGGAGCAACAACGTCGAAGGCCTCGCCGTTGCCCCCGACGGCGCCCTGTGGCTGGTGGCGGACAACGCGGTCACCGGAGTGATCGATGACCCCCTACCGCCATCGATCGATGTGCGGACACTGCTGCTGAGGATCCCGTTGCGAGGGGAAGATTGAATGTCGGCGGTTGTCGGACCCTTGCCGGGAGGTGGGCGGGTTTCGGCCGACCGCCGTGCCGAGGTACAATCGTGGTGGCGTCACGACAATTCGGAGTGTCACTCCCGAGATCGAATCGGGAGGTTGGAGAGTTGATGGAAATGTGGGGCCGTTGATTTTGGAACCGAGCACACTGATTGCGGTGGCCGCGACCCTGCTCCTGGTGGTTGCCCTGTTGATGGCGCTGCGTCGCAGCGCCGTGGCGCGGCGGGCTGCAGAAGAAGAGACCAGGGAGGTCCGCGAGAGTTCGTCGCGGAAGTTCCGGCGACTGGAGCAGGACCTTCAGTTCATGCGCGAGTTCTTCCAGATCTTTGCGTCGTTGCTGGGTGAGATGCACGCCGAGCGCCAGGTCCGGATGATCCCCAAGGCCCTGCTCAAGGCCATTGTCCAGATCTACAGACCGGAAGTGGCCGCGGTCCTGGTCAAACGCAAGCCTATGGCCACCGACCCCAACACGGGCGAAACCTTGTCCGTTGCGGCCTTGCACTCGACGCGGGGAACGATGCGCGATGGTCTCGAGTTCCGGTTCGGCGAGGGCCAGGTCGGGATCGCCGCCAAACGCCAGCAGGTCATGGTCCGCAAGGACTTCGAAGACGACCAGCTGTGGAACTACGAACGGTCCCGCGTCAGCTCCGAACCGACCTGGGACATCGTGGCGCCCATGGTCGTCGGCGACAAGACCCTTGGGGTTCTGGCCATCGCTCGGCCCGAGCGGCACCATGACACCGAACGCGACGTCCTCGAGATGATCGCGCGCATCGGCGCCCTGACCACCCAGAACGTGGCCGCCTACCGCCAGAAAGAGGTCGAGGCCGAGCATGACAAGCTGACCGACATCTTCAACAAGGGGGCGCTCCTCAAGCGGCTCGATCTCGCCATCATCCAGGCCCGCAAGACCGGCGGCAGGGCCTCGGTCTTTATCTTCGACCTCGACAATTTCAAGGTCTACAACGACACCAACGGACACCTCGCGGGCGACCGTTTGTTGGCCAAGCTCGCGCAGCTCGTGAAGGAGACCGTCCGCGCCGACGACGTGTTCGGAAGGTTCGGCGGCGAAGAGTTTCTGTTGGTGATGCCGGGCAGGACCGGGGGCCAGGCCATGACGGCGGCCGGCATGGTCCGCAAGAGGATCGAGGACTATCCCTTCGAAGGTGGCAGCACCCAGCCTCTGGGCAAGGTCACGATCAGCGGTGGAGTCGCCTGCTTTCCGGAAGACGCGCCGGACGGTGTCGAGTTGTTGCGGGCGGCAGACACCGCTCTGTACAAGGCGAAAGCGGGCGGCCGCAACCAGGTCTTCCGCGCGGAAGAGGCGGGTCTGAACCCGCTGTAGCCCGCGCTTCTCACCAGCTGTCGACTGCGGCCGACGAATCCACCGAAAACAGGGTAGAATGCCGACCATGAAAGTGGATGTACGGCACGCGGACGACGTGATCATTGTTGACCTCGAGGGCCGCCTTGTCATGGGGGTCGGAGACGAGCTGTTGCGGGACGTGATCAACGAGCTCGTGGCCGAGGACTGGAAGAAGATCCTCCTCAATCTGCGGCGGGTGACGATCATCGACAGCTCGGGGATCGGCGAGGTGGTTTCGGGATGGAAGCTGGCGCGGCGCTTCGGCGCCTCGGTCAAGTTGCTGCGCCCCGCCCCGCAGGTTGAAAGAACTCTCAAGCTGACCCAGCTCCTGCCCCTGCTCGAGGTCTACGACGAAGAGACCGAGGCGGTGGCGAGCTTCCTCACCAACTGAACAGCCGCCGTCCGGTCGGGTGCAAACACAGACACAGCGGTCAGACCCAACGGGAGGCTCGATGTTTGAAAATTTCAAGGCGGGGTTTCGCACCGAGCTCGACAGCATTCGCGATGCCGGCACTTTCAAACAGGAGCGGGTGATCTCCTCTCCGCAGAGCGCCTCGATCGAGGTCTCCCAGGGCGAGGTCATCAACTTCTGCGCCAACAACTATCTCGGTCTCGCCGACAACGAGGAGATCATTGCGACGGCCAAACAGGCCCTCGACGAACGCGGGTTCGGGATGGCCTCGGTGCGCTTCATCTGTGGCACCCTCGATCTTCACAAGGAGCTCGAAGGGGTCATCAGCGAGTTCAACGGCACCGACGACACCATTCTCTATTCCTCCTGTTTCGATGCCAACGCGGGCCTGTTCGAGACCATTCTGGGTGCGGAGGACGCCATCATCTCCGACGCCCTCAACCACGCCTCGATCATCGACGGGGTCCGTCTCTGCAAGGCGGAGCGATTTCGCTACGCGAACTCGAATATGGACGAGCTCGAAGAGATCCTGAAGAAGACCCAGGGCCACCGCCGGCGGTTGATCGCCACCGACGGCGTGTTCTCGATGGACGGCTATCTGGTCAAGCTCGACCGGATCTGCGACCTCGCCGATCGCTACGACGCCATGGTGATGGTGGATGATTCCCACGCCACCGGCTACATCGGCCGCACCGGGCGCGGCACCCCCGAGCACTGCGGGGTGCAGGGCCGGGTTGACGTCATCACCTCGACCCTCGGCAAGGCACTCGGCGGCGCTTCCGGCGGCTACACCACCGGTCGCAGGGAAATTATCGAGCTGTTGCGACAGCGGTCCAGGCCCTATCTCTTTTCGAACACTCTGACGCCGTCGCTCGCGGCCGCAGGCATCGCGGTGTTCCGGATGTTGTCCGCCACCACCGCCCTCCGCGACAAGCTGATGGAGAACACCCGTTATTTCCGCGAAAAGCTGTCCAAGATCGGTTTCGACGTGCTCGACGGTGAGACCGCCATCGTGCCGGTGATGCTCTACGACGCCCGTCTCGCCGCCGAGGTCGCGGACGCCATGCTGGACGAGGGCATCTACGTCATCGGGTTCAGTTTCCCCGTCGTGCCGCGGGACCAGGCGCGGATCCGGGTCCAGATCTCCGCTGCGCACGAAAAGGAACATCTCGATCGGGCCGTGGCCGCGTTCGAGAAAGTCGGCAAGAAGCTCGGCGTCATCTGAACTGGAGCGGTCGGCCCGTGCTCCACACCGCACCACCGGAAGCTTGGACGGAATGGGGAGGGAACGGGCCCACGGCGGTTTTCGGGCACGCCAACGGCTTTCCTCCCGAGACCTACCGCGTCCTGTTGGAAGGACTGAACCGCCGCTTCTCGGTGGCGAGCTTCGCCGCGCGCCCGCTGTGGCCTGGAAGCGACCCGCAGGCGGTGACTTCGTGGCGCGACCTCGCCGGGGACCTCGGTGGAGCACTCGAACGTCGGGGTGTCGAGAGCGTGATCGGAGTCGGTCACAGCCTCGGCAGCGTCCTCGGTCTGATAGCGGCGGCGGCGGACCCAAGCCGTTTCCGGGCTCTGGTGTTGGTGGATCCGGTGATCTTCACCGGCGTCCACTCACTGTTCTGGGGCGGGCTCAGGGGTCTCGGTTTTGGGTCCAGGCTGCCACTGATTCGCGGCGCCCGGCGACGGCGCGAGGCCTTTTCCGGCCTCGACGAGGTTCGTGCGTCTTACGTGGGGAAGTCGGTTTTCGCGTCCTGGGAACCGGAGGTTCTCGACGACTACATTCGGTGCGGCCTTTGTCGCAACTGACGGAGGCGGGGTCAGGCTGCGCTACCCGAAGACCTGGGAGTCGAAGATCTTCGAGTTGACACCGGCCAGCGTGTGGCGTGATCTGGCGAAGATCAGAGTGCCCATGTTGTTCATCCGGGGCTGCGGGTCCGACACTTTTGTCGCGGCGGCGGCGGACAGGGTGCGTCGTCAATTGGATACCGCACGAGTGATCGAAGTGGCCGGCACCAGCCACTTCGTCCCCATGGAGCGACCGCGAGAGGTGGCGAGGATGATCATCGGCTGGGCGGACGAGATCGGGATCTGATCAGCGCCTTTTACGTCCGGAGAAGAGGAGACCGACTCCCCATGGTGATCCGTCGAACAGGCGATCGAATGAGAACAGCATTCGAACCAGCGCCACCAGACGGCGCCGCCGGCCCAACCCGGAGACACGCCGGAGAGCGGGGTCGTCGTCGATCGTGCCGGGGCTCTCGAGGCGGCGGCGGTTGACGCGTTTGAGGAAGAGATCGTCGTACAGCCGCAACAGCGGCCACCCCCAGACGGCGGCCTCGGACTCGAGCCCGGCTTCTTCGAGCATCGCCGTCATCTCGTTCGGTGTGTAGCGGCGCAGGTGGCCCGCCCAGTCGTCCCAGTCGGACCACTGGCCCGGTCCGGCGGGGACCGTCCCCACCACCCAGCCGCCGGGCGTGAGGACTCGTGCCAGCTCCGAGGCCGCGGCCCCGTGATCGGGGATGTGTTCGAGGGTCTCGGCGCTGGAGGCGCTGTCGAAGGTGCCGTCGGCAAACGGCAACCGGGTGATATCGGCGACGACCGGCAGGACTCGGTCGCCGAGACCCGATGCGCCGGCCCGCCGGCTCAGGACAAAGAGCGAGAGGAGCGACATGTCTGCGGCCACCACCAGACGCCCTTCGCTGGCAAGGGACAGCGACAACGACCCGACCCCGGCCGCACACTCGAGGTGGCGACCCGGTTTCGGAGAGACCTCGCGCAGACGCCGCACCAGACGCTCCTCACGGTGCGCGTGCCGCGGCCCGAAGAACTCCGGGTCCGCCCCCCATTCGGCCTTTCCCATAGATGGAGGATAGCAACATCGATTTCGGATTTCGGATTTCGGATTTCGAATTTTCCATCACAATGCCCCACCCAACATGTTCGTTCGAGGGCTCACACCGGCCATGAAACGGCCCGCGTACACCGGACGTGCCGTCTCAGACAATGTTGGGAACTCGAGAGCGAGTAGCGAGTCCACACCAAGGGCCCAATCATTGTCTGAGGGGGCACTCACGGGCCATGTCTTTTCGGAGACTCGGGATGCTCACGTCGGATTTTCGCCTCCCGAAGTAGTCACCCGCTGTGGGTGGCCGCCCCGGCCGCAACTGTGGGCGGGACCGCGTGCGGCGGAGGTGCCTCATCCCTCGAGAAGGACCCTCGGAAACGGCCCGCGTGCGGCGGAGGTGCCATTTTCAATATTGTTGGACACACGAGCATTCACTGAGACCGGATGACGAGGGCCGACAATGTTGAAGGTGGCTCCTCTCGGGGAGATCGCCGGGAAAGCCATGCCCCGCCAGACCTCCCTCCACCTCACCGACACCTCGATTGCAGAAACCGCGGCTCTGCTACCATCCCCACCCGCAGCAGGAAGTTGGTGAGATATGCAGGTTGGAGACCTCCGCCCCGAGTGGATCGAGAGTGCCGAAGGACTTCGGCGGGCCGCAGATGTGTGTGGCGCCAAGGGTTTCCTCGCCCTCGACACCGAGGCGGACTCGATGCACTCGTACTTTCACAAGGTGTGTTTGATCCAGGTGACCGCGGACGGACGCCACATGGTCATCGATCCCCTCGCCATCACGGCCGACGACCTCGGGCCTCTGCTGAGGGTTGTTGCAGATCCAGCGGTGCCGGTCCTCATGCACGGCGCCGACTACGACATCCGGGTCCTCGACCGCGACTATGGGGCGCGGGTCCACGGGCTCCAGGACACCCAGATCATGGCCCTGCTGTTGGGTGAGGAGAAGACCGGGCTCGCCGCCCTGCTCGAAAAGGAACTTGGCGTCCAGCTCGACAAGCGCCACCAACGCGCCGATTGGGGTCGACGGCCCTTGACCCGCTCGCAGGTCGCCTATGCGGCCGCCGATACCGCCTATCTGGAAAGCCTCGTCGCGCTTCTCCGCGGGCGTCTCGAGGAACTCGGTCGGTGGTCATGGGCGGTCGAGGAATTCCGCAGTCTGGAACAGGTCCGTTATTCGGCGCCGGAACCTGACCCGCTCGCTTTCGAACGCGTCAAGGGGGCGCGAGCCTTGCGCGGCGAGGCGAGAGATCGTCTCTTCACCCTCCACGGTTGGCGCGAAGGGATGGCTCAAGCTCTCGATGTGCCGCCGTTCAAGGTACTCGGCAATCACCAGCTGATGTTCCTGGCCGAGACCCACCGGCGGACGCGGCAGCGCTGGAAGAGGTCGAGGGCATCGGTCCACGGGCGGTCCACCGCTGGGGCCGCGAGCTCCTGCGGCTCGTCGAACAGCCGCACCACGCGCCGGATCGCCTCAAACTGGTGCGCCCGCCCAACCCGCCCCCCGAAGTGCGACGCCGGGTGAAGAACCTGTTGGTGGCCCGTGATGCCCGCGCCAAGGACCTCGGTCTTCAGGAGGGGCTGGTGTGCTCCCGCAGCTGTGTGGAGGCCGTGGCCGCCAGACATCCCCGTTGCATGTCCGTCGGTGATCTCGAGGACGCCGGGCTCCGGGGCTGGCGGCTGGAAGTGCTTGGCGAACCCTTTCTGGAGGCGCTCGGCACATCCTGACACCGAAGGGCCGTGGTCTCCACGGTGCCGTCAACCACTCCCTTACACGAATGTCTCAGCCGATGGTGGTCGTCACCAGGGTCTTCTCGCCGTCACTCCTCGATCCGCTCAACCTCCGCACCGAGGTCGTGGAGTCGCCGGTGGAGGTTCTGATAACCGCGTTCGACCTGGCGAATGTTGTGGATGGTGCTCGTCCCCTCGGCGGCCAGGGCGGCGATCACCAGCGCCATGCCTGCCCGGATATCGGGGCTCGCGAGGTCTTGACCGTGAAGTCTTGACGGCCCCACGACAACCGCCCGGTGCGGGTCGCAGAGGACGATGCGCGCACCCATCGCGATCAGCCGGTCGACCCAGAAGAGCCTGCTCTCGAACATCTTCTCGTGGATCAGGATGGTGCCTCTGGCCTGGGTGGCGAGGACCACCGAGATCGAGGTGAGGTCGGCCGGGAAGGCCGGCCAGGGACCGTCGTCGATCTTCGGGATGGCGCCGTGAACATCGTCCCTGATCACCAGTTCCTGGTCGGCGGGGACGACGATGTCGTTGCCCTCGACCCGCCACGAGATGCCGAGGCGCCCGAAACACAGTTCGGTCATGCGGTGGTGGCGTTCAGGCTCTGCGTTGACGACCCGGAGCTCGCCCCCGGTCACCGCGGCGAGGCCGATGAAGCTCCCGACTTCCACCGGATCGGGGCCGATGGTCGCGGCCGCGGCCCCGAGACGGTGGCACCCCTCCACCTCGAGCGTGTTGGTGCCGACCCCCCGTATCGCACCGCCCATGGCATTGATCAGCCGGCAGAGCTCCTGGACGTGGGGCTCGGAGGCGGCGTTGCGAATCGTCGTCATGCCGTCGGCGAGGGCGGCCGCCATGACCGCGTTCTCGGTCCCCATGACGCTCATCTCGTGGAGGAAGATGTCGGCCCCGGTGAGGCCGCGGGGCGCGCCGAGGCGGTAGGAGTCGGGGCCCACCTCGACCTCGGCACCCAGAGCCTGCAGGGCGTGAACGTGGGTGTCGAGAGGCCTTCGGCCGATCCGGTCGCCGCCGGGCCGCGGCAGCACAGCGCGGCCGTGCCGCGCCAGCAGGGGGCCGGCGAGCAGAAAGGACGCGCGGATTTCGCAGGCCAGGTGCGCGGGCACCTCGTGGGCGGACACCGTGGAACTGTCGATCCGCCAGGCTCCCGGCCCGGTCTCCTCGATCACGGATCCGAGGCTGGCGAGCAGTTCGAGCATGACCGCCACGTCGCGGATCTGCGGCACGTTGGCCAGTTCGACCGGACCGTCCGCCAGGACGGTGGCCGCCAGCATGGGCAACGCCGCATTCTTGTTGCCGCCCGGAACCAGGGTGCCGTGGATCGGTCTGCCGCCGCGGATGATGTAGGCGTGGTTTTCGTCGTCGGGAATCATCATGGTGTGATCATCATACCGAGAGGTGGCGCGGCGATGAAGGAACAATGACGATTTGAAGGCACGCTGCTGTAGAATTCCCCATCGTGGCCCGCATCGAACTTCACGTCCTCAAGATTCCCAAACGCGCCAAGCAGGTGGCCGAGCTGTTGGATCAGCTGCACCGACAGGGCGCGCGGGTGGTGGTGTGGGTGGCCGACGAGGGCAGACGCCAGATCCTCGACGATTATCTGTGGACGTTCGAGAAGCTGGCCTTCGTCCCGCACATCCTGTGGAGCCCGCCTCTCGGTGACGTCGATGACCCGATCGTCCTGGTCGGCGAGGCGGCGAACCCCAACCGGGCCTCGATGCTGGTGGTCGGAGACGATCTGCCCGACGGGCCGTGGGCAGCCACGTTCGACGTCGTTCACGACCTCGTGGGCGCCGACGAGGACGGCGCCGCCCGCCGCGAGTTCTGGGAGCGGTGGCAACGGGAGCAGTGACGACTGACAGCGACACGGACAGCGCCCGCTCCGGATGATCCGACTGCAGGGCCTCAGGGATCAGGCAGCGCGATGTCGAGGTCCGTTTCCGGGGGCGTTCGGGCATAGCGCAGGATCGCCAGAGTTGCTTCGACCACCAACCACATTGCGATGAAGGTGATGGCGCCGCCCACGAAGAGCAGGGTCGAGTTGCCGT
Organism: Candidatus Sulfomarinibacteraceae bacterium; assembly: GCA_963714895.1. Taxonomy (GTDB): domain Bacteria; phylum Acidobacteriota; class Thermoanaerobaculia; order Thermoanaerobaculales; family Sulfomarinibacteraceae; genus Sulfomarinibacter. The sequence continues at coordinate 158,478 of CAVQQC010000007.1, forward strand.
CCCGCCAGAAGGACAGCAGCTTGCTGCTCATGGCGATCAGGGTGGTGACCATCATGAAGACCATCGGCACCAGGAAGGGCAGGGCCATGCGCCGGCGCTGCAGCAGATAGAGCGATACGGTCAACAGCGCGAGCCCGGCCAGCAGCTGGTTGGTCGAGCCGAAGAGCTGCCACAGGACGAGACCCGCGGACTGCCCCTCGATCCGGTAAAAGGCGAAGAAGGAGATCGCGACAACCGCCAGGGTCGAGGAGATGTAGCGGTTCTGAAGGGGCGCGAAACGAATCGAGGTGGCGATCTCCTCGATGTTGTAGCGGAGCAGGCGGGTGGCCGAGTCGAGGGTCGTGAGGGCGAAGCTGACGACCACCACCGCGATCAGGGTGCGGGCGGTTGCCTCGGGGAGCCCGACCACCGAAACGAACCGGGTCGAGCCCTCGATAAAGGCGCTCATGCTGCTGCCCAGACCCTGGATCGATGCCCAGTCGGCGTAGTGGTGTTTCCACGCCGCCGGAGAGACGAAACCGGCGGTACAGGCGAGCACCGCGGCCAGACCCAGCAACGACTCCCCGATCATGGCGCCGTAGCCGATCGGACGCGCGTCGGTCTCGCGGTCGAGCTGTTTGGCGGTGGTTCCGGACGAGACCAGCGAGTGGAAGCCGGAGGCGGCGCCGCAGGCGATGACGATGAAGACGAAGGGATACATGGGCGGCGCGCCCACCGGGTGGGCGTCCACCAACGGCGCGGCGAACTCGGGACGGAGGATGAAGAAGCCGAGGTAGGTGAGGCCGAGCCCGAGGTAGAGCAGCAGCGAGTTCAGGAAGTCGCGCGGCTGCAACAGGGACCACACCGGCAACACCGATGCGAGCCAGGCGTAGGCCAGCAGGATCCAGGTCCAGCCGGCGGACGAGGCCCAACGGACCGGCATGTAAGGAGATGCCACGACCACCGCGAGAATGACGACGAAGGCCACCGCGATCAGCGGCATCAGATTGCGCCCACGTTTTCTCACCAGCCAGCCGATGATCATCGCCGCCACCAGGATGGCCCCGGAAGGGACCACCGACTCCGGGTAGTAGTCGGCCGAAAAGAGGAGACCGACCACGTAGGCGAAGACCCCCATCGCGAGGGCGATGGCGAAGAAGATGATGGCGTGCATCAACGACTTGGCGCGTTTGCCGATGAGGCCCTCCGCGATCGAACCGATCGACAGGCCCTTGGCGCGGACCGAGATCACCAGCGCGCCGAAGTCGTGGGCGCAGCCGATGAGGATCGAACCGAAGACCACCCAGATCATGGCGGGAAGCCAACCCCAGACCACGGCGATGGCGGGGCCGAGCATCGGCGACAGCCCGGTGATGGACGCGTAGTGGTGGCCGAAGAGGACCAACGGCCGGGTCGGCACGTAGTCGACGCCGTCCTCCATGGAGTGCGCCGGCGTCACCGCATCGGGTCGCAACGCGAACACCTGTTGCGCGAGAAAGCGCGAGTAGAACAGATAACCTGCGAAGTAGACCGCGAAGCACGCCAGCACGACCAAGGTTGACATCATGGCGGCCATTCTACCCGTTTGAACGCCTCTGATGGTGGGCCTTGGCCCACCATCAGTCGCGCCGCTGAAAGGCCGCGTGCGGCGGAGGTGCCACTTCTGACATTGTTGGGTACGCGATATGCTCCCAACGGCACCACGCTTCGGGCCAACAATGTCAGGGGTGGCTCGTCACGGGAAACGCGATCTGAAGGTCGGGATTTTTCGAACATTCGGAAACGGTCACATCGACAGGTGCGGAGCTGTCCGCCGGTCAGTCCTTCCACAATCGTGGTGTGCTCTCGGCGAACCACGCGCGCAGCCATTTCAGGGCGCCGCCCCGGGTTCTTGCCTCGTCCCGAACCTGGGCTTCGGTGAGAGCCGCGACGGCGCGGCCGAGGGCCGGTCCGGGTGGCAGGCCGAGCAACGCGGCGATCTCTGCGCCCGCGAGCAGGGGAACCGGGTCGACCAGCTCCGCGCCCTCCCTTCGCCACTGGCGCCACCACCGGTTCCAGGGGTGATCGGGCTCGACGGCGGCGGCGAGGGCGATGGTGGCCGGAAATGCCGTGCCGGCGCGGTGGATCAACATGCGCCGATCCGCGACGGGCCCCTCGACCGCCGACAGGGCGGCGCCGAGGTTTCTCGCGGCGTTTGCGGCGTGGACACGAAGCGGCCGCGGCCACGCGAAACGGGCCACCGCATCGGGGTGGGGCGACCCCCACGCCCGCAACAGTACGGCCAGAGCGGCGGAGTCGCCTGACTCGTTGAGGGCCGCGCGCAGAGGATGTGCGGTGGGCCGCAGACGCGACACGGCGTCCAGATTGGCGGTGATCCACGGTCCGTCGAACCCGGTAGCGGGGCGAACCGTGCGCTGCAGAATCCCGAGGTCGAGCATCGCCTCGAATCCGCGCCGGCGGTTCGGGAGGGACACCAGCTTGAGAAACTCCTGACCGAGGCGTTCGGGTGGTGCGCGGCGGATCTTTGGCGCGAGGGAGCGGATCCAACCTGCAGTCCGCTCGTCGGTTCTGAAGTCGGGGAACTGGGCCATAAAGCGCGCGGCGCGAACCAGCCGCACCGGGTCCTCCTGGAGGTTCTTCCTGCGGATCGCGCGCAGGGTGCCGGTCCTCAGATCCGCAGCGCCGCCGACCTGATCGATGAGCGGTCCGTCGGGCAGCCGCCACATGAGGGCGTTGATGGTGAAATCGCGGCGGTGGATGTCTCGCTTGAGATCGAGGCCGCCGAGCGGCCACAGCTCGACCTTGAGCGACGGGGTCTCGATCCGCCACACCCGCTTGTCGTCGCGCCCGAGGACGTGGGCGGAGCCGTCGAGTCGGGCGGCCAGCCGTCGCGCGGGTCCCCTGGCCTTCTCGAGATCGCCCGGAAGGACGAGGTCGAGATCGACGGTCTCCCGCCCCAACAGCCGATCGCGGACGTACCCGCCCGTGACCAGGCACTCGGGAGTCCCCAGCCCTTCCCACACCCCACGCAACAGCAGGTCGCGCTCGAGTGCAGACAATCTGAGTCGGGGCATGGCGCAGACAGCATACCCCAGCGAATGAGGAATGAGGAATGAGGAATTGGGAATTCGGAATTCGGAATTCGGAATGACCGGCCGCCCCGCGGCCTGGCAATGGGGCAATGGGGCGGTGGTCGGTCGCTTTGCGACCTGGCAATGGGGCAATGAGGCGGTGGTCGGTCGCTTCGCGACCTGGCAATGGGGCAATGAGGCCGCGGGCCTACTTGAATTCTGGAGCCTCACTGCCTCACTGCCTCACTGCCTCACTGCCTCAGCACTGCCTCACTGCCTCACTGCCCCAAGCCTTGATGCTACAATGCGCAGCCCCGCCGCGAGGCGGAAGATCCCGAAACGAGAGGGAATGAAAAATGGCCGAAGAAAGACTGCAGAAGATCATTGCGCGCGCCGGGCTGTGCTCGCGCCGCGACGCGGACCGGTTGATCGCGGACGGGCGGGTCCGGGTCGACGGGCGGGTGGCCGAACCGGGCGAAAAGGTCGAGTGGTCGAAGGTCCACATCAAGGTCGACGGCAAGAGCCTCAAGGCCCCCGAAGTCGCGCGCTACTTTCTCCTTTACAAACCTCGCGAGGTCATGACCACGTGCGACGACCCCGAGGGGCGGAAGACGGTGATCGATCTGATGCGCCCCGTGGTTCGCGAAAGGGTCTACCCGGTGGGGAGGCTGGACTACCACTCGGAGGGCCTGCTGTTGCTGACCAACGACGGCGACCTCGCGGCGCGGGTCGCCCACCCCCGTCACGGGGTCGTTCGCGAGTACATGGTCAAGATCCGAGGCGATCTCACGAGACCCGAATACGACAAATTGATGGCCGGCACCAGCATCGACGGCCGCCACGTCAAACCGCGTCTGGCGCAACGGGAGAAGCAGGGCCGCGGGGGCGCGACAACCTGGTGGCGGATCGAGGTCACCGAGGGCCGGACCCACGAGGTTCGCGAGCTCTTTTTCAGGGCCGGACACCACGTCCAGAGGCTCCGGCGAACCGCGATCGGGCCGCTGCGCGACAACACCCTCAAACCTGGTGAATTCCGCACCTTGAGCGAGAATGAGATCATCGCCCTCCGCAAGGTGACCGAACCGGCAAAAAAGGCCAGACCGGCCCGCCCCCCCCGTTCGGAAGCGAGGACCGGGAGAGGCGCGGGACCGGCAAAGCGAAGATCTCCGTCGAAAAAGCGCTAGCAGGCTAAACCACTGAAAAACAAACTCCCTGTCGTTCGCGGCCGGCGAACAGCCATGTTAAAATCACGCGCCGCTTCGAACGGCTGGAGGATGCGTGGAGAAGAACGACGAAAGTCAACAACCGCTCGAACAGCTCCTGGCCAACCGCCGGTCGAAGCTGGACGCCATGGTCGACCTCGGTGTGGAGCCGTTTCCGCGCCGCTTCCGGGTTGAAGAGTCGGTGAGGGAGGCTCGCGAGCGCTTCGAGGCGAAGACCACCGAAGAGCTGGAGGCCGAACAGCCGCAGGTGCGGCTCGCCGGACGGGTGCGCGCGATTCGCGGCCACGGCAAGGTCTCGTTTGCCGATCTCAGCGACGGCGCCGGGCAGCTGCAGCTCTACGTGCGCAAGAACGATCTCGAAGACACCGCGTGGCAGACCTTCGAGCTTCTCGATCTGGGGGATTTTCTCGGCGTGGAGGGGAGAGTGTTCCGCACCCGTGCGGGTGAGCTCAGCGTGGCGGTGAAGAACCTGACCGTGCTCGCCAAGGCCCTCCGTCCCCTGCCGGAGAAGTACCACGGCCTCGCCGACCGCGAGGCGCGGGCGCGTCAGCGTTACCTGGACCTGCTCGCCAACCCGGAGGCGCGGGAGGTCTTCGAGGTGCGGTCGAAAATCGTGTCGTCGATCCGCCGGCATCTCGGGGCCGCCGGGTTCATGGAAGTCGAGACGCCGATGATGCAGGCGATCCCGGGAGGCGCTGCGGCGCGGCCCTTCAAGACCCACCACAACACCCTCGATCTCGATCTCTACTTGAGGATCGCTCCCGAACTCTACCTCAAACGCCTCATCGTCGGCGGTTTCGAGAGGGTCTTCGAGCTCAACCGCAACTTCCGCAACGAGGGCATCTCCACCCGGCACAACCCCGAGTTCACGATGCTCGAGTTCTACTGGGCCTACGCCGACTACGAGTTGCTGATGGATTTCACCGAAGAGCTCCTGACCGCGGTCGCCGAAGACGCGGTGGGTTCCCTCGAGCTGCCGTGGGGCGAGCACGTCATCGATTTTCGCCGGCCGTGGCGGCGGCTGACCATGCGCGACGCCATCCTCGAGTACTCCGACCTGGGGCCGGAAGACCTCGCGGACCGCTCCCGCATGGAGGCGGCCGCCCGCGCCCTCGACGTGCAGCGGATCGACGAAAGGACGGATGGCGGCTTGTTGGCGGAACTCTACGAGATGACCGCCGAACCGCTGATGATCAACCCGACGTTCATCATGGACTTCCCGAGAGACATCTCGCCGTTCGCCAAGTCCTGCCCTGGAGACCCGGACACCGTGGAGCGATTCGAGCTGTTCGTCGGCGGCATGGAGCTCGCCAACGCCTTTACCGAGCTCAATGACCCGGACGAGCAGCGGCGGCGCCTCGAAGCGCAGGCCGCCGCACAGGGCGGAGACGTTGACGAGGACTTCGTGCTGGCGATGGAGCACGGAATGCCCCCGACCGGCGGCGAAGGGATCGGCATCGACCGTCTGGTCATGCTGTTTGCCAATCGGCAGTCGATCCGAGACGCCATTCTCTTCCCGCAGTTGCGCCCCAGGGATTGAGATGATGTTTTTCGGCCGCAACACCTTCCCCCGCGTGGCGGTCGAAGTGTGTCCGGAGAACAGGACAGAGGTTCGGCTTTCCGGAGAGGGAGCGGGCACCCGTGTCGGCTGAGCTCCACCTCGCCCGCCGCTACCTGATCGGGCTTCGCCGTCGGACCCACGTGGCGACGGTGACCCTGATCTCGATGGTGGGGCTGGGTCTCGGAGTGCTCGCGCTGGTGGTCACCCTGTCCCTTCTCGAGGGCTTTCAATCGGCCATCCGGGGGGAGATCGTCGCCAAGGCCAACCACGCCCGCGTGGCCTCTGCCGTCGGCCGCCGCCTGCAGGACCCGGACGAGTTGGCGTCGGTCTTGCAACGGAAGCTGCCGCAAGTGGAAATGGTGCAGGTTGTCCGCGGTACGTGCCTGGTTTCGACGCAGTCGGATGCCGTTCCGGCATCCGTGGTCGGCCGGTCTGACGCGCTCGAGGTGGTGGTCGACCGGATTCTGGCCGCTCGTCTCGGCATCGGCGTCGGCGACCAGGTCCAGGTGATCTCACCCAGACAGCGGCTGACCCCGATGGGCCCATTGCCCGTCCGGAAAACGGCGGAGATCGCCGATGTCAGACCACCTGAGCCCGGCGACGAGACGGGGACGGTGTTGTTGCCGCTCGAGGCCGCGCAACAGCTTTTGTGGGGCGGTGACGTGGTGGAGGCCATCGAACTGCGGGATGCCGCCGATCCCTGGGGTCTCGGAGAGCGGGTTCGCCGCGCCCTCGCGGGGTCGGATCAACCGATCGCCGTGTCGGGTCTCGAAGACCTGCACCGCCCGCTGCTGCTCGCGCTCGCCCTCGAGCGGGTGATGATCTTTCTCGCCGTGGGGCTGATGCTGGTGGTCGCAGCCCTCAATCTGCTGTGCAACGTGGCGATGGTGGCTGCGGAGAAGCGGATCGATCTCGCGGTGCTTGCGGGCATCGGTCTGCCCCCGCGCGCGCTGCGGCGCCTCTTCCTGATGCTCGGTGTCGGTATCGGGATGGTCGGCTCCGTGGTCGGCGCCGTGCTCGGGGTCGCGACAGCGTTGATCCTGGACCGCACCGGAGCGCTGCCTCTGCCGCGCGGTGTTTTTTCGACCTCCTCCGTGCCGTTTCAGGTCGATCCGGCGATGGTGGCTCTGGTGATGGCGATCGCCCTCCTCCTGGCCACCGCCGCTTCGTGGTTCCCGTCGCGGTTGATCGCCAGACGCGACCCGGCTGAGGGGCTGCGCTATGAGTGACCGCCGCACCCTCGTCGAAATGGCCGGCGTCAGCAAGGGCTTCGGCGCCGGAGCGACGCGGGTGGAGGTCCTGAGAGACCTCGACTTTTCGATCGAAGAAGGACAGCTGTTGGCGATCGTCGGGCCGTCGGGGGTCGGCAAGAGCACCCTGCTGCACGTGATCGGGCTCCTCGACCGCCCGGATGCGGGGCGTTTCGTCCTCGATGGTGTTGAGGTCGATGGGCTCGATGGCGAGCAACGAGCCCACAAGCGCAACCGGATGATCGGGTTCGTCTTTCAGCACCACTATCTGCTCGACGAACTGGACGCTCTCGACAACATCGCGCTGCCCCTTCGCATTGCCGGCGAGGGGGCCTCGACCGCGCGCGGGCGGGCGCAGGAGCTCCTCGACGCCGTGTCCCTGGCGGATCGCGCACACCACTTCCCCGACCAGCTGTCGGGCGGGGAACAGCAGCGGGTTGCAGTGGCGCGGGCGCTGGCCATGAAGCCGCGGCTGCTGCTCGCCGACGAACCGACCGGGAATCTGGACCGTAAGAACTCGGAGCACGTGTTCGATCTGGTTCGTGATCTGCATTTGAAGGCCGGATTGACATCAATTATAGTGACCCACGACGAAGAGATGGCCCGCATGTGCGACGGTGTGTTCCGCCTCGCGCCTGCGGGCGAATATTTCGAACATGTTTGAACGTTTCAACGAACACGTAAGGCGTAGCCTTTTCTTTGCCCGCTACGAAGCGAGCCGTTCGAGCAGTCGGTCGATCGCGACCCAACATGTCCTGCTCGGAATGCTGCGCGAGGCGGACCCGGCGTTCGGCGAACTGCTTGGCGGCAAAGGAGTGGATGCGCGGGAACTCAGGGACGAACTGCTGGGCGAGCGCATGAGCATCGAGAGGGTGAGCACGTCGCCCGATCTGCCGCTCGCCGAGGAGACCAAGAAAGCCCTCGCCTACGCGGTGCACGAAGCGGAGAGCATGAGCCATCCCAACGTCGGCTCCGAACACCTGGTCCTGGGTCTGTTGCGGGTCGAAGAATCGACCGCCGCCCAGTATCTGACGAGCCGCGGCCTCGAGCTCTTCCAGCTCCGCGAGGAGGTCGTTCGGCGGGGGCGTGAACTCGAGGCCGAGGCGACGGCGCAGGCGACGCCCAACATCGTCGAGTACTCCCGGGATCTGACGATGATCGCCGCCGAGGGCGGTTTCGACCCGCTGATCGGCCGCGAGCAGGAAGTCGAGCGCATGGTGCAGATCCTCAGCCGGCGGACCAAGAACAATCCGCTGTTGCTGGGAGAGTCGGGCGTCGGGAAGACCGCCATCGTCGAAGGCCTGGCCACCAGGATCATCGATGGGTCGGTGCCGGTGCACCTCTCCGATCGCCGGATCCTGGCCCTCGATCTGTCCCTCTTGGTGGCGGGCACGAAATACCGCGGCCAGTTCGAGGAGCGCTTGAAGGGCTTCCTCAAAGAGCTCCACGAGCACCCCGAGATCATCATCTTCATCGACGAGATCCACTCGTTGATCGGCACCGGTTCGGCCGAGGGCTCACTCGACGCCGCCAACATCATCAAACCGGCGCTGTCCCGCGGCGAAGTCACCTGTATCGGGGCGACCACGGTCCGCGAGTACCGCAAGTACGTCGAAAAGGACCGCGCCCTGTCGCGGCGGTTCCAGGCCGTCACCGTCCGGCAGCCGAGCGATGAGGAGACGATCACCATTCTCGAGGGCGTGCGCAGCCGCTACGAGGAGTTCCACGGGGTCCGCTATTCCGACAACGCCATCAAGGCGGCGGTCAGCCACGCCGGGCGCTACATCACGGATCGCGCATTTCCCGACAAAGCCATCGACGTGCTCGACGAAGCGGGGGCCAGGGTCAAGCTCCGCCAGGTCTCGACGACCTCGTCGCTTCGCGGCGTTCAACACGAGATCAGCGGTGTGGTTGCCCAGATGAAGGACGCGATCTCGCGCAAGGACTTCGAGCTCGCGGTCGACCTTCGCGAGGAGGAGCTCCGCCTCCGCGAAGAGCTCGAGATGCTCGAAAAGACCCACGCCGAAGTGCCGCCGGAGAAGGTGATCGTGAACCGCAGCGATGTCGAGGAGGTGGTGGCTTCCTGGACCGGGATCCCGGTCACCTCGATCGGCGAAGACGAGGCCGACCGCCTGCGCCGGATGGAGGAGATTCTCAGGCAGCGGGTGGTGGGTCAGGACGACGCCATCGCGGCGGTCGCCCGTGCGATCCGTCGCAGCCGCCTCGGGGTCGCCAGCCCCAACCGGCCGATCGGATCGTTCATCTTCCTCGGGCCCTCCGGGGTCGGCAAGACCGAGGTGGCGCGGCAATTGGCCGGGTTCCTCTTTCAGGACAACCGTCGGCTGGTCCGCTTCGACATGTCCGAATACATGGAAAAACACACGGTATCGCGGCTGATCGGATCACCCCCGGGCTACGTCGGGTTCGAGGAGGGCGGTCAGCTTTCCGAGCAGGTCCGGCGCAACCCGTACTCGGTCGTCCTGCTCGATGAGATCGAAAAAGCGCACCCCGATATCTACAACCTCCTGCTGCAGGTGCTCGAGGACGGGCGTTTGACCGACAACTACGGCAACGTCATCGACTTCACCAACACCCTGATCATCATGACGTCGAACCTCGGCAGCCGGGAGCTGGCGGATGGCGACGGCGTCGGTTTCGGCACGGACCGCCAGGGAGTCGCTGCGTCGCAGGTCCGCGAACTCGTGGATCGCGAGATGCGGCGGCACTTCCCACCGGAGTTCGTCAACCGGTTGGACGAGATCATCGTGTTCGGCGCCCTCGACGAGGAGAGCATGCTCGAGGTGGCAAAGCTCCTGCTGGACGAGACCGCCGAGATCCTGCGGAGCAAGAACGTGAACATTCAGTTTGCCTCAGATGTCGCTCGGTGGCTCTTCGATCAGTGCGGTATCGACCCACAGGCGGGTGCGCGGCCGCTGCGCCGGCTCGTCAAGCTCTGGGTCGAGGACACGGTCGCCGATTTTCTCATTTTGAACAGAGACGAAGACGATTTTGAATTGCGGATGATTGTCGAGGGAGGTCGGCCCGTCGTGAATACCTGGAACAAAGATACCGTGACTCTCGGGCAGGAAGTCAGTTGATGCGGAGGGTCGTGCTCCTGTGCATGGTCGCACTGATCGCCGGCACGGCAGTGGCGCAGCAGGAGATGATCATCCGTGACATCGTCGTCGAGGGTGGCGTCACCCTGACCGTCGACACCGTGTCCTATTACCTCGGGCTCGAGCCCGAAGACCCCCTCGAACTCGACCTCATCATCGACGGCTACCGGCGCCTGTGGGAGTCGGGCCTTTTCGAAGACGTGGCGATCGAGGTCCAGGATCACGGCGACGGGACGGTGACGTTGTACGTCGTCGTCGAAGAGAGGCCGTTCGTCACGTCGGTGACCTTCGAGGGCAACAAGAAGATCAAGACCTCCGACCTCAAGGACAAGCTCGACGAGCGGGGGGTTGAAGTGCCGCGCAATGTGCCGCTGAAAATGGCACAGTTATCGCGGATCGAGAGTGCCGTCAAAGAAGTCTACGACGCCGACGGTTTTCGTTCCGCGGAAATCCAGTTCCGCGTCGACACGGTGGGAAAAAACAAGCGAGAGGTCGTCTACACCATCGACGAAGGCGCCAAGATCAAGATCAAGAAAATCGAATTCGTCGGCAATGACGTGTTCGCGGACTCGAAGCTGCGCGGGGTGATGAAGGACACGAAGCAAAAAGGCGTGCGTTACATGTTCGGCGACAAGATCATCTACACCAAGGAGTCGTGGGACGCGGACCGGGACCTCCTTCGCACCTTTTACCAGAACAACGGCTATATCGACGTCAAGGTCGGCGAGCCGGTGCTCAACCTGGTCGCTAAAAAACCGGATGCGGAGACCTTGAAAAAGATGGACTACCGGATGGAGATCACCATCCCGGTGGAGGAAGGCCCGCCCTACACGCTGGGAACATTCAATATCACCGGGGCCGAGGTCTTCAAGACCGAGGGCCTGATGTTGATCTTCGACGTCAGGCCTGGAGAGACGTACAACCGCAAGGTCATCGCCGACGGCATCGAAAAGGTGCAGGAGGGCTACCAGAACACCGGGTACGTTTACGCCTACGCCGGCGAGTCGTGGCAGCGCCGCGAGGGCGAGGAACACGTCGTCGATGTGACCGTCGATATTTTCGAGGGTGATCGGTTCAGGCTCGGACGCCTCGAGTTCGTGGGCAACACCACGACGCGCGACAAGGTTCTGCGGCGCGAGTTCCGGATTGCCGAGGGGCAGTACATGAACATGGGCATGTTCCGGTCCTCGGTCTTCAAGGTCAACGCTCTCGGCTACTGGAAGCTTGAGGAGGAGCCCCTCGAGTTCGATTTCGACGACGAAAACAAGCAGGTCAACGTCAAGATCAAGGGCAACGAGGTGGGGCGCAACGACGTCCAGTTCGGCGCCGGCTATTCGGAGCTCGACGGGTTCTTCGTCCAGGGGCAGTTCAACACCCGCAACTTCCTCGGTCGCGGCAACTCGATCGGGGTGTCGCTCCAGTTCGGTGCGCGATCCGACCTCTACTCCTTGAGTTATACCGAGCCCTACTTCCTCGACCGCCGGATCCTCCTCGGGGCTTCGATCTTCAAATCCGCCATCGAGGTGCAGCAGATCGGGTTTTCGAGCTATGAAAGAGAGACCACCGGGTTCACGATCTCGACCGGGCTCGGCGTGTCGCCGTGGGCCTCCGTTTCCGGTCTGCTGGCATTTCAAGACGACTATTCGAGATATCTGATTACCAACTTCGGCAGCATCGGAACACCGACATCGGGCCACGACCGGCCGCAGGACATTCCGCCGATCGACGGCGTCACCTACGAGCGCGCCTATGAGGTCTATTCCGGGGCGACCCACTCGTTCACCCCCGGTTACAACCGGGACTCCAGGGACGATCCGTTCGATCCCAGCCGGGGCGCGGCCTTCTACGGCAGGGTGAGGTTCGCCGGCTGGGTTCTCGGTGGGGACTTCGACTATGTCCGGCCCGAGGTCGGCTACACGAAGTTCATCCCCTGGGGCAAGAAGGTCACGCTGGCCTACCACGCCGAGGGCGGGCAGTTCCTGGTCGGCAACGAATCCGAGATTCCCGTGTACGAGCGCTATCGCCTCGGCGGCGATCGATCGCTGCGTGGTTTGCCGTATTACTCCGTGATCCCGCGAACCGCGGAAGGTGAGTACTTCCTGACCCCGGGCGGGTCGCGCCTCGGCGGCGACCGTTACTGGCAGATCAACCTCGAGTACCAGTACCGCATCGGCGGCCCGGTGAAGCTGGTGTTGTTCGCGGACATGGGCAACACCTACGTCGCGGAGCAGGGTTGGGACTTCACCTTGTGGCGGAGAACCGCCGGGGTCGAAATGAGGATTTTCCTGCCGATCTTCCAGGCGCCAATCCGCTTCATTTACGGCTACAATCTCGATCCGTATCCGAACGAATCGGACAGCGACTTCCAGTTCTCGATCGGTACGACGTTCTAGAAAAATGACATGGAGGACAGACAGATGACTCGTATAGTGGTTCGTACAGTGCTCATGGCCGTTGTGGTGGCCGCGGTGGCGTTGCCGGCCGCAGCTCAGAACAAGATCGCGGTGATCGACGTGCAACGGGTGGTGACGGAGTCGGACCCCGGCAAAGAGGTCATGAAACGGCTCAAGGCCCTCACCGATGCCAAATCGCAGGAGGGCCAGGCTCTGCAGCAGCAGTTCGCGGCCCTTCAGGAACAGTTCAACAAGCAGCGATTCACGGTCTCCGAGACCCGCCAGGCGGAGATGAGCAAGGAGATCGAGGACAAGCAGATTGCCATCCGTCGGTTCCAGGATGACGCGCAACGAGAGGTCCAGGACGCGCAACGGCGCGAGCTCGGCGGTCTCGAGGAGCGCATCCTCCCGATCATCAACCAGATCGGCCAGGAACAGAGCTTCACGTTGATCTTCAACAAGTTTCAGTCCGGCCTGGTGTACGCCGACGAAACGGTTGACATCACCGACGAGGTGATCCGGCGCTTCAACACCGCTCAGTGATTCGGCGTTACAGCCTCGCGGAGCTCGCAGAGCGCCTCGGCGCCGAGGTGGTGGGCGACGGCGGCCACATGGTGGGCGCAGTCCGGGCCCTTGACGACGCCGAGGCGGAGGACCTGAGCTTTCTCCACAACCCGAAGTATGCGGAGAGCGCCCGGTCCTCGCGGGCCGGGGCGGTCCTGGTTGCAAATGCCGAACTCATTCCGGGGCGGAATCTGTTGGTGTGTCGAGAACCGTATCTGGCACTCGCGCGTGCGCTCGAGATTTTTTACCCGGTGGAGAGGCCGGAGCCCGGTGTCCACCTCTCCGCCGCGGTCGCCGACGATGTCGAAATCGGAGCGGGGGCGAGTATCGGGGCGCTGTGTTCGGTCGCCGCCGGCGCGCGTATCGGCGACGACACGATCATCGGGGCCGGGTGTGTGATCGGCCGCGACGTCGACATCGGCGCCGGGTGCCTGCTGCACCCGCGAGTCGTGATCGAGGATCGCTGCCGGGTCGGAAACCGCTGTACCATCCAATCCGGTACGGTCGTCGGGGGTGACGGTTTCGGATTTGCAACCGTCGACGGCGTTCACCACAAGGTACCGCAGATCGGTATCGTGGTCCTTGAGGACGATGTCGAGCTCGGCGCCAACGTCTGCGTCGACCGCGCGGCCCTCGGCGAAACCCGGATCGGCCGCGGCACGAAAGTGGACAATTTGGTGCAGATCGCCCACAACGTCAGGCTCGGCGAGCACTGTTTGTTGGTGGCTCAGGTCGGAATTTCCGGCTCGACCGAGATCGGTCACCATTCAGTCTTTGCGGGCCAGTCCGGTTGTGTCGGCCACCTCAAGATCGGCAGCGGAGTCGTCGCGGGGGCGGCGGCCGGGGTGACGAGAGACGTGCCCGACGGCGCCACGGTTTCGGGCTTTCCGGCCCGGCCCCACCGCGAGTGGTTGAAGGCCAACGCCAACCTGCAGCGCCTGGACGGTCTGCGCGACAGGGTCAAGAAGCTGGAGATTCGAATCGACGAATTGGAGGACGCCGGCTCATGAACGACATCAGCGAAATCCTCGCCGTGATGCCGCACCGATATCCGTTCCTCCTCATCGACCGGGTGCTGGAGATGACCGAGAACACGATCCGTGCGGTCAAAAACGTGACCATCAACGAGCCGCACTTCCTCGGACACTTCCCGGAATTCCCCGTGATGCCGGGCGTCCTGATCGTCGAGGCCATGGCCCAGGCCGGCGGATTTCTCCTGTTCAGCCAGATCGAGGACCGCGAGAACAAACTCTTCTTTTTCACCGGCATCGACAACTGCCGCTTCCGCAAACCCGTCGTGCCCGGCGACCAGCTGATCTTCGAGGTCGAATTGGTGGCGAAACGAAAGACGTTTGCCAAGATCCACGGCCGCGCTCTGGTCGGTGAGGACGTGGTCTGTGAGGCCGACATGATGTCTGCTCTGGGAGATCGTAAATGACCGAACGTATCCATCCAACCGCGCTCGTCGATCCGTCAGCCGAAGTTGCGGACGGCGTCACCGTCGGGCCCTACACGATCGTCGAGGCGGGTGTCCGGATCGGCGCCGATTGTGAAATCGGGCCGTACTGTCGCTTTGGAAGCGGCACCAGCGTCGGCGAACGCAACCGGTTCGAGAGCCACTGCTCGGTCGGAGCGCCGCCCCAGGATCTCAAATACAGGGGCGAAGCGACCCGACTCGAAATCGGTGATGACAACTGGGTCCGCGAGTTCGTCACCTTGCACCGGGGAACCCCCGGCGGCGGCGGAATCACGCGGATCGGCGACAGCGGTTTGTTCATGGCTTACGCCCACGTCGCCCACGACTGCCAGGTCGGGTCCAATACCATCTTTGCCAACAACGCCACCCTTGCCGGCCACGTCGAGGTGGGAGACTTCGCGACTGTCGGCGCGTTGTCGGCGGTGCACCAGTTCACCCGCGTCGGCCAGTATGCTTTTCTCGGCGCCTTCACCGGTGCCAACAAGGACTGCCTGCCCTACATGAGCACGGTCGGGAACCGGCCTTCCAAATGCTATGGGCCGAACACCATCGGCCTCGAACGCAAGGGATTCTCCGAGGAGCGCCGCAAAGCGTTGAGGAGCCTGTGGCGTTTGTTGAACAGTTCGAAGCTGAACACCTCTCAGGCCGTAGCAAAGGCCCGAGAAGACCTCGGCGATTTCGAGGACGTGGTTGTGGTTTTGGATTTCATCGAGAGCTCGGAGCGCGGCGTGATCCTGCGCTGAGCGGTCGTCTGCGAAAGTCGATTGTCCGGAATCGACGTGACGAGAACGGGAGTTGGTGGTTTTATGAGCGTCGATATTGACTTTGCCGGTCTTTCCATCAAGGACGCGTTGGACCTTGGAATTCTGATCGAGGAAGAGGCGAAGGACCGTTACCAGGAACTCGCCGACAACCTCGACGTCCACAACACCGGCGATGCCGCGCAGTTTTTCCGTTTCATGGTGGGCTGCGAAGCGAAGCACGGTGAGGAACTTCTGGAGAAGCGGCGCGAGCTGTTCGGAGACGAGCCGTCGTCGGTTGATCGTTCACTCTTGTGGGACGTCGAGGCTCCCGGTTACGACTCGACCCGGACGTTCATGACGATCCAGGACGCGCTCAAGGTAGCGATGGCGGCCGAGCGGAAGGCGTTCGAGTTCTTCGACGGCGCCCTGACCGAGGTGACGGACGCCGAGGTTCGCGAACTGTTCACCGAGCTCCGCCAGGAAGAGGTCGAGCACATGGAGATGGTTCGCGAGCAGATGAAGAAGGTCCCGGCGGGGGATGGTTTCGACCCGTCCGACTTCGCCGACGGGCCGGTAGCTCAATAACGTTCAAACGTTGGGCGTCTGACTGATCCGGTATTTCGAGAGATTTCGTGATCGAGCCCCGGAGGGGCGGCAGAAGTCAGCCTGGGGCGTGAGCCCCAGGAACCCGGCCCAAAGAAAAACCGCGAGCCCCGGGAGGGGCGACAGATGGCCGAGGTGTTTCTGTCGCCGCTCCGCGGCTCGGTCTCTGGTTTGATGCGGAATCCTGGGGCTTGCGCCCCAGGCTACAACCTGTCGCCGCTACGCGGCTTCCTGAATACAGTCGCAAGGAAGCCGCTTCCTCATCGTATTCCGGACGAGCCGAACGTTCTTGCGCCTAAAACCGGTAGCCGAACCCGAAGCCGAAGACCCACGGTTTGATGTCGAGATCCACGGGTTCGAGGTTCCCCGTCAGCGGTCTTGGCCGTTGCCTCGAGGCTCACACCGAGGTAGCGGACATCGAAATTGGCGTACCAGCGGTTGTTGAGCGTGAGATTGACGCCGCCCTGGGCGGCGAGACCCACGGTGCCCTTGAAGTCGATCTCCCGGACGTCTTCGCCTTCGAGTTCCGACGAGAGGTCGTCCATAGCAGGGGTCCACGCGACACCCAACCCCAGATAGGGGTCCCACTTGCCATAGACGGGGATGTGAAACTGCGCCACCGCCGTCATCGGAAAGAGCCAGACCCAACCGCCGTCGATGCTTCCGCAACAGCTTTCGGTTCCAATCACATCGAGGCCCTGCAAAGTGACACCGACGGTGAATTCCGCGGCGAACATCTCGGAGAACCTGGCCACGGCGTCGAACTCGAGCCCGCCGCCGGCTCCCACCTGCAGGCTGGCGCCGGTGTCTCCCACCTCAGGGCTGATGGTGCCGCCGGTCATATAGAGCGCGCGCCCACCGAGTCGCCATTCGGCGTCCTGCGCCGAGACCGTTGGTGCCAACGCCAGGAGGGCGAAGAGAGCCGCTGCGGTCAGCCGTCGGTCCATGGGATGCTCCTCAGTAGACTTTTCTGAGCCGTTCCAGTGCGGTGCCGGCGTCTCCGACCTTCGCCATCATGTCCTTGGCCTCCTGCCCGAGACCTTCGACCACCGCCTCGGCGGAGGTCACGACGCTCCCTCCCACCAGATAGAGCGGTGTCCCGTTGGGGTCGATGTACATCCCGTCCGCAGGTCGCGATGCAGTGAGCCCCTGGTATCCGGTGGGCTCCTCCTCCGCATCGATGATCGCCCACACCTTGGCATCGAGGTGGATGATCTCCACCTTTTCCTCTTCGTAGGCTTTCCGAAGTTCATTCCATCCCGGGGCCTGGTGATCCCCGCGCAGTATCCAGATTGTCGGCATGTCAGTCCTCCGCTGCGGCATCATACCTTTTTCTCCATCCTGGCGGGCGGCAACGCCGCCCGCCAGGATGGAGAAAAACGGGAGGGGCAGGGCCAAGCCTGAGGCGGCGCGTCTGCACAGCCGTGGCCGGGCGCCGTCCAGGTCGAATTCGACGCGTCCCGGCTTGTCCTGACGGATGAAATCTGAATCCCTAACGTCAATTAATTAAACCAGTTGCGGGCCTGCAATTGGACATCGCAAGTCCCTATCCCAGGCCTCGCCTGCACCTAACTTCTTCCCGCCGCCCTCGACCCACCGTGAGTACATGGGACGGCACTCACACGCAACGGACAGCACGCACATCGGACGGAGCCCGTCGGAGGCCGTGTCCGGTGCCTGCCGATTGGCGCCGCCCCGGGAGGTCCTCATGGCGGCGAGGCTGGCGGTGCTGTGTCTCGGAGCGTTGGGATTGTTGTTGCCCTTTGCAGCGGCGTCCGACGCCGTCGATGCAGTCGATGCGACCATCGAAATCGACGCCGCGGCGGCCGGGTCGGTTCTTCCGGGCTCGGTCCGGGATCGCGATGATTGGCGGCCGACAATCGATCGCAGGATCAGCCCCGAGATGTCGCAAAAGAACCGGGACCAGCTCATCGTTGCGTTCGACGTCGCCATCGAACGGGTCCAGAAGGTAGAAGAATGCAGCGACCTTTTCACCAACCTCGGCGCGGACCCGATCGCGACGCTCTCCAGGGTCTCCTTCTATCCGATAGGCTTCCGCGAGGCGCTGCCCGACATGTGCCGCGGCGTCGATGCCTACACCATGGTGGGCGGCGGGCCAACCTGGCTCTGCCGTGATTTCTGGCGGCTCACCGACAAGCGGGCGGCGATGATCATCATCCACGAGGCGCTCCACCATGCCGGCCTCACCGAATGGCCCAAAGACCCCGATGGCATGCGATCGGTGGCCATCAACAAGATGGTCGCGGAGCATTGCGGGTTGTGACCCGACCCGAGCGGCATCCGTTCTGCCACCAATCACTTGCGCCAGATCGCATGCCGGACCTACATTGACCTCAAGGTGACCCCGACAACAGAACATCACGAGCTGGCGGACGCCCCGTTTCGTCTCGGCCAGTGGCTGGTGGAGCCGCGGCTCAACCGTCTGACCCGGGACGGTGAGTCGACGCAGATCGAACTCAAGATGATGGACGTGTTGGTGTGCCTGGCCGGGCACGCCGGCGAGTTGGTAACGCGCCAGGAGCTCATCGACACGGTCTGGTCCGTGGAGTACATCACCGAGAAGACCCTGACCCGAGCCGTGGCCGAGCTGCGGCGGACCCTGGGCGACGACGCGAAGGAGCCGTCCTTCATCGAGACCATCCACCGCAAGGGCTACCGGCTGATCGCGCCGGTCGAGATGGAGCCCGGAACCTCGGGAACGGTCGCCCGCTTCCCGACGCGCGCGCCAGAAGACAACCGCAGTCCCTACCCTGGACTCGCCGCCTTCACTGAGGCCGACGCCGAGCTCTTCTTCGGCCGCGAGGCCGAGGTGTCGCGGCTGTGGCGCACCATCACTACCCGTCGTCTGCTGGCGGTGATCGGCCCGTCGGGGGTCGGTAAGACCTCGTTCTTGCGAGCGGGGTTGATCCCCGCGTCGCCGGAGGGGTGGGGGATCCTCGATCTGCACGCCAGGCGAGGCGCCGTTCGCCAGGCTGGCGCGCGCGCTGGCGCCAGAGATCAGCGACGACCCGGAGGCGTCTCCAGATTGGTGGGATTTCGAGGTCAACGCGCCTCACCTGTTCTCGCGGTGGCGCGAGCGCCACGACCGCGCGCTGCTGATCGTCGACCAGTTCGAGGAGCTCTTCACGCAAAACCCGCCCGAGGCACAGGCGGGTTTTGCTGCGTTGATCGGGCGCCTGGCGAGAGACGCCGATGTCCACGTACTGCTGTCACTTCGCGACGACTTTCTCTACCGCTGCCACGATCTCCAGGCGCTGCTACCGATCTTCACCGGGCTCACCCCGATCAAGGTGCCCGCCCCCGAGGATCTTCGCCGAGCCATCATCCAGCCGGCGGCACAGCACGGCTACTCGTTCGAAGACGATGCACTGGCGGACGAGATGCTGAACGCGGTGACCGGCGAGCGCGGGGCGTTGCCGCTGCTCGCATTTGCTGTGGCGCGGCTGTGGGAGAAGCGCGATCGCGAGCGAGAACTGCTCACCCGTCAGGCCTACTTCGACATCGGCGGTGTCGCCGGCGCCCTGGCACACCACGCGGAAGCGACCGTCGACCGCATCGGCAGCGACCGGCTGTCCATTGTCCGCGAGATCTTCAGAAACCTCGTCACCCCCGAAGGAACCCGCGCCGCCCGCGAGTGGAACGAGCTTCTGTCCGTATTTTGCGATTCGTCCGACGAATCGCCCGAGGAGGTGCTTCGTCAGTTGATCGATGCCCGACTGCTCACCTCGTACGAGATCCGCGAAGGCGACGAGGCACCGACGAGGCGCGTGGAGATCATCCACGAGTCGCTGCTCGCCAACTGGCCGCGCCTGGTCCGCTGGCAGACCCAGGACGCCGACGCCGCCCAGCTGCGCGACCAGCTCCGCCAGGCGGCGCGGACGTGGGACGAGCACGATCGCTCCGACGACCTGCTGTGGACCGGCTCGGCGTATCGGGAGTTCGCGGTGTGGCGCGAGCGGTACCCGGGCGGGCTGAGCGAGATCGAGGAGGCATTTTCGGCCGCGATGACCGTCGTACGCGAAACGTCGCAAACGACGGCGGCGCATCGCTGTGGCGACGGCGTTCGTTGTTCTCCTGGCGGTACTCGGTGTTGTCGGCGTGTCCCGTCAGCAGGCGATCGCCGAGTCCCGCCGCGCCGAGGCCGCCAAACTCCTCGCCTTGGCCCAGGTTCAGCTCGACACGGACCCCACCGAGGCGTTGACCTATGCGACCTCGAGCCTCGAACTGACGGACACCCCCGAGGCGCGGACCTTCGCTGTCAGAGCGCTGTGGGCTGGCCCGCCGCTTCGTGCCCTCGAGCTTGAAGGGCCCCCCGGCCTCATGTTCCCGGTGCCGACCTTCAGCCCTGACGGACGGTGGCTCGCGGTGGCGGGGCTGGCACAAGAAAACGTTCTGGTCTACGGCGAGGATGGGCGGAAGCCGGTCGTCATCGGCGGACATGCCGTGTCCAGCCTACGGCGCGATCCTCTGCGCCTGGACTGGCGACGGTCTCCTCATCACCGGCCACTGGACCGAAGGTCGGGCCCGCGTCTGGGCGATGCCTGAGGGGCGATTGGTTCGTGAGATCGATCTCGGTGGGAGTGCTGTTTGGCGGGTCGGAGACAGCCACCTGTTCGCAGAGGTCGAACAGCCGCGGCGAGAGGGAGATCCGGAAGTCTTTCAGTTGCAGAAGTGGAACCTCGAGCACGGCGAGGCTGAAGACCTGGGGTCACTCAACTGGACGGCTCTTGGCGCCGCGAGCAGTTGCTTCGACCCGCGGAGCCAATCGTGGATATATTCCAAGGGTGGGGACGTCTACTCTCGTCGGCTTCCCATGCGTGCGGGAGTGCCCGACAGGGTGATCGCCCGCCACTCGTCCGTCGAAGCCCGAGTTTGGGACTGGTGGCGGCCGCAGGGGCTCTACTCGAATGACAGCGGCGGCGAGGTCGTGCTGTGGACGACGGCGGAGGGAACCTCCGTTCCTGGCCGGCGGCTGCGAAAACCGGAGACGGCAACAGTCCGACTCCAGCCGGCGCCCAGCGGCCGGTGGGCGGTGGATGCCGATCATGGAAGGAAAGGCTTCCCTGTGGGACATCCAGGGGCTTGCTGGCGCTCGTCCGATCGAGCTGCGCCGCAGCGGCCTCTGGTATTTTTCGCACTCCGATTTTCACCCGGGAGGGACGTGGGTCGTTGCCACGACGAACGACAATCATGAGGTTTCGTTTTGGCCGCTGGAAGCTCCTTCCCCCGAGGTGGTCGATGGCTATGGAACCCTGTATGAGCGGCCCGTGGCGTTCACACCCGATGGCCGTTTTCTGGTCACTTACTGGGGGCAGGATCGCGTGCGTTTGTGGCCGCTCCCAGGCAAGGGAGACCCCGATATCGTGGACTTGAAGGAACCGAAGGTCCACGGCGCGGCAGGAACTGGCTATCGACCCAACAGGGAAGAATGTACTGTCGACGAGCTACGGATCGGAGATCTTCTTGGTTTCGTTGACCGGTGCAGAGCCCCGCCGGCTCGAGGGAATGCCGAGCGCGGATCTTGTGAAGACTGGCGCTTTCTCTCCGAGCGGCCGGCTGGTCGCGGTCGCGAGCCTGTTCTCCGAGAGCCGGCCAACGCTGCGGGTGTGGGATCTCTCCTCCGGCGAGTCGAGAGCCTTTGATCAGCCGCGGGGACCGGAGGACCTGGCAAACACAGTTTCCCTGGCTTTTGTGGACGAAACGACGCTCTACACCGGCGGTTGGTACGGACTGCTCCGGTGGGACCTCGAGGCCGGAACCTCCGAGAAGATCCTCGAGGCGCCGCCCGGCGGCATGGTGGGTATCTGCATGGCGTCCGATCGCCGGAGGAGCCTCGTCTATGAGGTCAGTTCGAATTATCTGCGCCATAACCGGGTCAGGGCAGCGCTTCACGATTTGAAAACAGGGGACGTGCGGAGCCTGACCATCCCGGGCGAGGGCGCGCTGGCGTTGAGTCCGGATGGGACGACCTGGGCCACGGCGGAGAAGGATGGCTCCATCTGGGTCGGCCGAACGGCTGGCGGCGAGGCACATCTTCTGGTCGGCCACGACGGACCGGTTCACAGTGTCGCGATCTCGCCAGACAACAGATGGATCGCCTCATCGGGAGAGGACAAGACCCTGCGCCTCTGGCCCATGCCGGACCTTTCCAAGCCTCCGCTCCACACCCTGCCGCGTGACGAGCTGATCGCCAAGCTCAAGACCCTCACCAACCTCCGCGCCGTCCGCGACGAGGAGTCCTCCACCGGCTGGAAGATCGAGGTCGGTCCCTTCCCGGGTTGGGAGACGGTGCCGGAGTGGTGAATTCGGAATTCTGAATTCGGAATTCGGAATTTCCACCGCCCACCCCAGTCCTCAGGGAGTTCGGGCAAAAACTCAAAACTCATAACTCAAAATTCAGAACTCAATCTTCTGGCATCCAGGTGAACGCCGACATACACTCATCTCAAGGTGACCTCGACAACAGAACAAGCGTGAGCTGGCGAGACGCGCCGTTCCGTCTCGGCGACTGGCTGGTCGAGCCGCGGCTCAACCGTCTGACCCGGGACGGTGAGTCGATCCAGATCGAGCTCAAGATGATGGACGTGCTGGTGTGCCTGGCCGGGCACGCCGGCGAGCTGGTGACGCGGCAGGAGCTCATCGACACCGTCTGGTCCGTGGAGTACATAACGGAGAAGACCCTGACCCGGGCCGTGGCCGAGCTGCGGCGGACCCTCGGCGACGATGCCAGGGAGCCGACGGTACATCGAGACCATCCACCGCAAGGGCTACCGGTTGATCGCGCCGGTCGAAGCGGTCACGACCGAGGTCGGGCACCGTGACCCGGTTCCCCGGCGCCAATACCGCGACCGATGACCGCAATCCCTACCCCGGGCTGGCGGCCTTCACGGAGGCCGACGCCGAGCTCTTCTTCGGCCGCGAGGCCGAGGTGGCTCGGCTGTGGCGCACCATCACCACCCGCCGTCTGCTGGCGGTGATCGGCCCGTCGGGCGTGGGCAAGACCTCGTTCCTGCGCGCGGGGCTGATTCCCGCGGCGCCGGAGGGGTGGGGGATCCTCGTCTGCACGCCAGGCGAAGCGCCGTTCGCGGCGCTGGCGCGCGCGCTGGCTCCGGAGTTCGAGGGCGACCCGGAGGCGATCTCGAAGCTGGTGGGCATCAGCGAGCCGTCCGCGGCCGCGGCCGTGATGTCGCGGTGGAGGGATCGTCACGACCGCGCGCTGTTGATCGTCGACCAGTTCGAGGAGCTCTTCACGCAAAACCCGCCTGAGGTCCAGGCAGGTTTTGCGGCGTCTGATCGGGCGCCTGGCGCGCGATGCCGACGTCCACGTGCTGTTGTCCATGCGCGACGATTTTCTCTACCGTTGCCGCGATCACGAGACGCTGCTGCCAGTCTTTCCGAGCTCACCGCGCTCAAGGTGCCCGCCCGAGATGACCTTCACCGTGCCCTCGTCCAGCCGGCGGCACGGCACGGCTACTCGTTCGAGGATGACGCGCTTGTGGATGAGATGCGGGACGCAGTCGCCGGCGAGCGCGGGGCACTGCCGCTGCTCGCCTTCGCCGTGGCGCGGCTGTGGGAAAAGCGCGACCGCGAGCGAAAACTGCTCACCCGCCAGGCCTACTCCGACATCGGCGGTGTCGCCGGCGCCCTCGCACACCACGCCGAAACCACCATCGACCGCATCGGCACCGACCGCCTGCCCGTCGTCCGCGAGCTCTTCCGAAACCTCGTCACCGCCGAAGGAACCCGCGCCGCCCGCGAGTGGAACGAGCTTCTGTCCGTATTTTGCGATTCGTCCGACGAATCGCAAGCGGCGGTGCTTCGCGCAGCTGATTGACGCCGACTGCTCACCTCGTACGAAGTCCGCGAAGAGGATCGCGAGCCAACCCGCCGCGTCGAGATCATCCACGAGTCGCTGCTCGCCAACTGGCCGCGACTGGTGCGCTGGCAGACCCAGGACGCCGATTCGGCCCAGCTCCGCGACGAGCTGCGCCAGGCGGCCAGGACCTGGAACGAGCACGACCGCCCGGACGATCTGCTGTGGACCGGATCCGCCTACCGCGAGTACGCCGTCTGGCGCGAGCGCTACCCGGGCGGCCTCTCCGAGCTCGGAGAGGCCTTCGCCGCCGCGATGACCTCGCTCGGCGACGCGCCGGAAGCGCCGTCGCCGGGTCGCAGTCGCGGCCGTGATGGTTTCCCTGCTGGTCGTCCTGGCGGTGGTCGGCACATTCTGGCGCCGCAGCGTGCGCGAGACCCGCCGTGCCGAAGCCGAGGCGGGCCGGCACGAGGCGGCGGAAATCCTGTCGCTGGGGCGGCTGCGCCTCGGGGATCACCCGAACGCGGCCCTCGCCTACGCGATCGCGAGCCTCGAGCGGGCGGACAGCGAGCCCGCGCGTCGCTTCGCCGTGGAGGCCCTGTGGCAGGGGCCGCCGGCCCTGTACCTGTCGGACCCGGTCGTTCCGCTCGCCGCCCGGTGGAGCTCCGACGGGCGCTGGCTCGCCGTCGGCGGCACCCGGGGGCTGGCAATCCTCGATCGCGAGTCGGGCGGGCGGCGGGAGCTTCTTTCCGGGTTCGAAAGGCCGTTGGGTTTCAGTACGGATGGCGGGCTGCTGGTGAGTGAGGCCACGGGGGATGGGGGCGGCACGGTCCTCCACGTCTGGACAGTGGCGGAGGGTCGACTTCAGCGCACCCTGGAACTCGAAGAGGGCGTGGTGCCTCAGCTCCTCGATGATTCTCTGGTGACGTTTGCGTTCGATGCCGACACCGGTGCACCACCGGAAGATCAACCCGCGATCGTGCGCCGCATTCCGATCCACGGCACGGGAGAGGAGGTGGTCGGGAGGTGGCGGCCGCATGGGCTTTCGTATCTTGATTCCGACCCGAGTGGAGCATCGGTCTTCTCGTTGCAGGGAGGGCGTATCGTGCAGCAGCCGTTCGACGACCTCTCGGCGCCGCCCCGCATCCTCGGCGTGCACGAAGGTGACGCGAACCTGTGGTTCTGGCCGGGGCGCGAGCGGGTGGTCACCGGCGACAGCGGTGGCGACATTCGCATCTGGACGTGCCCTCGGCCCGCCTCGAGCGCACGCTCAAAAGCCCCGCGGACGCCCGCGTGATCGCGCTCGACCCGGAGGGGCGACACCTCGCCGCCGGACCTCTGCGTGGACTGTCGTCCGCGC
>CAVQQC010000008.1:0-110000 GCA_963714895.1 Candidatus Sulfomarinibacteraceae bacterium
ATCGAGGACGTGTTCACGATTTCAGGTCGGGGCACGGTGGTGACCGGCCGGATCGAGCGCGGCAAGGTGAAGGTCGGCGAGGAGATGGAGATCGTGGGCATCCGGCCGACGATGAAGAAGGTGGTGACGGGCGTGGAGATGTTCCGCAAGCTGCTGGACAGCGGCGAGGCGGGAGACAACGTCGGCCTTCTGGTGCGCGGCACGGAGCGCAAGGACGTGGAGCGCGGCCAGGTGGTGGCGAAGCCGGGTTCGATCATGCCGCACAACAAATTCCGCGCCGAGGTGTACGTGTTGACGAAGGAAGAGGGAGGTCGGCACACGCCGTTCTTCCGCGGCTACCGGCCGCAGTTCTTCTTCCGGACGACGGACATCACCGGATCGGTGAACCTGGACGAGGGCGTCGAGATGGTGATTCCGGGAGACAACACGAACCTGGAAGTGGAGCTGATTCAGCCGATCGCGATGGAGAAGGGCCTGCGCTTCGCCATCCGAGAGGGCGGCCGCACCGTCGGTGCCGGTTCCATTACGGACATCCTGGAGTAGAAGATGGCGAGCGACAAGATCCGCATCCGTCTGAAGGCGTACGACTACCGCCTGCTGGACCAATCGGCAACCGAAATCGTGGACACGGCGCAGCGGACCGGGGCGCGCATTGCGGGCCCGATCCCGCTGCCGACCCACATCCAACGATTCACGGTTTTGCGGTCACCTCACGTTGACAAGAAGTCGCGCGAGCAGTTCGAGATCCGCACCCACAAGAGGTTGTTGGACATTCTCGAGCCGACCCAGCAGACCATTGACGCTTTGATGAAGCTCGAGCTGCCCGCGGGCGTCGATGTGGAAATCAAGGCGTACGGGGCGAGGTGAGAGATGGTACGCGGCATTCTCGGTAAAAAGGTCGGCATGACCCAGATCTTCGACGACGAGGGACGCGTGGTCCCGGTGACCGTCATCGAGGCCGGGCCGTGCGTCATCGTGCAACGCAAATCGTTGGGAAAAGACGGCTACGAGGCGGTGCAGATCGGGCTGGTTGAAAAGAGCCCGCGACGCAACGTTTCCAAGCCGGTGACCGGCCACTTCGCCGCAGCCGGAGTGCCTCCGACGCGCTTCGTGGCGGAGGTCCCGGTGGACAGCGGTGACGAGGCCAAGCCCGGCGACGCCGTGCTGGCTGACATCTTCGCAGCCGACGACACGGTGCACGTGGTCGGAAAATCCAAGGGTTGTGGTTTTCAGGGTGTGATCAAGCGCCACGGGTTCGGCGGTGGACGCGCCACGCACGGTTCGATGTTCCACCGCGCGCCCGGATCGATCGGTCGTTCGGCGTGGCCGTCGCGGGTTTTTCCGGGACAGAAAATGCCCGGACAGACCGGAAACAAGCGCATCACCGTGAAAAACGCCACGGTGGTCAAGGTGGATGCTGAACGGAACCTGATCTTCCTCAAAGGGGGAGTTCCGGGGGCCCGTAACAGCTACATCCGAATCGTCAAGGCCTCGTGAGGGGATGGGTGCTGTCATGAAGATCGAAGTCAAAAACTGGGACAACGAGGTGGTCGGTTCGATCGACCTCCCCGATGAGGTCTTTGCCCGCGAGGTCAACCAACACCTCGTGTGGGAGGTGGTGCGCGCCTACCTCGCCAGCCGGCGTCGCGGAACGGCCAAGACCAAGGAGCGCTCCGAGGTTACGGGCAGTCGCGCCAAACCCTGGAAACAGAAACATACGGGTCGTGCCCGCTCCGGCACCCGGCAGTCTCCGTTGTGGAGATCGGGTGGGACCGTGTTCGGTCCGCGCCCGCGTTCGTACGTGCAGAAGGTCAACAAGAAGGCCCGCAAGGTGGCCCTCAGCGGGGTGCTTTCGCAGCGTCTGGCGGAAGGCCGGTTGTTGGTTCTGCGCTCGCTCGAGCTCGATGCGCCGAAGACCAAGGACTTCCTCAAGCGCCTCGACGGGCTCGGTGTGATGGGCCAGAAGGTGCTTCTCGTCGACGGTCTCGAGAACCTCAACCTGCACCTCGCAAGCCGCAACCGCCCCGAGATCAAGATGATCGATGCCGGATCGCTGAACGCCTACGAGGTGCTCAACCACCGGTGGATCGTCGCCACCGAACCGGCGCTGCGATCGATTGCCGAGGTGCTGTCATGAAGGCGCGCGAAATCATTCTGCGGCCGATCATCACCGAGAAGACCACCTTCATGCAGGAGCGTGAAAACACGGTGTGTTTCGAGGTCGATCGTAGGGCCAACAAGATCCAGGTCCGCAAGGCTGTCGAAGAGCTCTTCGACGTCAAGGTGACGGGCGTCCACATGGTCAACCGCAAGGGCAAGCCGACCATGCGGTACGGACGCACGGTCAGCCACCGGCCGGCGGTTCGCAAGGCCTACGTACAACTGGCGGAGGGCTCGAAGACGCTCGAGTTCTTCGAGGGAATCTGAGGAGTCTGTTATGGCGATCCGGTCGTATAAACCGACGTCTCCGGGACGACGATTCGTCACCAGTTCCGATTTCAAGGAGCTGACCGCGAAGCGTCCCGAGAAGAAGCTCACCGAGGGCAAGAAACGCTCATCCGGGCGCAACAACGAGGGCCACATCACGTCCCGTCATCGCGGTCGCGGCCACAAACAGCTGTACCGCATCATCGACTTCAAGCGTGAAAAGGTCGACGTGCCGGCCCGGGTGGCGACCATCGAGTACGACCCCAACCGCACCGCCAATATCGCCCTGCTGCACTATGCCGACGGCGAGAAACGCTACATCCTGGCGCCGAACGGGCTCATGGTGGGCGACACGGTGGTCGCCGGAACCAAGGTCGAGGTGCGACCGGCCAACGCCATGCCGATCGGCCACATCCCGCTCGGCACCCTGGTCCACAACGTCGAGCTCAAGCCCGGCAAGGGCGGTCAGATGGTGCGGTCGGCCGGCACTTCGGCCCAGATCATGGCGAAAGAGGGCAAGTACACGACCTTGCGCATGCCGTCGGGCGAGATGCGCATGGTGCTGTCGGCGTGCATGGCCACCATCGGCCAGGTCGGCAACAGCGAGCACTCGAACCTGTCGCTCGGTAAGGCCGGCCGCAATCGTTGGCTGGGCGTCAGGCCCCAGACCCGCGGCACCGCGATGAACCCGGTGGACCACCCGCACGGTGGTGGCGAGGGCCGCAACAAGGGGCGCCATCCCGTGTCGCCGTGGGGTTGGCCCACCAAGGGCGCCAAGACGCGCAGCAAAAAGGCGGCGTCGAATCGACTCATCGTGGCGCGCCGGAAGAAGAAGTAGGGGGGCGAGATGTCACGTTCAATCCGCAAAGGACCTTTCGTCGACGAGCACCTGGCCAAAAAGGTCGAGGGTGTCACCGGTGCCGGCGATCGCCGGGTCATCAAGACCTGGTCGCGCCGATCGACCGTCACCCCGCTCATGGTCGGGATGACGATCGCCGTTCACAACGGCCACAAATTCGTTCCGGTGTTCATCACCGAGAACATGGTCGGACACAAACTTGGCGAATTCGCCCCGACCCGGACCTTCCGCGGCCACTCGGGCCGCAAGGAAAAGGGCGCACGGTAGGGGGAGATGATGGATTCACGAGCTCAACTGAAGTATTATCGCTCGTCGCCGCAGAAGGTGCGGCTGGTGGTGGACATGGTGCGCGGTCAGGCGGTCGAGCCGGCCCTCACGTCCCTCCAGCTCAGCCCCAAGTACGCGGCAAAAGACGTCGCCAAGCTGGTGAAATCGGCGCTTGCCAACCTCGAGCAGGCGCAGCCAGGAGTCGATGTCGATCGGGTTTTTATCAGCAAGATCACCGTTGACGACGGTCCGCGTTTGCGCCGTGGTCGGCCGGCCTCCAAGTGGGTTCAGATGCACCGGATCTACAAACGGATGTGCCACGTCACCGTCGAGTTGTCGGTGCGGGGATCGTAGGGAGGATTATGGGACAGAAAACGCACCCGTACGGTTTCCGCCTCGGATACAACAACACCTGGCGGTCTCGTTGGTACGCCGATGGTAAGAATTACGCGAATCTCCTGCATGAGGACCTGCAGCTCCGCCAGGAGTTGATGGACCGGCTCGAGAACGCGGCGGTCAGCGCCATCGACATCGAGCGCACCGCGTCAAAGCTGCGCGTCAACATCCTGTCTGGACGCCCCGGTATCATCATCGGTCGCAAGGGCGCCGAGGTGGACAAGCTGCGCGACGATTTGATGCGTCGTTACGGCCAGGACATCCACATCAATATTCAGGAGATCCAGAGGCCGGAGATCGACGCGCATCTGATCGCCGCCAACGTGGCGCGCCAGCTCGAGCGGCGGATCGCATTCCGCCGGGCGATGCGGAGAGCGATCGAGAATGCCCTCCGTTTCGGCGCCCAGGGGATCAAGATCCGTTGCGCCGGACGTCTCAACGGCGCCGAAATCGCGCGTTCCGAGTGGTACCAGCAGGGGCGGTTGCCGCTGCACACCCTCAAGGCGGATATCGATTACGGGTTCAAGACCTCGTTCACCACCTACGGCGTGATCGGGGTCAAGGTGTGGGTCTATCGCGGTGAGCGCCACCGGGCCCGCGGCCCGCGTCCTCGTCTGTAAGGAGTTACGCCATGTTGATGCCGAAGAAGGTCAAATACAGAAAGCAGCAGCGGGGCAAGAACCGCGGCATTGCCACTCGCGGCGCGAAGGTGTCGTTCGGCGACTACGCCTTGCAGGCCGTCGAGCGTGGTTGGCTCACGGCACGGCAGATCGAGGCCGCCCGTATCGCGATGACCCGTCACGTCAAACGTGGTGGCAAGATCTGGATCCGCATTTTTCCGGACAAGCCGATCACGAAAAAGCCCCTCGAAACCCGGATGGGTAAGGGCAAGGGGCCCCCGGAGGAATGGGTGGCCGTGATCAGGCCGGCGAGAATTCTCTATGAAATGGAAGGTGTCAACGAAACCGTCGCCCGCGAGGCGATGCGTCTGGCGGCCCACAAGCTGCCGATCAAGACTCGTTTCGTGACCAGGAAAGAACAGCTATGAAGGCGAAGGAAATCCGTGACCGGTCGGACGACGAGCTCCGTAAGGCGCTGGGCGATCTCGAAGAACAGCTCTTCAAGCTTCGCTTCCAGAAGTCCACGGGGCAGATCGAAAACCCCATCAAGATTCGAGAGGTCCGCAAGGACATCGCTCGGGTGCTGACGGTCATCAACGAGCGTCAGACCGAGGAGGGTGCATGATGAGCAGCAGCGAAAAGGATTCGAACAAGACCACCAAGGTCGGGTTGGTGACATCCAACGGCGCCGACAAATCGGTGGTGGTGAAGGTCGAGAACCTGGTCATGCATCCGCTGTACCAGAAGTTCATTCGCACGACCTCCAAGTTCATGGCGCATGACGAGGAAAACACCTGTAACGAGGGCGACCGGGTGCTCATCGAAGAGTGCCGGCCGCTGTCCAAGCGCAAACGCTGGCGTGTCCGCAAGGTCATCGAGCGGGCGCAGTAGCGGGGAGGCTTGTAATGATTCAGATGGGTACCCTGCTGACGGTCGCCGATAATTCGGGCGCCCGCAAGTTGTTTGCAATCCGCCAACTCGGCGGGTCGTCCGCGCCGCGCTACGCGGGGCTCGGCGACATCATCGTCTGCTCCGTCAAAGAAGCGGCGCCGGAATCAGACGTCAAAAAGGGCACGGTCGTCAAGGCTGTGATCGTTCGCACCCGTTCGCGCGCCCGCCGGCGCGACGGCACGTATATCAAGTTCGACGAGAACGCGGCGGTGCTGGTGAATGCCGAAAAGGACCCGATCGGCACCCGCGTCTTCGGCCCGGTTGCTCGAGAGCTTCGTGAACGGCGTTTCATGAAGATCGTTTCCCTGGCGCCTGAAGTTCTGTAGGAGCGAATGATGAAGATCAAAAAAGGTGACACCGTCGAGGTCGTGGCCGGCAAGGACAGCGGCAAGCGAGGCCGCGTGCTGGTCGTTGACAGAGACCGCGAGCGGTTGGTGATCGAAGGCGTCAACATGATCAAACGCCACACGCGGCCCAACCCGCAGAAAAATGTCAAAGGTGGGATCGTGGAGCGCGAGGCCCCGATTCACGTGTCCAACGTGATGGTGCTGTCCCCGGACAGCGGGCAGCGTTCCAAGATCGGTTATCGAATTCTCGACGACGGACGAAAAGTCCGCGTCGCCAAGGTCGACGGCGCGATTCTCGACCGTTAGGAGGGACGATGGCGCGCTTGCTGAAGAAATACCGTGAAGAGGTCTTCCCGCAGCTCCAAAAGGACTTCGGGTTGACGAACCCCATGCAGGTGCCGAAGATCACCAAGATCACCTGCAATATCGGCGTCGGCGAAGCCAGCCGCAACGCCAAGCTGCTCGACGTCGCCATGGAGCAGCTCGTCAAGATCACCGGCCAGTTGCCGGAGATGCGGCGGGCGCGCAAATCCATCGCGGCGTTCAAGCTGCGCGAAGGCATGCCGGTGGGGGCGCGGGTGACCCTCCGCAGGGACCGTATGTACGAATTCCTGGATCGGCTGATCTCGATAGGACTGCCCCGGGTGCGCGACTTTCGCGGGATCTCCACGAAGGCCTTCGACGGCCGCGGCAACTACACCCTTGGCATTCGCGACATCCTGGTGTTCCCCGAGGTCGACTATCAGAAGCTCGAGACCACGATGGGTATGAACATCACCATTACCACAACGGCCCCGACCGATGACCAGGCGCGCGCGCTGCTGGCCGGTATGGGGATGCCGTTCAAGAGTCGATAGGAGGCACCGTGGCACGCAAGGCGATGATCGCAAAAAGCCTGAGAAAGCCGAAGTTCAAGGTCCGTCAACGCAACCGCTGCCAGGTGTGCGGTCGTCCCCGGGGCTTCATGCGCAAGTTCCGCTTGTGCCGAATCTGCTTTCGCAAGTTGGCCCTCGAGGGTTTTCTCCCCGGGGTCACCAAGGCGAGTTGGTGAGGATGAGATTATGAGCATGACAGACCCGATTGCCGATTTGCTGACGCATATCCGGAACGCCACGTCGGTGCGCCACGACCGGACCGACGTTCCGGCTTCGAAGATGAAGCTCGAGGTCGCGAAGATCCTCAAGCAGGAAGGCTTCATCCGCACCTTCAAGGTGTTGGAGGAGGGGCCGCAGGGAACCATCCGAATCTATCTCAAGTACGCGGAGGACGGCGAACCCGTGATTCACGGTATCAAAAGGGTCTCGCGGCCCGGCTGCAGGATCTACCGCGGTGTCGGCGATCTGCCGAGGGTTCGTAACGGTCTTGGCGTTGCAGTGATCTCGACCAATCGGGGCGTCCTCACCGACGAGCAGGCGCGAGGCCTGAGCGTCGGCGGCGAAGTCCTGTGCGAGATCTGGTAGGGGGACGAAATGTCACGGATAGGAAAATTGCCGATTCCGGTGCCGAACGGGGTCCAGATCAAGGTCGCCGACGGCGTGGTTCAAATCAAAGGCCCGAAGGGCCAGCTCGAGGTCGGGCTGCTGCCCGGTATTACGGCCTCGGTCGAGGATGGAACACTGAATGTCGTCCGCGCCGATGAAGAGGCCCAGACCCGTTCGTTCCACGGTCTGGTGCGTTCACTGGTGGCGAATGCCGCCACCGGCGTGTCCGAAGGCTGGTCGAAGGAGCTCGAAATCGTCGGCATCGGCTACCGGGCCGAGAACAAGGGCTCGAGCGTTGTGTTCAACCTCGGCTACTCTCACCCGATCGATTTTGCGGTTCCCGCCGGTATTCAGATCGAGGTCGAACCCAAGACCAACAAGGTGAAGGTCACGGGTTTTGATCGCCAGCAGGTGGGCCAGATTGCCGCGAACATCCGCGCCTTGCGGCCGCCGGAGCCCTACAAGGGCAAGGGCATCCGTTACGCGAACGAGAGGATTCGCACCAAGGCCGGGAAACAGGGAGCCAAAGCATGAGCCGGGTCAACGATCGTAAGCAGCGTCGGGTCAAGATCAAGCGTCGCTTCCGCGCTGCCGTGCGCGGCACGGCGGATCGTCCTCGTTTGTCTGTCTATCGCAGTCTCCGCCACGTCTACGCCCAGGTCATCGACGACGACAAGGGTGTCACCCTGGTTGCGGCCTCGACCCTGGAAAAGGCGGCGGCGGGCGGTCTCAAGACGACCGGCAACTGCGATGCAGGCACGTTTCTCGGCAAGCTCATTGCGGAGCGGGCCAAGGAGGCGGGCGTGGAGTCGGTAGTTTTCGACCGCAGCGGTTTCCGCTACCACGGTGTTGTCCAGGCCATCGCCAATGGCGCCCGCGAAGCGGGACTGAAGTTCTAGGGGTTGATGAATATGATGAACCGAGAGTCCGAGTTTGCAGAATCAGTCGTTCACATCAACCGCGTCGCCAAGGTTGTGAAGGGTGGTAAGAACTTCTCCTTCTCCGCTGTGGTGGTCGCCGGTGACGGCTCGGGAAAGGTCGGCTACGGAACCGGCAAGGCCCGTGAAGTACCGCCCGCGATCCAGAAGGCGAGCGAGCAGGCGCGCAAGGAGATGATCAGCATTCCGCTGGTGGGTGGCACCGTACCCCACCTGGTGTGGGGTCGTTGGGGAGCCACCAGGGTCCTGCTGCGTCCCGCATCGCCGGGTACGGGCGTGATCGCCGGTGGCGGGGTCCGTGCGGTGATGGAGTCGGCCGGTGTGGCAGATGTGTTGACCAAGATTGTCGGGAGCCGGAACCCCTTCAACGTGGTCCGCGCGACCTTTGACGCGATCGACCGGTTGATGACCAAGAGCCAGGTCCAGCGTCTGCGCGGGGTTGACGTGGAGGCCGATGCGGAAAACGCGAAGCCCGAGGCCGCGTCCGAGACGGCGCCCGAGGCCGCAGAGGCCGCCGAGGCCGTGGCGCCCGAGAAGGGTGAGAAGTGATGACCGCGGAAAAGAAAGACCCGAAGACCGCCGAGGAGAAGGCGCCGGCAAAAACAGCGGCGAAGAAGGCGGCTCCGAAGAAGGAGACCGCCAAGAAGGCCGCTCCCAAGAAGGCCGCCGCCAAGAAACCGGCGGCCAAGAAGGAGCCGGCAAAGAAGGCCGCTCCCAAGAAGGAAGCCGCGAAGAAGGCTGTTGCGACCGACGAGACCGCCAAGACTGCGGCCCCGAAGAAGGAGCCGGTAAAGAAGGCTGCCCCGAAAAAGGCCGCGGCCAAAGCTGAACCGGCCAAGAGCCCGGCGAAGAAAGCCGCGAGCGGACACAAAATGATCAAGATCACCCAGGTGAAGAGCCAGATCGGGTTCGCCGGGAAACAGAAAAAGGTCCTTGTCGGTCTCGGGCTTGGACGGATCGGCCGCACGGTGATACGCCGCGACGATGAGTGCATCCGCGGCATGGTGACCAAGGTCACGCACCTGGTCACGGTCGAGAAAGTGGAGGGCTGAGTCATGGAACTGCATGATCTGCATCCCGCACCCGGAGCCAAGCGTGCGCGCAAGCGCGTCGGCCGCGGACCCGGTTCGGGCAATGGCAAGACCGCGGGCAAGGGGCACAAGGGCCAGAAATCGCGCAGCGGTTACTCGCGCCGTTTCGGTTTCGAGGGCGGTCAGATGCCGCTCGTTCGGAGGCTCCCCAAACGCGGTTTCACCAACATCTTCCGAATTGAGTTCCAGGTCGTCAATCTTCGCGATCTGGAGCGGGTGTTCAGCGACGGGGACACCGTGACCGCCGAGACGCTGGTGGCAAAGGGCCTCACGCGCGGCGGCAAGAGGCCGGTCAAGGTGCTCGGCAACGGTGAGGTCTCCAAAAAGCTCACGGTGCAGGTGCATAAATTTTCAGCCTCTGCCCGTGCGGGGATCGAAAAAGCAGGCGGCACCTGCGAGGTGGTGGCGTCGTGATCGACAGTTTCCGCAACATCTTCGCCATTCCCGATCTGCGCAAGCGGGTGTTCTTCACCTTTGCGTTGCTGGCGGTGTACCGGCTGGGTGCGTTCATCCCGATTCCTGGTATCGACCCGGTCGCCATCGCCGAGTTCACGAAAGCGGCTGAGGGCACCGTGCTCGGGTTCCTCAATCTGTTTTCGGGCGGGGCGCTCGGGCGGATGACGGTGTTTGCGCTGGGTATCATGCCCTACATTTCGGCCTCGATCATCCTGCAGCTGTTGACGGTGGTGTGGCCGTATCTCGAGAAGCTCTCCAAAGAGGGCGAGTTGGGTCGACGTAAAATCACCCAGTACACCCGTTACGGCACCATTATTCTGTCGGTGATTCAGGGAATGGGAATCTCGTTCTTCCTCGAGCGCACTTCGGCCCCCGGCGGCGCGCTGCTGGTGCCCGAGCACTTCCAGGGCTGGGGCTTCCGTCTGATGACGGTCCTCACACTGACCACGGGCACGGCATTCGTCATGTGGCTCGGCGAGCAGATCTCGGAGCGGGGCATCGGCAACGGCATCTCCCTGATCATTTTTGCCGGGATCGTGGTCGGTCTGCCCGCGGCGATCTTCAACACCCTGACCGACATTCAGACCGGGGCGCTCAACATCATCACCGTGGTCGTTCTGATCGTGTTCATGGTGGTGGTTGTGGCCGCGATCGTCTATATGGAGCGTGCGCAGCGCCGGATTCCCATCCAGTACGCCAAGCGGGTCGTCGGCCGGCGCGTCTACGGCGGACAGAGCACCTACCTGCCGCTCAGAGTCAACACCGGCGGCGTGATTCCGGTGATTTTCGCGGCCTCCATCATGTCCTTCCCGCAGACCCTCGGTCAGATGATCGACAACCGGTGGCTGCAGAAGATCACCGAGGCGCTGGCCTGGGGCGAGCCCCTCTACAACCTGGTGTACTTCCTTTCGATCGTGTTCTTCTGCTACTTCTATACCTCGATCATCTTCAACCCCGAGGACACCGCCGAGAACATGCGCAAGTACGGCGGTTTCATCCCCGGCATCCGCCCCGGCAAGAGGACCGCCGAGTTCATCGACAAGATCCTCACCCGGATCACCCTGGTGGGCGCGGTTTACCTCGCCCTGGTGGCGATCCTGCCGGAGATCCTGATCGCCGGTTTCAAGGTGGCGACGATCCCGTTCATCGGACCGACGCTGGACGCCTTCCTGCCGGTCTGGTTCACCCAGGGCCTCGGGGTGAAGTTCTTCTTCGGCGGGACCTCGCTGCTGATCGTGGTCGGTGTTGCGATGGACACGGTCAACCAGATCGAATCGCAGCTGGTGATGCGCCATTACGACGGGTTCATGCGTAAGGGACGCGTGCGCGGGAGGCGTGGTTGATCCGATGATCTCCCTGAAGTCCGAACGCGAGCTGGAGACCATGGACAGGGCCAACGCCCTGGTCCACAAGGTGCTCCGTGCGGTCAAAGGCGCCGCGCTGCCCGGGATCACCACCGGTGAGCTCGACGCGCTCGCCGAGGAGATGATCATGGCGGGCGGCGGAAAGCCGGCGTTCAAGGGCTACCGGGGCTTTCCTGCAACCCTCTGCACGTCGGTCAACGACGTGATCGTGCACGGCATCCCGAACGGCAAGAACCCGCTGTGCGAGGGCGATCTCATCAGCATCGACTGCGGTGTCCTTCTCGACGGATTCTACGGCGATGCCGCCGTCAGTTTCGGCGTTGGCGCCATCAGTGAGGAAGCGAACCAGCTCCTGGAGGTCACCCGCCGTTGTCTCGAAGATGCGGTCTCCGCGGTGAGCCCGGAGGCCCGTCTCGGCGATGTGGGAGCCGCGGTTCAGGCCCGCGCGGAGGCCGCGGGGTTCGGTGTCGTGCGGGAATTCGTGGGTCACGGCATCGGCCGCGCCCTGCACGAGGAGCCGCAGGTCCCGAATTACGGACGGGCTGGACACGGCCAACGTCTCAAGCCCGGTCTCGTGATCGCGATCGAGCCCATGATCACTGGAGGGAGTTGGCGGGTGTCCATTGACGACGATGGCTGGACAGCAAGGACGGAAGACGGTAAACTCGCCGCCCATTTTGAATGGTCGGTGGCCGTCACCGCCGACGGTCGTCGTGTGCTCGGTCTCGAGGAGTCAATGAATGCCTAAGGAAGAGGCGATCGAAGTTGTGGCTACAGTTGTTGAGCCACTGCCCAACGCGATGTTTCGCGTCGAGTTGGAAAACGGCCACGAAGTGTTGGCCCATATCTCCGGCAAGATGCGAAAACATTTCATTCGCATTCTTCCGGGCGACAAGGTTCTGGTGGAGCTCTCTCCCTACGATTTGAAGAGAGGGCGCATCGTTTACCGCTACAAATAGGAGGGACGGCGATGAAAGTTCGTCCGTCGGTCAAGAAAATGTGTACGAAGTGCAAAATCATTCGCCGCAAGGGCGTGGTTCGGGTGATCTGTGAAAACCCGAAACACAAGCAGCGGCAAGGGTGATCCTGGAGGTATGTGGTGGCACGCATAGCAGGCGTTGATTTGCCGTCCGGCAAAAGAGTCGAGATCGGTCTGACCTATATCTATGGGATCGGCCGCACTCGCGCGGTGACTATCCTGTCAAAGGCAAAAGTCGAAGAGGGGATCAAGGTCAAGGACCTCTCCGAAGACGAGGTGCTGCGAATCCAGCAGGTCATCCAGAACGAGGGCATGGTCGAGGGCGATCTCCGTCGCGAGGTCGCGATGAACATCAAGCGCCTCATCGAAATCGGAAGTTATCGTGGGATGCGGCATCGTCGCGGCCTGCCCGTACGCGGGCAGCGGACGCACACCAATGCGCGTGGTCGCAAGGGTCCGCGTCGCCAGGCAGTCGCCGGTAAGAAGAAGACGGCCAAGAAGTAGGCAGCAGGCGGGAGAGCTATATGGCAAAGGAACGCAAGGGTGCGCGCAAGCCGCGACGGGAACGCAAGATCGTCCCTCACGCGGTGGCTCATATTCACGCCACCTTCAACAACACCATCGTGACGTTCGTGGACCCGAGCGGGGGCACCCTGTGCTGGTCCTCCGGCGGTCAGATCGGCTACAAGGGCTCGCGCAAGGGCACGCCTTATGCGGCCCAGCTGGCGGCCAAAAACGCAGCCGA
Organism: Candidatus Sulfomarinibacteraceae bacterium; assembly: GCA_963714895.1. Classification (GTDB taxonomy): domain Bacteria; phylum Acidobacteriota; class Thermoanaerobaculia; order Thermoanaerobaculales; family Sulfomarinibacteraceae; genus Sulfomarinibacter. The sequence continues at coordinate 12,922 of CAVQQC010000008.1, forward strand.
CCAGGCACAGGAATATGGCGTCCGCAGCTGTGATGTCCGGGTCAAAGGCCCGGGCCCGGGCCGCGAGTCCGCCATCCGTGCGGTGGCCGCGAGCGGACTCGACATCAGAAGCATCCGCGACGTCACGCCGATTCCGCACAACGGATGCCGCCCGCCGAAACGGCGCAGAGTGTAGGGCAGGGGAGATTCAATGGCTCGATACAGAGGACCGGTCTGTCGGTTGTGTCGCCGCGAGGGCATGAAGTTGTTCTTGAAGGGCGAGCGCTGCTACAAGGAAAAATGTGCGATCGAACGGCGCAACGCCCCTCCCGGACAGCACGGCATGGGCCGCCGCCGCAAGGTTCGCGCCTATGGCCTGCAGCTGCGAGAGAAGCAGAAGCTGCGTCGAATTTATGGCCTGCTCGAGGCCCAGTTCAGGGGCACGTTCGATGAGGCCAACCGGCGCAAGGGCGTGACCGGCGACAACCTGTTGCAGCTCCTCGAGACCCGGCTGGACAATGTGGTGTACTCGCTCGGTTTCGCGACCTCCCGTACCCAGGCCCGCCAACTGGTGCGGCACGGGCACATCGAGGTCAACGGCCGTCGCGTCGACATCCCGTCTTTCAGGGTGGGACCGGCAATGGAGATCGGGGTTTGCGAGAAGAGCCTGAAGAACCCCCACATCAACGAAGCCGTCGATTTCGCACAGGGGCGCGGCGTACCCGCCTGGCTCGAACTCGATGCGAGCGCCCTCAAGGGCAAGGTCTTGGAAAATCCGACACGAGAAGATATTCGATTCCCGATCCAGGAGCAGCTCATCGTCGAGCTCTACTCCCGATAATTTGGAGGCCGCATGATCTGGCACGATTTCCAGCGTCCGGCCCAGGTGGAGCCCGGCAAAGAAGAACACAGCTCCACGTTCGCGCGCTTTCTCGCGCAACCATTTGAACGAGGATGGGGAACCACCGTCGGCAACGCGCTGCGACGGGCCCTGCTTTCGTCCATCCCGTCCGCCGCGATCACGGCGGTCAAGATCGAAGGCGCCGACCACGAGTTTTCCGCGGTACCCGGCGTTGTCGAAGACGTCACCGACATCATCCTCAACCTCAAGAAGATCCCGCTCAAGATCCACGGCAACGAGCCCACCTTCCTGACCTTGGAAGCCAAGGGCCCGGGTGAGATCACCGCCGGACAATTTGCGGGCTCGAGTCAGGTCGAGGTGATCGACCCCGACGTCCACGTGGCGACCCTGTCAGCCGGTGGCAAGCTCAAGATGATGGTCCGCGTGGCCCCGGGCCGCGGCTACATCCCGGCCGAAGAGAACCAGACCGAAGACCTCGACGTCGGGTTCATTCCGGTGGACTCCGCCCACTCGCCGGTGCGCAAGGCCAACTTCCGGGTCGAGATGGCGCGGCTCGGTCGCATGACCAACTACGAACGCCTGGTTCTCGAAGTCTGGACCAACGGCACCATCACGCCCGAAGAGGCCCTCAGCCAGGCCGCGCAGCTGGTGCAGGGCCACCTCGATATCTACACTCGCCTGGCCGATGTGGAAGAGGCGGTATTGCCGCCCGCCGCCGAGGCCGAACCCGTTGAAGAGGACAGCATCCTCGACGCCTCCATCGAGACCCTCGAACTCTCGATCCGGTCGATGAACTGCCTCAAGAACGCCAACATCCGGACCTTGCGCGATCTCGTCAGCCGCTCCGAAAAGGACATGGTGGAGATCCGCAATTTCGGCGAAAAGTCCCTCAAAGAGGTGCGCTCGAAGCTCGAGGTCCTGGGCCTCGGTTTCGGCATGAACCTCGATCTCTAGGGGCGGGAGTTTCTGATGCGACACGGAATGCGACACCGCAAACTCGGCCGGACCTCGGCCCACCGCAAGGCAATGTTCCGCAATCAGCTGACGGCGCTGTTCACCCATGAACGGATCGTCACCACCCTGGCCAAGGCCAAGGAACTGCGGCCGCTGGCCGAGCGCATGGTGACCCTCGCGGGAACGGGCACCCTGCCGGCACGGCGCCAGATTCTCACGATGGTGTCGGACAAAGACGTGGTGCGCCATCTTTTTGACGACATCGCGCCCCGCTTTCTCGAGCGTCCGGGGGGCTACACCCGGATCATGCGGCTCGGTCGCCGGCGCGGCGACGGCGCCGAGTTGGCGATCATCGAGTTCGTCGATTACGATCTCGCCCAACACGAGGAGGGTGAATCACCGTCGAAGGGCAAGAAGTCGCTGATGGACCGCGCCAAAGGCATGTTCGGCGGCGGCGCGAAGCCTGCCGAGGCCGAGAAACCGGTCGAGGAGGAATCGGTTGAGACCGAAGCCGGTGCCGCCGAGGATGCGGAGACTGCCGCAGCCGACGAGGCGGAAGAGGCAACCGCAGACGCCGTCGAGGACGACACCAAACAGACCTGATCCGATTCGACCCGTATTCAATCGACGCCGCAGCTTCGCTGCGGCGTTTTTTGTGCCTACAAATCCTCGGCCGCATTCCCAGATGAATCGAACGACGCAGGATCCTACCAATCACAGCGATTCTGAAGGTGGGCCGAGGCCCACCCTACTTCGAAACTTCATACTGGGCTGGTTCGTAGGGTGGGCTTCAGCCCACCTTCAGAGCTGAAACACCCGTCTCACCTGATTCCGGAAGACCTGCTCTTACAGTCCCGGGCCGATGATCTCGGCGGCGCGGACGAGTTCTTGAAGCCCGGTCTCCGCATCATTGCTTTCAGATGGGAACTCGGAGCGGGCGAGCAGCAACGAGTCGGCTTCGGATGGCGTGCGAACAGCGCCAGCTGCGTCATTTCCACGCCTTCCATGTCGAAGGTCGAACGGGCCCACAGCACGGGTCCGAGGATCTCGGACTCGATCGTTCCTGTTTGCAGAGGATCGGACCCTTTGGAGCCCTCAAATCCCTGCAGGTGCTCGTCAAGCGCCGCCTGCAAATCAGTGCCGGGGTCCGCGGGCTCGTATCCGACAACCAAGGAGATGTTCTCGTCCTCGCGGTGGTCCAGTTGCACCCAGGAGACCCCGACGAGGGTGAGGTCGTAGTCCGGAAAGTTCTGTTCGGCGTCGAAACTGCGGCCCCACGCCCCCACCGCCGGTCGCGTCGGGGTCGGTGGAGAGGCCGGGCGCGCGCGACCGGCTACCGGACGCCTTTCGTCTTGCGGGCTGCCGCAACCAACGACAACGGCGCCGTTCGCAGAGATCAACACGATCAACAGGTATGTTTGGACACGCCGCATGGCCACCTCCAAGCCGAATCCAGAATCTCTGATTGTAGATCACGATCGGTGAATTTTCTGACCGCAGCGGTTCCGGCTTCAGATCTCGATGGTGTCTCCGAGCTCCGGAATCAAGGGCTGCCAGCCGAACTCCTCGCTCAGCCGCTCAGCGAGGGCCTCCTGAGCCGGATACTCTCCGTGCACCAGGACCACCTTTTCCGGGTCACGTTCGCGACGCGCCAACCACACCATGAGCTCTCCCGCATCGGCGTGCGCCGACAACCCGGAGATCCTGGAAACGTGCGCCTTCACCGGGATCCACTGACCGTGGATCTTGATCTCCTCGTCGCCGTCGACCAGACGCCGCCCCTTGGTGCCCACGGCCTGGTAGCCCACGAACAGCACGGTGTTCCTACGGTCCGGGAGGCGGAGCTTGAGGTGGTGGAGGATGCGGCCGCCGGTGGCCATCCCCGATGCCGAAATGATGATGGCCGGGCCGCGCATCGAGTTGAGCTTTCGTGAATCGGCCGACGACGGCGTCACCTGGAGGTTGGGTGGGAAGATCGGGTTCTCCTGATCGGCAAAGAAGTGACGCATCTCGACATCGTGCTCGGCCAGAAATCGGGTGTAGAGAGCGGTCGCCTCGATCCCCATGGGGCTGTCGAGAAAGACCGGAATCTCCGGGAGATCGCCGTCCACCACGAGCTCGTGCAGCATGTAGAGGATCTCCTGGGTCCGGTCGATGGCGAAGGCGGGGATGATGATGACGCCGCCGCGCTTGATCCCGGCGCGGATCTCCTCGCCGAGCACCGTTCGCGGGTCCTCGTCGCCGTGAAACCGGTCGCCATATGTCGACTCGAGAAAGAGCACGTCGGACCCCGGATAGGACTCCGGCTCGCGGAGGATCGGCACGCCGTAGCGACCGACGTCGCCGGAGAAATACACGGTCTTCTTCCTGCCCCCGGAGACCTTGGTCTCGAGCTCGACGGCCGCAGCACCGAGAATATGCCCTTGGCGGTGATAGCGGAAGCGGATGCCGGGGTGAAGCTCCTTCCACTGGTCGAACGGCACCGGTTCTAAAAGCTTGAGCGCGGCGCGGGCATCCGCCATCTGAAACAACGGCAGTGCAGGTTTGTGCTTGGAGTAGCCCTCCTTGTTGGCGTACCTCGCCTCCTCCTCGTTGATGTGGGCGGCATCCGGCAGCAGGACCCCCAGCAGGGCCTTGGTGGGAGGGGTGCAGTAGACCGGGCCGTCGAAACCCTGGCGGCACAGCCGCGGCAGATAGCCCGAGTGGTCGATATGAGCGTGGGTCAGGACGACGGCGTCCAGGTCGTGCGGCGGGTGCGGCAGAGGCTTCCAGTTGAGTTGGCGGTAGGCCGCCGGCCCCTGGAAGAGCCCGCAGTCGAGCAGGGCGTGGTATGAGTCCCACGACATCAGGAATTTCGACCCAGTCACACAGCGTCCGGCGCCGAGCACGGTGATTTCCATCGGACCTCCGTCCTGATCCTACCGCGGTGACCCGGTTCGATGTCAACCAAGGGCGAGGTGAAGGAGAGCTCTCTTGCCTGGATCCGGTCATTTCTCAACGCGGAACCAGGTGCTCCTCGTCCAACCACTCGACCAGGGCATCGGCGACGACGCTGTTGCCGTGGGTGGTCAGGTGGCAATGGTCATAGTAGAGCTTCGTCTGACGGGCCATCCAGTCCGCTCGGAGCGCAGGCACGAGGTCAAGGCACGTGAGATCGAGAAACTCGCACATCGTCCCGAATTTCTGTTGCGGCAGAAAATCCTCGACAGTTCCCATGACCTGGATGTGAATAGGAAACAGAAAGACGGCGAACTCGTCTCCGTTCTGTCGGGCAGCCGTGGCAAAGGTGCGGGTGATACGCTCCAGAATCTTCCACGAGTCGGGGTTCCAGGCGAGGCCAAAGTCCAGATGGGCGTTGTAGATTTCGAAGTCGAAACTCTCCCGGTCGTTCCACATGTCCCCGGTTCGCAGCCGCCGGTCGCCCTGGAACTGCTCGCGCCATGCGGGGTCGATCTCGGGGATGACCTCGTCCGACCACATTTCAAGACGAAGTGCCTCAAACGCTGCTTGCGAGGAACGTCAGCAAAGCGGCTCGAAGCATAGGGCTCTCGCAGCGACCGGGCGTAGAAGCGGCGGGTGTTCTGGGAATCGTTGAGGTACATGCCTACCAGGACGAGGTCGGGATCCACCGCGTCAGAAATTTCGAGATAGTGGTAGAGCTCGTTCGACGCACTGGCTCCGGGGAGCCCGGCGTTGATCACGGTCACTCGCGGGTGTCGGCCTTCGAGACGGCGTTCGAGCAGGGCAGGGTAGGTTTCTGCGAACGAAACATAGTCGCCGAACGTGATCGAGTCGCCGAGCACCAGGATCCGGAACTCATCGTCGGCTTTCGGTCCGAGTTCGGAGTGGCGCAAGCCGAGAGAGTTGGTTTCGATGACCACGTCGTTGTGGCTGAGGTTATGGTCGTGGATGACTGCTCGGACCCCGGGATTGAGACGGATGCCGTGTTGGCCCGACCAGTCGAGAAGGACGTCGATGCCGCGCTCCTGCTTTCTTTCCGCCACCGCCCCCGGTCGGCTGCTGCGGGTGATGACAGATTCGACCTCCACGACCTGCTGCGCCGGCAGGATCAGCCGAGTGGCCTCCTCCGCCAGAAGCAAGGTCGCCACAAGGGAGACCGCGGCGACAGCGATCTTCGCCAGGATTCCGGGAGATCTCCTCTTGAGCGTACCGTCGACTGTCCGACTCATCTCGCCTGACGCCTCCCGTCAAGACTCTTCCACAGGTCCCACCCAACGGTCAACCAAACCGAGCAACTGTGGGTTGGAATCTCGTGCTCATCCGCAAACCGTGAGACGGGTGTTGCAGCTCTGAAGGTGGGCCAAGGCCCACCCTACGAACCCGCCCGGGATATGGGCCCGACGTAGGGTGGGCCTTGGCCCACCTTCAGAATTGTTCTGAAACGTAGCAACAGAAATTTCGAGGTGCATTGTCGGCCGTGATCGACAGCCGGTGTGAGTGAGGGCGCGCTGTTAGAGGGAAGAGGAGAAAGAACCGAGCCTTCCGCAAAAACCCTCTTGCGAGGGCACTCGCAGCCTGCCGCAAGCGAAAGGGAGAGGCGAACAGAGTGCCGCGATCCGACCACCGCAATTCACGACCTCGCGCCACCTGCGCGAGGTCGTGAATTGCAGTAGAATGGTCGCGTTCCCGACTGGAGGTCGAAGATGGTGGAAAACAAGAAGAGCGTCGACGAGGCCATCGACGAGGTGGCGGCGGAGACCACCGGCGGTTTGAGCGGCGTCAAGGAGTCGCTGGCGAAGGCGCAACAGTCCATGGAAGAGGCCAAGGTCACCATGCAGGACGCCTACGGCAAAGCCAAAGAGAAGGGCGGCGTGGCGGCCGCGCGCGCCAAGGACTACCTCGACGAGGCCAAGAAATATCTCGCCGAAGCCCGCGAACGAATGGGCGCCCTGGCTGCGAAATCGCGCGAACAGGCGGAGATTCTTTATGCCAATGCCAAGGACCAGTACGAGGCGCTGTCGGCGAAGGCCAAAGAGCTCTACGGCAAGGCGAAGACCCGGATCTCCGAAGTCGATTTCAAGGGCAAGGGCGACGAGGTCGTGGAGTACGTTCGGGCGAATCCCGGCAAGGCGGTGTTGATCGCACTCGCCGTCGGCTTCGTGGTCGGCTACGCGACCCGTCCGCGCGACTGACGATCGGAGCTTGATCCATGGATGACCAGATGCAGGACGACCTCGATGACATCGACGGTGAAGATCTGATGAACGACGCCAACGGCTCGCGACGGATCGACGCCGATTCCATTCTCGATTCCCTCGTGCCGCAGTCGATCGACTGGCGGGAGACCGTGCGCCGACACCCGTTCGGGTCGGTGGCGTGTGTGGGTCTGGTGGGTTATCTGGTGGGGCGGACCAAGGGCGCTTCCATCATGGCAGGCATCACGGCGGGCCTCTCTTCGGGCATCATGCGCCAGCTTTCGGATGTGTTCGAGGGGGACTTCTTCGATTTTTGATGCATTCCCTGCCCGGTCTCATCGGGACTTTCGGTGAGCTATGCCGGCGGGAAGTCCTGAAGCGACCGGTCGAGAGAGACCATGAGCGGAACGTCCGTACCTCCCGGGACCGGCGCCATGACCCTCGGGCGGAGCTTTCTGGTGTGGCTCCTCGGCGTTCTGGTCGTCACCCTGGTTCTGGTGAGCGCGCTCGTCCTGTGGCACGAACAACGGATCCTCGAAAACCAGCTGCGATCCCGATCGGAATTGCTCGCGCACGTGCTCGGGCTGGCAGCGGTCGACGGCAGTTCGCGCGATTACGACGCGATCATCCCGGCGAGCGATGTCAGGGCGGGTGAGGTTCGCAGCGCCGACGGGCGCGTGTTGTGGCGGTACGGGCTCTCGCTAGCGGAACTCGGTGGCCTCGATGCCGGTCTGCTGCGGGTCGAGCGCCGGGTCGAGGTGGACGACCCGCCGGTGGGCCAACCGCAGGTCGTCGACGTCGTTCTTCTGGTTTCGCAGTCGAGCGTCGGCGCACACCTCGCGGAGGCCGCCGTTCGCCTGCTTGCAGGACTCGGTCTGGCGTTGGCGCTCGCGCTGGTGGTCGGACTGGCGCTGGTCGGTCGGGTCGTGAGGCCCCTGCACCAACTTGCACAGTGGGCGGCGACCTTTGATCCGGAACGGGTTGTCGAGCCGCCGATGGAATCCGGCGCCCCGGCCGAAGTCCGCGATCTCGCGACCGCTTTCCGGGACATGGCCCGGCGTCTGGCGGATCAGCGCGCATCCCTGGTGGCCAGCGAGCACCGTTTTCGAGAGTTGTTCTCGGCGTCTCCGACGCCGTTGATTCTGCTCGATCGCGATCTCAAAATCCGCGAAGCCAACCCGGCGACGGAGCCTTTCCTGCACGGCCGGACCGTGCGCGCGGTGGGAAGGACCCTCGCGAGTTTTCTGGATCGCCCTGATCCCGGCCAACTCGATACCTCCCTCCAGCGCCTCGCAAGCGGTGATGAAGCGGTCATCGAGGCTCACTGGAGGATCGATCCCGATTCTGTCGCCGAGGTCGAACTTCGGGTAGCCGGCGCCAGCGACGACCAGGGGCCCGGGTATCTGGTGGCGATTCACGATCTGACCGAGCGCCTGCGGCGGATGGGCGAACACTGGCGGCGCACCTTCGACGCCATGGTGGATGGGGTCGCACTGGTGGATAACGACGGCCGGATCACCCTGGCCAATCGCGCGTTGCAACCTCACGAAGCGGAGGTCGGCCGGGACCTCGAAACGCGGTTGCCGCAGAACGCGCCGAAACAGTGGCGTGTCGACCACGTGGGACGGTTGCTCGACTGCACCTTGAGTCGGCCGGAGGGTCTCGGTCACGCCATTTTGGTGATGCGCGACGTGACCGAAAATGTCGACGCCGAACAGCGTCTACGGGCCGCCGAGAAGATGCAGGCGGTCGGAACCCTCGCCAGCGGGGTGGCGCACGACTTCAACAATTTGCTGGCCGCGATCCTGCTGCACGCGAGGTTGCTGCAACGGCAGCCCGATGCCGTCGCCGATGCCGCCTCGGCGATTCGCGTTCTTGCGGAAGAGGGCAGCGAAGTGGTTCGCGAGCTGCTCTTTTTCGCACAGCGGGAGAGTTCGCCGCCATCCACCTTCGATCTCGGGGAGTTGGTGCGTCAGCAGGAAGGGGTCCTCAGACATCTCCTGGCGGGCAACATCGAGCTCGTGCTCGAACTCGACCGCGAGACGGTCCCGGTGCGGGGAGACGTCGTCGGTCTGCGCCGTCTCCTGCTCAATCTGGTTCTCAATTCTCGTGACGCGGTCGGCGAAAGCGGCGGCCGGATTACCGTGCGCGTCGTACACGCCGCCGGGCGGGCCGTGCTCGAAGTCGAGGACGACGGACCGGGGATTGCCCCCGAGGTCCGGGCCCGTCTCTTCGAGCCCTTCTTCACCCTTCGGCGGCAGGGTCGTGGCTCGGGGCTCGGCCTGGCGGTGGTCTACAGCATCGTGACTGCCCACGACGGCGAGGTCGACGTGCGGTCGCAACCGGGAGAGGGAACCCGGTTCATCGTCCGCCTGCCCCTCGGCGATACGGATGAGTTGGAATCGGTGGAAGGCCGGCGCACTGTCGCGACGGCGGCGCCGCGCGTGCTTCTGGTTGAGTCAGACGGACGCGCCGCCACCCGGATCGTCGAAACCCTGGCCGCCGGGGGGCTCGAGGTGCGCCACGCACCGACGGTGGGCGTTGCGGACGAGATCGTCGAGAACTGGCCGGCCCACGTCGTCGTGATCTCCGGAAGACCCGAACCGGCAGGCGCCGGCGCCCGCCTGCGGGAGCTGCGCGTACCGGTCGTCGTTCTCACCGATGCCGACAGCGACACTGTCGGGACCTGGGGGCCGAGAGTGGTGCGGCTGCAATCTTCGGTCGGGCCCGATGCCATCCTCGCCGCCCTCCGCGATCTCGGGATCCTCAACGAGTAGTTCTCAGTTTTGAATTCTTAGTTTTGAGTTCTCCATCACCACACCTGCCGATACGCTCAAGTGCTGAAGAATGTTTCGCTTGCGGAAACGAGCCACGTTCAGCGGAGGTGCCATTCTTTGCATTGTTCGATTGTTGAATTCACTTCGGCCCGATGCTTCGGGCGAACAATGCATAGAGTGGCTCCTCTCGGGAAGGAAGCATCAACAGGCGGGATCACTCGAACGTTCATAGTCGGAGCACCGTCCACCCCGGTCGCAGCCTCTGCTAAGCTTTCCGTATGGTGTTCGGTGTGGGCTGGGTCCGGCGGTGCGCCCCGTGGTTGCTGCTGGTGGTGGTGTCGTTGACCCTCCACCTCTGGGACCTCGACGAACGGGCATTTCATCACGACGAGGCGATCCACGCCCACGCCTCGTACCTGCTGTTGAAGAACGGCACCTACCGGTACGATCCGACCTACCACGGACCGCTGCTCTACTATCTCACCGCCACCACCTTTGCCCTCGCCGGCGATTCGGACTTCACCGCGCGGCTGCCGATCGCCGTCGCCGGCGTTCTGATCATCGCGGTGGCGTGGGCATCGCGCCGGATTCTCGGAGTGCGCCCGGCCTGGTGGGCCGCCCTTCTGGCGACGATCTCTCCGATCTGGCTCTTCTACGGCCGCTTTCTCCGGATGGATATTCTCGAGGCGCTGGTGGCCTCGTGCGCCTTTGTCGCCCTGTGGCGGGCGGTCCACGGCAGCCGGCGCGCCTGGGTCTGGATCGGGGTGTGGACGGCGCTGGCCTTTGCCACCAAGGAGAACGCCTTCGTCACCGCCGCCCTGGTCGGGGCGGTGGCCGGTCTGTTGTTGCTGACGACCGGGCCCCGGCGGGCATGGCGGTCGACCATCGACTGGATCGTTCGCCACCGGTGGGGGATCCTCGCAAGCATCGCGGCCGCCGTGGTGGTGACGGTCCCCCTGTTCACCGTCGGTTTTCGTCACACCGGCGACTGGTTCTTCCCCTACAAAGCGATCTCCTACTGGTGGGGCCAACACGCCATGGAGCGGGTGGCGGGCCCACCGTGGTACCACCTGCCGAGGTTGGCGCTCTACGAGTTCCTGCCGATCGCGGCCGGTCTGGCGTGGGCCATCCGCCGCGGGCGCCGTATGGGCGTCCTCGAACGGTCGCTGGTCACCTTCGCCGTGGCTTCTGTTGCCATGTACGCCTACCTCGGCGAAAAGGTCCCCTGGCTCGGCGTCCACCAGGTGTGGGCCTTCCTGCCGTTGGCCGGATTTCAGCTCGCGCGGACCTTCGGCCCCCACGGCGTGTGGTGGAGCCGGGCCCTGGCCGCCACCGGTCTCGCAGCGACGCTCGCCACCACGCTCGTGGCCAACTTCGTGCTCGACGAGATCTCACCCAACCGCGACCGGGTCGAGGCCCTGATCTATGTCCAGACCTGCCCCGAACTGTTGCCGCCGGTCGCCGAAGCGTATGAGTTGGCCGCCGCGGGTGAGGACCCGGTGTCGGCGGCGGGCGGCGAAGTGGCGTGGCCCTATACCTGGTACTTCCGCGACACGCCGACCTGGTGGGCCGAGCCCGCGCGCGGGATGCGGCCGCCGCTGGTCTTTTGTGACGTGGAAAAGGAACGCGAGGTCCGCCGTCTTCTCGGTCCGGGCTACACATCCGAGCGGCTGCCGCTGCGCGGGTGGTGGGTGATGGAAGACCTCAAGCCGTCTCTCGGCGAGATCCTGCGGTACGTTTTCACCCGCCGCCCGTGGGGCGTGATCGGTTCCACCGACACCATCATGTTGCGCGACACCGGCGAGGAGGTGGAGAGCACCCATGGCGCCGCGGTCCCCGGCCCCCTCGCAGAAGCCTTCGGCGTCGAATCCGCCTCCATCATCGGTGACGGGTGGTTGATGGAACCGCGAGGGCTCGCGGTGGGACCGGACGGAGTCCTGGCGGTGGCCGATGCCGCGGCCAACGAGGTGAGTTTCTACTCTCCGGACGGCACTGTTCTGAAACAGAAGATACCGGAGGCGATGAACCAGCCCGAGTCCCTGGCGTGGACCCCGGATGGAGTGCTGGTGGTGGCCGATACCTGGAATCACCGCGTCCTGGCCTTCAATCCTGTCTCGGGCGCCGCGCGGCCGTTGCCCGCTCCGGAGGACGGCTGGTACGGACCGCGATCGGTGGCGGTGGCGCCGGACGGGACGGTGGCGGTGAGCGACACCGGCCACAAGAGGGTGGCCCTGATCACCTTTGCCGGCGGTGCGCCGACGATCGCCACCATCGGCAGTGAAGGGTCGGCGGCTGGGGAGTTCGTCGAACCTGTGGGCCTGACCTGGCTCGACAATGAACGCCTCCTGGTGTGCGACACCGGCAACCGCCGTCTGCAGGTGGTGGACCGGGCCGGAAGGCCCCTCGCCGTGGTCCCGCTGCCCGGCGCCTGGAGCGATTTCTACTCGCGCCCGCAGGCCGTGGCGCTGGCTGAAGATCGTTGGCTTGTGACCGATGTGCCGGCGCAGTCGCTGTGGTTGGTCGAGGGGAGCGAGGCGCGCCAGGTCGATCTCACGGCCGACGGGATCACCCCTTCGGGTCTCGCGGTGAGTGACGGGACGCTCTATGTATCGGATCTCGACGGCCGTGTCTGGGCCCTTGCGCTCCCGCAGTGAACAACCGTCATAACCTCCTGAGTGTCAAAGGTTTTTTAACGTTGCCTCGAGCATCTTGACGGCACCGAGGGGTGGGACGCATGCTAGGAATGATGAAATGTCCAAGGAATGAACCATTGACCGTGCACGGGGGCAGCCGACGGCAGCGCGGGTTCACCCTCGTCGAGCTCCTGGTTGTGATCGTCCTGATAGGCCTCATCGTCGGCATCGGGATACCAAATCTCAGGCGTTCGATGATTCGCGCCGAGATGTTGAGTCAGGTGTCGATGGTCAAGCAGGCGGTCGCGGTCTCACGCATTTACGCCATCAAGAACAGCAGCCAGGTGGCCCTCCAACTCCTCCCCGACGACGATACCGATCCACGCCTGGGTCGATGCCAACGCCAACGGCGCTTTCGATGCCGGAGAAGAGGAGGTGGGGCGGTGGCCGATGAGGGGAGACATCACGATCAAGGTTGAGAATTTCTACCCCACCGGAACGTTTGAGAACTCGAACCACACGCTGCACGTTCTCGAAGGCGGCGCCTCCGCCGGTGTGGTCTTTTTTGCCAACGGAACGGCGATGGCGCACGACAATCAGGTGGGCATCGGCCAGGGCGGCGTCGTATTGGAAGACCGGTACGGGAACCTGTTACGGATCGTCATCCAGGGCGGTTCGGGGTCGGTCCTCGTCGACATGTGGGACCGCAGTATCTTCGACTATTCGAAGCGTCTGTATCTCTGGAGGTACTGATGGTAGGAACTGACGCAACTCCAAACAAGAACCAGACCGGCTTCACCCTGGTCGAGATCCTGGTGGCCCTGGTCATCCTCTCCTTTGTCGCCCTCGGCATCGCCGGGCTCTTCACCCACTCCATCAAGACCAATGCCTCGGGGCACGACTACGCCCTCCTCGCCACCGAGGCCCGGTTCGCACTCGAGACCCTGCAGGCCCTGCCGTGGGATCACGAAATGCTGACGCAGGCCGACTCTCCTCACACGATGGGGCCGGTCAATCCGGACTTCACCATCACCTACACCGTCGACGACTACGAAGTCACGAACTGGGCGCAGGCGTCGGCAGGCGCCTGGCCGACGCCGACCGCGACCTCAGGGCCCAATATCAAACGCATCACCATGACGGTGGCGTCAACCAACCAGGTCCTCGAGGGCCGGCGGGTCTTCACCGTCTCGAGCCTCAAGATCCCGGGATAAGAAGATGCGCACGACCCAACGCGGTTTCACCCTGGTCGAGCTTCTGGTGGCGTCGGCCGTCTTCGCCATCTTCATGGTGGGGATGCTGAACCTGCTCGACACCTCGACCAAGGTCGCACAGATCGAGAACGATCTCGCCGACACCCAGGAGAACGTCCGCTTCGCCGCCTACCACATCATGCGCACCGCCAGGATGATGGGCGGTGCGGCCATGCCCTTTGCCGGAGAATCCGGCGGAACGCCCCGCTGGGTGTCCGGCGAGCTCATCTCCAACGCCGGCGGCACAGTTCAAATCCCGGGTTTCGGTGGGGTGACCGTGCTCTCCGGCTCCGACGTTCTCACGTTGCGTGGTTTCTTCGAGATCTCGCCGTTCTTCACCGACCCCGGGACGGTTTTGAGCGGGGCGTCAACCGTTACCATTCCCGAGTTCAACTCGCTCAATCAGGACCTCAACAATTTCAACGGTTTCACGGACACGGGCCTCGAGGGCCGCGGGATCGTGTTCATGGGCGAGGGCAAGTACTGCGTCGGCAGGATCGATGCGGGCTCTGATTTCACCGGCACGGGCGAGGATCGTGCACTCGTCATTGAGTACATGGAGGGTTCGAGCCCGTGGTCCGATCTCAACACCGGATGGTCGTATCCTCCGACCTTCAAGGTCTACCGGGTCGGCATCCTCGACTCCTACACCTACTTCGTCGATCCGAACAACGTCCTGCGGCGGGTGCGCCTGTCCGCCGGGGCCATCGAAGCGGAACCGGTCGCGATCAACATCGGCGGCCTCCAGGTCCTGCTCGGCATCGATACCGACGACGACGGACAGGCCGACACCTGGGAGGCCAGCCCGACCGGGGCCGGCGACGTTTCCGGCAATATCGTCAACAGCATGCGGATTGCCGTGCTCGGAAGGACACCACTCGAGGTGCCGAATTGGGTTGAGCCCGATTCCACATTCGAGATCTTTGACGGCACCACGGCCAACAAGAACAAGTCAGCCAAGTGGCGGCGCATCGTGGTCGAGGTCAACCTGCGCAATTACAAGTTCTGAGGGAGACGTGATGGAGACCAGAATCCTGCCGACCGTGGATGGGGCCGGGACCGGTGCCGGTGAACGTGGTGCGGCATTGATCCTGGCGCTGATGGTTTCGCTGGTGTTGGTTTTTCTCGGCATCGGGCTCCTGCTGCAGACCTCGCTGGGTCTGCAGGCCTCGGGCACCGACCGCTGGGTGACCAAGGCGCTGTACGCCGCGGATGCCGGCGCGATGATGCAGATCGAGATGATCCAGGAGGGCGTCATGGGAGCGCCGGGCACGTTCATTCTCACCGACGATCCCGACCTCGCGGGGCTGCTCAAGACCGAGTTCACCGTCACGGTCGACAATTTCTGCTTCACCGAACCCGACCAGCCGATCCAGGGGACCCAGTCCGAAGAGGAGGACGGCTTTGTCCAGAAGTTCTTCCATTTCCGGTCCGCGGCCACGCGCAACGTGGGCGACCTCGCCGGGCTGACCCGGGCCGTGGTTGAGGCCGACGTCCAGACCCAGCCCTATCCAACCGAAGAGTTCAACCCGACCGTCGGCCAGTGCTACTGATGCGTATCGAGGGAGCAGTCATGAGCAAGCAGCTATTCACCAAGCCGATTGTGGTCGTCCTCGCACTGGCCGCGGCCGGGATTGCGGCCGCCGACGACCGCGACTTCCTGCGCGAGGTGGCGGCGGCGCCCAACCTGATCTTCATCCTCGATACCTCGAGTTCGATGGTGGCCAGCCCGGAGGTCACCACCTCCGGCGACCCGGCGGTGCCGACGCCTCTCGAGGGCGCGCTGGTGGCCGCCGCCATGGTCCCGGGCGGCGGGCGATGACCCCAACTCGCGGCATGGGGATTGCCAAACGGGTGCTCAGGGACTTCCTCGACGACGTCGGCGAGGCCAATGTCGCGCTGGCCGGCTACGCCCAGGCGCAGCCGGCGGATGGCTCCAACGGGGTGCCGCAGAAGCACTGGGTCTACGAGGCGCGCGCGCAGGATCGCTTCCACATGGTCGAGGCCACCTACGCCTACCGCCTGGGGTACTCGGAGAGCCACGCGGGCATCTTCCTCGACGTGCCGGCGGATATCGTGAAGAACCGTCTCATCGGCTACAGACCTTACTTCTCGCCCGGTTCCGACATCACCGACCGCTTCGGCCCGCTCAACGCCTACGACACCGGCTGGGTCGACTACAGCTACTCCGACCCGGGGCCACCGGAGACCCAGGTCGATGTTCCTCCGCCCTTCGATCTGATGCCGATCTACTTCGGCAACTGTTTTGTCGACAACATGCAGACGCCCCTCGACGACACCGACGACGTCACCCTGTGCGACGACAGCTTCGTCTTTCCGTATTACGACTCCGGTGTTCGTGACTTGGGTTACCCGTATGAGCTGATCCCAGAGAACTGGTACTACGGCCAGCTCGATCCCGCCGACGAGGACTACCCGGGTTGCGACCCCACTGAGGAGACTGGGACGACGGCACCGGCAACCCGGTTCTCGGCGCCTGTGAAAACGAGTGGGAAGAAACATCGGGCGCGAGTCTGATCCAGTACCGGCGGCGGGTGCGGCTCGAGATCCCTACCACCTATCTCGGCAACCCGAACCACTTCTACGGCGTTGACACCGGCGACAACCCGGTGGGGAACACCCAGGTGGCGGACGGCGGCGCCGAGGACTACGATCTCGACGGCTTTTCCGACTCCGACTACGACGGCGACGAGACCAACGACTGGATGCTCTACGTCAACTCGGTCGAGGAGCGCGACACCCGGGTGTGCGCACCCTCCGCCGCCCTGCCGACCTGGACCCCGACCCCGACCGTGACACCGACCCCGACCGAGACCCTCACACCGACCCCGACCCAGACCCCGGTCTGCCGGGTCACGGTCGAAAATATGCGGACCTGGAGGGATCCATCCTGGGATCCGTCTTGGGGGTCGTACACTGTTGGGGACATGGGCGCCGACATCAGAAACGGCCACGCGCAGACGGCCACCATCACCCACATCTACTTTGACTGGGGCACCAATATGCGCAAGTGGGCCTACCACTACCGGATGTACCTCTGCACTGGCTACAGCGCCAACCCGTGCTCCTTGAGCTCGTCAGCCCTTTGGAGAGACAGCACCGGCAGCTACAGCGTGGTGCCCTACACCGGAAGATACGCTCGCCCCGTCGACCTGTCTGGGCCGCCGTACATTGGCATGTACAGCAATCCGGCTTCGGCCCAGATCAGCGCCGGTGCCACCAAAAACTGGTGGGCTCATATTGTGGACAGCGTGGAAATCGTATGGGACGGCTACTACCAGGTGTGCTTCGATTTCACGATTCCCGGCGCCGCCCCGGGCGGCGGTGATCTTTCCTGCCCCAATGTCTGTGCCGAGACCTACGAGGGCAGCCTCGCCTCGCCGACGCCGACGCCGACAATCACCCCCACCCCGACTATGACCGCCATCGTGTGGCCGGACACGCCGACGAGAACGCCGACCACACCTGGCGGCGCGACCAGTACGCCGACCCCCTTCGGCCCGACCAACACTCCGCGGCCGCTGTCGACCTCGACCCCGACCCCGTGGCCGACGGCGACGCCGCCGCCTCCGACGAACACGCCGCCACCGGCGCCGACGCCGACCCCGATCAGCTGAGAAGGACAGGAGAAAGCCATGCAGCATCATCGACGCACGCTCACGACGCAAGGGCCCACCAGCGGTTCCTCGTTGAGGCCGCGCCTGTCCCACGGCTGGCGAATCCTGATCTGCGGTCTCATGTTCGCGGGACTGGTGGCGCCCACCGCGGTGGCCCAGGTCTTTCCGACCAACGCGACCCCGATCTTCTTTGAAGACTATGAGGGCTACACCGCCTCTCAGACGATCTCCTGGACCACCGCCAAACCGTGGTGGCAGTGGCAGCAGTGGGAGGCGGGCAGCTCCATGATGGCCAAGGTCGGCGTCGAACGCAGCCTGGAGACCTGGGGCGACAACGATCCCTACTTCATGTGGGGACAGCAACACGCGCAGACCCTCTACCTTGCGAGATCCAACAGCGTTCTCCACGTGATTCGCGCCTCGATCCCGCCGAGCGACCCCGATGACGGCGCGGAGAACCCGACCCCCGGCAACTACGACCCCGCGGATTGGACCAACATCCGCATCGAGGCTGACTTCGGCTGGACTCAACTTGCTTTGTCCGGGTTGGTGTGGGGGCTCAGTTCGACGGTCAACACCAGCTTCAGTCCGGCCGACCGCGAACCGGCCGACGGCTACATTTTTTACGTAACGCCCGGCAATGAGACGACTGGCTTTACAGGCAGCAGCGCCAACTGCGTCCTCCCGGCCTACCAATCCATCTGGCACCTGGCGCGGATGAAGGGCTGGGACCGGATCGGCAACATCTCGGGCCAGCAGGACTGGGTCGAGGTTGCGTCGGGGACCGTTGTGCCGAAGGAGCCGGGCACCGAGACTCCGGCCACCCTGTCGACGACCTCACTCCAGTGTATGAGGACAGGGAGGGCGTTCCGGATCCGGCTCGACGTCTTCTGCGGCAACCTCCGCGTCCAGTACGTGATGCCGTGGGGCGACACCCCCGGCGTCGATACCGTGTATTACGGCTGCGCCTCGGCCGCCGCGCCGACCGGGATCTGCACCGATGCCAACATCGACGACTGCTGGTGTGAGATGTTCCAGGGCCCGATCGACGGCATCGATCCGTCACCGATCAGCGATCCGGGCATGGTCGGCATCTGGCGCAGCGGGGTCTGGTCGTTCAACAACCCCACCTGGGATCAGATCTACGACAACGTCAAGGTCTCCAGCTTTGCCGGCGAGTGCGGGCTGGTCTGCGGTCCGTGGTCGGGGTGGCAGCACGAGGCCACCGATATCATTCCGTTCAAGAGGCTCTACGAGGGCGCGCTCTTTGATTTCTCGGCCGGCCGCCACGTCACGCCGGCCCCCGACCTCGGCAAGATCGACGTCAAGACCGAGGCCCCGGCCTCGGTCTCGGGCTACAACCACTCCGCCGACTCCAACCCGTACTGCAACGGCTGGAACCTGCACCAGGATCTCCCCGATCCCACCGGCACCAGCAACATCGAAGACATCAAGAAATTCCTCGAACCGATGACCTCCGCCGTCAAGTACGAGAACAACAGCGGCACCTTCAGCTGGGTCGACGACTTCGACAACGACCCCGTGAGCGCCGGTTTCAACCCGGTGCCGATCGTCGCCGACGGTTCCACTCCGATCAACAGCTCGCTTCTCGAGGCCTTCGACTGGTATGTCGCGCAGCGCACCAGCGGTGGCGCGTGGGAGACCGACCCCTACGAGGGTTGCCGCCAGTGGTACGTGATTCTCATCACCGACGGCGAAGAGGCCTGCGAACCGGGCAACCCGGGCGCGGTGTGCGATACCGGCGGCGCGGCAGAGAAGTTCGCCGACCCGAGCAGTTCCGGTGCGGTGGGCGTCGATCCACTGCCGGTCTACACCATCGGGTTTTCCGAATCGGTGGCGGAGGATTCGCCGCTCAAGTGCATCGCCGACCAGACCGGAGGGCTCTTTCTGACCGCGGAGAACGCGTCCGAGTTGTCGAAAGCTCTGTATGAGGTGTTCTACCGGTTGGAGGGAGAGGCCCGAAGCTTCACGCCGTTCAAGATTGCACCGCCGCCCTCGGGCGTCGGCGGCAACGCGACCCGGGACTATCTGGTGGTCTACCCGTTCTTCCAGCCTCAGGAAAGCCAGACCCTGTGGAGCGGCAACCTGTGGGCCTTCCCCCTCAACAAGGAACAACCCACCCTGCCGACCGTCGGCGACTGCGAGATCGACACCTCGAAGATGGTGTGGAACGCCTATGATGCACTGGAAGCCCAGCTCGACGCCCACACCGAGGGCAACCCGAAACGGTTCGTCTTCATGGGCAGCGATGCGAGTGGATCGTGGGTCCGCCACGACCTCGCCACCATCCCGACCGATGCCACGCTGCGCGGCGAGTTCAAGGTCCTGACCGGTCTGGATCCCGGCGACGACGTTTTGGCGCAGCAGGTCGTCAACTTCGTGCGCGGCATCCGGGTCGACAACGACGCGGACCCTTCAAACCCCGGTCCGCCGGCCCTGGCGCGACCCTCGGGTTACCCGGTGTTGGGCGATACCTTCCATTCCCAACCGGTGATCGTCAACCCGCCCAACAACTCCATGTACTTCTTCAACTATGGCTACAACGTCAACACCGAACGCGGTGCGCACGACTACCGGACCTTTATCGAGCAACAGTCCAAGCGCCGGCGGATCGTTCTGGCGGGCGCCAACGACGGCATGCTGCACGCGTTTGACGGCGGCTTCTGGGACCGCGTACGCCCCGGCATCGAGGAAACCTACAACGAGATTCACGACCTCGGCAACGGCACGGAGCTCTTCGCGTGGGTGCCGCGCGCAGTGATGGACCGGCTCTACAACATCACCGCGGGCGGGAGTCTGACCCACGTCGAGCCGTTGGACATGGTCGACGGACCGATCGTCAAGGGCGATGCCTTCATCGACGCAGTTGGCGACAGCGATCGCGAGTGGCGCACCGTCGCCCTGGCCTCGATGCGCCGCGGCGGGCGCGGGGTCCTCGCCCTCGACATCACCCAACCCGACCCGATCAGCGCCGACCCCGATTACGAGCCTGACATATCACCGTTCCCGGGCTGCATGGACGGCACGGATCCGCAATGCAGCGGCGAATACCCCCGGCTCATGTGGGAGTTTTCAGACAGCGCCGATTTGAATGGGAACGGCGCGCCCGATCTCGGGTGGACCTGGTCCAAACCCGCCATCGCCCGGATCGCGATCAGCCAGGGCACCGACCCGCCGGACGACGTCTTTATCGCCTTCTTCGGCGGCGGCTGGGACAGTGCCAACGCCGACCAGACCGGCACCTACCTCTACGGTGTCAACCTGGAAACCGGCGTCGCGGTGGTCAAACATCTCATCGGCGTCGACCTGCCGGGCGGCGTGACCGCGCTCGACTCGGACTCCGACGGCTTCCACGACCGCATCTACTTTGCCGATTCCGACGGCAGCCTGTGGAGGATTCAATACCCGTCGCCCACCGCCGTGGAGGCGACCGATGCCAGAGCTGGGGCGGTCGCGGACAACCTGCCGGGCGTCTTTACCCGGATCTTCGATTTCCGGGGATTTCCAGACCGTCAGGAGATCTTCACCCGCCCGGTCCCGGTTCCGGCTCTGTTTGACGGTTCGAACTACACCTGGGCCCTGGCCTTCGGCAGCGGCGACCGCGCCGAACTGGACCGCGAGGACTCCGGTTTCGACCATTTCTACTTCGTGCTCGATGTCGGAGATGCAACGACCCGCTACCCGGGCGACCTGCTCGAGATCGACTACAGCGAACTCAATAACAGCTTCGACTGCACCACCAAGGGTGGGAGCGCCCTCGACCCCGCAAACGGGACATATGGGTGGTATCTGAGCCTTCGCGAGACTGAAAAGGTGGTGTTCGACGCCACCGTCCTCAACGGTTACGTCTTCTTCCCGACCTTCGACCCGAGCACCGAGACCGCGGTTCACGAGGTGCCCTCGCAGTGTGGAAGCGGGAGCGGGGGTGGAACGCCGGTCGAGCTGAGTGTTGTCTGTCGGGCTTCCGGTATCGGCCGGACCTACCAGCTGTGGTACGAGTGCGGCCTCGGCGATTACAAAGAGTACAATGATATTGTCACCGGCATGGAGGTGAACAACGTCGATGGAAGTCCGGAGGTGGAAGTCACGGGTTCGGGCGGCGGAGGCAACGGTGGTCCGCCACCCCCGCTCACCGGTCTCGACCCCGGTTTCACCCGCGAACACTCAGTGACCAATTGGCGACAGGAGTGACCTCGTGAAGAAGACCCTCACGGTTCTCGGCCTCGCGCTCGCGGTGGCCGCTGCGGCTGTGGCTGTGGACGTCCAACTCAAAGACGGCACTGTCATCTCTGCCGAAAGCTACAAGGTGACCGGCTCCTTCGTCATGGTTCGACTGCCGAACGGGTCCCAGGTGGCGTACGACGTGGCTGATGTCGATGTGGATGCGCTGCGGGCCGACGAAGCGGCAATGGCCGCCCTGAATGGGACCCAACCCGAGGACGAACAGGGCCGGACCGACGATGCCATCTCGAGCGGTCGGGGATTGAAATCGGCCGACGACGCAGCGGAGGAAACGGACTCCGGGTTGACGATCACCGACCGTGACGTCAAGCACATCCGTGGCAGCGGGGTCCGTGGCGAAGAGGAGCAGGAGACGGCCGACGTTGCAGGCCCCGACGCATCCGGTGCGGGCTACCAGGTGGGCGGCGGCGTGGTGCTCAACAACATCACGATCGACCCCGCCGGCGAGGGGCGCTGGCAGGTGTCGGGCGAGGTGATCAATCGAAATCCGCAACCGGTGCTCAACGTCCTGGTGAAGATGGAGAGCCCGGCGGCGGCTGGAGGCGAACCGTGGTCGGGCCAGGTTCAGGTCTCCTCGCAGCTCGGGCCGGACGAAAAGGCCACCTTCACCCACGGCTTTGCGGCCGAGGTGGCGGAGGGCAAGTCGCAGCCCGAACTCCGGGCCACCGTGATGTGGATGCAGCAGGAAACCCGGCGGGAGCCCGACTACACCAAAGCCGGCGGCGTTCCCCACCCCAGCAATTTGCCGTTGCAGCACGGCGGGGTCACCGGCGCCGACCTGCGGCCGACCCCCATGCAGTAGTTTTTGATGTCGATCCCCCGTCCCTGGTTCGTCGTCATCGTGGGCGTCGTCGCGGTGGCAGGGGTCCTTCTCTTGTGGAGGGGCTGTGGTGCCCCTCGGGATGCTCGGGATGGCGCCGATCAAGAGACGTCTATTCCCCTGGTCTCACCCGATATCGCGGTGGAATTGCATTCCGTGCGGGCCACGGTCCATCCGGGTTACACCGACTGGGCGTGCATTCTCGAGTGCCGAGAAGTGGCGGGCTGCCGGGCGGACGTCGCAGTGGAAGTCACCTATGTATCTCAGGGCGAAGAACGGGTCCTTCACATGGCAGGCCGTCTTGACGCGGTGCAAGGTCAAAGCATGCGCATCGGAAGAGCCCACCGTCCGCCGTCTCCGGTGGACCGGGTCGAGCAGGTGACCGTGAAGGTGCGGGCGACGTTCATCCCAGGTGCGCCGCGACCCACACTGGTGCAGTGAGCCCGTTGCCGTCGGAACGGGCCGGTCCGATCGGTGACCGCACGACCGAACGGCGACCCGGAGCGCTGTGACGCCCATCACCGCATAGGACAGATGTCACCCGAATTCACGATTCGATAAACCCTCTTTTGTCAAAGGTTTTTGAATTAGGAGGGCTGAAGGTTGACGGTCCTTGGGGGCGTGCAACATGATAGTACTGACCTATTAGACGCGAACGGAGTCATGCCGTCATGAGATGCCACACAGACCACGACCTGCAGGCGGCCGCAAGCGGCCGGGGTCCTCAGCGGGGTTTCACCCTCAACGAGCTGATGGTGGTGGTGGCGATCGTCGGCATCATCGCCGTGATCGGCATGCCGAACCTCCATCGTGCCGCCATCCGCGCCGACCTCCTGCAGGAGGTGAAAGCGGTCCGCCAGGGACTGGCGGTGGCTCGGATGCAGGCCATCAAGCGCGGCCAACGGGTGGCGGTTGCGCTGGTTCCCGGCGCCACCGCCCAGCCCGGTCACACCGTGGTGGCCTGGGTTGACGACCTCGAGGACGGGGGGCTCGACGCCGGCGACGAAGTGGTGGGTCGGTGGTACATGGGTGTCAAGACCCTGATCGGACCGGACACAACGGCGGCGGACTGGACGCTGGCGGGGCTCGACGGAGACGCGGCCGGGGTCATTTTTCTTCCCGGCGGGAGTGCCATCGCGCACGGAACCGAGATCGGTATCGGTTTCGGCTCGGTGGTCCTCCAGGATCTGAAAGGCAACCGGATCCGGTTGGTGATCGCCGCCGGCGCCGGCACCGTGCGCGAGGAGATGTGGGACCCGGATTCAGTTCAGTGGTCCAACGAGATCAGGTTCTGGAGGTATTGATGTTCCACCGCCCACGCCCGATTGCCGGCGATCGCAGGGGCTTCACCCTGATCGAGGTCGTGGTGGCGCTGGCCGTCTTTGCCATCTTCATGATCGGCATCCTCAACCTCCTCGACACGTCGACCAG
Source organism: Candidatus Sulfomarinibacteraceae bacterium (assembly GCA_963714895.1). GTDB lineage: Bacteria > Acidobacteriota > Thermoanaerobaculia > Thermoanaerobaculales > Sulfomarinibacteraceae > Sulfomarinibacter. The sequence goes on from CAVQQC010000008.1 coordinate 36,688, forward strand.
GATCTCGGAGGTGGAGAAGGCGCTCGCCGACACGCAGGAGAATGTCCGCTTCGCCGCCTACCACCTGATGCGGACCACCCGGATGACGGGCGGCGCGGGCCTGCCGTTCGCGGTCACGGTGGGCAGCGACGGCCACTGGGTGGCGGGAGAACTGCTGTCGAACCAGTCCGGGAGTGTCACGACCCCCTATGGCGCGATCGACGTGCTCGACGACACCGACGTCGTGACGGTGCGGGGCTTTTTCGAGATTCCGCCGTACTTCGTCGACAAGACCGCGGTCGACCTGTCACTCGGCAGGATCCAGGTCGTCGAGTCCTTCAGCGGTCGTCTGATCAATCCCGGAATCGACGTCACCGACAAAGATCGTCTGGCCGGGCGCGGGCTGGTTTTCATGGGTGAATTGAATCGCGGCGAATACGCCGTGGGCCAGGTCGGCGTCGGGTCGACAATGGACGGCGACGATGGCGACCGGACGCTCAGGGTTTCGATCAGCGGCGAACCGGCGGCCTGGTTGCAGGAGCTCAACCGCGATGGCGCCTACACTGCGCCCTCCTTCGAGATCTACCAGGTGGGCATTCTCGATTCCTACACCTATTACGTGGACCCGCAGTTCCGCTTGATGCGGCTGCGCGCCGATGATTCGAGCGGCGGCGCGACGGCGCAGCCGGTTGCCGTCAATATCGGCGGTCTCCAGGTCGCCCTCGGGGTCGACAACGACGCTGACGGTCAGGTCGATGTCTGGCAGACGGCGCCGTCCGCTGCCGGCATCTCCGCCAGCCGCGTCATCTCGATGCGGATCACGGTGCTCGGCCGCACGCCGATCGAGCTTCCGGGGTGGGAGGAGCCGATGGCGACTTTCGGCGTGAGCGGAGACACCCAGACGGTCGACGATGCGGGCCGTCGCGCCAAGTGGCGCCGGGTCGAGGTCGTGTCGACGCTGCGCAACTACATGTTCTGACGGGGGATGACGATGATCGAGCCCACATCCATGGTGCACGGCAGCAAACGCGACCGCGACGGCGAGCGCGGTGCGGCGCTGATCATGGCCCTTCTGGTGTCGGTGATCCTGGTGTTTCTCGGCATGGGTCTCTTGTTGCAGACCTCCCTCGGTCTGCAGGCCGCGGGGACCGATCGCTGGGTGGCCAAGGCGATGTACGCCGCCGACGCGGGCGTGATGATGCAGATCCAGATGATCCAGAACGGGGCCATCGGCTCCGCCGGCAGTTTCGTGTTCGAGGATTCCCCCGACATCGACGGCTTTCTCAAAGGTCAGTACACGGTCGCCGTCGGTGATTTCTGCGAGACCCGCCCGATGACCACGGTGTGGTCTGCAGACTCGGCGTGGTCGTCCGAATTCAAGGTGCGCCACTTTCACTTTCGCAGCGATGCGGAACGCACCATCGGTGGTCTCGGGGGGCTGAGCCGGGCGGCGGTCGCGGTGGATGTCTCGTCGTGGCCGTTTGTCGAGGACCAGTTGGTGCCGATGACCCAATGTCGCGGCGCCGCGTGGGGGAACTGACGATGAAATACTGCAGATTCTCGAGATGGCCCGCGGTGGTCACGGCGATCCTGGTCGCGGTTTCGGCGGCGGCGGACGACAAGGATTTTCTCCGCCAACGCGCCGCGGCGCCGATGTTGGTCTTCATCCTCGACACCTCGGGGTCGATGGTGGGCTCGCCGGAGGAGCCGGGAGTCCACCACGGCTCGCGGGTCGGGTTCGGCATGGTTCCGGGCGGCGGAGACGATCCCTATTCGCGGATGGGCATTGCAAAGAAGGTCCTGCGGGAGTTCCTGACCAACGTCACGAATGCCACCTACGCGCTGGCGGGTTACGCGCAGGCCCAGCCCACCGACGGTTCCAACGCCGTGCCCCAGAAACACTGGGTCTACGAGGCCCAGGAAGGCGACCGATTTCAAGCTCATCGAAAAGCAACTTCGCCTATCGTCTCGGTTATGCCGAGACCTTTGCCGGCGTCCTCCTCGACAATCCCGCCGACATTCTCAAAGGCAGGATGATCGGCTACACCCCGTACTTCGATCCCAGCGCCCCGATCCTCGATCGCTATGGCCCGACCAACGCCTGGAGCACGGGCATCGTGGAAGGCGACCTGGAACTGCCGCTGCCCTACGATCTTCTGCCGGTGTATTTCGGCACCTGTTTTGAAGACGACAAGGGCACGGAGGCCACCATCGACGACCAGACGGTCTGCGCCGACAACGTCTTCCCCTTCTACGCGACCGGCGAGCGCGACATCGACGGCAACATGATGACCGAAGAGTACTACTACGGCGACCCGGGGTCGGGGCGGTTCCCCGGTTGCACACCCAGCCGGACGCCGGATGGGACCAACCCGGACGACGGCTGTTTCGCGAAGTGGTGGATCGTCGGCGGGGGCGAATCGATCGACAACCGTCGCCGGATCCAGGTGCGGATACCCGCCACCAGCCCAGATGGCGAGCCGAACCACTTTCGGGCCATCGACGGATACGGGCGCCTATGTCGGCAACGCGCAGATGCAGGACCCGGGCGAGGACGATGATTACAACCTCGACGGAAACGATGATCCCGAGGATGTCCATGAACCCGATTACGACGGTTCGGAAACCTCCGACTGGCTGTTGTATGTCGAAGTGGTGGAGGAGCAGCGCAGCCAGACCTGCAATTATGAGATCACACCGACGCCCGTACCGACCGACACCCCCCCGCCGACCGCGACCGAGACACTGACCCCGACACCGACCATCACCTCCACGCCGACCGCGACCCCGACGGAGATCCCCACCGAGACCCCGACGCCGCTGCCGGAGGCGAACTGTAGCGATATCACGCTCGATATGCGCCCTCCCGTCGCCGGGCTCTTGCGGGCCTGGATCACCAACGGCACCGCCTACGAGATCGAGATCACCCGCACGGTGGTGAGTTGGGACCCGCCGAACTCGAGTTATTTCCTCGACTGGATGGGTGTGTACTCGGGGAACTACTCCCACAACTCCGGGCATTACTGGGGCGACGGTAGTGGGGCGGGTGACCGGGACTACGGGCCGATCAGCGATGTGGACACCCTCGAGTCGGCGTTGGCGCGGATTCCGAGAGGGGCCAGCTACGGGTGGTATGCCGACATCGACTCGACGAACATCACCCACAACGCCTTCCACGAGGTCTGCGTCGACGTTCAGGTGGTGGACACCGCGACCTTCTGTCCCGGGATCTGTGACAACACCGAAGTGATCCAGCCGCCGACGCCCACCCGGACGCCGACGATTACCATCACGCCGTACGCCGGGACGCCGACCCGCACCAACACCCCCCCGCCGACTCCCACCCGCACCCCGACCAGAACGCCGACCCTGACCCGGACTCCTACGCCGACAATCACCAACACACCGTACGCCGGCACCCCGACCAGGACGCCGACCAGGACCCTGACGCCGACCATCACGCCGACGCGGACGATCACTCCAACGCCGATCCCGTCGAATACGCCGACCAGGACCAACACGCCGACCAGGACCAACACGCCGACCATCACGCCGACCCCGTCGAGGACACCGACCCGGACCCCGACCTGGACCCCGGTCCCGGTGCCGACGTTGACACACACCCCGGCGCCGACGGCCACGGAGATCCAGTGATGCGCCGGCAGGAGGAAGCCATGACTCGTCATCAGTCACCTACGCGACCACGCGGATCCACGCTCGGGGTCATGGGTCTGCTCCTCGTCACGATCGGCGCGCCGGCGGCGTGGGCGCAGAACTTCCCGACGTCGGCGCCGGTGCCGGTGATGCTCGACGACTTCGAGACGGACACCCTTCCGCGCCCACCCGACGACCCGCTCGACGGCAGCGGAGTGATCTGGGACGAGTGGATCATCGACGACAACCGAGGCGATGCACCCAACTTCGAGTACTACCCGGGGGAGGTGCCGGCCCAGGTCCGGTACGGAATCTGGGGCGAGCGGTGTATCTGGGAGGGATCGACCACCCGGCAGCGGGAAGGCTATCTGATGGCCAAACAGTCGGTGCCGGGCAACCCCGGCTGGGACCCGGCTGACTGGACCAACTTCCGGCTCGACGTCGATGTGACGGTGAACCGCAACGGCATTCCCGGCATCGCCTGGGGCGTCCACGACCCCGACAACGACGGCGTTCCCGATACCGGCTACCTGTTCACGATCGAGGGCTTCCCGACGGAGGGCCAGGCGAACCGTGGCAACAGGGCATTCTGGACGCTGCGGCGCATCGACGCGGAACTCAGCACCACCGTGATCGACACGGGGACCGTCAACCTGCCCTCGTCCGACGACTACACCAGGTACATGGTCGACTACAAGGCCTTCCGTCTGCGGCTCGAGTGGTACTGCAGCAACCTGCGGGTTCGGGTGCAGCGGGCCTACAACCCGAACTGGTCGAGCCAGGAGTTCTACGGTTGCGGCAGCGCCTGCACCAACCCGACCAACGATCCCGATGCCTGCTGGTGCACCCTGGCCGAGTGGACCGACACCGGCACCAACCTGGCCCCGGGTGTTACCGGTCTTTACCACAGCATTCAGAGCAACAATTTCAAGGACACCCTTTGGGATAACTTCAACGTGTCGGCCTGGAGCCCCGCCTGTGGTGCGGAATGTGACCCCTGGACCGATTGGGCCCCGGCCTCGACCACCCTGATCCCCTTCAAGTTCCTCTATGAGAGCGGCATTCTGGACTATTCGGCCGGCCGCAACGTGGTGGGTCGCAAGATCGATGTCAACACGGAGGCCCCGGACACGACCGCGGCCATCAACTCGACGACCACCAATTACTGCAACGGCTGGAACCTGCTGGTCGACCTCCCGGCGCCGGGGCTCAGCACCGCCAGCGACGACATCCGCGCCTTTCTCCAACCCATGGCCACCGCCGTCGACTACGTCTCCGACGGCAGCGGCGGCTTCAGTTGGCAGGACCACTTCGACAACGATCCGGAGAGTGCCACCTACAACCCGGTGCCGATGATCGCCGACGGTTCGACCCCCATCAACAACTCCCTCCTCGATGCCTTCGACTGGTACGTGGACCAGGTGACGATCGGCGAGTGGGCCAACGACCCGCTCAGGGAGTGCCGCGAATGGTACGTGGTGTTGATCACCGACGGCGCCGAGAGCTGCGCCGGGGAGGGCCAGTTCGCCTGCGATCCGGGGCAGGCAGCCTCGAAATTCGCCAACCCCAACATCAACGGCGTCGACAAGGTCAAGGTCTTCACGATCGGCTTTTCGGAGTCCGTGGCCGATGCGCCGGAACAGCTCACGTGCATTTCCGAAGCCACCGAAGGTGTGTACTACGGCGCCCGGAATGCCTCCGAACTCAGCAATGCCCTGCAGAACGTGATTGACAATCTGGAAACCGCCGCCCGGTCCTTCACTCCCTTCAAGATCTCGCCGCCGCCGTCGAGTGCGGGCTCGGGCAGTAGTACCCAAGATTCGCTGGTGGTCTACCCCATCTTCCAGGCAGCGTCGGGTGTGACCCTGTGGCACGGGAATCTGTACGGTTTCCGCTTCAACAAGGCCAACGCTTCGATCCCGATAACCGGCAACTGCGAGATCGACTACAGCCAGGTGGTGGTGGAGGCGTTCAACGATCGCGCCTGGAACGCCAATGCGCTCCTGGCGGAGCAGCTGGCCGAGGACAACCCGACCCGTTACGTCTTCATGGGCAGCGACATCACCGACACCTGGGTGCGGCACGATCTCGCGACCATCCCCACCAACCACACCCTGCGGGACGAGTTCCGAACGCTGATCCGCCGCAGCGGACTCTCCAACCTCGAGACCCAGAACATCGTCAACTTCGTTCGCGGCATCTGGATGGACGACGATCCGGCAGCCGCGCCCGACCCGACCGCGGGCCCGGCAGAATCACACCTCGCGCGCCCCGCAGATTCGTCGGCGCTCGGGGACATCTACCACTCGCAGCCGGTGATCGTGAATCCTCCCAGCAGGTCGATGTACTTCTTCGACTACGGCTTCGGCGCCTCGGGCGAGGAGGGCGCACACGACTATGGGGCGTTCATGCGCAAACATGCCAAACGGCGCAGGGTGGTGCTCGCCGGCGCCAACGACGGCATGTTGCACGCCTTCGACGGCGGCGTCTGGGACCGCGACCGCACCGGTGTCAATGAGACCTACGACAAGATCCACGACCTCGGCGACGGTTCCGAGCTCTTTGCCTATGTGCCGCAGGCGGTGATGCCGAGGCTCTACGGCCTGACCAACGGCGTGGAGCAACAGTACATGGTGGATGGTCCGATCGAGGTCGGAGATGCCTTCATCGACCACGACGGCGATGACACCCGCGAGTGGCGCACGGTTGCGATCGCCGCCATGCGCCGCGGCGGCCGCGGACTGGTGGCCCTCGACATCACCCAGCCGGACCCGATTTCGGGCTCGCCCGATTTCATCCCTGAATACGACGAGGGATCGCAGTTTCCGGGGTGTATCGACGGGACAAATTGCGGTGGCGACGAGTACCCGAAGGTCCTGTGGGAGTTCACCGACACCGACGACGACGACGTCAATTGCGGCGAAGGCCTTGTCGGCGGCTCGGAACTTGAAGGTGCTGACTGTGAACCGTGGTGGGATCTCGGCTGGACCTGGTCGAAACCGGTGATCGCCCGCATCGGGATCTACAACGACGACGATCCACCGGACGATGTCTTTATCGCCTTCTTCGGCGGCGGCTGGGACGAGAAGGTCGAGGACAGGACCGGCAGGCATTTCTACGGTGTCAATGTTCAGACCGGTGAGTGGGTCGTCAAGCACCCCATCGGCGCTCCCGTGCCGGCGGGCCCGACGGTCCTCGACACCGACGACGACGGTTTTCACGACCGGGTCTATTTCGCCGACTCGGACGGCAGCGTGTGGCGGATTCAGTACCCTGCGCCAGACCTGCCCACAGCGATCAGTGCTGAGGCCGACGGGGCCACCGGAGGCGTTTTCCCCAAGCCGGGCCGGATCGCCAGGATCTGGGATTTCCGCGAAGATTTCGCGGATCGCCAGATGTTCTTCCACCGCCCGGTCGCGGTTTCGACGGTGGTCGAAGGCGGCGCCAAACGCTGGGCGCTGGCGTTGGGCAGCGGCAACCGCGCCAACCTCGGCGAGACCGGCGAGGTGGTCGACGGAGTGAACACCGGCAAGGTGGGCCGTTTCTTCTTCCTGCTTGATGTCAATAACATCGACGAAGACGTCGTGACGCGGGGCGCGGCGGACCTCAGGCCCGTCCAATATACCGCCCTCGCCGACCCGACCTTCAGCTGCGGAGACGAAGGGAGCGCCCTCGACCCGGACAACGCCGACAGTGGTTCGAAGAGTTATGGGTGGTATCTCAACCTGAGGCCCAACGAGAAGGTCATGTGGGAGGCGCCGGTGATCGACGGTTTCATCGTCTTCCCGACCTTCGATTCGACGAAGGACGTGGTGGCCACCCACAACCCGCCCAACCAGTGCGTCCCCGAAACCCCTCCCGACCCCGACCCCACCGCGACTCCGATCGACGGAGGGGGTGGTGACGGTGGTGATGACGGTGGTGCGACAACGCAGGTGATCTGTTCGACCTCCGGGCTCGGCCGGACCTACAAGCTGTGGTACCAGTGCGGCGTGGGCGAATACAGTGAGAGCAACACTCCGATCACCGGTGTGACGACCTGGACCGAAGGCAACACGACCAAGGCGTACTTTCCGACGATGGATCCCGACGAGGAGCCCCAAGAGGACGAGTGGGAACACCCCGCGAATCACGTCGTGACCAACTGGAGACAGTACTGAGCGAAACCGCTGAAGACGCAGAACTGTTAAAGTAGACGGCATGTTCAGACGCTACCGCTGGTTGCTGTTTGTCCTCCTGGTCGCCCTGGTTGCGGCGGTGGTGACAGTGGTCGTCCGGCGCGGGCACCGGCCCGAACCCGTCGTCGTCCCGGTGTCGGAGGAAAGCTACACGACGAGCGGCGTGCCGGTGGATTCGCCCGAACTCCGCATCAACGTGGGCACGGTGAAATGGACCAACCACCCCGGCTACACCGACTGGACCTGCCTCGTCGAGTGCCGCGAGCGCGATGGTTGCCACGCCGAGGTCCAGCTCGTGGTGGACTACATCTCGTCGGGCAGAAAGCAACGGCTGACCCTCGGCGGCCGCCTCGACTCGGCCTACGGGGAGACCGTGCGCATCGGCAGGGCGCAGCGCCCCTCGGTGACGGTGGATCGCGTCGAGCAGGTCACGGTCAAGGTTCTCGAGGCCTTCCGCCGCGATGCCCCGACCCCCACCCCGATGGTGTGACGGCCGCCCGGCCTGCATTTCTCACCAGCTTTCGTCACGAGCGTGACGACGAGCCGTGGCCGGGCGGGACCGCGTGACGTGCTACCGTTTGCCGATGGAGAACGGATGAACTCGAACTTCGATGCGGTCGAGCGCGCCGGAGGTGTCGGCGAATGGCGGCACCGCGGCAACGGTCTGACGGTGTTGGTGTGCCCGACCCCGGTGGCGCCGGTGGTCGGTTTCGGGGTGGTCTACCGGGTAGGGTCGCGCCACGAGGTGTCGGGCCACACCGGCGCGACCCACATTCTCGAACACCTGATGTTCAAGGGGACCGATCGCTACAACCGCGACCGCGGGAGCGAGATCGCGCGCGAGCTCCACCGCGTCGGCGCGATGTTCAACGCCTCGACCTGGCTCGACCGCACCAACTACTACGAGGTGTTGCCGCCGGAGCAGCTGGCGTTGGCCGTCGACATCGAGTCGGATCGGATGCGGGGCGCCCTGGTCCGTGATTCCGACCTCTCGAGCGAACGCACCGTCGTCCTCAACGAGCTCGATTCGGGCGAGAACGAGCCCTTCGATCTGCTCATGAAATCGTCCTTCGCGCACGCGTATATCGAACACCCCTATCACCATCCGACCATCGGCTGGCGCAGCGATGTCGAGAATATGACCGGTGAGGTGCTGCGCGGTTTCTACGACACCTTCTACCACCCCGACAACGCCACGGTCATCGTGGTCGGCGACGTCGACGAGGCGACCGCCCTCGCCGAGGTGGAGCGGGGCTTCGGCGGCGTGCCGCCCACGACGCGGCCTTTTCCCGAGGTCTCGGCCCGGGAGGCCGCCCAGCGCGGCGAGCGCCGGTTCGACATCCACCGCGCGGGTGAGCTGGCGTGCCTGGCCCTGACCTGGCACATACCGCGTGGGCTCCACGCCGATCTGCCCGCCCTGTCGGTCCTGACCCAGGTTCTCGGCGACGGCGTGACATCGCGTCTCTATCAGAAACTGGTCGAGACCAATCTCTGTCTCGGCGTTCAGGCCTATGCCATGGAACTGCACGATCCCGGCGTCTTCCAGATCTTCGCCACGGTGGCTCCCGGCGTCGACCGCGACTCCGTCGAGGAGATCGTCCGCACCGAGGTCGCGGCGCTGGCGGCCCAGCCGCCGTCCGCCTGAGGAGATGGCGCGGGCGCTGGCGCAGACCCGGACCGATCTCGCCTTTCATCACGAATCGCCGGGACAGATCCTGGGTGGGCTGACCGAGGCCGTGGCGATGGGCGACTGGCGGCGCTTCGTCCGCGAACTGGAGTTGGTGGAGGCGGTGACCGCCGGCGATCTGAGCCGGGTCGCCACCACCTATCTCCACAGCCGCAACCTGACGGTGGGTTGGTTCATCCCGGAGAACGGGCACGGTCGGTCGGGTGGCGGGCAGGCGCCGGTCGACCCCGCACCCAGACCGTGCTTCCTGCGGCAGCCCTTTGCCGAGAGGGTCGCGACGAGCGACCTCCCCGGCGGTGCGAAGCTGGCGGTGCTCGGCAACCCCCACGCTCCCACGGTGACCATCGCGGGGACCCTGCGCGCCGGCCAGGCCCTGGCGGTCGACGGGCGCTTCTCGGTGCCCGGGATCACCGCGGCGATGCTGGATCGCGGCACCGCCGTCCACGACCGCATGGAGCTCGCCCGCGAGCTCGAAGACCACGGTCTGCAGCTCAGTGTCCGCGCCTCGGCGGCGCTACCGGAGGTGATCTCCTTTTCCGCACAGGGTCTGGTCGAGGAATTCGGGCGGATGGTGGCGTTGCTGATGGAGATCCTGCGGACTCCGGTCTTCCCCGATCGCGAGCTCGATCGGCTCCGCGAACAGGTGCTCGGCAGCCTCGTGCGCGAAAGGGAGGACACGCACGCCGCGGCCTTTGCCGCCCTGACCCGGGCGCTCTATCCGGCGGGCTACGCCCTGAGGAGGCGGCCGATCTCGATCGGGAGCGTGAGGTGGCGGAACTCGGCAGCGCGGACCTCGCGGCGTTTCACAAAAAGACCTACGGCCCCGCCGGGATGGTGGTCGCGGTCGTCGGTCAGGTGGAGGAGGGGCCGGTGAGGGCCCTGGTGGAAGAGGCGATGCAAGGGTGGGTCGGCGGGAGCGCAGCCGAGACTCCGACGTCGAACCTGGGCGAAGAACCGCCGCCCTCGCAGGAGAGGATCGAGATCGCGGACCGCCCCAACCTCGATGTGTTTCTCGGCCATCGCGGAGAGCTGAGTCGCGGCTCGGACGACTACGCGGCGGCGGTGATCGCCAACTCGTGTCTCGGGCAGTCCACCTTGACCTCGAGACTCGGTGTGGCGGTTCGCGACGACGCGGGTCTGACCTACGGGATCTACAGCCGGTTCTTCGGCACCCTCCAACTGCCGGGCCCGTGGGCTACCGCGCTCGGGGTCTCGGCGGCCAACCTCGACCGCGCCGTGGACCTCAGCCGCTCGGTGATCTCCCGCTACACGGACGACGGCCCGACCGCGGATGAGCTGGCCGACGAGCGGACCGCGCTGGCCGGTTCCTACCGGGTGGGTCTCGCCACCAACGCCGGTGTCGCGCGCGAGTTGGTGACCACGTTGGCTGCCGGCGAGGACGTCGGCCGTCTCGACCGTTACCCCGAGGAACTGCTGGCGGTCACGGCCGACCAGGTCATGGATGCCATCGCGCGCTACCTCCACCCCGAACGTCTCATCGTCACCGCCGCCGGAGACTTCAGCCAGGAAGGTTGAATGTCGGGTTCGACCGGAAATTGAAGAGCTTTCCGAATTGACAGAGCTCTGAAGGTGGGCCAAGGCCCACCCTACGCCGGACCCACAATCTGGGCGGCAGGTAGGGTGGGCTTCAGCCCACCTTCAGAGTCCTTCAGGTCGGGTCGATTTCTCTGACGGAGCCGGACGTTCAAGGTTGAACGTCCGGCTCCGTCCGGATGGTCGAGAGATCGAATGGTCGAGCTCCGAAGGAGCGGCAGGCTGTAGCCTGGGGCGTGAGCCCCAGGGAACACGGGGACAAAAGATTTTAAAGCCGCGGAGCGGCGACAGGTGTTCAACATCGACAACACAATCCCCGTCGCGGCCTGGATCTGTCGCCCCTGCCGGGGCTCCTCAATAAATTGAATCGCGGTTCCCGGGGCTCACGCCCCGGGCTCTATTCTGTCGCCGCTCCGCGGCTCATACAGAATCTGATGATCGTGCTCGTCCTCGATCGAGGTCGTCGACATCTCTTCGTCCCACGGAATTCCGGAAGAACCGGACGTTCTAACGTTCTCACTCCCAGTCGATCATGAGGTGGTGGAGGGAGCACGAGAGGGCGGGAGCGAGCCGTTCGGCGAGGACCTCCTCGACCTCACGCAGACGGTGGCGTCGTGAGGCGTGGAGCAGAACCAGGTGGCGGCATCGCAAGCGGTCAACCCGCTCCAGGATGTCGTCGAGGTGAAGGTGACCGAACCGCACCGCCCGGTCGCGGTCGGCCGGACGAAAGAACGAGCACTCCAGGAGGACGACCTCGCAGCCGAGGGCCGGTGAGCCTGCTTCGAGGACCCCGGGGCCGGAGTCGGCGCAGTAGGCCAGGAGGTCGGTCGTCAATCTCCTCGGTGACCTGCTGTCCGACGCGGCGGAGGGCGGCGATCTCCTCGCCCGCGAGACCCGAGAACTCCGGCAGGAGGTGGTGGCGCCGCCACACCAGCCGCGAACCCAGGGTGGGGACCCAGTGGTCGGTCGCAAAGAACGCCACCGTCATGTCCTTGCGCAGCGCCAGCGACCGCCCTGCCCCCGCGGCCACGATTTCGATATCGTAGGGTGAACCGCCCTCGAGCCGGGCGTGGGTCGCGAGCAGATCCGCGACATCGGCGGCGATCTGTTCGGGAACCACGAGCCGTGCCGGCCCCATGGTCTGGAGTTGCCGTTGGCTGGCCCAGTAGCCGACCCCGCCGAGGTGGTCCATGTGGCCGTGGCTCACCAGGACCGTCTTCATCGCCGGGAGCGCGCGGTGGGGACGGCCGGCGTCGAGGGCGAGATGGAGCTGCGGCACCAGGATCAGGGTGCCCTCGCCGGCTCGCGAACCACCGGCGAGGATCAGCGGTCCCCACGATGTCTCGAGTTGGAGTCGGCGGATCACCGGGCGGACTTCACCAGGAAGAAATTCGGCTGGGCCTTTTCTTTCGGCAGGTCGATCCGCAGCGTCCACTCGCTGTCGGGCTCGAGCACGCGCGCGAAATCCGACGACCCGAGGACGCCGCGGCGTTCGTCGCGCAGTTCGACGCCGATGGTGTGGTTCCCGGAAGGCGTCAGGATCACCCTGCGGACGGTGCCGCGGCCCTTCTTTTTGAATCCGAGAAAGGCGCCGGAGGTGAAATCGAAGGGCACGTCGGCCAGCGACTCGCCGTCGAAGGTCACCGCAACCGACCCTTCGCTGATCGGTGAGTCGAAAAACACGGTGATGCGGGCGACTCCGGATTTCGGCGCAACGGGCTCTGCCGGCGTCGCGGGACCGCTGTCCGGACGGGTCGTCGAGGTGGAGGAGGCGGCGGCCGGCCGCGACGTGCGGGCCGACCTCAATCGTTCTTCGGAGAGCTCGAGATAGGAGGCGGCGATCTCCTGTTGCGGGTCGAGCTCGAGGGCCTGCCGGAACTGGTTGCGCGCGGCGGCGTAGTCCCCGCGCCGGTACAGGCTGCGGCCGTCTTCGACCATCTGACGCACCTGCCGCTGGTTTTCGGCACTCGTGCGTTCGGCCTCGAGACCGCGCCGGATATCCGACGCCAGGCGGCGGGCGGCAGGGGAAGATGGCGCCTGGTCGAGGGCCGCGAGGATGGAGGTTTCGGCGGCGGCCAGATCGCCATTTCGCAAGCGGGTCTCCGCTGTCCGCAGCAACGCCACCACGGTGTTGAGGTTCCTGGTGGCGCCCGGACTCGGAGCCGAAAAGGGCCCGTTGTCGATCCTCGACTCTGAGACCGAAAATGGTCGCTGCCGCCACCAAAATCACTGCGCCGATGATCGCCGCAGCCCACCGCGGTTGGATCTCCCACCGCATCCACTCCGGCAGTTGGAAGTCGGCGATGTTCGCCACGCGTTCGCCGATCCACGACCGCGCCCGCCCCATCGCATTGGAGGGCGTCCGACCGGCCGTCGACGGAGTGGATTCGGCATGGATTCTGGTCTCGAGGTCGGGTTGAAAGACGCCGGTGCTGGCGTCGTCGGTCGGCTCGCGGTCGACCAGTGATCGGGCGAGGGCGGCGAGGACCCGCGCCACCTCGGCGCCGGTCTGGAAGCGACGGTCGGGGTTCTTTTCGAGACACTTGAGGATGATCGGGTTGAAAGCGGGCGGGATCTGATCGCTGAGGGTCGACGGGATGGGGCACGGCTCCTGGACGATGCGAAGGGTGACCTCGTGCATGGTGCCGCCGTTGAACGGCCTCTCCGTGGTCAGGAGGTTGAACAGCACCACACCGAGCGAGAAGATGTCGGAGCGCCCGTCGACCGCCTTGCCGGTGATCTGCTCCGGCGACATGAAGTTGGGGGTGCCGATGAACTGGCCGTCCACGGTCAGGTTGGAGGTCTCCAGGCGGGCGATGCCGAAGTCGGTGATCTTGGCCGTGCCGTCGCCGGTCAGGATGATGTTGGCCGGTTTGATGTCCCGGTGGACGACGCCGAGCGAATGGGCGTAGTCGAGGGCGGTGGCGACATCGGCGGCGATCCGGGCCGCCTCCGAGGGGCGGAAACGACGGCCGGAGGCGAGCATCTGTTTGAGGTCCCGGCCTTCCACGTACTCCATGGCGATGTAGACCAGCCCCGACTCGGGGTCCTCGCCGACGTCGTGGACGGTGACGATTCCGGGGTGGTTGAGGCGGCCCGCGGCCTGTGCCTCGCGGACGAAGCGCTCGCGAAATTCGTCGGTGTGGTCGGCGTCGAGATCGACCCGCATGGTCTTCAGAGCCACCCGGCGATCGATGATCGGGTCCCGCGCCCGGTAGACCACGCCCATCGCGCCGCGACCCAGCGTCTCTTCAATCTGATAGCGGCCGATCCGCTGCACCGACATTGCAATATTGTAGCGGACCTTGGCCGTACGACACTTTCTTCTCGGCTCTTTCGAGATCAGGAATACTGAGACTGCCCCCAGCGACAGATGACAGCTGAGCCTCCTGCAATATTCACATCAAAGGCGGGGCAGGCCCCGCCACTCCAAGGGAACGTCCTTTGTAGGTAGGGGCGGCACCTGTGCCGCCCGGCCTCGATCAGGCGCGACACGCTCGATTTCGGCGGGATTTTTCGAATTTTTGCCGAAGACCGGTGGTGACATGCCGATCTGGCGTCATCGGGCCGATTCGGCGCGGCGGCTGGTACGGTGCGGGCGGTGCGGCGTGGGCACGATCCTTGCTTTGTCATCCCTGGGCCGTTCGGCTTACGGGGGAATTATGGAAACACGACCTGCAGATGTTCAAATCGACCGCGCTGCGGCGCGTCTTGGTGAGATCCAGCGTGCGGTGTCCGAAGTCGTTGTCGGACAGGACCGCCTGGTGGAGTCGCTGCTGGTGGCGATGCTGTGCCGGGGCCACGTCCTGCTCGAGGGCGTACCGGGTCTCGCCAAGACCCTCACGGTGAGAACTCTGGCCGGCGTCATCGGCGGCGACTTCCAGCGCCTCCAGTTCACACCCGATCTGCTGCCGGCGGACGTGACGGGGACCCAGATCTTCGATCCGCGAACCTCCCAGTTCGTGCCCCACCGCGGACCGGTCTTCTGCAACCTGGTGCTGGCCGACGAGATCAACCGCGCGCCGGCCAAGGTCCAGTCGGCCCTCCTCGAAGCCATGGAGGAGCGGCAGGTGACCATCGGCGACACCACCCATCCGCTGCCCGACCCGTTCGTGGTCCTGGCCACCCAGAACCCGATCGAACAGGAAGGCACCTACCCGCTGCCGGAGGCGCAGCTCGATCGCTTCCTGTTCAAGGTTCTGGTGGGCTACCCGGCGCCGGAGGACGAACGCCGGGTTCTCGAGTACCACCTCGCCGAGCACTTCCCGACCCCGCAACGGCTGAGCTCGGTCAAGGAGCTCGGGGAGCTCGAGGCGGTGGTGCGGGAGGTCTATCTCGACGAGCGCATCCGGTCCTACATCGTGGCCCTGGTGACCGCGAGCAGACGACCCGACGAGGTGGGCCTGGGTGATCTGGTTCCACTGCTGGCATTCGGTGCGTCGCCGCGTGCCTCGATTGCCCTCGCCGTGGGGTCGCGGGCGCTGGCGCTGGTCCGCGGCCGTTCCTACGTGTCGCCCGAGGACGTCAAGGAGCTGGCGCCGGCGGTGCTGCGTCATCGTCTGGTCCTGACCTACGAGGCGGAGGCCGAGGGCGCGACGGTCGAAGAGATCATCGATCGCCTCCTCCTGGCGGTGGAGGTTCCTTGATGTGGGCAGGAGCCGTCGCGAAGCGGGCGAGGGTTCGCGGTTGCCCGACTGCCCGCATTCGGTAAGACATGCGGACGTTCAATAGACTCGCCGCCTATCTCGGCCGCCCGCGTCCGGTGCCTCCGGTTCGCGAGGCGGGTGCGGAGCTGCGCGCCCAGGTGCGCCGCCTCGAGATCCGCGCCCGCCAGGCGATGGAATCGGGTCTCGCAGGCCAGTACCAGAGTGCGTTCCGGGGCCTCGGGCTCGAGTTCGAGGAAGTGCGCGAGTACCGGTCGGGCGACGACGTACGCACCATCGACTGGAATGTCACCGCCCGCACCGGCTTCCTCCACGTCAAACGCTACCGCGAGGAGCGCGACCTCAACGTCTTGTTGCTGGTTGATCTTTCCGCCTCCACCCGCTTCGGTTCGGGGGTGATGACGGTCCACGACCTCATCACCGAGGTGGCGGGGCTGTTTTCCCTCGCGGCGGCCCGCCGCGACCGCATCGGAGCGATTCTCTTCGACGACGGCCTGCGCACGGTGATTCCGCCGCGTCTCGGCTGGCGGCACGGGCTGCGGGTGGTGCGCGAGGTGCTGGCCGCCGAGCCGGGAGGCACCGGCACCGCCATCGCCGAGGCGATTCGGCGCCGCCGGGCGTCTGCTGCGGCGGCGGGGCGTGGTGATCGTGCTCGTCGACCAGACCTGCGCCGTCCCGCGACGTGAGCTGGTGGCTCTGTCCGGGCGCCACGAGGTGGTGGTTGTGCGCGTCGGCGACGACCTCCTCACAAACGGCGTGGCCGGGGTCGACCTGCCGGTGGTCGACCCGGAAGGCGGCGGCCGGGGGCTGGTCTGCGGGCCGGGCGCGGTGCGCCGTGAGACCGTTGCACCGGGGATCGACGTCGTGGAGCTTCACACCGGTGAGGACTATCTGCCGAAGGTGCGGGCGATGCTCGAGAAGAGGGAGCGGCGGCGTGCGCTCCACTAAGGTTTTTCCGGCCGCCTTCGCCCTCGGTCTCGTGGTTGGTCTGGCCGCTGCGGCGGGCCCCGCGACCCTCGAGGTGGTGGTGCCCGACGGGCCGGTTCGGGTCGGCGACCGGGTGCCGGTCCGGGTGACGGCGCGGGGCGGCGACGACCTCCTGTGGGGCGAGTTGCGGGTCGCCGTCGAACCGGGCGGGGCGTGGGCGATGGTCGAGGCGCCGCGCGAGATCGAGGGCGCGCGGCCGCCGGTGTGGGAGTTGGTCCTGGCGCCGCTGGAGGTCGACGAACTTGTGCTGCCGGTCATCACGGCTACGGTGCGGGGTGCGGACGGCGCCGCCGGGGAGATCACGGCCCACGGTCTGCCGACCGTCGAGGTCGGCTCGGTCCTGCCGGAGGGCGACGACGTGGAGCCGGTGCCGCTGCGGGACCCGGTCGGCGTGAGCGGTTTTCCGTGGGAGTGGGTCCTGCCGCTGCTGGTGCCGGTCGTGGCGGTGGCCGCCGCACTCGCCTGGTGGCTTCGTCGACGGCGCGTCGCCGGTGTCCAGGGAGAGGTCACCGCGGTGCCGCCTCTGGCGGAGATCGAGGCGCTGCTCGAAAGGCTCACGGAACGGATCGGGCGCGAGCCGGCGGACGGCGTGTGCGATCGTCTGGCGGCGGGGATGCGACGCTACCTGGAACGGCAGAGCGGCGAGCCCGCCGGGGACATGACCTCGTTCGAGCTGCGTCTCATGGCGCGGCGTCTCGGCTGGTCCGAAAGCGTGCGGCGCGGCCTCCAGGACGTGATGGCAGTCGCCGACATCGTGCGCTTCGGCCGGACCCCGGCCGACGAGGCGCGGCTGCGACGCGCCGTCGATCTGGCTCGCAGCGTTGCCCGCGGCCTCGACACCCAGCTGGTGGCCCGGGCTGAGGCCGAAGCGGCGGCGGAGGCGGCCGGATGATCCGGCTGGCAGCCCCCCTGTGGCTGGCCCTGATCGGAGTCGGGGTCGTCGCTGTGGCGCTGTGGGTGACGCGACGCCGCTGGCAACGCTACCCCTTCCCGGTCGGTGCGCGGGTTGCGATCGGGCGCCGCCGGCTGCCGTCGTGGACCGCGACGGCCGGGGTCCTCGCCGGGCTGGTCTTCGTGCCGCTGGCGGTTTCCCTGGCGCGGCCGCAGGAGGTGCTGGCGCGCAACCTCGAGCACGCCGAGGGCGTCGACATGGTGATCGCCCTCGACGTGTCGGGCTCGATGGCTGCGCTCGATTTTCAACCCACCGACCGGCTCGGCGTCGCCAAGGAGATGATCAACCGCTTCATCGCCGGCCGGCCCCACGACCGGATCGGCCTGGTGGTCTTTGCGGGTGCCGCGGTGACGATCTGTCCGGTGACCCTCGACCACGATGTGGCTCGCCACCTGCTCGACCAGGTGCAGCTCCACACCCTGCCCGACGGGACCGCGATCGGTCTCGGGCTCGGTACGGCGGTCAATCGGCTGCGGACCTCGACCGCGGATTCCAAGGTCGCGGTGCTGGTCACCGACGGCTCCAACAACGCCGGCCAGCTCGACCCCGCCACCGCCGCCGAGCTGGCCGCCGCCGAAGGCATCACGGTGCACACGGTTCTGGTCGGGCGGGGCGGCAAGGTGCCGATCCCGGTGCGCCTCCGCGATCCGCGGAGCGGCCGGGAATACTCCCAGGTCCAGAATGTGGAGGTCGAGATCAACCCCGAGCTGCTGGCGGAGATCGCCCGCGCCACCGGCGGCACCTCATTTCGGGCGCGCGACGCCGAGGCCCTCGAGGAGGTTTTTGCAGAGATCGACCGCATGGAAACCACGGTCTTCACATCGACCCGCCTGGTGCGTTACAGCGAAGAGTTCGAGCCGTGGGCGTATGCGGCCCTCTTCTTGCTGCTGGTGGGGACCGCGCTCGAAGGGGCGGCGGGGAGGATGCCGTGGTGACGTTTGCCGAGCCCTCCCGGCTGGCGCTCCTGGCGCTGCCCGCCGCGGCCGTCCTGCTCGCCCTCTATCGACACCGCCGGCGGCGGGCGCAACAGCGCCGCTTGGCGTCGCCGGGGGTCTGGGTCCGCTTGCTCGGGGGCGTCCCGGCGACCGGATTGGCGCGCCTTCTCTTGTGGTGCGGTGCGGCGGCGCTGATCGTGCTGGCCCTGGCCAGGCCGCAGTGGGGCGAGCAGCCCCACGAGGAATCGGTGCGGACGCGGGACCTGGTGGTGGCGTTGGATGTCTCCGCCTCCATGCGCTGTGAGGACGTGCGGCCTTCACGATTGACGCGCAGTATCGAGACCATCCAGCGGTTGTTGCCGCAGTTGGAGGGCAACCGCCTGGCGGTCGTGGTCTTCGCCGGTGATGCCTATCCTCTGCTGCCCCTGACCACCGACCTGAGTGCGGTCGGGGTCTTCCTCGAGGGCGTCGAGGCGGGCATGGTGGCCCAGCCCGGCTCCAACCTCGAGCGCGCGGTGAATGCATCGCTCGAGCTGCTGCCGGACGAGGGCGAGGGACGGGTCCTGATGCTGTTCACCGACGGTGAGAACCTCCAGGGAGACGTGACGACTGCAACCACCACCCTCAAGGATGCGGGGGTCGGTCTGGTGGGGTTGGTGGCGGGGACCGAACGCGGGGGCCCGATCCCGGAACCCGGCCCGGACGGCGGGGTGCATTACAAACGGGATACCGGCGGCCAGCCGGTGGTGACCAGGGCGCACCCGGAGGTCCTCGCCGCGATCGCCGACGAGTTGGACGGAGAAGTTGTGAGCCTGTCGGACACGGATGTGGTTCAGAAGGTTGCTGCTGCGATCCAGAAGGTTCGGACCCGCGAGGTCACCGAAACGCGAACGGTCCGCCTCATCGAACGCTTCCCGGTCTTCCTCGCGGCCGCGGCGGCCCTGCTCTTTTTCGGTTTCGCCCTGTCGCCGTGGCGGCGGCTCGCCGCTGCCGTCCTCGTGCTGGCGATGATGATCCCGGCGGCGGGTTTCGCGCAATCGGCAGCCCCCGCCTCCGGGGCGCCGCGGGTGCAGGCCCCGCCGCCGTCGGATGCCGCGGCGCCGGCCCCCTTGCCGACCGCCTCCTGGTGGCAGCGTCTGGTCCCCGGCGGCGTCCGGCGTCTGGCGCGCAGCGGCATCGCGCACTGGAGCGTCGGCGATCTGGACGGCGCCACGGACGCCTTTGCCGGTGCGGCCGATCTCGAGCCCGACGCGCCGGACAGGATGTACGACCTCGGCACCGCGCTCGCCGCCACGGGGCAGTACGAGACCGCGCAACCTCTGCTTGAAGGGGCGGCCGAGGGCGGCGCCCGCGATGCGGCTTTCAATTCGGGCACGGCGGCGCTCGAGCAGGCCCAGGCTGAGGCGGCGCTGGAGTGGCTCAAGCGGGCGATGATCGAGAACCCGGATGATGTCGAGGCAAAACACAACTACGAGCTGGCGTTGAAGATGTTGGAACAGCAGCAGAACCAGCAACAACAGGACCAACAGCAGGACCAACAGGACCAGCAGGAGCAGGACGAGCAGGAGGACGAGGAGAACCAACAGGAGCAGGAACAGCAGCAGGACCAGGAGCAACAGCCGACCCCGACACCGTCTCCGGGTCAGGAAGGAACGGCGCCCGCGCCGACTCCGACGCCGAATCCCAACCAGCCCCTGTTCGCGGCCCTCGATCGCGCCGAGGCCGACGCCCGCGATGCCATGCGCTCACCCACACCGCAGGCGGGCAAGGTCGAGAAGGACTGGTAGTGTCTGCGTTTCGTTCCCTCGCGGTGGTTGCGTTGGCGGCTGCCGCCGTGGCGGCGTCGGCGGCCGATCCCGCTCTCGAGGTGACGCTCGAGCCGCGCCGGTTCGGGATCGAGGATGCGGCCAGGTTGGAGATTCGTGTGCTCGAGCCGGACGGGTCCCCGGCCGTGGACCTCGGCCCCCTCGCCAACCTTCAGGTCGCGGGCGGGCCGTCGACGGGCACCGAGCTGTCCTGGATCAACGGATCCGCGACCCGGGCCACGACCTTCACCTACATGGTGCAGGGTGTGGAGGTGGGCGCCGCTGCCGTCGGCCCGGTGACGGTGCGAATGAACGGCCGGGAACTGCGTTCCGAGTTGATCGCAGCCGAGATCGTTCCCGGCAGTGTGGTACCGCAACAGCCGGCAGGCCGCCGCTCGGTCTTTCCGGCCGACCCGTTCGGCGACCTGATGCAGCGGCGGCAACCGACGCGGTCGGCCCGGGTCGAGTTGCGGCAGTTGTTGGACCGCGACCGGGTGGTTCTCGGTCAGCCCGTCATCGCCCGGGTGGTCCTGGACACCACCGCCGGTGGCATCGATGGGTTCGAGTGGGTCGATGCGCCGTCGTACCCGGGTTGGTGGGCGCAGCGGGTGGAGCCCCCGGAGAGGATCGCGGGCGAAGTGGTCGAAGTCGACGGTGTCCGTTACAACCGGTTTGTGGTTGCCCGGCACGTGCTGGTGCCGCTGAAGACCGGTTCGCTTGCGGTGCCCGGAGTCGGAGCGCGGATCGGCTTTCGGACCGGCAGCCTTTTCGCGCCCCAGCAGGTCGTGGAGAGATCGAGCCCCGAGATCCTGGTCCAGATTGCGTCGCGACCGCCGGCTCCGGTGGGTTCCTCGGGGGCCGTCGGGGATCTCCGCTACACGGCCTCCCTCGAGCCGCAGAAAATCGCTTTCGGAGAGTCGACGGTGTTGTCGATCGAACTTCGGGGGAGCGGCAATCTCCCTCTGGTCGAGGCGCCGGCCCTGTGGCCGAGCTGCGCTGACTGCGAGACCTATCCCCCCGAAGAGGAGAGCTCGATCGCCGTCGACGACCGCGGCATCCACGGGTCGCGCGTGTGGCGGATGACATTGGTGCCGCGCAGCTCCGGCGAGCTCGAACTCGCACCGGTCGAACTCGCCGTGTTCGATCCCGCGGCCGGCAGCTATCGCAAGCAGGTCCTCGGCCCGCTGCGGTTGCTGGTGGACGCCCCACCGGCGGCGCCGACGCCGGTTGCAGCAACCGAGGCTGTAGACCCGCAGGCGCCGGCGCAATCAGTGCAGACCGCCGCGAACCCACCGGCGCGTGGGACCCCGCCGTGGCTGTACGTCCTCGGCGCCCTGACGGTGGGTCTGCTGGTCGGCGGGTTGGTGACGTTCTTCGTGGCGCGCCGCCGCCACGTGGCGCTGCCGCCGCGGCGTGAGGGGGAGAGCCCGGCCGAACGCGCCCGCCAACTCCAGGTCGCGCTGGAGCGGTGGTGGCTCGATGCGCGGGCAAAGACCAGGGGCGAGGCCCTCGAGGGCGAAATGCAGGCGCTGCGGCGGGAGCTCGAGGCGGTGCGCTTCGCCCCGGGCAGGGCCGACCACTCCGAAACGGTGAGCAACCTCGAGGACCGCGTGCGGGGCCTGATGCGGCGTGCGTGATACCATTATTGAATGGGCCCACCAGAGGTCTTCAGCCTCCCCGTCGGTGATCTCGAACCCTTTCTCGATCGCAAACGCTACTCGGCGTTCGCGATGTCACAGCTGCAACTGCCGTCCTTTCTCGGCGAGGTCTTGAGAAAGGCCAATGACTTCGTCCCGTCCACGGCGGGCTCGATTCTGATGGACAGACCGGTGGAGCGGGGCGACACGCCGGCCGACACCAACCTCTACTTCGTGGCGGCCTTCGGTCCGTCGGCGTCGGCGCTGCTCGGCAAGAACCTTCGCGCCGACCGCGGCGTTGTCGGTCACGTCTACCGGACCGGCGAGCCCTATCTGATGGCCGATCCCGAAACCGACCCAAATTTCTACCCCAAGTTCGACGAAGACCACGAGTTCCGGACCGCGGGGGTGGTCGCCGTGCCGGTGCGGATCGAGCGCACGGTGTGCGGCGTGCTCGAGCTGCTCAACCGTTCGGACGGCAAGCCCTACAACGAGCGGAACATGCAGATGCTCGAGATCTTCGCCCGCTACACCTCGATCTCGATCGAGAATCTGCTCGACGCGCAGCGCGCAACCGAGATGGCACGGCGCGATGACCTCACCGGTTTGTACAACGACCGCTTCTTCCACCATCGTCTGAGCGAAGACCTGATTCGCGCCGATGTCACGCGTTCGACGGTGGCCCTGCTCTTCCTCGACATCGACAACTTCAAGAGTGTCAACGACACCCACGGCCACCTCGCCGGGTCGCAGGTGCTCAAGGAGTTCGGCTACCTGCTGGCGACCGCGGTGACCGCCGAGGGCGCGACCCTTGCCCGTTACGGTGGCGATGAGTTCGTGATCATCCTCCCCGACCACGACCTCGAGATGGCGTGCGCGGTGGGCACGGCGATCCAGAAGGCGTTGGCCGAAACCAGGTTCCTGCAGGGCAACTTCTCGTGGTCGGAGGGACCGGTCTACTGGCGTCAGCCGTTGACCACGTCGATCGGGGTCGCGGTCTATCCCCACCACCTGCCGCGCCAGGGCACGACCGACATGAAGAAGAACCTCCTGCTGCGGGCGGCCGACCTGGCCATGTACCGCGGCAAGGAGAACGGCAAGGACCAGATCCGCATCGCCGACTGATTCCGGGCTCCCGCGACCGTGCCAATATGGCAGGCGGGTTCGGTGGTTTGCGGAGTCGGGCTCTGCCGATTCGCAGGATCCTGCAATAAACTCGATCGAATCGAGATTGCAAGGGGTGGTGCGGTGGGTTGGTTCTCGATGGTGGTTGCCGGAAGTTGGCAGGCATTTTGCTTGAACAGCCGCTCAGAGCCGACGCGCGACGCGCCGGTATTGGAGGTCCCAACATGAAGAGCGATGCGCACAAGATCTTTTCTCTCGCGGCCGTGATCGTGGCCGCGACTCTGTTCGGCATGGTGCTTTCAGGAGGCCTGAACATCACCCAGCGGGCGGCCGCCGATCTCCCGGCGCCGGCGCCGGCCGCGACCATGGGCGAGATGGTGCTCCCGGATTTCGTCGCTCTGGCGGATCACGTGGTGCCGTCGGTGGTGTCGGTCTATTCCGACGACGTCCAGGACCCGTCCGAGCGGAGGCAGCGGATGCCCAACGATCCCTTCCACTTCTTCTTCGGGCCCCAGGACGACGGCGCCGAGCGCCAGCCCCAGGTTCGGAGGTCGTCGGGCTCCGGTTTCTTCATCAGCTCCTCGGGTGAGATCCTCACCAACAACCACGTGATCGAGGACGCGGACAGCATCAAGGTCCGCCTCAGCGACGAAACCGAGTATCGGGCCGAGGTCGTCGGTATCGACCCGGCGACGGACATTGCGCTCTTGAAGGTCGTCGACCCGGACCGCGAGTTCTCGGCTCTGGCGCTCGGCGACTCCGCCGCTGTCCGCGTGGGTGAGTGGGTGATGGCCGCAGGCAACCCGCTCGACATGGCCCACTCCGTCACCGTCGGCGTGGTCTCCGCCAAGGGCAGGTCGCTCGGTCTGTCGGCCGCATCGTCGTCGTTCGAAAACTTCATCCAGACCGACGCGGCGATCAACTTCGGCAACTCCGGCGGTCCGTTGGTCAACCTCAAGGGCAACGTGATCGGTATCAACACGGCGATCAACGCCGCCGGCCAGAATATCGGGTTTGCGGTGCCGATCGACGTGGCGAAGCGAATTCTGAAGCAGTTGCGTGAGAACGGCCGCGTGGTGCGTGGCTATCTCGGGGTCTCGATCGGCAACATCAACCGCGATGACGCGGACGCGTTCGGTCTCGACAACACCAACGGTGCTCTCGTCCAGGAGGTCGTGAAAGGCCATGCTGCGGACAAGGGCGGCATCCGGCACGGAGACATCATCGTCTCGGTCGACGGCACGTCGATCGTCGACACCCGCGAGCTCATCGACACCATCTCGGCGATGCCGCCGGGAACCGAGGTCGACCTCGGCGTCATCCGAAACGGCAAGAAGATCGCGGTCGACGTGACGCTCGAAGAGCGCGAGGCGGACGCGACCCCGGTCGAGCCCGGTGAAGGCCCGAGCGACGAAGGCGACGTCTTCGAGCGGGTCGGCGTGACGGTGATGGAGCTTTCGCCGATGGCCCGTCAGAACTTCCGCATCGAGGCGGAGATCGAAGGCGTGGTCGTGACCCAGGTGCGGCCCTTGTCTCCGGCAAGTGAGGAGAACATGGCGCCCGGGCTGGTGATCACCGAGGCCAACGGCCAGCCGGTCGACTCTCCGGCGGAGTTGCGGTCGGTGGTCGAGGACGTCGCTGCCGGTGGCTACCTGCGACTCTACGTCTATATCCCACGGGCGGATTCCTACCGCTTCGTGATCCTCAAGCTCGAGGAGTGATGGACGTCCTGCACACAATTCAAAACGCACCCTTCGGGGTGCGTTTTTTTTGAAGGGGAGAAAGGGAGAAAGGGAGAAGGGGAGAAAGGGAGGTGTCATTGTGCCTTCGATGATCAGGTGGCTGCTGTGAGCCTCATGCAAAAATCACATTCAAAGGCGGGGCAGGCCCCGCCACCACAAGGGAATGTCCCTTGTGGGTAGGGGCGGCACCTGTGCCGCCTGACCTCGATCAGGCGCGATAAGTCCGATTTCGGCGGTACATTTCGAATTTTGCAAGAGGCTGTGCTGATAGCGCTCCCTTTCCCCCGTGCCCCCCTGCTCCCCTGCGTGAAGAGGGTTGCCGAAGCGCTCAGGCAGCCAGGCCCATCAGTTCGTCTCGGAGGTTCCGGGTGCGGCGGCCTGCGGAGGATCGGCGATCGGCCCGAACGACCTCTCGTACATCTGGACGTTGTGGGTCAGGGCACGGAGGAGCTGTTTCGCCTGGAAGGGGTTCATGATGACCCGGGCCACCACCGGAATGTCGTCGCGGCCGGGCAGGGTCCGTCCGAAGTCGAGGAGGACCTCCGAATAGTTGTGCGCGATGCTGACGAAGTTGGAGTATTCGCCCATCCCGACCTCGGCGTTGATGGTCAGACGGGGGGGCTTGACGGTGTTCTTGGGATCGTCGCTCATGTTGCCTCCGGCCCGCCGGGCCACGACGGACAATACAGTTGTAGCACGGGCGCCCTCCTCCGGCTTTTCGTGGCAGAATCGGCTGGTGATGGATGAGGACGTTGTGGCGGTTTTTCGGCGAGCGGCGGACGACCGCGAACACGGCGCCGCCGAAATCGAAGAGCGGCTGTTGGCGGGCCTGCTCGGGTTGCGGTCGCAGTGGACGCCGTATGCGCTGGAGGTTGGGGCCGGTCTGCTCGCCGGCGGCCAGGCCGCGATGGCGCCGTTGGTCGGGCTCGCCCGCAGCATCGTCGAGAACGGCCCCGGCGATCTGGAATCTCTCTTCGAGCGCCGTTTGTCCGTTCTTCTGGCCGCCCCTGAGGCTCTCGCCGCCAACGCCCTGCCGTGGATCGAACCCGCCGCTCGCGTCATCACGATCTCTCGTTCGTCGGCGGTGGCGGCGGCCGTCGAGGGCGCGTGGCGGCACGGGTGGGCCGGCGAGGTCGTGGTTCTCGACGGGACCAGCGCCGGCCGGGGCGCCGAACAGGCGCAACGGCTCGGCCGTCACCCGGGCGTGCTGTCACAACCGGATGCCGCAGCCCCACGCTGGCTCGACGAGCCTCGGACGCTGGTGGCGGTCGGCGCGGATGCCGTCGGAACCGAGCGCTTCGTCAACTGCCTCGGAACCCGGGCGCTGCTCGAGTCGGCGGCCGCCCGAGAGGTGACGAGCATTCTGGTCGCCGACCGGGGCAAGAACGTGACGGAGGAGGCCATCGATGCCATGGCCGCGGAATTCCTTGTGTACCGGGAGGGCCCCTCGCGCGAGTGGCCGCTTTTCGAGACGATTCCCCTGGCGTTGGTGAAGAAGAGGATCTCCGATTGAATACCGGGCTCATTCGGAATTCGATGAAATGGACACCGACCGAGTTCGAAATCAGGAGAGCGGCCACCAGCGCCAGCGACCGCGACGGCAGCCGGGACGCCTGCCCCACAACGGGAAGCAGAAGTCTGAGTCACTATTGCCGCGGGTTGGCCCTTTCGCCCTGAACGCAAGGGCGCGACGGCGTTGTGGCGGGCGTAGCGGGGATTAAAAATTCAAAATTCAAAATTGAGAATTGAGCACTCTTGCTGTGCTAGAGTGCGTCCCGTGCGAGAACTGAAACTCCTGTGTTTGTTCCTCTTGGCCGGTTTTCTGGTGTCGATCGCGGTGGCCGGCCCACCGCCGAGCGACACCATCGACACCCTTGAAGGGAGCGCCAAGCTCGACGCCCTGATCGCCCGGGTCGTGGAGCAGCAGCACGCCCTGCGTTCGCTCAGTGCCGACTTCGTGCAGATCAAGAAGAGCGACATGCTGCTCGAGGCGGTCGAGTCGTCGGGCGGGTTCCTCTTCCAGGCCCCAGACAAGGTCCGCTGGGACTATCGGCGGCCCGATCTCATGGTGGTGGTCTTCAACGACGACACGGTGACCACCTTCCTGCCGCTGCAGGCGCGGGCGGAGCGGGTCAAAGTGTCCAACAAACAGCAGCGGTTCGTGCGCGTGCTCGCGGGCACCCAGCCTCTCGACGACCTCACTTCCAACTTCAGCGTGACCCTCGCCGACCCGGGCGGCCGGGCGCCCTACCGGTTGAAGCTGCGGCCGGTCGGCTCGATGGCGAAGAAGAGGCTGCGCTCGATCGAGATCGAGATCGATCGGACGCTGTTTCTGCCGGTGATGGTCGAGTACAACGAGGCGGACGGCGACAGTACGCGGTACGAGTTCAAGGACCTGGTGCTCAACCCGCAGATTGATGCATCCACCTTTCAACTCGAACTCGGCGCCGACGTCCAACTGCAGACGATCGACGCGTCGGCCGGCGGGAACTGATCCGGGCCTGCCGACCTGCGCCATACACAATGTCAGTTTTTTCCCTCGTTTCCCAAGACCCCTCGAGTGCGGCGCGCGCCGCAGAGCTCACAACGCCCCACGGAATCGTGAGGACCCCGGCCTTCATGCCGGTCGGCACCGCCGGCACCGTCAAGGGCGTGGCCGCCTGGGAGCTCGAGCGGCTCGCCCCGGAGATGATCCTCGCCAACACCTACCATCTGTTGCTGCGGCCGGGTGTCGAGCGCATTTCCCGTCTCGGAGGGCTGCACCGGATCATGGGCTGGGACGGTCCGATCCTCACGGACTCCGGCGGCTACCAGGTGTTTTCGCTCGCCAACCGCCGCCGTCTGGATGCCGACGGCGCGACCTTTCGCTCGCATATCGACGGCAGCGAGCACCGCCTGACGCCGGAAAACGTCATTGAGACCCAGGCTGCGTTCGGTGTCGACGTGGCGATGGTCCTCGACGAGTGCCTGCCCTACCCGGTGGCGCGGGCCGAGGCCGAGCGATCCACCATGACCAGCATGGTGTGGGCCCGCCGCGGGCTCGCCCGGGCAATGAGACTGAGGTCGATCGACGAAGGCTGGCAGGGCGCGGTCTTCGGTATCCAACAGGGTTCCCTCGACTGCGACCTCCGCCAACGGTCCAGCGACGCGCTGGCGGAGCTGGAGTTTGACGGGTTCGCGATCGGCGGCATGGCGGTCGGCGAACCGAGCGAGGCCCTGCACGACGGGGTTGCGACGGCTGCGCCCATGCTGCCGCGCGAGCGTCCGCGGTATCTGATGGGAGTGGGTTATCCGGAAGATCTGCTGCACGCCATCGCCTGTGGGGTCGATCTCTTCGATTGTGTGCTTCCCACCCGGTCGGCGAGGACCGGCAAGGTTTTCACGTCGCAGGGCGATTTTGCGATCAAGAACGCCCGTTTTGCCGACGACCCCGAGCCGCTCGACCCCGCTTGCGGCTGCCCAACCTGCAGGGTCTACTCGCGGGCCGTTCTGCGCCACCTCTTTGTCGCAAACGAGGTCACGTCGGTGGTCTTGCTGACCGTTCACAATCTCTCTTTCTTTTTAAGCTTGATGCGACAGGCTCGGGAAGCTATCATGGCGGGCCGCTATTCGCGGTTCCGCAGCGCGGTTGAAAACGCGCGGAACAGCGAGACAGACGGAACTGCGAGGTGATTCATGGAAAGTGCAGCTGGAGGGGGCGGTCCCCTGTCGATGATGGTGATGTTCGCCCTGATCTTCGGGGTCTTCTACTTCCTCGTCATCATGCCGGCGAAAAAGCAGCAGAAGAAAAAAGAAGCGATGATCGGGGCCCTCAAAAAGGGCGACAAGGTCGTGACCTCCGGCGGGATCTTCGGCACCATCGCCACCGTCGAGGACAACACCCTGTTGCTCAAGATCTCTGAGAACACCAAGATCAGGATCACCAAGAGCGCGATCAGCGGACCGGTCGGTACGGACGGCGCACCGTCCGAACCGGTGTAAAGCGGAGGCGAGCGTGGACAAAAAGATCCTGTGGCGCATCATTCTCATTGTGATCGTGGTCGGGCTCAGCCTGTGGTCGCTGTACCCGCCTTCTGAAAAGATCCACTACGGGCTCGATCTTTCGGGCGGCATCCACCTGGTGCTGCAGGTAAAGACCGACGATGCCATCAAGGCCGAGCTCGACGATTCCGCCCAGCGGCTGGTGAGCCGCGCGCGTGAAGAGGGCGTCGAACTGACGCAGGGGACGTCGAACATCGAAGAGCTGAGCTTCTCGGCCAACGTGCCGGCCGCCACCGACTCCGCCAAACTGCGCGAGATCGCGGACAACTGGATACCGGGCTACAGCGTGACACCCGGCGCGGGGGTCTGGACCTTCGAGCTGCCGCCCAACATGGACCGCACGGTGCGCGACATGGCGGTTCGTTCGTCGCTGGAGACCATTTGGAACCGCGTCGACCAGTTCGGCGTCGCCGAGCCGGTGATCCAGCGGCAGGGCATCGACAGCGACCGCATCCTCGTTCAGCTGCCCGGTGTCGACGACCCGGCGCGCGTCAAGGACCTCATCTCCTCGACCGCCTTCCTCGAGTTCCAGGAGGTCTCAGGCGGTCCGATGCCGGACCGGCAGACCCTGCTCTCCGCGATCGGCGGCATCGTTCCCTCCGACTCCGAAATCGTCCCGGGCGACCGCGAGGGCCTCGACGGTGCGGTGATCGGCACGGATTTCTACCTGCTCAAAAAGGCCGCGATTATTTCCGGGCAGGAGCTGCGCTCGGCGCGGCGGAGCCAGGATGAGTACGGCCAGCCGGTCGTCAACTTCGCCACCCAACCCCACGCGGCCGACAAGTTCGGCCAGTACACCGGCTCCCACATCGGGACCCGGATGGCCATCGTCCTCGACCAGCGGGTGATCTCGGCGCCGGTCATCGAATCGCGGATCCCCGGCGAAGGCCGCATCACCGGGAGCTTCTCGATCGAAGAGGCGGAGGACCTGGCGCTCAAGCTGCGGGCCGGCGCGCTGCCCGCGACCATCACCTATCTCGAAGAACGGACGGTCGGTCCGTCGTTGGGCCGCGATTCGGTGGTGCGCGGAGTGCGGGCGGCGGTGGCGGGCCTGCTGGTCGTCATGCTGTTCATGCTCGTCTACTACCGGATGTCGGGGCTCAACGCGAACGTCGCCCTCGTACTCAACATCATCATCCTGCTCGGCGCCATGTCCTACTTCGGCGCGACCCTCACCCTGCCCGGTATCGCGGGTGTGATCCTGACCATCGGCATGGCGGTCGATGCGAACGTCCTCATCTTCGAGCGCATCCGCGAGGAGCTGGCAGTCGGCAAGACCGTCCGTGCTGCCATCGACACCGGGTTTGCACGCGCCTTCGGCACCATTCTCGACGCCAACCTCACCACGCTCATCGCCGCCCTCTTCCTGTTCAACTTCGGGACCGGTCCGGTCAAGGGCTTTGCCGTGACGCTGTCGATCGGCATTCTGGCGAGCGTGTTCACCGCCGTCTTCGTCTCGCGGACCCTGTACATGATCGCGCTGGCCGGTCGTGAACGGGTCGAGTCGCTGAGTATCTGATTGGAAACAACCATGCGAATTATCGGTGACACCAATATCCCGTTCCTCTCCTACCGGCGGATCGCCATTGTGATCTCCGCGGTGGTCATCATTGCCGGTCTGGCCTACGAGTTTCTCGGCCACGGCCTCAACCTCGGCATCGACTTTGTCGGCGGCACCCAGGTCACCGTCAAGTTCAATCAAGAACCGGACCTCGGCGACCTGCGGACGGCGATCGCCGCACTCACAGCCGGCTCGCCTCTGATCCAGCGCTTCGACGAGGCCGAGAAGCACGAGGTCTTGATCCGGGTGGAAAACCCGGGCGGCGAGGAGGGGGATTTCACGACCCCGATCCTCGACCTGCTGAACGCGAAGTTCAACGCGGATCTCGGCGGCCGCTTCGACCTCAACACCAGGGGTTCCGTCGCCCTCCTCAATCTCCTCGTCACATCCGATCCGGACGGCGTCGGCGGCGACGTCGACGGACGTGGGGCCTACTACGAGCCGATGGCGGAGGCGGTTCTCGACTACCGTCAAGAGAACGGTATCTTCACCTCCATTGGAGACCTCGATTCGATTGCCGGTGTGAGCGATCAGACCCGTGCCTACCTCCAGGACACGGCGGTCGTCGGGGCGTTCTCCCTCCTCGGGGCCGAAAACGTCGGCCCCGCCGTGGGCAAGGACCTGCAGAAGAAAGCGCAACTCGCGATCATCTTCTCGATCCTCGGCATGTTGGTCTACATCTGGATCCGTTTCCAGCTGCCCTACAGCGTCGGCGCGGTCGTCGCACTCATCCATGACGTGATCATCACCCTGACTGCGCTCGCCGTCACCCAGCGGGAGTTCAACCTGCCCACCGTGGCGGCCCTTCTGACCCTGGTCGGCTATTCGGTCAACGACACGGTGGTGATCTTCGACCGGGTGCGCGAGAATCTGCGTCTGCACCGGGGCGAGGACCTCGAAAAGATCATGGATGCGTCAATCAACCAGACCCTGTCCCGGACCATCATCACTTCGGGCACGACGCTGCTGGTGGTCATCAGTCTCTTCATCTTCGGCGGCGACGTCATCAACACCTTCGCCTTCGTGCTCCTGGTCGGCATCATCGTCGGCACCTACTCGACGGTCTTCATCGCCTCGCCGGTGGCGCTGGCCATGAACAAGCTGCTGGTCGCGCGCCGCGAACGCCGCCGCCTCGCCGGAAAACGATAAGGAAATTTCGGATTTCGAATTTCGGATTTCGAATTTGCCCCCGCTCGCGCGGGGGTTTTTCATGTTGAAAGGGTTTTTGGTGCCGACCCGTACCTGGGGTCGATCGCATATTCATTCCCGATGAGATGGGGGAGGCGTGGGGCGGAAAATCCGAAATCCGAAATCCGAAATTCGAAATTCCGTGAAACCCTGTCCGGCGGAGGTGTCAGGCCGCCTCAGGCAGATCATGCCGGCTGAAAATCCGAAATCCGAAATCCGAAATCCGAAATCCGAAATCCGAAATTCGAAATTGACCTCATCAGCTTGGACGCCGACCCATCGGGAACGCGCGCGGAAGGGTCTTCTTGACCCCGACAGATAGAATAGATGGATGGTCGCGGAACCCGCCCCGGCGAGGATACGTATTGAGGACATCCTCAACCGGATGGAGCGCTACCGTCCGGATCTCGACGAAGACCTGATCCGTCACGCCTACGTCTTCGCCGCCAACCGGCACCAGGGTCAGATTCGCCGTTCCGGCGAGCCCTACTTCACCCACCCGCTGGCCGTTGCCTGGATCCTGGCCGACATGGAGCTCGACGAGGAAACGGTGTCGGCGGGCCTGCTCCACGACCTTCTCGAGGACACCGAGACCACCGCCGACGAGATCGGCGAGGAGTTCGGGCCCGAAGTGGCGCGGTTGGTCGCCGCCTTGACCAAGATGGCCGACTTCGAGAGCTCGTACTCGAGCCGCGAAGCAAACGAGGCGGAGAACTTCCGCCGCCTGTTGCTGGCCTCGATGGACGACGTCAGGGTCATTCTCGTCAAACTCGCCGACCGGCTCCACAATATGCGGACGCTGGGCTTTCTGCGCCGCGAGCGGCAGGTTGCGATCGCCCGGGAAACCCTCGAGATCTTCGCTCCGATTGCCAACCGGTTGGGCATCGGCAGCATCAAGACCGAGATGGAGGATCTGTGCTTTCGTTACCTCCATCCCAAAGAGGCTGAAAAACTCGATCACGAGATCGAGGAACGGAAAGAGGCTGCCGCCCGCTGGTTTACCGAGATCCAGGGCATTCTCGAGGGCCTGCTCGAACAAAACGGCATCCAGGGCAGCGTTCAGGGCCGGATCAAGCACCTCTACTCCATCTTCGAAAAACTCAAACGCCAGGGCGTGGATGTCGCCAACGTGTTCGATTTCCTCGCTTTTCGAATCATCGTGTCATCCGTCGCCGATTGCTACGCCACGCTCGGTCTCATCCACCAGCAGTGGCCGCCGGTCCCCGGCCGGCTCAAGGACCACCTCGCCATCCCCAAGCCCAACGCCTACCAGTCGCTGCACACGACGGTGGTCGGACCGGAGGGCCACCCGTTCGAGATCCAGATCCGGACCGAGGACATGCACAAGATCGCGGAATTCGGCATCGCCGCTCACTGGAGTTACAAGGAAAAGGGCTCGCACGCCCCGGCCGAGGATTCCCGGGTGGCCTGGCTGCGGGCGCTGCTCGACAACTCCGAGGGCACCTCGCCGCGCGAGTTCCTCGACTCTCTCAAGGTCGATCTCTACCCCGACGAGGTGTACTGCTTCACGCCGCGCGGCGATGTGTTCTCCTTCCCGCGGGGCGCCACCGTCCTCGACTTCGCCTACCGCGTCCACAGCCAGGTCGGCCAGACCTGCGTCGGCGGGCGCATCAACGGGAAGTGGGTGCCGCTGAAGACCGAGATCAGAAACGGCGACATCGTCGAGATCACCACCTCCAACCGGCAGCAGCCCCACCACGACTGGCTGTCGATCGTCGCCACCAATCGCGCGCGTTCCAGGATCCGTGCCTGGCTCAAACGGGAGGAGAAGGAACGCGCGGTCGAGGTCGGCCGCAAACTCCTGGACAGGGAGCTGCGCAAGGTCGGCACCTCGTTGAAACAGGTCAGCGGCAGCGATGAGTTCGCCTCCGTGTTGCAGGGCAGCGGCATGTCGAAGGAAGAGGATCTGCTGGCCGCCATCGGGTTCGGCAGAACTCCGGTGTCCGTCGTGACCGGTCCGCTGCGGCAGGAGGTGGGGGCGGGCGAAGACGCGGTCGCCGACGTCAGGACCCGCGTCGCACCGCCGCCGGTCGACGGGCACGCCCTCGAAGTCACCGGAGATTCAGATTTTCTGGTCTATCTGGCCAAGTGCTGCAAGCCCCTGCCGGGTGAGGATATCGTCGGTTTCGTGACCCGCGGTAAAGGGGTCGCGGTGCACGCCCGCGCCTGTCCGAATGTCCGCAACCTTCTCTACCATCCCGAGCGGGAGATCGAGGTCCGGTGGGCGGCGGGTCGGGGGAGTGCGGAAACGCCCACATCACAGGTCGATGTCGACATGGCCTTCGCCGACAGTTCCGGCATGCTGGCGTCCATCTCGCATGCCATCTCGTCGGAGGGCAGCGATATCCTGACCTGCCAGCTGCGATCAGAACCCGGTGACACGGGATTTGCGGCCCTCACCATCCTGGTGCGCGACGCAGCGCAACTCTCGCGCATCCTGAACCGATTGCAGGCGTTGAAGGGGATGGTACGGGTCGAGCGGCGGGGCGCGGCGGGGGCCGGCCCGTGAGCGCCGCCCCAAACTCAGAGTCGCGGGGCCTTGGTGACCTTGCCCGAGCGGATGCACCGGGTGCACACCCTGAGGTACTTCGGCCGTCCGTCGACCATCGCACGCACCCGCTGGAGGTTCGGCAGCCAGCGCCGTTTCGTTACGTTGTGGGCGTGAGAGATATTGCTGCCGCTCATCGGCCCCTTGCCGCAGATTTCACATCGCTGCGCCATGTCAGAACTCCTTCTCGAATCCCCCGAACAGGGGTGGAATTTAATAGCACAGGTGGCCCCGATTATCAAGTGTCGGCGGAGGATTGCCATTCGATTTGCAGACCTATCCGGGCCCAAAACATGCGCCGGGCTGCAAAAAGAACG
Source organism: Candidatus Sulfomarinibacteraceae bacterium (assembly GCA_963714895.1). Classification (GTDB taxonomy): domain Bacteria; phylum Acidobacteriota; class Thermoanaerobaculia; order Thermoanaerobaculales; family Sulfomarinibacteraceae; genus Sulfomarinibacter. The sequence goes on from CAVQQC010000008.1 coordinate 71,263, forward strand.
GATATTTTTTTCGCCGAAAGAAGAAATCCTTCGAACAAAATTACGCTCTTTGCAACGATAAATGATACGCTAATAAGAACGGTATGGGTCGGAGAGTGTTTTGGATATTCTCGAGAAGCCGACGGAGCCTGATTTTGAAAAAAAACAGAGACAGTTGTGCGACCCTGGTTGCTGCGTCGATTGGTTGTTGTGATCCCTGTTCTTGACCTTAGAGGAGGCCTTTGGTAGCCTCAAAGTAGAGGGGTTTATGGTCCTGTCCAGAAAAACTTCTGCGATCAAGGTGTAAGCCGTGTTTGGAAAACCCAAAAAGCAAGTCGTCGGCTGTGATATCGGTTCTTCGGCGATTAAGATCGTCGAGTTGAAGCCGTTGAAAAACGGAGAATTTCAGCTTCTCCATGCCGCGATCGCCGATCTCTCGCCGGAGGCGATTGTCGATGGCGCGATCATGGATTCGTCGCTCGTTGTCGAGGCTTTGTCCCGTTTGATTGCCGAAAACAGCATCAAGAATTCCAACTTCGGGGGCTCATTGTCGGGCCACTCGGTGATCATCAAAAAAATCCAGCTCCCGGCGATGACCGATGCGGAGCTGGCGGAGTCCATCCAGTGGGAAGCCGAACAGTACATTCCTTTTGACATCAACGACGTCAATCTCGACTATGTGGTGCTGGAGTCCGATGCCGGCGACACCATGGACGTGCTGCTGGTCGCGGTCAAGAAGGACCGGATCGCCGACTACACTTCGGTGATCGTCCAGGCCGGCAAAGAACCGGTGCTGGTCGATGTCGATGTCTTCGCCCTGCAAAACGCCTACGAGGCGAACTACGATCTGGAACAGGAGACGGTGGCGCTGGTCAACGTGGGCGCATCGGTGATGAATATCAACGTGCTCTACCGCGGGGTCTCGATCTTCTGGCGGGACGTGGCGTTCGGCGGCAATCAGTACACCGAGGCGATCCAGCGCGAACTGAGCCTGTCGAGGGACGACGCCGAGCGGCTCAAGCTCGGTGAGCGGGTCGGTGAAAACACACTGCAACAGGTATTGAGCGTTCTCAACAGCGTGTCGGAGGATCTGACCGCGGAACTGCAAAAGACGATCGATTTCTTTGTCGCCACGTCATCTGTTGATCATCTGGATCGCGTGGTGCTGGCCGGTGGGAGCGCGCAGGTGCTCAACCTCGACGAGGTCATCAGGGAGCGGTTCCAGGTCACGGTCGAGGTCATGAACCCCTTCCGGAACATCCGCTACAGCGAGTCCGACTTCGATCCCGAGTGGATCAACCGGCATGCTCCGGCGATGGCGGTAGCGGTGGGCCTCGCGGTGCGCAAGGTCGGAGAATGACGCAATGATCAAGATCAATCTGGTTGCTGAAACTCCGGCGGCGGCGGCGACACAATCATCGCGGCCCCAGTTTTCGTTGGGAGCGAAACAGGGCGACATCGTCCTGTTGATCGTTCTCGCGCTGGCCTGCGTCGTGGTCGGCACCCAGTGGTACCTCCTGACCAGCAAGCGCGCCGATCTCCGGCTGATCGAGCAGCAGAGACGGCGCGAGCGCGACGAGCTGCTGCAGTACATCAAAAAGGTCGAGGAGCTCGAGGCGAAGCGCGAGTCGCTGCGGCAGAAGATCGAGGTCATCGAGGAGTTGAAGAAGAACCAGCGCGGTCCGGTCAAGATCATGGACGAGGTTTCCCGGGCGCTGCCGGAGCTGGTGTGGCTCACAAAGCTCACCCTGAAAGACAACGAGCTCGTCCTCGATGGAACCGCGATGGACGAGAACGCGGTCGCGAACTACATCGCCAACCTCGATGCGTCGCCGTTCTTCGAGGAACCGGAGCTGAAGAACCTGTCGCGGGCGAGAGGCGACAACTTCAACTTCTCCCTGAGGTGCATCTTCAACATCTCGCCGCCGGAAATCCAGGCGGCGGAGGGCTCGCAGGCCGCGGCGGCCGGGCGGTGATTACGGGGGGGCTGACGCGTGGCTATTGATCTCAACTCCAAGCCCTGGTACGTGGCGGCGCTCGTGGGACTCGCGCTCGGCGTGTCTCTCTTCGTCGTCATGCACCTGTACGTCTTCAAGGACATCCAGACCCAGATCGAGCGCCTCGAGAGCAACATCAACGATCTCGAGCGTGAAATCGAGAAGGGGCGCGCCGCCAAGGCGGACCTCCCGCGGCTCGAGGAAGACATCCGGAACTACGAAATCGAGCTCGACCGTCTGCGCCGGATCCTGCCGACCCGCCGCGAGACGGACAACCTGATCAAGCGGCTCAAACAGCTCACTGAACGGGGGCGGTTCAACCTCACCCGCTTCACTCCCGGCAACTTCGAGGATCGCGGTTTCTACCAGGCGTGGCCGATTCAGGTCGGGCTGGACGGGACGTATCACGAGTTCGGGCTGCTGTTCGATCGCATGAGCAGGTTTTCGAGGATCATCAACGTCAACGCGCTGACGATCACACCCATGCGCTCCAACGTGGCGGGTGACCGGTTCACCGTTCACTCCGACTTCACCCTTCAGACATTCATCTTCAAGGATGAGGACGCGGAGCCAGAGGAATGAACTGCAAACTACTGATTTCGTGTGGTTTGATTCTCTTTCTGATGGGTATCGGTGCGGCCGGCGCACAGGACGCACAGGAACCGGCGACCGAAGCGCCCGCACCCCTCGATCGAGAGTGATGTCGACGTGTCGGGAATCGAAGAGATCCTTCGCGGCGAGGAAGAGGTTCTGCAGGGCGGTATCTTCGGATACGACCCGGCCGGGCGCCGTGATCCCTTCCGGTCGCTCCTCGGAGGCTTCGAGGAGACCGAAGAGGGACCGGCCAAGGCGCGGCCGCCCGGGCTTCCCGGGATGTTGGTGGAAGAACTCAAGGTCGAGGGGATCATCGAGATGCCGAGCGGCATTCTCGCCTTCGTTCTCGGGCGCGACAACGTTTCGTACATCATCCGTCCGGGAACCAAGCTGTACAACGGCGAGGTGTCGGAGATCCACCCCAACAAGGTGGTCTTCAGACAGTTCGTCAACGATCCCGGTCGGCTCAAACCTTACGATGAAATTGTACGAGAACTCACGGACTAGCCGTTGATATGAGGGGAATATGGGGGACGGCATGATGATGAAAAACGTCCGCATCCTGGTGGCGACAGCGGCATTTGTCCTGCTGGGGGCTGGTGTGCCGCTCCTCGCCGAGGAGTCCACTCCTGCGATTCAGGGGATGGGTGCGGAGGCGGGACCTTCCGGCCCCGTGCTCCACCTCCGGGCGACAGGGGAGTTGGAGACCGTCCATTACTCGCCGCAGCCGGGTGTGTGGGTGGTGGAACTGCCCGAGGCGCGGTGGGCCGATGGAGTCGGCCGTCTGACCGGGACTGATACCGGCATCGAACGGGCGGAACTCGACCATGTCGAGGAGTTCGGAAAAAGGGTCTCACGGCTCACGGTGTGGCTGGCAGAACCGGCACAACTGACGTTGACCGCGAACGCGGGGGGGCTCGATCTCGAGTTCTATTCCTTCACCGATCAGGCGGCCGCGCCGGCGCCGGTGATTCGCGAGGACGTGGTGGTTGCCGAGCAATCGACAGCCGGCGCCGCCGGCGCCGCAGGTCTTTCTCGGGACCGGCAAACCTCTATGAGGTGGTTCCGGTGCGGACCGGAGACGGCGTCGTGGTCGAACTCAAGGCCGATCGCACGCTCAAGGTCAGCTTCGTTCACCCTGCCCGAGCCGAGGCGACTCGTTCTCGATCTGAGCGGCGTCGTCAATCACGTCGATCGCCACCTCATGCCGGTCAACTCTCCGCTCGTCAGCCAGGTCCGCGTGGCACAGTTCCAGGCGACACCGGAGCCGATCACCAGGGTGGTCATCGATCTTCGGTCGGATGCCGACTACCGGGTCGACGGCACCAGCAACGGCGCCATCGTTTCGGTGGGCGTGGACCGTCAGGCGACGACAGCCGCCGCGCAGTCGTTTGCCACCGAGTCCGTCGAGGTCGGCCACTCGGGAACCATCGAGATCACCCGTTCGCAGCCGAGGACCGTCGCCGAGCCCGAGCCTGCGCAGGAGGTCGTCTCGGCGATTTTCGACGTTCCCGAAGATCCGGCGAAGACCGACCGGGCCACCGACCGGGCCGCGGCGTCGACGAGAAGCCCGTGGGTGGCCGATGACAAGCAACTCATCGAGCAGGCAACCGCCGCGAAGGTGCTGGACTCGCCGACGATGGCCGGCGAAAGCTACGCCGCCACCGAGGTGGATAACCAGCAGGAGCAGTGGACGGGCGAGCCCATCACGCTGACCCTCAAGGACGCGGACGTCAAAGACGTCCTCAAGACCTTCTCGGTGCTCACCGAACTCAACATCGTGCTCGACCCGGGCGTCAACGGATCGGTGACGGTCGAGTTGCGAGACGTGCCGTGGGACCAGGCCCTCGATCTGATCCTCAAGATCAACGGCCTCGACTACGTGCTGGAGAACAACGTCCTCAGGGTGGCCCCGATCAGCAAGCTGGCGGCCGAGAAGTCGGCCAGGGCCGCGTTCGACAAGGAAAAGGAACGGGCCAAACCGCTGAGCACCTATCTCAAGCCGTTGTCCTACGCCAAGGCGGACTACGTGGCCGGTCTGCTGTCGAGCGACAGCTACCTTTTGTCGGACCGCGGTTCGGTGACGGTGGACCAGCGCACGAACACGCTGATCATCCGCGATGTCAACGACCGGGTGGAGGGCATTCTGCGGCTCATCGATTCCCTCGATCTGCCGACGCCGCAGGTGGTGATCGAAGGCCGCATCGTGGAGACCACCAAACAGTTCTCGCGCGAACTCGGCGTCAGCTGGGGCTTCACCGGCGTCATGGATGCCGAGCACGGCAACGACACCGGACTCAATTTCCCGAACTCGATCGGAGCCGGTGGAACGGTCGATCTGCCCGCGGGCCACGAGGTGCTCGCCATGACCTTCGGAGATATTCTCAACACCTTCAACCTCGACTTCCAGCTCACCGCGGCCGAGTCGACCGGTTCGGCCAGGGTGGTGTCGACGCCTCGGGTCACGACTCAGAACCTGCAGCGGGCCTCGATCCGTTCGGGTCTGCAGATCCCGGTGCAGACGGTGGCCAACAACACGGTGACCGTACAGTACGTCGACGCGACCTTGCGGCTCGAAGTCACGCCGCAGATCACCGCCGAGGGGACCGTCAACCTCGACATCAGCATCAAAAAGCAGCGGCCGGCCCCTGAATTCGCGGTTGCCGGCGGCAACAACGCGCCGATCTTCACCCGCGATGCGGAGACTCAGCTCCTGATTCGCGACGGCGGCACGACGGTGATCGGTGGAATCTACGAGATCACCGACGGTCAGGGTGAGGATCGCATCCCTGGTCTCAGCAGTATTCCGATCTTCGGCTGGTTGTTCAAGAACAAAACCGTTCGTCTCGATCACGACGAACTGTTGATCTTCATCACCCCGAGAATCGTCAAGTATTAGGCGGAGGATGAGATGAAGCGATTCATGAAACTCAGCGTTGTTCTCGCTCTCGGGCTCGTGGTCGGGTCGTGCGGCGGCAGCAGCACGCTGGATAACACCGTGGCGACGGTCTATCTGACCATCGACATCAGCGCCTACAACCCGGACGTGGACGTCTGCTTCCAGGTGACCGATCTCGCGATCGAAAACATGGCGATCACGTCGACGACCAAAGACCCCGGCGGGACCACGAGCGCCAACCAGGACGTCAACCTCACCCGGTGGGTGATCAAGCCCTACCGGACCGACGGCGGCAGCACCAACTCCCCGGAGTGGTCGTATGACCAGGCGGTCTTCGTTCCCTCGGGCGGCTCCGCCGACCTCGAGAACTATCGGATCTACCCGCTCGAGTACCTGAAAGAGATCCCGATCGCCTATCTGCTGCCGGAAAACGGCGGCTTCGATCCGGAGACCGGCAACACCAATATCCGGCAGAGTCTCGAGCTGACGATTTACGGCAAGACGGTGTCCGGCAAGAGTGTCGCGACCACGCCGATTCCGATCGCATTCAATTTCTACTGCAACGGCCAGTAAGTGGGGGTCTGAAGCCATGAAGAGATTTACACCGTTCATCGCCCTCCTGGCGCTGGTCGTCATGGTCGGGTGCTCGGGTGACAGCCCATCGGCCAATCCGGTGCCGACGGTGGTGCCGGAAGCCTGGAGCATCGTCACGCTGACGGCCTCGAACACCGCACCGTTCGTCGACACCGTCATCCTCCTCGATGCCACGGTGACGAGGAACGGATCGCCCGCACCCAACGGGACCTCCGTCGCCTTCGAGGCGACCGGCGGCGCCTTCTCGGAGCGGCCAGACCGAAGCCTCGGTTCTCACCTCCGGTGGAATGGCGTCGGCGGCCTTCATTGCCGACACCGCCGGGCCGTACGTGATCCGCGCCCTGGTCGGCGGCGTCAGCCGACAGATCACCGTGACCTATCAGGACCGCTCGACAACCGACGCCCTGCAACTTTTCAGCATCGATCCGCGGCGCGGGTCGTATGCGGGCGGTGACCAGGTGGTGATAACTGGTAAGGGCATCCTCGCCCCGGTCGAGGTGTATTTCGACCTCAACGGCGTCGCCTATCAGGCGATCGTCGCCGGTGTCACCGAGAGCATCCCGGCGAGTGAAGACGGGTTCGTCACGGTGGTCACCCCCGCCTTCACCGGCGCCAACAACACCATCCAGCAGGCGGCCGATGTCCGGGTCGTCGTGAACGCAGGAACCGGATCGTCGGAGTCCGACACCCTGCCCTCTGCGTTCGTGCTGTTGCCGGGCGGCGGGCCCCAGATCTTCGGCGTGTCGCCGAACTCGGGTCGCTCCTCGGGCGGTGAGATCGTCAACGTCCTCGGCCAGAACTTCGGTTCGGTGGCCTCCGACCTCAGCGTCAGCTTCACCGCCCCGGACGGCATGGTCCGCCTCGGCTCGGTCCTGTCGGTGGCTCCCGACGGCAGCCAGATCCAGGTCGAGACCCCGCGTTTCAGCACGCTGCCTTTGACCGAGGATCAACCGCAGGACGTGACCGTATCGACCATCGACGGCGGCACCTCGCTCGAGGACGCTTTTATCGTTCTCGCCGACAACCCGACGCCGGAGATCGCCTCGATCTCGCCGACCTCGGGCCCGCTCGAGGGCGGCACCCTGGTGACCATCTTCGGCAAGGGGTTCCAGGCGCCGATGCAGGTCTTCTTCGGCGACCTGACGGCCACCGACGTCAACATCTTCGACGACACCTCGCCCGCCAACCAGGACCGCATCACCTGCGTCAGCCCGAACTACAGCCAGCAGGGCGACACGCCGCCGGTGGCGGTGCCGGTGCGCGTGGTCAACATGAACACCGGCTCCGAGTCGGTCTACTCCAGCTTCACCTACGGCGACAACCTCTACATCACCGGCAACTGCCCGCAGGAGGGCGGTCTCGGTGATCTCGTCATCATCTACGGATCCGGTTTCATCTCTCCGCTGCAGGTGCTCTTCGGCGGCGATCAGATGCAGGTCATCAGCGTTTCCGGCACCGAGATCGTGGTGCGGATACCCGACGATCTGGGTGTCAGCTGCAGCACGACCAGCGGCGCGTTCACGGTGGTGTTGCTCGAAAGCGGGCTCGAGACGAGCGGAGGCAGCTTCACCATCCGTGGCAACACCCCGCAGGTGCTCGGAGTGACGCCGATCATCATCCCCGAGGCGGACCTCGGGACACCGTCCGCCGATATCGTGATCAACGGCCAGTTCTTCGCTCCGGACGTATTGGTCCAGGTGGGAAATTACATCGCGCCCAGCAACGACGTGACCGTCGAGAGCAGCAGCACCATCGAAGTTGAGGATCTTCCCGGCATCGATGAACTCGGGATCACCTTCAATCCCACGCCGTGCACGGTCGGCGGTGTTCCCGGCGAACGGGCGGCGTCGACCCCGATCGACGTCATGGTCACGAATTTCCCTGGAACCTGTTCGGACACGCTCACTGGTGCCATGGTGATTGAACCTTCGGCCAGCGCGTGTACGCCGACGCCTGTGGAGATTGAAACGGCACCAATCCTGGGAAGCACGATCAATTTTGGAAATCAGGTCGAAGACGCGGCCGGAACAAGTTGTTCGGGCGCTCAACAGGTGACGATTACAAACGTGGGTGGAGAGACCGCAACGATATTTGGGGTTACGCTCCTGCAGGCGGCGAACGACTTCACAGGTGGAGATTCATGCGGAGCGACGCTCGCCTACAATCAGCAGTGTGATGCGACCATAGATTTTTGCCCAAGGTCCGCTGGAAGCAAGACGGGCCAGCTCCAAATTTCCTATACCGACTCGACTGGGCCTCACACAGAAACAATCAGTCTCTCTGGTACTGGAATCGCTCCTTAGTTCCACAAATCTACCCGCCGGGCCACCGGGCCCGGCGGGGTTGAAATTTCATGGACTACCGACTCGAGCAGTTCCGCTTTGAACTCCGGGAGGACCCGTCTTCCCGGATCTTCTTCAAACTCGGCGAGCATTTGCGCCGGGAGGGTGAACTGCAGGAAGCGATCGCGGTCCTCGGCAACGGTCTCGAACAGCACCCGAAGTACGTCGCGGCGTGGGTCAGTCTCGGCCGCGCTTTGCTCGACGCGGGCTCGAGCCGGCAGGCGGCGGAAGCTCTGAGCCGGGCGCTCGCCCTCGACCCGGAAAACGCGGTCGCCTCGCGCTTCGCCGGTGAGGCGGCCATCGCCAACGGTGAGTGGGTGGAGGCGATCAAGGCCCTCAAGCGCGCGCGCGCGCTGTCGGCCCCGGACGAGGGGCTCGAGGAACGCATCGCCTTCGTCGAGGGCCGTCTCGCCGAACTCGGACAGCTCCAGTCCCCGGCCCCCGCAGCGAAGCTCGGCAGCGGCTGGATCTCGGCGCCGCCACCGGGGCGGTCCCTGGACCAGGTCTTCGCCGACGCCGATTCTGACGCGCCATCGGGACCGAGCGGCGGCGACGTCTTCAGTGTCGAGACCGCGCGTCACCACGAGCCGGAGGTCCAGGCTTCCGAAGACGAAGGCCGCAGGACCGTGGCGGTGCCGCTGAGTGACATGCCCATGCCCATGCCGCCGGTCCGGGTCGAGCTCCCGGAGGACGAGCCATTCGAGCCCGAGCCCGTCCCGACATTCGAGTCCTTTGACGAGGAAGATGCAGCCGCTGGAGTCGAGAACCTCGGTGACGACGGCGACGATACGATCGACATCGCCTTCGATATCGACGACGACACCTCCGCTGATTCGACTTTTCCACGCGATTTCGAGCCCGAAGCGGGAATCGAGGAGCCAGAAGAGTCCGCGGCCCTTGATGAATTCCCGGTGGAGACGATCGCCTCGTCCACTCTCGAGTCGGCCACCATATCGATTTCCGCGCCCGCGACCGAAGACCCGGCTGACACCGACGACGATATCGATTTTGATCTCCTGGACGATGTCGAATTCGACGCCCGGGCCGACGAGCTTCCCCTGCCGACCATGACCCTGGCCCGCCTGGCGCTGGATCAGGCGGATCTGGAACTGGCCGAGAAGACGCTGCGGGGCGTTCTCGAGCGGGACCCGTCCAACGCCGAAGCGACCCGGCTGCTCGCGGGTTTGTCCGCCGGGACGGGGGTCGACCTGGCGACCGGCCGGGGTGACCAAGAAACGGTCGATGCGCGCGCCCGGGCGTTGCAGCGCTGGTTGGAGGCGGTTAGACTGGCTTCGGAGAGGCTGAAACCGTGAACTTCCAACAACCGATCCAGCAGCTGCTGGAGAACTGTCCCGGCGCCCGCGGCGCCGCGATCGTCGATCCCGACGGGATCCCGGTGGTGGTGAGTCCCCACGACGCGACGCTCGAGACGTTGGGGGCGGAATTGGCGACCATCGTCCGTGACCTCGCCGAGGCGACCCGGGAATTTCGCCACGGGGATCTCGAGCAGTTGGCGGTTTTTGCCGAGGATGCGGTTATCATCTTGACAACCATCGCGGCGGGGTACTTCCTGATTCTCGTTCTGGGCCGGGGTGGTCTCACGGGGAAGGGCCGATTCCTGAGCCGGTTGGTCCGCGCGCGCCTGTACTCCGAATTCATCTGAGGTGACTCATTGATGTTCAAGTTTGACGAAATTCGTGAGCTGATCGAGTTGGTCGGCTCCTCGGGGGTGTCGAGCGTCGAGATCGAGCACGCCGGCTCCCGCCTCCGGATCGAAGGCCAGGCGCCGGTCGTGGTGGCCGCACCACCGGCCGTCGCAACCGAGCCGGCATCTGGTGCTCAGCCCGTTGTCGCGAACGCTGCATCGCCCGCCGGCGGCGCTGCGCCCGCAGTCGTCGACGAGGAGGCCGGGCTTCACGAGATCAACTCGCCGATCGTGGGAACCTTCTACCGGTCGCCGAACCCCGACGCCGATCCGTATGCCAAGGTGGGAGACTTCATCGAGCGCGGCCAGACCCTCTGCATCGTCGAAGCCATGAAGTTGATGAACGAAATCGAGTGCGACATCAGCGGGACGATCGTCAAGGTGCTGCCCCAAAACGCCCAACCCGTGGAGTACGGCGAACCGCTCTTCCTGATCCGTCCGGCGTGACCGCGGGGAATCGATGTTTTCGAAAGTCCTGATTGCCAATCGTGGAGAGATCGCGGTGCGGATCATCGCCGCCTGCCGCGAGCTCGACATTCAGACCGTGGCCGTCCACTCCGAGGCCGATCGCGAGTGCCTGCACGTCAAGCTCGCCGACCAGGCGATGTGCATCGGCCCCTCCGATTCGTCCAGTTCCTATCTCAACACCACCTCCGTGATGTCGGCGGCCCTGCTCACCGGCGCCGACGCGATCCACCCCGGCTACGGCTTTCTGGCGGAAAATGCCCACTTTGCCGAAATCGTCGGCGCGTGCGGGCTGACCTTCATCGGACCGTCTCCAGATGCCATCCGGATGATGGGCAACAAGTCGCAGGCCCGAACCACGATGGCCGCCTCCGAGGTTCCGATCCTCCCCGGCTCCGACGGACCGCTGCGGTCGGCCTCCGAGGCCCTGAAACTCGCCACCGAGATCGGTTTTCCGGTCATATTGAAAGCGTCGTCGGGCGGGGGTGGACGCGGGATGCGTCTGGCCTGGGACGCCGAAGACCTCAAACGCGCCTACGACACGGCATGGAACGAGGCCGAGCGCGCCTTCGGCGACCCGACCCTCTATCTCGAGAAGTACCTGCAGCGCCCGCGACACATCGAGTTTCAGATCCTGGCCGATTCCCACGGACGGGTGATTCACCTCGGCGAGAGGGAGTGTTCGATCCAGAGGCGCCACCAGAAGATCATCGAGGAGGCGCCGTCGGCGGCGCTCACTCCCGAATTGCGGGCCGAGATGGGCCGTGCGGCGGTCGCAGCGGCGCGCGCGGCGAAGTATGAAAACGCCGGGACCGTGGAGTTCCTGCTCGACCAGGACGGCAGCTTCTACTTCATGGAGATGAACACCCGGATCCAGGTGGAACACCCGGTCACCGAACTCGTCACGGGCATTGATCTCGTGATCGAACAACTCAGAATCGCCGCCGGCGAGCCGATCTCGGTCCCGAAGAGAAAACAGGTCCGGCCGACAGGCCACGCCATCGAGTTCCGCATCAACGCCGAGGACCCCGCGACCTTTGCGCCCTCGCCCGGCCGGATCACCCACCTCTCGTTGCCCAGCGGTCCCGGCATCCGGTTGGACACCCACATCTACGGGGGCTATACCGTTCCGCCTTACTATGACAGTCTGGTCGCCAAGCTGCTGGTCTACGGTAAAGACCGCGAAGAGGCCATCGCACGGGGCCGCCGCGCCCTCTCCATGCTCAAGATCGAAGGCATCAAGACCTCGGTCGCGCTCCACGAGCGCATTCTCCTGTCCGACGACTTCAATTCAGGTCGCCTCGACACGCATTTCATGGAACGATTCCTCGCCGAGTGATCCGGATCCAAGGGTCTTCTTCTTTCCAGCATCAGGTGGCCGGTGCCGTGCCCTTTCGTCGAGTGCTAAAATTGAGAGTGATGGTCAATATCTACCTCGTCGGGTTCATGGGTGCGGGCAAGACCTCGGTGGGGCAGCAACTGGCCCAGCAGCTGGGCGCCCGCTTTCTCGATCTCGACGAACGGTTGAGCGTGGTCTTCGGGTGTTCGATTCCCGAGGTCTTTCTCCACCGCGGAGAGGCCGCCTTTCGCGCCGCCGAAGCCGAGGCCCTGAAGGACGCGTGCGGCGCCGAGGGACTCGTGGTGGCGACCGGGGGCGGGGCCTTTTCGAGCGAGAGCAACCGCCGGCTGATTGACGATTCCGGGGGAGTCTCGGTCTTTCTCGACCTGCCGTGGGAGGTGCTCGAGAACCGTCTCACAAACGACAACGGCGACCGTCCGGTGTATGAGAACGCGGAACAGGGGCGAAGGCTGTTCGAGGAGCGTCTGCCGGACTACCGTCGAGCGGCTGTGTCGGTCGCGCTCTCCGGCGACGAGACTCCGGAAGCGGTGGCTCAGCTCATCGCCGACGCCGTACGGGGGGCGCCGTGCGGTATCTGATCCTCAGCGACGTCCACGCCAACTGGGAGGCGCTGCAGGCGATTCGCGCCCACGTGCGGCGCAAACGTTTTGACCGCGTGATCTTTCTCGGCGACGCCGTCGGATATGGCGCGTCGCCCAACCGCGTTCTCGATTGGATGCGGTCGTTGGGGGCGGACCTGTACGCCGTCCGCGGCAACCACGACCGGGTGTGCTCGGGAATCGACAGCGCCGAGTATTTCAACAGGTACGCGCGGCAGGCCGCGATGTGGACCCTCGAACACCTCGACGACCGCAACCTCGAGTTTCTGCGAACCCTGCCCGAAGGCCCGCTCGAGATCAGCGACCAGCTCGCCATCTGCCACGGATCGAGCATCGACGAGGACGCCTATGTCTTCTCCGCCTACGACGCGCAGCTCGCCTTCGGCGGGCTGCCCCACCACCTGATCTTCTTCGGCCACACCCACGTGCCGTCGCTGTTCGTCCTGAGGGAGCACAACGGGACCCAGACCCTCAAGGTGCGGCTGGTCACCGGCCGCCGGGTGGTTCTGGATCTCGAGCCGGACAGCCGCTACCTGATGAACCCGGGTTCAGTGGGGCAACCGCGCGACCGCGACCCCCGCGCCGCATATGCCATTCTCGACACCGACCAGCGGCGGATCTACTTCTACCGTGTCACCTACCGCTCGTCGGTGGCGCGGCGCAGGATCCTGACCGCGGGTCTGCCGCCGGTCCTCGGGGATCGGCTGTTGTACGGAGCCTGATCCGTGGACCGCCTCTCTCCACTCGGACCGTCTCTCATTCTGTGGGCCGTTGCTGCCGTGGCCCACGGTCAGACCGTTCCGGCCGGTCAGACGGCCTACCTCGCGACCGCCCTCGATCGCTGGTCGATCGATGTTCCGATCGCCGTGACCATGTTCGAGGACCCGTCTCCCCAGGTCAGGGAGCGGGCCGTCCGGGTTTTGGCCTCGACTATCGATCCGACGGCGATTCCGCTGCTGACGGGGTATCTCGGCGATTCCGCCCCGGCCGTTCGTCGCCAGGTCATGCTGGCCGCCGGCCGGCTCGGCCCCGGCGGTCTCGCGCTCGCCGCCGGGGGACTGGGCGATCCGTCGCCCCTGGTGCGCCAGGCGGCGGCGTGGGCCGTGTGCCACGCCGGTGACGACGGGTGGGAACTTTTGAAACTCGTTCTTTCGACTGAAAAAGACCCCGCGGTCCTCGAGACCGCCCTTGCCAACGCGTGGCGCCTCGAGGGCGCGCCCTGGCAGATCACCGTCATCGCCTACGCCGACCACTCCAGCCCCTATCTCCGGCGTGCTGCCGCGTACTCGCTGTCGCGGACCGCGGAACCCGCTGCGCGCGCCGCCCAACGAAGGCTGGCGGCCGACGACGAGGCCGTGATCCGGGCGACCGTGATGCGGGCATTTGCCCGCGGTGTTTTGACCGACCAGGATCTGCAAACGGTGGTGGCGGCCCTCGACGACACCGACTGGCGAGTCCAGGCGGCGGCATGCGGCGTCCTCGCGGCGAGCGGCCCGGTCGCTCTGCCGGCGGCCGCGACCCGCACCGTTGCATCCTTGTTCGCTTCTCCTCACCCCCAGCTCGCGTGGTCGGCGCTGGCGGCGGCCGCGGCACAAACGGCCATCGGATCCGCCGCCGAACTCGAGGCGGTCGTCGAGGGCGACGGGCCGTGGCTCGCCTCCCAGGCGCTGGCGGCCCTCGCCGTGCGGGATGCGAAAGCGGCCGCGGCGACCGCCGGCGCGTGGGCGGCCCCATCCAGCGTGGTTTGGCAACGCCGGGCGGCGGCGCAGGTGGCGGTCGAGATCGGAGAGGCGGCGGAAAAACGAGCGGCGGTGGATCCCGATGCGGGAGTCCGGCTGGCGTGGCTTTCGAGCCTCGAGACCGAGCAGGTGGCGGCGCGCAGCGAGCAACTCCTCGCATTGTTGGCAACGGATCCCGATCCGGCCGTCCGCGCCCAGGCCCTCTCGCTGCTGCGCGAGGCTGACGCGACGCCTTCGGTGGAGGAGCTGATCGCCCTCCACGCCGCCTGGCGCCGCGACACCATGCCCGATGCCCGCGTCGAAGCGCTGGCTGCGGCGCTGGCGGCCACCGAGACCGGCCCCGAGCGGCAGGCGATCCTCGATGTCGGTCTCGGGGACGCCGATCCCGCCGCGGTGGCGATGGTGGTCAACGGCGCGCGCGGGCTCGGCGAGAGCGTGGCTTTTCCGCGGCGCGAGCCCCGTCACGGGGCGCTGTGGTATCAGGAACTCAATGCCTGGACGGCCGAGGAGCGGTGGCTCGATGTCGTCACCGACCGAGGTACCTTCCGCATCGCCCTCGATCTGGACGTCTCGCCCCTGACCTCGCGCGAGATCTGGGACCTTGCAGCAGACGGCTTCTACGATGGTCTCGATTTTCACCGCGTGGTACCCAACTTCGTCATTCAGGGCGGCGATCCCCGCGGCGACGGCTGGGGAGGCCCCGGTTTTGTCCTCCCCGACGAACCGTCGTTGGTGCCATTCGACTCGTGGCGGGTCGGCATCGCCACCTCGGGCCCGCAGACCGGCGGCTGCCAGTTCTTCGTCACCCTGACCCCCGCCGATCACCTCACCGGTCACTACACCAATATCGGCGAGGTCGTCGAGGGACGCGAGGTGTTGACGAAGATCCAGATCGGCGACCGGATCCGCGAGGTGCGCGCCCTTTCCGGCCGCGTCGAGCCCCTGCAACCCGTGACGGACTCGGCAGGAAAGGCGGCACCGCCAGCGACGGGGGCAGTGGCGGCCGACGGGGACAGCGTCAGCGCCCGCCAACAGTGACCGGGCCAGGCATGGTGTGGTCGTTCAGCTCTTCGGGTTGATGAGCCTCCAGGTCATGGCCCGGTCGCTGCCCCGGTCGCTGCCGCTGAAACCGGTTCCTGACCCCGAATACTGCCGCTGACGCCGACGCTGTGGACTCGTTGGCTCTCAACTACTGAACTCAAGCAATTTAGGATGAGACCAACGTTGTCGGGCGGTTACCGGGTCGTGCTGCCGGTGGGAGGCGCCTTCATCACGCGGATGCGGTCGGCGCGGCCGTCGCTCACGGTGTCGACCTCGAACAGCAGGCCGTCCCACGCGACGGTCGATCCCGGTTGGGCTTCGCCGGTCACGAGGTGGTTGACGAGACCGCCCACGGAGTCGATGTCCTCGGGTTGAGCGATGTTGCGGTGGAGGATCGACTCCAACCGGCGCAAGGAGAGGAAGCCGGCGACTCGCCACCCGCCCTCGACGGCCTCGACCGCGCTTTCATGTTTGAGGTCGAACTCGTCGTCGATCTCGCCCACCACCAACTCGAGAAGGTCCTCGAGGGTCACCAGACCGGAGAGACCGCCGAACTCGTCGAGTACCAGGGCGACGTGCTGTCCGGAACGGCGGAAGTCCTGCATGAGGTCCGGCAGGGATCGGCTCTCGGGGATGAAGAGGGGAGGCACCACGAGCTGGGACCACGAGTCGCCGGGCAGGAGGCGCAGGAGATGCTTGGCGTGGAGGACGCCGACGATGTCGTCAGGGGAGCCCTTGACCACCGGGAAACGGCTGTGGGGGGTGGTGATGATGGCTTGCTGGAGGGTCGCCAGGTCCCACGAGATGTCGACGGTGGCCACCATCGGGCGGGGCACCATGACCTCGCGCGCGATCGCCCGCTGGTAGCGCAGGACGGACTCGATCATCAGCCTCGAGTCCCGCGGCAGGTGGGCGTGGCGGTGGGCGAGGCGGAGCATGAAGATGAGGTCCTCTTCGGTCACCGGCAGCCCGGGGCCTTCCCCGCGGGAGAGCAGCCGGGCGAGCAGGCCGAGCACCAGATTGACCGGCGTGAGGACGAAATCCAGAACGTAGAGGATCGGCGCCACCCGGCGGGAGATCCACTCGGCGTGCCGTTGCGCCAGGGTCTTGGGGGTGATCTCGCCGAAGATCAGAATGCCGAGGGTCATGATTCCGACCACGGCCGCCAGACCGCCGTGCTCGGAGAGGCGGTAGGCGATGGAGGTCGCCAGGGCCGAGGCGAGCACATTGACCAGGTTGTTGCCCACCAGGATGGTAATCAGGAAGTTCTGCGGGTCGGTGGCCCACCGCGTGAGCCCGGCGCGGGTGAGCCGCCCGCCGGAGACGCGAAGGGACTCGAGCCGGGTCACGGGTAACGACGTCAGCGCGGTTTCGGAGGCTGAAAAGAAACCCGAGCCCAACAGACACAGGACGATCCCGATGATCTCAAGGTCCACTGGGTCTCCCGGGTTCCTCCATGGCGGCATCGTAGCCCGGATCGAGCTGCAGTGCCAGGGAGGGCAGGGGGAGAAAGGCATGAGAGGCCATGGGGCAGTGGCCGGCCGCGTTGCGGCCTGGCAATGGGGCAATGGGGCAGTGGCCGGCCGCGTTGCGGCCTGGCAATGGGGCAATGAGGCAGTGGTCGGCCGCTCCGCGGCCTGGCTATGGGGCAATGAGACAGTGGTCGCTCGCTCCGCGACCTGGCAATGGGGCAATGAGGCCGCGGGCCTGCTTGAATCTGCCTCACCGCCTCACCGCCTCACCGCCTCACTGCCTCACTGCCTCACTGCCTCACTGCCTCACTGCCTCACTCCCCGAGACGGTGGTATCCTGATCGCCATCAAATACAGTAAGTGCTTCAGGAGGTCATCATGAGCAACGGCGAGCAGGTTCCGGCGAAAAAGGGCATCCCGATCTGGGCGTGGATCGGCATCGGTTGCGGCGGTCTCCTGATTCTGGTGCTGATCGTGGTCATGGCGGCGGGGTTCTTTGTCGCCAACAAGGTCAAGGACGTGGCCGCCGACTTCGAAGACAATCCGGCGATGGCGACCGCCCGCATGATCGTCAAGCTCAACCCCGAACTCGAAGAGGTCTCGACCGACGAGGCGGCGGGCACGATCACCGTTCGCAACAAGAAGACCGGTGAGGTCATCACCGTCAACTTCGACGACATCGAGGACGGCAAGCTCGTCTTCTCCACCGACGAGGGCGACGTGACGGTGGACACGTCCGAACTCGAGGAGAGCGGGTCGATGACCATCACCGGCGAGGATGGATCGGTGGTGTTTGCCACCGGCAAACCGTCGGCGAAAGACCTGCCGTCGTGGGTGCCCATGTATCCCGGGACCGAGCCCACCAGCCGCCATTCGATGCGCACCGACACCACCGCGTCCGGAGGTTTCGAGGTGACGACTGCCGACCCGGTGGCCGATGTCCTCGAGTACTACCGTGAGGCGCTCGAGTCGGCCGGCTACGCGATCAGCGTCAACACCTATTCGCAGGATGACACCGAGGGCGGGATGGTCAACGGCAACAACGAGGCCGAACAGCGCTCGGTGGTGGTGATCATCAGCCGCGAGGCGGGCGAGGACACCAAGGCCGTCGTCAGTTTCAACGAAGGGTCGTAGCCGCTGGTCAGTCCGTCGAATTGACGGTCTCGACCAGGGCTCTGGCGAGTTGGGCGAACGCGAGCCCGGCGGGCGAGTCGGGCCGGTCGACCACGACCGGCCGGCCGCTGTCCCCGCCGACAACGATCGCGGGGTCGAGCGGGATCGAACCGAGCATGGGAACGTCGAGTTCCTCCGATGTTCTTTTGCCCCCGCCGGACCCGAAGACGTGGTCGACGTGGCCGCACTCCGGGCAGTGGTATCCGCTCATGTTCTCGACGATGCCGAGAACCGGCACCTCGAGCTTGCGGAACATCAACAGGCTCTTGCGGGCGTCGATCAGAGCCACGTCCTGCGGGGTTGTGACGATGACCGCGCCGGCCATGGGGACGTTCTGGCACAGGGTGAGCGCGACGTCACCGGTGCCTGGCGGAAGATCGATGATCAGAAAGTCGAGGTCGCCCCAGGCAACGTCGCCGACGAATTGTTCAAGCGCCTTTTGCAGCATCGGTCCGCGCCAGATCACGGGCTGGTCGGGATCGACCAGGAAGCCGAAGGACATGACCTTGACCCCTTGCGGTGAGGCGGCGGGCATGATCTTGCCCTCGGGGTCTCCCATGGGCTGGTCGGTGGTGCCCATCATCAGCTGTTGCGACGGGCCGTAAATATCACCGTCGAGGAGGCCGACCTGGTGGCCGAGACCTGCCATCGCCGTCGCGAGGTTGGCCGATACGGTTGACTTGCCGACCCCGCCCTTGCCGGAGGCTACCGCGATGACGTGGCGGACGCCCGGGATCTTGTCCGCCCAGGTTGGAGGCGGCTCGGGTGCAGGCCGCCGTGAGTCCATGGTCGTCAGCAGCGGGTGCACGGTGACTTCGACGTTTTCGACACCCTCGAGGCGGGCGATCGCTGCCTGGACCATGGCGCGAACCTCGCCGGCAGTCGAGGGCTGCGGCGCCTGGACCGCCAGTACGACGCGCACCGTGCCGCCATCGATCTCGATGTTGCGGATCGCTCCGGCCTCCACCAGACCGACTGAAGCGCCGGGGGCCGGGATGTCGTTCAGTGTTTCGAGAACCTGTTGCTGGGTGAGCGCCATGAATAACCTCCGGGTGTGCCGCCGTCGAAGGGACAACGGTCGGTGAGTCTACCGCATTTCCTTGGCTGTCCTTACCTCCTTCCCGGGAGGAGCCACTCTTGACATTGTTGGCCCGGGGTTTCCCGCCGACGTGCATGCACCGGGATCCAACAATGTCAAAAACGGCACCTCCGCCGCACGTGGCACGTTTCTGAAAGCCGTAGGCGGGTCCATCAGGGCCTGCCACCACGAACGCTCGTTCCGAGCCCCCCGCGGGCGGGTCGTGAACGACCCGCCTGCGCCTTTCAACAACTCTGTGACGGGATGTCTTTCAGAGCGCGCTGCCCGGGAGAAGCCAGGCTGAAGCCAGGCACCTCCGCCGCACGCGGGCCGTCTCCGCGCGTTCGGATGAACCCGTCTTTCAGATCTCGCTTCCCGAGAGGAGCCACCTTCAACATTGTTGGCCCGAGGCACTCTGCCGACGGAGATGTCGGTGTGTCCAACAATATTGAAAATGGCACCTCCGCCGCACGAGAACGAGGCCATGTGGCAGTGGCCGGTTGCTGCGCAACCTGGCAATGGGGCAATGGCCGGCCTCCTCACTGCCTCAATGCCTCACTGCCTCAATGCCTCAATGCGGTTCTGGTTGAAAAAGTAGATTCTCCGTTATCTGCGATCATCTGCGTGATCTGCGGTTTCTCCGTGGGCAACGTTACAATCTCTCGAGCCGCCAAGGAGGATCGATGCCCGAGGTCAAACGCGACGATGTGACGCTGTACTACGAGGACGAGGGTTCAGGATCGCCGGTTCTGCTGATCCACGGCCACACCCTCGATCGGCGCCTGTGGGACCCCGTCGTACCGTCGTTGCTGGCTGCGGATCTTCGCGTTCTGCGCTTGGACCTCCGCGGTCACGGTCTGAGCTCGCGCCCCGACTTCGGCTATCACTCGAGCCACCATGCGGCGGATGTGGCGGCGGTGCTGGACGCTGCGGCTGTCGGTCCGGTTGTCGGGGTCGGCCATTCCATCGGCGGCGCCGTCGTCCTCGAAGTCGCGGTCACCATGCCGCAGCGGCTGGCGGCCATGGTCCTGGTGTCACCGGTCATGCCGGATCGAGATTTCGAACCGGCGTTCATGGACAACTTGCGCCAGGTCGCCAGGGTGATCCGCTCGGAGGGTGTCCCGGCGGCAATGGCGGGGCCGTGGGCCTCGAGCCCGTTGTTCGAGCACTCTTTTCTACGGCCGGAGATCCGTCTGGCCGCCGCCGCCATCACCAGAGATTTCCCCGGCGCCGACTATCTCGCCACGCAACGGGACCGCGTCGAACGGTCGTGGAATCTCCCCGACCGGTTGGGCGAGATCTCGCTGCCGACCGTGGTCGCGGTGGGCCAAAAAGAATTGCCGGGTTTCCGGGCCTATGCCGAGGAAGCCGCTACCGGGATTCCAGGCGCGCGTCTCGAGGTCTTCGAAAACTGCGGCCACCTCCTGCCGCTCGAGTCTCCGGAGCGGCTTGCCACGATTGTCATCGCATCGACTCAGCAAGAGCCGCGGAGCGGCGGCAGAGAATTGGCCGGGGCGTGAGCCCCGGCATCCAGGTCAACAAAGAGGGTCAGCCCCGGAGGGGCGGCAGACTCCGGCTGCGGCGTGAGCCGCACCGGTTCATTGCCGCCATCTGTCGCCGCTCCGCGGCTTGCACCTTTTGTGCAATCGAATCCTGGGGCTGACGCCCCAGGCTACAACCTGCCGCCCCTGCGGGGCTCGGGGGTGCCAGGCTTTAGGAACTTGGAAAGGTGTCTCGGGGAACCAAGCCCGCTCAACTCTCGATGCAACTTCCCACATGCACACGGTGGGCACCCATACGCTGGTGGGTCAGCAGCAATGAGGAACGTAGAGGAAGTACCCGGAACTCAAAACTCACAACTCAAAACTCAAAACTAAAAACTGCCCCAGGCGTCACCCCAGCTCCTTGCGGATGACCTCCGCGAGCCCCTCAGCCAGCGCGTCGATCTCGGCTGCGTCCTCGCCCTCGATCATGACCCTGGCCAGGGACTCGGTTCCCGAATAACGCAACAGCACCCGGCCCCGGTGGGCGAGCAGGCGGTGGGTCTCGGCGAGTTGTCGTGAAACCGTGGGCAGGTCGTCGAACGGGCGCATCCGCGAAACCGGAACGTTGAGCAGGATCTGCGGCAGACGGTGGAGGTTGGAGAGGGTCGAAACGGGGCGGCTCAGCTCCACTGCGATGGCCAACAGGTGGGATCCGGTGAGGAGGCCGTCGCCGGTGACGCCGTAGTGGGAGCAGATGATGTGTCCCGACTGCTCGCCGCCGAGGACCGAACCGTGCTCGTTCATCGCCAGCCACACCGAACGGTCGCCCACCGGGCACCTGAGGAGCTCCAGGTTGTCGTCGGTGAGAGCGCGCTCGAGGCCGAAATTGCTCATCACCGTCGCCACCACGCGGCCGCCGGGGAGTCGGTCCGCGGCCTGGAGATGGCGCGCCCAGACGAGCAGGATGTCGTCGCCGTCGAGCACGGCGCCCTTTTCGTCCACCAGCACCACGCGGTCGGCGTCTCCGTCGAGAGCGATGCCGGCGTCGGCCTCGAGCGCCACCACCCGGGAGGCGAGGTGATCGGGCGCGGTGGCGCCGCACTGCTCGTTGATGTTGTTGCCGTCGGGCGAGGAGGCAACGGCGGTGACCCTGGCCCCGAGACGCGACAGGAAATCCTGTGCGATTCCGGAGGCCGCGCCGTTGGCGGCGTCGACCACGACGTGGAGCCCGGCGAGGGGCTCAAGGCTCGTGTGGCTCGCGACCAGGAGGTCCACATAGCGCCGCGCGAGGGTCCGGTCGATCTCCGGGAGATGCGGGCCGATCAAAGGCTCCGACGTCTCGATCTGCAGTTCGAGATGGCGCTCGAGGTCGTCGGCCAGCTTCTCCCCGTTCGAACCGAGGATTTTGATGCCGTTGTCGGCGGCCGGGTTGTGCGAGGCCGAGATGACGATCCCGGCCGAAAAGTCGTTCTCCCGGCACAGCTGGGAGACGGCGGGGGTCGGCAGCACGCCGCCCCACACGACGCGGCCGCCGCCGGCCTGGATGCTCGATCCGATCCACTCGGCGAGATCCGCGGTCGAGAACCGGGTGTCGCCGGCGAGCAGAATGCGGGGAGCGTTGCGGATGGTGGAAAGATCCGCCGCGACGGCGGCGCCCAGCCGCCTGACCGTGTCCTCGTCCAGCGGCGGCTCGTAGGCCCGCCCGCGGATGCCGTCGGTTCCGAAGAGGGTTTTCATTTCTTGGCTTGAGCCGGCGCCGCTTCGGGCTCCGGAACGGGGGTGATGTCGACGGTGATCTGCAGAGACCCGATACCGAGGATCCTCAGCAGCGGATCGGGCAGGATGGGCTGGATCATGGCTTCGACCGGACCTGTTGCCCCCTCGATCAATACCGCTCTCGTATCGATGAACTCGAGGGCCAGAATCAGGCTCTCCGGCCCCTGGACCGTGAACTGGGCCGGGACGACGCGAGAGCCGGCGACCATGAACCCCGGTGCGGGGGCGCCCTCGATCAGGGGCCTGACCGGCACCACCCTGGTCTTCTGCTGTTCGAGCTCGAGCGTGATCGCCGGCGGATCGACGCTGACCACCTCGACCTCTCGCGGCAGTTCGATATCGCGGACATTGATGGGGTAGGAGTTGAGCCCGGGCCTGGCGTCGGAAAGGTCGAGCAGCACCTCCGGCGGGTTGCCGGAGTCGAGGGCGCGGGTCAGGGGCCCGCGCAGCTGCAGCGAAACCGTGTCGGGGACGCTCGAAGTGACGACCACCAGATCGCGCGGGATGTTGGCAAGGGTGAGCGGCGCCTTGAGATTGCGGACGGAGATGTTCTCGATCCGATCCGCGGCGAGGGCGTACCACAACAGAAAGGCTGCAATCAGCGCGGCCAGAAACTGGATCGGGTGCTGCGGCCGCAGGCTCACGATTTCGCCTCCTCGAACGCGTGCATCTGGAACAGGTATTCGGCGAGCGCATTGCGCAGCGTCGTCTCGTCGAGCGGCCGCAGGAGCTGGCCTTCGACTGCGAGCGAAATGGTGCCGGTCTCCTCCGACACCACCACCACCAGGGCGTCGGTCTCTTCGGTGAGACCGATGGCGGCGCGGTGGCGGGTGCCGAGCTCGGTGGAGAGCTCGTGGCTGGTGGTCAAAGGCAGGAAGCACGACGCAGCCGTGATCTGTTCACCGCGGAGGATGACCGCGCCGTCGTGCAGAGGCGTGCCGGGGATGAAGATATTGAGCATGAGGTCGTAGGAAAAACGCGCCTGGAGGGGGATGCCGGTATCGGCCCACGCCGCCAGCGAGTCCCTGCGTTCGACGGCGATCAGCGCGCCGATGCGCCGGGAGGCCAGGGCCTGAACGGCGAGGGCGAGCTCGTTGAGCATGGTTGGGCCCTCTTCCGGTCCGCGCCCCCAGCGCAGAAAGGCGGTGGAACCGAGGGCGGTCAACATGCGACGGATCTCCTGCTGGTAGAGCACGATGATGGCGAACGGAAGAAAGACCAGGACTTTTGACAGGATGGTCGAGAGGGTGAGGAGCTTGAACGACAGGGCCGCGAAATAGAGGGCGGCGATGATGATGATGCCCCACAACATCTGCATGGCGCGGGTGCCCTTGAGCAGCACCAGAAGGGCGTAGATGAGGACGGCCACGGTGAAGACGTCGGCGACATCGGCGATCGAAACCTGGAGATCGGTGAGATCGCGGAGGATGCCGAGGAGCCAGTTCACGCCGACACCTCGCGAACCCGCACCGCGATTTCGAGGAACTGCGCCGCGGCCGCCGGGTCGTGGACCCGGACGACGCCGCGCGGGACCTCGAGGATCGCGATCAGCGCGCCCAGGGTCCCCGGCAAACGGTCGTCGAGCGGGGCGCCGGTGAGGCGGCCGATAAAGCTCTTGTTGGACGGCCCCACCAGCACCGGGTGGCCATGAGACGCGAGATCCGGCAACGCCGCCAACAGGGCCAGGTTGCCGTCGTCGTTCTTGCCGAAACCGATGCCGGGGTCGAGCCACACCCGTTGGTGCGGGATACCGGCCGCCAACGCCGCGGCAGCCCTTTCGAAGAGATTGCCGTGGACCTCTGCCACGACGTGGCGGTAGCCGAGGACGGCCTGCATGGTGCGTGGTTCGCCGCGCATGTGCATGAGCACGACGGCCGCGCCGTGTTCGGCGACCAGTTCGAGCATCCCCGGTGCGGAGCCGGCGGTGACGTCGTTGACGATGTCGGCACCGGCCTCGAGGGCCGCCGCCGCAACTTCGATCTTCGAGGTGTCCACCGACAGCACCGCATCAGGCAGGGCGTTGCGGAGCTCACGGATGACGGGAACAACCCGGCGCAACTCCTCGACCGCGTCCACCGGCGCGGCCCCGGGGCGGGTGGATTCACCGCCCACATCGACGATATCGGCGCCGCTGCTGAGCATCTCGAGGCCGCCGCTGATGGCTGCAGCGGGCTCGAAATGACGGCCACCGTCTGAAAAGGAGTCGGGCGTGCAGTTGAGGATGCCCATAACGACCGGCCGCGGGCGCGGCCAGAGCTGATCGAGGCGGCGCGAACGACGCCCGGAGCCCACCCTCACGCTGATCCCACCACCTCGCTTTCGACCCGCCGCTTCTGGCGCTTGATGCTTTCGACGTCGATGTTCGAGTTCTTTTCGATCAGGTCGTAGATCCTGTCGCCGTCGAGCACTTCGTCCTCGAGAAGCGCCGTGGCGATCGCCTCGAGGGCGTCGCGGTTGCTTCCGATCAACTTGTACGCTCCCTCGTAGGCGGCGGTGATGAACTTGCTGATCTCCTCGTCGATGCGCTGGGCCGTCGCTTCCGAATAATCCTGGTGGCGGGCAAATTCCTTGCCGAGGAAGATCGACTCCTCGCGTTTGCCGAAGGTGAGTGGGCCCATCTTCTCGCTCATGCCCCACTCGCAGACCATTTTGCGGGCCATCTCGGTGGCGCGCTCGAGATCGTTGCCGGCGCCGGTGGTCATGTAGCCGGCGCCGAAGATGAGCTCTTCGGCCAGGCGGCCGCCCATCAGAACCTTGAGGTTGGCCTCGATGTAGGCTTTCGAGTAGGTGTAGCGATCCTCCAGCGGCAGCTGTTGGGTCAGACCCAGTGCCATACCGCGGGGGATGATCGTGACCTTGTGGAGGGGGTCGGCCTCCGGGATCAGCACCGCCACCAGCGCGTGCCCGGCCTCGTGGAACGCGGTGAGGCGCTTTTCAGCCTCCGACATCACCAGGGAGCGGCGCTCCGACCCCATCATCACCTTGTCCTTGGCGAACTCGAAGTCCGCCATGTCGACCTTCATCTTGTTGAAGCGGGCAGCGCGGAGAGCTGCCTCGTTGACCAGACTGGCGATGTCGGCGCCCGAAAAGCCGGGGGTCGAGCGGGCGAGGACCGCCATGTCGACATCCGAGGCCATCGGGATCTCGGCGGTGTGGACCTTGAGGATGCCCTCACGGCCCTTGACGTCGGGCGGGTTGACGACGATCCGGCGGTCGAACCGGCCCGGCCGCAGCAGGGC
This sequence comes from Candidatus Sulfomarinibacteraceae bacterium, assembly GCA_963714895.1. Classification (GTDB taxonomy): domain Bacteria; phylum Acidobacteriota; class Thermoanaerobaculia; order Thermoanaerobaculales; family Sulfomarinibacteraceae; genus Sulfomarinibacter. Next base: position 96,799 of record CAVQQC010000008.1, read on the forward strand.
GGGGTCGAGCACGTCGGGCCGGTTGGTGGCCGAGATGAGGATGACGCCCTCGTTGGACTCGAACCCGTCCATCTCCACCAGGAGCTGGTTGAGGGTCTGCTCGCGCTCGTCGTGGCCGCCGCCGAGACCGGCGCCACGGTGACGGCCCACCGCGTCGATCTCGTCGATGAAGACGATGCAGGGGGCGTTCTTCTTGCCCTGCTCGAAGAGGTCGCGGACCCTGGATGCGCCGACGCCGACGAACATCTCGACGAAGTCGGACCCCGAAATGGAGAAAAAGGGCACCCCCGCCTCGCCGGCCACTGCCTTTGCGAGCAGAGTCTTGCCGGTGCCGGGCGACCCCATGAGCAGCACGCCCTTGGGGATCTTGCCGCCGAGGCGGGTGAACTTCTTCGGGTCCTTGAGGAAGTCGATGATCTCCTCGAGCTCCTCCTTGGCCTCGTTGACCCCCGCGACGTCGGCGAAGGTGACCTTCTTCTGGTCGGCGGTGAGGAGCCTTGCCTTGCTTTTGCCGAAGCTCATCGCCTTGGTCCCGCCCGCCTGCATCTGACGGAAGAACACGAACCACAGCCCGACCAGGATGAGCAGCGGCGCCCACGACAGAAGGGCCGTGAGCATGCGGCCGTCGGACGGTTTTTCGACCTTGATCTCGACCTTCTTGCCGCGCAGTTCATTGACGAGATCGTCATAACCCGGGCTGAAGGTGTGGAGATCGTACCGCGGTGCGGTGGCGGACTCCTCGGCCGCGCCGGTGGTGCGGACGAAGATCTCGTCACCCTTGATCAGGACGCGCGAGACCTGGCCGTCATCGACCCGGTTGAGAAACTCGGAAAATGCGATCTCCTGGCTGGTTGTCGAATAGCCACGGAGCACCTGCAGGATCAGCAGAACTCCGACCAGGATGACGATCCACATGAGTACGGTGCGAACGGTCTGATTCACTCTTCGTTATCCTCCGGCGCCCGTCGTTGGACGGGGCCTTTGGGAAACCCGGGTTACCACCGGAATTGTTCCCTGATGACTCGGTCCTGTCAGTCTTCGACGATACAAAGATCGGGGAGGTTCGTGTGCTCTCCGTGGCCCGGACCAAGTCCGTAACCGACGAGAAACCCATCCGGGACGTTGTTGAAGACCGAATACTTCGCGCTGAGATTGACGCTGCGAAGCTGCGGTTTGTCCACCAGCGCCACCACTTCGATCGTCGCGGGGTTCTGTTGGCTGAGGTGGGTGATGAGGTAGTTCTCGGTGACTCCGGAATGGAGCACGTCCTTCAACACCACGACGTGGCGCCCGGAGACGTCGACCTGCGTGGCAAAAGTCAGACTGACCACCTCGCCGTGAGCGCCGATGGACGACGACACACTGACGAACTCGTAGTCCACCGGGCGCGGGAGGCAACGAGCCAGATCGGCGAGGAAGAACGCCGCGCCCTTGAGCATGCCCACCAGCACCAATTCACGATCCTTGTAATCGTTGGCGATGGATTTTGCAACCTCCGCGACCCGCTCATGGATTTCGTTGGCGCTGAACAACACACGAAGATCGCTCACGACGTATCACCTCCACAACATGGCTCGCCCGATGCGGTTGTTCCGGGCCCTGCCACACCCCTGGAATCCACTGAATTCTATCACTTTCGCAGCATACCGGCCATGCGCTGCGGAGGTGGCGGGGCAGCGCCCCGGAAAGCAGTTTTCCGACCCGCACGCTTTCACCGTCGACAACCACCAGGTCGTCCGATCGCGAACTCCTCACCTGGAGTCGGGCACCGGGTTCGACAGCGAACCGCCAGCGGACCCCCGGAGAGGGGTCGGACGATATTTTCAGCCCCACGTTCCAGCCTGGAATCGGGAGTTGGTGGACGGTGTCGGGCACGAGGTCGAAGGCGTAGGGCGACGGTTTCTCCGGAGGTTCCAACCACAGTCGGCCTGCGGCCCTGCGGAGGCTCCACCGACCACCGAGAGTGACGGCGCGAGGCTCGCCGCGGCCGACCAGATCCTCGAAGAGTGCGGCCTGTCGGCGCGTCACCCTGGTCAGACCGACGATGGCGGCCTGGGCGTGGAGCCATCGCGACCGCAGCGCGGGGGGCAGGCCGGCGACAGCCGAAACCGGGACCCCCCCTTCGGGTTCCCACGGATCGATCCATGATCCGAGATCCTGAAGTTGCTCCGAAAAAAACCGTTCGTCTCTCGCAAGTGCCTCGGCAAGATGCACGAGGTGGTTGCGGAGCGATGGGCTGGCCTCCTCGAGCTCGGGCAGAAACCGGTGCCGGACGAGGTTGCGGAGGTGCCCAAGGTCGAGGTTCGAACTATCTTCCCGCCATGTGAGCCCCTGCTCCCGAAGCCACCCCGCGAGGTCGGCTCTGGACCAGGGGAGAAGGGGCCGGATCACCGTCCCGGTGTCTTCGGAGATGCCAGCCAGGGCGCGGGGACCGCCGCCGCGCAGGAGCTGGACGAGAACGCCTTCGGCCGCGTCGTCACGGTGGTGTCCGGTCGCGACGGCGTCGAATCGGTGGGTGGCGGCAACGTCGAGCAACACCCTGTATCTGCGCTGCCTCCACGTCGCTTCGCGTCCGGGCCCCGTCGCCGGGAACGGATCGATCTTCAATCCGTAATACGGGATATTCAACTTGCCACAGAGGTTTTCGCAGAAAACGGCGTCCCCGTCGGCTTCGTCACCCCGGACGCCGTGGTGCACATGGGCGGCTCCCAGATCGAGGGCGAGTTCCGGGCGGCGCAGGAGGTGGAGCAACGCGACCGAGTCCGCACCTCCCGAAAGAGCCACCAACACCCTATGGCCGACCAGGTGGGGGAATGTGGCCCGGAAATGCTCGACAAGCTCGACCGAATCCATGCTTCATACTAAACCCTGTTACCAATTCAGGCCCGTGGACTCCTGCGGAGACCACGGGCCTGAATTGGTGGCGGTGGGTGGACTTGAACCACCGGCACAGGGCTTATGAGACCCCTGCTCTACCCCTGAGCTACACCGCCCGATCGAGGACTATACCCAAAGATCGTTTTCGAGTCTACCGCGACACTGTCGACGAAACCGGTGTTCACGTTATACTGAGCCGTATGCCGTTGGAGACGCAGGAAGAACTCAAGAAGTGCCTGCTGTGCGGCCTCGAAGTGCCGGAGAGCGAGCTGCAGGAGTGTTTCATCTGCCACGCCGTCTTCTGCCAGTATTGTGGGATGCACGACTACGGCCGAACCTTCTGCTCGACACGGTGCCGGGGGTTCTTTTTCTGGGGCGACGGCGACAACGATGAGAAGGACTACTGATCACGATGGGTCGACGACACGATGAGTTGATGGAGAGAGCGGACTCGGTGCCGGTTCTGAGGTCCGGCTCCGATCGCCTCCTGGTCGCGCAAAAGGCCGAAGGCTCGCGCGTCTACGACATCGACAACGGGGGTTACATCGACTACATCGGGGCCGGCGGGGCGACCATCGTCGGCTACGCCAACCAGTTCGTGCTCGACGCGGTGCGCAAGGTTCTTCAGGGAGGCATCCCCGAGGGCTTTCACGTCCCCCAGGAGGTGGAGCTGGCCAGGACGCTCAGCCAGTTCCTGCCGTGGGTCGGCAGCTGGTGGTTCTGCCGCAGCCAGGACGAGGCCTTTCGCAACGTCCTCCACTGGGCGCGGGAGCGCACCGGGCAACGGAGGTTTCTGGTGCTCGACGGCGGCTCGCCGCTGCGGATCGGCGCCCCGGCGTCATCGGGGATCGACCCGTCGAACCCGATCCGCGAGGTCCCGGGTTGGGACGTGACCAAGATCATCGCGGCCCTGACCAGCGGTTCGACCAAGTTGGCGGGGTTGATCATCGATCCGTTGATGGGGCGGTTCGGGGTCGTCCCACCGCCCGACAACGCGTTGGCCGAGATCGCAGAGGCCTGCCGCGACACCGGGGTGCCCTTCATCCTGGATGAACGGGTCTCGGGATTCCGGGTCCACCGCGGCGGCATGGCGGCACGCCTCGGCGTCATCCCTGACGTCGCCCTCTACGGCGCGGCGCTGGGCGGCGGTTTTCCGATCGGGGTGGCCGCCTTCCGCGAGTCGCAGAAGCCGCTGGTGGGCTACGATTCGGTGCCGACGCCGCATCCGGTGTCGTTGGCGGCGTCCGAGGCGATTCTCTCGATCCTCAAGAACGATGCGGTCTACGAGAGGCTCGAGGAGCGCACCGAACAACTGGTTTCCGGGCTGCTCGCCCTGGCCGAGCGTTTCTCGCGGCCGATGACGGTGAATCGTCTGGGCTCGGTCTTTGCCATCTACCTCACCGATGGCCCGGTCACCTCCGGGAAGGCCGTCCAGGCGGCGGACGCCGAGGCGTATCGCAAGTTGGCGTCGCTCCTCCGCGGCGAGGGGATCCTGTTTCCGCCCGACCCCGGCAGGGCCGCCTTCGTTTCGAGCACCCACGGCGCCAAGGACATCGAAGAGACGTTGGCGTCGTGCGAGAGGGTGTTCCTGCGACTGCATCAGGAGGACCTACCCTGATCGATGGCGCGACCAACGGCATTTGAACCCGATCACGATCGGCGAGAACGGACATTTCTCGTCGGACTGGTGCTGCCCGGACTTCCGCGCGCGATCGTCGATGAACATCTCGACGAGCTCGAGCGGCTCGTCGACACCGCCGGTGGGATCGTGGTGGGCCGGGCCTCCCAGGAGCGCGTCCGGTTCGATGCGGCAACCCTGGTGGGCAGCGGATTCCTGACCATGCTCTCGCAACGCTGCGAGGAGGACGAGATCGAGTCGTTGGTCTTCGACGAAGACCTGACCGGTTCGCAGATCCGGAACATCGAGGGCGAGGTCCCGAAGACCGTCAAGGTCCTCGATCGGTCGGCGGTCATCCTCGATATCTTCGCGCAGCACGCGCGCAGCCGGGAGGCCCAGACCCAGGTCGAGCTGGCGCAGCTCAGCTATCTGCTGCCGCGTCTGACGCGGCGATGGCGGCACCTGTCGCGGCAGGCTGGAGGCATCGGGACCCGCGGAGTCGGCGAGACCCAGCTCGAGATCGACAAGCGACTCATCAACAGCCGCATGGCGCAGCTCAAGAAGAAGCTCGAGGTGATCGAGCGCGACCGGCGGCTGCGGCGCGAGCGGCGCAGTGCGCTGCCCTCGGTAGCGCTGGTGGGCTACACCAACGCGGGGAAGTCGTCGCTGTTCCGCCGTCTCACCGGCGCCGATGTCCTGGTGGAGGACCGGCTCTTCGCGACGCTGGACCCGCGGGCGCGGCGGGTGGGCCTGGGCGAGGACGTGACCGCAGTGCTCACCGATACGGTGGGTTTCATCCGCAAGCTGCCCCACGATCTGGTGGCGCCCTTCCGCTCGACTCTCGAGGAGGCGGCGGTCGCCGATCTGGTGCTGCACGTGGTGGATGCCGTCCATCCGGCGTGGGAGGAACACCTGCAGGTCGGTGAAGAGGTCCTCGGGGACCTCGGAGTGGAGCCGGAACGCATCCTCGTCGTGCTCAACAAGATCGACCTCGGCCAACCGGGCCGGCCCCGTGGAGGCATCCGCAACGTCGGCTTCGCGGCGGTGTCGGCCGCAACCGGGGCGGGCATTGAAGAACTCAGGGATGCTACTCGCGCGGCGCTGCTGGCGGCCCCGGATGTGGCGATCCTGAGGGTGCCACTGGAAGAGGCCGAGATGGTACGTCGCGCGGTCGACCTGCCCCACCAACTGGCGCAGCGCTTCGAGGACGACACCGTGCAGCTGGCGATGCGGGCGGCTCCGGGGTCGTTGAGCGAACGCGGGCTCGAGACCTACAGGATCAAGTGCTGGGAACCCGCCGGTGGCGATGGAGGAGTGTGATGCCGGTCTACGAATTTCTCTGTCGAGCGTGTAACAAGATCTTCAGTTTTCACTCGTTCAAGGTGGCGCCGGAAAAGACCCCGGTCTGCCCCAAATGCGGAGCAGGGGACCTCTCTCGCGTCCCGTCGCGGTTCGGGGTGGCGGCCAAGACCGGCTCGGCAGGGTCCGGGGGCGGGGAGGACGGCGATTTTGACGACCCCCGGGTCGAGCGGGAGATGATGCGCTTTGCCGCCGAGCTCGAGAACATGGACGAGAACGATCCCAGGGCCATGGCGGCTGCGGTGCGAAAGATGACCGAGATCGCGGGCGAACCGGTGACGCCGGCGATGGAGGAGATGATCCGCCGCCTCGAGGCCGGGGAGGACCCGGAAAAGGTCGAGGAGGAGATGGGCGACGCCATCGAACAGGAGATGGGCGAGGAGGGCGGCGGCGGCTTTTCAGGCGCCGCGCCGACCCGCGACAGCGGCCTCTACCCGATGTAGGCCTCGGAGAATTCGGAATTCGGAATTCGGAATGCCGCCCGACAACATGGCAGCCGGGACGGCCGCCCCACAATCGGACCTTCGCCGACCTCTGCGGAAACGGCCCGCGTGCGGCGGAGCGTGCCATCTTCAATATTGTTGGACTCGCCACCGTTCACGTCGGCGGGATACTCCGGGCCAACAATGTTGAAGGTGGCAACTCCCGGGAAGCGAGTGCGGAACGTCAGTGTGCGGCGGAGGTGCCACTTTTGACATTGTCTGAGCACGTTTCCTAACCTTGAGAGAGCTTTCCGGGCAAACAATGTCAAGGGTGGCTCCTCTCGGGAAGAGCGATCGGAAGGTCGAGTTACGCCGCCACCCTTGCGCCTTCGGCTGCGCTTGCCAGCGTCAGGAGGTCGATCTCCGGCGGCGAGCCGACCCGGACCGGCACCGCTCCCACCCCGACGCCACGTGACACGTAGAGGAACGACTCCTCACGGCGATACGGGCCGGCGATGTAGCGGGTGCTGAAGCGGGCCACATTGAGGTAGCGGCCGGTGAGCGCGATCTGGCCGCCGTGGGTGTGGCCGGACAGGGTGAGGTGGGCGCCCGCAGCTGCCGCCTGGTGCCAGCTCTGGGGCTGGTGGCTGAGACAGATGCGGTAGGAGGTCGGGTACCTGGCGAGGATCGAAAAGTCGGGCGCGCGGTCGCCGGCGGCGTTGAGGTCCTCGAGACCGATCAGAGCGATCTGAGAACCGCCGCGATCGAAGGTGACGCCGTCGTTGACCAACGGCTCGATGCCGGCGGCGCGCAGGGCCCACTCGGACATCTTGGGGTCGATGAAGTGATCGTGGTTGCCGAGAATGCCCCACGCACCCATCGGAGCGGAGATGCCGGCAAAGCCTTCGGCGAAGAGTTCGGCGTCGGACTCGCGGCGGTCCATCTGGTCGCCGGTGAAGATCACCATGTCCGGCGACAGCTGCATCGCGAGGTCCCGGATCCGGATCATCCGTTCGGCGCTCATGTACGGGCCGGCGTGGATGTCGGAGATTTGCAACAGGCGCAAACCATGCCACTCGGGGGGCAACGAAGGAAGTCGCAGCGTCTTGCGGCGCACGTCGGGCAGATCGAGCGCGCTGGCAAAGCCATAGCCCGTCAGGCCGAACGACCCGGCGGCAGTCATGGTTGCAGTTTTTAAGAAGCGTCTACGGGTGAGCAAGCCCGGGGTCCTCCGGCGGCCGCGGTCGCCGGGGCGCCACGGATAGTTCGCCAATTATAACACCAACAGGAGATGCAGTCTTCCCGACCTGGTTTACAATCCGGAGTCGAAAGCCGGAGGGAGTTCCAATGACAGATGTACAGACCGATGTGGTGGCGCCGCAGCCGTCACCCATGTACCGCTGGGTGGTGCTGATCGTCATCAGCCTGGCCATGTTCGCCAACTACTACGTCTACGACTCGATCGCCCCCATCGCCGACATCCTCAAGTCCGATCTCGGGTTTTCGGACTCGAACTACGGCATGCTGTTCTCGGTCTACTCCCTTGCCGCGGTCATTGTCCTGTTGCTCGGCGGCGTGATCATCGACAAATACGGCACCGTCAAATCCACCATTGTCTTTGGCGCCATCTGCACCTTTGCCGGTATTCTGATGGTCACGACCTCGAACTACTGGGTCATGGTGGCGGCCCGTTTTCTTCTCGGGCTGGGTTCCGAGCCCCTGATCGTTGCCATCACTTGCGCGCTGGCAAAGTGGTTCAAGGGCCGAGAACTCGGTTTTGCCTTCGGCATCAATCTGACGATCGCTCGCCTCGGTTCATTTTCCGCCGACTGGATGCCGACGTGGGCTCCATCGGCATTCGATGGTTGGCAACGTCCGCTCATCATCGCGGCTGGGATCGGAACGCTGTGCGTGGTTGCAGCCCTAGCGTATGGCGCCCTCGAGTCCAGTGCGAATCGCCGTTACGGTCTCGGCAAGGCGGCTGCAACCGACAAGTTGGTGCTCTCCGATCTCTTCAAATTTTCCAAGTCGTACTGGTACGTGGTGGCGCTCTGTCTGACCTTCTACTCCGCCATCTTTCCGTTCCGGGGCTTCTCCATCAAGTTCTTCATGGAAGCCTGGGAGGTGACTCGCGAAACCGCGGGACAATTCAACAGTGTGCTGCCGCTGGCCGCGATGTTCGCGACGCCGCTCTTCGGGCTCCTGGTGGACAAGGTCGGCAAAAGGGCACTGTTCATGGTCTTCGGTTCGTTCCTGATGATGCCGGTCTTTCTCATGATGGCCTACCAGGTCACCCCGCTGGTGGTTCCGGTCGCCATGATGGGCATCGCCTTTTCCTTGATCCCGGCCGTCATGTGGCCCTCGGTGGCCTACATCGTGGACGAGAAACGGCTCGGAACCGCCTATGCGGTCATGACCCTGATCCAACAGCTCGGTGTCATGGGGGTGCCGCTCCTCATCGGGTTCCTGAACGACCACTATCAGGCGAGTGCGGAAAACCCGGCGGGCCACATCCCGGGGATGTGGGCCTTCAGTACCCTCGGCTTCCTCGCGCTCTTCTTTGCCATCATGCTGCGGCGTGAAGAGACGGGACCCGACGCCCACGGGCTGGAGACCATCAAGGCGGGTGGGTCGTAGAAGGCAGTGAGGCGGTGAGGCGGTGAGGCAGTGAGGCGGATTCGAGGAGGCCCGCGGCCACATTGCCACAATTCTACGTCGCGGAGCGACCGGTCATTGCCTCATGGCCTCATTGCCAGGTTGCGCAGCAACCGATCATTGCCTCATGGCCCCATTGCCAGGTCGCGAAGCGACCGACCACCGCCTCAAGGCCAGCGCGTAGCACCTACTTCTTGAACAGGGCGTTGAACGCCGCGCGCGGGTCGTTGGGTGTGCCGCCCTGCTGGGCCTCGACCTTGAGGTCGCGCACGGCCTTGGGGCTGAAATACTTGCAGGTGTTGCCCTTGGTCTTGCTCTCCACCCTTGCGGTGATCGGTTTCTGGCACTCGAACTGCGAGCCGGTGTTGAAGAAGGTGCAGTTCGCACAGGAGTGGAGGGCGTCGCCGCACGACGAGCAGGCGGTGTCGGTGGCGATCTCGGGGTTGGCCAGTTCGTGCCCGCAGCGGGCGCACTTGAAGGCGACGCGGGTAGGAGCACCCAGACCGCGCCCGCGGGGCGCGTTGTCATAGCGGCGCACGCCGTCGGTCTTCGGGCGTTCCCGCTTGCCCTTCGGCTGCCGGTCCCGGTCGTCGTCCTGATAGCCGCTGTGGCGGTATTTGCGATCGCTCATGGTGTGCTCCGTGGGTTCTTCGCCGAGCGGGGATGCCAAGCAACTTCATTGTACCTGGGTTCGGTTCTTTGTGGCGCAGGCGTCCCGCCTGCGTGTGCAGCCGGGACGGCTGCACCACAATGCGATTGTGAGCACGTGGCACGTTCCTAGAGGTCACCCCGGAGTGAATATCCCGACTCTCACGGCGTCGTTGCCCGTGAGTGCCCCCTCTGACAATGATTGGGCCCTTGGAGTGGACTCGCAAGGAGCTTTCGAGTTCCCAACATTGATCAGAGACGGCACGTCCGGTGAACGCGGCTCGTTTCCGAAGGTTCGTGGGTGGCCGGCTTTCAGGGCTCGCTTCCCAAGCACTCAAAACTCAGAACTCAAGAACTCAAAACTAAAAATCCCCGCCGCAAGGCGGGGATGGAATATTCGAGTGGTGCCCAGGCGCGGAATTGAACCACGGACACGCGGATTTTCAGTCCGCTGCTCTACCATCTGAGCTACCTGGGCACACCAGGTTGGAGCGTTATAGCGCAGGGGCAATCGGGTGTCAAATGAGACCGCGGGGCCGAAAGTGCCCCGGATCACCCCGTGAAGCTCCCTTCATACGCAGGTTTGGCAATATCGCATACAATGCCCGCCGTGGAGATTGTCAAATTCTTTCTGCAGACCGGGTGGGTGGCGAAGGTCGTCCTCGTCATTCTGATTGTTTTTTCACTCGCCTCGTGGTCCGTGATCCTCGGCAAATGGCGCGAACTCGGCGCCGTGCGGCGGACATCGGATAAGTTCCTCAAGGTCTTTCGCGAGGCCTCCCGCCTCAACGAAGTGGCAGCGTCCGCGCCCAAATACCGGGCTTCACCGCTGGCCGCGATGTTTCAGGCGGGCTACACGGAACTCGAGGCGCAGATTCGATCGGCGCGGCGGGCCTCAGAGCCCGAGTCGTCGCTCAAGCTCAAGAGCCTCGACGGCGTCGAGCGGGCGTTGCAGCGTGCCATGGGCGCTGAGCTCGAGCGTCTGCAACGCGCTCTTCCGATGCTGGCGACCACAGCAAGCGCCACGCCCTTCATCGGTCTTTTCGGCACGGTGTGGGGCATCATGAACACCTTTCACGCCATCGGCGCCACCGGCTCCACCTCGATCACGACGGTGGCGCCCGGCATCGCCGAAGCGCTGGTCAATACCGCCGCGGGGCTGCTGGCCGCGATCCCGGCGGTGGTGGCCTACAACCATCTTCTGGCCAAGGTCCGGATCATGCGGCGCCGCATGGAGGACTTCGAACTCGAGTTCCTCAACCTGGTCGAGCGGAATTTCACATGATGAATTTCGGATTGGGTTAGAGACGAGATGGCGGGCAAAGTCTCCGAAGATCTCGACCAGATGGCGGAGATCAACGTCACGCCCCTGGTGGACGTGATGCTGGTGCTGCTCATCATCTTCATCATCACGGCGCCGATGCTGGTGCAGGGCCTCAAAGTCAATCTGCCGAAACAGGATGCACCCGCCATCACGTCGAAGACGGACGAGCCCGTTATTCTCACCCTGACTTCGGACCAGATCATCCTCCTCGGCGACGAACCGGTCCACCTCAAGCTCCTCCCCGATCGTCTGGGTTCGCTGCTGGCGGGCAGCCCGCGCCCGGTCTACCTCAAGGCGGACGAGAACCTGCCCTACGGGTTCGTGATCCGGGTCCTGGCGGTGCTCGATCAGGTCGGCGTCGAACAGGTGGGCATGGTGACCCAGCCCGAAGGGGCGTGAAGGACCGTGTTGGATCCGGTCACCCAGATCCTGGTCGAACGCGAGCGCTCGCGGCCGCGGCTGATGCCGTGGATCGTGCTTGCGGTCCTTCTGCATGCGGGCGCCGCCGCGGCCACCTACCTGGCGGGAAAACGAGCTGCCTCTCATCCCATTCAGCTGCCTTCGGTGTCGGTGCGGGTCGTGCGCCAAGAGGCGCCGAGCCGCCGGCCGCCGTCGCGAGATACCCGGCAACCGTCAACTCCGGTTCCCCAGCCCTCGAAGCCGCCGGCCACCGCCGTCCCGAAACCGTCCGCGGTGGCACCCGCCCCGCCGGTCGAGGTCGAGGCACCGAAGGCGACGACGGACGCCATGCGGTCGACCGACTCCAAGAGCACTCCGGTACCGACGCCGCCTCCGTCGAACGTCGATGACGAAGCCGACGGTGGGGGTGGTGGAGGCGGTGGCGGTGGGAGCAGAGGGCTGTCGGTCGGCGGGGAGACCTCCGGCGGAGGTTCCGGCATTCCCTCCGATTTTCATTTCACCTACTACGTTGATCGCATGCTCGCCCTGATCGAGTCCCGATGGTACAAACCGGTGGTGCCGGTCGGAACCCGGGCCCGCGTCGGTTTCACGATCCTCAAGGACGGGCGTCTCGAGAATATCCGGCTCGAGGAGAGCTCGGGCATGCCGTCTTTCGACCGCGCCGCGCTGAGGGCGATTTATGCTGCGAATCCGTTGCCGCCGCTGCCGCCGGCATACGGTAAACCCAGTTTGACAATCCACTTGAGCTTTTCGGAGTAATGAATGAAACACTGCAGGATTTCGCTGATGATGATTGCGGCCGCGGCCCTCCTCTCCACCTTGCCGGCGTCCGCCCAGAACGAACTTTATCTGGAAATCACCCAACCGGGATTGCGGCGGGTGGCGGTGGCAGCGCCGCCATTGATGGTCCTCCCCGGGACGCCGGTGGATGCGTCGAAGATGTTCCAGGAGACCCTCGACAACGACCTCGCGGCGGCCGCCCCGATTGCGGTCGTCGACACCAAACTGTATGCCCTGGTCGAGGATGACCCGAGGCCGGAGATCCTCAACCAGCGGTGGCGGGCCATCGGCGCCCAGTTTCTGCTCAGCGGCACCCTGGTCCGAGCCGGAGGACAGTTGGTGGTGGAGGCGCGGCTGGTGGACCTCGTGTCCGGCGAGTTTGCCTTTGCAAAAAGGTATCGAGCGGGCATCACCGCCAGCCAGGTGGTGGCCCACACCCTGGCCAACGACATCGTCCAGGTCTTCACCGGGCGGCCCGGGCCCTTCCTTTCCCGGATCGGTTTCATCTCGACCCGTGGCGGTGGGTCCGAGGTGTGGGTGATGGATTGGGACGGCGCCAACCCCAAACAGTTGACCAAACACGGTGCCATCGCGCTCGCCCCGGCGTGGTCTCCCGACGGCCGCCGCATGGTCTTCACGTCGTTTCTCCGCGGGTCGCCGGCGTTGTTTGTCCTGACGCCGCAGGAAGGCTATCTGCGCCCGCTGTGGGACAAGGGCGGCGTGAACTCGTCGGCGTCCTTTTCACCCGACGGCAAGACGATCGTTTTTGCCACGAGCGCCGACGGCAACACCGATATCTATTCGATCGACATCGAAGGTGGAACCCCGCGCCGTCTCACCAGCGCGCGCGGGATCGACACCCAGCCGGCGTGGGCGCCCAACGGCCGCCAGATTGCGTTCACATCCGCCCGGTCGGGCAGCCCGCAGATCTACCTGATGGATGCCGACGGCTCCAACGTCCGTCGTCTGACCTTTGACGGGGGGTTCCACGACGAGGCCGCCTGGGCCGGGGACGGCACCCGGCTCGCGTGCACGACAAAGGTCGGCGCCCGCTTTCAGATCGCCACGATCGACATCGTGTCCGGCCAACAGACGGTGA
>CAVQQC010000008.1:115000-201902 GCA_963714895.1 Candidatus Sulfomarinibacteraceae bacterium
GACGGTGGTAGAGCACTGAATGGACGCGGGCCCTTCCAAGGGTACTAACTCCAATCAAACTCCGAATGCCGTCAACGTCAGCGTGGGAGTCAGACAGTGGGGGATAAGCTCCATTGTCGAGAGGGAAAGAACCCAGACCGCCAGCTAAGGTCCCAAAATAATAGCTAAGTGGGCAAGGATGTGGGGTTGCCCAAACAGCCAGGAGGTTGGCTTAGAAGCAGCCATCCTTTAAAGAAAGCGTAATAGCTCACTGGTCGAGCGACCCTGTGCCGACAATTTAACGGGGCTTAAGCTATTTACCGAAGCTGCGGATTGTGTGCTCTTCGGAGTGCACGATGGTAGGGGAGCGTTCTGTGCGAGATACGAGGCAGACCGTGAGGACTGCTGATGGCGTACAGAAGAGACTCTGCCGGCACGAGTAGCGATAAAACGGATGAGAACTCCGTTCGCCGAAAGCCCAAGGATTCCTAGGCAAGGGCAATCCACCTAGGGTGAGTCGGTCCCTAAGGCGAGGCCGAGAGGCGTAGTCGATGGGAAACAGGTTAATATTCCTGTACCACCTGAAGTTCGTTTGTACGATGGGGTGACGCAGAAGGGTAGACCAGCCTGCGACTGGAGGTGCAGGTCGAAGCACGTAGGGGGGTCTGGTAGGAAAATCCGCCGGACCATTCAACCCTGAGGTGTGATCTCGAGTCCTCTTTTGGACGAAGTGGTCGATCCCACACTGCCAAGAAAAACCTCTAAGGAGAGCTTTGGGTGACCGTACCGTAAACGGACACACGTGGGCGAGGTGAGTATCCACAGGCGCTTGAGTGAACCCTTGTGAAGGAACTCGGCAAAATTGCACCGTAACTTCGGGAGAAGGTGCGCCCCTATTACGTGAAGGCCCTTGCGGCTGGAGCGGAAGGGGGCTGCAGTGAAAAGGCCCAGGCGACTGTTTACTAAAAACACAGGACTCTGCAAACGTTTTAAGCGGACGTATAGGGTCTGACGCCTGCCCGGTGCCGGAAGGTTAAGAGGAGGGGTTAGCTTCGGCGAAGCTCTGAATTGAAGCCCCGGTAAACGGCGGCCGTAACTATAACGGTCCTAAGGTAGCGAAATTCCTTGTCGGGTAAGTTCCGACCTGCACGAATGGCGCAACGATCTGGGCACTGTCTCCACAAGGGGCTCAGCGAAACTGTAGTACCGGTGAAGATGCCGGTTACCCGCGGTAAGACGGAAAGACCCTGTGAACCTTTACTATAACTTGGCACTGGCTCTTGGTGTTGTATGTGCAGCATAGGTGGGAGGCTTTGATATCGGGGCGTCAGCTTCGGTGGAGCCACCGGTGAGATACCACCCTTACTGCTCCGAGAGTCTAACCCAGGCCCGTTATCCGGGTCGGGGACAGTGTCTGGTGGGTAGTTTGACTGGGGCGGTCGCCTCCCAAAGTGTAACGGAGGCGCTCAAAGGTACCCTCAGGCTGATTGGAAACCAGCCGCAGAGCGCAAAGGTATAAGGGTGCTTGACTGCGAGACCTACAAGTCGAGCAGGTACGAAAGTAGGACTTAGTGATCCGGCGGTTCCGAGTGGAAGGGCCGTCGCTCAACGGATAAAAGGTACTCCGGGGATAACAGGCTTATCCTGCCCAAGAGTTCACATCGACGGCAGGGTTTGGCACCTCGATGTCGGCTCATCGCATCCTGGGGCTGAAGCAGGTCCCAAGGGTTCGGCTGTTCGCCGATTAAAGCGGTACGTGAGCTGGGTTTAGAACGTCGCGAGACAGTTCGGTCCCTATCTACCGTGGGCGTAGGAGACTTGAGGAGATCTGTCCCTAGTACGAGAGGACCGGGATGGACGAGCCTCTGGTGCACCAGTTGTCGTGCCAACGGCACAGCTGGGTAGCTATGCTCGGAAAGGATAACCGCTGAAAGCATCTAAGCGGGAAGCCCACTCCAAGATAAGGTCTCCCGGGCGTAAGCCCCTGAAGACCCCAGGTAGACCACCTGGTTGATAGGCGGGGTGTGGAAGCGTGGCAACACGTGGAGCTGACCCGTACTAATCGGTCGTGAGGCTTGACCACATTTTATTTTGTTTCTTTGAAGCGCGCGCACGACGTCAGACTCGATGGAGGTTGTAGTTTTTTCCGGTGGCCATACCGTGGGGGAAACGCCCGATCCCATTCCGAACTCGGAAGCTAAGCCCCTCAGGGCCGATGGTACTACGTCCCAGAGGCGTGGGAGAGTAGGTCGCCGCCGGGAAGTCTTATAAAGAAAACCCCGCCATTGGCGGGGTTTTTCTTTGTCTTGATGCTGGATCCACGCACCAGCCCTTGCAGAATTGGTGAGATGATCGACGATGCAGGTTACAGCTCTGAAGGTGGGCCAAGGCCCACCCTACAATTCCGCTCGACACCACGGTCCGAAGTAGGGTGGGCCTTGGCCCACCTTCAGACTCGCCGCGGTCGGGTGGAGGCTGAAATTGAACTCGAGCCGTCCAAGATGCCGTCCTGGACAAGTGTGACTTAGCATCCAGCATCGGAGGGTGACGACACTCCCGGACGGGAGTAGAATGTAGCCCCCGTTTTCGGGAGAGAGGACGTAGAATGCGCCGTTCAATCCTTCACATTTTGTTTGTTGCCGTGGTCGCGATTCTGGGTGCCGCCGTGGCCCACGCCCAGCTCACCGAGTACGCTGATTGGGCCGATGGCCCGGCCGGTTTCCTGCTGACCAAGCAGGAACAAAAGGAATGGGAGAAGATCTCGACCGACGACAAGGCCAAGGATTTCATCGATCTCTTCTGGGCCCGCCGAAACCCCAACCCGGACACCTCGTTCAACACCTTCAAGGCCGAGTTCGACGCCAAGGTCCGGTATGCGGAGGAAAATTTCTCCTACCCGGGCCACAGCGGCGCGGTCACCGACCGCGCCAAGGTGCTGATCCTGATGGGGCGACCACAGGGGGTCCAGAACAAGACGCCGGAACAGACGGTGGCGGGTCTGGGTACAGTTTCCGGGGGCACCGACCAGGTTCAGGGTGCGTCGCAGATCTGGTTTTTCAACCCGGAAGATCTGGCCGACGGATTCAAGGTCAAGGGCAACCAGCTCTATTTCATGTTTTATGAGGAAAAGTTGAATTCCAACAACTTCGTCCTCGATCGTTCCGCCCGGGAATCCTTCAAGGGCCTGGCGGCCCTCACCGATGCGGCTGAGGTCTACCTCCTCCACCCCGATATGAAAGAGGTTCCCAAACCGGTTTCGATTCAAGGCGGCCGCAAGGCGTCGGCCGAACACCTGGCGTGGCTCGGCCAGGAGGCGCCGTTCAACGAGACCGCACGGGTGCGCGCAGAGCTTGGAGTCAACGACGGTGTGAGCCGGCCGTTGTGGGTCTACATCGAGCTTCCGCCTGACGCGCCCACCGTCGAGTTTCTCACCGGACAGGTTCAGTCCGCCGACGGCGAGGTCCTGAGCAATTTCGAGATCGATGCCGTGCCCCTCAATGGCCAGTACGGCAAGGCCTATGACCTCAGCTTTCCACTCGAACCGGGCGCCTACACGGTGGAGGTGGTCGGCGGAGCGGCCGCCGGTCCCGTGGTGACCGAGAAGATCGAAATCGAGGTCGAAGAGGTCACGGAAAACGGGACGTGGATGTCGCCGCTGTGGCTCGGTCTTTCTGCATCGCCAAATGAAAAGGCCAAACTCGGGGAACCCTTCAATTTCGGCGGTTGGCATCTGGTGCCGGTGACGGGGCCCGACTTCACCCGCGAAAACGAAATTGCGTTCTTCGGTTATGTCGTTCGGCCGGCAGTCAATGAAGCCGGCGCCATCGAACTCCAGGCGAAGATCCGGGTCAAGAAAGACGGCAAGTCCCTAGGCCGGCCCCTGATCATGCCGTTGGACGCCTCGCAGGTATTTGGAGACCTCTACATGTACGGGAGCTCGATCGGGTTATCGGGGCTGCCGGAGACCGGGAGCTACGAGTTCGATTTCGAAGTGACCGAAAAGACCTCTGTCACCTCGACCGAGGTCTCGATACCGGTCGACGTCAGCGACTGACGACAGACTGCTCGAAAGTGGATCACGCGCCGTCGGTGGGAACCGACGGCGCGTCCTTTTTTGAGGGCTCTTCGCCCCGGCCGCCGGCCGGGGGATTGGGGACCGCTCAGGTGGGCACCCCCAGACGTGGCAACACCACCCTCTGGAGGAGAAACCACCCGATGACGAAGAGAAGGATGAAGACCCAGTCGTTCATCAGGCAACCTCCTCGACGCCCCACTGGACCATTCGCATGTGACGCTCGCAGGCGTCACAATAGGTGCACAGGGCTTTTTTCAGCGGCGCCACCTTTTCGGGCTCGAGGATGGTGAAGAAGAGCGACGAGGTCTTGGGGTGGGCGCCCGAGCCCATCCGGATCCCGGTCGCGCCGACACCGTGGGCGTTGGGGATCTCGGAGTATCCGCTGACCCCATTGCGTTTGAACAGAACCTCGACCTCTTCCCTGCACTCGCTGTCGACGATGATCATCAGCAGTTTCATGGTTGTTCCCCGTCAGCCTCTCAGCTTTCACGCAGACCGAGCTTGCGGAAGATCGTCATCGCCGGACACCATTTCGTGAAAGCGGACTGCAGCAGATTGAGGCCGACAAAGGCGGTGAAGAGATACCAGTAGGGGCTCACCCAGTAGCCGAGGACGAGGGTGATCAGAACGACGATACCGGCCATGGCGCGCAATGCTTCGTTGACGGTCATTTCAATTCCTCCAGGGTTCGAATTCGGAATTCGGAATTCGGAATCCGGAATTGTTCATCGCCCGACTCCGGACTCCCGGAGAGTTCAAGGCAGAGATCCAATATCCAAAATCCAATATCCGAGCTCCATCAATCAATTTCCACGACGTTTTCCGGTCCCACCAATTTCAGATACATGTAGTAAAGCACGGGAATCACGCCCAGGGTGAGGGCGGTCGAGACGACGATGCCGGAGATCATGGCCAGGGCGAGACCCTGGAAGATCGGGTCGGAGAGCATGAACGACGCCCCGACGATGGTCGAGAGCTGGGTCAGGAAGATGGGCACCAACCGCACGGCACCGGCCTTGACCACCGCCTTCTCGAGCGGTTCGCCGGCCTGCAGTTCGAGGTTGATGAAGTCGACCAGGAGGATCGAGTTGCGGACGATGATGCCGGCAAGGGCGATAAAGCCGATCATCGAGGTCGCTGTGAAGAATACCCCGAAGATGCCGTGCGCCGGCAGGATGCCGACCAGAGTCAGGGGAATCGGCACCATGATGATGATCGGCGTGACGAAGGACTTGAACCACCCCACCATCAAGACGTAGATCAGGACCATCACCACCGCGAAGGCGATGCCCATGTCGCGGAAGACCTCGTAGGTGATGTGCCACTCGCCGTCCCACTTCATGATGTAGCGGGTGCTGTCCTCGGGCAGCGTGGTGGTGATGATCTCGAGTTCGTCGCCGAGCGGGGTCGTGATCTCGGAGAGGCGGTTCTGCATCTCGAGAATGGCGTAGACCGGCGCCTCGAAGCGCCCGGCGACCTCGCCGTAGACGTAGGTCACGGGTTGCAGGTTCTTGTGGTGGCGGCTGCGTTCGCGGTCGACGTCGACCACGGTCGTGATTTCCGACAGCGGCACCATCCTGCCGTCGTCACCGTGTACCGTCAGCTGCAGCAAGATCGTCGACATGAGCGCGTTGCGTCCGCTCGAGCCGGAGGACGATCGGCACCGGATCGCGGCTCGTGGGGTCGTGGATGAGGCCGGCTTCGGCGCCGTCGAGGGCGACCCGAAGCGTGCGCGCCACCTGTTCGGGGGTGATGCCCGACAGCATGGCCTTTTCGCGATCCACGTGGACTTCGATTCGCGGCCCGGCCGCTTCGACCTCCCAGTCGACATCGACCACTCCGTCGGTGGTGGCGAAGACCTCTTTGACCGCACCGGCAACCTCGAGCCGGCCCTCGAGAGTCGGTCCGTAAACCTCCGCCACCAGGGTGGAGAGGACCGGAGGCCCGGGCGGGATCTCAGCCACCTTGATATCGACACCGAGCCGGTTGGCGACCGGCAACAGCATCTGTCGCACCTGGTTGGCGAGGGCGTGCGATTTGTCGGCGCGTTTGTGTTTGTGGACGAAGTTGACCTGGATGTCGGCCATGTTGCTGCCCGACCGCAGGAAATAGTGGCGAACCAGACCGTTGAAGTTGAAGGGCGACGAGGTCCCGACATAGACCTGGAAATCGGTGACCTCGGGCATCGTGCGGAAGGCGTAGGCGATCTCACGGGCGGCGGCGTTGGTCTCTTCGAGGGTGAATCCCTCGGGCGCGTCGATCACCACCTGCAGTTCGGATCTTGTTGTCGTGCGGGAGCATCTTGACGGTGGTGAAACCCACCGCCACGGTGCCGATGGCCGCGATGAGGAGGGTGGCGACGCCGGCGAGAAACACATAGCGGAGCAGGGGCCTGCCGATGAGCGGGTCCATCAGGTATGAATAGAGCCTGGAGATCCTGCCCTCTTCGGGCAGCCCGGTGTCCTCCGGCGGTCCGGAAGTCGCGTCGCCGTCTTCGGCGGCGGGTTTCTTGCGGAACAGGCGATAGGCCATCCACGGCGAGATGGTGAAGGCGACCATCAACGAAAACAGCATCGCGGCCGAGGCGTTGATCGGGATCGGGCGCATGTAAGGCCCCATCAGACCGCGCACGAAGGCCAGGGGCATCAACGCCGAGATGATGGCAAAGGTCGCGAGAATGGTCGGATTGCCGACCTCGTCGACCGCGTAAACCGTGGTCTGCTTGGCGCCCGCCCAGCGCAGCTTGATGTGGCGGTGGATGTTCTCCACCACGACGATGGCGTCGTCGACCAGGATCCCGATCGAGAAGACCAGTGCGAACAGGCTGACCCGGTTGAGGGTGTAACCGAAGAAGTAGGAGGCAGCCAACGTCAGGGCGAGGGTCACGGGGATGACGACCGCGACCACGGTCGCTTCACGCCACGACAGCGTGATCCACATCAGGAGGATGACGGCGAGAGTGGCGGACCACAGGTGCTTGAGAAGCTCATCTGCCTTTTCGTCGGCGGTCGCTCCATAGTCGCGGGTCTTGAGGATCTCGATATTCGAGGGCAGGACGGTGCCTCGCAGGCGTTCGATCACCCGGTCGAGGTCCGCCACCATGTCGACCGCGTTGGTGCCCGGTTTCTTGGCGACGGCCACGGTCACTGCCGCCACGTCCATGCCGGCGGCGGAGAGTTTTCTTTCAGGGGCCGCCGGGCCCGATCCGAGCCACACGTAGGAGGAAGGGTCTTCCGGTCCCTCCGCAATCTCGGCGACATCCGACAGGTAGACGGGGCGGCCGCCGGACGTCGCGATCACGAGACCGGCCACGTCATCGCCGCCGGTCAGGAACTGGCCGACATCCACCACGACTTCAGTGTTGGCGACGGAAGTCGTCCCGGCAGGCAGCCGCCAGTTGAGGGCCTGCAGAGCCGCGAAGGCCTGCAGGATGGAGACGTTGTACGAGGCCAGCCGCTGGCGGTCGAAATCGACCCGGACCACCCGGCGTTGGCCGCCGATGACCGAGACCTGAGCGACCCGCGGGTGTTTCGTGAGCTCGTTCTTGAGTTCGTCAGCCACCGCGCGCAGACCGGTGCCCGATGCTCCTTCGGCCCACAGGGTATAGGCGACGACCGGAACATCGTCGATGGTCCGCGGTTTGACCACCGGGGTCATCACGCCGGCGGGCAGTTCGTCGACGACCGATTGGATCTTGGCGTGGACCCTGACCGCCGCCTGGTCGGGGTCGGTACCGACCAGGAATCGCACCACGATGAGCCCGCCCGACGGGTTCGAGATCGAGTAGATGTACTCGACGTTCTCGATCTCATAGAGCAGTTTTTCGAGCGGCGTGATGACCCGGGTTTCGACCTCCTCGGCGGTGGCGCCGGGAAAACCGACCATGACGTCGATCATCGGGACCTTGATCTGGGGCTCCTCCTCCGACGGCGTCACGATCACCGCGAAGACGCCGAGGAGCAGGGATGCGACGACGATCAACGGCGTCAGCTTGGAGTCGAGAAAGGCCCTCCCGATGCGGCCGGCGATGCCGAGCTTGCGGCGGGTCATCTTGAGGCGGAGAGCCTCGCGATGAGCCTCTTCGATCTCCCGCGAGGAGAGGTCGGGGGCTGCGGCTGCGCCGTCCGGGGGACGATTTTCGCCGTTTCCGGCGCTCATCACGACAGCTCCAACGGGGTGCCGTCGGCCACCGGGCCCGCGCCGTTGATGACCACGATGTCCCCCCGGTCGAGACCGGAGAGAACCTCGATCATTCCGTCCGCCAGAGTGCCTCCGGTCGTTACGGCCCGGGTACGCGCCGTGCCGTCGGTGGCGCGGACCACCACCAATTCGAGCCCGCCGCGGCGGTGGACGGAGGAGACCGGGACGATGAGTCGCTCGGAAACGTCTCCGTCGATGATGGCGCGCCCGCTGAAGCCGGAGGCGATATCGAGTTGGCCGAGGTCGAGCTTGATGGTCAGAGTATGGGTGGCTGGGTCGGCGGAGGGCACGATCTCGACCACATTTCCGGTGACCGTGCCGAGATCCGGCCGTGCGTCGAAGCTGACCGCGAGCTCCTGGCCGATGGTGACCCTGATGGCATCTCTCGCGCGCACAGTCAGCCAGAACTGCTGTTCTGCAAGCGACTCGAGCTGAATGAGCGGCCGGCCGGGCGCTGCAAGGTCGCCGACCTCGACCTCGGTCTCTGTCACCCGCGCGGCAAAGGGCGCTCTGACGACCGATTCGTCGGCCACCGTCGAGGCCGCCTGCACCGCGCCCTCGGCCTGGGCGACGGCCCCGCGCGCCTGTTCGAACTGCATACGCGCCATGTCGAGCTCGAGTTCGGAGGCCGCGTTCTCAGCGCTGAGCGCCTTGTACCTCTCGAAGTTGCGGCCGGCCAGCGCAAGGGCGGCCTCGGCCTGGGCGAGAGCGCCCTGCGCCTGCGAGAGTTGTCCCTGCGTGGCCTCGGGCTGGATTTCGAGGAGAACCTGGCCCTTGGCGACGCGCGAACCGGCGTTCACGCGCAGGGCCACGACCGGGCCCGAGACCCGGCTCGACACGGTGGCCTGCCGCGCCGGCCGAACGACGCCGCGAACCTCGATCGGTTGGGTGTTGCTCACCAGTCTCACTTCGGAGGTCTCGACTGTCAGCGGCGCGAAATCGGCCTTGGCGAGAACCGGTTCTTCGTGGCCGCACCCGGAGACCATTGCCATCGCGATGATCGGGACCAGGAACGTCAGGTGTGTTCTGCGGGAGTTCATTGGGAGTCCTCCATACTCGGTATCAGAGATGCACCGGAAACGTAGCGAAGGCGATGGCTTTCGAGGGCGACGTCGTAGCGGGCGACCAGTTCGCGCATCTCCGACTCACGAAGCGCCGTCTCGGCGTCGAGCAGGTCGATCATTTTGTCGAGCCCCTGCTTGAAACGGTTTTCGCGGACTCGGAGGGCCTCGCGGGCGGCCGTCAACGATGAAGCGGAGGTGGTGTGGCGGGTGCGGGCGGTCGCGAGGTCCTGCCACGCCTGCTGGACCTCCAACCGCACCCCTTCCTCGAAGCGGTGGACGTCGGCCTCGAATGACGCCGTTTCGTGGCGTGCCGCCGTACGGGCCGCGGCACCGGCGCCGCCTCCCAAGAGGTCGATCTTGGCCACTGCCATGATCGATCCCGAGCGGCCGTTGGCGCCGAAGATCTGATCGTCGTAGAGATCGTAGTGGCCGACCACCGCGATCTCGGGAAAGTAGCCGGGGCGCGATGCCTTTTCTTCGAGACGGCCGGCCTCGAGATTGAGTCGCGCGGCATTGAGATCGTTGCGGTCTTCGAGGGCCGCCTCGACCCACCCTTCGATATCGCCGGCGGCGACCGGGGGTGTGACGATCGGAGTCAACGAGCGGGGTGTGGCCTGGTTGGCTCCCATCTGGAAGTTGAGCGCGGCCTCGGCGAGTCTGGCGCCGCTGCTCGCCTGGGCGAGCGAGTCATCCACCTCGGAGAGGTAGACCTGGGCCTGGAGAACATCGGCGTCGAGAATGATGCCCTGCAGGGCGTACTGCTCGGCGATCCGGAGGTGTTCGGCGGTGGTTGTCCTGGCGTTGCCGAGCAACGACGTCTGCTCCCGGGCCTTGGCGAGGTTGATGTACGCGGTGATGGTTGCGAACGCCACCTTTTCGCGGACGTGGGCGAAAGTCAGGTCCTCGGCTGTCGCCATCGACTCGGCCTGGCCGATCCGCGCCGACAACCTGCCCCCGGTGTAGACGGGCAATTCGAGATCGACCCTCGTGATCCAGGTCGAGAGAGGATCGGGGTTGTTGGGGTCGGAGAGGAAGAACTCCTGCATGTCGAATCGGCCCTGGTTGAGCGACAACGCAAAGACCTCGGCCGGATTGTCGGTGTAGACGAAACTCTCGCTGAGGCCGATCTTCGGGAGCCGGTGTTGCTTCCCTCCTTCGAGGCGGGCAGCAGAGGCCTGTGCGCGTGCGCGAGCGGCCGTGACCTCGGGACTGTCTGCAACCGCGGTCGTCACCGCCTCATCCAGTGTGAGGTCCTGACCGCCTGCGGTGCCGGCCGCAACCACGATGATCACCACGAGAAGAAGGTTTTTGTGCATCAGCCATCTCCGTCAATAGCTTTATAACCATTTAGGAATATACAGAAATCAAGATATATGTCAAGCCGCCGGTGGCCCCGCTCGAGACTGTCTCCAGCCAGGGAGGAGATCACAGAATTGCCGTGGTCCGGCGGTCGTCGCTCAACCAGGAGTCGAGTCCTACCCATCTCTCGTTGTCGATAACAGGTACTGTTTTCAATGTTTGTCTCAGGACCTGATATCAGTTTGGAGATTCTAACCGTTCAGGAGCGGGTTGAGAAGCGGCGCGATGCGGAACCTGCCGGTCGTCGACTCGCGAGCAGATTCTGGGTGAAAAGAGCGGGTCAGGTCGGCGACCGCAGCTCCGGGTTGGTGGCCTCGTGATCGGTCGTGAATTCGCCGAGGACGAGTTTGGCGGTCGCCCCGTGGCCGGCGCCTTCGCTCTCGAGCGCGAGAGTCCCGCCGACCAACTCGGCAAGGCGGCGGGAGATCGTGAGACCGAGACCGGTCCCACCCTGCTGCCGGGTCGTGGATCCGTCGACCTGGTAGAAGGACAGGAAGATCTTGTCGAGCTCCTCTTTGGGGATACCAGCCCCGGTATCGTGAACCGTGAACAGGACACCTTCGGCAGTTCTCCGGCAGTCGATCGTGATGGTACCGCCGGAACCGGTGAACTTGATGGCGTTTGATATGAGGTTGGTGAGAATCTGCGCCGTGCGGTCGGGATCGGTCCAGATCACCAGCTTGCTGTCCGTCCCCAGGACCACGAAGTTGAGGCCCTTGCTCTTCATCTGGTGTTTGAAGAGGGTCCGGGTCTCTTCGAGCACGGTGCGCGCCGGCACCGGGGCAAAGTGAACCTCCAGACGCCCCGCCTCGATCTTGGCGAGGTCGAGCACGTCGTTGATGATGTTGAGGAGGTTCTCCGCCGATTCGTGGGCGATTTTGAGGAACTCCCGCTGCTTGGCGGGGTCCCCGACCGAACCATCCATGATCAGGCGAAGAAAACCGAGGATGGCGGTCAGGGGCGTGCGCAGCTCGTGCGACGTGTTGGCGAGGAACTCCGATTTCAAACGCGAGGCCTCGAAGGCCACCGCCCGTTGCTCGTCCAGTTCCCGCACCAGGTGGGAAAGTGAAATCGCGCCGCCGAGAAGGAAGCCGATCTGGGTCAGCAGATCCACATCGTCCACCGCCAGATCGAGGGGAATGGCGGAGGTCGCCAGCAGGACGCCGGGTGAGCGACCGCCGGCGACCAGCGGGAGATAGCTCAGGTGGGTGATGTCGTGTCTGGAGATCAGCCAGTCGGCGATCTCGTTGTCGACCACGGTCCCGACCACGGTGGATTGAGGAATGCCCTCGCTGAAGGTCGTCCATCCGGGATGGTCCCCGGGATGGATCGGATGAAAACGGTCCCGTTCGAAGGCCTCGATCCCGGGGCCGGCGCCGGCGATGAGGCGGAGCGCATTGCCCGCCGACACCGGGCAATAGAGCAGAACCGAACGCAAGGGCAACAGCTCGCGGCTCATTTCCAGGAAGCGGTCGAGGATGAACTGTTCCTCGACCTCGCCGGCCAGGGTTTGGGCGAGGTTCGAGAGAAAAGCCAAACGGGTCTGTCTCGCCTCGGCGGCACGGCGGGCGCTCTGCAGGTCGGTGATATCGGTTGCCATCACCTGGATCAGGGTTTCGTTGACGACCGGATCGACGACGGGGTGCATCAGGGTGCTGAGCCAGTGGATGCTTCCCTCGTCGTCCTCGACCCGGATGACCTGTTCCCACTGCGGGTGCGTTCCCTCGAGAACGGCGGGGATCGCGGCGTAGATCTGAGGCCGATGGTTTTCGTGAATGCGCTCCAACCACTGCGAACCGTGGTTGCCGACGCCGGTGCCCTGCGGCACGGAGAACAGGGAGCTGGCGGCCTGGTTGGCGTAGCGGATGTTGCGGTCACGGTCCACCGAGATCACCAGGACCGGCAGCGAATCAAGCAGGATCTCCATGCGGCTGCGCAACCGCTTGAGGCGGTCGGACAACCCGGTTTGCAGCTCGAGGAGGGTGACGTTTTCGAGGACCGCGCCGATGGTCGGGGTGGCCAGGCTGAGACCGAGCAGGACAAAGCCCCACATGAAAGGGCCGTCGTAGAGCTCGCGCGACCACGAGAGATCCATGTGGGCGATGGAGGTGAGCAGAAAGGCGGCGCCCAGCCACACCTCCCGCGGTTGGCGCTGGTCGCCTCCGCCGAGCATCGGCACCACTGCGGCGAGCAGAAAGACCGTGGCGAGCCCGGCCTCCAACGGTCCGATGCCGAGCACCAGACCGTGGGACCGGAGGTAATGAAAAACCGCCCACACCAGCAGCGCGAGGGTGACGGCCCCGGTTGTTCTGAGAGCGCGCCCGGCGGAGCCCTGCGCCCGGCCTCCTCTGAAGGTGTAGATCAGAATGGCTGCAGCCAGGGTCTGTGTGGTGCCCCAGGAGAGGCTGATGAGAGCGTCGCGGAGGGGCCCGGAGCGAATGGTCGCCTCGAGAATCAGGAGCAGCAGAAAGTGGCATGCGATCGGCAGAAAGACGTTTTGCACCTGGCGGTCGAACGGGTCGCCGAGAAGCCGCCAGCGGGTGTGAAAAAACCACGCCGCCAGAGAGGCCAGAAAGGCGTTGAATCCCGACAAGAGGACGAATTCGGTGCGGCTGCCGTGCCACTCGATCAGCGACTGCAGGAGGACGACGGCGGACGCCGCCGCGACGGCGCCGATCACGGCCACGAGCCGGGCCCGCGGGCCCGCAATCTCGGTCGCGACGAATACCCGGCCTCCGCTCAAGCGGGCCCGCCCGCACCTGTTATCGCGATCGCCACGCATCGAGTATAGCCCGCTTTCGCTCGGCGGTTTTTGGATGGCAGGTGACGAAGTGCAAGCCTCTCCTAGGTTTGGCTCGAGCTTGCATATCGTGGTCGCTCTGTTAGATTGTGCTCGCTCCCACACAGAGAGTGATGAGATTTTCCGGCGCCCCGGAATATCAGACCGCGAAAAACGTTGAGCGACAGAGGAGGAACGAGGACCATGAAGAAGTCTATAGCAATGATCATGATCATCCTGGGCATCGGCGCGATGCCGCTTGTGGCCGAGGAGACCGGCGAGGAAGAGAAGAAGGAACCGGCGTGGGTCGGCTCGCTGGGTCTGTCCTGGGTCGCCACCTCAGGCAACTCCGACACCAGCTCGGTGGGGCTCGATTTCAACCTCGAGCGCAAGCCCGAACCGTGGGGCTGGGTTTTTGTGGGTCGGGGCAACAAGGCCCAGGACTCCGGCGTCACAACAGCCGAGAACTACCTCTTCGGCGCCCGTGGCGTTCGCCAACTGAGCGAAAAGTGGGAAGTCTTTACGGGTCTGCAGTGGTCGAAGGACCCCTTTACCGGGTACGACTCGCAGACGGTGGCCTCGCTGGGCGCGACCTACATCGCCATGGAGAGTGAACGGAACAAGTTGGCGTTTGACGGCGGTCTCGCCTACACCTGGGAAGACCAGGTCAACCCAAATGCAACGGTCGACTACCTGGGCGGTCTCTTCGGTCTCACCTGGGAGTGGAAACTCGGTGAAAAATCGAAGCTCGTCGAGCGTCTGGTCTACTACCCGAACTTCGACAATTCCACCGACTGGCGCCTGACCTCGTTCACCGCCATCGAGGCGGATGTCAATTCGTGGATGGCCCTTCGTTTCGGTTATGACATCCGCCACCGCAACCAGCCCATCGGCGAGTCCGACAAGACCGACACGACGTCGACGGCGTCCGTCGTCTTCAAGTTCTAGGAAAGCCGGGGAGAATTTTCGTGGAACAGACGCAACAGTTACTCGACGCGGCCTGGAACATGGTCGTCAACAACTACCTCGACGTGGTCGCCGCCATCGTCATTTTCGCGGTCGGCCGGATCTTCGCCGGTTGGGCCCGCAAGCTCACCCGAAAGGCCCTCGAACGCGGCAATGTCGACGCAACCCTCGTGCCCTTTCTGGCCAAGCTCGTCTACTACGCGGTGCTCGCGGTTGTCGTGATCGCCGTCCTCAACCGGATCGGGATCGCGACAACCTCGGTGGTGGCCATCTTCGGTGCCGCCGGTCTCGCCGTCGGCCTCGCGATGCAGGGCACGCTCGCCAACTTCGCCTCCGGTGTGATGCTGCTGCTCTTCAGACCGTTCAAGCTCGGCGATTTCGTAGATGCGGGCGGCACGGTCGGTTCGGTGCAGGAGATCGGTATCTTCGCGACCACCTTGAAAAGCCCGGACAACATCAAGATCACGGTGCCGAACTCGCAGGTCTATGGCTCGACCATCGCGAACTACAATGGTTACGAGACCCGGCGCATCGACATGGTGATGGGGATCTCGTACGACGACAACATCCAGACCGCCATCGACACCATCCGTTCGATCGTCACCGCCGACGACCTGGTGCTTGCGGACCCGGAACCACAGATCGCGGTGTCCAACCTCGGCGACTCCTCGGTCGATATCGTGGTGCGCCCGTGGGTCAACGCGGCGGATTACTGGGCGGTCCGGTTCGATCTCACGCGCAAGCTCAAAGAGGGACTCGAAGGCGCCGGTTGCTCGATCCCCTACCCGCAGCGCGACGTCCACATGCACCAGCCCGCCAACTGAACCGACATCACGAACCAAACGCGACCGGGGCCGCAAGGCCCCGGTCTTTTTTGAAAGGGAGAAAGGGAGCAGGGGGGAAAGGGGGAAGGCGGCAAGGAGCGCAAGAGGCTCGGGAAAGGTCACCTTTTCCCCCCTGCTCCCTTTCCCCCTTTCATACTTCGATCGACTATTCCCCGGTAGCCAAGAGAGCGCGGTAGTCGCCTAAGACCTCCGCGGCATGAGTCTTGGGATCGACGTCGGGATAGTTGATGAGGACGATGCCGTCGCCGCCGACCAGGTACGAGACCCTCTTGGCCATCGGGAGGAGGGCGCGAGAGGCGCCGACCGCCTTGGCCAGGGCATGGTCGCGGTCCGAGAGGAGCAGAAAGGGCAGGCTGTTCTTTTCGGCGAACTCGCGGTTCTTTTCCGGGGTGTCGTAAGAGACCCCGAAGACCTCGATGCCCAGCGCCTGGAGATCGTCCCAGCTGTCACGCAGCTGGTTGGCCTCCAGCGTTCAACCGGGGGTGTCGGCCTTGGGATAGAAGAACAGCAGATAGGGGTGGCCCATGAGATCGGTGCTCTTGACCGTTGACCCGTCGTGAGCGGGGAGTTCGAAGTCCACGAATACTTCACCTACGGCAATCATGTCAGAATCTCCTTGTGCCGATCCGACGGAGACGCCGAAGATCAGCACGACGGCTGCGAGAAACGCGATGACTCGATGGGTCTTCATGATGTACAGGGTAACAGCCCTTTCGGGGCATTCCATTTCAACCTTCATCTTGACCGCTGATGACGGGCCGCGCTAGCCTTCTCCTGCCGATCACGGAAATGAGTTGGTGAGATGCGCGGTCTCGGGCCGCAGCTTGAGCGGAGGGGGCATCATGGCAGGCAAGGCGGAAGTCGTGGATCGGGTCGCTGAATTGACGGGATACCCCAAGACCCAGGTGGCGATGACCTACGACCTGCTGTTCGAGCTCATTGGCGAAGGACTGGCCGGCGGCGACAAGATCACCGTGCCCAACTTCGGGACATTCCTGATCTCCGAACGACCCGCCCGGTTGGGCCGCAACCCGGCGACCGGTGAGCAGATCGAGATCTCGGCGTCGAAGAGCGTTCGCTTCAAGGTCTCGAAGAACCTCAAGGAACTGCTCTAAACCGCTTCTCTCACCGGGTTCGTTACTGCGGCACCAGACGGCGGCCGAGCTCGATCGAGAGCTGTTCTTCAAGCGACAGGGCTGCCATGGCGTCATCGTCGATCCACGGCCACCTCACCTCCGCCAGGTCCTGGTGCGCCGAGATCAACCCGGCCTGCATGCTCATGGCGAGCAGTTTGAGCGGAAGTCCGTCCTGCGCCTTGACCGCCACCGCCAATCCACCGGCCCGATCCCCGCCGGGCATGGTTCCGCGCATCAACCACGCCTGCTGCTGGTTGAAGTGGTAGAGCAGACGACCCATGGGGTCATTCCACTGCGCCAGCCGCGCCTCGGTCAGGGGATCGAGGCGGCCTGTCGTCGGAATGTTATTGATGTTGAGGGAGAAGGACACGTCTCCGGCGGCGGCCGCTGCCGCACACCCGATCATCAAGATCATGAGAACACGTCGCATGCTTTTCTCCGCAAACCAATGTAGCGCCCCGACGCGGTGATAGCCAGCGTCAGGTACACTTCCCTGGTGGGTATACGCATGTCGCATGGCTTGGGTTGGCGCCTTTTTGCAGCTGCCCTGATGCTCTCTGCCGCGCCCGCGTGGGGCGGGGTGGTCGACTACGAGATCGACGTCGAGCTCGACCCCGCCAGCCACCGTCTCAGCGGCGTCGAGAAGGTGCGCTGGACCAATCCGACGGACACCCCGACCGCCGAGATCTATCTCCACCTCTACCTCAATGCCTTTGCAGGCTCCCAGACCACCTTCATGCGCGAGGTCGGGGGTCGATCGTTGAGAGACCTTGTCGATGGTTCGGTTGACTGGGGATGGACGCGCATCGACCACCTGACGACCGGCGACGGTGACGACCTCCTGCCGGTGACCGAGTTCGTACGGCCGGATGACGGGAATCCGGACGATTACACTGTCGTCCGCGTTCCGCTTCCACAGGAGATCCAACCGGGGTCCTCGGTCGAGCTCGAGATCCACTTCGAGGCCCGGCTGCCGTCGATCATCGCCCGCACCGGCTATGTCGACGATTTTCACCTGGTTGGGCAGTGGTTTCCAAAGATCGCCGTTTTCGAGGGGAAAGACGGCTGGAACTGCCACCAGTTTCACGCCTCCTCCGAGTTCTTTGCGGACTTCGGTTCCTACCGCGTGGCGATGACGATCCCCGAGGACTGGGTTCTCGGAGCGACCGGAGTCGAGGTCGGGAACTCCCCTGTCGACGGCGGGCGCAGGACCGTGGTCCACCGCGCGGAACGGGTCCACGACTTCGCCTGGTGCGCCGCGCCGCCGGACCTCATGGAGGTCGTGGAGGCGGACTTCGAGCCCGGACGTGATGTTCCTCCGGCCTGGCTGGCCAAGGCCCGGTCGCGGCTCGGACTGAGCGCCGCCGAACTCGAGCTGCCGCCGCTGCGAATCCGCCTGCTGGTGCCCGTGGTGCAGCATCGTTTGGCGCCTCGGATGGTGCGCGCGGCGCGCCTGTCAGTGGCCTGGTTCGGCCTCCACTATGGTGTCTTCCCCTATCCGCAGCTGACGATCGTATCGCCGCCGCGCGGGGCCGAGGAGGCCGGCGGGATGGAGTACCCGACCCTCATCACCACCGGGGCCGACCGGCTCGACGAGTTTGTTCCCTTCTCCTGGTCTTCGGACATCGAGGTGGTGACGGTCCACGAGTTCGGCCACCAGTACTTTCAGGGGATGCTGGCCTCGAACGAGTTCGAAGAGGCGTGGCTCGACGAGGGCGTCAACAGCTATGCCGAGATCCAGTGCATGAGCGACATCGTCGAGGACCGGCTGGTTCCGGAGATCCGCGCCTATCCGCAGTGGGGCTCCCAGCGTCTGGCTCTGGGAGTCAATCCCGTGCCGCTTCAGATCGCGGGCAACGCCTGGGACTATCGCAACCGCTGGATGTACTTTCTGGCGTCTTACGGCAAGACCGCGGTGGTGATGCGGACGGCGGAGGGACTGATCGGGACGGACGCCATGGCACGCGGCCTGCGCACCTACTTCGAGCGGTACGCCTTTCAACACCCCACCGGGGGCGACCTCGTGGCGACGTTGAGCGAGACCGCAGGGTATGACCTGAGGGGCTTTTTCGATCAGGCCATCTACTCCGACGCCGTTCCCGATTGGGGCGTGCTCGAGGTGCGTCACCGGAAACCGGATGCGGTCGAGGGCTTTTCCTGGGAGGGTGCCGGGTGGCAGCTGGATGAGACCGCTGATGCGCCGGATGACGATGCCGCGGCCGACGACGAGAGCTGGCAGATCGAGGTGGTTCTGGTGCGCCGCGGAGATTTCGTCGGTCCGGTCGCCGTCGAGCTGACCTGGGACGACGGGTCCAGCGAACGGCGGCAATGGGACGGCGATGAACGGTGGGTACGGTGGCGGTTTGACGAACTGCGCGAACTCGAACAGGTCATCGTCGATCCCGACGGGGTGTGGGCGCTGGAAACTCTGCGCGCCGACAACTACTGGCGAGACAGCCCCGCCCGTACCGACCCGCCGCTGTGGTGGGTGCGGGAGATTCTCGGGCTCGTGGACCGTATCTTCCTGAGGTTCAGCTGAGATGGTGGAGCACCCGTCTCCCCTCGCCGGTTTCCGACTCGCCATGCGGCTGCACAAGCTGGTGTTGGCCGCATGGCTGATGTCCATAGCCGTCTTCCTGCCGGCGCAGCTGATGGTGGATTTCACCGCCGGGCCCACCCTCGCCAATCTTCCTGAACGCGGTCCGGCTCCGGGCGACAGCCTGTTGATTCTCTTCGAGCTCCTGCGGCCGATCGCGGTCCCGCTGGCCATTGCGCTCATCCTCGGATGGGGCACTCTCCTGGCCTGGTCGATCCTGTGGCACGCCGGGACGGTCCGCTGGTGGTTGGGTGCGGGCGCGGCGCGGGTACGGCTCTCCGAGATCCTCGGACACGGCGTGGTCTGGTGGTGGCGCTATGCCCGGCTTGCGGCGGTCGCCGCCGTGGTCTCGGCTGCGACCCTGACCGCCGTGTGGTGGCCGGTCACCGACGCGGTGCGCGGAGACGGGCCTGAGATGACCGCACGACGCGCCGGGCTCCTCCTCCTGGCGGCCGTGGTGATTTCCGCGTTGGCCCTCGCGGTGTATTGGATCGCGACCCTGCGCGGCGGATGGCTGCTCGGGGAATCGGGACGGCATTCGGCTCTGGTGGCGTGGCTCCGCGGTCTCGGTGCGACCCTGCGGCGTCCGCTGCGATCTTTCCTGCCTTTGCTGGTCTGGGGAGTTCCGGCTTTCGCCCTGCTTGCGGCCCCGCTGTTGGTCGGCGGCCCCCTCGCCGTACCGGCCCTGATGTCGGCCGCGCTCGCCGCCGCCTGCTGCTGGGTCGCTCTCTACCTGTCCTACGCCCCGCGGGAGCCGAACGAGGAGTGGTACCGCAAGATGCAGGCGCGTGCCGCATCCCGGGTGGCGAGACCGGCGGAGAAGGCGGATCCCTACCGCACGACGAGGATTCCGACGCAGCCACCGTTGGAACGTTAGAACGTTTCGACGTTCAACGTTAAAACGTTTCGGGCACCTCCGCCGCATGTGGCATCCTCCCACCCCGGGCACTCGTGTGCAGCTTCTCGGTGGGCCCGCCCGAATGACGTATCACAGGGCGGCACAGGTGCCGCCCCTACAGGACAATGCCAATTGGCGGGTAGTGGCGGCGCATGCGCCGCCTTGTTCACGTCGGCGGGTGGCATTCCTAAATCAGGAAGAGTGCCGCGATGGAAATTCCGAATTCCGAATTCCGAATTCCGAATTCACTTCAGGTCTTTCAGCCGCTTCGGTCCCGCCGCAAGAACCTCGGGTGAGCACCCCGCCGCATAGAGCTTGAAATTCTCGATGTAGCGCGCGGCGAGGGCGTCGTAGCGCTTCCAGTACTCGTTTTTGTTGCCCCAGGACGTGGAGGGATCGAGGACGTCTTCTGGAACCTCGGGGCAGGCCAACGGCACTTCGAAACCGAAGAGCTTGTCCTTGCGGAACTCGACGGAGTCGAGCTTGCCCTCGAGGGCGGCGTTGAGCAGATTGCGGGTGTGGCGGATCGAGATCCGTTTGCCGACGCCCCAGCCGCCGCCCACCCAGCCGGTGTTGACCAGCCAGCAGGTGGCACCGTGCTTCTTCATCTTGGCGCGCAGCATGTCGGCGTACCGGAAGGGGTGGTGGACCATGAACGGCGCGCCGAAGCAGGCCGAAAAGGCGATCTCGGGCTCGATGCCGAGACCGATCTCGGTGCCCGCGATCTTCGAGGTGTAACCCGAGATGAAGTGGTAGACCGCGTGCTCGGGGTCGAGCCGCGCGATCGGCGGCAGCACGCCCTGGGCGTCGCAGGTCAGGAGGATGACGTTCTTCGGGTGCGACGGGACCACGCCCTCCGGGACCACGTTGGGGATGAAGGAGAGGGGGTAGGCGGCGCGGGTGTTCTCGGTGTAGCGGTCGTCGTCGAGGTCGAGCCGCCGCGAGGTGCGGTCCTGAACCACGTTCTCGAGGATGGTGCCGAAGCGCCGGGTGGTGTCGTAGATCTCGGGTTCGTGGTCGGCCGACAGGCGGATCACCTTGGCGTAGCACCCGCCCTCGAAGTTGAAGACCCCGGTGTCCGACCAGCCGTGTTCGTCGTCGCCGATGAGCCGGCGTTTGGGGTCGGCCGACAGGGTCGTCTTGCCGGTCCCGGAGAGACCGAAGAAGAGCGCCACGTCGCCGTCGTCGCCGACGTTGGCGGAGCAGTGCATGGACAAGACATCCTGCAGCGGCAGGAGAAAGTTCATGACCGTGAACATGCTCTTCTTGATCTCGCCGCCGTAGCTCGAGTTGCAGATCAGGGCCAGGCGCTCGGCGAAGTTGAGGATGATCGCGGTCTCCGACCGGGTGCCGTCGATCCGCGGGTCGACCCGGAACGAAGGCGCCGCGATGACCGTGAACTCGGGGACGTGGTTCTGGTACTCCTCCTGGGTCTTGGGGAGGATGAACATGTTGCGGGCGAAGAGCGAGTGCCAGGCGAACTCGGTGATGACCCGGATCGGCATCTTGTATGCAGGGTCGGCGCCGACGTAGCAGTCCTGGACGAAGAGCTCTTCGTCCTGCAAAAAGGCCTGGACGCGGGACAGCAATGACGAGAAGTTCTCGGGCGCATAGGGCCGGTTGTACTCGCCCCACCAGATCTTGTCCTGGGTGGATGCCTCGCGGACGATGTACTTGTCCTGGGCGGCGCGGGCCGACCACTTGCCGGTGTTGACCACGAACGGGCCGCCGTGGGCCATGAAGCCTTCCTGGCGGAAGGAGGCCTCTTCATAGAGGGCGGGCTCGGGCAGGTTCCAGTAGACGCGATCGAGATAGACCAGACCGTGGTTCTTGAGCCCGTAACGGCTCTTGAGGTCCTCGGCCTGCGCGGTTGCCGGCGTCTTGAACTTCAGATACTTGCTCATGACCAGTCCCTCACCAACTTGCGCTCTCCGATATAGAGCTCGTTGGGGGAGTTCGGGTCGAGCGCCCACTTGATGCGCTCGATGCCTTCAGTGATCTCCTTGATCGAACCGCAGTAACTCAGACGCAGGTGGCCCTCCTTGCCGAACTCCTTGCCCGGCACGGTCACGACCTGCACCTTTTCGAGCAGGAACTTCGAAAGTTCTTCCGAGCTCTTGTTGTAGTGGCTGAAGTCGGGGAAGGAGTAGAAGGTGCCGCCGGGCACCTCCAGCCGCACGCCTTCGAAGGCCCTGAGCTCCTGGACCAGGACGTTGCGGTTGTTTTCGAGGGTCGTGCAGAGGCTCGAGACCGACGACTGGATGCCGTTGATGGCGCCCACCGCGGCGTGTTGGAGGACCGCCGACGGGCCCGAGGTCTCGTGGCCCTGGATGTTGGTCATGACCTCGATGAGGCGGGTGTTGCCGACCGCCCACCCGATCCGGAAACCGGTCATGGCGTACTGCTTGGAGACCCCGTTGATGATGATCAGCTTGGAGTTGTCGGTGCGGTCCTTGGCGAAATCGTAGGGGTTGATCGGCTTGCGGCCGTCGAAGATCAGACGGTGGTAGATGTCGTCCATGATCAGCCACAGACCGCGCTTCTCGCACAGTTCGACCACGCCCTGGACGAACTCCGCCGGGTAGACCGCGCCGGAGGGATTGTTGGGGCTGTTGAGGATCACCGCCTTGGTGTAGGAACCGATCACCTGTTCGATGTCCCGGACGCGGGGGATGAAGGAGCCGTCCTCGGGGAGGACCGGCACCGGGACCGCCCCGACCAGTTTCACCATCTCCGGGTAGGAGACCCAGTAAGGGGCGGGGAAGATGACCTCCTCCTGAGGGTCGAGGATGGCGTGCAGGGCCGACATGATGGCCTGTTTGGCGCCGCCCGACGCCATCACGTTCTCCGGCTGCGGCCGCCAGCCGTAGAAGTCCTCGGTGTAGCGGATGATGGCCTGCTTCAACGCAGGGATGCCGTCCGGCGGGGTATAGCGCACCTCGCCCGAGCTCAGGAGCGCGCTCGCCGCGAGGATCGCGTCGAGGGGCGGCTTGCCCTTGGGTTCGCCGCCGCCGAGGTGGATGACCGGGTCACCCTTGGCGCGGAGAATCGCGGCCACTTCGTTGAGCTTGAGGGTTGCCGATTCGCCAATGGATTTGGCGATCAAGGAGAGGCTCATGGCTGTCCTGTCCCTTCCTCCGCCGGGTCCGATGGCGGGTCTCGGATTATCGCAAATGATTGTGAAAATATCCACTAAGGCAATTCGTTGAACGAATTGCTGAATACAGGTCTTTGTGGCGCAGGCGTCCCGCCAGCGCGTGCGGACGGGACGGCTGCACAGCGGAGCGAGTGAACCCGCCTTTCAAAACGCCCTTCCCGAGAGGAGCCACCTTCAACATTGTTGGCCCGAAATTCTCCACCGGTTTGAATGATCGTGTGTCCGACAATATTGAAAATGGCACCTCCGCCGCACGCGACCCCCTTTCTCCCTTTCTCCCCTGCCCCTTTCCCAACCGCCCTCTTCCTTCTTTCCCACCGCCGTGGTTAGATCCGTGGATGACGAATACAGAAATCGAACGGCTGGGGCGGCACGGTGCGCGAGTGAAGGATCTCAGACGGCGGGTCAAACACCGCCGCGGGGGCGAGGTGATCGTCGACGGGCGCCGCATCGCCTCGGATCTGGTGCGTTGGGGAGTGCCGATCCTCGAGCTCTACCTGAGCCCTGAAACCGCCGCCGCACCCGAGACGGCTGACTTGATCGAAGCCGCCGGGTCGGCCTTCGAACTGGAAGACTCGGTGCTGGCGGACATCGCCCCGACCCGCTCGCCGCAGGGCCTGTTGGCGGTGGCCGCAGAGCCGCGCCCGCAGCGATGGGCCGCCACCGGGGGCGTCGCCCTGTGGCTCCACCGCGTCCAGGACCCGGGCAACCTCGGCGCCATCGTGCGCTCCGCGGCCGGTCTCGGCGCCGCGGCGGTATTGCTGTCGCCCGACTGCACCGACCCCTTCGGACCCGGCGCCGTGCGCGGTTCCTCGGGGGCGGTTTTTCGCGTGCCCATCGAGCGTGGGGTACCGGCGATCAAGGCTGTCGAGCGGGTGCGCTCGGTCGGCGGTGAGGTCTGGGCCGCAGGGTCCGAAGGGCGACCGGTTGCGGGTTGGGAGCCCGTTCGGCCGTGTGTTCTCATGCTCGGCGCCGAAGGCGTCGGTCTTTCCAACGAGGCCCGCGACCTGGCCGACGGCGAGCTGACCATCCCGCTCAGCAACGAGATCGAGTCCCTCAACGTCGCCGTCGCCGCCGGCATCCTCCTCCAGCACCTGCGCGGCCGCTGAACCACAGAGACACAGAGACACAGAGGTCCTTCACCGGCGCGGCAGAACTGCCGGCGATCAGGGATCGCCGGACCCCGGTGAGCCGTCCGTCCGTTCCGGATGCGAGCATCCGTCCCGGCCGGCCGCCCCACCGGCGACGCGCCGACGGCGCGTCGGTTCTGCCTTCCGCGTGGAAAGGGACGAGCCAAACTGCTTGGAAACGTAGGGTGGGCTTCAGCCCACCATCAGAGCTGTCCACGTACGAGTCGAATTCGAGGGCCCAGCAGTGATTCTGAAGGTGGGCCAAGGCCCACCCTACCCGTACAAGTAAGTGTGAGAGGCGAGG
This sequence comes from Candidatus Sulfomarinibacteraceae bacterium, assembly GCA_963714895.1. Taxonomy (GTDB): domain Bacteria; phylum Acidobacteriota; class Thermoanaerobaculia; order Thermoanaerobaculales; family Sulfomarinibacteraceae; genus Sulfomarinibacter. The sequence continues at coordinate 139,489 of CAVQQC010000008.1, forward strand.
CCTGCGCTCCCTGAGCGCAGGCCGATGGGGTGAACGATCGCGACGAGCGCCTTCGCTCGGTCCGATCGTTCACCCCATCGGTCTCTGGCCGCCCGGCGGCCAGGACCTCGCCGGGGTATCAGGCGGGCATGACCCCTCTGTGTCTCTGTGCCTCTGTGGTTATCCGAGCCGGACCGCCCCGGATTGGCCATCGACCACGCGGCCGACGACGGCGGCGCCGGGGAGGCGGCGGACGAGCGCTTCGGCGTGCTCGGGCAAAACGGCGGCGAGGAGCCCGCCCGAGGTCTGGGGATCGAGGCAGAGATCGACCCGGAGCTCGTCGGCGCCGTCCTCGATCTCGAGAACCGCGGCGATACTGTCGCGGTTCTTGCCCGCGCCGGCCGGCACCAGACCGGTGGCCGCGGCCTCGAGAGCTCCCGGCAGCAGCGGCAGCGCCGAGAGATCGATCTCGACAGCCACGCCCGAGGCCTCGGCCATCTCCGCCACGTGGCCGGCGAGCCCGAACCCGGTGACGTCGGTGACCGCGTGCGGTGCGAAATCGTGCAGTGCCTCGGCCGCCTCACGGTTGAGGGTCGCCATCCACCGCAGAGCGGTCCCGAGGTGGGCGGGGTCGACCATCTCGGCCTTGGCGGCGGTCGTGAGAACCCCGGTGCCGAGGGGCTTGGTGAGCACCAGCACGTCGCCGGGAAGGGCGCCCGCGTTGCGCCAGATCCGGTCGGGGTGGACGGTGCCGGTGACCGCCATGCCGTACAGCAGTTCCTGCCCCTCCACCGTGTGGCCGCCGGCCAGCACGCCGCCCGCCTCCGCGAGGGCCGACAGCCCGCCGCGCAGGATCTCGGTCAGTGCTTCGCGTCCGAGCTTGGAGAGCGGATAACTGACCAGGTTCATGGCAGCCAGCACCGTGCCGCCCATCGCCCACACATCGGACAGGGCGTTGACCGCGGCGATGCGGCCGAAGGTGTAGGGATCGTCCACCATCGGCGGAAAGAAATCGGTGGTGTGGATGATCGCGATGTCCGGTGACACCCGGACGACGCCCGCGTCGTCGGCGTACTCGATGCCCACCAGCAGGTCCTCGGACTCGAGCCGGGGCAGACCGCACAGGACCTTTTCGAGCAGCCCCTTGGAGAGCTTGGCGCCGCAACCGCCGTAGGCCGAGCCCGCGGTCAACTTGACCTCGTGCTCGGCCGTGACCGCGTCGAGGGCGCTCGGGACCCAGCTCTCACCGCGCAGTCGGAACACCGACTGCGGGTGCGAGATCGATCGGTATCGAGAACCCGGCCGAGCGTTTCTGCATCTCGGGAGTGCACCTCGAGCACCACCCCGCACTGCGAGCTCACCGACCGCGGCGCCGGCACCGCATCCACATCGAGCCCGGCATCGCGGGCCGCCTGCTCGGCGCGCATCACCCGCTGCACGGTCCCGAAGACCACGAGGAGATCCCGCGGGGTCATTCCTTGCTCTCGCAGAATTTCGGATTTCGGATTTCGGATTTCGAATTTCCTCCCATCGACCCAGCCTCTCGAAGGCCTCTCAAAGACAATTCAAAATTCATAATTCAAAATTCAAAATTCGCGAGGCGGCAGCCGAGCGTACGGCCTGCACCAGCGCGTCGACATCCGCCTCGGTGTTGAACGGTCCGACCCCGACCCGGATGGTGCCTTCGGGAGTAGGTGCCGATCCGCCGGTGGGCGGCGGGCGCGCAGTGGAGACCGGCGCGGACGCAGATCCGGTGCTCGCGGTCGAGGCGTGGCCGCGAGTTCGCCCGAATCGATGCCGTTGACCCTGAACGAAAGCACCCCGGTGTGCGGCGCCTCCCCGTTCCACCCGTACAGCGTCACCTTGCCGGTCTCGGCCAGACCCGGCGCCAATCGTCCGAGAAGGCGGCGGGCGTGGTCTTCGACGGCCTGAACCGAGTGCCTCCGCAACCACGCGCAGGCCGCGCCGAGACCGGCGGCGCCGACGCCGTTGGGGGTGCCCGCCTCGAGCCGGTCGGGCAGGTTCTCGGGCATCACTTCGCTCTCCGAGTGCGAACCCGTGCCGCCCCGCACCAGCGGCTCGATGTCGAATGCCGGGGCGAGCAGCATCACACCGATACCGGGCGGCCCCAGCAGCCCCTTGTGCCCCGAGCACACGAGAGCGGCCGCGCCGAGGGCGGCAAAATCGATCCGCAGGCTGCCCGCGGTCTGCGCCGCGTCCACCACCACCGGGACCGGCGCCACCGCCGCCGCCACCTCGGCCACCGGCAGCACGGCGCCGGTGACGATTGGAGGCGTGGGTCAGCACCACCAGGGCCGTTTTCTTCTCGGCCACCGCGGCCGCGACCTCGAAGGTCGTCGGCACACCGTGAGACCCGGATCCGGTGACCACCGCGATCTCGACGCCGCGATGGCTCCTCCAGCCACCGCAGCGGCCGCATGACCGCGTTGTGCTCGAGGGCCGAGACCACGACGCGGGTGCCGCGCTCGAGGCGCGAGTTCAAGATCGTATTGAGCCAGAAGGTGGCGCCGGGACCGAACAGCGTCCGTTCCGGGTCGCCGCCGAGCAGGGCCGCGACCTCCTCGCGGGCGCCCTCGATGGCGCGCGACGCCGCCACCGTCAGACGGTGGCCGCCGCGCCCCGGGTTGCCCGAGGCCTCGGCCAGAAAGCGCACCATGGCGTCGGTGACGCCGGGCGCCTTGGGAAAGGCGGTGGCGCCGTGGTCGAGGTAGATGGGGCGGACCCAGCTCACGGGCGGACAATCGCTGCCGGCGTCGGCGAGGCGGGACGCGATCTCGAGCATGTCGGTGACGCGCCCCACCCGCAGTCGATCGGCGAGGTCGAAGAAGTTGAGGCAGGTGCCGCAGGCGATGATCTCGACCCCCGCCGCCTCCAGGGCTTCGAGGTCGTCGAGCAGGACCGAGCCCTCGCAGCACAGCTTGACCCCGTCGTTGTAGAAGAGAACGGCGTCGGGTCTGCGGTCGAGCTGGGCCTGGGTCTTGAGGAACGACCGCATGAGCAGGGCGCCGAGCTCGTCGTCGCCCGTGCCCATGGTGGCGGCGGTGATCTGCACCACCCGCGGGCCTGCGAGGCCGGTGGCCGTGCGGGACCTCACACGCCAGCAACTCGTCCTCGCCGGGCCGTGCGCCGGCGGCGTCGTCACCGGCGGTGATCGTGACCACGAACGTGCCGTCGCCGGAGGCTTCGCCGCCACCTTCGCGCCCCGCGGGAAGCGCGAATCGGGTCACGTTCGAGCGGCTCGAGCTGGTCGGCCACGCGCATGACGATCTCGCGCTCACCGGCATCCAGCAGGTCCCGCAGCTTGAGCACCGGCCCCGGGCAGGCAAGATCGCGAACGTCAATTTCCTGCATCGCACCTCCAGTCGGCAAAGTGTAACCCTTCCTTTTCTCTCGGTAGTCGCGCCGTAGGGCGCGACTCGAGAAAAAGGTTGGAGTATCATGAAAGGCAGACCAATCAACAGGAGGTGACCATGCTCGGTCGAGGCGTCCTGAGTCGCTTGCACACTCTGACGCAGGAGGAGGGTCTGACTCTCACCCTGTATGTGGACATCGATCAGAACAAACAGGCCAACCGCAAACGCGGGTTCGCGGTGCAGGCGGAGGCCATGCTCAAGGGCGCTCAAGGCCGAGCACGGGCCCGACCGCAAGCTTGCCGACGCCTCGCGCCGCGCGCTCGATCTGGTCAAGAAGATGAAGCCCCACGGCCTGACCGCCCTGGTGGTGGTCAACCTGCCGACGAAGACCGCCGAGCTCCACCAGCTCAAGGTCCCGATGGCGGCCTCCGTCCACTGGCGGCAGGGCGCCTTTCTGCGTCCCGTCGTCGAGGCGATGGACGAACACGAGCGCTACGGCGTCGTTCTCACCGGCACCCAACGGGCGCGCATCTTCACCGTCTACATGGGGGAAATCAAAGAGCACGAGGACCTCATTTCCGACACCACCCAGCGCTCGCGCGCTCTCGGCGCCGACCAGATGCGTTCGCAGAAACGGCGCGACCGCCACCACGAGGAGGAGGTCACGCTGCACGCGAAGCGCGTTATCGACGCCCTCCACGATCTCTCCCTGCGCATCCCCTTCGACCGGTTGATCGTCGCCGGGACCCCCAAGGCCACGGCTCAGATCGAACGGCTGCTGCCGCGGCGTCTCCAGGGCAAGCTGGTGCGCACCATCGTCATGCCCGTGACCGCCTCCACCAAGGACGTGCTGGCGGGGATCCTCAAGGTCCAGGAGCGCATGGAGCGCGACCAGGAAAGCTCCATCGTCGAAGGCGTGCTCGCCGAACTCCACGACCGCGGCAAGGCGGTGGCGGGCTTCGCCGCCGTGCTCGACGCCGTCAACCAGGGCCGGGTCTGGACCCTGGTCTACGGCAAGACCTTCAAGACCCGCGCCGGCGAGTGCGGCGACTGCAAGGCCTACTCACCCCACTCCAGCGGCCCCTGCGTCTACTGCGGCGGCGACGTCAAACCCATGTCGCAGCCCGTCGACCGCCTCAGCCAGTCGGTCCTCGAGATGGGCGGCCGCGTCGAGGTCGTCGATGGTCCGGCAAGGACCGCACTGGCCAAGAAAGGCGACATCGCGGCGTTGTTGCGCTACTAGGCGTTCGAACGTTCGAACGTTGGCGCGTTTGAGCGTTTCGGGTACGTCCGAAGGCCTTGTGGGGCAGGCGTCCCGCCTGCCAAGTTGCGTCGACGCCCTGACATTCACTTGAAAGTGAGCCGCAGCGCAGACTGCAGGATGGGGCTCGAGTTGACGAGATACACATTTACACATATCCTGTGTACATGAAGAATGTCACCATTTCCCTTGACGAGTCGCTGCTTCGCGAAGCACGGCGCATCGCCGCCGACCGGTCGACCACGCTCAACGCCATGATCCGGGGCTTTCTGGAAGAGCTGGCCGAACGTGAATCCGGGGCGGTGAAAGCGCGTCGCCGCATCGTCGAGCTGTGCCGGGAAACCCAGGCCGAGGTCGGGCCCAGAACGTGGTCGCGGGACGAGCTGCATGAGCGTTGACGCGTTTCTCGACACCAATGTGCTGATCTACGCCGTGTCGTCAGCCGCTTCCGAATCAGCGAAGAAGGAGAAGGCTCTGGGGCTGATCGAAAATATCGACTTCGGCCTGTCCGCCCAGGTCTTGCAGGAGTTCTACGTCAACGTCACCCGCAAGATCGCCCGTCCCCTGTCGCCTGACAAGGCGCTGTCCCTGCTCGAGCAGTTCAGGTGTTTTCCAATCGTCTGGACGGACTATCCGCTGATCGTCGCCGGTGTCGAGGCGTCGTTGCGCTACGGTATCTCCTACTGGGACGGCGCGATCATCGCGGCCGCTGAGAGCCTCGGAGCGTCGATCCTCTACACCGAGGACCTCAACCACGGCCAGCACTATGGTTCGGTGCGGGCGGTGAATCCCTTTCTCGACGGGTCGGCGGACAGCGTGCACGAGAGCGAGAGCCGGCACTACGACTGAGATCCGGCAGCCCTTCCGGGCAGGTCGAGTCAAAACTCCAAACGCACCCCGACCTCGTAGCGGCGTGGCACCTGCCACTCGATCGGCTCGCCCATCTCGTAGCCGCCGCAGCCGCTGATGTGCCAACACACGTCGATGGGTTGCTCGCTGCTGAACACGTTGAGGGCCGAACCGATCAGCACGAGCCGCGTGTGACCGATGGCGAAACCCTTGGTCAGCTGCAGATCGAGCTGGTACGTGTTGTTGGCCTCGCGGCTGCCGCGCGGTTCGAGGAAGTGAGAGCCGTAGGGGATCTCGGGGTTGTCGATGCGGTTTTCGTACGGCGTCCAGGTGAAGGGAGACGCCCAGAAGGTGTCGAAGGCGATCGTCCAGTCGCCCTTGATGTTGAAAAAACCGTTGAGCTTGAGCCGGTGGGCCCGGTGATCGGAGAGATAGCCGTAGCGGTTTTCGAAGTGCCAGGGGTAGACATCGGCGATCGTGTTGACGTTCTGCGTGTACCCGTCGCTGCCTTTGGAGGAGGAGTAGGTGTAGGAGGCGAGGAGGGTCAGCCAGGAAAGCCCACGGGTCTCGTACCTGACGATGAAGCCCTGGTAGTCGCGCTGAAGCCCGGGGACGTTCGTGATGACGTAGTAGTGCACTCCGCGTCCGGCGACGGCGTCGGCACGTTGCCGTTGCAGGTGTCGTCGTAGATGTCCCGGGTCTTTTTGTCGACGTAGGAGAACTCGATCGAGGAGCGCTTGCCGACCTCGCGTTCGATAGCGCCAGGATCAGCTCATCGGCATAGGTGGCCCGCAGGCCCTCCGCGATCACGGTCGGTTCGGCAGCCGTAGACCTCCCACGGCGGGAGCATCCAGCCGAACGGGTCCCATCCCTCGTTGTCCATCCGATAGGGGAAACCGAGTTCCGCGGCCGCTGCGGCGCACTCTTCGGCGGAGTCCACCGAGATCCCGAAGTACAGAAGCGCGGCGCCCGAGCACGAGTACCAGAAGGAACCCTGAGATCGGTGTGGTGGTTGCGAAGGAGATGCCGGCGAGGTTGCCGGGGTGGAGGAACCGGCCCCAACTCCCGCGCAGAATGTTCTTGGCGTCGCCGGTGAGGTCCCAGGCGGCACCCAGCCGCGGCTGCCACATCGCCATGTCGATGACCTGTGCGCCCTCGTTGTTGTCATAGGTCACTCCGTCGTAGCGGAGACCGATCTTGAGCGTCAGATCGCTGGTCACCCTCCACGCGTCCTGAACGAATGCGGTCGAGACCTGGCCGGTGTAGTCTGCAGGCGGGTAGCCCTGAGACTCGTCCATGAACAATGGAAGCGTGCCACCGTATTCGATGTCGTAGAAGAAGAACCCCGGAACGCCCTCGCCACATCGCTCGCCGTTCGGCGTCCCGGTGTTGCAGAGCCCCTCGTCCGGAAGGGCGACGCCCGAGTACTCGATCCCACCCTTGAACTCGTGCGAGCCGGCGAGGTCGTCCACGAACCACGTGAGATCAGTGGTGAAATCATTGCGGTCGGAGCCCCAGTACTGCTGGTTGCCGTAGTTGTGGGTCCTTAAGCCGGTATCGTAGTTGTAGTGGCCGATGGTCTGCAGGTCGCCCGACTGCGGATAGGATTCATTGTGGAATCGATGAAAACCAACGGTGGTGTTCCACAGGAGAGAGTCCGACAGCACCGAACTGAGGTCTGCGGAGAGAATGCTATTCGTTGTTTCGTTGTGCGCGGTGGCCTCGGCCGTTCGCCACTGGGACGCAGCAGCGTTCTCGGTAGTCGAGGGAGCGCCCGAATACTTGGCCGGTCAGCCGCCAGCCCGGGTCGATCTGCCAGGTCATCTTCGCCAGATAGTTCTGTGCCGTGGTGTCCTCAGTCGTGGGTGATCCGTTCGGGGTGAACTTGTCGTTGATCCACTCGTACGCGGCGAAGAACCACATTCTGTCGCGGAGGATCGGCCCACCGAGCGTGGCGGAGTACTGCTGGTACGAGGTGTCCAAATGCAGATGTGTCGTAGTGGTCGCCGCTCTCCTGAAACGAAGCGTCGCGGTAGCGGGCGTCGAGGGTGCCCGAGAATTGGTTGCCGCCGGACCTCGTCACCAGATTCAGGATGCCGCCGGTGGCGCGTCCGTACTCGGCCTCGAACCCGCCGGTCTGGAACTGGATCTCGCCGATGGCGTCGAAGTTCATGGACGACGGTGGCGGTGGCCATCGTCGGGTCGGTGGTGTCCACGCCGTCGATGAAGTAGGCGTTTTCGCCGATCGTCGAGCCGAACACACTGGGCTGAGGGACACCGCCCCACGCGCCGCCGCCCGCAACTCCCGCACTCTGGTTGACCACCGTCAGGTAATTGCGGTTGACCGAGCCGATGGCCGAGTTCTGCATATAGCTGCTGTCGAATACCTGACCTGTGTTGACCTGGGTGGGGTCGATCACGGGAGTCTCGTCGATCACGTTGATCTCACCACTGAAGGTGCCCTCCGGCATGGCGAGGGTCAGCGACGACGGCGTGGCCGAGAGAGACCTTGACCTTGGCGCGCTCCTGGGGAATCCAACCGGTGCGTTCGGCCTTGCACGGTGTATTCGCCTGGGGCGATGCCGACAAAGTTGAATTCGCCCCGGTCGTCAGTGACTCTGGTCTGCGCACCGCCGATCAGGGCCGGCGACGCGATGGTGACGGTGACCCCGGGCAGCACCGCCCCGCTCTCGTCGACGGTCGTGCCGATCAATCTGCCGGTTGTGGTCTGTGCCGTCGCACCGCCGGCCACCAAACACGATTGCGAACATCACTGCTGCGGCGTGTTTCATTGCGCCCTCCTCCCAAACGGTCCCCGAACGCCCGAAAAATCGGGCGCCCACCACCGAGAAAACAAGGCCGCGGTGTCCCGACCGCGTGCCGGATGCGCTGTGTGAGAGTTTCCTTGCATGCAATATGAGACTTTGGCACGAGATTGGCAACCTACTCTGAGAACAGGTGTCATCAAACCGGTCGTGGAGCGATATCCCATGTCTCCAACCTCGGTCCCGAGGTCGGCAAAGTCATCAGGAATCGGTCCGGTTTCAGTTCGAGCTGGCTCAGACCTTTTTCACCACGTCGGCACGGTCTCCCAACCTGGGAAGGGTCCGATTTCGATCTTCCAGCCGGTGGAGGAGCTCTCATCGCGGACGACTCGAAGGTTGGTGAAGGTCTTGAGCTTCGCCATCAGTTCGGCGTGCGGCATGGTCTGGGGCGGGGGCTTCGAGAGATCCGGCACGGTCCACACGCGGATGGTTCCACCCTGGTCGGCGGACGCGAGCAACCGGTCATCGGGAGAGAAGGCCAGGCCGAAGACCCGTGTCGCGTGACCGATGAGCAAGTGTGGCTCGCCACCGGACAGGTACCCCACCTGGATGGTGCCGTCGTCAGTACCGATGGCCACCCGATCGCCCGAATTGGAGATCGCGATGCTGGTGATATTTCCCTGGAAGCCCTCGCAGGGTCGCATCTCGTTGGTCGCGAGGTCGAGGATTCCCGCCTTTCGTGTTGTACGGTCCGCACCGTAACAACCGACGACTGCGGTGCGGCCGTCGGGCGCCACGGCAAACCGGCAATCTCCGGGGAACAGGAGTTCGGAGGTGCCGTCGTCGAGGCGCCACCTCCGCACCACCCCCCCTTCTCCTTCGCTTGCGGACAACAGGCTGCCGTCCGGGAGGAAGTCAAGTCCCCAGTACCCACCCTCGAAGCTGTCGCCGGCGTCTTCGGTGGGGCCGAGGACCTGCACCGAGCCGTCGTCGAGATTCCACACCCTGATGACCTTCTCGCCCGCCGGCCCCTTGTAGACCCCCCCTGCCACCAGGTTCCGCTCGGAGTCGTAGGCGACCGGCCCCATCCCCGCAGACTCGGCGAAGCCGCCGAGGCGGGTGGGTTCCGAACCGTCGAACGGACAGATGACAGCCTGCGATCGGTTATTTCCGCCCACCACGGCAAAACGCCCTCGAGGATCCATGTCGACAAACTGATAACTCTGGTCACTCAGAAGTGGCCGTGCCGCCTGACCCTCCGCGATCGGTTGAAGACGGACACCGCGGGAACCGAACAGTGGAATAACCAGGGCTGCGCCGTCCGGTGTGAAAACGAGGTCGTAGACGAGTCCACCGTCACCCGGGAAAACCAGAGTCGGCTTCTCGGGCAACGGCCAGAACGCGGCCTTCGTCACGATGCCGGCGCCGATCCACCGGCCGCTTGGATCGAACGTCACACTGATCGAACCCTGTCCCAGTTGGGAGCGGAACAGGAGTGGCTCGGCGCCTGGCGGCGCGCTCAGGTCCCAGACGAACACATTCGGATTGCCGTCGAGCATCCCGGACTGCACGAGGCGGGATCCACCATCGTCCACCATGAACCCGAGACCGCGACCATCAAATACTCGCAGCGGTTGGACCGGGTCGCCGTCGAGCGACCACAGTGCGATCGCGTCAGACTCACCATCGCGGACGGCTACCCACTCGAGCGCTGGGTCGAGGAGGATGTCGTCGATGGGTCCGTCGCTCGAGTGAATCAGCCGAGCCGGAAGGCCGGGCTCGATGAGGGATTGGAGGTAGACCAGGCTTGCGTTGGCCCGCGATACAAACGCAACCCATGCCCCCGATGGAACGACGTCCAGGGCAATGAGAGGAGGAAGCTCCAACACCGGTTCCGCAGCTGTGCCGAAGCGCCATCGCTCTATCTGTCGAGAATCCCCAGCCCAATTCACGAGATACACACCGGCATCTGTCGGGATGACGGTCCGCTGGGGTCCATCGATACGAGCTCGTGCAATCTCGGCAAAGCCCGGCACCTCGTAGGTCCGTATCTCGCCTGCCTTGGAGGCGCCAAGAAAGTGGCTGGAGATGTCGAAGAACGGTCTCACGGTTGACAATCCCGTCGTCGGGAAGACATCCGAGAAGACAGCGCGGCCTCCCGAACGGCCATAGACCGAAACCTCTTCGTATCCACTGAGAGCGACCCACTCGCCGTCCGGGCTGAACGCCGTACGGTTAAACACAACTTCGCTAGCACCCGGCTGGATGAAACGCGCAATCGGACCTTTCGACATGGTCGAGAGCGCGAACACCCGTCCCTCTCGTGTGTCGGAGACCTCGAGGCTCGCGACCGCCCAGGCGAACGCCTCGGTCGGGTCAGCCTCCAGTTCCAGCTGACCGAGAGCGATCAGTTTCTGTGCTTCGGCACGCCGTGTTTCACGGACGCTTTGGCGCCACAATGCCGTCACCACCGCGAGCACCACGAAAAGGACCGCAACACCGGCTGTCACGGCGAGCCGTCGACGCCGTCTCTGGCGCGTCGAGAGCGACGTCATCGCCGCAGCGAACGCTTCCTCGAGGTTGGTGAGACCGCCCGGATACCGCTCCCGCCACAACTGGTACTCGCGGTAGGCGGTGCCGGTCCACAGCCGGTCGTCGTGCCGGTCGTGCTCGTCCCACGCTCGCGCCGCCTGCCGCAGTTCGTCGCGGAGCTGCGCGCCCTCCTGGTCCTGAGTCTGCCAACGGACCAGACGCGGCCAGTTGGCGAGGAGGGACTCGTGGATGATTTCGACTCGGCGGACGGGTTCGTGTTCGTCCTCGTGGATCTCGTACGAGGTCAGGAGTCGTGCATCGATGAGTGCGCGAAGCACTTCTTCTGCGGCAGCGCGGGAGGGGATGAACCCCTCCGCTACGGTTTCAGGGATGCGCTGAGCATCGTAGGGGAGGGGTTTATCCCCTCCCTTTTGATATGCTCTTTTCGAATATGGACAGCAACTCATTCCATTCACGGACGGCACGAGTGCCGTCCGCCGTCACCAGGTTTCGGAAGAGCTCCCGCACGATGGGAATCCGCTCGACGCCGATGCGGTCGATGGTCGACTTCGGCGTGTTGGGCGAGGGCGCCGCCGACGCCGCCGATCTCCTGATACGCCTCGCGGGTGAGGAGACCGCTCTCCTTGTCACGCCGCTCCCACAGGCGTGCAGCCGCGAACGCCAGCAACGGCAGGGCGCCACGTTCGCCCTCGACCTCGGCCAGCATCTTCTCCACAAGCGCGTCGTCCTCAAATCGATAGCCGCATCTGGAGGCCGGTTGGACAAGGGCGCGGCGGAGTGCGTCGCCGGAGAGAGTTGGCAGGGCGGTCATATCCGCAAAGATGGGTCTGAGGGCTTCGAGGTCACGGCACCGCATCAGGAAGTCATCGCGCATGCTGAGAATGACGAAGACGTCCGCTTCGAGAACCAGCCGGTTCAAGAGCGCGGAAAAACGACGCTGCTCATCCGCTGAATTCTGGGTAAAGAGCTCCTCGAACTGATCGACCACCAGGAGTGCCCGGTCGATTCTCCGGCTCCATAGTGAGAAGACATCGACGGCCACATCCGGGTGGTCAAAGTCCATCATTTTCTCGACAACATCCGCGTCGCCGGCCATTTCGCGCGCCATCGCCCGTCCGAGCGAAGAGGTGGCTGCATTTCCGGGAGTGCAGACTACGAAGGACCAATCAGGAGGAGCGGTTGCAAACAGGCCCGCTCTGATGAACGAGGATTTGCCTGCCCCGGAGGGCCCGACCAGCGCGAGCATCCGCGGAGGCCCCTCGAGCTTGCGCCACATCTGCTCGACCTCGGCCTCGCGGCCGAAGAAGTACTCGGCGTCTGCCTCGGTGAAGGAGGCGAGGCCGGGGTAGGGGTGGAGGTCGTCGGCGCCCTCAACCCTGAGGGTCACGTCCTCGAGGGCGCGCGTCAGGGTGTGGGCGGAGTTAAAGCGGCCTTCACGGTCCTTCTTGACGGCCTTCTGGATCACCGCCGCCCACGGTGTGTCGGGGACCTGGGCGGGCTCGGAGCGCACGCCCTCCCACACGCTCTGTCGGGAGTCGAAGCTCTTGATCCCCTCGGGGCTGACCATCTCGGCGAGCACCACACCGGCGGCATAGACATCCGCTCGAGCATCGAGCGTCTGCCCCGCCGCCTGTTCGGGCGACATGTAGGCCGGAGTGCCAGCGACCGTGCCGCCGCCCTCGGTCTCCTGTCGGGCGAGGCCGAAGTCCATCACCACCACACGCCCGGCCCGCGTGAGCATGATGTTTTCCGGCTTGATGTCGCGGTGGATCAGACCGGCCCGGTGAATGGCTTCCAGCCCCGCCAGGAACTGCGAGGCGATGTCCTGTGCCTCCTTGAGCTCGAGCGGCCCTCGCTCCTGCAGGACGCCGAGCAGGGTGGCGCCGTCGACGTACTCCATCGACACCAGCTCGCGGCCCTCGACCTCGATCAGATCGAAGATCCGGCAGACGTTGGGCGACACAACCTCGCGCGCGGCGCGGACTTCCTGGCGGAGAAGCTCGAGCCGGCGGTCCGACTTGAAGAACTCCTGCCGCAATGCCTTGAGCGCCACCTCGACCCGCAGCTTGAGGTCGAAGGCGTGCCATACCTCGCCCATCCCGCCACGGCCGAGCATTTCGAGGATCTGGTAGCGATCGCCCAGCACCTGGCCGGGGCTGAAGCCCTTCATCCCCTCCGGGATGTCGACAGTCTCACCCTCGCCCTCGGTGCGGGTGGCCCGACCCGTGCCGGAGCCGCCAACCGCAGCATCGTCCGAGGTCGAACGGGAGTACTTGCCGTCGCGTCGGCCTTTTTGAGACATGTCCTTGTGGTTCTCCGTGGGAGTGTATCACCGGATGATTCCGGTGGAAGGTGACAACGTGGCCGCACTGGATATTTGCCGCTGGGTCAAAAATAATCACTTGAAATTTTGACTGAGGTAGAATTTTAGAGTAATCTCTGTTTCATGGCCTTCGACCGATACCTCAGAAACCAGGTGGAACGCGACCTGCTGCGCAAGATGGTGTTCGTTGCCGGACCCCGCCAGGTTGGCAAGACCACGATGGTGCGGAGCCTGCCCGGCGCCGATGGTGGATATCTCAACTGGGACATCGCCGAGGACCGCGAAAGAATCCTCAGGCGGGAGCTGCCCGTCAATCCCATCTGGATCTTTGACGAGATCCACAAGTACCGTACGTGGAGGAACTACCTCAAAGGCATCTACGATGGCCGTCCGGAGGGGCAGCAGATCCTGGTCACCGGCAGCGCCCGACTGGATTTCTACCACTTCTCAGGCGATTCCCTCCAGGGTCGGTACCACATGCTCCGGCTCCACCCCCTGTCGGTCGCCGAGTTGGGTATCGCGGATGCAGCGGATTTCCGGCAGCTCCTCGATCTCGGTGGTTTTCCCGAGCCCTTCTTCGAGGGGTCCGAGGTCGAGGCCCGTCGCTGGTCACGGGAGTACCGGAATCTCCTCATCCGTGAGGAGCTCGCCAGCCTCGAACGCGTCCAGGATCTCGGAAACCTCGAGCTTCTGGTCCTGAGGTTGCCCGAACTCGTGGGCTCGCCCCTCTCCATCAACGCTCTCCGTGAGGACCTCCAGCTGAGCCACAAGACCGTCGAAAACTGGGTCCGCATCCTCGAGCGCATGTACGCGGTGTTTCGGCTCTCCCCGTTTGGCGCCCCCGGCATCAGGGCGATCAAGAAGGCCCAGAAGCACTATCACTTCGACTGGAGCCTGGTTCCCGACCCGCCGGCCCGGTTCGAGAACCTGGTCGCTTCGCACCTCCTCAAGTGGGTCCACTTCCGGCAGGACACCGAGGGGCTGGATCTCGAACTCAGGTACTTCCGCGACGCCGAGGGCCGCGAGGTCGATTTCGTGGTCGTCGAGCGCGGATCGCCGATTCAGATGGTCGAGTGCAAATACGCAGACGCCGCGCCCGACCGCAGCCTGCGGTACCTTCGGCGGCGGTTCCCCGACTGCCCCGCGTGGCAGGTTTCGGCGACGGGGAAGAAGGACTTCCTGACCCCCGAGGGGATCCGCGTCTGTCCGGCCATGGTCTTTCTACTGACCCTGGTGTGATTTTCAGCCGGGACGGCTGCCCCACAATACTCCCGGGATCTTCGTGCTCGTTGTGGGGCACGCGTCCCGCGTGCCAATCGGATGCGCAAAATTCCGAATTCCGAATTCCGAATTCTTCCTACCATGTCGGCACCGTCTCCCATCCGGGGAAGGGATCGTGGGTCAGCTTCCATCCGGTGGAGGAGTCCTCGTCGCGGACGACGCGGAGGTTGGTGAGGGTCTTGAGCTTGGCGATGAGATCCTCACGCGGCAGGGTGTGGAGCGGCGGCTTCGAGAGATCCGGCATGGGCCAGAGGCGGACCTCGGTTCCCGACGACGAGGCAATCCAGCGGCCGCGCGGATCAATCGCGATGGCAAAGACCTCGTCCGGATTCCCGAGCAACAAATGGGGTTCTTCGCCTGTGGTGGGTCCGACCCGGATCACGCCATCTGCGTCGCCGGTGGCGACCAATCTTCCTGTGGCGTCGATCGCGACCGTAGAAATGCGGTCACCGTGGCTTGCGAGGGGCGTTGTCAAACCGGTGTCGAGATCGAGTACAACCGCGCTGCCCAACGGGCAAACAGTACCGGCTGCGCTTCCCAGGTGGGAAAGGACGACTTTGGATCCGTCATCGCTGATCGTGAATCGTCCAACGGGCCCGTCATAAAGGGTTGTGCTCGAACCGGTTTCAATATTCCAGCTCAGCAGCCCGCCGGGGTTTCCAGAAAAAAGGCTGCCGCTCTTGGCAAAATGGAGAAACCCACCGACGTCGACATCGCCCAGGTTCAACGAAACAATTTCCTCGTATGACGTCATTTCCCACACGCGAATCAAACGGGACGTTGAATCTTCTGCCCTTCCGCTCGCTGCAGCGAATCGACCGTCCGCGCTAAACGCCACCCCCCATCCCATGCCCACAACGCCGGGGAGATCTATCGGAGGCTCGCCGACCAGCGAAAGCAGGTGAGTGCCCGAGAGGTGGGTGCCCAGGACGATGCGTTTTCCGTCAGGGGATGCGGCGATCCCGTACGGGTAGGCCCCCTCCTCGTACACGATCCGGGCTGCCGGCACGATATCGCCCTCCAAATCCCATATGCGAATGGCGCCGGTTGAGTCGACACCGCTCGTCGCGAGCCACCTGCCCTCGGGTCCGAATACCAAATTCATGGCCCGCTCCTCGTACCGACTGATCACCGCTGGGTAGGGTCGGGTCACTGGCCAGAGAGTCAGACCATTTGTAAACGAACTGGCCAACCAGCCACCCGACGGGTGAATCTCCACGCGTCTTGGGCCGCCGTCGTCACCTCGCTGCATGACGGTGGGCTCGGCATCGGCAGGCGCCCGCAACGACCAGAGCCGGATCTTCGGGTCGGGGTTGAGGATGCTGACGATCTGGCGTTCAACCGGATTGAGCGTCCAACCTGAGGTCCCGCCCGGCTTTCCGAGATCGCTTCGGCGCAGCAGAGTCGGCACCTCATTTTCAAGCGACCAGATCCACGTTTCGACGTTGTCCTTGCCCCAGTTGATCCCCTCGAGCAGTGATCCGTCGTCACTGATTCCCAATCGAAGTTTGCCGGGTGGCCCTTCGACCACCCGTGGCCGCGAATCGCCATCTAGGTCCCGAATGCGAATCTGCCCGTCTTCAGAGCGCGAGACTACGAAGCGGCCGCGGGGGTCGCATTGGAGACCCCAAACTGGAGTATCGAGATGATCGAGGCGTCGAGGCTCCGAGAGTTCGTGGTCTCCGACCTCAATTACGTAGACATCGTGGCCGCCGCCAACGGAAAACCACTTCCCGCTCGGGGCGCTCTGGCAGAGAACTGTCGAGCGCGAGTCGAATGGGAGCGCGCCGAGGCGTTCGAAGCTGCCATCGAATCCCAGGGCATCGACGAAGAAACGGTCGTCCTCCAATGAGATCAGAAGCGACCGCTTCCGCCCCGGATCGAAATAGACGCGATAGTAGTTTTCAGGGAGACCGGAGTGTCCTTTGGCGAGGAGTCTTTTCTCTGGAGCCGACCACAACGCCCAGGGCTCGGCGTTGCCCCAAGGTGTTGTCGCGAAGACTCCTGATTCCGAATCCATCGTCACGTCAACCCAGTCATCATGCACGTCTTCCAGCAGGTCATCGGTCCCGTCAACGCCAATGACGTGGAGGCGGTATGGAGGCATATCCGTTGCTTGTACGAGCCACTGTCCGTCAGGGGTGAAGCCGATTTCCCACGACGGAGCTTCGTTGACAACAAGCGCCGTTGGGCCCTTCCAGAGCGCCTTGAGAGCGAGCTGCCGAGCCTCTGGACTGTCCGCCAGTTCGAGGCTGGCGGTCGCGTACGCTACTGCGGCGGATGGGTACGACTCGATCTCAACCTGCGCCTGTGAAAGAAGGGTGGCCGCTTCGGCGCGGAGAGTTTCGCGGACGCTCCGCTGCCAGAAAATGCCGACGACCGTGAGCCCGGCGAGGAGGATAGCGAACCCTGAGGCCACCGCTATTCGACGCCTCCGCCGACGGCGTCCTGCGAAGGAGGTCATGGCGCTCCCGAAATCTCGTTCGATCTCGGTCAGGCCACCGGGATAGCTTTCCCGCCACACTGAAAACTCTCGATAGGCCGAACCGGTCCAGAGCAGATCGTCCGAACGATCGTGGTCGTCCCAGGTCTTCGCTGCCTGCCGGAGCTGGTCGCGGAGTTGGACCGCGTCGGCATCCTGTGTCTGCCAACGCACCAAGCGTGGCCAGTTGGCGAGCAGCGACTCGTGGATGATTTCTACTCTACGGGTTGGTTCGTGTTCGTCTTCGTGGATTTCGTATGAGGTCAGGAGTCGGGCGTCGATGAGTCCACGGAGTACCTCTTCTGCGGCAGTGCGGGAGGGGATAAACCCCTCCCCTACGGCTTTCCCCGCATTCGTAGGGGCGGGGTTTATCCCCGCCCTGCGATGGTCCCCATCGAAAATCGACAGCAACTCGCTCCACTCGCGCACTGCGCGCGTGCCTTCCGCCGTCACGAGGTTTCGGAAGAGCTCGCGAACAATTGGGATCCGATCGACGCCGATGCGATCAATGGTAGCTTCGGCGTGCTGGGCCAGCGCACCGCCGACGCCGCCGATATCCTGGTTGGCCTGCCGGGTGAGGAGCCCCGTCTCGCGGTCGCGCATCTCCCACAGACGTGCCGCAGCAAACGCCAGCAGCGGCAGTGCACCGCGTTCGCCCTCGACTTCGGCGAGCATCTCGTCCACCAACTCATCGTCCTCGAAGCGATAGCCGCACTGCAAGGCGGGTTGGGTCAGGGCGCGCCGAAGCGGCGCACCTGTCCGGTGGGCCGAGCATCGTCAGATCGGCGAGGGCCGGACGCAAAGGCTCGTGCTGGTGGCAGCGGAAGAGATAGTCGTCGCGCATGCTCAGAAGCACGACGATGTCGGACTCGAGGACGAGCGCGTTCAGCAGCTCTGCGAATCGTGTTCTGGATTTCCGGCGGATTCTGGGTGAACAGCTCCTCGAACTGGTCGACGATCAGGAGCGCGCGGCCGGCTTGCTGACGCCATCGAGCGACGAGGTCCACTGCCACCTCCGGCTCGTGGAAGCGCAGCAGCAGCTTCACGCCGTCAGGATCACCTGCTGTCTCGGACGCGAACGCTCCCGCGAGGGCGTTGTGGGTTGTTGCCAGGGGTGCATCGAACGATGCCCCAGCCGGGTCGGAGCGTGCGGCGGCAGGCCCGCCCGAAGGAAGGAGGTCTTCCCTGCCCCGGAGGGCCCGACGAGTGCGAGCATCCGCGGTGGGCCCTCGAGCTTGCGCCACATCTGCTCGACCTCGGCCTCGCGGCCGAAGAAGTACTCGGCGTCTGCTTCGGTGAAGGAGGCGAGGCCGGGGTAGGGGTGGAGGTCGTCGGCGCCTTCGACCCGGAGGGTCACGTCCTCGAGGGCGCGGGTCAGGGTGTGGGCGGAGTTGTATCGGCCTTCGCGGTCTTTCTTGACGGCCTTCTGGATCACCGCTGCCCACGGCGTGTCGGGGACTTTGGCGGGCTCGGAGCGCACGCCCTCCCAGACGCTCTGTCGGGAGTCGAAGCTCTTGATGCCCTCGGGGCTCACCATCTCGGCCAGCACGACACCGGCGGCGTAGACGTCCGCTCGAGCATCGAGCGTCTGTCCTGCCGCCTGTTCGGGAGACATGTAGGCCGGAGTGCCAGCGACCGTGCCGCCGCCCTCGGTCTCCTGACGGGCGAGGCCGAAGTCCATCACCACCACGCGACCGGCGCGGGTGAGCATGATGTTCTCCGGTTTGATGTCGCGGTGGATCAGACCGGCCTGGTGGATTGCTTCGAGCCCGGCCAGGAACTGCGAGGCGATGTCCTGGGCCTCCTTGAGCTCGAGCGGCCCACGCTCTTGCAGGACGCCGAGCAGGGTCGCGCCGTCGACGTACTCCATCGACACCAGCTCGCGGCCCTCGACCTCGATCAGATCGAAGATCCGGCAGACGTTCGGCGACACCACCTCGCGCGCGGCTCGCACTTCCTGACGGAGCAGTTCCAGCCGGCGGTCCGACTTGAAGAACTCCGGCCGCAGCGCTTTCAGCGCCACCTCGACGCGCAGCTTGAGATCGAAGGCGTGCCACACCTCACCCATGCCGCCCCGGCCCAGCATTTCGAGAATCTGGTAGCGCTCGCCCAGTACCTGGCCGGTGGTGAATCCCTTCATCCCCTCCGGCATGTCGAGGGTCTCGCCCTCGCCCTCGGTGCGGGTGGTGAGGTCGGGGTCAGTCATGAAGGATGGACCGCAAATTTTGAGCGTAAGACAGTTGATTAATCGAACGTGAAAACGTAAGATGAACAGTGAACGAAGGGAGTCGGTGAAGTGTCCCAGACCGTCGTGTCATCGAAGTACCAGATTGTGATCCCGAAAGAGGTCCGCCAGAAGCTCGAGCTCGAGAAGGGACAGATCCTCCAGGTGGTCGCCCGGAATGGCGTCATCACGCTGGTGCCGGATCGTCCACTGGCGGAGCTTCGCGGCTTTGTCAAGGGAGTTGACGACGCCGAGCTTCGGGACAAGGAGGACCGGCTGTGATCCTCGTGGACTCCTCGGGCTGGATCGAGTACTTCACCGACGGCCCGTTGGCCGATGAATTCGCTCCCTACCTCGAAAACCTCGCGGAAGTCATCACGCCCACGATCGTGATTTTCGAAGTCTATCGGGTGATCCGGCGGCAGCGATCGGAAGAGGCGGCCACGGCCGCGGTCGCTCAGATGCAGAAGACGTCGGTAGTGGATCTCGACCAGTTTCTGGCTCTGAGTGCAGCGGACGTGAGCATCGACCACGGTCTTGCCATGGCGGACGCGATTGTTTATGCGACTGCCAGGACCAAAGGCGTGGACATGGTGACCGGAGATGCTGATTTCGCGGGCCTGAGTCGCGCAACGGTCTTTTCCCGATCTGCTTGATCCGTCGCGGGAAAGAGTCTCGTAGCTCACCACGTCGGCACCTCGGCCCAGGTGGGGAACGTTTCGTCAGTCATCGAATGCCCACAGATCCTGGCGTATCAGAACACGTGCAGGCGGGACGCCTGCACCACAATCGGGAAGCTGCCTTGATGCTGCGAGAGTTTGGTGAGTCAGGGCCGGGCGGCGGCGACGAAGTGTCGCTCGCTGGGGCCCGGTCCCCGGTGTTCATGAGACGGTGTGCTCGGTCTGGGTGGGTTCACCATCGATGAGGTAGCGGAAACGAGCGACGCTGCGGCCGATCCAGATTTCGTCGCCATCGGCCAGGACCGTTGGTTGGTGAAGGCGTTGGCCGTTGAGGAAGGTGCCGTTCTTGCTGCCCAGGTCTTCGACGGTCGCGGTGGTGCCGTTGACCACGACTCTGGCGTGGCAGCGGGAGACCTCGGTGCGGTCGATGCAGACCGCTGCGTCGGCGGTGCGACCGATGACGTTCGAGCCCTGGGAGAGTGGATACTCGGTGCCGTTTCCCTGGAGTCGGAGTGGGAGGGTGGCCTCGCGGACCGGACGGATCGCAGCCTCGACCGGCGTCACCGCGGCCACCAGCCGATATCCCTTGCGTGGGATGTTCTCGATGTAGGCGGGGTTGCGGGCGTCGTCGCCGAGGGCGGCGCGGATCTCGGCAATGACCTGGGTGAGGGCGTGGTCGGACACGAATTCGGTTTGCCACACGGCGTCGATGAGGTGGCGTTTGGCGGCGAGCTTGCCTGCTTCCATCGCGAGGCAGACCAGCACGTCCATCGCCCGCGGCCGCAGCTGGAGGACCGTGCCGTCGCGCGAGATCCTGTCAAGTGTCGGCTCCACCAACCAGTCGCCGAGATGGAACGACCGTCTGGGGGCGCCCGCCATTTCTCCTGTCCGTTGCATTTTGAGAGAAGTATAGGGTCAAAGGCGAGAGACCACAACTCATTCAAGAGGTTGAGTATCGCGCGACCTGAGGATATCGTAGAACCCACAGATTGAATCTGAGGTGGTCGCTCCGGAAAATCCTCACGATTCGGTACGAAACATGTCCCGAGTTGATCCGGAGTGATCATCGAGACGGACGTACAACCTTGAAAATCCGACTGGCAGCGCCGAATTTTCAAGGCTCTGTTGATCTTCCTTGTGAGCGACCTGCTGAGGCCTCATGACCGGCTGTGGGTTGACGAGAGCGTGAAAAGAATTTAGACTAGTATACGACCAGTCTGATTGGAGGCGATATGGCGCGAGTCGGAGCTTATGAGGCAAAGACCCATCTTTCTCAGCTCTTGGAGAGGGTCGCGCAGGGCGAGTGGATCACGATCACCAAGCACGGACAACCCGTGGCGGTTCTGAAACCGGTAGAGGATCGGGAACAACGGGCTCTCGCCGAGGTTGTCGCCGACCTGCGCCGGTTTCGGAGCGGCCACGACCTGAATGGCGACTCCATCAGAGATCTGATTGAGGAAGGCCGGCGATGACGCCGCTGGTTCTCGACTGCTCGTTGACCATGGCGTGGTGCTTCGAGGACGAGGGCAGCGAGTTGGCCGACAGAGTGCTCGACAACCTCGCTGACACCGAAGCATGGGTGCCTTCGCTCTGGACGTTCGAAGTTGCAAACGTACTCTTGGTTGCTGAACGCCGGGGACGAATCACGCCAGCGGAATCGATACGGTTCGTGACCTTACTCGGCGATCTGCCGATTCTGATAGATGGCAGCGCGCACGAGCGAGCCCTCGGGTCGATTCTGTCGATCGGGCGGGACCTTGGGCTTTCTGCCTACGACGCGACCTATCTCGATCTTGCCATGCGTCTGGGTGCCGTGATGGCAACCGGGGACGAGAAACTGCGCGCAGCCTGTAGGAAGAGCGGTATTCCCGTGTTCGAGGGCGAGTGATCACCAATCCACCCACCCGGCAGCCGGGACGGCTGCCCCACAAGGATCAGCGCGTTTTAGTAGGGCGGCGGTCTCATGCGGCGGACACGTCCTTGACATTGTATTTCTCAATCCTTACATTAAGGTAAGGATTCTATCAGGAGGTAATACATGCCGAGTGCGACCCTGACATCCAAGGGCCAGGTCACGATCCCGAAGACCGTCAGGGATGAACTCGGGTTGAGGGAAGGGGACCGGGTGGCATTCCGAGTCCTCGACGACGGCACCGTGGTGGTCGAGCCCGAGACCATCGATCTTCTCGATCTTGCGGGCGCCCTCATACCGAGGCGAAAGGGCGTGACCGTGGCCGACATGGACGACGCGATCCGGGCCGCGGCCGGCAAGCGATGATCGGCCTCGACACCAACGTTTTGGTGCGGTTTCTGGTCAGGGATGACGAGAAACAGTCGCGGCGAGCGACGAAGCTCATCAAGGGCGCGGTGGAGCGAGGTGAGCAGCTCTTCATCAGCGACATCGTGATGTGCGAGACCGTGTGGGTCCTGTCGGCGGCCTACAGGTTCACCCGCACTGAAATCGTCGATGCGTTGGCCGGGTTGGTGCGAGCGAGGAATCTGGTCTTTTCATCGACCGATCGTCTGGCGCGAGCTCTCGCCGCTTATCGCCACGGGAAGGGTGATTTCGCGGACTATCTCATCCGCGAACTCGCCCGAGCCGCCGGTGCCGACACCGTTGCGACATTCGATCGGGCCCTGCTGAAGGACGAAGGCTTCGTGAGCCCCTAGTCACGACCGAAACCCGATCCACCTCTCACTCACACCTCCGGCAACTTAAAACTCAAAACTCAAAACTGAGAACTCAGACGGCTATCCGTTTGACGAGCTTCGCGATCATTTTGAAGTCGGGGGTATCGCAGCGCTCGACGAGCTCGAAGAGGGCGCTTTCGGTGGACGTGATGACGGCGCCGGCGCGGGCCATGCGGCGGAGGGCCCAGATCTTGTCGGCCGATCGGCGGGAGTTGATGGCGTCGTGCGGGACGTGGACCTGGAATCCGGCGGCGAGCAGATCGAGCACGGTCTGGGCGACGCAGACGTGGGTCTCGATGCCGGTGACCAGGAACTGCATTTTCTGGGTGGACTCGAGTTCGACGCGGAGGTCCTTGTCGCGGAAGCAGGAGAAGGTGAGCTTGCCGGGAGGGGTGCCGCCGAGAGCGGCGGCCAGAGATGGCACCGTCGGGCCCAGCCCCTGCGGATATTGCTCACTGCCGACGACCGGCACTCCGAGGTTCTTACAGGCCTCGACCAGGACCTCGATCCGCGGCAGGTGGCCCTGGTCGGCCATCACGGCGTTGATCCGATCCTGGACGTCGATCACCAGCAGGGCGGTCTGATCGCGGGCGAGCAGTCGGTTCATGGGGGCCTCCGTGGGGAAGTATTTTACCGGAGGAGGGCGTTTCAGAGTGCAAGGCTTTCCCGATCGTGCCCCCACTTGACTTTCCGGGAGGGCGTTCCCGGGAGGAGCCACCTTCAACATTGTTGGCCCGAATCGCCCTGGCGACGTGGGTGTTCGTGTGTCCAACAATGTTGAAAATGACACCTCCGCCGCACGTGGCTCGTTTCCTAGCGCGCATTCCCAGAGAGGATGGGCACCTCCGCCGCACGAGATGACCCGCTCTCGGCAGCCGGGTCGGCCGCCCCACAAAAGGATGTCCGTTGATGCGGCCGCTGTGGGGCAGCGTCTCGCAACCGGATGGGGGCTGGAAAATTCGAAATCCGAAATCCGAAATCCGAAATTCTACCCGTGGGCGGGGCGTTTACAATGTTCGAATGGACGAGCACCACATCGACGACGAGGTTGAACGAGAGCCCGAGGCTCCGGCAACCGGAGAAGCCAGCACCGCAACAGCCGGTGGTGGGCGACGTGTTCGTGCCTCTGCCCTCGACGGGTCAGGAGGCGTGGCGCGGCGGTTCGGGTTGCGGGCCCCGCGCCCGCGTCTATCTCATGGCGGTTGCGCTGGCGGGGCTGATTGCGATCCTGCTGGTCGGCATGTCGGTTCTGCGGCGCGGGGTGTGGGTGACCCTCGACCAGGGCCGGCAGGCGGTGGTGCAGAATCTGCCCTTTGATCTTCCACCGGGCGAGCGCCAACGGATGATGAAGAATCTCGATCAGTTCAGGGCCTTCCTCGAGGCGTCCGACGATCCCTACCCGACCATGGGCGAGTTCATGACGCGGGTGCGGGCGGTCCTCGAGGACGGCCGCCTCACGGTCGACGAGGTCAGCGGGCTCAACGTCTACATCGAGCGGGTGATCGAGGAGTCGGGGATCCCGCCGCTCCAGCTAGGATTTCGGAATTCGGAATTCGGATTTCGAATTGCCGCCGTTCCGCTCCATTCGATTCAATTGTGGGTGGGTGCCGGTACCGATAGTTTTTCTTGTCGCCCGCCGGGTTATCTCAATCGAGGGCGGGTGGATGAAAAATTCGAAATTCGAAATTCGAAATCCGAAATTGCATGACGCCTCCCGCTTCACCCTGAAGACACCCTTCGAGCCCGCCGGTGATCAGGTGCAGGCGATCGAGAAACTGGTGGAAGGGGTTGACGGCGGGGTCGCCTTCCAGACCCTGCTCGGCGTCACCGGTTCGGGCAAGACCTTCACCATGGCCAAAGTCATCGAGGCGACCAACCGCCCGACCCTGGTGCTCAGTCACAACAAGACCCTGGCCGCCCAGCTCTATCAGGAGTTCAGGGCCTTCTTCCCCGACAACGCGGTCGAGTACTTCGTCTCCTACTACGACTACTACCAGCCTGAGGCCTACGTCCCGACCAGCGACACCTTCATCGAGAAGGAGACCTCGATCAACGAGGAGATCGACCGCATGCGCCTGTCGGCCACGCGGTCTTTGTTCGAGCGGCGCGATGTCTTGATCGTGGCGTCGGTGAGCTGCATCTACGGTCTCGGCTCGCCCGAGGCCTATTTCGGCATGTTGCAGCTGTTCGAGAAGGACCACGAGGAACCGCTCGACGACATCCTCCGTCAGCTCGCCAAGATGCAGTACGAGCGCACCCACCTCGACCTCGCCCCGGGCTCGTTCCGGCTGCGCGGCGACACCCTGGAAATCTACCCGCCGTACGACGAAACCGCGGTGCGGATCTCGTTCTGGGGCGACCAAGTGGAGAAGATCGAGCGTATCGACCCGGTGCGAGCCGCGGTGCTGGAGGAGTTGGAGCGGCTGCCGATCTACCCGCGGACCCACTACGTGACGCCACGCTCACAGCTGCTGAAGGCGATCGACGGGATTCGTGTCGAGCTCGACGAGCGCCTGACCGAGCTCAACGCGCAGGACAAACTGCTCGAGGCCCAGCGGCTCGGACAGCGCGCCAACTTCGACCTCGAGATGCTGACCGAACTCGGCTACTGCTCGGGCATCGAAAACTACTCACGCCATCTCACGGGGCGGCTGGCGGGCGAACCGCCGCCGACCCTGCTCGACTACTTCCCGGAGGATTTTCTGTGCATCATCGATGAGTCGCACGTCACGGTGCCCCAGGTGGGCGGGATGTTCCACGGCGACCGCTCCCGCAAGCAGACGCTGGTGGACTTCGGCTTCCGCCTGCCGTCGGCGCTCGACAACCGGCCCTTGATGTTCGAAGAATTCGAAGAACGGATCCACCAGGTGGTCTTCGTGTCGGCGACTCCGGGGCCTTACGAGCTCGAACACAGCCAGGGCGAGGTGGTGGAGCAGCTGATCCGACCCACCGGACTGCTCGACCCACAAGTCGAGGTGCGGCCGGCGGCCAACCAGGTCGACGATCTCCTGGGGGAGATCCGCGAGGTCGTTGCGCGCGGTGAACGGGTCCTCGTCACCACCCTCACCAAACGCATGGCCGAGGACCTCAGCACCTATTTCGCCGAAGTCGATGTGCGGGTCCGCTACCTGCACTCGGAGATCAAGACCCTCGAGCGGTCCGCCATCCTCGCCGATCTGCGCAAGGGTGAGTTCGACGTCCTGGTGGGGATCAACCTGCTTCGGGAGGGTCTCGATCTGCCCGAGGTGTCGCTGGTGGCGATCCTCGATGCCGATCAGGAAGGCTTTCTGCGCTCCGAGACCTCGCTCATCCAGACCATCGGCCGGGCTGCGAGAAATCTCGAGGGGAAGGCCATCCTCTATGCCGACCGGGAGACCGGTTCGATGCAGCGGGCGCTTTCGGAGACCCGTCGCCGGCGCGCCAAACAGGCCGAGTACAACACCGAGCACGGGATCGAGCCGAAGAGCATCATCAAGGACGTGGCGAGCCCGCTGCTGGCCATGGCCGAGCTCGACTATTACGGCCCCGGGGCGCGGCTGATGAGGGTGGCCGACGACGACGACGGAATCCCGGAGGACGGCGTCTCGCTCAACAAACTCATCACCGAGCTCGAAAAACGGATGCGGATGGCCGCCAAGACCCTCGAGTTCGAGGAGGCCGCGCGCCTCCGCGACCGGCTCAAGGAACTCCGTCGGCAACAGATCTACAAGGCCTGACGGCCTTGAGTTCTGAGTTCTTAGTGTTGAGTTTTGAGTTGACGCCACCCACGACCGATCACACTTCTCCCAGGGGCAGACCGAAAACTCAAAACTAAAAACTCAAAACTGAGAACTGGCAGCGTCAGCTGCCGCGGATTCCGATGAAGACGAGGTAGGCGGTGAAGATGCTGAGCATCAGCGCGCCCTCCCAGCGGTTGATGCGGCCGTCGCGCAGCACGATCAGACCGACCACGACGGTGGCGGCGATGAGGATCGGGATGTCCTGGAAGATGACGAACGGGGAGATGGAGCCCGGGCGGAGGAAAAAGGCCGTGCCCACGACCATGCCGAGGTTGAAGACGTTGGAGCCGAGCACGTTGCCGACGCCGATCTCGGACTCGCCCTTGAGCACGGCCGTCACCGATGTGGCAAGTTCCGGCAGTGACGTGCCGAAGGCCACCAGGGTCAGCCCGATGACCGCCTCGGAAACGCTGAAGCGACGGGCGAGTTCGACGCCGCCTCTGACCAGCATCTCCGAACCGCCGACCAGGACCGCGATGCCGACGGCGGTTATGGCGAGGTGTCGAAGCGGCGAACCGGTGACGATGGTCTCGGTCGCGTCCCGTTTTTTGACCTGGGTCAAAGCGACCCAGATGAAAACCACAAAGACCACCAACAACATGGCGGCGGTGCTGCGCGAGATCGTGCCGCCTCGCGCCATGACGAGCAGGATCGCCGCCGGCACGAGCCCGAAGACGAGATCGCGGACCAGCACCTTGCGCGCCCCGATGACGTGGATCGGGGCCACGACCGCCGCCACTCCCAGAACCAACAGCAGGTTCATGATGTTCGAGCCGACCGCATTGCCGAGGCTGAGGTCGGTGCTGCCGCGCGCCGCCGCCAGCACCGACACCGAAAACTCGGGCATCGAGGTGCCGAATCCGACGATGGTCAGACCCACCACCATTGGCGAGATTCCGAACCGCAAAGCGAGTCTCGAGGCGCCGTCGACCAGCCAGTTGGCGCCGACCGCGAGACCGACGATACCGCCCGCCAGCAATAGCCAAGGAACAAAGGAGTGGGCCATCAGGACAGGTATCCTACCATTCGTAATTCACGGCGCCGTCGCGACGGCGTCGTGAATTACGTTAGAACGGTACGCCGAAGCTGACGAAGAACTGGCCGCCTGACTCGCCGGGTTGGGGGTCGATCTTCCAGGCGTACTCGGCGCGCAGCGGACCGGCGGGAGTCCGATACTGGATGCCGAGACCGGGGCCCCACCGGATGTCGCCGAGTGCGACCTGCGACGGAGAGGACCAGACGTTGCCGGCGTCGACAAACACCTCGGCGAAAAATTCACCGACGATCCGACGGCGGTACTGGAGGTTCAGCAGAATCAGGGCGTTGCCGCCCAAGGGGTTGCCGTCGACGATGGTCTGTCCGGGGATGCCGAGGTCGTCCGTATCGAAAGCCCGGTGCGTGGTCCGGCCTCCCGCGAAGAAGCGGTAGGCAAAGGGGATCTGCAGGTTCTGTGGGATGGCGGGCTCATTGGAGAAGGGCTCGATCACGCCGAGACGCAATCCGGCGGCGGCGAACCCCCTCATTATGGGTTTGTAGAAGGTGGCGCCGAGCTGGACCTTGAGGAAGTGCTCGTCGGCGAGAAAGGCCGGAAAGGCGTACTGTGCCGAGGCCGACGCGAAGATCCCTTTCTCCGGCGCCAACGGGTTGTCGCGGGTGTCCCACTCGATGCTCGGCGTGATCGACGCGACCTTCGATTCCTGCAGCTCGGCAGGCAGCTGCGGGAGCGGGACGTCGGGCAGGTTCTGCGGTTGGATGATCTCGTACTCGTAGCGGAACCACGGGCGCAACGGCCGTTTGAGGCGGTCGCCGAAATCGATCCAGAGACCGCGGCGGAGGAGGTCGCGGTCGGCGAGCGTCTCGTCGGTTCGGTAGATCGCGAGGTAGCCCGGCACCGGAAGCCCGAAGGCGCGCCGTTTTCGCAACGACAGCGAGTACTGCTGCTGGCTCTGCGAAAGGGAGACCTCCGCCGAAAAGCCGTAGGCGCGCCCGAGCAGGTTGAGGTGCGACCAGCCGAGGATGATTCTCGCCGCGTCGACGTTCGAGTACCCGATGCCGAAGAGGTAGGATTTCTGTTCGCCCTCCTCGCACCGGATGACGATGTTGCGTTCCATCCGGCGCTCGTGGCCGGGCATCGGGACCACCTCCACCCGGCGGAACAGCCCGAGTTCGTAGAGGCCTCGTTGGGCGGCGAGCATCCGGCTGCGCGACAGCGGTGCGCCGGTGACGACGCCGGCGCGCTCCACCACGTCCGCCACCAGTTGCTCGCGGGTGTGGAGCAGACCGGCGATGATCACGTCTCCGATCCGGACGAATGCTCCTGGATCGATCCGATAGATGACCCGTGCCCTTCCGGTCTGCGAGGTGTCGACCTCCGCCGTCACCTTGCCCTCGGGGTAGCCGGTGTTGGCGAGCGCCTCCTGGAGCCGGTGCTGTGCGCGGTCCACGGCCCCGGGGCTCCACGGAGACCCGTCCGCCAAACCGAGAGGCTGCAACTCGAGATCGGATGCCGCCTCCACCGGGAGCCCCTCGATCCGGACCTCTTCGACGATCCAGCGTTCCCCCTCAACGATGGGAAACTCGACCCGAACCGAGGATTCACCTTCGACCGGAACCCACCTCGGGGTGGCGACCTCGGCGTATGGAAAGCCATCGAAGTGGTAGAGCTCGACGAGAGCCTTCCGGTCGCCCTCGAGGGTCGCGTTGCTGATCCGTTGGCTGAAGCGCCCTCCGGTCTTGCCCTTTCGCACCGTGACCACGTCCATCAGCGCGCCCGCACCGAGGCTGTCGGCGCCGGGAAAGTCCACTGCCGCGACCTTCAACTTCTTTCCCGGGTGGACGTCGAGATTCAATACCTGTTCCTCGCCTCCCTCCTCCAGCAACTCGGCCGTGACCTCGGCGAGCAGATAACCGGCCTCCTGGAGCTGTTCGTGGACCTGCTCCGCGAGGGCTTCGGTCTGAGCGGGGTGGAGATCGCCGGCGGCCGGGTCGGGGAATGCGTTGTGGGCGATCTTCTCGCTCTCCGGTGGTGTCTCGAGCTCGAGCCGGTACATCTGCCCGGGGTCGATGCGGAGGACGAGATCGACAGCCGCACCGTCGGCCACGGGTGTGACCTCGAGGACCTCGGCCTCCCAGAACCCCATGCGGCGGAGGTTTTCCTCGGTGCGGGTCCGCACCCTGTCCTCGAATCGCGAGGTGAGTTTGGCGCCGCTCTTGGCCTTGGGCTGGGCCTCGGCGGCGTGTTCTTCCGAGTCCAGACCCTCCAGGGTGACGGTCTCGAGAACCTGTTGTTGCCCCGGGTCGACTTCAAACTCCACCACCACGGTGTTCGATTTTCGGTCGTAGTTGAGGTACGCATCGACCCTGGCCTCGGCGTAGCCGCGCTCGAACAGCCGGCGTTCGACCCGCCGCCGGCTGACCTCGATTCCGGCGGCGGTCACCGGGTCGCGGGGCTCGAGTTGGAGCCAGCGGCGGATCTTGACGCGGAGGAGCGGGCCCTTGGCGCGGACCCTGATGTCCGAGATCGTCGACCGCAGGTTGAGCCGGACCAGGACATCGACGCCGCCCGGTGATTCGGTGCTCTCGACCCGCAACCACTCGACCTCTCCCCCCGCATAGAGCGTGGTGATGACGTCCCGCAGCCTGCGCTTGTCGAGCGGCGAGCCGATCTCGAGCTCGAGCACGCCGGCCACCTCCGCGGCATTGACGGCGCCGGTGGCCTCGACCCGCACACTGGTGATGATCGGCGGTCCGCCGGCGGCGGGCGCTGAGGCAGCCGACCACAGCAGAATTGCTGTCAGCAGCGCTCCCGCAAGGAGCCTGGACGATCGCGGGTAGGGAAATATCGACTGCATCAGTAGGGTCGCCGGAGCTTGAGATCGAGGGAGTAGGATCCGTCCTCGTGCTGGCCGGCTTCCAGGAACAGCCCCGGCGCGAGATACCAACGGCTGACCACGATCTGCTCGCGTTCCCCGGAGAGGGTGGTCTGCAGAATCACCGTCCACGCCGGTGTCAGCTGTTTGACGACCGACAGCCGGGCGGTGGGGTTGCCTGTGGAATCGGCCGAAAAGGGGTCGACCCGGACCTGGTCGATTGGAAGCACCAGCTGGGCCCTCTTGCTGAGGACCGACGTCAGTTCGCTCGAGAGAATGGAGGTCGCGAGACCGAGGCCCATCGCGCTGGTGCCGTACGCCTCGCTGCGATAGCCGACTCCGAGCAGGGAGTAGATCTCGGGTGCGCTCAGGGGCGGCGTCGAGACCGCGGTGGACACAAAGCGGTCAAGGGTCCCGGACAGATTGACCGTGATCTGATACTCCTGCGCCCAGGTGGAGGCCTGGAGATCGAGGAAGGGGTCGATCGCTTGCGGGTTGGAGAAGTTGAGGCTGCCGCGCTCGATCTCGTAGCGGTTCCCGAGCAGGGTGACATCGCCGCCTTCGAGCACCTCGACCTGGCCGACCAGGCCCGGCTGGTTGGAGGTTCCGGTGATGTCGAGGCTGGCCGAACCAGTCAGGCGCACGAACGGGTTGTGGAGATTGATCGTTTCCTCGGACTCGACGTGGAGGTTGAGGTTGAGCCCGCCCTCGGTCGCGGATCGGCCGGTACTGCCGAACCAGTTGATCAACAGGGCCGCCGGGTCGTCCTTGGTCGTGAGGCTCATGCGGTCCATCACCAGGTCGCCCGAGAGGGTGAGTCCGGTCACCGGTCCGCTGAGGTGCCAGGTGCCGGAGAGTCTGGCTTCGAGATCGGGGAGCACCTCGAAGCGGACGCCCTCGGCGGTGCCGTCGAGGGACAGGAACAGTGAGTCTTCGCGTTGGCGGATCCGGCCGCCGCAACGGCCCCGGCCGCCCATCAGTCGAAATGTCATGCCTTCGAGCAGCACTTCGCCGGATGACAGCAGGACGACGCCTTCGGCCTGCGAGAGGATGTTGCGGGTCCCCGGCAGCCGGAAGGAGCCCTTGTGGATCTGGGCGATGCCTTCGAAGAGCGGCGCCTCGATGGTGCCGAGCAGCTCGACGATTCCGGTCGCCCGTCCAGCCGGTTCCCAGTCGGGCAGGAGGTAGCGCAGCAACAGCGTGTCCATGGTCCCCGAGACGTTGCCGCGGAGTTGGCCGTCGCCGTCGATGTTCCACCGGATGAAGAACTCGTCGTCGCGCGCGCGGACCCGCAGGCCCGGGACGTCGAATCCTTCGGAAGACAGTGAAAAGTCCGCCGGCTCGACCAGGTGCACCGGTTGGTCGGCGAGGCTGAGTTCGAGCTCTTCGAGAGTCCCCGCCACCCGTGGCCACGGTTCGTCTCCCCAATCAACATCGAAAGCGGCACGGCCGGTGCCGGCGAGCGGCACCGCGACGTCGGGGCCGAGCAGTGCGAGAAGTTCTTTGGCTGAAGACATCTCGAGCTCGCCGCGGCCCTCGAGATCGCCGCCGGTGTTGCGTACCAGACTGGCGTGGGCGAGTGCAGCTCCCGCCAACTCGGCCGAGAGATCGATGGTGTCGGGGCCCCGAGTGACCTCGAGACGGCCGCGCTGGGAGGTCGCATTCAGTTTGGCCACCATGTCGCCGCCGAGGGGCAGGTGGAAGTCCAACGCGACATCCGCGGTGTCGCCGGCCAGCCGCGTGACCGGTTCTCCCATCCCGCCAAGCGGCATGCCCGGCCAGGTCAGGCTGCCGGTGACCTCAGCGGCAACGACATCCCACCAGATCTTCGCCTCGAGACCGCGATCGCACCGGAGATCGTCGCAGGAAAAACGGGCATCGGCCAGCTCGATCCCGGTTGACGCCGTGCCGAGCTCCAACCCGCCGACCGACAGGTCTTCGATCTCGGCCAGCCACGAACCGAGCGGGAGGTTGATGGGGCCCGACAGCGCGCCGTCGAATGACAGCAGGCCGCTGTCGACCCACTGCTCGAGACCGATCCACGACGCTGCCGCGGCGAGGGGGATCCTGCGGCCCCGGATATCGAGGTTCAGCTGGTCGTCGCCCGCGGCGGGGCCCCAGCGGAGACCGCCCTCGACCTCGCCGAGCCCGTCGGCGATCTGGAAACGCGCGGATCCGATGCGCAGGACCGAGCCGCCGATGGTGGCGTCGGCCACCAGCCGATCGATAATGACCGGCGGCAGCCTGAGGGGTTGGGCGTCGATCCGGAACTGGACCAGGAGATCTGAGAACGGACCGCTGAGATTGACCTCGAGGTCTCCGGTGCCTTCGAGTTCGGGCGGCAGGACCGTGGAGCCGACCCAGGCGTTGACCATCGAGGCGATCTTTGCCAGGTCGGCCCCCTCGGCGGCGATCGACCACGCCGGTTCCCAGGTGCCGAGCGTGAGTGCTCCCTGCCAACGGGTCGCAGCGCCGCCGAGAACCATTGCCCCGGAATCGAGACGGAAGATGCCTTCACCGGTGAGGTCGACGGTCAGGGGCCCGTCGATGCCGATGCCGGTTCGAGCGGCGTGAAACTGCAGGTCCGCGTGACCGTGCCCGGCCGGGAAAGCGCTGCCGTTCCATTCTCCGCGCGCGGAAATGTCGACTCTTGCAGCGAGCCCGGCCGGCTCGACGTGGAGATCGCCGAGGAATCCTGCGAGGGAGACTCCTCTCGCCTCGATCTCCACAGCATGCGGGTAACGGCCGCCAAGCTCGGCGAGGCGATAGGTCCCGCTCAGGGTCCCGCCGTTGTATCGCGAGGTTTCGAGGGTCCCGCGGAGGCTGTTGCCGACCAATGTCAGATTCCCTCGAACATCCTTGAGAGGGAACCCCGCTGCGCTGAGGACCGGCGCGCTGATCGCCGCTCTGACCAGCTCCGGCGAGGCGGTGTCGAGATCGAGGTTGATGGTCGCACTGCCGCTCAACAGGCCGTGGGTCTTGATCAAGCCGTCCAACCACGTGATGTCGAGCGGCCCCGCAGCCTCGAAAGTGGTCCCCTCGGCGCCGATGTTGCCCCGCCCCCGGAGGGTGAATCCCTCGCTTTCGAGGCGGACTGCAGACACCTCCAGCCCTTCGTCCGACAGTGAGAAACGGGCGGCGACCGCGGTTTCGATGGGCGTCATGTTGCCGATCTTGACGGTGGCGCCGGCGATCTCGGCATATCCGCGCGATCTGGCTCCCTCGCCCGTCCAGCCGCCGCGAACCCCCTCGAGATCGAGCGATAAATTGCCCGGGAAGTCGGTTCCTGCGAACTGGACGTCGGCGAGCTCGAGGTGTCGAATGCGGACCTTGATCGGACGACCGCCGGACCGGGTGGACTCCGGCAGCCCATCCATCGACAGGCGAACGCCCCGCGCGGCCACGGTGCCGAGGACGATCGTGCGTCGGGTGAGCCACATTCTTGCAATGTCCGCGTGGATCCGCTCGACATCGGCGGCGATGCCCTGGGTGCGGAGGTGAACGTCGTCGAGGCGGACTCCGGGTGGCAGGACGCTCCAGTGGAGATCGCCGATCTCGATTTCGGCGCCGTAGCCTGCAGCCGCCCGTTCGATCCACCGGATGGCGGTCCTGCGGGTCGGTTCGGCCTCGAGGACAGCCCGGATCAGCAGCCCGAAGACCAGGACGAATGCGACGGTCGCCAGCACGGCGATGACCGTGCGCCTGAGGTGGCGGTATCTCACCCGCCTCGCTCTCCCCACTTCAGTTTCCGGTTCAGGACCTGGAAGTAGGACCGGCTCGGATCGGTGATCAACATCACCGGGTCCGCGCAGGGCCTGATCGTCACCAGGTCTTCGGTCCCGATCGGGAAGCCCTGCTGGCCGTCGAGGGTCAGCCACACTTCCTCCGAGTGGCTCTCGAGCCGGATCTCGATCGTCGAGTCCAACGACAGGACGATGGGGCGGTTGGTCAGAGCGTGAGGGCAGATCGGGGTCACCACGAGGATCTCGAGGTTGGGGTAGAGGATGGGCCCTCCGGCCGAGAGATTGTAGGCGGTGGAACCGGTCGGGGTGGCGATGATCAGGCCGTCGGCCTTGAATCTGCTGACGAACGCGCCGTTGACGTGGACCGACAGCACCAGCATGCGCGCCAGGGCCGATTTGTTGATCACCGCGTCGTTGAGGACGCAGTGGGTGATCGGTTCGTTGTCTGGGTTTTCCACCGTCACCAGGAGGCGTTCCCGGCGCACCGCTTCCACCCGCCCCTCGAGGGCCGCGTGCAGCATGGGCATGAGCCGGTCGGCCGGGTGTTCGGTCAGAAAACCCAGCGTGCCCATGTTGATGCCGAGGATCGGTGTTCCCCCGAGGGTGCCCCGGGTGACCGAAAGCAGCGTGCCGTCGCCGCCGAGGACGACGACGAGGTCGACCTGAGAGGCGAGGTGCTCGCGGTCGAGGTTGTCGTAACCAGCGAGAAGCTTCGCGGACTCGCGGTCGATCACCGCCTCGAGGCCGAGTCGATCGATCTCGGCGAGGAGTTGCCGGCCGAGCTCCAGGGCCTCGGAGCTCGAGGTCTTGAGGACGACGCCGACGCGACGGATGGCTGGATCAGTCATCGCCGCCCATTCTACGGCAATTTGGTCCCCGTCCCCGCACGAGGACCGGGAACGGATTTCCCTACTACATATGGTAGTACGGCGAGATTTCACCACTACATATTGTGGTGACTTCAGAAATGGTATATCGGGGTGCGAGAAGAGATCTCAAGATTGCGTATCTCTTTGGCGCCCATACCCTTGACATGCTGTTCGGAGCAGATCATCATGGGGTGGTCAGAAGTGGTCTAATTCGGTCCGAAGTGGTCATCAGACTGGTCAAAAGGCCCACTTCAAGGTCAAGGGGGCAGCGTGGAGCGTTTCCGAGGAGGGTTCCCGGCAACCATCGACGCCAAGGGTCGCGTCAAGCTGCCGGCACGTCTTCGTGAGCAGCTCGAAGCGGACTTCGGGCGCGAGGTCTACGTGTGCTCCTTCTTCCCTCATGAGCTCAGACTCTACCCGCTGGCCGTGTGGCAGGCGGTGGAAGAGCAGTTGCTCAAGAAACCGGCCATGAAACCCGCGGTGCTCAAGCTGGTCGAACGGGTCAACTACGGTCAGCTGCTGGAGATGGACGATCAGGGGAGGGTCCTGGTTCCGGCGCTGCTGCGGGAGATGGTCAGTGTCGAGGGTGAGGTCGTGGTCTCGGGTCGCATCAACCACCTTGCCGTCACCAACCGCACCCGGGCGGCCTCGTTCCTCGAAAAGGCGTCGCTGAGCGATGAGGAGTTGGAAGAACTCGCACAGCTGGAGCTGTGATGGAGGACAGCAGTGGCCTCCGAACACCTCCCGGTGCTCACCGATCGCGTGCTGGAACTCCTGTCACCCGCCGCTCCGGGCCTGCTCGTCGATGCGACGGTCGGGCTCGGGGGACACGCGGAAGCGCTGCTTCGCGATCGGAGCCTGGATTCCGGCTGCTCGGGCTCGATCGTGACCCCCTCGCGCTCGCCCGCGCCGGTGAACGGCTGCGGGACTTCTCGGACCGCGTCAGGCTCGAGGAGAGTTCCTTCGACCGGCTCCCGGCGATTCTCGACCGGCTGCAGCTGGAGGCGCCGGCGGCGATTCTCGCCGATCTCGGGTGTTCGTCGTTGCAGCTGGACACGCCGGAACGGGGGTTCTCCTTTCAGGCCGATGGACCGCTCGACATGCGGATGGGCGGCGACGGCCCGACCGCGGCGGACCTCCTCGAGACGGCGGAGTGGGAGGAGCTCGTGAGGATCCTGCGCGATTACGGCGAGGAGCGGCACGCACGCGCCATCAGCCGCGCCATCGTCGCGCGCCGTGCAAGCTCGCCGATTCGCACCACCGGCGAGTTGAGCCGGTTGGTGCGTTCGGTGGTCGGCGATGGCGACCGCCGGATCCACCCCGCGACGCGGACCTTTCAGGCCTTGAGGATCGCGGTCAACGACGAACTCGGGCAGCTCGAGACATTTCTCGAACCGGCCATGCGTGCTCTGCGGCCGGGTGGGCGGATCGCGGTGATCGCGTTCCACTCGCTCGAGGACCGGATCGTCAAACACACGATGCGGCGCCTCGCGGGCAGCTGCAGCTGTCCACCGGATTTTCCCGTGTGCCGGTGTCATCCGGAAGCGGTGGTTCGCGTCGTGACCCGGTCTCCTCTCCGGCCGGATGATGACGAGGTCGAGCGCAACCCGCGGGCGCGGTCGGCCCGACTGCGGGCTGCCGAGCGTGTGGGGGGTGGCACACCATGAACCACCCCGGTTTCGGTTCGAGCAACCGCTTCTTCATCCCGCAGAGGGACCACCGGTGGCCGCACGTCCTGACCGCCCTGCTGGCCGTGTCGGCGCTGGTCGTGCTGGCCCTCGGGCTGGTCGGCTGGCCGCGGCTCAAGAGCACCTCCATTCACTATGAGTTGATCGGGTTGCGAGCGGATGTTCGCGAGCTCGAACGGCGCGAGCGCGGGCTGATGCTCGAGTTGGAGGGTGAGCGCAACCCGCAGCGTCTGGCGGAGCGCGCCCGAGCCCTCGGGCTGGTCCCTTCGGCGCCGCCTGGTCTGCCGGCCGCCGACATCGCCGGGGTGGCGCGGTGAATCACCGGCGCTTCCTCGCGGTGGTCGCGGTGCTGGTGCTCGGCGGCGCCGTCGTCTTCGCGCGCAGCCTTCAGATCACGGTGCTCGAGCACGACGCCTGGAGCGAACAGGCCGACAAACAGCAGCGCCAGGTGATCCAGGTGCCGGGGCCGAGAGGGACGATTCGAACCGCGGACGGCTACATCCTGGCGACCTCGGTCGAGCGGGTGGCGATTCAGGTGGACACCAAGAATCTGGAGTATCCGGATCTCTTTGCCCGCGCCGCCGCCGCGCTGCTCGGGACGCCGGAACGTGACCTGGTGCGCCGCCTCAACGAGGGGCCGAGGTCGTTGTGGCTGGCGAAAATGGTGCCGCGCGAGGTGGCGGAAGAGGTACGCCAGCTGGCCGTCCGGGCGGTGGTTCTGGTGCCGGATTTCGCGCGCATCTACCCGCAGCGGCGTCTGGCGGCACCGGTGGTGGGGTTTGTCGGTCGCGAAGAGCTCAACACGATCGGCCGGTCCGGCTTCGAGCACCATTACGATGCCTATCTCGCCGGTGAACCGGAGGCGTACCTGGCGGTGAACGACGCCATCCGGCGCAAGGTCCGGTTGGAGCGCCTGCAGAGCGGGCGTGCCGGTTACGACCTCGAGTTGACGCTCGACGCCCGGCTCCAGGCCCGGTGTGAGGCGGCGCTCGAGAATGCCGTCGACCGGCACGGGGCCAAGGCGGCGTCGGCTGTGGTCCTCGATCCCTGGACCGGCCGGGTCCTGGCCCTCGCGTCATTGCCATCGTTCGATCCCGCCGACCCCAGCGCGTCGCCGTCGGCGAACTGGCGCCTGCGTCCGGTGCAGGACGCGCTGGAGCCGGGCTCGACGGTCAAACCGGTGATCGCCGCTGCCGCCCTCTCCGGTGGGGTCGTCCGCGAGGGAGAGTTGTTCGACTGCACCGATCGTGGGACCCGGGTCGCGGGGCACTGGGTCCGCGACCACGCCGAACCCGGGATGTACACCCTCGACGAGGTCGTCGTGTACTCGGCGAACGTGGGCATCATCCTGGCGGCTGAACGGGTGCCCGACAAGATGTTGTGGAATGCCTTTGCCGCCTTCGGGTTCGGGCGGCGGTCCGGCATCGACTTTCCGGCCGAAGCGCGGGGCCTGATGCCGGAGACCCGGACCTGGTCGAAGATGAGTTCGGCGGGGTTCGCCCTCGGCCAGGAGATCACGGTGAGCCCGCTGCAGATGGCGATGGCCTACGCGGCGATCGCCAACGGCGGCTGGCTGCGGAGGCCCGTTCTGGTGCGGTCGGACACCGGTGACGCAAGGAACGGGTCCGACGCAGGAGCCACCCGGGTTCTCGAGGAGGGGTTGGCGCGGCGCCTGTGCACCATGCTCGAAGGTGTGGTTGTCGAGGGAACGGGAAAGCTCGCCGCCGTGCCCGGCTACCGCGTCGCCGGCAAGACCGGGACCGCGCAGCGGGCCGAGAACGGGAATTATGCAGATTCCCACCACACCTCCTGGTTTGCGGGCTTTCTGCCCGCGCCCGATCCCCGATTGGTGATCGTGATCGCAATCGAAGATCCGGCGAAGCGGGACTTCTGGGCCTCCACCGTCGCGGCGCCGGTGTTCGCCGAGATCGCCGCGGCGGCCGTGACGATTTTCGACATCCCGCCGACCGCGGTTGAAACGGACGCCGAACCGAGGGTGGCGAGCACGGCGGTCGCGGCCGCGGGGGGCAACGCGTGAAGATCAACACGCTTCTCAAGCGCCTCCGGGACGGCAAACTGACCGGCGACGGCGGGGTCGAGGTCACGGGCATCACCCACGATTCGCGGTCGGTCCGGCCGGGCTCGGTTTTCGCCGCAACTCCCGGCGAGCACGCTCACGAAATGACCTCCGTTGATCAGGCGGTGGCCGCGGGGGCCGCGGCGGTCCTCAGCGACCGGAGCCGGCCGAAGAGGATCGATGTGCCGTGGATCAAGGTCCAACAGGTGCGGCCGGCGATGGCGCGCGCGGCCTTGGTTCTCGCCGGCGACCCGCAGAAGAAACTGAGGATGATCGGGGTCACCGGGACCAACGGCAAGAGCACCACGGCCCACCTCATCAGCCTGATCCTCAACGCCGCCGGCCGTCCCACCGTTTTTGTCGGGACCCTCGGCGCCATTCTTCCCGACGGCACCGAAATCGCGAGCGAACGCCCCACCCCCGAGGCCACGGATCTCGCGCCGATCCTGCGGCGGGCGCTCAAGGCGGGTGCCGAGAACGTGGCGATGGAGGTCTCCTCGCACGCCTTGAGCGAAGACCGGGTTGCCGGCCTCGAATTCGATGTTGCGGTGTGGACCAACCTCACCCGCGACCACCTCGACTTCCACGGGGACATGGAGTCCTACTTCGAGGCCAAGCGCCGTCTCTTCACCGAGTACCTTGCGCCGGGAGGGCGCCGGGTCCTGCCGGTGGACGACCCCTGGGGCGCACGTCTCCTGGACGAGCAACGGGAGGGCGACATTTCGTGGGGCCTCGACCGCGGCGCGGTGTGCGCCCGGATGGTGATCAGCGACCTCGACGGAAGCCGTTTCGATCTTCGGCTTCCGGAGACCGAGCTCGCGGTCCGGCTGCCGTTGGTCGGAGTCCACAATCTGCGCAACGGGCTCGCCGCGGCGGCCGCGGCGAGCGCCGCCGGTCTCGGTCCCAAGGCCATCCGCCGCGGTCTCAAAAAGGCGCGACCGCTCAGCGGCCGGCTCGAGAGGGTCACGACCAAGCTGCCATTTCCGGTGTTTGTCGACTTCGCTCACACGCCCGAGGGTCTGCGATCGGTTCTGCAGGCGCTGGACCGGATCACCGACCGCCGGCTGATCGTCGTGTTCGGGGCCGGCGGCGAGCGCGATCGCGGCAAGCGAGGGCCCATGGGCTACGCCGTCGGCGAGCTCGCCGACGTGCAGATCGTGACCTCCGACAATCCGCGTTCCGAGGACCCGGCTACTCTCGCCGAGGCCGTGGCCGATGGCGTTCGCGCCGCCGGAGCCGATCCGATCGTGGTGCTCGACCGCAAAGAGGCCATCCGAACCGCCCTTGAAATGGCCGACGAGCGGTCGCTGGTTCTGGTGGCGGGCAAGGGGCACGAGATCTTCCAGACCATCGGCGACGAGCAGATCCCGTTTTCCGATCAGAATGTCCTGCGGTCGCTTTCGCGGAGGCTCAGGTGAGGATGACGGCGGCGGAGCTCGCGCTCGCGGTCGACGGGGCCCTCGAAGGGGCCGCCGACGTGATCGTTCTCGGAGCCGAGGTGGACTCGCGGCGGATCGAGGCCGGTGATCTTTATGTCGCCTTGCCCGGAGAACGTCACGACGGCCACCAGTTCGTGTCCGCGGCCCTGGCCACCGGAGCGGCGGCGCTGGTGCGGGAGGATGCGGAACTGGCGCCGCCGCCGTCGGGCAAGGCCCTGATCAGGGTCGGCGACCCGCTGGCTGCTCACCACGTGCTGGCCGCCCGTGAACGCCAGCTGCGAGGGTGGCGCGTGGCGGCGGTGACGGGATCGGTGGGCAAGACCACCAGCAAAGAATTTCTCGCCGCGTTGGTCAGTCGCCACCGCGCCACCGGTTCGTCGTCGGGCAACCGCAACAACACCCTCGGTCTGCCGTCGGAGATGTTGTCCCAGCCCGACGCCATCGAGAACTTCGTGGCCGAGGCGGGGATGAGCAGTCCCGGGGAACTCACGATTCTCGGGGAAATTCTTCGTCCCCAGGTTCTGCTCTACACCAGGATCGCTCACGTCCACACCGAGTTCTTCCCGGACATCGAAGGCGTCGTTCGCGCCAAGGCCGAGCTGCTGCCGTGGCTGGACCCGGAGGGATTGCTGGTCGTCAACGCCGCCGACCCGTGGCAGGAGAACTTCCCGAGTCAGACCAGGGCCTCGGTCCTGAGGTACGGCGGCGAAGACGCTGAGGCGAGAATCGACAACCTCGAAGACCGCGGCCTCCTCGGCAGCAGGTTCCGTCTCGTCCTGCCGCATTCCGAAGCCGATGTCGAGCTGGCGTTGCCGGGGCTGCACCAGGCCGAGAATCTGCTCGCGGCTGCGGCTGCCGCAACCGCCTTCGACGTGACCGCGGAGCAGGTTGCAGCGAGCGCCCGCGATCTGAGCGCCCCCGAGCATCGCGGCAGGATCCTGCGGCTCGCCGGTGGGATTTCAGTGGTCGACGACAGTTATAACGCCTCGCCGTTGGCCATGCAGCGGTTGCTCGAATTGCTCGCGCGCGTGCCGGCGCGGAGGGTGGCGGTTCTCGGTGAGATGTACGAACTCGGTGACATCGCCGCGGAGGCCCACGCCCGGGTCGGGCGTGAGGCCGCGGCATCGTGCGACCTCCTGATTGCGGTCGGCGCCGGCAATGCAGCGCGTCTCGCCGATGCGGCGCGCGCCGCCGGTCTTCCCGCCGATGCCGTGCTTCGGGCCGATGACGCGGCCAGTGCCTCCGATCTACTGCGCCGTCTGTTGTGCTCAGGCGACGTGGTGCTCGTCAAGGGCTCGCGCGGGGTCGGTCTCGACCGTACCGTGGCGGCGCTGGTGGGGGAGGAGGCGGCCTGATGTTGTACTGGCTGATTCAACCCCTGAGCCACACTTTCATCGGATTCAACGTCTTCCGGTATCTGACCTTCCGCACCGGTCTCGCCATCGCCACCGCGTTCTTCATCAGTCTGGTGGCCGGGCCGTGGCTGATCGGTCGGCTGCGCGCACTGCAGGTGCGGCAGGCGATCCGCGAAGAGGGTCCGCAGCACCACCAGGTCAAGGCCGGGACGCCGACCATGGGCGGTCTCCTGATCGTCGGCAGCTTCACCTTTTCGACCCTGCTGTGGGCCGACCTCCAGAACCGGTATATCTGGACCGTGCTGTTGGTGACCCTCGGTTTTGCCGCGATCGGGCTCGCCGACGACTGGCTCAAGGTCCGGCGGCGGAAGAACCTGGGTCTCACCACCCGCCAGAAGTTCGCCCTGCAGACGCTCGTAGGGGTCGCCGGGGCTCTGATGGCGCGGGCCGCGGCGCAGCCCGCCGAACACGCGGGTGCGCTGGCGGTGCCGTTCTTGAAAGACATCCTGGTGCCGCTGGGGATCCTCTATATCCCGTTCGTGATCATCGTTCTGATCGGGTCATCGAACGCCGTCAATCTGACCGACGGCCTCGACGGTCTCGCGGTCGGTGCGGTCGGCGGTCGCGGCCGCGACCTACACCCTCTTCGTCTACGTCGCGGGCCACGCGCGGATCGCAGAGTACCTGCGCATCGTCCCGGTTTCGGGCGCCGGCGAGGTGGCGATTTTCACCGGCGCCATCGCCGGTGCGGCGATGGGCTTTTTGTGGTTCAACTGCCACCCGGCCCAGGTCTTCATGGGGGACGTGGGATCCCTCGCGCTCGGCGGCGGCATCGGGATCGTCGCGGTTGTGGCCAAACAGGAGCTTCTCCTGGTCATCGTCGGCGGTCTCTTCGTGCTCGAGGCGCTGTCGGTGCTGATCCAGGTGGCCTCGTTCAAGCTGCGTGGAAAACGGGTCTTCCGGATGGCGCCGCTGCACCACCACTTCGAGCTCCTCGGCTGGGCCGAAACCCAGGTGGTGATCAGGTTCTGGATCATCGCGGTGGTCTTTGCCCTCGCCGGGCTGTCGACGTTGAAGTTGAGGTGATGGTGGCAGTCGAGATTTCCCCGCGGGTGCCGGTCATCGGGCTGGGTCGTTCCGGTCCGGCGGCGGTGCGCCGGGCGCGCCAAAAGACCGTGTCGGAGCAGTGGGTGCTGCTGGCCCCGGCCTGTGCGTCCTTCGACCAGTTCGCCGACTACGGCGAACGCGGGGAGCGGTTTGCCGCGCTCGTCCGGGAGGAGGTGGCGCCGTGCCCATAAGGCAGCGCTTCGACCGCCTCCTGATCGGCGCAGTCTTCCTGCAACTGGCGGTGGGTCTCGCCATCCTCGCCTCGGCGTCGTGGCTCATCGCCACCGAGCGCTACGGACGGCCGGGCTCGTACTTTTTCACCTGGCAGGCCGCGACCGGAATGATCGGTCTCGGTCTGCTGGTCATCTGCATGCATCTGCGGAGGTCGCTCCTCGTCGACCGGCGGCTGATCGCGGCGGCGCTGGGCCTGAGCTGGTTCTTGTTGCTGGTGGCCTTCCTGCAGGGCCCGGTCGCCGCCACCCACCGCTGGGTGAGCATCGGCGGTCTGTCGTTGCAGCCGTCGGTTCTGGCGCGCGTGGCCCTGATCCTGGTGAGCGCCATCCTGTTGGTCGAGGCCCGCCGGGTGGGCTGGCCCTTGCGGCGTCTGGGCATTCTGGCGGGCCTGTGTGTTGCAACCACCGCCGTTGTCGCCCTCCAGCCGGATCTCGGGTCGGCGGCCCTGATGCTGGTCACCGTCGGCGCCATGGCCTTCGTTTCCGGCATGCCGATGCGGCTCATGGCGCTGCCGGCGGTCTTGGGTGTGCTGGCGCTGGCGGTGGCGATTGTCGCGTCGCCCTATCGGCTGGCGAGGGTTCGTGCGTTCTTCGACCCCGATGCGGCCGCCGCGGCGAGCTGGCAGAGTGAGCAGAGTCTGATCGCGATCGGCAGCGGCGGGGCCCTCGGGCTCGGTTATGGATCGGGGCTGCAGAAGCTCTTCTTCCTCCCCGAGCCCCACACCGACTTCATCTTCGCCATCACCGGGGAGGAGCTCGGTCTGGTGGGCATGACGGCCCTGTTGATTCTGTCGGCCGTCATCGGCTGGCGCGGAATGGTGATCGCGAGCAGGCTCGAGGACTCGCGGCTGGCGCTGCTCGCCTTCGGCCTGACGGTCGCCTTTGCCGCTCAGAGCCTGATCCACATGGCGGTCTGCCTCAACCTCCTGCCCCCCAAGGGCATCCCGTTGCCGTTTGTGAGTTACGGCAAGACCGAACTGCTGGTGAGCCTGATGTCGGTCGGTCTGCTGCTCAACCTGTCGCGCGAGGTGGGCTCGTGAAGGGGCGGGTGGTGGTCGCGGGAGGCGGCACGGGGGGCCACGTCTTTCCGGGGCTGGCTGTGGCGCGAGAGCTCAAATCGCGCGACATCGAGGTCCACTGGCTGGGAGCCAGGAGGGGTCTCGAAGCGGAACTGGTGCCCGAACGCGGTTTTCCGATCACCCTGGTCGAACTCGAGGGCATGCAGGCGCGCGGCGCCGGTGCCGCAATACGGGCCGTGTCGCTGCTGCCCCCCGCCATTTTGACGGCGGTGCGGACGATCTCCGTTCAGCGGCCCATCGCAGTGCTCGGAGTCGGCGGTTATGCGTCGACGGCCGGGCTGGCGGCGGCGGGGCTGCTCGGCGTGCCGGTGGTCTTGCAGGAACAAAACTCCATCCCGGGTTGGACCAACAAGTTCCTGGCGCCGTTTGCCGATCTCATCTGCTGCGGCTTCGAAGACGCGGTGTCCGCCTTCCCGTCGATGCCCGCCGAATGGACGGGCAATCCTGTGCGCACCGATTTCTTCGACGTCCCGGATGTGGAAATCGGCGCCCGGCCGCGTCTGCTGGTGCTCGGCGGCAGCCAGGGGTCGTTGTTTCTCAACCGCGCCCTGCCGCAGGCCCTGGCCCTGTTGATGGCGGCGGGACTCGAGGTCGAGGTCCGGCACCAGGCCGGCGTGCGCTGGGCCGAGGTGGTTCGGACCGCCTACGGCGACCTCAAGATCGAGGCCGGGGTCACGGCATTCCTGGCTCAGCCGTGGCAGTCGATGGCGGCTGCCGACCTCGTGGTTGCCCGCTCGGGCGCCCTGACGGTCTCCGAGCTCGCTGCCGCCGGTCGAGGAGCGCTGCTGGTGCCTTTTGCCGCGGCGGCCGGGAATCACCAGGAGTTCAACGCCCGCAGCCTCGAACGCGCCGGTGGTGCGGTCGTTCTGACCGAGGAAGAGGCACCGCCGCAGCGCATCGCCGAGGTGCTGATCGAACTGCTGCAGGACGCCGAGGCCCTCAAGCGGATGGGTCGGTGTGCGAGAAAGATGGCGCTGCCCGGCGCCGCCGCCCGCATCGCCGAACGGGTCCTGGCGGTGGGGGGGGTGGCATGACCGTGCGCCTCCTCCACTTCATGGGCATCGGCGGGGTCGGCAGTCGGTGGTTGGAGGTGACGCCGTGACCGGCGATGCCCCC
Source organism: Candidatus Sulfomarinibacteraceae bacterium (assembly GCA_963714895.1). Classification (GTDB taxonomy): domain Bacteria; phylum Acidobacteriota; class Thermoanaerobaculia; order Thermoanaerobaculales; family Sulfomarinibacteraceae; genus Sulfomarinibacter. The sequence continues at coordinate 184,305 of CAVQQC010000008.1, forward strand.
CGTTTCCTACCGGACAGCGTGCGTCCGAAGACGCCCGGTCGGCGGTCGCGCCGGGGACTCGTGCTGTTGTCGGTGGTGCCGTTCATGCTGCTCGCCGTTCCGCTGTGGCGGGTCGCCCATGTTCAGGTCGACGGGTGCCCCAAACTGCCGCGGGCGGAGGTGGCGTCGCTGCAGGATCTGGTGGGGCAGCCTGCCATCGGCCTCGACGTCTCTGCGATCAAGGAACGGGTCCAGTTGTGGCCCGGGGTCGGGGAGGTCCGCGTGGACTTCGTGTTGCCCGGGACCCTCATGGTGCGCGCTGAGACCGCGCCGACTCTGGGCAGCGTCCGGGTGGGCCGGAGCTGGCACGGCGTGGGTGCGGATGGTGCCCTCACCGGAAGGCTCCAGTTCCCCGTCGAGCCGGTGCTCGAGGGTTTTGCGGCGGAGGGCGATCGTCGGCGCGGGCTCGACGCCGCACGACGTATCCGCGAAGCCGCCGGTGCGCCGGTGGAGAAAGTGCAGCTGATCACCCCGAGCGATTACCTTGCTGTAATCACGGCGGGAGACGGCGACAGACGAGTGGTTGTTCACGTCCGCCCGCAGGGCTCGGCCGCCGAACGGTCGTGGTGCGCGGCGTTCGCTGCGGGCACCATCGCACAACCGTGGGCCGACCTGCGCTGGACGGACCGCATCGTGATCGGAGGTGGCGTGTGAACGACACCCGTCCTCTGGTCGGCATCGACCTCGGCTCGTCCGCGGTGGCGGTGGTGGTCGGCGAGATCGAAGACGAACAGCTCGTCATCCGGGGCTGCGGTCACGCCCGTCACGACGGCGCCCGCAAGGGCGTGATCTCCAACCTCGAAGAAGTGTCGGATGCGGTGCGGGTCGCTGCTGAAGAGGCCGAGGCCATGGCCTCGATACCGGTGGAAGTGGCTCACGTCGGCATCGGCGGAATCCCGATTCAGGGGGTGCCGTCCACCGCCTCGGTTCCGGTCACCGGGCGCGACCACACGGTGACGTCGGAGGATCTCCAACGCGCACTGGCCGCCTGCGCCCAGGTGTCGATCCCCGAGGACTACCGGGTCCTCGACATCATCTCGTGCGGCTTTGCTCTCGACGGCCAGGCGGGGCTCGACTACCCGGTGGGCATGCCGGGCACCCGGCTCGACGCCTCGGCCTACGTCTTGTACGCGAATCGAACCCACGCCGAGACGGTCGAACAGGCGGTGAACCACGCCGCGATCAAGATCCAACAGCTGATGTTCGAGCCCCTCGCCGCCGCGGAGGCGGTTCTGACCCGGGACGAGAAAGAGCTCGGGTGCCTGCTCCTCGACATCGGCCACGCGACCACCGAGTGGGTGCTCTTTGCCGATGGCGTGCTGGCTTCGTCGGGCGCGATACCGGTCGGCGGGCGGCACTTCACCGCCGATCTCGCAGCCATGCTCAAGACCACGTCGGCGGCCGCCGAACGCACCAAGCGGCAGGTGGGCGCCGCGTTCGGGCGCGAGGGCCTCGACACCGCAGCGGTCGAGGTCCCGACGCTTGGCGCCGACGGCAACCAGGTTCACACCGCAGCCTTTGCGGCCGAAATCCTGCACGAGCGGGCCCGCGATCTCTGTATCGGCGTGCACCGGGTTCTGGTGCGCCAGGGTCTCGACCGGGTGCCGCGCGGCGGCGTCGTGCTCACCGGCGGCGGTTCGCGTCTCGAAGGGCTCGAGGAAGTGGCGGAAACCATCTTCGGCCACCGCGTGCGGCTGGGAACGCCGCGCGCGCTGGCCGGATTGGTGGAGCCGGTATCAGGGCCGGAGTGGGCGGTTGCGTGCGGTTTGATCCGCCTGCAGCACGCTCGGAGATATCACACATTGACTGCGCGAGAGAACCGGGGCAGCATCCTTGCATGGCTCCGCACCGCTCTCGGAGATTTTTTCGAAATGGGAGGTGGACATGATCGAGTTTGATGACGGTGTGCTGATGGGGCCGGACCGCGAGGACGACGAGACGAGGGATTTGAGGTTGGTCGACAGTGGGCCGGCGATTCTTCTCGACGAAGCGCCGGCGCCGGCGCGAATCAAGGTGATCGGTGTCGGCGGCGGGGGCTGCAACTCGGTCAACCGCATGATCGATGCCGGTCTCACCGGGGTCGAGTTCATCGCCGGCAACACCGACGCCCAGGCGCTGTCCAACTGCCGCGCCCCGATCAAGTTGCAGCTCGGTGTCGAGCTGACCCGCGGGCTCGGCGCGGGCGCCAACCCCGAGGTGGGCCGCAACGCCGCCCTCGAGGCGGACAAGAAGATCTTCGACCTCCTCGACGGCGCCGACATGATCTTCATCACCTGCGGGATGGGCGGCGGCACCGGGACCGGGGCGACGCCGATCATCGCGCAGATGGCGCAGGACGTCGGTGCGCTGACGGTGGCGGTGGTGACGAAGCCCTTCTCGTTCGAGGGCTCGCGGCGCCGCAACGTGGCCGAGGAGGGGATCGCCCAGCTCGCCCAACACGTCGACACGCTGATCACGATCCCCAACGACCGCCTGCTCAAGTTCGTCGAGCGCAACACCAACTTCACCGAGGCCATGAGCATCGCCGACGATGTTCTCCGCCAGGCGGTGCAGGGGATCGCCGACATCATCACGGTGCCGGGTCTCATCAACCGCGACTTCGCCGACGTCCGGACGGTGATGAAGGGCATGGGCCACGCCATCATGGGCGTCGGCATAGCCACCGGCGAGCACCGCGCGGTGGAGGCGGCGCAACAGGCCATCGCATCGCCGTTGCTCGAAGAGACCTCGATCGAAGGCGCCCGCGGTCTCCTGATCAATATCACCGGCGGCAGCGATGTCACCCTCAACGAGATCAACGAGGCGGCCGAGATCATCACCGAGGGCGCCGACCCCGACGCCCAGATCCTGTTCGGTGCGGTGGTGGATCCGGAGCTCGGTGACGCCCTGCAGGTGACGGTGATCGCGACCGGGTTCCATCAGGTGCCCGAGAGCAGCCATTTTCCGGCGACTACGGCGCGACCGAAGATCGAGAGAGAATTCGAGGAGAAAACTCCTGCCCGGACCAGCCGCTTCCTGGTCCCCGGCGGGCCGAACTCGGAGTACGGCATCAACCAGAGCGACGACTACGAAATCCCGGCGATCCTGCGCAAACAGATGGATTGACCGGGGTTGCCACGATTCTCGGTTTCCGGGCCGTTGCCCGGCGACCTTCTGACCCCTTCCGCCACCCACCTCCCGGCGGAGGGGACTTTTTATTTCGGATTTCGGATTTCGGATTTCGGATTTTCCAGCGCAACGTCACACCGAGAGTGACGTTCGGGTGCTCAGGGCGCGTGGCACCGCGTGCGGCGGTTTGCCTGGAGTTATCTCAAAGGCGGAGGCGGGTCGTTTACGGCCCACCCGATCGTGGCGTTGGTGGTGGCAGGCCCTGAAGGACCTGCCTACGGTTCCTACTTGCTGTAGGTGGGTCGTTGACGGCCCGCGTGCGGCGGAGGTGAATTCTGTGCGGCGGAGGTGCCACTTTCAACATTGTTGGAAGCTCGACCATCCACGTCGCCAGGGTGATCCGAGCCAACAATGTTGAGGGTGGCTCCTCTCGGGTAGGCTGCAGAGAAAGTCGGGATGCTTGAATGCTTCCGGGGCGTGAGTCACCTTCTTCTCGGTGACAATCCCGGCACCCCGCTGAATTGGGAAGCGAGTCCTGAGACGCGTGGTGAGCATGCCTCACACTTTGCAACAACCTGTTTGAGAACTCAACCGGCTGAGTTAGCCTGCCTGCATGGCAGAACCCTACCGGTTGATCACCATCGCTCCCAGCCATTACTGCGAAAAGGCGCGCTGGGCGCTGGAGTTGGCGGATGTTCCGTTCGTAGAGGAACCTCACCCTCCGCTGCTGCACCTGCGGGCCGCCGGGAAGGGGCGCACGTCGGGGCATTCGACGCCGGTTCTCGTGGCCGAGGACAGAGTCATCCCGGACTCGACGGACATTCTGGTGTGGCTGCAGGACCTGCCGGACAGCTCGTGGCGTCCGTACCCTTCGGACCCGCAACTGCGGGCAGAGGTGGAGGAACTCGAAGAGCTCTTCGACACCCGACTCGGACCCCACACCCGGCGTCTCGCCTACTATTACCTCCTGCCGCATCGTGCGCTCTTTCTGCAATCGGTGCTGCCCGGGGTCGGTGGCGGCGAACGCTTTCTCTTCAAGATCATCTCGCCGGCGGTCGCTTTTCTCATGCGGCGCGGAATGAACATCAACCCGGCGTCGGCCGTGCGCTCGGCCGAGCGGGTGGACGAGGTGTTTTCGACTGTCAGCGGGCGCCTGACGGACGGCCGCCGGTACCTCGTTGGCTCGGAGTTCTCCGCCGCCGATCTGACGTTTGCCGCCCTTGCCGCTCCGGTCGTGCTGCCGGCGACCTACGGTTCGCCGCTGCCGAGCCTGGACGAGGCGCCGGACGATATGAGATTGGTGGTGGAGCGGTATCGCGCCACGCCGGCGGGCGAGTTCGCCCTCACGATCTATCGAGACCACCGGTGAACGGCCGCGACATCGAACTCCAGCTGCCGCACCTCCGGCTGGCCGCCCGCGAGTGGGGCGAGAGTGCTGGAGAACCGGTCCTGGCGCTTCACGGTTGGCTCGACAACGCCGCCAGCTTCGACACCCTGGCCCCGCTGTTGCCGGGTCTTCATGTGGTGGCCATCGATCTGCCGGGGCACGGCCGTTCGCAGCACCGCCCGCCCGGGGTGGTCCACCATTTCGTCGACTGGGTGCCCGAGGTGGCGGCGGCCGCGGACACGATGGGGTGGGATTCGTTCAGCCTCCTGGGCCACTCCATGGGCGCCGGGATTTCGTCGCTGGTGCCGGCGGTCTTTCCCGACCGGGTGCGGCGCGTGGTGTTGCTCGAGGGCGCCGGTCCGTTGGCGGCGGCCGCCGGGAAGGCCCCGGAGCAACTGATTTCGGCATTGGCCGACGAAGCCAGGGCGCGCGCCGCCGACCCGCGGATCTTCCCCGATCTCGAGAGCGCGATCTCGGCGCGCATGCGCGACACCGATCTCGATGCCGAGGCGGCGCGGCGATTGGTCGAGCGCGGCACCGACTCCGTCGACCGCGGCGTTCGATTCATCCACGACCCGCGGCTCAAGACGAGGTCGCGGTTGCGCTTCACCGAGGACCAGGTTCACGCCTTTCTCGCCGCCATCCGGTGTCCGGTGCTGGCGGTCGGGGCGACAGCGGGGTGGCCGTTTCCGAAGGATCTGGTGGAGGCACGTCTCGCCCTCATCCCCGATCTCGAACGGGCCGTGGTCGAGGGCGGACACCATGTCCACCTCACCCATCCCGAGCGGGTGGCCCCGCTGGTTGCTGGATTTTTCAGCGCGACGCTCCCAGAGTGATCCTGGTCTCGACCTCGCTCCCCTCGCGGTTGATGGTGACGGTGACCACATCGCCCACGGCGTAGCGCTCGAGGAGGAGCCCCAATTCGCCGCCCGAACGGATCTGTTCGCCGTCGATAGCCAGAATCACATCACCGATCATCATCCGGCCGCGGCGGTCGCGGTAGGCCGGCCGGATCCCCGCCTTTTCGGCGCTGCTGCCGGGCACCACCGCGATCACCACCGCGCCCCCGATCCCGGAGCGCCGGACGACGTGGTCCGAGGCGAGGTCGACTCCGAGGTCCGGCCGCTGCACCTTGCCGTAGGCGATGAGCTGCGGCACCACCCAGTTGACGGTGTCGACCGGGATCGCAAAGCCGACTCCGGCGTACCCACCCGACGGCGACACGATGGCGGTGTTGACCCCGATCAGGCGACCGGCGCTGTCGAGCAGAGGACCGCCCGAGTTGCCGGGGTTGATGGCGGCGTCGGTCTGGATCACGTCGCGGATCGGCACGCCGTCGGTGGACTCGATCTCGCGCCCGAGGGCGGACACGATGCCGGAGGTCAGGGTGTGGTCATAGCCGAAAGGGTTGCCGATGGCGAGCACGGTCTGCCCGACCTTGAGGTCGAACGAGGTGCCGATGCGGATCGGCTGGAGCTGGCTCCGCGGGGCCTCGATGTGGAGGACTGCGAGGTCCTTCTCCTGCGCGGTGCCGACCAGGCTCGCTTCCCACGTCGTCCCGTCGGCCAGCGTGACGTCGGCCCGGTGGGCGCCGCGGATGACGTGAAAATTGGTGACGATGTTGCCGCGATCGTCCCACACGAAACCGGAGCCTGTGCCGCTGGGGATCTCCATGACGTTCATACGGAAGAAGTCCCTCCGCAACGACACCGTGGTGATGTAGGCGACGGAAGGCGAAGCCTCCTCGAAAAGCTCGGTCAGACGGACCTCGTCAGGGGTCAGGGCGCCACGCAGCGTGACGACTCGTGAAGTCGGCTCGGTGCGCAGCTCCTGTTGGGAGAACACGATCGCGCTCGATCCGACCCCGACGGCAAGCGTCAGCAGCACCAACCCGCCAGGTGGTTTTCGTTTTCCTGTCATCAGAGGTCCTCCGTCTCAGCCGGGTCGGCTGGTCGCTCACAGGGTCGGTGGAGAGGCCGGCCCTGTCAACCTCTCGCCGTGCCACAATGGAGGAGCAGGAACCCTGACGTCGTCAAGGAAACCCGAAGGGACGTGACATGAAGAATCTGTTGACCATCGCAGTCGTGGTCGCGATCGCCCTGGTGGCGTTCAACTATTTTCAGTCCGGCGAGTTCAAACTCATGCCCGGGAGCACCATGAGCGACGAATCCCGGGAGGTGAACCGCCTGCGCGGCGATTTCCGCCACGCCACCCAACAGTACCGGCAGGCGGGTCGATCGGCGGGTGTGAGCGGTCTCGACAACCTGCCCGACGCGGAGAACGCTTTGAAGACCATCGACGGCGTCGAGCGCGACCTCAAGAGGATGCGCTCGCAGGTCGCGGACCCCGAGGTGAAGAAAGAAATCGACGAGCTTTTGGAGGAGATCGCGAAGTACAAACGCGACGTGAGTTAGCCGCTCCTGCAGACTCACCAACGGCCGCGAAGGTACTTCCACCAGCCGATGGCCGTGACCGCGATCAGAAACAACGCGCCGGCTCCGAAGACGACCCGTCCCAGGAGTTCGTCGGCGTTGCCCCAGCTGAATTGCAGGAAACCGTTCGAGGCGCCGCCCTCGAACTGGCGATCCCCCGGCCCGAACGCGATCCAACTCGAGATCGCGGCCATGCCGGTGACGATGAGCAGCGGGAACAACCCTGTGATTTGTTTCTTGAGCCACGGATCGAGGCGGTCCACCGCTGGTTTGGTGAGCAGGTAGAGCCCGGCGACGACGAACAGACCGCCGGCAACGCCCCCGACCCACCGCGGAGCGTTCCAGGAATCGTCGTCGGTCGGGAGCACGCCGACCGCCGCCAGCACCGGCATCATCCCCATCAGCACGACCATAGCGCCCGTTGACCACGCGCCTGCGTGCGGCCGGACTGCCTTCAGAATTCGATTGTCGGATTCGAGGATGCGATTGACCAAACCGGGGAACGCCGGCGCCCACAGAAAGGATCCGGCGATTGCGAACACCAGCGCGCCGATGACCATGATCAGTTTTTCGCCGGCCACCTCGTCACCGAAGATCACAGTGCCGAGCAGAAACAACGCGCTGAGAATGAAGGGGGCACCGAAAGCCGCCATCATCATGCGGCCGATGCGGGTCGGGGCGCCGTGGTAGGGTGCCGCCATCAACCCAGCTTATCCCACATTCTTTCGGCGGGACCCTCTTTTTCGAGCACCGCATTTACTGGAGGGTGCTGTGCCGCACAGATCTTCGTTGTCGGCTATCCTGGTGGGGGAGACCGCCGGAAGGAAAAGGCCGCGTGGACTCTGCAGGAAAAGTGTCCCACCAACCGACGGGCCCGGCCCAACGAAAGGAACGCACCATGAGCTTCGAACCCACCGACTCCCGTTACGCCGACTCGCCGTCCGTCCGCATCGGCGAGGACACCCGGGCGGCCTTTATCGGACGCACCTATCTCCACCTGTTCGGCGCGATCATCGCCTTCGTCCTGATCGAGGTGTGGCTGTTCTCGAGCGGTCTCGCCGAGACGATTGCCCAATCGATGCTGGGCGTGAGCTGGTTGTGGGTGCTCGGCGGCTTCATGGTCGTCAGCTGGATCGCGAGCCGCGCTGCGTTCACCGCCCGTTCCCCGGCCGCCCAGTACGCCGCGCTCGGTGCGTTTGTGGTCGCCGAGGCGCTGATCTTCGTGCCCATGCTGTATATCGCCAACCGCTTTGCGCCGGGCGCCATCCAGAGCGCGGCCACCATCACCCTGATCGGCTTCGCCGGGCTCACCGCCGTCGCCTTTCTCAGCCGCAAGGACTTCTCGTTCCTCGGGAGTCTTTTGAAGTGGGGCGGCATCCTCGCCCTGGTGGCCATCGTCGGCGGCGTGATCTTCGGTTTCACCCTGGGCACCTGGTTCTCGGTCGCCATGGTCGGGCTGGCCGGAGGCGCCATCCTCTACGACACCTCCAACATCTTGCGCCGCTTCCCCGAGGACCGGCACGTGGGCGCCGCTCTCCAGCTCTTCGCCTCGGTGGCCCTGATGTTCTGGTACATCCTGAGGATCTTCATGTCGCGCGACTGATGCGGGCGTGAGGATTCCACGAGCCGAATAGAACCCGCTCCACGCGGGTTGTGAATCGAAACAACAGCGCCCGGACCGCGGTGCCCGGAAAATTGGAGAAATGATGTCGGCAGAACGCCTTTTCAGTTCGTATGGTCTCGACAAGAACGGAATCACCAACGTCCGGAAGGTGCACTGGAACCACAACACGCCTATGCTGTACGAGGACATCATCAAGAACAACGAGGGCCACCTCACCCACAACGGACCGGTGATCACCCGCACCGGGCTCCACACGGGGCGCGCCGCCAAGGACAAGTTCATCGTCGAGGAAGAGGAAACCAAGGACCACATCTGGTGGGGCAAGGTCAACAAGGCGATCACCCCCGCCACCTTCGAGAACATGTTCCGGCGCCTCCAGGCCTACCTCCAGGACCGCGACGTCTGGGTCCAGGACTGTTTCGCCGGTGCGGACCCGCGCTACCGGATGCCGATCCGGGTCGTTACCGTTCGCGCGTGGCACTCGCTCTTCGCCCGCAATATGTTCATCCAGGCCGAACCGCACGAACTCACCGACCACGTCCCCGATTTCACCATCATCCACGCCCCCAGTTTTCAGGCGATCCCGGAGGTCGACGGCACCAACTCGGAGGCCTTCATCCTGCTCAACCTGCGGCGCAAGCTGGTGCTGATCGGCGGCACCTCCTACGCGGGCGAGATCAAGAAGTCCATCTTCACCGTCCTCAACTACCGTCTTCCCGAACTGCGGGTCCTGCCGATGCACTGCAGCGCCAACATCGGCGCTGCGGATGATGTGGCCATTTTCTTCGGCCTCTCGGGGACCGGGAAGACCACGCTGTCGGCCGACCCCACCCGCCGGTTGATCGGTGACGACGAGCACGGCTGGTCCGACAGCGGCGTCTTCAACTTCGAGGGCGGCTGCTATGCCAAGGTCATCCGTCTGAGCCGGGAGTCGGAGCCCGAGATCTACGCCACCACCGCGATGTTCGGCACCATTCTCGAGAATGTCGGCTACGACGTGATCACCCGTCGACTCGATCTCGATGACGACAGCCTGACCGAGAACACCCGCGCCGCCTATCCTCTGAGCCACATCCCGAACATCGTGGACTCCGGACGCGCCGGACATCCGAAGAACATCATCATGCTCACCGCCGATGCCTTCGGGGTGCTGCCGCCCATCGCCCGGCTGTCACCCGAACAGGCCATGTACCACTTCGTGTCCGGCTACACCGCCAAGGTGGCCGGCACCGAGGCCGGAGTCACCGAGCCTTCGGCGACGTTCTCGGCCTGTTTCGGAGCGCCCTTCATGGTCCGGCCGCCGGCCTACTACGCCGAATTGTTGGCGGAGAAGATCAGGGAACACAACTCACACTGTTGGTTGGTCAACACCGGCTGGACGGGCGGCCCCTACGGCACCGGCCACCGGATGCCCATCCAACACACCCGTGCCCTCCTCAATGCCGCCCTCGACGGTTCGTTGGCTGACGTGGAGTACGAGGAAGACCCGGTTTTCGGGCTCCACGTTCCGACCTCGTGTCCCGGTGTCCCGGCAGAGGTGTTGCGCCCGCGCGACACCTGGAGCGACCCTGCCGCCTACGATGCCAAGGCACAGCATCTGGCAACGCTCTTCCACGCCAATTTCGAACAATTCGCAGACACCTCGTCTGACGACATCAAGAACGCGGGCCCCAAGAAGTTGTGAGGATTGAACACCCGAATCCACAGTTGTCAGTGATCGAAGCTGTTGACTGACGACAATTCCTATAAGTCGTGTGATTCAGGCAGTTGAAGCCGAGGTTTTCCGGCAGTTTCGCGAATCCGGTTGAGGGTATTCGCCACCGACGGCCGGCTGACGATGCGGCGTTCGAGGGCGAACTTGCCCGGGAAGTTCACCAGGGTCACGCCGATGAGCATGGTCAACAGACCCTGTCCCGGCAGAACGAGCATTGCAAGACCCGCCACGACCAGCACCACGCCGAGGATGTTCTTGAGGATGGTCAGCACGAGCCACACCGCCGGGTGCCGGCGGGTCTGGTGGGCGGGGTCCCTCCGGTCACGGACGAAATAGTCCTCCGGCAGGTAGATGATGACCAGTGGAAACACCACCAGTGTCACCACGAACATCAACGCCGACAGACCGCCGAGCCACTCGAGCAGGCCCTGGTACTCGCGCATCCACGTCAGGATATCCGGCATGGCGTTCGACTTCTTCCCTTCGGCCACAGTCTACCCGGTCGAGGGGTTGAACGTTCGAACGTTCAAACGTTGCAACGTTCAAACGAAAAAACCTCCCGAGAAGGGAGGTTTTGTTCGATGGTACGCCCGACTGGATTCGAACCAGCGACCTATAGCTCCGGAGGCTATCGCTCTATCCAACTGAGCTACGGGCGCACAAACACAAAATGGGGTGAGCGATGGGGATCGAACCCACGACCACAGGAGCCACAATCCTGTGCTCTACCAACTGAGCTACGCCCACCACAATACTGGAACCTTTATGGTCCGCCTGAGAGGGCTCGAACCTCTGACCTACGGATTAGAAGTCCGTTGCTCTATCCAGCTGAGCTACAGGCGGAGGTCTTCACAAGCGGGGTGACTGGTCGGGGCGAGAGGATTTGAACCTCCGACCCCCTGCGCCCAAGGCAGGTGCGCTACCAGGCTGCGCTACACCCCGACTGGGAGTCCACTCATTGATGCCAAAGAACATCCGCCGCAAGGCGAAGGGAGAGTATAGGTTTCGTCCACACCGAGTGTCAATGCTCCATTTTACGGTCCGATTTCGGATTTCGGATTTCGGATTTCGGATTTCCGGGCCGCGCGCCTCCAGCGGGTCTGAAGGTGGGCCAAGGCCCACCCTACGTCGGACCCACATATCGAGCGGACTTGTAGGGTGGGCCTCGGCCCACCTTCAGAGCAATCGACTCATGTCTAGGGCATGGTGAGGCCGAGGGCGTCGAGTCGTGGAGCGACGATCTCCTTCTGTTTGAGAATCACCTGTTGCGCGCCCTGCCAGCCGATGTCGAGCAGGGTGCTCAGTTGGTCGCGGGAGAAGGCCTCGCCTTCGGCGGTGCCCTGGACTTCGATGAGGTTGCCGTCGCCGGTGAAGACCAGATTCAGGTCGACGTCGCAGTCGAAGTCCTCGCCGTAGTCGAGATCGGCGCGCGCCTCGCCGCCGACCAGTCCCACCGCGACACCGACGATCTGTTGGGTCAAAGGCCACCCGCTGAGCAGGCCCTGCTCGTACATCCCGCACATGGCCAGGACCAGTGCGATCCAACCGCCGGAAATGGAGGCGGTTCGGGTGGAGCCGTCGGCCTGAAGCACGTCGCAGTCGATGGCGAGAGTGCGCTCGCCAAGCTCGCCACGAGTCACCGCCGCGCGCAGCGAACGCCCGATCAGACGCTGGATCTCCTGCGAGCGGCCGCTCTGCTTGCCACGAGTGACCTCGCGATCGGAGCGGGTATCGGTGGCCCGTGGCAGCATGGCGTACTCGGCGGTTACCCATCCCTCGCCCGAGCCGCGCAGAAAGGCTGGGGTGCGGTCGAGCACGCTGGCGTTGCACAGAACCATCGTGTCGCCGGCCCGGTAGAGCACGCTGCCCTCGGGGTAGCGGATGAAATCGGGCTCGATGAGGATGGGGCGGACTTCGTGCCGTTGACGGCCGTCGGGTCGCATGGGCGTCTCCTTGTCGGTGGAGGAGTATAGACCGTCGTGGCGGATTTCGGATTTCGGAGTTCGGAATTCGGATATTGGAATTCGCCTACAGCCTCCACCGACCGGAAACGTCCAGGTGTTCAGGGTTGGGTGGGACCGTGTGCGGCAGAGGAGGTGCACCACTCATCCCGGGACGGTGAGATAATCGGTGGCAAGAGGGCTCACGTCTCTGGAATCGGCTTTTCTCGGAGGTGGCGCAGTGAGGTACGGATCCCGGCAATGGATGGTGGTGGCAACTGTGGCGTTCAGCTTGCTGTCGGGATGCGGCAGGGATGCGGTGGAGGCTCCCGTCTCCCCGGACGCTGCACCAGCGGTCGCGGCCCGTCCGACGCTCAAAGGGCTGTGTGTCATAGGAAACGAGGTGCAGACCTTCATCCCGTGTGGCAGCAAGAAGGTGTACTGGATTCAAGCCGACCAGGAAAGCCTCGATGTCTTTCAGGTGGCGATCTCCGAATTCACGGACGTACCCTTCGAGCCGTTCTCCGTCGAGATTGACGGCCGTCTGAGCGACGAGACGGGAGACGGATTCGCCGCCGACTATGACGGCCAGGTCTTTGTCGACGGTGTGGTCGAGGTGGCGCCCGCAAGCGAGCTCAATTGCGGTGGATAGCCGCGCCTCGAGGAAACCCCCGGGTGACCTGCAATCGTAAGATTGGTGGCGGGACAGAAGTCGTGTAATGTGCACGGCGATGCATCGAGGACGAATCTCCCGACCGGGCTGCGGGTTGCGAACCACCTTTTTGGTGGTCCAGGCGGGTCTCTGCATCGTCTTCGCGTCGACGGTGTCGGCGCAGGAACTGGTGCCGGCCGCCTACACCCCGGCGCCTTACGGCGTCAACCTCCTGTCGCTCGCCAGCAACTACAACAGCGGCGACCTTTCATTCGACCCATCGTTGCCCATCGAAGAGGCCAACGCCAAGATCTTCAGCACCGGTCTGACCTATGCCCGGACCTTCAATCTCGCGGGACGTTCGGCCAACGTCGGGGTGATTCTGCCGTACATCCTGGGCGACCTCGAAGGCTTGGTTTACGGCGAACCCGCGTCTGCCGAGCGTTCGGGGATCGGCGACATGGTTTTTCGCGGCGCCGTCAACCTCTACGGCGCTCCGGCCATGAGCCCCAGAGATTTCAGCACCTTCCGACCGCGGACCATGATCGGGGCGAGTCTGGTCGTCAGCTGTCCGACCGGCCAGTACGACCCGTCGAAGCTGATCAATATCGGCACCAACCGGTGGGGCGTCAAACCCGAGATCGGCGTGGTTCAGGTCATGGGAAGGTGGGCGGTGGACGCCTATATCGGAGGGTGGTTTTACACCGACAACACCGACTACGCGGGCGGTCAAACCCGTCAGCAGGACCCTATTTTTGCAACTCAGGCGCACGTGCGATACCTCTTCAATCCCGGTCTGTGGGGGGCCATCGACGGCAACTACTGGCTTGGGGGACAAACGACGATTGATGGAAGATCGAACGACGACGAGCAGAGCAACTCGAGGATCGGGGCGACGCTGTCGATCCGCCTCACCCCGCAGCAGAATCTGCGGATCGCGATCAGCACCGGCGCCATCACGCGGATCGGCGGCGATTTCAACTCGATCGGCGTGTCATACGGTTACAGCTGGATGGCGAAACCGCCGTCGAGCTAGCCCACCAGCCTGCATATCTCAACAGGTTTCGTCACGAGGGCGACGAGGTGCTCCCTGAGGGCCTGAACGACGGTGAGAACGCCAGCGCCGGAACCGAAGACTCCAATGGGACGAACCCGGCTTATGACGCGGCGATGAACCTCTTGTTGAGGACCAGCGGTTTGGAGAGGTCGAGGTGGCCGGTGAGCGTCGGCACCTCGTGGCCGCCGAAGAGAATCTGGACTGCCGTCACCTCCGGGCAGTTGAGGATGATGGAGTCGACGACGCCGTAAGCCAGGAGCAGCTCGGTGCTCGAACCGGTGAGAGGGCTGGGAGGGGCCGTGAGGTCGACAAAGGCGTTGCCCTGATGATCGACGAAGATCGCCTCGACGGCTGCCGAGTACGGGAAGATCGGCGCCAGCTGCTGGCTGTTCCTGGGGCCGGCGAGCAGTTCGGTCATGACCACCCGGATCCGTTCGTGAACCTCCGCCGGCAGCGGCACCGACCGCAGTTCGGGGTGGAGCAGGCCGTCGCCGCCGGCGAACAGCAGGATGACCCGTTGTTCGGGGGCCGGAGTCGGCGTCGGGAGCGCCTCGACCGGCACCAGATCGTCCTGAACCTGTTGTGGGTTGCCCGCCGTGAGCAGCCACACCAGAAGGACGACTCCCGCGAGCGCCGCGAGGGCGATGAAAGCCACGCGCCGGTGCATCAGCGCCTCACGAAATCTTCAATGCCGGCGGCGATCGCCTCCGCGAGCCTCTGCTGGTGGTCTGGCTGAGCCAATCGATCGGCTTCAGAGGAGTTGGAAAGGAAGCCCACCTCGACCAGGATGGCGGGCATGGTGGCGCCCGTGAGAACCACGAACGGCGCCTGGCGGACGCCGCGGTCGCGCCCCCCGAGCTGGCTGTTGAGACGCTGTTGGACCGTCAGCGCGAGTTGGGCGCTCTCGTTGAGGACCTCGGCCTGGGCGAGATCCCACAGGATGAGATCGAGAGGCGACGGTTCGCCTGAGGCTGTTCCAGCCTGGTTTTCGAGGGCGGCCATGGCGGCCGCGTCCGCATCGCTCGCCTCGTCGATGGACATGTAGTAGGTCTCGGCTCCGGAGACGGACGATGCGGTGAAGGCGTTGGCGTGCAGCGAAACGAAGGCCAGGGCTTCGAGGCGGTTGGCCAGCGCGGTGCGGTCGGTGAGGGCGCGGTTCTGGTCACCGTCCCGCGTCAGGCGAACGCGATAACCGCGGGCCTCGAGCATCCGCGCGAGACGACGGGCGACTGAGAGGGTGATCTCCTTCTCCATCAGCCCGCTGCCGGATTCCGCGCCGATGTCATCGCCGCCGTGGCCGGGGTCGATCACGATCGGGCGGGGCCCGCTGGGAATCACCACCGGGGCCCGTTGTGGAGCGGGAGTCGGTGTCGCGAGGGTCGGCCCGAGCTCCATGGTGACCCGCGGCGGGCCTTCCAGGGTGTGCCACGAGAGCAGGCCGATGTCTGGTGCAAGACCGATCTCGATGGTCTGCTCCCGGCTCGTGAGCGACAGAACCCGCCGCGAACGGAACGGTGTGCTGCCGTCGAGGTGCGGAGTGGCCTCGTCAAATCGAACGGAGAACCTGCCGGTCTCGGCGTCGACGACCTCGGCAGGCGTCGAACGGCTCAGGGTCAAGACCAACGTCGTGGTGACGCCGAAATCGGCCACCGCGGGGCGGACGCTGACCGGGTCGGCGAAGCGCGCGCCCCGATCGATGCGGTAGCCTCGGGGAATCGGCTCGAGGCGAAAATCCAGAGGGCTGAGGAGGGAGCGTTCGAGAAAGGAGAATGAAGCTGCCACCCCGCCCGGCGAAGCGACGGGCGCCTCCTGGGCGTCCTGGAGATTGCCGTTGACCAGCATGACCTTGTGGCCGACCGAGAACTGGATGACGTGTTCGTCCAACACGACGCCGTAGGTGCCTGCGGACAGCGAGTACTTCGCCTCGGCCCCCACCAGTCCGAGGACCGGCAACAGTTCGACCTTGGGGCCGAACCTGGGAACGACGATGGCTCGGCCCTCGAAGTGGAACTCCACCGAGCGGTCGAGCTCCTGAGCGGCAAGCCAGTTGCCCGCGGCCGCCATGACGAAGAACAGGAGTGTCATTTTTCTTCTCAAGATTCGTAAACCTCGTTGCGCCCTCAACCGTCGGCCGGCGAAATCTGCGCGGTCTTCTGTCCGGCCACATTGTACTTCGAGAACTGGAGGGACGGGCTGCCATATCCGGGCGTGCCGGTTTTGGGTAGGGGCGGCACCTGTGCCGCCCTGTCGAAAGGGCTGGACAGGTCCAGCCCCTACCCTGTTCGATTGTCAGAGTGGAGTGATGTGGATGCCCGGCTTCGCGATGCGCTTCGCCGTGACAAATTCGGCCCCCAACCCAGGGGGTTGCGGGCCGAATTTGGTGGAGGCGGTGGGAATCGACACTGCGGGACAGCGGCGCAATGTGAACGCGGACCGATCGCGGAGCGAGCTGTCCTGCGTGCACGCGCGGTTGAAAAAAAACCCGGGGTGGGGGGGGGGGACGTCCGAGGAACTCCGGTCGCCGGTTTCTCCGTGTGCAGCCGGCTAGTTTATCTCGCCGCGTGGTCAGTTAGCTGGCAACCTTCCTCGCGGCCAGCCCGAAAAATCTCGATCTCCGTATTCGGGCGCTACGGCGATCCAGCCCATCTAACTTCGTCCCTCTCAGACCGACGGGCCGAGCCTCGAGAGCGACGTGGCTACTTACGCAGCCAGAGCGTAGTTGTTATCGGCAGTTGTAAATGCCTTCACCCGATTAACGAGCGGATGACCCTCGACACGCTGCCGACAACCGGAACCGTTCCCCGTCAAAACCTGGACGCCCCCAGACTTTGTTGGCAAGAGAGCATTCTAGCACCGAAGTGCCTTTCGCCTTTGTCTATGTATACGCAGCCGAGGGCCGGGCTATTCCCGCTACCTGGGGCAGTGAGGCAATGAGGCAGTGAGGCGGTGGGGCGATGACACGAGAAGGGCGATTGGACAGGCCGCTCAACCGGCGCCTTGAGGTCCTTTGTGGTGCGGGCGCCGCCTGACTGCGGCCGGGGCGGCCGCACCACAATGCGTTCGTGAGGTGATTGGCGCGGCGAGTTTGCCCCGAGGGCTCGCTTCCGGCTTGTGTGTTCCCGATGTTTACGGCGTTGTTGCCCGTGAGTGCCCCCTCTGACAATGATTGGGCCCTTGGCGTGGTCTCACAACATGACTCTCGAGTTCCGGAGCATTGTCAGAGACGGCACGTCCGGTGAACGCAGTCTCGATCCAATATCCAACATCTGCGGTGTCTCCGGGTGGGTGGTGGATCCAGCATCCAGCATCCGGGCCTGACCGGGTGGCCGGCATTCCGAATTCCGAATTCCGAATTCCGAATTCTCCACCCCCCTTTTCCCTTTCTCCTCTTCTCCTTCTCCCTTGACGACGTCCAGCACCGGTGGCATATTGAAAAGGTCCCACGCTGCACAATCTGAGGAGAGAACTATGCTGGCGAAGGCGTACTCTGCCACGCCGCGCGGCGTGGATGCACTGTCTGTCGACGGTCGAGGTGGACCGCATCCGTTCCCAACGACACCATCGGTGATCGTGGTCGGCCTGCCCGATACTGCGGTCCGCGAGGCGCGCGAGCTCAACCTCTGCCGCATCGCGTTGCCATCTCGC